>JBHIYI010000009.1:0-126476 GCA_041984335.1 Henriciella sp. | reverse complement strand
GCACCAGAAGCCATCTTGCCCGCAGCGATCATCCTGCCTTACCATGTGGAGGTAGCAGCATGATCGCTGCTACGTGGAAACCGCCGGACTAACAAAGACGGTGGACCACCTCAGTGGGGCAGACCAAGGCATCGACGGCATTGAGGGTTTCTTGGATCGCGGTAAAGCCGCGGCCATTCACGATGCGCTCAGCAATCCGGATATGCTCGTCGACGGTTCGGGCATCTATGTTTGCAATCGTAATCGTGGTGGTGACATAGCCATAGGAGACAAGATCGCTGCCAAGCTCTTGCAGCGCGGCATCAGCGTCGGCGGCTTTATTGTCGGCGTCATTGTCGACAAGTGCGGCCTGTTCATTGAACATTGTCTCGCGCAGGACCGCGCCGATCGACTTGCGTTTGGCAAACCAGTGGCGGCGTTTCTTGCCCAGGACTTTTTCGGCTTCCGCCTTGTCCATGGCAATGAACCGCGTCGCCCAGCGATAGGCAAAACCCTGCCGGTTCAGCTCATCGAGAATGCCGGGCAAGGTAGACGCGGGAAACCCGAGTATACTTAGCGTTCTGACATGGGCCTCACCAATCTTGGGTTCCAGTCCACCGCAAAAGGGTTCGTCTGCCAGAATGGCGTCGAGGAAGACCGGGAGTTCCGGCGTAATCACAGGGTGCCGTTTGGTCGAAATGGTCGAGTGGAGATAAGTCAGGGTCTCATCATCGGAGAGCTTTGCGATCTCAGCGAGGGAGGTGCCGAGGAGATCGAATACGCGGGCGGCATGCTGCTCGAATGTTTCCAGCCGGTGACGCCAAGTTTCTGCGTCTTCTGTTTCGGCGCGCTGAATCAGAACTTTCTCTGCGCGGCCTGTCGCATCTACGGGTGGGAGCCATAGAAGCGTCAGATAATAAGAACTGGCATACCGGGCCCCGGATTCTTCAGCCTGTAGCGCGCGTTCCTGATCGACAAGCCAAGACAGCGGATCAGGAAACGCAGACTCCGGATAATCGTGGACTTCATTGCGCTGCGCTTCGAAGAAAAGGGCCCAGCCCGAGCCGAAACGGCGCAGCACATTGTTAACCCGGGCCATAGTGGAAACCAGTTCTTCCTCGGTTGAGCTTTCCAGATCTGGGCCGCGATATTTGAAGCTCGTCTGGAAGCTACCATCCTTGTTGAGGACAACGCCCGGTGCCACGATACAGGCCCATGGCAGGTAATCAGCCAGAAGCGTTGGTGTATCGGAATACTCACGCAAGTTCAGCATGACAGATGACCCTTGTGTCTTGTTGATCGGCTGGCGACAGCCATGAAATCTGGATCGCTGCGTGCCATGAATACGGCTGCGCTATGACCAAGAACCCAGAGCACCAAACCTGGTATCCAGAGCTGAAGACCGAGGCCGACAGCCGCCGCGAGGGTTCCGATGGCTATTGCGGCGGTTCTAGGCGCGCCTGCCATCAAGATTGGCTCAGTCAGCGAGCGATGCAGAGGGATTTCATAGCCTTCAGCCACTAGATCAGCGCTCCGCCGCCAAAGCTGAAGAAGGTGAGAAAGAAGCTCGTCGCAGCGAACGCAATGGAGAGACCAAATACGATCTGGATCAGCTTGCGCATGCCGCCGGAAGTTTCACCAAAGGCGAGCGTCAGACCGGTCAGGGTAATTATGATGACCGCGACGATCCGGGCAACGGGGCCTTCGATTGAGGTCAGGATCTGGTCCAATGGGCCTTCCCAAGGCATGCCGGAGCCTGCGGCATGAGCCGGTCCTGCCAGGACCAGGCCAATGCCGACCATGGCGGCGATTTGAACCGGTCGCGTTAGGCAACGAGGTCGTTTGGATTGAGTCATTGGGGGTCTCCGTGTTGAACGAGGGATAATGAGCGAGAAATGAGCGGAGCGGTGTCGTACCCTTCGCCGTTGAAACCGGTGACACGCAGGGCCTCTTCGACACGGCGCTGACCACCCGCGCGGCTCATGAACACGACGACGTCTATAGCTTCTGCGATCAGGTCGAAGGGCGCGCGAGGCGTGGCTTCGAGCGTCAGTTGTTCAAGTCGTCGAAGCGCGCCGTGGGCAGAGTTCGCATGCAGTGTCGTGATGCCGCCCGGGTGGCCCGTATTCCACGCCTTGAGGAGGTCGAGCGCTTCTGGACCACGAACCTCGCCGACAATGATGCGATCAGGGCGGAGGCGTAGGGTCGAACGGACAAGCGATTGCAGGCTGGTGCTGCCGCGATGGGTTCTTAGCTGAACCGCATTGGGCGCAGCGCATTTGAGCTCGCGTGTATCCTCAAGAATTATTACGCGGTCATCGTGAAGGGCGGGCTCGGCAAGTAGAGCATTTGTGAAAGTCGTTTTTCCTGAAGACGTTCCACCCGCGATCAGAATATTTGCTTGAGTGCGTATGGAGTCTCTCAAGGCTTCTGCCAATGCGGGCGCTAGCGCGCCCTGATCGACATAGTCGCCGAGTTCAAATGGTGTCGTTGCAGGTTTCCGGATCGAAAAGCACGGGCTCGTCGAAACAGGTGGGAGAAGCCCTTCAAACCGCTCGCCGCTGCCGGGGAGTTCAGCAGACACGATCGGGGAGGCGCGGTTCGCCGCTTCTCCCACCCCAGAGGCGACCAGGAGTATAACGCGCTCCCGGTCAGAAGCGGAAAGAGTGTGGTCCGAGACGGTTAGGCCGATCCCGGATTTTTCGATCCAGATAGAGCCATCTGGGTTTGCCATAATTTCAATTGTGTCAGAGGCGTCGAGCGCGGCTCGCACCACAGGGCAGAACGCGGTACGCAGCATCGTGCTGCGACGGACGTCTGTTTCTGTGAGGTGCGAGCCACTGCCCATTTGTATCACTCCTGTCACTTGCCGTTTGGTGTGACTGGAGTTTCTCAAGCCGCGGGAAATTACGGGAGTGAGAATGGCGACCAATGAAAGCAAAGCCCGGCCTAAGTCGGCAACACCTGGCAAGACCGGAACAGGGATAATTTCGCGCTATGGGAGAAGTGTTAGATCCCCCTTGTCTTCATGGTTAAGGGCATAAAGCGCTGATATTGAATGTATTAATATTCAGGGCCAATTTGTTAACTTCCGTGGTTTTGGCCTTTTTCTTGCTGGACATTCTCCCAACACGGGAGGCGTACGATGAAAAAATATCCATTGAAAACAGGCGAAACATTGAAGTCTTACAACTACCTCTGGCGCATGTCGCGGGATCGCTGGGCCTGGGAATACTTGCGCAGAAATGAAGATTTCAAGCAGGATGCTGCGCTACACTCATCTGATGATGTATCCGAAATGGAAGCGCCGTGCCGCAACGCTCAAATTCGATTAATACGCTCGCGGGTGCCTCAGAAACTGGCGGCGCGATGGGGACTGGTCTTTATGCCTGATCCTTCGCTCAATGGTATTGACGCAGATGCAGTCTGGTTGAAGACCGCCTTTCCAGATCAGGTTGAAGTTAACTGTACGCCGCGCGCTGATGGCGAAACATGCGACATCTGGGATCGGACCGTCCCGCACTGCCAGATTACTCATATTACAGATCGAGCGCAGCGAGAATTCCTGCTATTGCGCGGAAACGGCTGCGTTGCGCAAGTTCGTTGTACGGGCCAAACTTTGCTTGGCTTAGAGCCGGTTCGTATGAAGCTGCAAATCTCTGACATGGAGGGGTATGAGCAAAAGTTGAAAACCCAGAAAGAAGGAATGCGTATCTTCGGTTCTGATCCTGATGCTGAGACCCCCATGTGGACCAAAACAAGCCAGATCCTGAGGGATGGCCTCATCGCGCTTGACTGTCTTGAGCTTGGCATGACGCACAGAGACATCGCAATCGTGCTTTACGGAGAGACGGTTGTTGCCGGTCAATGGAAAACGACCTCGATGAAAAGCTCACTTCGCTACGTCATCAACAAGGCTAAAGCCCTTCGCGATGGCGGGTACTTGGTGGAATTGCTTGGGTCTCAATTAGGTCCAAATGCCTTGGCAGCTTAATCAGGACTGAAAAGTCGCTGAGTCTTATGCGGTTTGCCCGCGCCAGCGGCGCGGGGCGATCCGCCCAGCTGTGAGGGTTGTCTGAATGATCAATGCGTTCCGGCGAGATCACCGACCTACGCCCGGCGCTTTCACCGGAGCCGCAGGAATCGTCTTTCGCCGACCGGCCCGGCGAGGCTCAGTGCGGGCATTAGGAGTCGTGCTCAAATATGCCGCTGGGTCTCACCGGCAAACCGTTCACCCGCAATTCCCATTCGCTGAGCGAAGGGATGCGGGTGGAATAGAATACAGGGCCTGCTGAAAGGAATGGCCGTTTGTGTTCAGGCCGCTTTAGCTAATTTACCGGGATTGACGCTGGCAATTAGAAAAAGCCTTGGATAGGTGGGACGGCCATTAAATCGAAACACTTGGGCATTCACTGATCCCGCGCGCTGCCAATGCAAGAGACGCTCGGACTGAAGACGGTTGATGTAGCCAAGACATTCACCCGTATCACGAAGAACCTGCACAGCATTTTGATCGTGGGCATTGTCGGGCTGATGAACCAGCGAGACATTGTCTCCCGTTTGTAGATCAGTCGCGGCTGACATGAATCGGCGGAATCCAGCGACATCAAAAATATACCGGAATGGCCGATCAAATCCGTCAAACGTCTCGGTTATGCTGAAACTATCTCCAGCGAGCCGTGCGCCCGTGTAAGCCAGTAAGCTTAAACCAGACCATCCCGCATCGGGTGAGAGGCCAAAGGTCTGAAGGAATTGATCGTAATCTGGACGGTCCGTATTTGGTAGGCGGCGAAGAAAGATCGCGAGCGTATCTTCGGATGGTTCGGATGCAAGAGCGATACCTGGATAGCCCTCGAAACCATCCTCCACAGCCGCGCGGAATGACGCCGTGTCAGAGAGATAGCGAAAACGCGCACCACCATTGTCAGCAACGAGTTCGCCAACGGCATGGCGGCGTCGCTCGCCGCCCGTTCCGAGCGGCGTTTGCCAGGTCAGCAACGCACGTTGTGTCTGAATGGGGTTCGTTATCAACTCAATCTACTCCTCTTCCAGAATGTTCCTAATACGTTCTTGCCCTTTTTTCAATAGGGCTTCGATTTGACGACTACGATTCTGGCTCATCCGATAGGGTGCTGCCAAACCTTCGAGCTCCACGATTTGCGTCATAAGGGTAAAAACGGGCTGAAGATCAAGGCCTGCGACTGTCGCGAACAAGGGCGATTGGTCAGGTCGAAGGGCCAAAAAAGCCTCACTGACCTCGGAAAATGGGCTACCCCGTCGATCTGGTTCCCCAACGCGCACATGATGTTTGCCGTTAGCAATGTAGGAATTTAGCTTGGAACTCTGAATGTCTCCGTGATTCGAGAACCAACGCCGCGTCAGACTTTCATCGCTCCACTCGCAGCCCATACTCGTCGCATTGTCGTATAAAGGGGCCATGCGTAGGCCATCGCTGGTTTCGATGATCGCCCAGTTTTCGGCATGGCGGTCGGAATTCGAAATCAAGGCATCAAGTGCGAACGCACGTCCCCAAAACGCATAATAATCACCCTCCGGCAAACCGCGATGCGCCAGATCGGTGCCGACCTGCATGAGCAAATCCAGCGTATGCCGATCCCCTCGTTCTATATCATAATCAGGATCAACACCCCGACACAGCTGCCATCCCTCCGTAAAGGTCTCCGCCCCGTCATCATAAATGTATTCCATCAGGTTACCGAGCCGGCCATCACGTAGCCCTAGAGAAACATGCTGAACTGGCCATCCAAGCAAGTCACCTGCGATGTAGGACGCGAGTAATTCGGACCATATTTGAGCTTCGCGGTGGGCTTTGGGTTCTTTGAAAACGAACGTCTTCTCGGTTTCTGGATCAATAACGGTATTCTTGGCGCGTGATCCGCCCAGCGGCTCATCAGCAACGTCCCAGTCATCAAGCTCGATGATCGGTGTAACGGAGATATACTGGAACGCTTCAGGCATAGTTTGGCTTTATTGGAAGTTGCGAATAACGCAAACGCACCAGCGAAAATTGCCCTCGCATAAAACTTCATCCAGACGCGTTCGGCCGATATGTACCGCTGAAGGCGTTAGGTGGGCTCAGATGGTAAAAGTCTCTCAGACCTCCATCCGCCTCAAAATCTCTCCTCAGCAAACGGGTCTGGGCGGACGGTGCGTCTGCCAGAGCGCGGTCGCTGCGCAAGGGGGCGGGTCTACATTATCTGTGATCGTCTTTAGATCTTTTACCTACGGCATCCCCTTGCGCAGCGCCCTTGTCCGCTCTGGCTGAGCACCTTTTTGCCGCCCATCCCCGCCTGCCGGAGAAAGAACGCAAGGGCGGCGGAAGGAGACTGACGTGACTGACCAACACTTGAGCCCAGCACCTCTTGTTGCAACCATAGCACCCACGACTGTAGACGCACCCCGCATCTATGTAGCTTGCCTTGCCGCCTACAATAATGGCCGCCTGCATGGCCGCTGGATTGATGCCACCGACCCACATGAGGTTTGGCAGCAGGTGAGCGCCATGCTGGCCGCATCGCCTGAACCGGATGCCGAGGAGTGGGCGATTCACGATTTCGACAATTTCCACGGTTGCAACATTTCCGAATATGCAGGCTTTGAATTGGTCTGCGACCTTGCTGCCTTCCTTGAGGAGCATGGCGAGCTTGGCGCAAAACTCTACGAGTGTTTTGCCAATGACTTAGACCAGGCCCGCGCGGCGTTCGACGAGTATGCCGGAGAGTATAGAAGCGCGGCGGACTTTGTTGAGAGCCTGCACGAAGATATTGGAACCGAAATTCCAACCAGCCTGCAATACTATATCGACTGGCAGGCCCTTGCGCGCGACATGGCGCTCAATGGCGAGATCATGGTTTTTCAATTAGGCTTCGATGAGGTCCACGTGTTTTGGAGCCGCTAGTCATGGCTTTCGCCAAGCTTGGCCCGCGACCGCGCATGACGCTGGTCATTTGCGAGGGCCAAGTCGCAGAGATCTGGGTGGGTGGCCGTGCCCCGCTCATTTCCATTCGAGACTATGACTGGGGCGAGACTGACCCAGACCCATCCCGAGATGCGGACGGATTTCCATTCACGAAAGTCAATTGGAGATATCCTGCATGGACGCTGGGCTTGTCCCTATATGGCTGCCGCCACGGCGCATGCAGAGGCTTCATCGATTGAATGGTCCCCTAAAAGTTTCCTCGAATTTGGAGCTCGTTGGATGTTCCGAAATGTCAGCCAGACATCTCCAATCGGCTTCCGACAGATGTTCACCGAACCCGCTTGTTCCCGTCTCAATGCCTTTGACATGGACGACGCTCGAGCGCCGATTACTCGCCGCAGCAATCACCCATCTGGATTGGCGGACATTTCGTGTCGCCGAAGGAGCAATAGACACAGCAGTCGCCGGGGAGCGGTTTCAACACCGCTCCGCATCCCGTGCAGTCATAAAAATACTGGCAAGCGTTCGTCGGCATCGTGTCGGTGGATTGATGTCCGCAATGAGGACAGGTCAGCGTGGAGGAAGGTTCAAAATCATCGCTCATCTCAGGTTCAACCATTGTAGTAACTCTCCTTCATAAGAGGGCAGTATCCATGCGCCTGCGAGCAGCAGAACGGCCACCGTGATACTGATCCAGAAACCAGCTTTCGGACGCCGACCGCCGCGAAGCGCAAACACGATTGCGCCAGCCAACAGGAGGGCGGCGAAGAGCATGAAGACGTTTTTATAGCGGGCGAAGAATCCCAAATTGGCGACAAGTGCGCTGCTGACGCCGAGGTTCACAAGCAAGATTGGAAGCACGCAGCACGAGGCTCCGAGGAACGCAAAAGCCCCGCCCAGCAATCCGCCACCCGCGAGCCAAGAGTTGGTATGGGACGCTTTAGCGACAGTGATTTCATTGTCGGTTTCAGAAGTCATCTCTATGGTCTACAATCTGTAGCGACTACAGATACAAGGGCAGATATCATGACCGAGTTCACAATCGGGAGACTTAGCGCAGCGACCGGTGTTCATATTGAAACGATCCGCTATTACGAGAAGATCGATCTGGTCCCGAAGCCGCCCCGCAGCGATGGTGGCAGGAGGTTATACGACGGTGATGCCATCCAGCGTCTGCGCTTTATCCGGCGAGCGCGCGACCTCGGTTTTCCACTTGATGATGTGCGTTCGTTGATGGGACTTGCAACCGAACCGGGAAGCTGCGCGGACGCCTTCGAGATCGCAGAGCGCCACCGCCTGGATGTGCGAAATCGCATCGCCGATCTGCGACGTCTGGAACGACGACTGTCGCAACTGACGGAAGCCTGCCACCTCGAAGGCGATCTCGAATGTGGCCTTATCGATGCGCTCTCGCGCAACTGACAATGCCATAAACAGAGCAATTTTCGTGCTGGTCGATGCTGCGCTGACACAAGGATGAACGCTGTTTGGTTCAAGTCTGTCCGTTTCCGACTGATGCGCTCGGAACCCCTTGTTCCCGTCTCTTGCCGTGTGACCTGGACGGGGCCAGCTCGCCTTGAAACCGGCCCCTCGAAGAATTTTCCTCTGCGCTCTCGCGCATTCATCGCGAAACAAAATTCTACGCTGGTCTGGTGCTTCGCTTCGCTACGCCCTTGTGAGGTTCAAGCCGGTCTGGCCCCGTCGCGGCGGTCCGGCGTCGACGGGGACAAGAGGTCCCCAAGACAGCCAAGGAAACGAAAAGGAGAATACCATGGCCAATGCACTCGGATATGTCAGCGAAACCAAATCCGGCTTCGAAGGCGCACTCGCAATGATGAACCTCACAAGCTCGATCCGGATAGAAAAGAACGATGAAAAAGCCCAAGACGGACAACCGGATTATCGTATCTATGCCGGAGAAACCTCAACCGAAATCGGCGGTGGCTGGATGCGCAAAGCCAAAACCTCGGGACGCGAATATGTCTCGATCACACTCGCGGACCCGCAAATCGGACCCCGCAAAATCTATGCGAACCTCGCGCCTGTGAAAGGCAAGAAAGGACGCCACGTAATCCTTTGGAACCCGCGCGACTAGCGCTTGTTTCCACCACCAAACCCGCCGCTCCGGAGATCATCTCCGGGGCGGTTTTGCGTTGTAAAAGCGTGGTTAATCATAGGGGCAAAAATTTGAACCGCGCTTTTTGCGGCTATGACCGGCGGCTGTTTCCAGCACTTCTAGGCATCGATGAAATCATGCCGAAAGGAGCAATCGATCATGTCAAACTACAAAAGAAAGTCTGCCCGAACCTCTGAATTGCCAGAGCTTTTATCTGCCGCTGAGGCCGCAGAATTCCTGAGCCTCTCGCCAATCACACTCTCGCATTACCGTTGTCAGGGGCGCGGGCCGATCTATCGAAAACATGGGTGGCGCATCTTCTACGCAAAGACAGACTTGGTCGATTGGTCCAACCGGCAGACATGGTCGTCAACCAGCGATAAGCTTCATTAGTGCCATGCGAAACCTGACAGCATGGCTGACCATTCTTGGTGTTTGTCTGCTCCTTAGCACGAGCTTTTTGCAACCCCAGAAGCGATTGATCTGGAATCGGACGGCTAGTGCACCGATGGGGATCTATTGGCTGAACGACGACCCATTCACCCTTGGCCGGTGGGTGGTCGTTTCAGCCAATAATGATGCGGCGCAATGGGCTGAAAGCCAAGGATTTGTTGGCAAAGACTGGCCACTTTTGAAGCAGATTGCAGGCGTATCTGGTGATGAAATCTGCAGGCGTGATGGTGACATTCTAGTGAATGGTGACGTGCACGGCTATGCTAAATCCTTCGACTCGCAAGGTCTTGGATTGCCGATCTGGAAGGGCTGCAGAGTTGTTTCAGATGACGAAATTTTTCTTATGAACCCACATCCAGACTCGCTTGATGGACGCTACTTTGGTGCGACCAGGTTGAGCGATCTTGATGGCGTTGCAGCGCTTGTCTGGGAATTTTGAATATGGGTGGGTCGGCAGATCGCAGCATGTTGCGGCAATGGGCGGCGAAAGGCGGCCTGGGATTACGACGCGAACCCGGGAGGGCAAGATTAAAGCTCATGCACCAGGAGGTACATAAGGTCTTGTCTGCACATCTGTTTTTTGGCGCCTTGTGCCGGAATATGTGGTGCACAGGAATGATGGGTTTCGCTGATTTTATTGGCAATTTCTGGTGCATGCGCACCTCATGCGATATATGAGCCACGATCCGGAGTTCACACCACGCCTCGGGAAACTGAGAGATGTCGGTGCAGGGACCTCAAAGCGCTTTCGCTCCAGAGTATTAAAGGCGGCCGGGTCTCTCTCTTCGAGAGCCACAAAACCTTCTTTTACAGGGCAGCGAATTGGCAGAGGTCGCGGGGCTGGTCTGCAAGCCCTTCAACGCTCGCAATGTCTACCCCGGATGCGGCTTCGCCGGGTCGTAGTGAAAGTGCATATTGCACGGGCGAGATCGGGCATAGGGGCCAGAGCCTATTCCCGCCACCTTGATTACATACAACGGGACGGCGTTGATCGAGACGGTGAAGGAGGGCAGCTTTATGGTCGCGGCGAAGAGCTCATAGACGGGCGGGCCTTTGCCGCACGAAGTGCCGATGACCGTCATCAATTCCGCATCATCGTCTCACCGGAAGACGCCGATCAATTGGGAGAGTTGAAAGATCATACGCGAAAGCTCATGACTGAGATGGAGCGCGACCTCGGAACACGCCTCGATTGGGTTGCCGTGGATCATCACAATACCGGTCATGCCCATACCCATATTGTCATCCGTGGAAAGGATGGTCTTGGCCAAGACCTCGTGATCGCCCGAGATTATCTTACAAAAGGGTTGCGCGCCCGCGCCGAAGAGATGCTGACCCAAGAGCTCGGGCCAAGGCGAGATATTGAGATCATTCTATCAAGACATCAGGAGATGTCGCAGGACAGGCTTACCGGTCTTGATCGAGAGATTGCTAAGCAAGCGATTAATTCGAGGGTAGAGTTGTCTGCACCTTCAGGTGCTGCTGAGCGGTTTAAACATAGCCTGCATAAGCAGAGACTATCGCATCTCGAACAACTCCACCTTGCTAAACCTCTGGGCAACGGTACGTGGGAGCTCTCGCCGAACTGGCAACGCGCATTGAAAGCCATGGGGCGCAAAGGCGATATTATCCGAACGCTGACGGCGAGGATTGAACCCGGAAAGCAGGTTTCGGACGTGCGTTTTTTCGAGGATCGAGACGCGAAGGACGCGCCGATAGTGGGTGTCGTTTCCGCGCACGGTCCCGAGAATGAATTGAAGGACCAGCGCTTCCTTATCGTCGAGGATTTTCACGGCACGCCATGGCACGTCCCGATGTCAGACGAGCTTGGCGGCATTACACCTCCAGTCGGGGCGATTGTTGAGCTTTCGGCGAAATCAGCCATGCCGCGGCGATCGGATCGTACAATCGCAGATCTCTCTCAACGTAATGGAGGTGTTTATTCAGACACCGTCCATGCCGCCGCTGATCCATCAGCGTCAAACGCTTATCGTCTCGCGCACAAAAGACGGCTCGAAACCCTCCGCCGGGCCGGCATCGTTTCAAGGATGCCGGACGGGGCTTGGAAGATTGATGATGACTTCCTCGAAAAAGCCGCAACATTTGAGTCTGCGAGGACAGGAAGGGTTTCGGTAAGGGTGCAGTCGTGGATCTCGATTGACGCGCAAATTAATGCGCATGCTGAAACTTGGATAGACCGTGCGCAAAGTGAAGGTGTCAGCTTTGTAGGCTCACGCTTCTCTGACGCCCGTAAGCAGCGGCAGATGTTTTTGCACCGCGAGGGTATTCTCAATGGGGAGTCAGGTAGACTTTCAATGGATGCCAGAAAGAACCTGAGATTGACGGAACTGACCAAAGCGGGCGACGCCGAAATTCAACGATCAAGCCGTGAGTACAAAACTTTGGCGACGGGTGAAGATTTCAAGGGCACGTTTGAACGCACACTAGACCTGGCTCAAGGACGGATGGCTATCATTGGAAACCAAAAAGCTTTCGCTCTGGTGCCTTGGCGACCGGACTTGGAACAGCGCCGTGGTCGCTCTCTTCAATTTGAGATGCGAGCACGCGGGATTGAATGGACGATACCAGGTGCACGGCGGCGAGGGCTCAGCAGATGATGTTTTAATGTGTTTGTCCGGCTGTGAACGCTCGGCTAATCCGTATCGATATTATCGTCTTCATCGGCAATGCGCTCACGGCTAGAATGATAAGGAGCTTGCCAAGACTCAAAAGACGAATGTGTTGACCGTTCAACGAGATCAGTTTCCACGTTTGGAATGGTGCCAAACCAATAATGTGCGGCGCATTTTTATGATGAGCAGGATTAGGCCGGAGAGCGCAACAAATACTGCCGCTCCCGCCGCTGTGATCAAAAGCGGGTGATTAAAGTCAGCGCCATCATCATAGTCCATGATGTGTAGCTTCCAAAAGAAGTCGTAGAACCGCCAGGTCGATGATCGACGCGCCCGCACCTCTGCTGTGCTGGGATCAATGTAAAGCGTCGTTGCGTCGGCATCATCGAACGTGGCACGCCAAACGGGACCGGGCCTTCCATATTCGGCAGGTGGATCAATTACGCGCTCGATCGTTTTCAGTTGGCCCGTTCCGGAATAATCGGCGTTCGCGATGCGCTCAGCCAGATCACTGTTAACGGGCGTCATCAACTCGCCGGTCTGCGCATTGACAACAAAGTGCTGGCCTTCAGCTCCCGTCAACCGCCAGACAGGTTGCTCCATCACCTGACCTATCGAGGCCCCCCTCAATTCAATCAGACCAGCGCGGTCTGTTGCCTCTGATAGGGGGAGGATAAGGTTGGGAGAAAGGGAGAGCGGCGCAGGCGCAGCCACCTTATGCTCACCCCGGACCTGCTCAATCGGGATCACGCTCATCACCAACCCGCCTGCAATCCACAGCAGGATTTGAAGGCCGATAATCAGGGCAACCCATTTGTGAATTCGAACAGACCATCTGAGCAAGCCCATATTACGCCCTCCCTATCTGGATCTAGTGATCCATCATACCTTCAAGGCAGTCTTCACCATCTGTCCCGGTATTACAGATTTCGGTGATGCGATAGGAATTGTCACGGCCCTTTTTGACCATAAACGCGACTTGGTCGCCATCGGCGAAGCCTGCCAGATCGACATCGCCCATAATGTCAAAACCCATCGTCATGGCACCCATGCCAATGCCATCAATCGGACCGTGATCAATTGTCAGGAAGTCGCCCTGCGCACCGACAGATTTGATGATGCCTGTGCCATGGCCCATCGTGCCGTCGCCCATATCGTGATCAGAATGGTCCATGGTGCCGTCTGCCATGTCCATCGGTGCGTCTGCAGCGGGGGTTGGGGCTGGCGCATCGCCGTCAGCTCCGCCACAGGCAGCGAGTGTCAAAGCAAAGGCGCTCGCAGTGAAAAGAATGAAAGGTTTCATTGTATGGGATCTCCTTGGGGTGTGTTGAAAGGTGTATGCTCTGCCTCAGTTTTGGGGCGGCGAGCAGACAGTGTTTTGCCAACCCAGATATAGTAGATCGCCGGGATCACGATCAGGGTTAGCAATAGGGTTGAGACCATGCCGCCAAGCATGGGCAGTGCGATGCGGCGCATGACATCGGCGCCAAGACCATCGGTCAGAAAGACCGGCGCAAGACCGACAAGAATTGTCAGTACGGTCATCAGTTTTGGCCGCACGCGCATCGCTGCGCCGCGGCTGATGGCGCCAAATAGGTCTTCCCGATTGGTCGGGTTTTCTGTGCGTACCTGCCCATCAATATAAAGCAGCATGATAACGGCCGTTTCGACCGCAATTCCGCCGAGTGCAATAAAGCCAACAGCGACGGCAACCGAAAGGTTGTAACCCGCGAGCCAGACCGCCCACAGCCCGCCGATCAGACCAAATGGCAGTGAGAGCATGATAATCGCGGTTCGATCAAGGCGGCCAAAATGCAGCATCAAGAGCAGAAAGATCAAACCGATGGCGGCCGGGATCGCAATCTGCAGGCGCTCGCTTGCCGCCTCCATTTGTTCATACTGTCCCGAGAACTCGACCGCATAGCCAGCGGGCAGGCTGACTGCGTCGGCAACCACTTGTCTGGCTTCGCTGACATAGCTGCCCATGTCTCGGTCCGCGATGTCGACAAATACCCAACCCGTCAGCCGCGCATTCTCTGAGCGGATCATGGGTGGGCCCTCAGTATAAGCGATCGTGGCCAGCTCGCCGAGCGGAATGTGTGCCCCGGTCGGCGTTGGGACAAGGATATTGCCAAGGTCTTCAGGTGTCTCGCGGAACGGCCTGTCATAGCGCAGCATGATGTCATAGCGCTCGCGGCCTTCGACCGATTGGGAGAGACGCATGCCACCAAGCGCAGTCTGAACAACAGTCTGGAAGACGCCCATATCGATATTGCGCCGGGACAGCTCAGCCCGGTCCGGCGTGATTTCCAGATATTTGCCGCCGAGCACGCGGTCGGCGAAGGCTGAGCGCGTGCCTGGCACGTCTCCAACGGCTGTCTCAACATCGCGTGCGATGCGCTCGATTTCGATCAGATTGTCGCCGGTGACCTTTATGCCGACCGGGGTGCGCACGCCGGTTGAGACCATGTCCATACGAATCTTGATCGGATAGCCCCAGGAATTGACGAGGCCCGGCATTTGTAATTTCGCATCAAGCTCAGCAGTAATGTCATCGACCGTGATACCAGGTCGCCATTCGCTTTTCGGTTTCAGCTTGATCCATGTCTCGATCATGGTCAGCGGCGCAGGATCCGTTGCGGTGTCTGCTCGGCCCGCCTTGCCAAAGACGCGTTCAACCTCAGGCACGGTCATCATAACCCGATTGGTCTGACCGAGGATTTCGCGCATCTTGGTCGAAGAAACGCCGGGCAGCGTGGTGGGCATATACAGTAGTTCGCCTTCATAAAGGGCGGGCATGAATTCTGATCCGATGCGCTGCAACGGTACGATCACGCTGGCCGTCATCAGGACGGCAAGAGCGACAGTCACCCATTTGAACCTTAGCGCGGCGTGAAGGATCGGCTTATAGGCCCAGATGAAAAATGCATTGAGCGGGTTAGCTTCCTCACGTCGAAACTTGCCCCGCATCAGATACAGCATCAACACAGGCACTAGCGTGACAGAGAGAATAGCCGCGAAGGCCATCGCATAGGTCTTCGTGAAGGCGAGCGGACTGAACAGACGATAGCTTTCACCGGTCAGAGCAAATACCGGAAGGAACGAGACGGTGATGATCAACAGTGAGAAGAAGATGCCTGGACCGACTTCCTGCGCCGCCGCGATCAGCGTGCGGCGTCGCTCCGCCGCGCTGGGCTTATCGCCAATCTCCGACAGTTTGCGGCTCGCATTTTCAACCAGCACAATGGAGGCGTCCACCATCGCCCCGATCGCAATGGCGATACCGCCCAGGCTCATAATATTTGCCGTCACTCCTTGGAACGACATGATCAGAAACGCCCCCAGGACACCGAGTGGCAGAGTGATGATCGCGACGAGCGACGAGCGCACATGCAGGAGAAAAATCAGAATGACCAAAGCCACTGCGATACCTTCTTCCAGCAGTTTTTCTTCGAGGTATTTCACCGCGCCTTCGATGAGCGGCGCACGGTCATAGACAGTGACAATCTCAACCCCGTCGGGCAGGCCGCGCTGAAGGTCTGTAAGTTTGGCTTTGACACGCTGAATAACCGTCAGTGCGTTCTCGCCGTCGCGCATGATGACGATCCCGGCAACCGTTTCGCCCTCGCCGTTCAACTCAACGACGCCTCGGCGAAGCGCGGGCCCCTCAATGATCCGCGCAACGGCCGACAACAGGACCGGCGAACCGTCAGCAGCATAAAGAACGACCTGTTCGAGATCGGCCTTATCGTCGACATAGCCTGACGAGCGGATCACAAACTCGCTTTCGCTCTGTTCGAGAACACGGCCGCCGACTTCACTGGATGCGGCCTTGACGGCCTCAGATACGCGCCGGAGCGGGATATCATAGGAGCGTAAGAGGTTCGGGTCGATCAGGACTTGATACTCTCGAACAAAGCCGCCAACAGATGCGACTTCCGAGACGCCCTCGACGCCGGCAAGTTCAAGCTTCAGGAACCAATCCTGTAGGGAGCGCAGCTCTGCCAAGTCAGTTCCACCGGTTTTGTCGACCAGCGCGTACTGGTAAACCCAGCCGACGCCAGTCGCATCAGGACCGAGCTGCGGGACCGCGCCATCCGGCAGAGTATTTCCAAGGCGCGAGAGCGCTTCAAGGACCCGTGACCGGGCCCAATACAGATCCACATCATCTTCGAAAATGACATAAACAAAGCTGGTGCCAAACATGGATGAGCCACGTACGTCCTTGGTTTTTGGCAAGCCAAGAAGATTGGTCGAGAGTGGATACGTAACGAGGTCTTCGACGATTTGAGGGCTCTGGCCCGGAAAATCTGTGCGAATGATGACCTGCGTGTCCGTAAGATCGGGCACCGCATCCAGCGGCGTGTTCTGAACGGCCATCCAACCTGACACTGCGAGCGCTGCGCAGAGCACAAGGACAATCAGCTGGTTGGTTATTGACCATGAGATCAGACCGGCGACCCAGGACTTGGATGGGTCGCGTCCGGCAAGATCGTCAGGCGTATGGGGAGAGTGATCTGACATGACGGTTTCCTAGCGATGCCCTGCATGGGGATCGGTCGAAGGACGCTCCCCGGTGTCGATTGCCATGCCCGCCATAGGGTCGGGCCAGGACACGGGTCTGGCTGCGTTATCGCCATAAGGATTGTTCGGTGCTGAGCCCTCCTGAAGCCAGAGACGGTCTGTGTCTGCTTCTTGGAAAAGTGTAAGACCTGCATCACGATAATGAATTGGCGCACCCTCCAGCAACCACGGTTCAAGCGCTTCCATGAGCCTTTCAAGTTCGGCTTTCAGGGCATCACCTTCACGGGCTTCTTTTGCCGCGCGCAGCGCGATTTCAGAACGTTCAAGGATGGGGACCAGTTTTGTGTTCGCAAACCGTGCGCGCAAGGTCTCACCGAGACCTAAGGCCGGGTCGAGGAAATAGGGGTCGATCTTATAGACGTCCGTCAGCGCCTCGTGGAAATAGAGCGCCATGTCCGTGAAATGGTCGATCTCGGCGAGCGTGCTGGCGTCAACAGGAAGCCGGGCTAGCGGCGTGTCGGGCCCGGCTGCAGTTGCCACTGGCACCTGAAGCTTGGAAAAACCTTCGCGCAGGTTTACCTCACTATCGAGCATGAACTGACCGCTCGCAACAACCAGATCACCAGACTCCAAACCGGCAATGATTTCTGTCCGGCCATTGGCGGCGATACCGGTCTGGACGCCGCGCCCGGCAAACCGACCTTGCCCGAGAGCCACAATCACGTGTGCGCCGCGGCTGTCTCGAAGAATGGCTTCGGTTGGGACAGAAAGGCGTGCTTCGCCGCCAAGATCCAACGAGATGTCGGCATAGGCGCCAGGACGCAGATATCCGGCCGCATTGTCGACTTCAATCCGCACTTCGCCGGTTCGCGTTCGCGGATCGATCGTGGGGTAGATGTAATTGATCCGGCCCTCCGCTGGTGCGCCTGGCGCGCTCGGAAACTCAAGACGGACTGCAAGCCCGGTATCGATCAGCGCCAGGTCTTGTTCAGGTACGCGGGCGATGATCCAGACGCCGGCATAAGATTGCAGGCGCAGGATTGGCGTGCCAGGTTTGATGTAGTCGCCTTCGCTAACCTGAAGCTCTGCAACCGTTCCGCCTGATTCCGCATATACAGGAACACGCTCCATTATGGTGCGCGTCTCAGTCAGGCGCTCTATCGCCGTATTCTGCATGCCGACCGAGCGAAGCCGTTGGCGAACCGCTGCGACACGGTTCTTATTGCCGATCGTGAGCGAGGCGAGATAGTCTTTCTGCGCAGCGATGAGGTCCGGGCTGTAAACGCGGTACAGCAACGCGCCGGGGCGAACGGTGTCGCCCTCGGCCCGGACGCGCAAGTCATCGATCCAGCCTTCAAGCCGTGAGACGCTGACATTTTCCAACCGTTCATTTGTTTCTACGGTGCCAAAGGCGCGCAATGATCGCCCAAAATTGGTGACGCTGACGGGCGCGGTCCTGATGCCCATGGTCTGGATCATTTCTGGTGCCACCGCGATCGCGCCATCACCAGGGGTTGCGCTTGCGTTTAGGTTCACCGGGACCAGGTCCATGCCGCAGATCGGGCAGGAACCATCCGGGTCGGTCGAGATATAATGCGGATGCATCGGGCAGGTGTATTGGGTGGTTTCAGCTGGTGACGCTGACGATGCCGTCAAAGCGCCTGAGCTTGAACCGACGGCGGCAGGTTCGCCGCAGGCCGTCAAAAGGGCGGCTGAGGCCGCCAAAAGAACGAAGGACTGTTTCATGATTGCACCAAGAGCGCGTTCATACGGGCAATCGCGGCGGCCATGCGGGCCGCCTCAGTGGCGATGTCAGAACGCAGTTTGAGGATGGCGATTTCGCCGTCGATAATCGGCGCGTAGTCGCCGACACCGGATTCATAAGTGGTCAGTTGCGCGGCAATTTCGTCTTCAACGGCGTCGATATTGCGCTCGAGAACCGCGATATTATCCTGTGCAGCGCGCCAGGCGGCTGCCTCACTCGCAAAGCGAGCAGCCGATGTGCGCGCAGATGCCTGATAGCGCATTTCGGCGCTCGCGCGATGTGCTTTTGCGGCGCGAAGACGTGGCGCCTGACTGCGCTCTGCCCAAAGGGGAACACTAAAGGTGACCATGCCGGAGACCCAGTCATCGCCAGCGAAATTCACGCCGGACTCGCGTTGTTGATAAGTCAGCTGTGCGCCCCAGTTTGGTCGCCATGCCGCTTCAGCTCCATTAACTGACTGGTCTGCGACACGAATACTGGCTTGCGCGACACGTACGGCATGAAAGTCCATGGCTTCGCCTGTCCAGTCCGATGGGGTTACCGGCGGCGCGGGCGTGACTGGCACCAGGCCGACAAGATCAATCAGACGGGCATCAATTTGTGCGGTCTGGCGATCAAGATCGACCAGAATGCGGGAGACGCTTGTGCGCTCTGACTCAATTTCAGCAAGCCTAAATACCGCTGGACGTCCGGCATCGATTTCGGTTTCCACCACCTGGGTCAGTTCGTCATACTTTGCATTGCGGAGCTCAGCGAGCGTGCGCTGCTTTTCGATACGGGCTTTTTCGTGAAGCAGGGCGATGAGTTCGCCGCGCAAGGCCGAGAGCTGCGCTGATCGGACAAGATCTGTCTGGGCTGCAAGGCTGCGCGCCTCTCCTGCACGCGCTTCGCGGCCGGCCCGGTTTGGAAATTCCTGGCGCACGCCAATCGCCTTATTGGTGGGCAGGAAGTCCGAAAATGAGGGGTCGAAGATCGGGAAGTTATTGATCCCGACCGATACCACTGGGTCGGGCAATGCCGTGGCGGCTTGACCGCGTTCCCGGTTGGCGTCCGCCTGATAAGTGAGCGCGGCGAGACTTGGATGGTCGGAGAGACGCGATTCGAGTTCATCCATGGACTGCGCAGCGACAGACATCGCCAGGAGGGGCGTTGCCAGGACAGCGCACAGAAGCGCGAGTTTTCGAAGTGGGGGCATAGGTCAGCACCAAGTTGATTGAAACGAGCAGCGAAAACCGCGCAAGATCGCGCGGCGCTACCGGATCAAATCAACAGGCGCTGTTTCAGCGTTATGGGTGTCGAGTTTGTCGGTGGAGCGTGGCCCGGCGGGCCGGTCGTAAGAACCGTCGAATTGTGATGAAAACCTTCAAATCGCGCCGTCAGGAGAGCTACCGGGATTTCCGATGGCGATTCAGTAAGTACGGCGCCTTCATCAAACGTCTGCGTTTGCATGATGGCGCTGTCGCAATCGAAACAGCCGGGGCACTCCATCGGGCCTTGCATGTCACCTGGCATCTCGCCGGATGTATCTGATGATGTATGCTCCGAGCTATCAGCAGCATCATGGCAAGAAGGCGTCTCGGCAGAATGAACAGATGACGGGGCCTCGTTGTGGCCCGTAATACAGCACGCCATGACCGGTCGCGCCGCCATGAAGGCAACGGCTACCAAAATCATAAGGCGCGTCAGTTTCAACATATGTCCGTCAGATTACCTCTATACAGGTTAACATCTTATACTCCCTAAGGGGTATATTGGAAAGTCACTTTTTCCGACCGCCAAGGACAGCGACCAATTCCTCGACTTTTTCGCGGCGAGCATCCACGTCTTCACCGGTCAACGCGTGCTCGACGCACGTTTCCAGATGATCGTCGAGGACGACTTTCTCCAGTCCAGATAAGGCGGCTTTGACTGCCTGGACCTGCCGGACGACATCGATACAGTAGCGATCTTCGGAGATCATCTTCGATACACCTCGTACCTGGCCCTCGATCCGGGCAAGGCGCTTGAGCGCAGATTCTTTTGTGTCAGTTTTCATTGGCAATACCCTCTACCGGGTATACAGATATAGCAAATGTCTTACCAAACGCTAGAGGCGCTCATGAAATTCCTCAGAAATCTGATAGCCACCGTCGCGGTCTTTTCGGTAACGGTGGTTCCGGCATTCGCTCACACGAGCATCGTGTCGTCAAACATAGAGGATGGGTCGCAGATCGAAGCTGCGCCGGCGTCTTTCGACTTTTCATTCGGCGCGGATATCGGTCTTGCCGGTTTGGAGCTTGAGACATTAGACGGTGACCCGGTTGAGATCGCGTTTGAGCGTACGCGAGAGTCGGGCAAGTCGTTTTCGGTGCCACTGCCAATGCTTGAGTCCGGTACATATGTCCTAAAATGGCGCGCTGTGGCCAAGGACGGTCACGTCATGAAGGGTGAAGTTGTCTTCACGATCACTGGCTGAGTGTTCGTGCTCGACGCATTATCACTTCTTGTCAAAGTCGGTTTATACTCAGGATTGGTAGGAGCGGTCGGCTTGGCGATACAAGGGCTCGTCCTCGGCGCAGAATTCCGTAGATTGATCACCTTGAGCGCACTTGTGCTGTCCATCTGCGTTGCCGCGCGCCTGTTTCTCTTGAATGCCGAACTTGCCGGCGGTCTTCAGCATGCTTTTGACTTTACCTTGTTCGACTGGGTTTGGTCGCCAAACAAGCTGCAGACGCTTGGGTATATCGCAGGATCTGGCGCGGTTCTAATCGGTTTATTGCTCCGCATTCGCATTTTGGTGCTTCTCGGCGCCATTACTCTGCTCGCTGGCGGCGGCCTTGGCGGCCATACGCGAGGACTTGAGTCGCCCGGCCTGAACCCATGGATTGCCTCTCTTCATGTCGGGCTTGCAGCGTTTTGGGTGACTGCGCCCATTGCGCTCTGGCCGTACAGCAACATCAACGATACCGATTTGTTGGAGAAAATGCAGCGCTTCAGCACCATTGCGCTTGTCAGCGTACCGGTGCTTTTTGTGAGCGGCTTTTGGCTCAGCTTACTATTCGTGGGATCGTTGGAAGCGCTTGTTTCGACGACTTATGGCCGCGTGCTTGCAATCAAAGTCGGACTCGCGACGCTTGCATTGCTGATTGGCGCACTGAATAAGACTTGGGTTGCCAAATGTCTGGAAATAGAACCAGCGGAAGGACGTGTGCTACTCCGACGAACCTTGCTGGCGGACTGTCTACTATTCCTCGGCATCATAGTTGCGATTGCTGTCCTTACGACAGTCGTCGGTCCGAGCACTTAGCCGGTGCTTGGTCGCGCCTCCGCGTCCATGTGATAATAAATTTAGTCTTCTGACGGCTCGGGCAGATCGGCTTCCGGCCACAATGCGCCAATCAGTTCGGTCGGGCTTGTCCGCCTCATCGCCACAATGAGAGGCAGATCTGCGGTCGAATAGTCAAAAACAAACTCGACGGCATCGCCAGGAACAAACTCGGCCATGTCAACATTATTAGCGACTTGGAATTGCATCTGCATAATAGGCCAATCTGCCTCCGGCACGGGAGAGTGGGTGATCTCTAGTGTTCGGGTGTCAGTGTTTTTGAACAGAACTGATCCATAGGCGCGTGCCACTAATTGGTTGGTGGAAGCTTCTTGCGCTTGCGGCGCCTTGTGCATTTCGTCGCTTGCTGGAGTGCACGCCGATACTCCGATAAGCAAGCTGCCAAGCGTCAGACCGAGGCGGGTGGTGTTGATCATGTTTAATCTCCCTTCGATGAAAATCAGCAATCCAAAAATTTACGTCAGTGATCGTGACTTGGAGACTCTTCGGTCGAGCTGCGAACGACCGATAAGTAGAATTTCTCTAATCCAAAGATCAGACCCATGCCGGCAAAAGCGATGACGATGATGAGAGGATCACCCTGCCATTTGAGAATGAGAAATGCGCCCAATGCGAGTGCATCCAATACAATAGCACAGATCAGGATCACCGGGTTGGCCTGCACATCGTCTTTCAGATACTTCAGCACACCCCAATGAATGATGATGTCCATAACCAGGTAGAATATCGCACCAAGCGAAGCGATACGGCTCAAATCAAAAAACGCGGCCAATATGGCGGCAGCTACGACCGTATAAACGAGCGTATGTTTTTGGATATCTCCCGGCATTCCAAAGTGGTTGTGCGGAATGATATTCATATCGGTCAGCATGGCGAGCATGCGTGAAACGGCGAAGACACTGGCAAGCAGCCCTGACGCGGTCGCAATTATGGCGATTGCCACAGTGAACCAGACGCCATATGCGCCCAGAGCCGGCCGCGCCGCTTCTGCAAGCGCGTAGTCTTTGGACCGAATGATTTCCGGGATCGAGAGGGCCGACCCCACTGCAAAGCAGACAAGAATGTAGACTACTGTGCAAATCGCGAGCGAAATCATAATCGCTCGACCAACATTCTTTTCCGGCTGTTCGACCTCCCCGCCGCTATTCGTAATCGTGGTGAAGCCTTTGTAAGCGAGAATGGCGAGGGCGACGCCCGCGAGGAAGCCACCAACCGACGTGGCATGTTCCGCATTTCCAGTTTCGATCGGCGCGAAGCGAAACCCACCCGCCGAGAGCGCCACCAGCGCAAACGCAAGTATGCCGCCGATTTTCAAGATTGCCGTGATCTTTGAAACGCGGCCAATAATCTCATTGCCCGCAATGTTGATCAAAAACGCTGCCAAGATCAGAGCCAAGGCTAAGACGGGAACGAGAATCCCTCCTTCAATCCCGAATAGCTGCAGTGTGTATGTCCCGAAGGTCCGAGCCACCAAGCTTTCATTGATAATCATCGAGAATGCCATGAGCAGCGCCGCTCCACCTGTCAAAGTGGTTGGCCCATAGGCCTTGCGAAGGATCATCGCGATCCCGCCCGCTGATGGGTATTTGTTGGATACTTTTATGTAGGAGTACGCGCTAAACGCGCTGATGACCGCTGCCAGAATAAAGGCCACCGGAAACCAGCTTCCTGCAAACTCTGCGACTTGCCCTGTAAGGGCAAAAATGCCGGCGCCAATCATGACACCTGTGCCCATGGCCACAGTGCCCGCCAGCGTCAAACTGCCCTGCTGGTAAGTGGCCTTCATGACCGCGTGCCGTCATCGGAAATACTTTTATGGGCCAGAAGAACCGAAATCGATCCGCTCGGCGTGGCGTAAACAGCGGTCTCCTTAACGCTAGAAAAGCCCGCGTCCTCTAGCATCTTCATGAGTATGCCGTCGGCATTCGGCTGTGTGTCTTCGACGCCATCAAGCGCTTGAACAGTGCAGCGAAACAGCGCCCGCATCAGCGCGCTGCGTTGCAATCCATAGTCAGCGATCAGAAACGTGCCGCTCTCCGGCAATTCCTGATAAACTGTCTTAATAATCCGCCGCTTTTCGGTCAGTGGCGTTTGATGGAGAACCAGCGACGAGATGATTTTGTTCGGGCTATGACCATCAATACTCACGCCGCCATCGTAAAAACCTTCGATAAAGCGCGCGCTCAGCCCGTGCTTTTGTGCACGGTGTCTTGCTCGTGCGAGGGCGGTTTTATCTGGATCAATTCCAATATATTTGACCTGGAGCGCCGCTCGTTCGATCAGCGGCGCTAAACGCCCAGTCCCGCAGCCAATGTCCACAATCACATCGCCCGGTTTTGGTGCCAAGTCTTTCACCAATTTATCGCGCCAGACCCGCTCTCTGGTGAACAGCGCGATCGCCAAATCGTACAAAGGCGTCAGTGCAGCCAACCCTAGTGGCGGTGTAAAAGCTCTGCCGGGATCATTTGCTTGCGACATCATAATTTCAAAGCGCGCAAGCGTAGCGCGTTCCCAATCACAGATACTGAGGACAGGCTCATCGCAGCGGCAGCGATCATTGGACTGAGCAGCAATCCGAAAAACGGGTAAAGCACACCCGCGGCCACAGGGACGCCGAGTGAGTTGTATATGAAGGCGAAGAAGAGGTTCTGACGAATATTCCGCATCGTCGCGCGGCTCAGCTCTCGCGCCTTGGCAACGCCGAGCAAGTCGCCTTTGACCAGAGTGACGCCAGCACTCTCCATTGCCACATCAGTCCCGGTGCCCATTGCAATGCCGACATCAGCTTGAGCGAGCGCAGGGGCGTCGTTGATGCCGTCGCCAGCCATCGCGACGCGCGCGCCCCCAGACTGTAATTCTGAAACGATCTTGTGCTTGTCTTCTGGAGAAACATCCGCATGGACCTCATCAATCCCGACTTTTGCTGCCACAGCTTGAGCCGTGGCTTCGGAGTCGCCGGTCAGCATGACGACCTTCAACCCTTCAGCGTGCAATCGTTTTATCGCTTCCGGCGTTGTCTCTTTGATTGGATCGGCCACGCCAATCATGCCCGCAAACGCCCCATCGACACTCACGAACATCACGGTTTGACCTTCCGAGCGATACTGATCGGCTTCGACTCCATATTCATCGGACCAGACGCCGAGCCGTTTCATCATTTTTGAGTTGCCAATCGCGACCACCTGTCCATCGACACTGGCATGCGCACCTTCTCCAGTAACCGATTGAAAATCTGTCGCCGTGGAGTCTGGCGCGTTGCGCGTTTCAGCACCCCGAACAATCGCTTCGGCCAGAGGGTGTTCGCTCGAACGCTCAACGGCGGCAACAAGGCTTAAAAGAGCGGCCTCATCAAACGGACCGGCGGGTTTAACAAGAACGAGTTCCGGGCGACCAAGTGTGAGCGTGCCGGTCTTGTCTACGACGATCGTGTCGATTTTTTCGAACGTCTCGAGCGCTTCGGCATTCTTGATAAGGATACCATTTGAAGCGCCTTTGCCAGTACCAACCATGATCGACATTGGCGTTGCAAGTCCAAGGGCGCACGGGCAGGCAATGATCAGAACCGCGACAGCGTTCACAAGGGCGAACGCCATGGCCGGGTCGGGGCCGAACAACGACCAGACAAAAAACGTCAGAATGGCGATGATGATTACAGCCGGAACAAACCATGACGAAACAAGATCGACCAGTCGCTGGATCGGTGCACGCGAGCGCTGCGCGGCAGCAACCATTTGAACGATTTGCGATAGCAGTGTGTCTTCGCCAACATGTGTCGCCTGCATGACCAACGACCCGGTGCCGTTAACCGTGCCGCCAGTCACGCGGTCATCTTTGTTTTTCTCGACGGGAACCGGCTCGCCGGTGACCATGGACTCATCGACAGATGAGCGTCCTTCCAGCACCGTGCCATCGACCGGAATTTTCTCACCCGGCCGCACCCTTAGCCGGTCGCCGGCGCTGACCTCTGAGAGATCGACCTCTTCCTCACTGCCATCCTCGACCATCCGCCGCGCTGTCGGCGGAGATAGTTCAAGCAGCGCGCGGATCGCGCCGGATGTTGCGCTTCGTGCACGCAGTTCGAGGACCTGGCCGAGAAGAACCAGTGTCACGATCACAGCAGCGGCTTCATAATAAACGGCCACGGTCCCGCCATGGCCTCGAAAAGAATCGGGGAATAGGCCAGGCGCGAAAGTGGCGACGAGTGAATAGACATAGGCCACGCCGACACCCATCGCGATGAGGGTGAACATGTTGAGATTACGGCGTTTGACTGACTGCCAACCCTTCTCAAAAAAGGGCCAGCCCGCCCAGAGGACGACAGGAGTGGCAAGTGCGGCCTGGAGCCAGACGCCGAGAGTGGGATTGATCAGATCACCGAGCGGATTTCCGGGGATCATTTCTCCCATGACAAATGCAATCAGTGGAACGGACAGGACAAGACCGACCCAGAAGCGCCGCGTCATGTCTTCCAATTCAGTTGTGTCTTCTTCAGCACTGACCGTTTCCGGCTCCAGAGCCATGCCGCAGATCGGGCAGCCAGTGTTTGAGGTTTCGCGCACCTGAGGATGCATCGGGCATGTCCAGATCGTGCCGCCATAATCAGACGGGACGTTATCAAAGTTCTTGTCAGCTGCTGTTGCTTTGGACTGGCTAGGTTCGCCGTGGCACGCGTGACTAGGTTTTTCGTGATTGACCATATGAAGCCTCAAACAGGTAAGCGCTGCACCAGAAACGTGCTGGTGCAGCGACTGATTTTGATCAGGAAACCGAATTGAACCGGTTGTAGAGCGGCACGAACACGAGAGCGATATACCAGCCGTAGAGATAGCTCTCGATCAGCCCAATTCCGAAGCCAAGCGGCGTCAGGAACTCAAAGCCGGGGAGCAGACCTTCCCAGGCACCATGCATGTGCAGCGCTGGGGGCGTAACAAGGCCCCAACCGATGCAGATCAAAAATGTAATAACGAGGAATAGGGACAAGGCATGTCCCACAGATGTGATTTTCATGAAGTCGCCTCCTTTCGGGTTGTGGGCGCAGCGCTGCGTCAGTTGTGTGCCGACAGCAGATACCTAATACCCCTATAGGGTATATGCAAGAGCTTCATTTATTGAGAGAACTGTGCACGGTCTAGAAAGAAATCTGACCTCAGATCCAAAGTTGTGGAGAGTGGAACACCAATTTAAAATTCTTATCTCACTGCATCGATCCAATATGCCCGTATTGGGAATGCAGATGGATCTGGAGAATGTTCAAACTTGGCGCGCTTCGACACTTGGTGCCGCCAATTGCCGCCATATACACTGGTCCAGCGCCCCGTAACACGAAACACTCGAGTCGTTTTCTGTTTCGGAGCTACAAAGCGATGTCGCCATCAAAAATCCTGATCGGACAATTCCTTATTGTTCTATCGATTATCGGTTTGACAATGTGGATTTCCACCCAATGGGTTGCGCATACGCTTGGATATCAACCCGCACTCGGCCAGGTTTGGTTCTCTTGGAACGACTGGCCGATTTATAAACCTTGGCGCATTTTTCAGTGGTGGTATGCCTACGAAGCTTATGCGCCGAGTGTTTTTGCTCGCGGCGGACTGATCGCAGCGAGTGGTGGACTTCTTGGGATTCTGGCTGCTGTGATCGGATCAGTCTGGCGGTCGCGATGGGAGCGGCGTGTCACGACGTTTGGTTCAGCCCGATGGGGCAGCAAATCCGATTTAATCGACGCCGGACTGCTCAAACCCGAAGGGGTTTTCTTGGGACGCTGGAAGAAACAATATATTCGCCATGACGGTCCTGAGCATGTCTTGGCGTTTGCGCCTACGCGTTCCGGTAAAGGCGTTGGCCTGGTCATCCCAACTTTGCTTTCATGGACGGGTAGCGCCGTCATTCATGATATCAAGGGAGAAAACTGGAGCCTAACGTCCGGTTGGCGGTCCTCTTTTTCAAACTGCGTTAAGTTTGATCCGACTGACCTTTCGAGCGCGCGATTTAACCCCCTGATGGAAGTGAGAAAAGGTGCGAGCGAAGTCCGTGATGTTCAGAATATCGCGGATATTCTCGTAGACCCAGAAGGCACCCTCGAACGCAGAAACCATTGGGAAAAGACAGCGCACTCGTTGCTTGTTGGTGTGATATTGCATGTGCTCTACGCGCAAGAGGATAAGACCCTATCTGGCTGTGCCCGGTTCCTCTCTGACCCGTCTCGCACTTTTGAGAAAACCCTGAACAACATGCTGAGCGCGAAACACATCGTTCTGCCGAACGGGACGCGAGAGGTGCACCCGATAGTGGCGCAGGCAGCGCGCGAACTGCTCAATAAATCTGAGAATGAGCGCTCTGGCGTCCTGTCGACAGCGTTAAGCTTCCTTGGACTATACCGAGACCCCGTCATTGGTAAGATCACAGCGGCGAGCGATTGGCGCATTAGAGATCTTATCACCGGCGACAGGCCAATATCACTCTATCTGGTCGTGCCGCCTTCTGATCTTTCGCGCACGAAACCTCTCATCAGGCTGATCCTCAATCAGATTGGGCGAAGACTGACGGAAACGATGCCAGAACCTGGTCGACGAAAGATGCTCCTCATGCTTGACGAGTTTCCCGCGCTTGGTCGCCTGGATTTCTTTGAGAGCGCTTTGGCCTTCATGGCGGGATATGGCGTGCGCGCTTATTTGATTGCTCAGTCTTTAAACCAGATCGAAAAAGCCTACGGCCCGAACCATTCCATACTCGACAATTGCCACGTCCGGATCGCTTTTTCTACCAATGACGAACGAACGGCCAAGCGGATCTCGGAGGCCTTGGGAACTAAGACACAGCTTCGTTCACAGAAGAATTATACCGGACATCGGCTGGCCCCATGGCTGAGCCATATGATGGTGTCGCGCCAGGAAACGCAGCGGGCTCTGATGACACCCGGCGAAGTGATGCAGATGCCGCCGAGCGATGAAATTGTTATGGTGTCAGGCTGCCTGCCGTTTCTTGCGAAGAAGCTCCGCTATTTTGAAGATCGCAACTTCGCAGAGCGTATTCTATCGCCTCCCAAGGATCCGCTACGTTTGCAGTCCGCGAGGGCCAATTGGCCAGAGCGCGAGGATTCTGTGCCTTCTGTGAAAGAGTTTTTGGGACCAATAAGCGCAGACGGCGGACGGGAGATCAGTCCCACATTCGGCTCGCCGGAACAGACCAGACCGATTGAAAGAGATACTGACGCGCCGCCTGAATTCGATGACTCAGAAGATGTTGATGCAGCGCAAACGCTGGAAACACTTCGGCAGGCGGCGACCCTTGATCTTGCAGACGACAATACACTTCCGGAGTTTTAATATGAGTAAGCCACGCGTGAATCTTCGGCTGTCTCACAAGCTGCATGCGGAGCTTGAGCGACGTGCGTGTGTGCCGGGCCTGACCAAAACGGATATTGTGGAAGAAGCGCTCAGTCGTTTTTTTGACCCTGAGTCCAATCTTATCTTGGAGGAACGACTATTGCGCCGCATGGATGCGTTCGATACGCGACAGGGCGAAATTGAGCGCGACACAGCGCTCTGTCTCGAAACGACAGCGCATTTCGTGTTTTACTGGCTGACACGTACGGATCCAATTCCAGAAGGCGAGCGAGATGCGGCGCATGCCTTGGGGCAGCGCCGGTTCGATCATTTCATCCAACAAGTCGCCAAGAAACTCGGAAATGAGCGGGGCATCTCAGCAAAGATGAGCAGTGGTGAAGGGTAAGCTGGCCTTATGGGATGATTTGCTCAGCGTAATCTTGGATGAGAACGGCCCGACCAATTTAGCGCGCGTCATGCAAGTTAGGTGACAAAAGTTTTACTAAGCTTTCCATTGGTCACCGCATTGACGTAATTGCATCTCTGATGCCGCAAAGCATAGTGTGTGATAGTGATCAAAAGATGGCTGAAAATTACGCAAATCCATCCAGGGGTGTATCAATTGTTTCGTCAAATAAACTCATTGCTCGGGGCAACATTAAGCACTTTGCTCATGACCAAATATGGTCGTTTGTCCGCAGTGGGATGTCTCAAATTCCAATGTCGCATGTGAAATGTCGAACGTGATATTCAAGAAATTCTTTATCTCCTTTCTGAGCTGTTGAACCGCTTCGCCAGTTTCAGAACTAACTACAATATGCGCATCCAGCGCATTCTCGTGCTCGCTCATTCGCCAGATGTGGACATGATGGATATCTTCTACTTCCGGCATGTTTCTGATGGTTTGTACGACGGTATCACCATCAATATTAGGCGGCGAACCAAGCATCAGAATACGGATGACCGGCCCGATTTCGGAAAAGGACTGCCAGAGAATGTAACCAGCGATCATGAGAGTCACGATAGGGTCGACGATGGTCCAGCCGAATAGAAGGATCAAAGTCCCGGCAATAATAACACCGACTGATCCGAGGGCATCGGCCACATTGTGCAGGAAGGCTGCCCTGATATTCATACTAGTCTTGGAGAGCGTGTAGGTGAGCAAGGCCGTCACGGCGTCGATGATCAGGGCTATTCCAGCGATGATCACAATGATCCAACCGTCTACGCCCTGCGGATCCAAGAATCGAAGCACAGCCTCGTAGGAAAGGTAGATTCCGATCACAATCAGCGTTGTGTAGTTGATGAGCGCCGCAACAGTTTCGACTCGCACGTAACCAAATGTCATCGTTTTGCTCGCAGGACGCCGCGCAATCCGGCGCGCGCCAAACGCAATAACCAAAGATAGCGCATCAGACAGATTGTGGATGGCGTCAGCGATAAGAGCGAGACTTCCGGAAAGAACTCCGCCAATGATCTGCGCGACCGTTAAGCCGAAATTGACCAGAATTGCGACGAGGACTCGGCGATCTCCTGTTTCGTCATCGATGTGGTGGTGGTCATGAGGCATACGAGAAAACAACTTTCTGGCGTGACTGCCGAGAGGATGAACAGAGCCATCCTTTGCGATCTTCAAGAAAACTAGAATCATCGCCAGCGCTGAGTCGCGTCAGAAACGGACGCCTCTCGCAGACTGCCCTTGCCTCGTCTTTACTGGTGTTTCGCTTAGCGATACTGGCAGATCCGGAACCGAAAAACGGAGCGATCTCTAACGTTATATTCAGAAAACGATAACGCATCACAACGCGCCTTCTGCTTCGAGTGCTTGACCATGACCCATTCGGTCATTTTTGAATGCCAGTAGTCGCAGGGCGTTGAACACTACTATGAGCGTTGAACCCTCATGGATGAGAACGGCCGGGCCTATGCCGAGGCCAAAAAGCGTCGCCGGGATCAGGAATGCAACGACACCTAGGCTGGCCCAGAGGTTCTGACGAATAATAAGGGTTGTTGCTCGGCTGAGGCCGACCGCAAATGGAAGCGTTTCAAGATCATCCGCCATCAAGGCGATATCAGCTGTTTCCAAGGCCACATCAGACCCCGCTGCACCCATGGCGATCCCTACGGTCGCATTGGCCATGGCTGGCGCGTCGTTCACGCCGTCACCAACCATCAAGACCCCGCCTTCGGCCTTGAGGGCCTTGATTTTCGTAACCTTGTCGTCCGGCATCAAATCTCCAAACGCTTCATCGAGTCCGACCTCATTGGCAACAGCGTTGGCGACGTTTTGATTATCTCCTGAGATCATCAGCATGCGGGTCACGCCAATGTCGCGCAGGCGAGCAATCACACCTTTGGCCGCTGGTCGAGGCGTATCCATCAGACCAATGGCGCCTAGATAGCGATCACCCTGCCGCACGATCATTGTGGTGCGTCCGTTCGCAGACATCGCGTCAACCTTGGCGGCCAGATCGATGGGTAGAGGAATGCCAGGCACTTCCTCAAAGAGCGCGAGCTTTCCAATGTGGACGATTTGCTCTTGATAAGCAGCCGCCACACCACGACCGGTAATGCTGGTAAATTCTGATGCGCCGTCCGGAACACGACCCAGACGCGCTTTTACATCGCGCACAACAGCCTGCGCTAATGGATGATCGCTGAGCGCTTCAACAGCGGCGCTGACTTCGAGCAAGGTCTCCTCGGTGACATCGCCAAACGGCGCGATCTCAACCAGGCGAGGCTCGCCCTCGGTCAACGTCCCGGTCTTATCAAATGCAATAGCGTTGAGGTGGCCGAGCGCTTCTAGTGGTGCACCGCCCTTAATCAGCACGCCGCCACGTGCGGCCCGCGCAACTCCCGACAGGATTGCACTCGGGGTCGCAATCGCCAGAGCGCAGGGGCTGGCTGCAACAAGAACTGCCATCGCTCGGTAAAAGCTGTCGGCTGGGCTTTCATTCAGAAACAGGAAGGCCAGAGACGTCACAATCGCCAGAGCAATGACAAATGGTACGAATATGCGTTCGAACTTCTTCGTAAAACTTTGGGTTGGCGACTGACGGGTTTCCGCTTCACTGACCATGGTGACAACGCGCGCCAGCGTTGTGTCCCCGGAGAGCTTGGTGACCTGGATTTCTAGACTGCCTGACCCGTTGATAGATCCTGCAAAAACGCGGGTTTCCGGGGCTAAACTTTCAGGATCTCTAGCTGCCAGATCAGCGTTTTCGACAGGATGCTTGTCGACGGGCGCACTCTCACCAGTTATCGGGGCCTGATCGACGGCGCTTTGTCCCTTGATGACAAAGCCATCAGCTGGCAAGCGTTCATTGGAGCGCACAACCACGATATCGCCCAATACAAGCGCATCGACTGCCACGGTTTCGGTCTGGTTTCCGCGCCTGACAAGTGCCTCGTCAGGTGCCAATTCGGCCAGTGCCGAAATGGCATTTCGAGCCCGCGTCATCGCGTAATTTTCAAGGGCGTGACCAATCGCAAAAAGGAATAAGAGGAAGGCGCCTTCAGCCCATTCGCCAAGGATGGCTGCGCCAGTTGCCGCAATCAGCATCAGAAAGTCGATTTGAAATTGGCCTTTGAGAATTTTTCCGAACGCTTCACGCAGCGCGAAATACCCGCCAAAGAAGTAGGCTCCGATTATGAGGCCAAATCCTATAGAGTTAGGCAGGATGCTCATTTTCGGACCGAGCCATCCCGTGATAAGGCAAAGACCCGCCAATCCTGCAAATATCACTTCTGCACGGGAGCCAAGAACGCTGCTTACGATGTCATCATGATCGTGACCGGAATGGTCTTCATGTTGGTTGTGATTTTTATGTTCAGACGTATTCATACTGAGCCCCAAAAATGAAATGCGCCTCAGCGAAGAAACTCGCTGAGGCGCGAATGGTTCACTCTGCCGGAGCCGTTCCCGCCTGGTGCGGCGTTTCCACGAGTGAGTGATGGCTGTCCGGCTTAGGTGCGAACCACCGGTGCAGGGCTGGCAACACGAGCAAGGTCAGGACCGTCGAGGAGACGAGCCCGCCCATGACCACTGTCGCAAGTGGGCGCTGCACTTCCGCGCCTACGCCCGTCGCAAACAGAAGCGGCGCAAGCCCTAGTGCAGTCGTCAACGCGGTCATCAGAACCGGCCGGGCCCGCATGCCCGCCGCTTCGATAGCAAGAGCGTCACGGTCGCGGCCCTGGCGCGCAAAGTCGTCCATGAAGCTGACCAGCACCATTCCGTTGCCAAGTGCAATTCCGAACAATGCGATAAAGCCCACTGTGGCAGGAACTGATACCGGAAGGCCTGTCAACCAGAGCGCTAAGGCTCCCCCGGTCAAGGCAAGCGGAATGTTCAGTAGGATTAGGATCGCGGATTTGAGACGTCCGAATGCCAGAAGCAGGATCAACAAAACGATGCCAAGCGTGATTGGAATGACCACAGCGAAACGGGCGTTTGCCTGCTGTTGCAGTTCGAACTGACCGCCCCATTCTACGCGGTATCCAGGCGGCAGTTCGAGAGCGGACTCTGTGGCGATTTGAGCGTCGGCGACGAAGGATCCAATATCGCGTCCACGTACATTCAACTGCACGGTAATGAAGCGCTCGCCATTCTCACGCGTAATCTGACGCGGACCGATCACATCGCGAATTGACGCGACACTGGAAAGCGGTATCTGCGCACCGCTTTCACTCTCCAGGATTAGACGGCCGATGGCGTCTGCATCGTCTCGACGATCTTCTTGAAACCGCACCACGACGGGGAATTGCCGCACGCCTTCAAAAAGCACCCCGGCCTCGGCACCGCCAACCGCCGCACGCAATGTATCGAGCGCGTCTTCAACCGTGAGGCCGTAGCGGCCCAACGCAGTCCGATCGACGGATACAACAAGTTGCGGTGCACCGGTAATCTGGTCGGCCTGGACATCGCTCGCGCCAGGAACATCTTGAAGTATTGATTGCAAATCCTGCGAACCTTCCAACAAAACATTGGTATCCGGGCCGAAGATTTTAACGGCCAGCTGCGCCTTTGTGCCTGTCAAAAGCTCGTCGACTGACATGGCAATAGGCTGTCCGATGTTTACGCGGATGCCGGGAAAGGACTCTAGATTTTCGGAGATTTCAGCTCTTAACTCGTCTGGTGTTAGACCTGATCTCCACTCAGAGCGCGGTTTCAACGCGACAAATGCCTCGATACTGTTAACGGGATCGGCATGTGCGCCAACTTCCCCGCGACCAATACGGCTTACGACGGACTCGATTTCCGGAAAGCTTTCTAGCAGACGTTTTTCAACGCGCGTTGATGTTTCACGCCCTTCGGAAAGCGATATTGAAGGTGCCATTGAGACTCGAAGTAAAATATCGCCTTCTTCTAGCGCCGGGGTGAATTCCGACCCCAGTCGCGATCCCGCTAACCCTCCAAGGAGTAAGAGGGCGAGCGCCAACGCCACAGCTGCTAGCCGCATTCTGACGAAGACTGCCGCTAGAGGTTTTACAAATCCCGCGATGAGACCATCACCAGACACGTTGCGCTTTGGCGGCTTGATCAAGCCGAAGGCCATGGCTGGCGCGACAAGCGCGGCATAAAGCAATGAACCTGTCATCGCTAATGCTGCGGAAGCCGCCAGAGGCCTAAAAGTCTTACCTTCAACACCCTGCAAAGAAAATAAAGGCAGGAACACGATGATCACGACCATGACGGCCGCGATAAGCGGTGCAATGACTTCTGCCGCTGACCGGGCAACGACATCCCGGTCAGCTTCGCCTTTTCGCCTCTCTCGAAATCCGCGATCAACGTTTTCAGCGATCACAATGGCGCCATCGACCATCATACCGATGGCAATTGCAACGCCGCCCAGCGACATCAGATTTGCGCTAATACCGAGCACGCTCATCGCAATAAAAGCAAAACCCACGGAAAACGGAATCGACATCACGACGACCAAGCTCGGTCGCCAACCGCCCAGGAAAATGAAGACGACGACAGCGACAAGGAGTGCACCTTGCCAGAGCGCCGTTGTAACTGTTGCAGCAGCACGTTGCACCAGTGTGCCCTGATCGTAATATGGTACAGCGCGAACGCCCTCAGGAAGGGACGCATTGATTTCATCGAACCGAGCCTTCGCCCGCTCAATCACGTCAGATGTATTTGTGCCGTACAGTTTGAGAACGAGGCCAGCAACGGCTTCTCCTTCGCCATTTGCGGTTGCCAGACCCTGGCGTGCCCCTCCGCCAATTTTGACAGATCCAAGATCACTGACGCGTACAGTGCGCCCGTCGATTGTTTTAACCGGCGTTTCTTCGAGATCGGATATTGTCCGCGCGAGACCAACGCCGCGTACGGTGTATTGCTCGGCGCCAACTTCTATGAACTGGGCTCCGGTCGTACGATTAGCGCTTTCGAGCGCGCCGATCACGTCTGAGACTTGAAGATTATATGCAATCAGCGAGTCGGGGTTAAGACGGACTTGATACTGTTTCTCAAATCCTCCTAATGCGAGGACTTCTGTAACGCCCTCAACTGATTGGAGTGGATATTTAATCATCCAATCGGCGATTTCACGCAGCTCGGTAAGGTCATAATCGCCGGTCTCATCAACCAGGCGAAAATACATGATGATGCCTAGGCCTGATGAAATCGGCCCCATTTTAGGCGTGCCGAATCCCTCCGGGATCCCGTCGCTCGCCTCAGGCAAGCGCTCGCCAACGACCTGGCGGGCGAAATAAACATCCGTGCCGTCTTTGAAATAGACATTGACAATCGAAAGACCGAAATTCGAGACCGAGCGGATCTCCTCTACCTGAGGGAGACCCGACATGGCGGTCTCGACCGGGAAGGTTACGTATCGCTCCACTTCCTCAGGCGAGAGCCCTTCGGTCTCGGTAAAGACCTGGACCAGAGATGGCGACGGGTCGGGAAACGCATCTACTGGGAGAGCGCGAAAGGCGAAGAGACCGCCAAGGGTTAAAGCCAGTGCTGCAATTGCAGCCAATAGTCGTCCGCCAGCGAGGCGGTGCATTAGGTTTAGCATTTGTCCGTCCTCCTAGTGATCGTGATCGTCGCCAAAGGCGTCTTTTTCGAGCTGTGCTTTCAGTGTGAACGCGCCCTCAGACACGTATTCATCGCCTTCCATGAGCCCCGACTGGATGACAGTTTGACCGCCAATTTCTGGTCCGGTGGTGACGGCGCGTGGTTCAAACCCATCGCCTGTCGGGACAAAGACGCTCGCGCGTTCCTCAACAGTCACAATCGCTCCTGAAGGTACCTGCAATCGCGAGTCACCATTTCCAGTTAAGATTTCTGCAGTCACAAACTGGCCAGGGCGCATGCGTGCATCCTGATTTTCCACGATCATTCGGGCCGTTGCAGTGCGCGATGTTTCGTCAATCGATGGCAGAACTGTCGCAATCTCGCCTTCTGTAAGAACCACGTCGCTCTCTGTGCGAAGAACCACTTTAGCTCCCGGCTGCACCGCTCCGGCGCTCTGTTTATAGACGGCAATGTCAGCCCATAGAACACTATCATCCACAATCGTGAATAAAGCTGGAGCCCCAGGATCATCTGCGGACACAGCAGCGCCAAGTGTTGCCGTGCGTCGTGCGATGACACCGCCAATAGGTGCGCTGACGTTGACATTTGCTAGCGACCCGTCCGGAGCCTCGGCGAGGCTATCGAGTTGTCCGTCTGAAACACCTACGGCGTGAAGCTTATTTTCAACACCTCTAAGGCCTGCGCGAGCTGCTGCTAGTTCAGCGCGTGCCGATTGCAGATCGGCTTCGGAGGTGATGCGATCTGCGAACAGTGTTTCTTCGCGGGCCAAAGATTGGCTGGCGAGTTCGACGGCGGTTGCGGAAGTCAGATACTCAGCTTTCAAGTCGGCGAGTTCGCGGCTAGAGAGAACCGCAAGTGTTGCGCCACGCGTGACCTCATCGCCTTCCGTGGCGGTGATACGGATAATGCGACCACTGACCCTCGGAGAGACTGCGGCAATCCGGTCAGCGTCAAAGCGAAGCTCCGCTGGAAGTTTCACAGACTGTCGCAGAGGTGCGCGCTCCGCTCGGGATACAAATATACCCACTTCTGCAGCTTGAGTTGGCGTTAGCTCAACGTGGTCTGAACCTTCTTCGTGTCCGTGATCGTCGTGATCATCATCGCCGTTGGCAGAATGATCGTTTTCCTCGTGATCGGAGTGACTGTCATCTCCATTATCCTGTTCATTATGACTATGCTCTGAATGATCACCTTCACCATGATCCTCGTGGTCATCGTCGCCGTGATCAGAATGATCATCTTCACCATGATCTTCATGGTCATCATGCTCATCATGCTCATCATGCTCATCTGGATTGGCGCTCGAGGTCTGTCCTGTGTCTAGGGTAGACTGCGCTCTGGCATCTGTTACGGCATCATTGCCACAAGCGCCAAGAGTGAATGTAGCTAGAAAAGCTGCTAAAAGGTATGATCTGGGTGTCATCGGATTTCTCCATCAAAAGGGGTAGCCCCAATCAGGGCGCGCAGCCGCATATCTTCGCTCTGCAGAGCAAAATCGGCTTCAATCAAAGCGGATCCAGCCTCAAGCAGGGCGGCTCGAGCATCTAAGGTTGTGGTGAGATCAAAACGACCGATCTCATAGCCTCTGACCGCTGCAGCATAGGCTTCTTCAGCCGCGGGCAATGCTTCGTTAGTCAGTATATCGAGCCTCGTCTGGGCAGCTCTGCGAGAAGCGATGGCGGCGCGTTGTCGTGCGAGGAGGCGTTGTTCGGTGGCAGCCCGGTTTAAGGTTGCAATATCACCACGCAGCGACGCCGCACGGGCCGAATCTCTGCCTCTATCAAACAGAGGAAGCGGCACACTTACTCCAGCCACAAAAGCCTGATCACCGGTCTCTTCGAATCTGCGTAAACCTGCAGATACGGTAATGTCTGGCACGGCGGCGCTTCGCGCTAGATCACGTTCTGCCTGACGTGTCCTCAGAGCCGCATCTGCTGCATCAAGTGCAGGATGTGAAAGCTCTGATGTTTCTGCTGCTGAATTCTTTGAGGTGATATCGCTTTGAGGCAGCGTAAAGGTCGGATCAGCGCTTCCCCATAGAAGTGAAAGCGCATAGCGCAGCTGATCCACGTTGGCTTCTGCAGTCGCTACGCTTGCACGCAAAGCCGCTGCATCTGCTCGAGCTCGCGCAAGTTCAGGAGGGGCTGCGGCCCCAGCGTCGACCCGTCGCTCAACCGTGCTAGCGAGTTCGTCAGCGAGATCAGCGCTTTCCAATGCGAGATCCTGGAGCTTTGAGGCTGCGACGAGTTCGGCGAAAAGGACCGCTGCTTCAAGTTCTGTCTCGCGCAGAATAACCTCGCATTCGGCGCTGGCGAGCGCTTGGCGCGCTCTGGCTGCGCGTTCTCCAAGCATTCGTTTTCCACCGAGGCGAAATGTCTGTTCGATTGCGAAAGTTGACTCAGTGTGATCAAAACCTGAGAGAGGTCCACTTCCAGAAAAGTTTTCCAATTCGAGAGATAAACTCGGGTTTAGTCGTCGCCCAGCCTGATCTGCATCGGCACTGAGTGCGCGTGCTTCAAGACCAGCAGCGCGAGCAGCGGGAGAAGCCCGGCGTATCTCGGTAAAAGCTGCGATGAGCGTGAGCGGCTCGCCTGGCGTTAATATGGACGGTCGTTCTTGCCCAGTAAAACAGGGATTGGCGTTTGCACCAGCAGCGAAAGCGCTGAATGCTAGGGCGGATAAGGCGCCCCTTAAATACAATGACATTGAGTGTAGTCCTTAAGCTGATCCATAGGTCACGTATTGCTCGCGGCAATACGCTGATTGGTCAGATTCAGGCTCGGGGAGGTCGGTAGAGGCTACCAGGGGGGCGTGACAGCAAGCTGACGCTCAACAAGGGGATGTGGGCACCTTCGCTGGCGCAAATGAAGCTGTCTTGAATCCCATCTTTACGCAGCAGATGCTGGAGACAGGGCCCGCTATGATTAGTATGATGGTCGTGATCGCCTTGATTGGGCTGATCTTTATCTGTCTTTTGTAAGCTATGCTCAAAGTTACAGGTGATTTCTGTCGCTGTCTCTAAGTGTTCGGCTTCTGCTACAGGCGCATACAGGAACACACACGCAATGATCATTGCGGTGATGAGCCTGAAGGCAACAGAAGAGAATGCAAAGGGCATAATTAGTGACTACAATTATTTCTTCACGATTTGGTTAAGCGATAAAGGCTGATCAATGGTCATGATCATCATGTCCCATCGAGATCTCAATGTTCTGGCATCGAACGCGGGTGCGTTCAACACCGTCACTGTTTCGGGTAACGAATCGCGAAGCGTCTATTGAAAGAATATCGAGCCTGATAGCAGGATTGGATTTCCCATCTCCGCTGAGTGGAAAATCGTTATGCGTCATCGTCAGTTCTGTATCCGCGACCGACCAAGAGCCGAGACTGTGAAGATCGCCGTCTTTTTTCATGAAGACCGCTACGACGCCGTCAGACATAAAATGTGTAATAGGAGAAGTATCGCACGCTTCCACATCACTGCCGCTCGTCCAGGCGCCGGCGATCCCGCTCTCTGAACTCTGTGCAAAAGCGGTGAGGGAAGAGCCAATTATAAAGGCGGCTATAGTTAGGGATTCAAGTCTCATTCTTTCTCCTTAATATCTATAGTGGCTGTAGGTGCAAGCGCTTTTTTTTCCATAATGCCGTATAGACTTCTATAACCGAAAGTCGAGAACATAGCTCAAGGAGCGTGGCGCGGTGACGCAGACGTTGCGCAAATGGCACCATACCGAGTCGGTGCCGGAAAATTCAGGCAGTCCGGTTCGACGGACATATCTAGTTACATCGCCTGAAGGCGCTCATGCGCTGGACTCAAACATGATGCGTGATCGTTCAGTGCTGACATTATTTCACATGTCTCGACGACTCCACCAACACAGCCTGCCACGATCCGCTTTAACTCACGTTCGAGCGCTCTGAGTTGTTTGAGGCGTGTTCGAACATTCTTCAACTGATCTTGGGCAATCCGTTCCACGACGGCGCAATCTTCGCCCGGATCGGATTGCAGCTCGATCAACTCGCGGATAGCGTTCATAGAAAATCCCAGATCTCGCGCATGTCGAATGAACGACAAGCGTTGAACGGATCCGGTTCCATAGAGCCTTTGCCCACTTTCACTGCGGTCGGGCTCACCCATCAGTTCGATGCTCTCATAATACCGAATAGTGGTGACTTTTACGCCTGCGGCTTTGGACAATCGCCCGATGGTCATTGTTTTCATAAACTTCTCCAAAAAAGGCCTTGCCCCTACAGCGACTGTAGACTGTACAGGTTAAGCAAGACTGACTGACATGGAAAGGGCGCTGCCGATGTTCGAGATATTGGATTTGCGAAACACGCTGATAACTATGATGGTCGCAAATGCGATCCTGACCTTGCCAATGGCGCTATTGGTGAAACGGGATTTTGCAAGACTGGGTCGTGTGTCCTGGTCCGTGGCGATTTGGACCGGTCTCGCAATGCATGGTCATGCTCTGGCGACGTTCGCTATGGCATGGCTCGACCGCGGTTCGGCGTACGGCGCGACGCTCTGGTCGCTTCTCCCGGGCGGTGCGATCACCATACTCGGCGCTTGTGTAATCTATCTTGGTCGCAAAGCCTATGGGGATCAGGCGCGGGTTTACGGTCTGAAAGAAAACGAACTGATTGAGCATGGCATTTACAGGCGCTCGCGGAACCCTCAGTATCTTGGCTATTGGCTGATGTTTGCCGGTGCGGCGATAGCAAGCGGATCGCTGCTGGCATTCGGTTTTGCTTTTATATTCGCGCTTCTCGTCCACGGCTATATCACGATCGTCGAAGAACCTCATTTGAAACGTCACTTTGGCGCAGACTACACAATCTATTGCCAGCGCGTTGCGCGCTATTTTCACGTCGATGCGTCTGAAGACCTTAAGAGGGAGCTTACGGATGGCTGATGATTGCGGTTGCAGCGCGGATGAAGAACTGATCGAGAAGTCACCCGGTTACCGCCGCGCGCTCTGGATCGTGGTCGCGCTCAATGTGGGTTATGGTATCGTTGAACTCTTCGGCGGTTATCTCTCAAACTCACAGGCGCTCAAAGCTGACGCGCTCGATTTTCTGGGTGACGGATCAATCACCTTCATTGCGATCCTAGCGATCGGCTGGTCGCTCGCATGGCGTGCCCGGGCCGCGGCGGTACAGGGACTGTTTCTCAGCGCGATGGCGATTTGGATCCTATATGAGACAGTTTTCAGGATACTTGACCAGAGCGCCGTCGAACCGTTTGCGATGGGCGTCTTCGCGCTCGGCGCACTCATCGTGAACATTATCGCGATCGTGCCGCTCCTGCCCTTTCGGGACGGCGACGCCAATGTGAGAGCGGTCTGGCTGTTCTCGCGCAACGATGCGATCGGAAATGTCGCCGTCTTGATCGCAGCAGGTTTGGTCGCACTCACAGGCGCGCCCTGGCCGGATTTGGTCGTGGCCTTGATCATCGCCGGAATATTTCTTCACTCGGCATGGAACATTTTCATACACGCAAGGCGCGATTTGCATCGAACGACTGGGGGCTGAACGTGATGTCTCAACGAGCGCTGACGGATACTGAACATCAAAAATGGCGCTGGAAATCGAAACCGGAATTGGTCCAAAGTGGGTTGAAGGAAGACTTATGGTTGGCACGAAAGCGGCGCGACCCTAGCGTTCGCGTTAGAGCCTATTTGGAATTATTGGCTTTTTTCAGATTGGGTAGTTGATGAACGCGTAAGGTGCGGTCACCGTCATTTAGCCGTCCGTCTTAGAGAACTATAGAATGAGACGTAGCGCCAGCCCCGCATGAACGATGAATAGGGGGCTGCTAGCAGTTCTCATCGTGCGATGCATGACTGAGCGCTCGGTCTATTCTTGAGTTGACTCAGAACCGCCCCGTAACGGCGATGCGTGCACTCAGCGGCTCTCCAACCGTAGCCTGATGTGCATTATGCGCACTGGGAAAATAGACCTCATCGGTAAGGTTTTCAACGTTCAACTGGACGCGGAGCGTGTCGGATAGATCATAGTATGCGGCCGCATCAAATCGTGTAAAACTAGGCAGCGTCAGGGATGATCCGTCTCTGATCAAAGCGTCGGCTTGGTAAGTCCCACCAAACCCAATCCCAAGTTTTTCGGTGAGCTCGAAATCGTTCCAGATTGAGAATGTGTGCTCTGGCAATTCACGCGGATCCGCACCTGCACCAGTTTGGCCATTGAGGTTACTATATCCTGCAGAAATGAACCAATAATCTGTGATCCCGCCTTGAAGTTGGACTTCAAATCCATTGACCTCCAGGCCTCTGGCGGTCTCAAACCCGTCATCATTTTGATTTCGCTGTGTCCGGATTTGCTCATTCTGGAAAAACGCGGCGGTTAAGCTGAGACCTCCAGATAAGTCCCATTTTAGACCAATCTCCGCTTGCTCGAAAATGTCTGGATCAAGCTGCTCGGTGTCGTCGCTAAGAGAAGCATATTGCCCCCCCGAACGCGGAAGAAAAGATTCGCTGTAACTAGCGTAGATAGATATGTGTTCTTGAGGCTTGAGGATCAGGCCGAGGCGCGGCGAAATCTCTTCATCGACACGACGACGCGAGATGGGAGCTGTTAGGTCTCTTTTGTCAGTGACGTCGATTTCAAAACTGTCAAACCGCGCACCGAGCAGCAAATCAACATATTGGTTCACTTCAATTTCGTCTTGCAAGTAAAAAGAAATGACCTGCACTTCCGCTTCGGTGCGGTCGTTTACGTCTGAGAATGTCATCGTAACTGCGTCGCCTGCCGTGTTGATACCGGTTCCGCCTCTAAAACTCAGAGGCCGTGTCGCGATGAACGTCTCGCGATCGTTACCCGTGGACGAGAAAACGGGGTTAAATCGATCATTATCATTGCGGGTGTCGATGAATTCAATTCCACCAATGATTGTATGCTTAACATTTCCAGTTGCCAACTCACCGACCAGGTTGCTGGCGAGTGTTAGGCGTTTACGTTGAATTGTATCAACATAGCCGTCTAGTTGAACGATGTTGGTAGCAGGCGTGTAGTCAGACGCAAAAAAATTCTGGTAGAGCTTGTCATAATCGCCGTAGGCAAGTGTGACATTCCCTTTCAGGTTCTTTGCAAAATCGTGCTGCAAGTTGACCTTGACGATGTGGGCTTCAAACTCCGCAATATTTAGATCTGGGTCGCCGAACGTTATATCTTTTAGCGACTCAATCGGCTCTCCGTTGTCGCCTGTCGGAATTCCGCGATCAATGAATCGTTCTTGCTCAACATACTCGTACGATAGATCCAACATCGTTTTTGGCGCAAGCGAAACCCGGGCTGCCGAATGGATACCATAATTGTCGCCACCATAAAAATCACGGTGGTTTTCTAGGCTCTCATAATAGGCGTTAACGCGAACAGCTGCATACTCCGCAGTGGTGAAATTTGCATCAACCGAAGCATCAAATCCACCAAATGTGTCGATACCAGCCTTGTATCCACCGAATTGTTCTCCAAGCACACCTTTCTTCGTTACGCGGTTTAAAACACCCCCGGTACCACCACGTCCGAACAGCAAAGCATTTGGGCCACGCAGAACTTCAACCTGTTCAAGATTATAGAGCGGACGATAGTAATCCACATCGTCTCTAATGCCATCAACAAAGAAGTCTGCGCTCGATCTTACACCCCGAAACACGATCGCGTCTCTGTGACCTTCGCCTTGTGAGTTGTTTAGGCCGGGAATGTAATTGACGATGTCTCCGACACTATCGAAGCCTCGTTGAAGAATTTGTTCCGCGGTAACGATCGAAAGGCTCTGTGGCACATCCAAGATTGGCGTCGGTGACTTCAGTGCGTTTACTTGGTCTGTGTAAAGATATTCACCAACAACAACGATTTCATCTTGTCGAGAAATCTCATCTTCACCGGCTTGAGCCGAGACATAAGGAGTTAGGAAAAGGGCACATACTCCGGCGGCATTTATCAGTCGCACCAATTCAATCTTCATGATCTTGAGAACCTTTGTAACTTCAACATGGCACTCTACTGATTTGAGAATGATAATCAATCGCGATTCACCGAAAGGGCGACTCCCGGCCGAATATGTTGCCGGGATGCCACACCAGAGGTTGTGCCCGGATAAATTAATCCGGCATTTTGCGGTGTAGCTCTCATCCTCGGAAAGTCGGAAAACGTGCTTTTGCTCAATACGTTAGAGCCAAAGTAGTCGACAATAAGCTTGTCTTGCTTTGCTATCGAAATTGAAGTTCTAGACCCACGAAAAACAAAGCATTGAGAAAGAGAAATCGATGCGGACCGAGTCGACACATAAGCAGATTGAGCCCGCTTGAAATTTCGCAACTGGCCAAGAGCCGCGCGCGGATTGAGTCGGAAACGAAGACGGCGAACTCACCGCCGAATTCAAAGACTCCTAGGTCATTGCGAATACATGATACGCGAGTGTAATTGCTGCATAAAAGCCAATTGCAAAATCAGAAGCTGGTCACTGTTTCACACTTCGGGAACAACATTACGAGCGGTGCATTTCGCCGTAATTACCGCGCCGAGAAAAACCAAAAATTGCTCCAATTCTATATTTTGCCGCAAAAACATTTCTCGAATCGGTTCGACGCTTCACCCGGGGCTCGAACCACAACTTTCGAGAAATTGGGATACAAATTGGGTACAAAATGGGATACAAAAAAATAAAAATAATCTTGTAATACGTTGTTATTATAAGAAGAAAATATTGATTTCGAGGCGCGTCACTCGCGCCACTTCTTGGAAGTGTATCCTCACAAAACCTGGATTATTATCGGACGGCGCCCGATCTTGCTGTAGCCTTATCGCAACCTATTGGTCTTCGCCTATCAGGTTGAAAAAGTAATCCGGATGCTGAAACAACCAGTTGCGGCCGGGGAAGGGCACGCCATCGAACCGAACGCCTAGCCGTTCAGCATCCTTGCGCGCTTCGTCGATGGCCACACCGTGTTGGTCTGAACTGTTTGCCACCAGAATGTCCCTATCGTCCTGAAAGCTGGATTCGAGATCCCGGTTGTCCAGAAATGCGGAGACGATGTCATGTCGAATGCTTTGACTGTTGGCACGTACCAGATAGGCCGATATGGCTTCAAACAGGGACGGGTGGTTCTCCATATAGGACTGATCGGAGCCCTGGTTGGCATAGAGCCGCTTATAGAAACGCAAGCCTCCAAAGGTTCGAATGATCGTTGTCACGGTCCTTAATCCAAACGCGAAACTCGACGGCGAGTTCAATGCCATGCGCAGCAGTCCGCGGATCCAGCTTGGCTGAATGTTCTTAAGCTTGTCGGTGACGTTCAACCCGTAATTTACAAGGACGGTGCGTCCGACGCGTGATCGGTCTGCGCTCATTTGAAGCGCGAGCGGTGCGGCGGTCGATATCCCAACCAGCGTCACATCGCTGAGCTCCATCGCGCGAATGAATTCAAGCAGAATGCGGGCGGCGTCCTGCGTTGAGTCTGCCGGGGTTGTATCACCAAAGCCAGGACGAATGGGAAGGATCAGATTGAGACCGCGTTCCCGCGCTGAACGGATCATGTCAGGGGATGGAATATAGCCATACTCCAAAGAGTGGAGCAGGATGACCGGATGCCCGTCATTCGGCCCATACCGACGATACTCGACCGAGACGCCTGGTGTCGGCAGCGCCAAATGCCTCGCTCTGTTCTCGTTTGCTTCGGACTCAATATCGGTAGGAGGTTGCTGGTGCATCAATGCGTTTGACAGCTCGAGCGTTGTCGACACGACTTCGACCAGGCTTCGGCAATTTAGCTTGCTGATAATTCGGCTGACATGCGTGCGAACCGTGCTCAGCTTAATCCCTCGCAACTCTGCGATCTGTTCCAAATTGAGCCTCAAAAACACCGATTGGAGAATCCCGATCTCGGAGGAGGTCAGCCCGTATTCGTGCTTCAGATGATCTCGCAGCCTTGGGCTCATATAAGAAAGTATGACGCGGGCACTGTATCCGATGACCTGGTTTTGATCGAGCCGGGGCCAGATCTTTACGTGACGGGCGAGGCCGAAACGGTCAGAGAGCTGTATCAGGCGTTCGGACAAGCCCTCAGCGCCGCCATCAGCCGGTAGTACCAATTGTGCGATTGAGTCGCCTGACTTGAGTTGCAGGAAATCGGCAAGGTTTCTCGGAATTGACGAGACCCGACCATTCGGATCCAGGGTAAAGGCGTTGGCACGCGCTGTCGCGAAGTCGCTTTCGCCCGATGTCTGTCCGCTCGCGCTCGCGGTCGGTGCCGACATCATCGACAAGACGGATTGAAATTCGGGTATGGAGGCGGCATCTTCGGAAAGGCGAGACCAATCCAGACAGGCCTGAGTGAAATGGTCCGGATCCTCATCCGCACGTGCCAGAGATTTCAGCAGCTCGAGTGCAGATTCCGCCCGATTTTCGGCATCAATTTTGGTGATTTTATCGGTGTCCAAGGACGGGCCTCCGTCATCCACAAGCGCTCGAGCCTTCAGACTACGCAATTTTTACGCAGAATGTGTACATAATTTTGATGATGTGAGCTCGGGGGAGTTCAGTTTACACCGAATCCTGACGGTTACGTCATATGGGTCTCTCGCTGCGACCTTCTTTGTGTAGAGAGCCATTGTCCACCGGTTCGATCCCCTTTTTGAGCCGGTGGACACTTTTCATGCCCCTCCAGATGAACCGCGGTCTGCACATCGCCGCGGTGAGAAATTTGCGAATCTCTTAATCCGCCGGTGTAAATTGGACAGCCATTCGTGAACTGACCTCAACGCAAGGTTGCTAGTGTCGCGTCATAAACGAATGGGGCTTCAGAGCGATGAGCGATTACTTTTTGGCGCATTTCAATGTCGCGAGACCGATTGGCAGGTTCTCGGTGCACATGGACGAGTCGAAATATTTCTTCAAACAGCTGCAGGAGCTGTTCGAACGCGATCATTTGCATGACGGTCTGCTTTGGCATCGACATGGGATGCGCGCCGCTGATGGCAAAGAGCTGAACTTCTTCGAAATCGCTGCGCTGAATACGACGGGTGAGGATAATCCTCACATTTACACGGTGGCCGGATGGCGCGATGCCAGAGACCTTCACAGTTTTGCCTATCGCGATGTCCAGCACCGCGAGAATATGAAGCGACTTCGCCACTGGGTCGACCGCTCCGAAGGGGCCAATCTTGTGACCTGGTGGGAAAAGCGGGATACGCGCGTCTCCCTGGAGATGGCGTGGGACCGCCTGCAACGTCTGCGCAAAGATGGGCCGACCCCGCACGCATTTAATCTTCAGACGCGATTTGACCCGCCGCAGCTTTCCAGCGTCGCCTAGCCGTACTGAGAGGCGCCCGCCCGCGTGCTACGATTTGCGATGGACGAAGCTCGCGGGTCGCCTGTATGCTGGATGGCGTGATAATTGAATAAAACACGAGAACCACGAGGGCTCTGAGCGACCCGCCGTTTCAGTAGAAACAGCATTGGGATGGTGAGGGCTCGCCTCGCGGACGCGCTAAGTGCGAGAGGGCACCGCATGGCTCAGAACGAGTCACAGTCTGAAAGTTCCGGCGACCCGGGCGAAAACGGGCGCGTGCGCTCGATTGCGTATTTCGCAGGCGATGCGACCAATCCGACCGTGCGCCTCAGAATCGCGTCCTTTCTGCGCGAGAAAATCGACGTCACCGGTTTCACGTTTCGAAGAGACAAGTTTCACAGCGATTTCGTACCTTTCTGGAACAATGTCGAATTGGGAGTCACCAAGGATCGAAAATATTACAGTCGGCTGACGACGATCCTGAAGGGATTGCGCATCATGTGGCGACACCGCGCCAGGTTGCGCGAAGTCGACGTGCTGTATGCGCGTCTGTTCGATTCGGCCTTCCTGGCCATGCTGATGGCAAAAATACTGCGGCTCGATGCAAGGCTCGTCTACGAGATCGAAGACGTGCATGATGTCTTTTTCAGGCAAACGCTTGGGGCGCGGATCATGCGCTTTCTGGAACGCCGCATCCTGGCGAACGCGGATCTGGTCGTGCTACCATCACCCGGCTTTGCTGAAGGGTATCTGGTGCCCTATCAGGGCTATGACAGGCCTTATTTCCTGCTCGAGAACCGCATTCAGCTGGACGAGATCCCGCCCAAGGATGCGCCGCCATCGGCGCGCGCAGAAGCCTGGAAACAGTCAAATGACCGCTGGGTGATTGGCTGGTTTGGCACATTGAGATGCCGAAAGAGCATGCGCCTATTGTCTGAAATCGCTGAGCGTCTGGGCGACAAAGTGCTGATCTACACGCGCGGGTTCCCGACCGAAACCGGGCTTGAGGCCTATATGGAGATCGTCGATCGATATCCCAATTGGGTGCATGAAGGCCCGTATCTGATGCCGGACGACCTGGAAGACCTGTACGGGCGGGTCCATTTTGTCTGGTGCCTCGATTTTTATGATGAGAATGGCAATTCTGAGCTTCTGCTGGCGTGCCGCATGTATCATGGCGGCTATTTCGGCGCGGTGCCGCTATTCACCGAGCAGTCGCAGATGGCGCGACATCTCGCGCCGCATGGCATTGGGCATGCCATCTCGGATCCGTATGTCGATCAGGTTTGCGAACTGATCGAGGGCATGGAATGGGACACGTATCTGAAAGAGCGCGACGCCATCCTTTCGCGCCGCGACGAGCTATTTCTGGAAGATGGGTCGGGGGTTCGCGCCTTGCTCAAGGCGATAGGTCGGCCCGAGCTCATCTCAGACGAGACTTCAGATCTGTCGCGCCCAAAGCCGGCCCGCGCTCGGGCAACGGCGCGGCAGAGTTAGCGCTCTAGGAGACGGGCTCCAAAGGCTTCTCTTCAATCGATGGATAGAGCTTATCAATGTCCACGAGATCGGCATGACGTCGCGCAAATTCGATCAGGTCTGACACATTGGCTTTTGAGATCAGTGTTGGCCGAACCCCGTAATCCTTGACGCCCTGGTTGCTTGCCGCGAGATCGTTTTCTTCGGGCTCCGAGCGCGGCGAAGCGATGTGCACAATCTGCGAACTCGATAATTCGCCGAACAGGTTGGCGAGATCCTTGATGCGCATGCACTCCGCGATCTGGTTGACGACTTTTACGCGGTGCCGGCGTTTTGGTGGTGAGGCGAGTGCGCCTTCAATGCAGGACAGGACATCTTCAATATGAATAAAGGCGCGGGTCTGCTCGCCGGTGCCATACACGGAAATCGGTTTGCCTAGCGCGGCTTGAATCGCAAAGCGATTGAGCACCGTTCCATAGATCGCATCATAATCGAAGCGATTAGCCAGCCTGTTATCCTTACGGGTTTCTTCGGTTTCTGCGCCCCAGACGGTGCCCTGGCACAGGTCCGTCGCGCGCAATCCGTGTTTGGCGGCATAGTAAGCCAGCCCGAGATGATCGAGCGCCTTGGTAAGGTGGTATTTCGATACCGGATTAAACGGGTGCAGCGTTTCATGTTCCGGACCAAGATTGCCGGAAGCATCAACATGCCGGACCGTTTGATAGCCTTCCGGAATCTCATAGCCGAGCGTTTCGTAGCCATAGACGCCGATTGATCCGAGATGGATCACGTGAGCATCGGTCTGCGTCTGCACCAGGGCCTCGAGTAGGTTGGTGGTCGCCATGATATTATTGCGGACTGTGAAGAGACCGGCAGATGGATCCATCATGGAATAGGGAACAGATCGTTGCTCGCCGAAATGGATGACCGCCTCTGGGCGCATATTCTGGATCAGGCTGACCAGTGCCGGATGATTTTCTGCGACATCGATTTCTTCGACGGAAATTGTGCGCCCACTGATCTCAGACCATGCCTCTACGCGCTCAGTGAGAGACGCGATCGGGGTCAAACTCTCGACGCCCAGCTCTTTGCCGATACGTCGGCGCGAATAATTGTCCACAATCGTGACAGCATGGCCGAGCCGGGACAGACGCAATGCGGTCGGCCATCCACAATACCCATCTCCACCAATTATCATTACACGCATGTGCAACCTTGCCTTACTGCCACAGAGTCCAACCGGAAATCATACGCAAGAATCTTGCCAGCAGAGTGCTCGGTACAGTCGGATGCTGTGATTCATCAGGAATTCTTCGTCCCGCCCGTAATTGCTACAGCTTTCTGGTTCCATGGCAATGTATATTTGGTCCATGAATGCTTGTATTTACAGCCAAAGTGGCGAAGACTTATCGTCCTGCTGAAGCGCGGTCATGCGCCAATAGAGGGGGCGATTTGCGATGCGGACGAAATTAAGCAAACGGAACCCGAACGGGCAGCTAAATGCTGTATGATCCGACGCGTAAATTTGTCTTTGTCCATATCTGGAAAACCGGTGGGGAATCCGTCGTTGCGGCGCTGCGAGAACATTGTCCCGCTTATTTTCGAAATCGGTATCTCAACAAAGCCATTCGGCTCACGCCTGGCCCATCGAGTGCGCTGCTTGGATGGCGCGCACGCCTTGTAAACGGACAACATTTTACAGCTCAGGAAATTCGCAACGAGATGCCGGCCGGGATGTTTGATGAGGCCTTCAGTTTCACATTTGTGCGCAATCCCTGGGACTGGCAGGTCTCGAACTATGCCTATGCCCTGCAAACGCCGGCGCATGGGCAGCACGAGATCATCCGTGAACTCGGCAATTTTGACGCATTCATACGCTACCAGCATGAAGACCAGGCCCCGTCGCAGAGCTCTTTCATCCTGGACGAAAATGGCGAGCGGATCGTCGATTTCGTTGGGCGGTTCGAAACCCTGCAACAGGATTTCGAGACTGTCTGCAATCGCATAGGCGTCGACGCTTCTTTGCCGTTCCTCAACGCGTCAAAGCGCAAAAAGGACTGGCGCAGCTACTATACGGACGAAACGCGCGCGCTTGTGGCGGAATTGTTCGAGGCTGATATTCAGCGGTTTGGCTATAGCTGGGACGGCGAAGCGCCCTGACCCGCGCGACGTCAAGTCGACGCCCGCATAGACCCACGCGAATTTCCGGTACAAAATATCTGTGCTAGCGAAACAGGTTCGATTGGGAGGATCGCGATGAGGAAAACTACAGCACTGGTGGGCTTGTCGGCTTTGCTTCTGGCGAGTTGCGGACAGCCGGCCGAAAATGACGCGGCGGACACAGAGGTGAGCGCCGAGCAAAAGCTGATGACGCAGCTCATCGACGCCCAGCCAGGCGATGTCATCGAAATTCCTGAAGGAACCTACAATTTCGATCGCGGCCTCAGCCTGACTGTTGATGGCGTGACAATCCGCGGGCAGGGGATGGACAAGACAGTGCTCAGCTTTGCCGATCAGATCGCGGGCGCTGAGGGCCTGCTGGTGACGGCCAGCGATTTCACGATCGAGGACCTCGCCATCGAAGATGCCAAGGGCGATGCCCTCAAGATCAATGAAGGCAATAATATCACCATCCGGCGCGTACGCACCGAGTGGACGAATGGCCCCAGTCAGGAAAATGGCGCCTATGGCATTTATCCCGTGCAGACGACCAATGTTCTGGTTGAAGGCAATGTCGCGATTGGTGCCTCTGATGCTGGCGTCTATGTCGGACAATCGCGCGATGTGATCGTGCGCAACAATCGCGCCGAATACAATGTCGCGGGGATCGAGATCGAGAACACGGTTGGCGCGGATGTCTATGACAATATCGCGACCAACAATACAGGCGGCATTCTCGTCTTCAATATGCCCCAGCTGCAGCAGGAAGGACGCGTGACGCGCGTCTATGACAATCAGGTCCTGGCCAACAATACCGACAATTTCGGCCATCCGGGCACGCCCGTCGCAAGCGTGCCAGCGGGTACGGGCATTATCGTGAATTCGAATGATGATGTCGAAATCTTCAACAATGAAATCACTGACAACCAGACCGGAAACATCATCATTTCGAGCCTTTTCAGCACCGGCTATTCGGAAAGTTCCACCGCCGAGAGCTTTGATCCCTACCCGGAAGGCATTTTCATCTATGGCAACCGTTTCTCGGGCGGCGGCGATGATCCGGATACGCCAGAACTGGCGCTCGCGCGGATCATGTTATTCGGTGAGGAGGGCCACCTGCCCGACATCATCTGGGATGGATTCTATGATGAGGCCAAACAGGTCGATGGCGAAATGCCGGACGCGCTTCGGATCTGCATCGACAATGGCGATGTCGGGATTCTCAACGCGAATGGCCCCAGCGGGTATACTGAGCCATCCACGGACATGTCGCCATTTGCCTGCACCCTGGAGAAGCTTCCCGCGATTGATCTAGGTCGATCCGAATAGCAGCGGGACGAGAGCATGATCAGGGTTGCCGCCTGCACCGCTCTTCTGGGTCTGTTCGTCTCCAGTCTCAGCGCCTGCGCGCCGGCCGAGGTGGAGGTTGTCAGCCACCCGGTTGAGAACCCGAAGCATTTGAGCGAATGGGGGCTGTTTGATGTATCGAACGGCGCGCTGGAGCTCAGCGATGGCGTGCTTCCCTACGATTTGAACGCGCCGCTCTTCACCGACTATGCGCTCAAATTGCGGACCATCTGGGTGCCGGCAGGAGCACCGGCTGCGGACCTGAATCCTGGCGGTGTGCCTGACCTTCCGATTGGAACCGTGATCAGCAAGACGTTTTACTATGTGAGGTCCGATGCCGACGGGTCTGTCGTCCTGAAAACAGACGATCCGGCCGGGCGGTTCAACCCAGCGCTTACGGACCTGAACGCGATCCGACTCATGGAGACGCGCTTGCTGGTGCGCCGCGCGGCAGGGTGGGAGCCTGTATCCTATGTCTGGAACGACGCCCAGACGGATGCGGTTCTGACCCGGACAGGCGATGTGGAACGGCTGCTGCTCGTCGATCCGGATGAGGCTGAGGCTGAGGCAGATTTCACGTATGTTGTTCCAAACATCAATCAATGCGCGGGGTGTCATGCGCCGAACAACACAACGCGCGAGATCCAGCCCCTCGGCATGCGCGCACGGCATATTAACAAAGTCTATGTGCACGATGGCGCAGCGAGAAATCAGATTGAACTGATGACCGAGCGCGGCCTGCTGGCACCACAGATGAGGGCAGAAAACTTGCCATCAAATGCTGACTGGATGGATGTCTCCCGTCCTCTGGAGCAGCGCGCGCGATCCTATCTCGATATTAATTGCTCGCATTGTCACAACCCGGTCGGACCGGCGGATACATCCGGCCTCGATCTCACGGTCGATGCCGAATTCGGTCCCGCTCTTGGCGTGTGCAAACTGCCGATTGCGGCAGGCTCCGGCACAGGCGGACGCGCGTTCAGTATTGTTCCGGGCGCTCCCGACGACTCGATTCTGATCTACCGGCTGGAAACCACAAAACCCAGCGCCATGATGCCGGAACTCGGGCGCGCGCTGTCGCATGCTGAAGGTGTTCAGCTGATCCGGGAATGGATTGCCGAGATGGACGGATCGTGCGCCTCCTAGTTCGTGCCGCGCAATTCTGAGCGGAGCGAGATTTTGATTGTAATGGCACCACAAATGCCATTAAGTGTATTGATCAGGGTAAAGAGCAGGCCAACATGTTCGCTGCCCTCAAGCTTTGGGAGGCGCGCATGGGCGTGAAAGCATTCATTCAAAAGAACGTTGCCAAGCGGCTGTTCAGCATCGAGCGACGCAATGCCAAACGCCGCAAGGTCGAGCAGGCCCGGCGCGCCAGCAACGCCCCGCATCTGGTCGAGTATTTCCACGAAGCCGGCGATCCTTATTCGCACCTGATGGTCCAGGTCCTGCCTGAATTCTGTCGACGATATGACATTGAGCTGCAGGTCAATCTGGTTGCGCCGCCGCCTGACTGGGCTGCACCCGAGCGCGAGAAACTGGAAACCTATGCCCGACTGGACGCGGCGCGTCTGGCGAAGCGGGCAGGACTGACCTTCACCGATCCCGGGCAGCAACCCTCCTTCGGACAGATACAGGGCGCCAATGCGGCGCTCACGGCTGCGATCAATGACGACGCCTTCTTCGAACGGGCTGAAAGTATTGGCGCGAAGCTCTGGTCAATGGAGCATGTAGACGTCGCCTCAAGCGAACAGACTTTCCCCGGCAAAGCTCTGGAAGCAGGCGATGCACTCCGTGACGCGAAAGGGCATTATCTCGGGGCCACATTGCTTTATGGCGGCGAGTGGTATTGGGGGGTCGACCGGCTGCACTATCTCGAAGCGCGGCTGACCGAGCTTGGCGCCGCGAGAGGCGATGCGCAGCCACCGATTTTTGCACCGCCGAGCCTGGATCTGAGCGCGGCGCAGCCAAGCGAAACTGATCGACCGGAGATCCACTGGTATCTGTCGTTTCGAAGTCCCTATACCGGCATTGTTGCGGATCGCATCAAGGCTCTCGCGGATGCTTATGGGGCTGATCTGAAATTGCGATTCGTCCTGCCCATGGTGATGCGCGGTATGGAGATCAGGCGCTCCAAAGGCACCTACATCATGGGCGATGTCGTCCGTGAGGCTGAACGCATGGGCATTCCGTTCGGAAATATCTGCGACCCCGTCGGGAAACCCGTGGAACGCGGCTATGCAATTCTCAACAAAGCGATTGAGCTTGGACAGGGGTTTGCGTTCGCAAAATCATTTCTGGCGGGTGTCTGGAGTGAGGGCATCGATGCGGGGAGTGATGCCGGTCTGAAGCGCATTACCGAACGCGCTGGCCTGTCCTGGGCCGAGATGAAACCGCTTCTCGGCACAGACGATTGGCGCACCACCGAAGCAGCAAACCAGTCGGAAATGCTCAGCTATGACGTCTGGGGCGTCCCGAGCTTTCGGGTCGGCGATGTCGCCGCCTGGGGACAGGATCGATTGTGGGTGATCGAGGACGCATTAAAGGCGCTCTCGCCCGCTGAAAATAACAGCACAGGAGAAGACTGACATGGAAGTCATCAATGAAGTGATCTCCACCCAGCCGTCTCAGATCGCTCAAATGATGGAGAAAGGTCCGGATGGGCCGATCTTCATGGTCAACCTGCTGAAGTTCAAGGACAAGGCCGAATACGAAGATGGCCGCGAAACGGATCTGACGGGACGCGAGGCGTATAATTTGTACGGCGCCGCTGTGGCAGGCATTCTCCCGGAATTTGGCGGCCGCTTGTTTTACATTTCCGACGTGACCATGCTGTCGCTTGGCCAGGTCGAAGAGCTCTGGGACGAGGTCGCGATTGCCGCCTATCCGGATCGCGCCTCCTTGGTGCGCATGTCCATGTCGGAAGCGTGGCAGGCTGCGAGCGTTCATCGCGCCGCGGGACTCGCCGGTCAGCTCAATATCGAGACCGTGATGCCCAAGGCAGCGCAGGGTCTGCCCTGGATAGAAATGTTTCTGAAGGAGATGGCAGAATGATCTGGCTCAAACGTGGATTGCTCGGCCTTGCGGGCTTGATCCTTGTCGCCATCATTGGCTTCAATCTGTTCAAAACCCAGATTGCGGAACGCGCTTTCCATCGCGCGCTCGATCGAAATGCCGGCGTGGATCGAAGCGCTTCTCTGCCGGACGGTCTGCACGTCTATCTCTGTGGCACCGGCTCTCCTATGCCGGACGCGAGCCGCGCAGGCCCCTGCCTTGGCGTGCTCGCGGGCGACCGTGCTTTTGTCTTCGATGTTGGTTCGGGCGGTACGCGGAATCTTGGAAGTATGGGATTCCCGCTGGCGCGTCTGGAGAGCGTCTACCTGACCCACCTTCACTCCGATCATATTGATGGGTTGGGTGAACTCCTTGTCCTGTCCTGGATCGGCGGAAACCGGGCAGAGCCAACCCCCGTTCGCGGGCCGACCGGGACGATCAGCGTGGTCGAAGGGTTCAACGCCGCCTACCGGCTGGACAGCACTTACCGGGTCGCCCATCACGGGCCTGAGATTGCCAATCCGGATGGATTTGGCGGGGCACCGGACGAGATCGTCATCCCCGCGGGGCCGGGCGGTCAGCTTGTTGTTTTCGAGGATACAGATCTCAAGATCACGGCGATCCGGGTCGATCATGCCCCGATCGAGCCTGCCTTTGGCTATCGGATCGATTACAAAGATCGCTCGATCTCAATCAGCGGTGACACGGTTTATCAGCCACGGTTCGTTGCGGCGTCGCGAGGCGTGGACCTGATGCTACACGAGGCGTTGAACAAGGAAATGGTTGCCGCCATCGGAGCAGTGCTCGGCGAGCGCGGCGTACAGAATCAGGCAACGATTTTTGCAGACATCCTCGACTATCACACGGACCCTGAAGAGGCCGCCAGAGCCGCTGAGGAGGCCGGTGTCGATCACCTGGTCTATTATCATATCGTTCCGCAACTACCGGTGAAGATGCTGGAGTCGGTTTTTGTCGGCGATTCAAAATCGACATTTGGAGGCAATATCACAGTCGGTGCTGATGGTATGATATTCAGCCTGCCCACAGGATCGGACAAGATCACCAAGACCGGACCTTAGCGCGCGTCTGGAAAACTACTCCGCATCTATGTCAGCGATCAGGCCGTTCAGCGCCAGGCGCAATGAGGCTTTGGCGCTCTCGACAGAACGGTTCTGATCCTGACGCAGTTGCCGCCAGGTCGAAAAATCGAGGATGGCCTCAATCGCTCCGAACAACTCCCGGTCCGTCGTTACCTGCTTTGGAAGAATGGACTTCAGTGACGAGCGGGCGAGTTTCGTATCGCGCTCATATTGTTCTTCCAGGAACTTGGACTGGAAACGTCTCTGCATCATGCAGATCCGCATCGGAAAGATCATTTCATAAACCTCTGCACGCCGATCGATACTTTCCATCAGGCGTGCGCGCCAGGAGCTCGCCGTGAACGGGGCCATGATCTTCGGCAACACCGCTTCGGTCAGCTCCGCAGTCATTTCATCGTAAATGCTATCCATGTCCTCGAAGTGGCGAAACACGGTGCGCAAACCGACACGCGCTCGTTCGGCGACATCTGCAGCACTCGGTGACATGTGCCCCTCCGAGATCAGATCAAACACGGCTTCAATGATGCGGCGGCGGCTGCGATCGCTGCGCAGACGGCGCCCATCTTCGGTGCCCGTTTCAAGTTCAGGCCAAGGACTTTTCTTCGTTGCGGTGCTCACCTGAATCCCCTTGAATGTGGTTTGCGCATGGCCAACTTAAATCGACCGCGCGTATTTTGGAATGGCCACGTCTGTCATCCTAGTTCGGCCAGATAATGTACTCATCGCCGTCCTCGATCACTTCGACAATCGTCTTGTCAATTGCGATGGGGCTTTCGATCTTGTGCGGATAGAGCGGCGGCACGGCGTCCGCATGGTGTGCTTCCAGCAGGGCTTTGAGCTCCGCCAGTTTCTCTGGACGCGCCTCCGCCAGATTGACCTGTTCGGTTGGATCAGTTTTCAGATCAAATAACCAGGCTTTGTCTTGAATGCCGTCCAGTTGCAGTTTCCAGTCTCCGGCGCGGACGACGCGGTAGCTTCCGGAAGACCAGAATAGTGCGTCGCCCGGACGTTCAATGCGGCCCTCGCCAGTCGCCGCCGGCAACATGTTCCGGCCATCAATGACGCGATCGGATGGCAGCTCTGCGTCTGTCGCCGCAACCAGGGTGGGTAGCAAATCGATATGCGCCACGGGTTCGTCGACAACTGTTCCGGGCGCGATGCGATTAGGCCATCTGACAAACATCGGCACGCGAATACCGCCTTCGAACAGTGTGATCTTCCAGCCCCGATAGGGCGCGTTGACTTCTGGCAGGCCGATATACCCGGCACCGCCATTATCGCTGCTGAGAATGAGGATTGTATTGTCGGCTAGCCCTTCTGCTTCCAGCTTGTCCATGACCCGGCCGACGCTGCGGTCGAGGGCATGGATCATCGCTGCATAGACGCGTAGGCGATGCGGCTCGATATCGCCCACGGCTTCATAGTCCTCACGCGTCGCCTGCAGCGGCGTGTGCGGGGCCCAATGGGCTAGATAGAGAAAGAACGGGCGGTTCTTGTTGGCTTCAATCACCTTCAGGCTTTCATCGGTCCACCAATCCGTGAGGTAGCCGCCGGGCTCGAACGGCTCGCCGCCATTGAAAGATGCCGCATAAGACAGCGCCGCCCACAGGAATTTGTCGATCGGGTCAAAGTCCAGCTTCGCATTGACGACATTGGGATCGTCCTCGGCCAGAAACAGTCCGCTCTCCATGAGCAGGCTTTCGTCAAATCCTTGCGCGTTGGGCAGGAAGTCCGCGCGGCGTCCGAGATGCCACTTGCCGATATGGACCGTATGATAACCGCGATCCTGTAACAGTTCTGCAACCGTGATTTCCGAGCCCGGCAAGCCCTGATCACCGAAGCCGAGTGCGCCTTCGCTGGCATCTCGATTGGGCTTGATGGCTGGCAGCGGACCGCGGCGCATGCCATTCGCGATGGTCGAGATCACATTGCTCATACCATCAGGCGTCGGCGTGAACTCGAATCCGGTGCGTGTCGGATAGCGCCCCGTCATCAGCATGGCGCGCGACGGGGCGCAGGTGCCGGTGCCGGAATAGGCCTGGCTGAAAATCGCCCCCTCGGCGGCCAGGCGGTCAATATTCGGCGTCGGCACGAGACCATCCGCAACGCCGCCCCCAAATGTGGAAAGGTCATTATAGCCAAAATCATCGAGCAGAATGAACACGATATTGGGCGGCGCGGCTTCCGCGGAGCTCGCTGCTTCAGCCGGGCCCTGATCCCAGACAACCGGCTGGTGCGGGGCGACGTCCATGCGGTTTGCCTTGGCGCGATTGAGGACAATTTCCGAAAGGATTGCCGCGCGATTGAACCAGGCGAACACGCCGCCGACCAGGACAATGATGAGGAGACTGAGGGCAAGCTTTTTCCACATGATTGCCTCGCTAAATGAAGAGTTGTTCGCAGCCGGATCCGGCCAGCATTGCATCCACCGCCCCGCGCTCATTGTCGGACAGAGCCGCATGGTCTTCGCGAAGCCATTGCAGGCACTTTGCCTGATACTTGAATGTCGGCTGGGTCCAGGGGCGTCCATCTATTTCGGTATCGAAGCTCGCCTCACCTGCCATCACGGCTTTCGCATTGGCGATCATGGCAGGCGCATAGGTGTGGCCAATCTCGGCGAGCAGCGGCGCGAGCGCCTCTTGGGCGTCATCTGCGGAGAACCAGTCTTCATCGTTCGGCGCAGCGCCTGACAGGTCTTCCATCAGGTCGACCCAGGCGCGCACGCGCAGCGAGACTTTTCGAGTGATCGCGGTGGAGGTCGGATCGACGGCGGTCAGCTGCGTCAGTTGTCCAAAGAGCGCGAAATCTGCGGAAGAGGGTCTTGCCCCAAGTACATAACCTTTCCGCGCGATCAGCGTGTCGAGAATGCCGATCAGGCGTGTATAGGAGCTCTCGATCGTTTCCGCCGTGATCTCGTTCGAGCCAACCACATAAAGCCGGTCAATCTGGCGCTTGGTGAATTGCGCGGCAAACTGCTCGGCCACTTCCTGCGGCGCGGTGTTCATGCCCCAAAAGGTCAATAGAGGGCCGGCATTCTTCCAGTCATCCTCGTGCGCCCAGCGGAAATGGAACATGGCCTTTGTCAGCCACTCATCGGCATAATCCTCGATCAGGTCATTCAGGAACCGCAGAACCGGATCGCCTGGAATGACGGAGCGGCCGGAAAAGTCTGTCTCAAGGCGCCGGATGATCGGCGTGGAATCGGTAACAGGGACCAGCGCGCCGTCTTCCCCATCGGGAAAGAAAAAGGTCGGCAGCAGTCTGACTTTTGGTTCAGGATAGCCTTCCGGAATGTTGCCATTGCCCCAGTACACGGAATACGGGATGTGCCTGTATCTGAGGACGCTGAGCATCTTGCGCGTATAAGGCGAACCGGGTGCGCCGGTCAGTTCCAGTCGAACCATTTGTGTCATCTTGTTCCTCCATGAGAAACAGTACTAATGGCAATTGGAATGTCAATAAATTCAATTCGAACGAAGCGCTCGTCTAGTCAGAGTCCACTTTCACAAAACTCATCGCGAAGGCTGCGACACAGAAACTGGCCGCCCCGAACAGAACGGCAAGCAGCGGCACGCCGCCAACGAGTGGGGCAACGGAGCTCTCCAGCGTATTGAGGATCGGACCCATTGTGCCGGCGACGAGTAGCTGTGGCAGCACGATGAAGAAATTGAAGATCCCCATATAGATGCCCATCTTCTTGACCGGGAGCGCGTCTGCCAAAATGGCATAGGGCAGGGCGAGGATAGATCCCCAGGCCATGCCCAGCCCAATCATCGGCAGGAGCAGACCGTATTGCGAACCGAAGATATGGTAGCCGATAAAGCCGGCTGCCCCGGCGAGTAGGTTAAAGGCGTGCAGGCTGCGCGTTCCAACTTTTCGCGCGATGCCGGCAATCACGAAGGCGTAGATCGCGGCGACGCCGTTCTGAACCATGAACATGATGCCGACCCAGTCGCCTGCATCTTGGTAGGCCTTGGTGCTGGCATCCATTGTGTCCCATGCCTGCAGGGCGACGGCAGGCGTGGTGTAAATCCACATGATGAACAGGCTGACCCATGAAAAGAATTGCACAATGGCCAGGCGCTTCATCACGCTCGGCATTGTGGTGAGATCGCCCAGGACGTCAGACAGGAAATTCCGTGCATTCCGGTCTCCGCTCACCAGCAGGCTGTTGAGAAGGAATAGCAGGCCGAGGAAAATCGTGGCTCCGCTTATGATGAAAAACTGCTGGTCGCCTTTCAGGGCGTAGACGGCATAGCTGAGCCCCGCGCCGATCAGGACTGTCAGACCGCCCCAGAGGCGGAAGAAGCCTGCGGTCGGGCGCTCGGCGGTTTCGATCCCCCCTTCCTGCTCGAATATATTGTCTTCATCCTTGCCGAACTGCTCCAACTGTTCGGGCGAATATTCCCTGGTTGTGAAGACGGTCCAGGCAACGGCCAGAAACAGGGCGGCCCCGCCAATGTAGAAAGAGATCCGAACATTGTCTGGGATCACCCCTTCCGGCGCTTCGTTGGACACACCAAGCGCGTTGAGCACGAATGGCGCGGCGCTGGCGAGTACTGCGCCGGTGCCGATAAAAATCGTCTGCATGGAGTAGCCGAGCGGACGCTGCTTTGAGGGAAGCATGTCGCCAACAAAAGCGCGAAATGGCTCCATGGTAATGTTCAGGCTGGCATCGAGTATCCAGAGCGTGCCTGCCGCAACCCAGAGATAAGGTGAGTTCGGCATGATGAAGAGCGCGAGGGTGGTGAGGATTGCGCCCACCAGGAAGTAAGGCCGCCGACGCCCGAGCGGACCCCACGTCTTGTCGCTGTAATATCCGATGATGGGCTGCATGATCAGGCCAGTGACCGGCCCCGCCATCCAGAGGAGCGGTACCAGGTTCATGTCCGCACCAAGGGTCTGGAATATCCTTGTGATATTTCCATTCTGGAGTGCGAAGCCGATCTGGATCCCGAAGAATCCGAAGGACATATTGACGATCTGAAACAGGTTGAGTTCCGGTTTTCGGATCGTGTCGCCGGTCGTCGCGGCGCCTCCTGAAACAGCCATCTCTTCCTCCGCTAATCTTTATTCTTGTTTGAAATCAGAACCCTGCCTTGCCAAGGCTGATAAGACCTTGTCGCGCCGAGCCGGATCGTGTCCGGGGCACCTGTGAGCGCATCCGTCCACGCGCCCGCCGCAGGACCGTCGGTGATGGTAAAGTCTGCGGGTGTGGCTGAAAGATTGAAAAAGACCAGCACGTGATTGCCGTCTTTCTCGCGTGCAAAGCTCAGGATCTGGCCGGGATTATCCGTGGAGACCGGGACGATCCGCCCGCCCGCCGTGCCATTGTGAAGGGCAGGATTGTCTTTCTTGATCGAGATCAGGTTACGGATCAGATCGCCATCGGGATGGTCGAAACTGCTCCAGTCGATCGGGTCTCGCTCGAAGAATTCCAGCTGGTTCTGATTACCGACCTCTTGCCCATTATGGATGAGCGGGATGCCTTCGGTGACAAATGAGAGTGTCAGCATGGCGTGATACGCGTCCCCGTAAATCTCGTGTGTCGGGCCGTCCCAGGCATTCTGGTCATGGTTCTCTGTATAGAGCATTCTGTAGGCATCCAGTGGCCAGCTTGAGATTTGCTCACTCAGATAACCGCGCAGATCGCTCGCATCCGATTGTCCCTGTGCGATCCGCTGCGCCGCTTCTTTCCAGGCCCAGGCATAGCTCGCGTCAAACGCGCGCTGGTGCAGGTCGCGCTGCTCCCATTCTGCCAACATGAAGACCGGCTTGATCTGGTTCAGCTCAGCGCGCGCCGTCTCCCAGAAATCGAGCGGGACGAAACCGGCAACATCGGCGCGATATCCGTCAATATCGAATTCCTCGACCCAGTATTTTAAAGCCTCTGTCTTGTAAGCGCGCAGGTCCGGGTTGTCGTAATTCAGATCAATAATGTCGGCCCAGTCCGTCCAGGGCGTGGGGTGGAAGTCACCTTTCCAGTCGGTTTCGTACCAGTCCGGATGCTCCGTCACCAATGGATTGTCCCAGGCTGTGTGGTTTGCCACCCAGTCGAGGATAACCTTGAAGTCCTGGGCGTGCGCAGCGTCCACGAAGCTTCGGAACTCGGCCTCTGTGCCGAATTCAGGGTTCACGCCGAAATAGTCCTTGATCGCATAAGGACTACCCAGGCTGCCCTTGCGATTAACCTCGCCGATCGGATGGATGGGCATCAGCCAGAGAATATCGACACCGAGTTCTTTCAGACGCGGCAATTGCTGCTCCGCCGCCGCAAACGTGCCTTCTGGCGTGAATTGGCGCGTGTTGATCTGGTAGATGACCGCGTCGTCGGCCCAGTCTGGATGATCCACCAGAACATAGGGAGACGGCGCGTAGCTGATCTCACTCAACGGGATATTTGCAATATTTTGCGAAGGCAGGCCCTGTGTTGAGCAGGCGCCGCATCCCAGAATGGCTGAGATAAGCAGTGCGCGAATAAGCATCGATCCATTTTCTCCCACGAGCGCTTTATACAGTGCGCATTTCTTGTTGATCTCGGTAAAGCCGATTTTGATCGTCTTGGCAAATGTTTTGGCTCAGAGAAATAGGTTGACCTCGCCCCTGTCATCTCGGAAAATGATATCATAATTGCAAAAATTTGCGTTAAGGAGATTGAGATGCGGAAGCTGATTGGTGGGGTGCTTGCGGGCGTGTTTCTGGCCGCATGCTCGCTTTCAGAGGAGGTCGCTGAGGCTCCCGCGCTCGCACAGGCACCGGGCGCGCCGGGTGCGGCACCAACCTGGTCGAACGCTGAGAAGATTGCCATCGGAACCTCCTACGAGGCTTATGACGAAAACGGGCAATACTCGCCTTCAAGCCCCACGGCCCCGATTTCCCGAGTCTGGTTTTCGCTGACCCGGGACCGCATCACCGAAGTGATGTGGGGGCTGATCCATGAAGCCCAGATCCGCGAGATCCAATTTCTTCTGGTCGGGCCTGACGGCGTCGTGAAGCCCGACGATTTCGTCCTGACCCTGGATGGCGGCGCCCGGCCGCAAGCGCCTGTGCCCGGTTTGAGTTTTATCTATTCTGACATCGGCCAGGTCGTTCAGGTGTCGACATTTACCGACCCGGATCGCGACACGCTTGTCATGAAAGTCGACACGCTGGAGCCGCTGGCGGATGGCTACAAATTGTTCGCCTATATCGATCCCGCCTTGGCCAACACGGGGGGCGGCGACCGCGCAAAAGTTACAGGCGGCGGGCTGCACGCCTTTGAGGGCGCCGCGCATCTCTTCGCGAGAACGGCGCGACAATCGAGCGGGGACGTATCCACCGGCTATGTCGGCGTCTCAGACGGGTTGGCTGAGCTCAGCGACGGCAAGCTCGCCGCTGTCTATGGCGAGGCTGCCGAACCCGGAAATGTGGCAGGACTGATCGAGCTGAACTTTCAAACACAAAGCCTGCTTCCGGATGATCCGGGGCTCGGACCGGTTATCGGTCTCGAAGCTGTCTTGCTGGTTGGTTTTGGTGAAACATATGAGGCAGCCAAGGCGAACGCAGATCAAACAGCGAGCCTCAATGCGCTCGACGTGTACGGGAGATATTCCGATCAATGGCAGGATTATCTTGGTTCGCTTTCGGAGCTGCCGCGCATTGCGGAGGCGTCGGATGACGGCGGCGCGCTCGCTTACATGTCGGCGATCAATCTGAAGGTTGTGGAAGACAAAACGCATGCCGGCGCACTGATCGCATCTTTGTCCAATCCGTGGGGCGAGACGACGCCGGCTGAGCAGCCGCAGACAGGATACAAAGCCGTCTGGCCGCGCGACTTCTTTCAGGTTGCGTCCGCCTTTCTGGCCATGGGCGATGAAGACACGGCGCGTGCCGCCTATCGCTACCTGCCCAAGGTTCAGGTCACCGACGACACGCCAGGCAATAGCGGCGTGACGGGGTGGTTCCTGCAGAAAACATATGTCGATGGCACCCTGGAATGGGTCGCGGTACAGCAGGACCAGACCGCGATGCCGATCATGCTCGGCTGGAAATTGTGGCAGGCGGGCGTCATCAGCGATGCGGAAATGGCGCAGAGTTATCAGTCCATGCTGAAGCCTGCGGCGGACTTTCTGGTGAATGGTGGCCGCACGGGATTGCTCTGGAATACCGAATTTGAGGCATCGCTCGGATACACCCAGCAAGAGCGCTGGGAGGAGCAGGAAGGATACTCGCCGTCCACGATTGCAGCCGTGATCGGGGGACTGGTAAGCGCTGCGGACCTGGCGCAGCGTTTCGGTGAAGCGGCCGATGCTGAGGCCTATCTCGAAGCTGCGGATTTTTTGGAAGCGAACCTGGAGGCCTGGATGCTCACCACCGAGGGGCCATTCGGTGATGGCGAGTATTTCCTGCGCATAACGCAAAACACTGACCCGAACGACAAGGCGGTGTTGGCGGCAAATAATGGGCGCCCCGGACTGCCCGAGGATCAGATTATTGATGGCGGATTTCTCGAGCTGGTTCGGTATGGCGTCCGCTCACCGACAGCGCCGTCCATCATGAACTCAGCGCAAGTCTATCAAAGCCGTCAACGTGAGCACAATTTGCGCAACCTCTACACGTTCGGCCCTGACGAGCAGATGCTGTTCGGTTTCCGGCGCTACGGCAATGACGGCTATGGCGAAGATGGCGAGCGCGGCACCAACTATCACGAGATAGATGGCGGCAATACGCCTGGCCAGCGCGGGCGCGTCTGGCCATTCTTTTCCGGTGAGTTCGCGCACTTCCTTCTGGCAATGCGCGAGGCTGCTGGAACCGCTAGCGACGCGCAGATGGATGAGCTGGTCCGTTCTGGCGTTCGGTCGATGGAGCTGTTCGCAAATGACGGGCTGAGCCTGCCGGAACAGGTCTGGGATGGTGTCGGGCCCAATCCATTCGGTTATAAGCTGGGAGAGGGAACGAACACCGCCACACCGCTCGCCTGGACACATGCCGAGTATATCAAGCTGCTTCGATCCATTTCCGATGGCGAAGTCTGGGATCGTTATGACATCGTCGCAGAACGGTACGCTGACAGCCCGCGCAACCAGCCTGAATAAGGTGTCTATTCCGAAAGCAGGAAGGTGAGGATCTCATCCGCGCGTGCGGCCCATGCGCCTTCGCTGTGATCAGTGCCGGGATAGATGCGGAACATGGCGCGATCGTCTGGCCATCCGGCTTCTCGAAACCAGCTCTCCATGGCCGCGGCGTGGGGCGCATAAGTCGCATCGAGCGTTTCGGTGCCGCGATCAAACCAGATGGTCTGTCGGGACGGGTCGATGCCGCTACTGGCCAGATAGGCCTGTATGGCGTGATCGGCCTGCGCGGCGATGGCTCCATCAGGTTCGGCCAGAGGCCAATGGATCGACACGGCGGCGACTTTCCCGAACATGCCGGGATATTCGCCGGCGGCATAGAGCGAGATCAATCCGCCCATGCTTGAGCCCATGATCATCGTGTCGTCGATACCGCGCCGCGTCCGATAGGTTTTGTCCACGAACGGTTTCAGCTCCTCGACAATGAAGCGCAGGTAGGTGTCGCCTTTCAGGGCCGGAAGCTCATCTCCCAGCCATTCGGATGGCGCGTCCCAGGAAATATGCTCGAACGCTTTTTGAGGCGCATATTCCTGCCAGCGTTCATTGGTGTTCCAGATGCCGACAATGATGGCGGGACGCACCGTTCCATCGCTCATCAGACGCGAAGCGGTTTCGTCCAGACCCCACTCGACGCCGCCATAGGATGTCGCCGGATCGAAGAGGTTCTGTCCGTCATGGGCATAGATGACGGGATAGGTCTCGTCGGTGTTCGCATCATAGTCCGGCGGCAGCCATACGCTGACGCGTCGGGGCTGAACATAGGCGGATCCGATCTGCCCATGATCAACCAGGCGGCCGAGATCGGGTGTGACGTCTGACGCGTCCTTCGCGATCTCCGCCGGGCTGTTTGCAGCTTGGTCAGGTCCTGGGCTGGAGCATGCACTGACACAAGCGGCGGCGATAATGGAGAGTGCGATGCGCATCCGAAGCATCCTTCCTATTCGAGGGGAATGAAGGCGATGGCCGCGCCGCCGCCAGGGGCCAGGCTGAGTGTCAGCGCCCAGTTCTGGTCAACGGATTTGAAATCCATTTCGAGCGGGTAGGGATTGGTTTTCCAGTCCGCGTCGGGGCCGTCCTGATAGATCTGCGCCTCATAGGCGAAGCCGTCGAGGAATTCGAGATCAACCTCAATCGTTCGCGCTTCTTCATCCGTCACGGCGCCAAGAAACCAGGCCTGAGAATTACGATCCTTGCGTGCCATGACCGCAAAATCGCCGGGATAACCATCCAGCATGATCGACTCGCTCCAGTCGACGGGAACCTGTTTGATGAATTCGAACGCGTCTGGGCGCGCTTCATAATTGCGCGGCAGATCAGCGGCCATCTGGATCGGGCTGTGCAGCAAGACATAAAGCGCCAACTGTTTGGCAAGTGTCGTCTGCACGCGCGGGTCTTCGGTGACCGGCTTGCCGAAATTGAGATCGAAAATCCCGGGCGTGAAATCCATCGGTCCGGACAGCATCCGCGTGAATGGGAGGATGGTGGTATGCGCCGGATCATTCGGGGGCTGGCCCCAGGCATTATATTCCTGGCCGCGCGCACCCTCGCGGGAGAATGCGTTCGGATAGGTGCGCCGCAGGCCCGTATCCTTGACCGGCTCATGCGCGTTGATTGCAATCTTGTGCTGGGCGGCGAGTTTCAGGACGTCCAGGTGGTGGTTCACGGCGTACTGGCCATCGTGCCACTCCTTGAAGATCTTGCCGTCTGCATCACGCCGAGTGATCTCTCCGCCATCTGCGACATAGCCAGTCTTTATCGCTGGGATGCCAAGGCGCTCATACAGCGCATAGGCGTCCTCGATCTGCTCTTCATAATTGGTGATCGCGCCGGACGTTTCGTGATGGCCGATCAGGTAGACGCCGCGCTCGGCCGCATAGGCGGCGAGGGCTTCCAGATCGAAATCAGGATAGGCCTGCGTGAAGCTGAATATCTCTCCGTTGGAGAACCAGTCCCCATCCCAGCCATGATTCCAGCCTTCGACCAGGACGCCGTCAAAACCGTGCTTGGCGGCAAAATCAATATAGGTCTTCGTGCGCTCTGTCGTGGCGCCATGCTTTTCGCCAGAGCCCCAGGTGCATTCCTCGATATGCATGCACCACCAGATGCCGACATATTTGCTGGGCCTGGCCCAAGAGACGTCGCCAAGGGCGTTTGGTTCATTGAGGTTCAGGATGAGGTCTGAATTGGCGAGGCCCGCGGCGGTGTCGGAGACCTGAACCGTGCGCCAGGGCGTCACGAAGGCGCCCTCGGTTTTGACTTTCACGCCGTCTGACCACGGCGCGAGGTCTGCCTCCAATGTGCCGGGTCGGCGTTGATTAAGCCACATGCCGGCATAGTCGACCAGGGCGGCTTCATGGATGGATACAAACGGTCCACCATCGGGGAGCTCCATCGTCATCGGCGTGTGCGCGCGGTGGACGTCGCTCAGCGCGGTCGTCTTATAAAGCTCTTCATACCGGTTCCAGCCGGCGCCCGGGATCCACCAGGTCTTTGCTTCAGGGCTCAGGCGAAACTCGGTCAGCTCATCGGTGATCTGTCGCGCGCCAGTATCCGGAACTTCGTAGCGAAATCCGAGGCCGTCATCAAAAACCCGGATCCGCATTGCGAACGCGGGCGTGCCATCTGAGAATGTGATGTCCGCCAGCATCTCGTTATGCATATCGCGCACGAATTGCCGTTCGCCCCAGGGCTGTTCCCAGGTCGAGTCCGCGCTGGCCTGGCTGACCGAGGCGATGACTAGATCCTGATTGAGATCGCGTCCGGTTGCGAATGAGAGGCCGAGTGCGGACGGGGAGACAATCTCTATGCCGTGCCAGCTCGCGCGCCATTCCAGGCGGCCGTCTGTCGTTTGCAGGCGCGTTTCCAGAGCGCCGGACGGGGAGGTGATGCTGGCCGAAAGCAGCGTCGTTTCGGCGGCGACGTCTGGCTGAGCTGTCGCCTCAGAAAGCGTGTTTGCGGCGCACCCGCCAAGCATCAACGCAAGGGCGAACAGGCTGGCTTTGATCGGGTGTTTCATCTCACTCTCCGGACGTTTTTTCGAGTATGCCGGCTTTGCAAATCATTGCAACGAAAAATCTACAAAGTGATTTTGGGTCTAATTATATTGACGAAGAGGAGGAGAATTGCGCTTGTCAGTTTTGCAAAATGATGAAAAGACATGCTGAAAACCTATTATATTACACACGGCGGGAGGATGCCATGCGTGGTGTTGGATTGAGAAATTTGCGGACTGCGCTCGGGCTGAGTCTCGCTGCGGGGCTGGTCGCTTGCGTCGCGCCCACGAGCGGAGAGGCGGAGCGCAGCCTAATGCCTGCAGCGAACGCGCAGGCAATGCCTTCCGAGGATCGTCGCATCGAGGACGAGATCATATATTTTGTATTGCCGGATCGATTCGAGAATGGTGATGCGAGCAATGATCGCGGCGGGATTGAAGGCGGACGGCTCAAGAACGGTTATGATCCGACTGATTACGGCTTCTATCAAGGCGGCGACCTGAAAGGCCTGACCGATCGTCTGGATTACATCCAGGGCCTCGGGATGACCGCGATCTGGCTGACGCCGATTTTTGAGAACAATCCGGTGCAGGGGCCGGAAGGGCTGGAGTCGTCAGGCTATCACGGATACTGGATTACCGACTTCACCAATGTCGATCCGCACATTGGAACCCGTGAGGATTTCAAGGCTTTCGTCGATGCGGCCCACGCCCGCGGCATGAAAGTCTATATGGACATTATCACGAACCATACGGCTGACATAATCGGATATCGCGAATGCCATGATCCCGAAGTGACGGGCGGACCGACCTTCCGGTGCGAATATCGTTATATTGGCGACTATCCCTGGACCCGAAGAGCTTCGGACGGCGCCGAGATCAATGCGGGCTTTCTGGGCGATGATGCCGTGCATCAGACCGAAGAGAATTTCGCCAACCTGACCGAGCCGACCTGGGCTTATTCGCCCTTCGTACCGGATCAGTTTGCGGGCGTGAAAGTGCCCGAATGGCTGAACGACCCGATCTATTACCATAATCGCGGAGATACTGATTTTGTCGATGAGGATTCGCTTTACGGTGATTTCGCCGGGCTCGATGATCTGAACACAGCGCATCCGCGCGTCGTGGAAGGTATGATCGACATCTATAAGGACTGGATCAGCGCTTATGGCGTCGACGGGTTTCGTATCGATACGGCGAAACATGTCCGCGACGAGTTCTGGCAGCAATTCGCGCCGGCCATTCTCGACCATGCCAAGGATCTCGGGATCGATCACTTCCATATGTTCGGCGAAGTCTATGTCGATGGGCAAAAGCCGCAGCACCTGGCGAGATTTACCACCGCGGCAGGGCTCCCCACCGTGCTCGACTTCGCCTTTCAAGCGAGCGCGCGTGGCCTGATCGTCGATGGCAAGCCGGGCCTGTTCATGGACGAGCTTTACCGGGCCGACGTGATCTATGCGAACGGTGCTGAAACGGCGCGGCAATTGCCGACCTTCCTCGGCAATCACGATATGGGCCGGTTCTCCGGTTTCCTGCGGGAGGCGCATCCTGAGATCAGTGATGATGAGCTTTTTGCCCGGGTGCGACTGGCGAACGCCTTGATGTTCTTTGGCCGCGGCGTGCCCACCGTCTATTACGGGGACGAGCAAGGCTTCGTTTCCGATGGCGGCGACCGCCTGGCGCGCGAAAGCATGTTTCCAAGCCAGACCGATCTCTACAATGACAATGACCTGATCGCCACCGATGCGACGACGGCGGACGAGAATTTCGACACCGAGCATCCGCTCTACATGGCGATCAGCGCGTTTGCGGGTATCCGCACGGCGGAGCCTGCCTTGCGGCGTGGCGAACAGATCACACGCCTCGCGCACCGCGAAGATAGCGTGTTCGTCTTCTCCCGCATCGACTATGCGGCGGGGACAGAAATCGTCGTCGCGATCAATGCCGAGATAGAGGCGAAGGATCTGAATATTGCCGTCGACGGACGCGCGATTGACTTTACTTCTCTGCTCGGCGCGTGTGCAGGAAATGCGACGGCACCAGGCAGTTATCCGGTCCGTGTCCCGGCGCTGGATGTCGTGGTCTGCAAATCTGAATTCGGGGGCGCGTAATGGTCAAATCATCAGATGCGCCAGGCGCTGTCATGAGCAAATTGGTGCGTGAGCTGCCCTGGTGGAAAGGTGCGGTGATCTACCAGATTTACCCGCGCAGCTTTCTGGATACGAATGGAGATGGCATTGGCGACCTGAAGGGCGTCCTCAACGGGCTCGATCATATTGCCAGCCTCGGCGTGGACGGGATCTGGATCTCGCCTTTCTTCACATCGCCCATGGCCGATTATGGCTATGATGTTGCCGACTTTTGCGGCGTCGATCCGATTTTCGGGACGCTCAAAGATTTTGACGCCATCGTCGCGCGCGCACATGCGTTGGGTCTGAAAGTGATCATCGATCAGGTCTATTCGCACACATCCGATCACCATGACTGGTTCATCGAAAGCCGCACCAGTCGCGATAATCCACGCGCAGATTGGTACGTCTGGGCCGACCCAAAAGCGGATGGGTCCCCGCCCAACAATTGGCAGTCCGTGTTTGGTGGGCCGAGCTGGGAGTGGGATGCGCGGCGCGGGCAGTACTATTTCCACAACTTCCTGAAAGAGCAGCCCGATCTCAATCTCTACAATCCGGAAGTGCAGGAGGCATTGATCGCAGCTGGACGTTTCTGGCTGGAGCGCGGAGTCGATGGGTTCCGGCTCGATGCGCTGAATTTCGCGATGCATGATCAACGCCTGCGCGATAACCCACCTTCAGGCGTGACCGCTTTCGAGGCCACGCGGCCCTTCGACATGCAGGTGCACAAATACAATATGTCCCAGCCAGAGATTGTTGGTTTCATCGAGAAGTTCCGCGCCATGCTCGACGAATATCCCGGCACATTCACAGTTGCTGAGGTGGGCGGTCCAAACCCGATTAAGGAGATGAAGGCATTCACAGCCGGAGAGGGGCGTCTGAACTCGGCCTATAATTTCGACTTCCTCTACGCAAAGGATCTCGACGCGCCGCGTGTCATTCGCTCTGCGCAGCAATGGGATCAGGCCGAAGGTGAGGGTTGGCCGAGCTGGGCCTTCTCGAATCATGATGCGCCGCGCGCGATCACACGCTGGGCCGCGAGCGCGCATCGCGATGAGATGGCGCGCCTCTATATGATGCTGCTTGTGACGCTGCGCGGCAATCCGATCATTTATCAAGGTGAAGAGTTAGGGCTGCCCCAGGCGAATGTTCCCTATTCGAAGCTCAAGGATCCGGAGGCGATTTCAAACTGGCCGAAAACGCTCGGCCGCGATGGCGCGCGTACGCCGATGCCGTGGCGCGCCGGCGAGGCGCATGCAGGCTTTTCGAGCGCCGATCCCTGGCTTCCTGTGGATCCGGAGCATGCCAAACTCGCGGTCGATCAGCAGCAAGGCAATGACAGTGTCCTGAGGTTCACCGCAGAGCTGCTGAATGCGCGCAAGCGGCACAAGGCGTTGCTGTCAGGCGGGATGGATTTCATCGACGGCGGAGAGGATTCAATTCTGATCCTGACGCGCGCAATTGAGGACGAGACAATACTCGCTCTGTTTAACCTTGGCGATGAAGATTATGCGATCCCCGAAGGGATTTCGACGAGCGGCGACCTTGTGCTGTCTTCAAGGCCTCTTAAGGAAAATCTGCTAAACAACAATGTCTTACCGAAGCGAGTGGGCGTCTGGATCCGCTTGAGCTAGCGACTGAGGAGAAGTCATGGAGACCAAACCGACCACGCGTCTGGAAGATCTGGCCAAACTGGCCGGTGTCTCTATTTCCACGGCCTCGCGGGCGCTGAATGACAGTCCGGCCGTCAATGTCCGTACCAAGCAGAAAATCTGGAAGCTGGCGCGCGAAATGGACTATCCGTTTCGCCACTATATGCCGGCGGGCCCGATCGGCGCGAACGCCACGATTTCCATCGTCGTGCCGCGGCCGCAAAGCCGCGAGGGGCGGATGGCGGACCCGTTCTTTTTCGAGTTGCTGGCAGGTATCGGTGATGCTGCACGCGAGCGGGGATGTGATATCCTTTTGAGCTATATTGCGCCATCTTCCTATGAAGAGCTTTCGACTGCGATGTCGACTAGCCGCTCGGACGGCGTGATCTTTCTCGGGCAGTCGACTTTGCATGACGCCTTTAACCGATTGGCGGAAATCGAGGACCGTTTTGTCGTCTGGGGCGCCGCTCTGCCGGAACAGTCCTATTGCTCTGTCGGCAGCGACAATATTGCGGGCGGTCGCCGCGCCACCTCGCACCTTGCCCGGCTTGGGCGCAAGAATATCATTTTCCTCGGCGATACGGATGCGCCTGAGGCGGCGCAGCGCATGCGTGGTTATCGCGAAGGATTAGAGCTCGCCGGATTGCCATACGAGGACCGGCTCATCGTGCCGTCTCACTTCCAGGTGGCGTCGGCGCGCGCTGTCGTTGAGTCGCTGATTGCGGAGAAGGCGGAATTCGACGCCATCTTCGCCGCGAGTGACCTGATTGCGCTGGGCGCGATGCAGGCGATCCGCCGCGCTGGCCTATCGGTGCCTGAGGATGTGTCCATTGTTGGCTACGACAATGTGCCTTTTGGTGTGTATGCGGAGGTCCCGCTCAGCACGATCGATCAGGATACCGGCAAGGCCGGACGCATGCTGGTGTCGAAACTGCTTGATTCCTCCGGGCAACGCGGCCCCGACAATGATCGGATTCCGGCCGAGCTGATCATTCGCTCTTCCTGCGGGGCGCCTTAACGCGCCCCGACCGGGAGACGTTTTCACAAAATTGCATTCCTTTGCAAAAATTTGCGAAACCTTGCAAAGGCTTCGCCTGGCGCAGTTGCTCCGAAAATTTGGCGTATAAGCGTCCTTCTGAGGCGTCTTTATAGGCGGTTTTTGACCATGAATGATGCATTTTCATCACATGGCATGGGTAAAAATGTGTCAGAAACACAAGAAAGGGGTTTGCGTTTTCATAAATTTGCAATACACAGGTCTGGTCAAAAAGTGGCGCAGAGCCACGGACGGTGTGCATGTTTCAGGGAGGATCAGTTGAAACAATCATTTACCAGTAAGAAGAGTTGGTTGCTCGGAACAGCAGCGCTTGCGCTTGCCGCGAGCGCTCCTGTCTATGCGCAAGATGCGCCAGCTGAAGAAGACGAGCAGGCGACGCTCGACGTCGTGACCGTGACCGGTATTCGCGGCTCGATCCAGAACTCGCTCAACGCAAAGAAGAACGCGACATCGATCGTCGAAGCCATCTCGGCAGAAGACATCGGTAAGCTGCCGGACCTGTCGATTGCCGATTCGCTGGCTCGCCTGCCAGGCGTGACCGCACAACGCGTCCGCGGCCGGTCACAACAGATTTCAATCCGCGGCCTCGGCCCGGATTTCTCTCTCGCGCTCTGGAACGGACGCGAAGTCGTCTCCGCGGGTAACAATCGCGGCGTCGAATTTGACCAGTTCCCATCCGAGCTGGTTGCACAAGGCGTTGTCTACAAGACCCCGGACGCCACGCTTGCGGCAACCGGTATTGCCGGCGCGATTGATCTGCGGACCGTGCGTCCTTTGGACTATACTGAGCGCAAACTGAACTTCTCTGGGAAATACGTGGTCAATGATAACGATCAGCTGAATCCTGATTTTGACGAGGATGGTTATCGCCTGTTCGGGTCCTATATCGACCAGAATGCCAACGGCACGATTGGATGGTCGCTCGCTGCAACCGTTCAATCCAATCCGACCCAGTTTACATCGCGCGAACTGAAGACCAATAGCGGTCAAACATCGGTCGATCCTGCAACGGGTCTGGTTTATCCGACGGACAATCCCCGGACGGGTGTGGTCTCGCGCGAATTCGAGCGCACATCAGTTGCCGGTACCCTGCAATTCGAACCCAATGATCGTTGGCAGACGACGATTGACGCATTTTACACTGATACAGAGGATGCCGGTATTTTCCGCGGTGTTGAAACACCGATCGCTTCCTGGTCCACTGCACAGTTCCGCAACACGACCGGTACCAGCGGTTTCGCCGATGCGGCGATCTACGACAATGTCACAACGTTCTTGCGGACCGATACCGAGGGAAACACTGCTGAGATCAGTGCGATTGGCTTGAACACATCTTACGATGTGTCGGACCGACTGACCCTGATGGCAGATTTTTCTCGCTCGACGCTGGACCGCAACGATATCGACTATGAGTCCTATGCGGGGACGGGTTTCGCCGGCGCAGGACCAACCGATACGCTCGGTTTCGGCTTTGATGGCGATGGCGAATATTCGGTCAATGCCGGTCTCGACTATACTGATCCGAACGTCGTCGTTCTGACGGACCCAGGCGGTTGGGGACAGGTCGGCTTTATCAAGGAGCCGAAGATTGAGGACGAACTCAATCAGCTTCGACTCGAGGCGGCTTATGATCTCGACAAAGGTTTCATAAGCGGTGTGAAGGCAGGTTTCCTGTTCACGGATCGCGAAAAGACATTTGACTCGAACGAAAATTTCATTCGAGCGGGTGCCGGTTTCGTCAATGGCGAATTGGCCATTCCAAGCAATCGAATTCTCGGTTCGACTAATTCTGGAACGATCGGTCTTGATATCATCGCTTATGATCCGTCCAGTTTCCTGACCGATGGAACGTATTCGCTTGAGAAAGCAACGTTCGACACGGAATGGGTTGTGGAGGAGGAAATCACGACCTTCTACGCGATGGCTGAAGTTGACAGTACCTTTAGCGGTGTTCCAGTCATCGGTAATTTTGGCTTCCAGTATCAAGACGTCGATCAGTCTTCGACTGCCAAGCTTCAAGGTGGCGGTGAGCGCCAGCAAACTCTTGGTGCATCTGAAAGTTATTTCCTGCCCAGCGCGAACCTTTCTTTTGAGGTGTCCCCAGATACGTTCCTAAGGTTGGCTGCTGCTCAGACTGTAACGCGTCCACGCCTCGACAACCTTGCCGCTAATCAGACGGTTTCAATTAGCAATCAGGTCTGTGCTGACACGGATGGCGACTTCGTTCCGGACACATTGGTCGGATTTACGCTTCCCACCAATCCATGTTTCAATATTAGCGGCGGAAATCCTCAGCTGGAGCCGTACCAGTCCACATCGTTTGACGTGTCCTACGAAAAGTATTTCGGGCCAACGACCGCTCTCTCAGTAGCAGTCTTCCACAAGGAACTCTCTGATTGGGTGGAAACCGCGACAGATACGTTGGACATTACAGAGCAATTGACCTCCATTGGTATTCCAGCTCTGGACGCGTTCGTTGCAGCCAACCCTCAAGTTGCGACAGCGGTAACGAGCTTTCCGGAAAACATCTCCGATGGTTCAATTACCGGGATCGAGGCGACACTTCGGATGAGCCTCGACGACTACCTTCCTCAGCGGTTTGAGGGCTTTGGCTTCAATGCAAGCTATACCTACGCTGACAGTAGCCTGACGGGTGCGATCTCCGGCGGTGACATTCGTATCCCAGGCTATTCTGACGAAGTTTGGTCGGGTGATATCTATTATGAAAACCACGGTTGGCGTTCACGCATTAGCGCGCGTCACCGGTCGGGCTTCCTGTCAGAAGTCCCTCAATTCGATGGTTCTCTGACCGGTGCGGAGGCTCAGGACGAAACCATCGTCGATCTGCAAATCGGCTATGAGTGGGACGAAGGACCGCTGGAAGGTTTTGGCGTCAATTTCGAAGTCTTCAATTTGACCAATGAGCCATTTGTCACCGAGGCAGAAACCACAGATCCGAGCGTGGTCTTCCCAAGCCGCTACGAAGAATACGGCACGACGTACAACTTCACGGTGTCGAAGAAATTCTAACTCTCCCTCAAGAGTTAGTTTCCTCCCGAAAGGGCCCGCCGCCGCGCGGGCCTTTTCAATATCTGTGGATGTGAACTCTGGGCGAGATGGGCGGAGCGAGCTAAGACCAGACCATGCAGAACCAACATCTGAAACGCATTGTCATTGTCGGCGGCGGGACAGCGGGCTGGATCGCGGCGGCGGCCATGTCGCGCCTGCTCGGCTCCGGCGTGCAGATCACTCTGATTGAATCCGAAGCAATCGGCACGGTCGGGGTCGGCGAGGCGACGATCCCACAAATCCGGCGGTTGAATGGGGTGCTCGGCCTCGACGAGGATGAGTTTGTCCGCGAAACGAACGGCACGTTCAAACTAGGCATCGAGTTCAACAATTGGGGCCATATTGGCGAGCGCTACGTGCACACGTTCGGTGATGCCGGTATCAATCTCGCCAGTCTGCACTTCCATCACTACTGGTTGCGCGCCCGGGCGGAGGGGAGCTCGGCCAGTCTCTGGGACTACTCGCTCCATCACAAAGCAGCGTACGCCCATCAATTCGGACGGCTGGACCGGGTCGGCAACACATCGATGACGGGCCTTGCCTATGCCTTTCATTTCGATGCCGGGCTTTACGCGAAATACCTACGCAAGCATGCCGAAGCGAGCGGCGTTCAGCGCGTCGAAGGCAAAGTGGTCGATGTGGCGCTGGACCCGGATACCGGCTTCATACAATCGGTTTCGCTGGAGCGCGGCGAGACGGTTGCGGGCGACCTGTTTATTGATTGCTCGGGATTTCGCGGCCTCCTGATCGGGCAGGCGCTCGGCGTCGGCTATCAGGACTGGTCGCACTGGTTGCCATGCAATGGCGCGATGGCGGTCGGCTGCGCGGCGACGTCGCCCTTGCTGCCTTACACGAAATCCACAGCGCATGATGCCGGGTGGCAGTGGCGTATTCCGCTCCAGCACCGCACAGGAAATGGTCACGTCTTCTGCGATGCGTTCACGACTGAAGAGCGGGTCGCGGAGACGCTTTTGGAAAATCTGGATGGTGCGCCGATGGGCGAGCCGAAACGGTTGAATTTCACCACCGGGCGGCGGGAAAAATTCTGGCACAAGAACTGTGTTGCCCTCGGCCTGTCGAGCGGTTTCCTGGAGCCCCTGGAATCGACCTCGATCCATCTTATTCAATCGAATGTGTCGAGATTGGTGGAACTGTTTCCCGATCTGTCCTTCGACCCTGCAAACGAGACTGAATACAATCGTCAGGTCATCCGTGAATATGAACTGATCCGGGACTTTTTGATCCTGCACTACCATCGCACCGACCGCGAGGATTCGGAATTCTGGCGTTATTGCCGGAACATGTCTGTGCCGGACAGCCTGACGGAAAAAATGGCTTTGTTTGAAGGCAGCGGACTGCTCTACAAGGATCCGGAAGATCTGTTTCGGGAATCGAGCTGGGTGCAGGTCATGGTCGGGCAGGGACTGATGCCCAGAAGCTATCATGCCATGGCCAATCGCCTGTCATCAGAGCAGCTCGGCAAGTTCCTGGGGGATGTCGAGACGTTGATCGCGCGTGCGACGCAAGACCTACCGAACCATCAGGATTTCATCTCAGCTCACTGCAAGGCCGACTTGCAGTAGCGATCGATGAACGCCTCGTGCGTCGGCATGGCTGCAACGGCTTCCTGCATGGCCTGACGAATTTGCTGTAGGCGCTGGCTGACGGGCACATCTGTGCGGTGGCGCGCCATAGCGGGGGCACGCGCGGGAACGATGTCCTGTCCGAGATAGACGGCGATCCAGCTTGGATTGTGAAACAGTTCCCGCTCATCAGAGACAACCATGCCGTGGGTGCGGAAATGGTCGATCTTATACTGGAGCCGTTCCGGGATCGGCATGTTCGCGCAATATTTCCAGAACGCGTCATCGTCTCGCTGCGTCGCCGTATAGTGCAGGATTAGGAAATCGCGGATGCGCTCATACTCGGCAATGGTCAGCGCGTTATATTCGTCTGCCAGCAAGGGAGACATGGTCTTGTCCGGGAACAGCGCGAGCAGGCGCATGATACCATATTGGATCAAATGCAGGCTGGTCGATTCGAGCGGTTCCATGAAGCCCGCAGACAGACCAATCGCGACACAATTCCTGTTCCAGAATTTCTTGCGCCGCCCGGTCGTGAATCGAAGATGCTTCGGCTCGGCCATGGGCTCGCCATCGAGTGAGGCGAGCAAAGTTTGTTCAGCCGCGTCGGCCTCGAGATATTCACTGCAATAGACATAGCCATTGCCGGTTCGGTGTTGCAGCGGGATGCGCCATTGCCAGCCTGCCGTCTTCGCCGTGGATTTCGTATAGGGGAGGATCGCCGACGTCTTCTCGCACGGCACCGCAACGGCCCGGTTGCAGGGCAGCCAATGCGACCAGTCCTCGTATCCGGTTTCCAGCGTCTGCTCGATCAGGAGGCCGAAGAAGCCAGAGCAATCGACAAAAAGGTCAGCTTCGAACTGTCGGCCATCTTCCATTGCGGCGGACGTGATATTGCCGGACGCGGGGTCCTGAGCGGCGCGCACGACGCGCCCTTCCACACGGGTCACACCGCGCGCTTCGGCATATTTTCGCAGATAGGCGGCATATAGCGTCGCATCAAAATGATAGGCATAATCGAACCGCGACTGGATGTTGCGTGGATCAGCCAGTGGGTGAGAAAACTTTCCCTCTCTCGAAGCCACCCAGGCCATGGAATACTCATCGATCGGCGTCGAATCCCCACTCAGATACTGATGCATCCAATGCTGGTAGAACGGGACCTGATCGAACTCTGCACCATAATGGCCGAACGGATGGAAATAGGCATGTCCCTTTCGCGACCAGTCGATGAACTCGATCCCGAGCTTGAACGATCCATGCGTCTCGCGGACGAATGTCGCTTCATCGATGCCGAGGCGCTGATTGAAAAACCGAATAGGCGGAATCGTGGCCTCGCCGACACCGACTGTGCCGATGGCTTCAGATTCGATCAGCGTGATCTCGCATGTCTTGCCGAGATCATTGGCGAGCGCCGCAGCTGTCATCCAGCCTGCTGATCCGCCTCCGATGATAACAACTTTCTCGACGGGGGCATGGGCGTTCAGCATCTCATTGGGCTCAATCTGTTTTCAGTATTTTTCGCTGACCTGACTGTTTTGATGGTGTAGCATTTTTTTGGAGCAGGGTAAGCCGCAAACACTCAGTTTCAGTCAATTGAATCTGTTGGGAAATGACATTGAAACTATTCGAAAATGAAACCGGAAAAGTCCGCGCCGACGAGGTCGGAAATGAGCGCACGAAAGTCATCCATATTGCTGATTTTTTCAACGACCCAGACGCCGTAGTTGAAGCCGCTCAAGGCCTGACATTTGCGAGGATCAACCAACACTATCCAGGCGTGCGGGCACCCGTGCAAAGCGCCTTGCTGGACGCGCTCTGTTCCGTCGTTTCTGAACATGTCCCAGTCGGGACATCCGGGGAAAAAGCGAACTGGCAAGGCGCAGCCTGGTATTCCATCGTGACGTGTCCGCCGGCTCAGCTGACGCCGTTTCAGCGATTGCCGCACTTTGATGGCTTCGACGAAGCGCAAGTCGCCGTGATGATCTATCTCAACCATACCGACCATGGCGGCACCGCATTCTTCCGGCACCGCGCGACCGGATTCGAACGGATAACCGAGGCGCGATATCCTGCATATAAGCAACAGCTCGAGCGCGGCGTGGCACAGACCGGGCTGCCGCCCGCGCGATACATCACTGACGGCGCTCCTCATTTCGAAAAGATCGGCGAAAGTGATGCGTCCTATAACAGCCTGATCATCTATCCTGGCACGCTCCTGCATAGCGGCGTCATTCGAAACGACCGGGATCTCGACGCCGATCCCGTCCGCGGACGGCTGACAATCAATGGCTTCTTTTCGCCAGTCCGGGATGCTTGAATGGCAGGCCGAGTGGAGGCCCAGAAATGAAACATCACATCATGATCGCGCTGGGCATCCTCATGGCGGCTGTGTTCAGCTATCGAATGGCGAATGCGCTACTCGCACCCGGGCTCGGCATTCTGGAAATCTACCTGCTTGGCGGAATTGTACTTGCTGGTCTGCTGGTCTTCTTTGGTTTGAGAGAACGCCGCGCGCATAAGGAAACATCTGAAAATCAGGACTCTTAGACCAAACTTGGTCTAAACATTCTCGTCAGAATGAGGCACCGTCATCAAATGGCAGCTTCAGCGCCGACGATCATCAGGGAGGATCACATCGTGTCAGACAAGAAGGAAATCGACGCAAAAGGCTATTGGGCGGCGACGATCCGTCTGACGCTGAGCTTGCTCGCAATCTGGTTTATCGTCTCTTATGGAGCCGGCATCCTATTCCGGGATTTCCTTGACCAGTTCTCGATTGGCGGCGCGCCGCTCGGTTTCTGGTTCGCTCAGCAAGGTTCGATCTACGTCTTTGTCGGCCTGATCTTCTATTATTGTTTCGCCATGGCGCGGCTCGAACGCAAGTACGGCGTGGAGGGCTGAACCAATGGATTGGACCCTGTTTTTCGTTGTCACGACGTTTGCGCTCTATATCGGTATCGCCATCTGGGCGCGGGCGGGCTCGACCGACGATTTTTACGTCGCCGGCCATGATGTGCACCCGACCGTCAACGGCATGGCGACCGCGGCAGACTGGATGTCGGCCGCCTCCTTCCTGTCCATGGCGGGCTTGATCGCGTTCATGGGCTATGGCGGCTCGGTTTACCTGATGGGCTGGACTGGCGGCTATGTGCTGCTCGCGGTTTTGCTCGCCCCGTTCCTGCGCGAGTTTGGCAAGTTCACGGTGCCCGATTTTGTTGGGGATCGGTACTATTCAGATCTCGCCCGGATCATCGCAGTCATCTGCGCGCTGTTTGTGTCTTTCACCTATATTGCCGGACAGATGAAGGGCGTGGGCGTCGCTTTCTCAGGCTTTCTCGGCGTGGATTTCAATGTCGGTATCGTGATCGGCATGGTCATCGTGTTCTTCTATGCCGTACTCGGCGGGATGAAGGGCGTGACCTATACTCAGGTGGCGCAATATTGTGTTCTGATTTTCGCCTATACCGTGCCCGCAATCTTCATGTCGCTGATCATTACAGGCAATCCGGTCCCGCAGCTGGGCTTTATCGGCAACGCGGCGGGTGAAGACATTTCGATGCTGCAAAAGCTCAACAATGTTGTGACCGATCTCGGCTTCCAGGAATACACGCAAACGAACAAATCCATGTTCGATGTGTTCGCGATTACCGGCGCGCTGATGTTTGGAACGGCGGGCCTGCCGCATGTCATCATTCGCTTCTTCACCGTGCCAAGCGCCAAAGGGGCGCGGTTCTCAGCCGGCTGGGCGCTGGTCTTTATCGCCGCCCTCTACACGACAGCGCCAGCTGTTGGCGCGTTCGCGCGGATCAATTTCATCGATACCGTCAATGAAGCGACTTACATCACCGATGACGAGCATTATGAAACCCGCGCTGCTGAGATCGTGGAAGCGGGCGGAACACCCGTCCCGACCTGGTACAAGGACTGGGAGAAGACAGGCCTGCTGCAATATGAGGACAAGAATGGCGACGGCATCATGCAGTATCGCGGGCCAAATGCGCCGGATGGCGTCGCCAATGAGGTCAATCCGAACAATGATATCTTCGTGCTTGCCAATCCTCAGATTGCACAGCTGCCAGGCTGGGTGATCGGGCTGGTGGTGGCTGGCGGTCTCGCCGCAGCGCTCTCCACGGCGGCTGGGCTTCTGATGGTGATCTCCTCCGCGGTCAGCCACGATCTGTGTCGGCGCACCTTCTTCAAGGATATGGATGACAAAACAGAGCTTCGGGTCGCCCGCGGCGCCGCAGCAGGGGCCGTCGTCGCGGCGGGCTTGCTGGGTATCTTCTCCGCGCAGCTCGGCTTCGTGGCGCAGGTGGTGGCGTTTGCGTTCGGCCTCGCCTCGGCCTCTCTGTTTCCGGTCATCTTCTTGGGGATCTTCTGGAAGCGGATGAACAAGGAAGGCGCGGTGGTCGCCATGCTGTTCGGCTTGATCTCAACCTTTGCCTATATCGTCTATTTCAAGTTTGGCGGGGGGACGCCGGACCAGTATCTTTTCGGTGTTTCTCCGGAAGGCATAGGCTTCGTCTTCATGTGGGTATCAGGCGCCCTCGGGATTGGGACATCGCTGGTCACCGCCCCGCCGCCGCAGGATATTCAGGATCTGGTTGAGGACATTCGTGTTCCGGGAACCCGCCAGCCGCATGGCGTTGCGGATGCCGGTATGGCCCCGACCGCATCTTAATCTATCCGACCGGGTCCGGCGCGCGGATAGGCTCGCCCGATGCCGGACCTACGCACATTGACCTCGCAGCAGCGGCAGTCGCTCATCGCCAAAGTCATGAAACTGGCGAATGGCGGGATGGCGGCGAAGGACATTCAGGCGCAGTTGGATCTATCCCCCACGACATATAGTCGATTGGCACGCCAGTTCGGCTTTCGCGCCTGCGATTTGCGCGCGCGCATTGAGGATGAGGTGAAAACGCTTGAGTCCGCTGAGGCGGTGCTCACAGCCGTGCGCGCGGCCATGGCCCGTGGGGAGCAGGGTCGCGCAGATCAATTGCTTCGCGCGTGGAAACAGTCAGCCCGCCGGGCCCGGGACCTCACGGCGCTTGAGACCGCAGCCGCGCTCGAAGCGGAGAGCCGGGAGGCGGAGACGGAGCTCTCGAATGAAGAGCTCGCGGCGTTTCTGACGGACTATGCCGGCCGCACCATCGAGGTTGTCGACTAGGGTCACGCGTCCGCGCGGTTTTTTCGCCGCCAAATCGGCGTCTTTGCCTGAGCGACTTAAAAAAAAGTCCCGCGCTGTCAGACGGTTGGAGGGATTGGAAGAGAAAAAATCCTATTCTCTATGTCTCTGATTCCATTTGATATTTGAAAAAACTTTCCGAAAAACGAGAAAAACTTATTGAAAAACGATAATATCATCCCCAGCTGGTATTGCATCGGCGGATCAGACTACTCTCCATCAACCCCCGCCGATTGGGCTAATGTCCAGTTTTGAAAGGCAAAGAAAATGACCCCGCAAGTCCGCGAAACCGAGAAAACCCCTGTCGCGGTTCCTAGCACCCACCTTCAGGCGACCCCGGTAAATGCGATCCAAATCGCAAAACCAGTCGTTGAGATCAAAGCCCCAGCTCCCGCGCAAAAAGAGGAAACGGGCATAAGCATGTTGGACAAGCGGCGTCGGCGTCGCGCTCGACTGAGCAACCGCCACTAAGTTTCATACCTTTTCTGATTAAAGGCCGCCCGTACTCTCCCGGGCGGCCTTTTCATTTTGGGCGGGTTCCCCCATCAAGGCCTGGTCGCGCGCTCCTAGCTGTTTGCCACCATCTCCGCCCCTTTTGCGGCGATCATGATCGTAGGGGTGTTCGTATTGCCTGAGGTGATGGTCGGCATGACGGAGGCGTCAATGACGCGCAGGCCCGACAGTCCATGTACACGCAGGTCGCCGCCGGTCACTGCCATCTTGTCGCCTGGCGGACCCATTTTTGCGGTGCCGACCGGGTGGAAGATGGTCGTCCCGATATCGCCAGCCGCGCGGGCGAGGTCACTGTCAGCATAGTCCGGTCCGGGGAGGTATTCTTCCGGACAATAAGGCGCCAGGGCAGGTTGCTGCATCAGGCGCCGCGTGACCCGGATCGCGTCGGCGGCGACATTTCGGTCAGCCTCGGTATCGAGATAGTTCGGATCTATGACCGGCTTGGCCAGTGGATCAGGCGAGGGGACCCGAATCTCGCCGCGCGAGGTTGGGCGCAGATTGCACGCCGCGACCGTGATGGCCGGGAAGCGGTGCAGCGGCTCGCCAAACTTGTCGAGCGAGAGCGGCTGCACGTGGAACTGGATATTGGCGCGCTTGTGCTCTGGCGACGAGCGGGTGAACAGGCCGAGCTGTGACGGCGCCATGGTCAGCGGGCCGCGCCTGCGGAACAGGTAATCGAGGCCCATACGGGCTTTGCCGAGCAGGGAGTAATAGGTCTGGTTGAGCGTCACCGTGTTCGACACGCGATAGATGGCGCGTTGCTGAAGATGGTCCTGCAGGTTTGCGCCGACGCCTGGCAGGTCATGTACGGGGGCGATCCCGGCGCTTTTGAGCGTATCGGCAGGTCCGATGCCAGAGCGCTGCAGAATCTGCACGCTGCCAATCGCGCCAGCGGACAGGATCACCTCGCCCCGACTTTTGACTGTGTAGCGGCGCCCTCGCTGCTGGAAGACCAGCCCGGTCGCGCGCTTTCCGTCCAGGGTGACGCGCTCGATCAGCGCGCCTGTCTCGACCCGCAGGTTTGGGCGCATGGAGGCGGGGTTGAGGAAGCCCCGCGCCGCCGACCAGCGCCGTCCCGCCTTCTGGTTGACGTGGAAATAACCCGCGCCTTCATTGTCGCCTGTATTGAAGTCTTCAATCGCGGGAATCCCCGCCTCAGCAGCGGCGTCGCGCACCGCATCGAGGATGTCCCAGCGCACGCGCGGCGGCTCGACCCGCCAGGGACCGCCGGTGCCGTGGTGCGGGCCGGCACCGAGAAAGTGATCTTCGATCTGCCGGAATACCGGTAAGACGTCATCCCAGCCCCAGCCAGGCAATCCGGTATCGCGCCAGGCATCATAATCTGCGGCCTGACCTCGCATGGTTATCATCGCATTGATCGCAGACGATCCGCCGAGGACCTTGCCGCGCGGATAGTTGAGGGCGCGCCCGTTCAGGCCAGACTGAGGCGTCGTCTCGAACATCCAGTCGGATCGCGGATTGCCAATCGCGAACAGGTATCCGACCGGGATATGGAACCAGATCCAATTGTCCTTACCGCCCGCCTCCAGAATCAGGACGCGGGTGTTCGGATCGCGCGACAGGCGTTCGGCAATAACGCATCCTGCAGACCCTGCGCCGGCGATGACATAGTCATACTCGCCGTCAAAGGGATGCAGGGCGTCCGACATCAGCCAGGCTGGACATCAATGAACCGACCGCCATCCTTGGCCAGGCGCTTGAGCGTCTCGCAAGGGAGAAACCGCTCATCATCCGCGCCGAGTTTCTCCATCATGGCGAGTACCGCTTCTGCGCCGACCATATCGCCATACAGCATTGGGCCGCCTTTGTCGGCGGGCCAGCCATAGCCGTTCAGCCAGACAATATCGATATCCGAGGCACGCTGGGCCTTTTTCTCTTCGAGGATTTTCAGACCCTCATTGATCATCGGATATATGCAGGTCGCGATAATCTCATCCTGTCCGGGGGCGCCGCCGGGCTCAACACCGGTAATATCGGCAATGATTTTCGCGGTCACTTCGGATGGGACGGGGCGGCGGTTCTCGTCATAATCGTAATAACCGGCCCCGGTTTTCTGGCCGCGGCGGTCAAGCTCGCACAGCGCATCGCGGATCGGGTTCGCCGTCTTGGCGCCTTTTTTCCAGCCAATATCGAGACCAGCAAGATCTGACATCTGGTACGGTCCCATGCGGAACCCGAACGCGTTGAGGGCGGCGTCGACGTCCCACGGCATCGCGCCCTGATAGACCAATTTCTGTGCCTGCGTCTGACGGGCGAAGAGGATGCGGTTGCCGACAAATCCGGGACAGACACCGACCAGAGTCGCAACTTTGTTGATCGTCTTGGCAAGGTCCATGCTGGTGGCGATGACATCGTCAGCAGTATGATCCGCACGCACGATTTCGAGGAGTTTCATGACATTGGCCGGAGAGAAGAAATGCAGGCCGATCACGTCTTCCGGGCGCTTGGTCACGCTGGCAATCTCGTCAATATCCAGCGCCGATGTGTTCGTCGCGAGGATCGCGCCTGGCTTGGCGATGCGATCAAGGTCTGTGAAAATCTGCTTCTTCAGGTCCATATCCTCGAACACGGCTTCAATGATCAGATCGCAATCCGCGAATTCGTCCATGCTGAGAGTTCCGTTGAGGCGGTTCATCCGCTCGTCGACTTCCTCCACCGGAAAGCGCCCCTTGTCGGCGCTGCGCTGATAGTGGCCGCGAACCACGGCGAGGCCGCGATCGAGCGCTTCTTGCTGGCGTTCCAGAATGGTCACGGGGATACCGGCGGTCGCGAAATTCATCGAAATACCACCGCCCATTGTACCGGCGCCAATGACGCCAACTTTTTCGATAGTTCGGCGCGGTGTTGTCTCAGGAACATCCTGGACGATCCAGGCATCCCGTCCGGCTTGTGCGATATAGTCGGAGACTTCTTGGGGTGTCATTGAAATGGCGGGCATGGGGAAAACCTCGTTGTGATCAGACCGGGATGAACGCGCAGTGCGCGTGCGTCGGCGCGCACCTTAGAACAGGATGCGACTGATTTGAAACGGGAAGCCGGAGCTGCCGTCGCGACGTTTGCGTCTATTGGTCGCTTCCTTATGGCTCTCCTGAGGTGCGGAGCGGGTCGGATGTCCACAAGGCAAAGCCATCGGCGCGGAATTTGTGCCAGGTCGAATAGCGCCACTTGTCGGGGTGGCTGACCAAGCCGTGCTTGACCGGGTTTCCGTGCAAAAAGCCAATGTGGCGCTCCATATCCACGGCGTCGCGGATGCGATAATCCCAGAACCGCGGATGCCAGAGTTTTTCCGCCTCTTTCTCGCCGACGTGCCCGCCTTCAACCATGCGCCGGGCGAAACTCGCCTGCAGATATTCGACCCGTCGTGTGAAATCATTGTCGTCGGCCGGCAGGACCCAGATCGCATGCATGTGATTGGGCAGGATCACCGTCGCAATGGTCTCGAACGGATGGATATCCTCGAAATCGCGTGCACTGTCGGCGAGCGCGCTGACATGCCGGGTGAGCAGTGTGCTGTCCTCGTCAGCGAGCGTAATCGTCAGAAACCATGTCCGTTCTGGTCGGAAGAGGGCATCCAGATCGCTCATGTCGCTATAAAGCAAAGCTTGGGCAGTGCCCGCAAGTTGCAGAACTGTAATGGTTTTTTGGTCAGTCGCACCAACTTGGCTTGACCGTCTCGCTTGGCCAGGGGGCGGACAGTCCATCTTTTGCCAGCAGCCAGCCAATATGCGTGCCATCGAGATAGACATGTGCGCGGGTGCGTCCGAACCGGTCGGTGCCTTCTGGTTTAAAGGTCAATGTCTTGCCGTCTGCGAACAATTCCTTTGCCCGTGCTTCGACTTTTTGGCCAAGGGCATCTTCCGCTGCACACGCCGCGCTGTCGCCGGTCTCAGGGCTGTCCCAGCCGATCAGGCGCAAGCGGACGCGGCCATCAATGCGCTGAAGCTCGAACGTATCCCCGTCCACGGCGATGACATCGCGCACGGGTGCGCTGACGCAGCGCGCGCCGGGTTCGTCACAAAGATTCGCTGGCTTTTCGGGCAGATCACCTGCCGAACAGGCAGACAACAGCATGACCGAAGCGAAGGACGTGCGTAGCATGGATCGACATATGCGGATGGGGCGATGACCGTCAACTCGGCACGGCTTGTTTTGCAGCGGCAGTCTCTCAAACGCCCGATTGTCGCGTTTCAGGCAAAGGAAAACCCCAGCCGGGTCTCGGCTGGGGTCCGTGAGCCGGATGGCTCTTGAATCCTTGGCTGCGTTCAACTCTGACCGGCCTCAACCGGTACAGGCAGCCTCAAGACTGTGTCAGAGGGTTCTCGGAGGCTGCTCCATGAAACCCTTAACACAAACGGATCCAATCACCGTTCCTGGTTTCTCACTCGACATTGGATCACCTCCTTTCAGCTGTTGAACGACTATGCCCGGACTGACTGTTTTGCCGGACAGTTAGAATTAAGCATGACTCGTGCCTAATGAAAGGTGAATAAGAGGCGTTCGCAGGATAATTTAATGAAGTGATCAAAAAACCGCCCGCAGGTGACGGATCTGCGGGCGGAGATTAAAGGCTTTGCGTTGCGCCAGGAGGCGGGCGGGTTTAGTCGGCCAGCGCTCCGATGACGAGACCGATAATGGCACCGGTGGCAATCGATGCGAGGATCGCGTCGCCGCTGTCATAATCATGGACCCAGTGATAGCCATAAGGCGGGTCGTAAAGGCCCCAATAATTGTAGTCACCGATGATGATCGTATTGTTGTGGTAGCCATAATAGCCGCCGATCCGGTATCTCGGCACGTAATAGCTGTCATAGACAAACCGGAAGGTTGGCCGTGAGTAGTAGTAGAACGGCCGGTGTCCGCCATAATAGTAAGCCCGCGGCGAGTAGTGCCGGAAATTGTGACGGCGGTGATGGCGACGATAGTGGTAGCCATTGCTGTACCGGTAGTGGCGATTGAAATTCCGGTGGTTCCGCCAGTTACGATCATGGCGGTAATGCCGGTCGCCATTGTGGCGGCGATAGTTCCGGTCATTATTGTGACGGCGATAATTGCGGTCAGAACGCGCCTGATCGTATCCACGGTCGTAACCACGATCATAGGAATTGTTGCGGATTCGGCGATTCTCGCGGCGATCTTCAGCACGTCGTTCGGCGCGTCTGTCTTGTCGCCGCTCGACGCGTCGATCGTCACGGCGCTCTGCGCGTCGGTCCTGACGCTGTTCGAACCGGCGATCATCGCGTTGTTCAACCCGGCGCTCCTGGCGTCTTTCCTGACGTCGGTCCATTTGACGGTCGTCCCGGCGCGCTTCACGGCGTTCCTGACGCCGTTCACCACCGCGAAGTTCGCCCGTATCGCGCCGTGTCATGCTGCGTTCACCGCGGACTTGCCCGCGATTGGGGTTCACCTCGTTGCGGCGTTCCTGACGGCGTTCACCGCGGCGTTCGGATCGATTCTGTTGGCTGCGCGCGCGGCTCCTTTCCTGAAGTTCAAGGCGACTGGTCACTCGCTTTGGATTTTGTTCAGACCGCGCACTGCGTTCTGTTCGCTGGCCCCGGTCCGCATAGGCAACAGGTGCAAGCGTTGCTGTGGCCAAAGCAATGGCCGCAACATTGGCAGTTAATTTCGAGAGGATAGACATAGCGTCCTCCTTTCCTGTTTCGGCGCCCCCACGGCACCCGCGATTTCGGCTGCTCGTGACAAGCCTTATAGCTCAACCTAGTTAGTCTGCCTGAATTGACCCTGAACGGAGCTTTCATGTCGAACCGCGATCACGTTTTTGTGACTGAGACGATCCAGATCCCCGAATGGGAGCTGAGCGAGCGGTTTATTCGCGCCTCGGGACCTGGCGGGCAGAACGTCAATAAAGTGTCCACGGCGGTGCAATTGCGCTGGAACGTAGCAGCGAGCTCAATTCCGGGGCCTGTAAAAGCGCGATTTCGCCGTAAATACAGGGCGCGTTTGACCCAGGACGGGGAGTTGATCCTGGAGGCGAAGGATCACCGCAGCCAGAGCCTGAATCGCGAAGCAGCGCGCAAACGCCTCGCCGATATGGTCCGATCTGTCGCTGAGGCCCCGCGCAAACGGATCAAAACAAAACCGACACGCGCCTCTGTGCGCCGGCGGCTGGAGTCAAAAAAACAGCGCAGCGCCGTGAAGGCGCTGCGCGGCAAAGTCGAAAAAGACGAATAACCGGTCCTATGGACGGTTCAGGCGATCCTCCTGATATGCGGCAATGCAATCTGCAGAATCGCGCTTCACGTGACTGTCCGTGGTCAGGATTGATCGACCTTCGCCGGTGAAGCGATTGTCGTCGCAGGTATCATCATTCGCATACTCGCCGGAATTGTTTCCGAAATCGACATAAAGCGTCAGTGAGCCTTGCTCATAGAGCGACCGGCAATCGGTGGCGTCGTGCAGCACGTGTTTACGCTGATAGCTCCAGTCGTCACCATCTTCATGGAACCGCGCATCATCGCAGGCCTGATCATTGGCATAGTCGCCGGAATCGTCGCCCCATTCGATCTGTGCGCTGGTCAGCTTCACATCTTCTTCTGCTTCTTCCTTGTTTTCGTCGATCACTTGCTTGGCGATGGCACGCGTGGTCTCAAGGTTGAGGCGCAGGTTCTGAAGCGTCTGACCATGGTCGAGAATCAGGTAGCGCGACATGTACAGGGTGCCATCGTCGAGCTTGGTCGCTTTTATGGCGGACCAGCGTTGATTGATCGAATTGGCGTCTTCAGCGGAGAAATCGCCTTCCAGGACCAGGAAGGCTTCAACCCCCAGGCAGGAATCGTCGTCGCCGCACGCCTTGCCTTCCAGCGCAAAGATCACGCCTTCAGAATCTTCACCAATCAGGCCAATGCCCGAGTTCAAATCTTGCGTCACCGTGAAGCCGGAAGCTTCGATTACATAGCGCATATCGGCTTTTGTTATGGACGTTATCTGTTCGGCATCGCGGCTGGTGTCCTGTGCGTGTGCGCCAAGACAAATACCCAGTGCAATCAGGCTCGTACTTACAATTCTCATAATGGTCCCTCACTCTTTATTGCGCATCGCGCGGGTTTCCGAATCCCAGGTCAAAGTCACACTTCCATGACAAAATGGCAAGGAATGGGCAGCGGTTCAAAATGATGAACGCCAGCCGAATGCCGCGCTCAGCCCCGGTTGAAACGGCATGTGTATTCCTGCAGCCATGATGAAAGACGTCATGAAACCCCGAGCAGCCGCGCTTGCCCTTGCGGCGCCTCTGCTCTTCACCGCGCCGGCGCTCGCCGACCATGGCAATACGAGCAAAACTGTGAGCGGCGCAATCTCGATCCAGACCGAGAATGGTGGTCTGTATCTGAATATCGGCGACCGCGGTTACCGGTCGATCGGTTACAGAACCAATCGCCATTATGGCTATGGTGACCGCTATTACGGGCACCGTGAGCTGCGGCAGATGAAACGCCGTGCCATTCGTGCTTGCCGCCGGGCTATTCGCGCCGAAGCCGACTATCTTGGCTTCCGCGATGTCGACTTCGACGATGGCCGCTATGCCGAGCAAATCGGACCGCGCGGCTTCCGGGTCACCTTTAACGAGGTGGAGTTTGAAGGCCGCCGCCGCGACCTAGAACGCCCGGTCACCTGCATCGTCCGACGCGGCGACCAGGTTCGCGAGATCTATGGCATCCCGCAGCGCGGACATCGCGGACATCGCCGCGGACAACGCGGGCATCGCGGCTATTACTAGAAATAGCTGACGATACTTTCAGAATGAAAGGCATGAGACGGGCTTCCCCTCGGGGAGGCCCGTTTTGCCATTCTGTCGTCTTGCCCTTCGCGACCGCAGCAGTAAAACCCCTCAAGAGACAATGATTTGCGGAGAGGTGATCGAGATGCAGGACGTGATTGAAGCGCTTGAGGCCCGGCGAGAAAAAGCCCGTCTGGGCGGCGGCAAAGCCCGCATCGAACGCCAACATGAAAAAGGCAAACTCACCGCCCGCGAACGGGTTCAGCTGCTGCTGGATGATGGCAGCTTTGAAGAGACGGACATGTTCGTCGAGCATCGCAGCCATGATTTCGGCATGGAAGAACAGCGCATTCCTGGCGACGGCGTGGTCACTGGCCTCGGCACCGTGAACGGCCGCCTGGTCTATGTCTTCTCCAAGGATTTCACTGTTTTCGGTGGATCTCTCTCGTTGGCGCAATCGGAGAAGATTGTGAAAGTCCAGAAGGCCGCCGCCAAAGTTGGCGCACCGGTGATAGGTATCTTCGACGCCGGCGGCGCCCGCATCCAGGAAGGCGTCGACAGTCTTGCCGGTTATGCCGATATTTTCATGGAGAATGTGCTCTCTTCCGGCTTGATCCCGCAAATCTCCGTGATCATGGGGCCGTGTGCAGGCGGCGATGTGTACTCTCCCGCGCTGACCGATTTCATCTTCATGGTGAAGGACACATCCTACATGTATGTCACCGGGCCGGATGTGGTGAAAACGGTCACGAATGAAGAAGTCACGCACGAATCGCTCGGCGGGGCTTCTGTTCACGCCGCCAAGTCGGGTGTCGTCGATGGGGCGTTTGAGAATGATATTGAAGCGCTCACCCAGATGCGCCGCCTGATTGATTTCCTGCCTGGGTCGAACCGCGAAGAACCGCCCGTCCGTCCGACATTTGATACAATTGAACGTGAGGATCCGAGCCTCGATACATTGATCCCGGACAATCCGAACCACCCTTACGATATGAAAGAGCTGATCGAGAAAACGGTGGACGAAGGCGACTTCTTCGAGATCAGCCCGGCCTTTGGCGCCAACATCATTTGCGGCTTCGGGCGTATGGAAGGCTCAACCGTTGGCTTCGTCGCCAACCAGCCAATGACGCTGGCCGGCGTGCTCGACATTGATGCCTCACGCAAAGGCGCGCGGTTCGTACGCTTCTGCGACTGTTTCAACATTCCGATCGTGACCTTTGTCGACGTGCCGGGCTTCATGCCCGGGACCAAGCAGGAATATGGCGGCCTGATCAAGCATGGCGCGAAACTGCTCTTCGCCTTTGCCGAGGCAACCGTGCCAAAAGTCACCGTGATCACCCGAAAGGCCTATGGCGGCGCCTATGATGTGATGAGCTCCAAACACCTGCGCGGCGACGTAAACTATGCCTGGCCAACGGCCGAAATCGCCGTCATGGGGGCCAAGGGCGCAGTTGAGATCATCTTCCGCAAGGACCTTGGCGACGACGCCAAGATTGCCGCCCATACCAAGAGTTATGAAGACAATTTCGCCAATCCCTATGTGGCCGCGCGCAAGGGCTATATCGACGACATCATCATGCCGCACTCAACCCGCCGCCGCGTCGCCAAAGCCTTGCGATCCCTGAAAGGCAAAGAGCTCACCAACCCTTGGAAAAAGCACGATAATATTCCGCTTTAGGGCGTGTTTTGGCCAACCTCGGAGGAGTTAACTCACTCCGGCAAGCTCACACAGCTCGATCCGCGTGGACAGGCTGAGCGCGTTGAACGCCGCTTTGATTTCGGCTGGTGCGTCTTCCGGGCAGCTTACTCTCGCAAGTGCAATCACCGTCTCTGAGTGATCCTCGATCTCGCCGCTCAGACCAATCACCGGGCGCATGACGCGCCAGTTGCCATTTTCGTCTTTGACGTGAACCGGCCGTCCGGAAAGCTGCGCCACCATGATTTGCGTCGCCACTTCAGGACCAGCAGGAAGCTCCACCATAAACGGGCCGTCCGCATGCACGTTGAAACCGTGTTCGCTGTTCTCGAGGGTCATCTGACCTGCTGCGAGATACATCTGTTCCTTCGCTGCCAGGCGCTGCTGAAAGCCAATATAGAGGATTACGAAAGCGAAGATGGCGATTTGCAGCCAGCGATCCGTTCGGAACGCGTCCCAAAGTCGATGCAGCATCTCCGCGTCCCGTTCTCGAAACTGTTAGTTGACCAGGGTCAGCGCCGACAGCTGGCTCGCAATTGCATCATAGGCGGCCATCAATTCTGAGCCATTACCGGCATCGAAGAAGCGGCTATTATCGCCCGTGCAGTTCTTCAATGTATTCTTCGCATTGGTCGGTGCCTGGAAGGCCACGGCATAGATCCGGACACCCTCATCGCGCATCTTGGCGCACATCTTTTTTGCCTGCGTATTGCTGTCGCCCATGCCGCCTTCATAGCTGCGATTGAACTGGCCATCCGTCATCAGTACCACGGCCTTGATGGAATGGGGCTCGGTATAGGCGAGCGGGGCTGATGCTGCTGGCCAGATGTCGTCCCAGTCTGGCGCAATCAGGTACCAGGACCAGGCGACGCCGAGATGACCAGCCGTCATGCCGCCAGCCGACAATGTGTCAATCGCTGTGTCGAAAGCTGTGAGGTCATAGGTCAGCGGCAACAGGCTGGAGTTCGGGCAAGAGCTTGCAGCATCGCCGACATATTTTCCAAGCTGCGGTTCATCATCCGTCCACGCAGCCGTGCCAGTGCGTTCGGAGACGCAAACCTTGTCCAGGCCGTCGCCATCAGAATCGTCATTGGCAAGATTTCCCTGTGCCTCATTGCCATAGATGCCCGCGTTCACTGCGGCGGCATAACTGACAAAGGAGATCCGGACGCGGTCGCCTGAGCTTGGTGTAATGAGGGTACGCGCCGTCTGCTTGGCGGCGGCCTTGAGGTCGGTCAGCTTCTGACCGCTCATCGAGCCGGAAACATCCAGCATCAGCGCCAGGTCGAGCTTGGTGATATTGGCCTTGGCCGTCGACTGACTAATGGAATCCATGTTCTCGCGCGACAGAGACGTGCCGAGCAGGGTCGGGGTCTTGCACGCGGCCTGAACCGAAACTGTGGCATTGGTGCGGTCCACCGCAACATTGGCATCCAGGCAGGTCACATCGCCGTGACGGCCCAGCAGGTTGGCCTGATAAGCGCCTTGTGCGATGGCCTCAATCTCGGCATCCGTTTTCGTGGCATCTTCGAGCGCGCGCGCGCCCGCCAGAGAGGCCGCGTCAATCGCAGCCTGCAATTGCTGGTTCGAGCTCAGATGCCGAGAGCTATCGATAGCAAATGCCCCGACCAGCAAGAGGGGCACTGAAATCAATGCAAAAATCATAACCACATTGCCGCGCGTATCCCGCGCGAACTCTACGCATTTCGTCCACATGACGTGTGTCTCCCACGTGCCATAAGGGCACATCCACGTTGTACTCGCGTGAGAGGCGAGCAATCCGCGTGCCAATTCGCGTTTTAGGAATTGCGTAACCTTACCGCGACTGTGAAGGGGCTTGCCCGCAGCGCCGGATGACAGATAGAAACCCGTATGAGTCTGGTCTCAGCCTTCAATCAGAGTCTCGAAATCGTCGCAGATCGCTGCGAGGATGTTGTTCCGCCTGTTTATGCCGAGCTGTTCCAGCGCTATCCGCAATTCGAGAAATTATTCGTTCTCGATACAGACATGGGTGCGCGTGGGCATATGCTGAACGAGGCGCTGTCCATGGCTGAAGGCTTGCTGACGGATGATCCGGTCGCCATTAGCTTTGTCTCCGCTGAGCGCATGAACCATGAAGGCTATGGCATCGAAGATGACGTCTTTGAAGGCTTTTTCGTCGTTCTGGAAAGCGTCTTCAGAAGGCTGGCCGGAGAGGCCTGGTCGGAAGATATGACCAGGGCCTGGGCAGCTGTTTCAAAACAGGCTGCCGCAGCAAAACTTTGATCCATCTGCATCCAATCGCGCCGTTGATTGCATCTGTATCTGTAAGCCCGCAAACTGGGCCCCAGACAAGGAAGCAAGACCATGGAAGAGATTTTCGTTCCAATAACAATATTCACGGCGATCGTCGCGGTGGTTTGGCTGTACAGCCATTACAATTACAAGAAGCGCCTGACCGCGCATGAAACGCTGCGCCTGGCGGTTGAGAAGGGCCAGGAAGTCTCGCCCGAACTGGTTGAGCGGATGTCCTACCTGAACGATCCGGTCAAATCGGACTTGCGACGCGGTATCCTCCTGATCGCCTTCGGTTTGGCTTTCATCTGCCTCGGCGCGATGATCCCGCATGATGAACCGGAAGCGTTTCGCGGCATGCTTGGCGTGTCCTCTTTCCCGATCATTCTCGGGATCGCGTATCTGGGGCTTTGGCGGTTCAGCCACGACTAGCCGGAACGGGCGAGGGGAGCGTGGAGATCACAGACCTCGACCTGGCGCGCGACGCTGCCTCTGGACAGGAGGCAGCGTTCGAGGCGCTGGTGCGGCGCTATCAAGGGACGGTGCGGGGGCTCGCGCGTCGCCTGGCCTCGCGACCCGTCGAAGCCGATGACATTGCGCAAGCTGCCTTTCTGACGGCCTGGCGCAAGATTGGCACCTATCGCGGTGGATCGTTCAAGGCCTGGCTGTGCACGATTGCTTATCGGGAATTCCTGCAGACGCGGCGCAAGCAAAAGCCTGAGATCACGTTTGACGAGGGCGCTCACGTGATTGCCTTTGATGCGTCGGCCGCACGCATGGCAGAGCATTTGGACCTTGATCGGGCGCTGAAGACCTTGCCCGAAAACCAGCGCATTTGCGTGGTCTTATGTGTCGCGGCGGGGCTCAGCCATGCGGAAGCGGCCGGGGCCACCGGCTTTCCGCTCGGCACGGTCAAGTCGCATGTCAATCGCGGGGTCACCGCCCTCCGCAAACAGCTTGCGCCGGGCAATGTGGCGTGATGGAGTAGAGAAGATGGAACAAGACAAGCGATACGACGACCTCACGGCTTTGTTTGAAGCCCAGGATCAGGCGCTGCAGAGTGATGCGTTTGTGGCCCGCGTCATGACGCCGATCAAAAAGCGCTCGCGCTGGCGGACACCGCTTCTGTTTGGCGCGGGCGGCGTTGGCATCGGCGCTGCGCTCTCTCAAATTGGCGGCATCTGGGACCTGCTCAAGGCGCGGACGCCTGCGCTGGAGGTCTCTTTCGATACCGTTCCAGCAGCAGAAATGAGCCTGGACATGTCGTCCGTGTGGGTGCTCGCCGCGATTGTGATCGTGCTTTCCTGCGCTGCAATAGTGGTGACGGAACGCGCTTAGGCGTCGCCTAGTCGCGGCACCATCTCGCGCAGATTGAGGTCGGCAGCAAACGATCATCTGACGCATGGGGCAGGGCCATTTCGCCCATTTCAAGCGCGCCGCCGAGCTCTTGGAGATGTCCCGCGAGCGCCTGGGCCAGTGCAATGTGCGATAGCCGCACTGCATAGGCTGTCAGGATCACGAATAAGGGTTCCGGCGACAGCAGCGCGCGGACATTGGCGAGCAAGCCAGGCAAATCCTCTTCGAAACGCCAGGTTTCGTTCTTCGTTCCGCGTCCAAATTTCGGCGGGTCGAGCACGATCGCGTCATAGGTATTGCCGCGGCGAATTTCGCGTGCGGTGAATTTCATCGCATCATCGGCAATCCAGCGGATCGGGGCATCGCCGAGCCCGCTTGCGGCGGCATAGTCCTTGCCGAACCCGTTCGATTTCGGGCTGGCATCGAGATGGGTGACTTCAGCACCGGCCTGCGCCGCGGCGAGACTCATCATGCCGGTATAGCCGAACAGGTTCAGCAGGCGGACAGGCCGCCCGGCGCCGCGGATCCTGTCCTGTGCAAAGGCCCAATGGACGCTATGCTCCTGGAACAAGCCGAGGTGCCGAAACGGCGTCCGGCGGGCATTCAGGTGCAGGCCGCGCCATTCCATCGGCCAGACATCCGGAGCAGCAGGATTGATCAGGCGCCAGTTACCGCGATCATCGTCGCCTGCCTTGGCATCGAACCGCGCATCAGCCTGCCAGCTTTCGACCGGCGCGTTGGGCATCCAGAAGGCTTGTGGATCCGGGCGGATAACCGTCTGGGACCCAAACCGTTCCAGCTTGTGCCCATCGCCGCTATCGAGCAGGGCGTACTGGCGCGCGTCCCATTGATCGGCGAGGAAAAGCGTTGAAGAGATCTTCATCAGGCGAACCCTCTCTGCCGCCAGCCTTCATACAACATGATTGCTGTGGCCTGTGCGAGATTCAGGCTGTCCGCGCCGCCGCGCATCGGGATAAGACATAGTGTATCGCATTCGGCCTCAATCTCATCCGGGAGCCCGGCTTGCTCATTGCCCATCAGGATCAGGCTCGGCTGCATGAAATCCACTCCATCATGGCGGACATCGCCATTCACGCTGGCAGCCACCATTTTGAGGCCCGTATCCTTGCGCCAGCTGTTAAACGCCGCGAAATCGGCGCGCGCCAGGCGAACATCGAATAACGAGCCCATCGACGCGCGCACGGCTTCGACACTATAGGGGTCGCAGCATTGGTCGATCAGGATGACCCCGGCAGCGCCAGCGCAGTCTGCGGTGCGCAGGATGGTGCCGAGATTACCCGGGTCGCGGCATTCATACAGGCCGATCCAGAGGCCCGGATGTGATGGGTCGAGGTCGGCCAGAGACAGATCACGCTGACGGATCGCTGCGATAACAGCCTGGGGGTTATCCTTGCGGGCAATCGAGCCGGCGAGGCGGTCCGGAACCTGAATGACCCGTGCGCCAGCCTTTCGCGCCTGCCCGCAAAGCGATTGGATATAGTCCCGGTCTGCGCCCGAATTGGACACAACCAACGTTTCGATCTCCCAGCCCCGGGATACCGCCTGTTCAATCAAACGTGCGCCCTCAGCCAGGAAAAGACCTGTTTCGTTTCGGTTTTTCTTCCGCTCCAGTCCCCGCAGCTGTTTGATCAGCGGGTTGCTGGCAGAGGTGATCTGATCGATGGGTTCCGTCATAACCGCCCTGTAACACGCACTTGCCTGATTCCAAGGTATAAGGCAGACCTGATGCAGTAATGCAGTGCTTATCAGGGGAGAAACTGCATGGGTGCCTATGATACGATGGTTGCTGGCCTGAGCGGCGCGGGTCTCGCGCTGCTGGGCATCATCACAGTTCACGGCACGTCGGAATACCACCTGAACGCCGCGCAGATGCACGATGAACTCCGCACATCCGCTGAGACTGCGCTCGCCGATGCAGGCCAGAGCTGGGCCCAGCTGGAGCTCAATGGCCAGCGGGCGGTGCTGAGCGGGTCTCCACCCAGCGTGCAGGCTGCAGAAGCGGCGCGTGTGGCGGTCCTCAATTCTTCAGGTCCTGGCGGGATCCTGCGCGGCGGGATCTGGAGCGTCGATACTCATTTTGACGAAATACGAGCGATGCCGACGGTGTCGCCTTATGTCTGGCGCGCGATCAAGAGCCCGGATGGCGCGATGATCCTGGTTGGCTCTGCGCCGGATGAAGACACCAAAACCGCGCTTGCCGCTTATGCCGCAGACTTGTCAGGCCAGGCGACCGATGACCGGGTGACGCTGGCACGTGGCGTTCCTGACGGGGACTGGGCCGAGACGGCAAGATTCGGGATGGATCAGCTCTCGCTTCTCGATAGCGGCGAGGCGCGCCTGACCGATTATGAGTTGCGCCTGAGCGGCATCGCGATGGAAAGCGCGGCGCGCATTCAGGCCACGGCAACCATCGCCAATCTCGCCGATCCCTGGCGCGGTGTACCGAATATAGATGGCCCGAGCCTCTGGAAAGCGGAGCATATTGACGGGACACTGGTTCTCTCCGGCAGTTGCGAGACCCTCGAAGAGCGCGCGGAGATTGCCGAAATTGCCGCGACCTATTTCGACGGGCCAGTTGTCGACCAGATGACCGTGTCTTCGAGCGAGTATGATCAATGGATACAAGGCGTGCGACTAGGACTGCCGCATTTCAGCCGGTTCGAAAGCGGCGAGATGGAGTTTCAGCCTGAAGGGCAGGGCTTCAAGTTTGAAGGTGAAGCCACGAGCTCGACCTTGCAATTCCTGCGCGAGGACATGGCGCAGCTGGAGGGCGATTATGCTGTCGCGATCCAGGCTGAAACCGTGGCGGTTGCGCTCGATGAGATTGCCGAAGTTGAGCTTGGCGAAGACCCCCTGCAAGCCTGCCAGACGTCATTTGATCTGATCATGGATGCAAATGCGGTCGTGTTTAACCGCGGCAGCGCTGAGATTTCCCGCGAGAGCGGGTTGACGCTCGACAAAATCATGGCGGTGTCAGACCTCTGTTCCGAAACGCTTCTGTTTGAAGTCGGCGGGCATACCGATAATTCGGGCGACCGCGCAGCCAATCTCACGCTCAGCGAAGCGCGGGCGCAGGCGGTTGCAAATTATATGGCGGCGACGGGGTTTGATACCGCGCGCTTAATCGTCCAAGGTTATGGACCAGATCAACCGAAACTCGACAATGCGACGCCAGAAGGGCGCGCCGCGAACAGAAGAATCGAGTTCAAAGTTCAGGAGTGGAACGAGTAGATGCAGTGGCTGATTGCGAATATGTGGATGGCTCTGGCGGCTGCGACCGTCCTTGGCCTGTTGTTCGGATTTTCGTTTCGTGGACTTCTGGTTGGCTCGCGCGTTCGCCGGGCGGAGGTCGAGCGCGAAATTGCGCGGACTGAGCTGACCCAGACAAAAGCCGAAGTCGAAGCGCTTTATGCGGCCCAGCGCAAGCGCAAGGAAGACAATGCGCAGGCTGTCGGCGGCGATGATGGGCTGCAGACGGAACTGGAAGAGCGCGAATCCCGAATCTCCGCGCTGGGGAGCGAACTGGCGGCGGCGCGATCGGAGCTCGAACAGCTCAAGACTGAAAATGGATCCGGAGGCGGCGTGGTCGAAACGGCTGGCGCAGCGATGGCGGGGGCGGTCGCTGGCGCGGCCCTGTCCGAAACAAATGACGAAGAACTCACGCAGTTGCGCGATCGAAATACCTGGTTGGAAGAACGGGTGGCAGCTCTGGAGACAGATCTTGCCGCGCTTCCCACTGCGGCTGCCGCCGACGTCGCACCGGCGCCAGCGCAGGCTGATCCCACATTGGAGAAGCTCAAATGGCAAGCCGGCTATCTGCGCCAGCGCGTCGACGCGCTTGAGACCAGTCTGATCAGCGCCCGGGTGGTCGAAAGCCCCGCAGCGGCCGCGCCTGAGGAACAGTCCCATGCGGCGGAGCCCGCAACTGCAGAGTCGGATGAAGAGCTGGCCCGGCTCCGGTGGCGCAATCGTTATCTTGAAGGTCGGTTGGCCTATTTCGAAGCCGGAGATGCTGAAGCGACCGAAGATACGACAGAGGCCGCAGAAGTGGCTGAGCCAGAGCCGGCGGAAGCAGAACCAGAACCGGAGCCCGAAGCAGAACCAGAACCGGCAGCGGAGACCTCTGAGGCTGACGACGCTGAGTCCGATTCCGAAGCATCCGAAGCGCCGGACTCCGAACCAGAAGCGCCTGAGGCAGACTCCGAAGAGGTTCATCCTTCCGAGGCCATGCTGGCTGAACTTGAAGGCGAACAACCTGAACAGTTGGAAAAACCCGAAAATGGCGGCGATGACCTGACCGCGATTACCGGAATTGGTCCTCGGATTGGTGAGGTCCTGAACGAACTCGGCATCTTCACCTATGCTCAAATCGCGGGCTGGACGCCGGAAAACGAAACCTGGATCGAGAATCATCTTTCATTCAAGGGCCGCGTCAGCCGCGAAAACTGGGTCGAGCAGGCCAAGGCGTTGATGGCTGAATAGGTGGAGACTGCGTGCTTCATCGCGCATTCACGTGACGCGTGCGAAATTCTGTGCGAGCATTCACTTAACCATGATTTGTGGCTGGGTGAGATCGGTACAAATCGGCTGGGAAAAGGGAGACTGGTGAATGGATAAACTACTGATTACCGACGAGATGATCGAAACGGGCGACCGCATTGATGCGCCGCGCGATTTTCTCGACAAAGCTCCGCGCATCCGCATGTCGCGGCGCGGGATCATTAAGGGCCTTGCGTGCGGAACCATCGTTCCGATCGTGACCGGTTGTTCCACCAATCCTGTCACCGGTGAGCAGCAACTCATCCTGCCCGGGTTTGACAATGCGTCTCTGGCGGCAATGTCGACAACGGCCTGGTCGGAAATGAAGAAGCAAACCCCACAGACGGGCGACAGCCGCCTGCGCAGCCGCGTCCTGACCACCTGGGACCGCACCGCGAGAGGGCGTTCTGCCGCGCTTAGGGACAAGTATAATCAGGATGTCGCCTATGTCCCCAATGAGTGGGAAGTGGCAGTGTTTGATACAGATGACGTCAATGCGTTTGTGATGCCCGGGCAGCAAGTCGGGGTCTATCGCGGTATTACCGAGCTGACAGAGAATGATGACCAGCTGGCGTCTGTTCTGGGGCATGAGGCCGGGCATATTGATGGCCGGCATTCGGCTGCCCGCGCGTCGGCGCAGATGACAGCGCAAGTGGCTATGGTCGCTGGGCAGATTGCCATCGCGCAATCTGACGAATTGCGCCAGTACGGAAATACGCTCGCAGCGCTCGGCGGCGCGGCGATCCAGTTTGGTGTATTGCTGCCCTATAGCCGGAACCATGAATTGCAGGCCGACAAGCTTGGCGTCGATTACATGCACAAGGCCGGCTACGACGTGACCCAGGCGCCGCGCCTATGGGAATTGATGGACAAGAAGAGTGCGGGCAATCGTCCGCCCGAATTCATGTCCACGCACCCGGATCCAGGCCGCCGTCGCAATGAGTTGATCAATTATATCAACGCCAACGGCTACGCGTTTATCTAGGACGATAGATCGTAAAATGCAGAACCCGCGGACATCACGCGCCGCGGGTTTTTCTTTGCGTTCAGTCGCCAGTGTCTACAAGGCGCGGCAGGGGACATCCTGCAATTCAAATCGCGTCCCGGACTCGTCATTCACGGCAAAACACGTCTGGCCCTGTATCTCCAGGCGGTAGCGTTCCGGGATCGCCGGGCTGCTTGTCTCGTTCGGGCCAAGCGGCGGCGGCAGGATGACGAACACCGATGTTTCTGTGAGATCGCCGGCGCCAAACTGAACGCGCGAACGCTGCAGCGCCGTGGCCATTTCTGATTTCAGGAGATCCAGAGTTGCTTCGGATCCATCAGACAAGACTGCGGGCAGCGGCTGCGCATGATGCTGGCAGGCGCCCATTGAGAGCATGGCGAACAGGCTGGCAAATTTCTTGATCATTCCGGCATGCTCATATCTCGATTGTTGCGAAGGAAGAACGCTTCGACCTGCTTTTCGGGTGCCAGATCGAGCGGACTGGGGACCTTGTTGCCGACAAAAGTCGATTCAGTCTTGGTCGTGACAGTCGGGCAGGAACTGCTTGTGCGGTAGCTGAGCGCCGCGGCAAGCAGGCCTTCCGAAACAGATCCCAGCGGATTGCTGAAATCGTCGCCAACCTGGCAGCCCGATATACGGACGCCAAAATTAGCGCTCGAATTATTCGGGATGAACCCATCCGCATAGGCGCCGAAGCCTTTGTCATTCGTCCCCTGGAACTGGATCGTGTAATAGGTCTCACCGCAATTATCCTCCGGGTAGAACCCGTAAGGCTTGCCGCACGTGGTGTTGCCGATCAGGACAACTTCAACATCGACACCGCGCAGGCCATTGATGACCGCTTCACTGGCGCTGCAAGTGCGCCCGGTCGAGAGAATGAACACGCGATTGAGGCTCAGGGTCGGAAGGGATGCGCCGACCGACAGGCTGGAGCCTGAATCAAAACCGAGCACTTCATTGTAGAATGGGATCGGATCATTTATCTCACCGGTGACCGGATTGATATTCCCGGCATCATCGTTGAACACCAATTGCTCGAAGGTGGCGCCGGATGTGCGTGAGGGCCCGGCAATCATATAGGCGACTTGCGACGCCACAGCCAGCAGGCCGCCGCCATTGTAGCGCAGGTCCAGAACGAGATCGGATACGCCTGCATTCTGCATGTCCTGCATCGCCAGGATGATCTCTTCCTCAGACGAGAACGGGCTGAATGTGTTGAACATTATATAGCCGACATTCCCCGTCGCGGTATTGATGACCGACGTCGTCAGAACGGGCTTGCGAGAAATGTCTTCAGTGGTCAGATCGAAGCTTCGAATGGTGCCATCAGTATCCTGCACCCCAAACGTGTAGGTCAGACCGACGCTGGCCGGGGCGAACAGGATTTCGTTGAGCTGGTCGACGGCTGCCTGCGTCGTAAATCCATTCACGACATCCTGACCATCGATTTCGAGGATCCGGGTTCCACGCGGGAAGGGGACCACCCCACCAATCGGGGTTGATGCTGGTGAGTTCGGCTCAGTGTAAGCGACCCTGATGTCCCGCGGCGGGCTACCTTGCAGCACGGCCAGGGAAACTCCAAAGCCCGGGTTTCCAACCGAATTTCGTGCCGCGAGGTAGTCCTCCGTCGGTTGGCTGAAATGGAAATCGTCGCGGTCCTCGCCTGATGGCTCGACAGCGTTCGTTTTCAAAACCGCAAAATATGACAGGCGGTCAGAAAAATTGTCGGGATTTTGGTCGGTTACCTCATCATTCCAGAGATACGTCTCATTGGTCCAGGAGCGCAGCCAGAATAACTCGTCTGCGAGCGTTCCTTGCTGGTCTGGAAAAGTGTTGCCTTCAATATCGACACCGCTGCGCGGAGCCGCGCATTGGTCTTTAAATGTGCTGGCGGGTTCGAACACGCCCTGGGTCCAGCTTGGTCCCTGGCTTGTTGGCGGGGTCGGAGGAGAGCCTGTGACAGGTGTCGACGGCGTGCTTCCACCGCCGCCACCGCCGCACGCGGCAAGCACGGCCCCTCCGAGGATTAAAGTCGCGGACTTTGCCAGTATCGAAAGTCTGGATTTCATCATGAACTTCACACTCCAATAAAGTTCTGTGTTTTCCCCGGCTGTATTGGCACCATAAGGTACAGGCGTGTGGCAACCACATTCTTCACATTATGAAGTAAAATTGATCGGTTTCGAGCAGTCGTCGCGGTTGACCACGCCTCGCGAAAGTGCTTTACGCCGCGTCTTGTTCGAAAGAGCATGCAAATCTGTTTGTGGGAGGGGCCGCCAGCCCGGACCACGAACCCTCTAAACCCTGGCGTCTGGATCGAAAGACCACCAGACACCACAATTGCCAGAGAGGTTATCATGGCGAAGAAACTGCTGGGGCAGCTTAAGCTCCAGATTCCGGCCGGTGCAGCAAATCCGTCGCCCCCCGTGGGCCCGGCGCTCGGCCAGCGCGGAATCAATATCATGGAATTCTGTAAGGCCTTCAACGCGAAGACCGAAAAGATGGAGAAGGGCCTGCCCCTGCCCGTCGTCATCGACTATTATCAGGACAAGTCATTCACCTTCATCGTGAAGACCGCGCCTGCATCTGTATTGCTGCGCAAGGCTGCAAAACTGAAAAAGGGCAGCCAGGAGCCTGGCCGTACCGTAGCCGGCAAGGTGACGCGCGCGCAGTGCCGCGAAATCGCTGAGCAGAAAATGGTCGACCTGAACGCGAACGATCTCGATCAAGCAACCAAGATCATCGAGGGTTCTGCCCGTTCGATGGGTCTCGAAGTGGTGGAGTAAGAGCATGGCTGGAAAACGTTATCGCGCCGCCGCCGAAACCATTGACGCGGAAGCAATCTACAGCGTCGCGGATGCTGTGAAGCTGGTAAAATCAAACGCCAAGGCGAAGTTCGACGAGACCGTCGAAATCGCGGTCAATCTCGGCGTCGATCCGAAATATGCCGACCAGATGGTGCGCGGCGTTGTATCGCTGCCCTCCGGCACCGGTAAGGACGTGCGCGTGGCTGTATTTGCCCGCGATGCGAAAGCGGAAGAGGCGAAGGCTGCTGGCGCTGAGTTCGTCGGCGCTGAGGACCTGATGGAAGAGATCCAGAACGGCAAGTCAGACTTCGATCGCGTGATCGCAAGCCCTGACATGATGTCCGTGGTCGGCCGTCTTGGTAAAGTGCTTGGCCCACGCGGCCTGATGCCGAACCCGAAAGTCGGGACGGTGACGCCAAATGTTGGCCAGGCTGTCAAAGACGCCAAAGGCGGCTCTGTTGAGTTCCGGGTTGAGAAACTCGGCATCATCCACGCTGGCATCGGCAAAGCCTCTTTCACTGAAGATGCGATCGAGAAGAATGTCCGCGCATTTGTCGGCGCGCTCATGAAAGCGAAGCCATCCGGTGCAAAAGGCACCTATGTCAAGAAAATCGCGATCAGCTCGACCATGGGCCCCGGCATTGCCGTCGACACGGCAGATGCCATCGCAAGCTAAATCAGCGTTTCGACGCAAACAAAAAAGCCCGCCGGACGATTCCGGCGGGCTTTTTCTTTTAGGGGTTCGGCGCGCGCTATTCAGCCAATTGTGGTCCACCGAACTGACGGGCGAAGAAATCGTCTTTTACCCACAAAGGGCGCTCGTCTGCGTTTGCCAGCGTCAAAGCGATACGGGCATTGATCTCGGCAAAGTCGGCCGCTGCTTCAAAGCTGATCGAATTGTTCATATCATCTGAGGGACGATGATAGTTGTTCGCGAAATGCTCTGCCCAGGCCGCATCACCACCGTTTGCGGTGCCGGTTGCTAGGAAAATGGACGGAACGCCAATTTCGACGAGACGGAAATGGTCTGAGCGCGTGAACAGACCCTGATCCGGAAATGGATCGGGGCTGAGTTGCATGCCCATTTGTTCTGCGGCAGCGTCCACGGCTGCAGCGATCGTCGAGCGGTCGGAGCCAAAAGCGACGACGTCCTCAAATTCATAAGTCAGGACCGGCATATCCAGATTGACGTTGCCGACCAGGCGGGCCGCATCGACTGTCGGGTTCTGGGCAAAATACTGCGCTCCGAGGAGGCCTTTTTCCTCCGCCGTGACAATCAGGAGCATGACCGAACGGCGAGGGCGGTCTCCCTCCAAGATCATGCGAGCAACCTCCAGCAGAGTGGAAACGCCTGCCGCATTGTCGAGTGCGCCATTGTTGATCTTGTCGTCTTCGAACGATTTCGAGACGCCGATATGATCCAGGTGCGCGGTAAGAACGATGATCTCGTCCTTGAGGTCGGGATCGCTCCCCTCGATCAAGCCGATGACATTGTCGGACTCTACGGTGTCGAGCGCGGATGTCTGGGTCATGCTGATCTGGTAGGGCAGGTTGAAGCCTTGAACTGCGCCACCTTCAGCCTCGGCCGTTTCCATGACAGCGTCGAAATCCCGACCCGCACCTTCAATCAATTTACGACCGCCCGCGAGCGAGAGATATCCCGATGCGCGAAGGTTCGGAGCACGCGAAAACGGCGTTCCATCCGGAAATAGCCAGGACATGCGCGCTGACTCCAGGCGCCCTTCACCAACGAGACGCGCAAACGAGTAGATGGTTTCGCGTGTCGGCGTTTCGAGTGTCACGACACCAATCGCACCACGTTTGGAGGCTTCGGCGCCTTTCGTGTTGCCATAATAAGCGCGCTCTTCAGTCTGTATTCCCTTGGGCGTGCCGCTTAGCATTACGACAATCTTGCCGTCGACATCCAGCCCATCATAGTCGTCCCGGCCAAGGTCTGGAGCTACAATTCCGAACCCGACAAACACCGCTTCCGCGCTGATGCTATCCGACGCTGATTGTGTGGATCCATACATCACATAGTCAACGTTCTCTTCCAGGCTGAGCGCTTCTCCGGATTCAGTATTCTGAACATCGAGGGCCAATTCCTGAGGAACACGATAGCTGCGTTGCAGCGGCACCGTCTGAAAATAGCTGCCATCGGTCCCTGCGGGTGCGACGCCCATGGCTGCCATGCGGTCAGCTACATATTGCGCAGCCGTGTCATAGCCCGGTGTGCCGGCTTCGCGGCCCTCAAGCTCGTCGCTCGCCAGAAACCGCATGTCCGTTTCGATATTGGTTTTGTCGGCGGAGAGAGCAGCGACTGACGGTGCAGCTTCCCCCGCTTCAGGTATTGCCTCTGTATCAGCTGCCGGTTGGCAGGCGCTGGCCAGCATGATTGCGCCAAGCGCAACACCGAGAATCTGTTTCATGAATTTCAGCCCTATATCTATTTTTGCGCCAAATGAGCGATTGTCAGGCGTTTTGTCCAGAGCCTGGCCTGCATTGCATTTCCGCGCAATTGCGTCAGGTTGGCAGCGGGAGGATTGGACAATGAAGAAAGCTGGCATATTGGGCGTTTTGCTTGGCGCATTTGCGGCATGCGCGGCGCCCCCTCAATCGGCGCTCCCGGAATCGGCGGTGGTTCCAGCGATTGGTGACGGCGTGGTGATCTATCCCGCGACAGCAGTGATTACGATGGCAGGCGATGAAACCATGACCGCAATCGCGGTGCGGGACAATCGCATTGTCGCCACAGGCAGCCGCGCCGATCTGGTCGCTGACTTTCCTGGCGCTGAACTTGATGAAAGCTTCGCCGAAAAGACCATCATTCCCGGCCTGATCGATCCGCATGTGCACATGGCGCTGTCGTCGCTTCAATATGCGACGCCTTTAACACCGCCATGGCCGATGGCGACGCCGTCTGGCATGGTCCGCGGGTTGCCGAACAGGGACGCCTTCTTTCAGCGCTTGCGCGAGATTGAGGCGAGCGCGCCAGCGGGTGAGCCACTGATCGTCTACGGCTTTCACAATCTGGTGCATGGCGATCTCGTCAAGGCGGATCTTGATTCGGTGACGTCAGACCGGCCGCTGATAATCTGGCACTATTCCAGCCATGACTTTTATCTCAACTCTGCCGCGCTGGATTGGGCCGGGATCGATGCGAGCCTGCATGAGCAGTTTGAGGGCGTTGACCTCGACGCAGAAGGCGGGCTGTCCGGGCGAATATATGAGGACGCCATTCCGGCGCTCATGCAGTCAATCGGGCCGATCCTGCTCGCGCCGGATCGTTTGGCATCTGGGCTGGACGGGTTCTCCGGATTGCTTCGCGCCGGCGGCGTCACGACGGTCGCCGATCTTGGATACGGCATCTTCACTCTACCGCTGGAGGACGCCAACATTCGCGGCAATTGGCGATCCATGGAGCATGCTGGATATCGCCTCTATCTGGTGCCGGAACACCGCGCATTTGATCATGCATTTGAAGACGCTCGGGTCGAAACAGTCCTGGGTATGGTTTCGGGCGAGATCGATACGCCCGCGCCGGTTCTGCCGCAGGTCAAATTCTTTACCGACGCGGCATTCTATTCGCAAACCATGCGGGTCTCGGAACCCGGATATCTGAGCGGACAGTCCAAAGGCTCTCAGGGGCTTTGGGTGATGCAACCAGACGAGATCGCACCGACAATACAACCCTATTGGGATGCCGGTCTGGCCGTACGTATCCATTCCAACGGCGACGCCGCGCAAGCCGCCACGCTCGACGCACTTGCCGTGTTGAGACCTTCGGCGCCCGATCGAAAGTTCATTTTCGAGCATGCGGGTCTGTTTTCGCCAGAGCAGGTCGCCAGAGCGGCCGATCTGGGCGCCGGAATATCGGCGGCGAGCCATTATGTCTTCTATCTCGGCGAGGCGTATCAGTCCCCGCTCGGACCAGAGCGCGGAAACTGGATCCTGCCGCTCGCAAGCCTGAGTGATGCGGGTGTCCCGGTAACCTTGCATTCTGATGCCCCTCTGGCCCCGCCTCTGCCGCTGCGCGCCGCGAGTGTGCACATGACCCGGGCGACCCGTGAGGGACCGGAGCTGACACCGTCGGAAAAGCTGTCGGCCCGCGAAGCGCTGGAAGCGATCACGATTGACGCTGCCTACGCCCTGGGTCTGGAGGCAGAGTTGGGGAGCCTTGCGCCCGGAAAACTGGCCGACTTCACAATCCTCGATTCCAATCCGCTTGAGACGCCCGCCGACGCGTGGGGAGAAATTGGCGTCTGGGGCGTGGTGCTGGATGGTCAGAAACGGCCGGTCTCGGGAGACTGAACCAGGATCAGGGTTCCTCTTTTGGGCGCTCGAAGCTCATTGGCAGGATCAGGATGATCAGGATGACATAGGCCAGGAACTGGAAGATCAGCAGGGTCTTGGCGAGATAGCTGAGCGGCGACATGTCTGAAAACCCTGAAGTCATGACCGCCATGGCGCTGAACACGAGCCCGTTTATGACCATATCCCGGCGGTCATTCTGGTCCTCCATGGCTCTGATATCCCAATACAGGATTTCTGTGAGATAGGCGGTGAGAAAGTGATCCAGTGGGGCAAGGCTGGCCAGGATTGCGCCGGGCCGGGAGTCCGGTGACTCCCATCTTTCTTCCGGAACCCATTGCTTGAATTCACCGACAGGCTCGCACGCGGCGTCTTTAAACCGCGGCGATGGATATTGCATGCAAAGCAATGTGTCTGCCACGGCCCAGACAAGGCGATCGACTTCCTGATTGTATCCGCCGGTGAAAACGGAGTCCCTCGGCAGCAAGGAGTCCCGGTATTCGAAATCTCGAAGCGTCGATTTCGCGATTCCGGACAGGTATTCGATGACCAGCCGACGATCGGCGCGCGTGGGAACGGCGCGATCGAGCTGTTCCAGACGGTAGAGGAATGTCAGCAGGGCATCGCCGCTATTGTCAAAGAACGCTGTCCTGGGATCACCCGGCTGAAGCGCGGCAACGACCGAGCTGCGATCGTCATCGGTCTTCATGATCCATATATCATCCGAGAATTTCTCGATCTCGAACAGGGCGTCAAACCAGAGTTCGGCCTTGTAAACTTTCGTGCGCGGAGGAGGTTCGGCGAGGGGATCGCCGCAAGCGTAGAACACCATCAAAAGCGTCCCGTCATTCGGGCACGGACGATCCAGCAGCCGTGTCTCAAACGGGTAAGTCTCCGGTACGGCTTTCCCGGACTCGATGTGCCACGCGATATAAGCGTTCAGCTGGCCCACCGATCGGGCATGTATATCCGCGAGCAGTTCGGCGGCCAGCCGCCGATCATTGAAATCTGCAGCCGGTGAATATTCGGAAAATCTGAAATGGCGAAAGGAGTCGCTGCTGAGCAGGGTCGCGGCATAGGCAGCGCCGAACATCTGGGACACGGCAATGATCGATGCGAAGCTGACAAGTAGCCGTCGCCCGGATGGCATGTCACGTGCGACCAGCATCACCCGCGCCAGGATGATCAGGTTGAGAAGCCCCCAGACCAGGCAGAAACACTGGATCCAGAAATTGGGAAACAGGACAGCCAGACCTGCGGGCACCAGGCAGATGGCGATGCTGCTGGCGGCGTGCGCTTGCACCCATTTGGTGACGTGCGCGCTGAGGCGCGCTACAGCAGCCATCCAGCTTTCAGTCGGATTTGGCTCCGGTGTATCCGCAGCCGGTTCGGTTTCGCTCATATCCGCCCCCTGATTTTGCCCAGGTCCGCCAGCATCCTGCAAAGGGGCCAGGCATTCAAGTCTGCGCCGATTCAAGAGAAAACGCACATAAGCCTTGACTTTTCTGATTTTGGGGGTTGCGCCCGGTAGGATCAAAGGTTAAGGAACGCGGCTTGCGGGAGATTGGCGATTCGTCGGTCTCCCGTTTCCTGTCCGAGACCATGGGTCGCTTTTTTTAAAGTGTAAATCCCTTGATAGACGGGGTGAGGCAGGTTGGTCTGCGGCATGTCCGCAGTTCGGCTGGTCTGCCAGGCCCTGGGCAGGCGCTGGAGGCAGCGTCATGACGCCGCCAAAGGCAAACCCAGGTGCCCGGATGGTCCGGTCACCTTATTGTAAGGAGATCCGTAATGGATAGAGCCGGAAAAGCCGAAGCCATCAAAACGCTCGAGGGCGTTATTGCTGACTCCGGCAGTGTCATCGTGGCACGCTATACCGGTCTTACGGTTGCGGAAATGACCAAGTTTCGTGGCATGTTGCGTGAGCAAGGTGCGACAGCGAAGGTGGTCAAGAACCGTCTCTTTAAGAAGGCACTCGACGGAAAAGGGGGTGAGGCAGCCGATGCGCTGTTCACGGACCAGACCGTCATTGCTTACGCAGAAGATCCTGTGGCTTCGGCCAAGGCGGCTTCTGAGTTCGCCAAGGACAACGAAAAGCTCGTTATCGTTGGTGGTCTTATGGGCGACGAAATTCTTGATACGGCGGGCGTTGAGGCGCTCTCCAAAATGCCGTCTCGCGAGGAACTTATTGCGACTGTGGTTGCCCGTCTTACCGGACAGGCAAGTCAGATTGCTCAGCGCATCAACGCGCCGGGACAGTCTCTGGCTGGTGCCATCAATGTGATTGGCGAGCAGGCAGCAGCGTAAGGTCGGACCCCAACAAAAGATCAACTAAACACCCTCAACCCCAAATAGGACATCAGAACAAATGGCTGATATCGCAAAACTCGGTGAAGAGCTTCTTGGTCTCACCATCATGGAAGCAAAAGAGCTCAACGACTTTCTCGAAGAGCGTGGCATCAAAGCGGCGGCTGCAGTTGCAGTAGCCGGACCAGCTGGCGGCGGCGACGCTGGCGGCGCAGCAGCAGAAGACAAGGACGAGTTCGACGTCATTCTGACCGCTGGCGGCGACAAGAAAATCAACGTGATTAAAGTTGTCCGCGAAGTCGTTTCTGGCCTCGGCCTGAAAGAAGCTAAGGAGCTCGTTGAAGGCGCTCCTAAGCCGATCAAAGAAGGCGTGTCGAAAGACGAAGCCGAAGAAATCAAGAAGAGGTTCGAAGAAGCCGGCGCTACCGTCGAGCTCAAGTAAGACTTCTGCCCCGCAAGGGGTGTGTACAGTACGAGTTGGTGTTCGCGCGAGGCACCAGGTCGTCAGAGTTAAGCGCGGCAAGGTCGAAATGGCCTTGCCGCGTCCTCGCGTTTCAGGCGACACGCTGCCTTGGCCCGCCGGGTCACGCGGCACAAAACGGAAGACAAGATGGCACTCTCTTTCACTGAAAAGAAACGCATCCGCAAATCCTTCGGCAAAATTCCCGAAGCCATCGATATGCCAAACCTCATCGAGGTTCAGCGCTCCTCATATGAACACTTCCTCCAGATGCACACACCTCAGGCCGAGCGGACCGATGACGGTCTTGGCGGCGTGTTCAAGTCTGTGTTCCCGATCATCGATTTCAATGAGCGGGCATCACTGGAATATGTGAGCTATGAGTTCGAGCCGCCGAAATTCGATACTGAAGAATGCATGCAGCGCGACCTGACTTATGCGGCGCCGCTGAAAGTGCGCCTGCAGCTGGTCGTGTTCGATATTGATGAAGATACCGGCGCCAAGTCGGTCAAGGAAGTCAAAGAACAAGAGGTCTACCTCGGCGATATTCCGCTGATGACCAATAAAGGGACGTTCATTGTGAACGGAACCGAGCGCGTAATCGTAAGCCAGATGCACCGGTCGCCAGGTGTGTTCTTCGATCACGACAAAGGAAAGACCCACTCATCCGGCAAGCTGCTATTCGCGGCGCGGATCATTCCTTATCGCGGCTCATGGCTCGATTTCGAGTTTGACGCCAAGGACATCCTGAACGTCCGGATCGACCGCAAGCGCAAGCTGCCAGCGACGACGCTGATGATGGCGCTCGGCTATGACGCTGATCAGATCCTCGACATGTTCTACAGCCATTCGATCTACCGTCTCGACAAAGCGGGCTGGATCACGGCTTTCAACCCTGACGCCTGGAAGGGTGTGAAGCCAAGCTTCGATCTGGTCGACGCCAAATCGGGCAAAGTCGTTGCGCCTGCCGATCGCAAGATCACGGCGCTCGCCGTCAAGCGGATCGTCGAAGGTGGTACGGAAGAGCTGCTCCTCCCGACAGCGGCGCTGGAAGGCAAATTCCTGGCGCGCGATATCGTCAACCGCAAGACCGGTGAGATTTACGGCGAGTCCGGCGATCTGCTGGAAGAAGAGCTGCTGGCTGAGCTGCGCGAGCAGAAAGTCAAGGCGATTGAGATCCTCGACGTCGATAATGGCGGTCGCGGCCCATGGCTGCGCAATACATTGAAGGCTGACAAGAACGATACGCGCTTTGAGGCGCTGTCTGATATCTACCGTGTGATGCGCCCGGGAGAGCCACCAACCCAGGAAGCTGCTGACGCGCTGTTCAATCAGCTCTTCTTTGATCCTGAGCGTTATGACCTCTCCGCCGTTGGCCGCGTGAAGATGAACACCCGCCTGAAAGTGGCTGTGCCTGGCTATGAGCCGGCAGAAGACACTGAGCGGACCCTGCGCAATGACGACATTATTGGCGTCGCCAAAGTCATTCTCGACCTGAAGGATGGCAAGGGCGAGGTTGATGATATCGACAATCTCGGCAATCGCCGCGTGCGCTCGGTTGGTGAGCTCATGGAGAACAATTACCGCATCGGTCTCGTCCGCATGGAGCGCGCAATCAAGGAGCGCATGAGCTCTGTTGATATCGACACAGTGATGCCGAACGACCTGATCAATGCGAAGCCGGTTGTGGCGTCTGTCCGCGAATTCTTCGGATCGTCGCAACTGTCTCAGTTCATGGACCAGACCAATCCGCTGTCCGAGATCACTCACAAACGCCGTCTCTCGGCGCTTGGGCCTGGCGGTCTGACGCGTGAGCGCGCTGGCTTTGAGGTGCGCGACGTTCACCCGACCCATTATGGCCGGATCTGTCCGATTGAGACGCCGGAAGGCCCGAACATTGGTCTGATCAACTCGCTCGCGACGCATGCCCGCGTCAACAAGTACGGCTTTATCGAAAGTCCGTATCGCAAGATTGAGAACGGCAAGCTGACCGATGAGGTCGTTTACCTTTCGGCCATGGAAGAGCAGCTCTACAAGATCGCGCAGGCCAACACGCAAGTGGACGCCAAGGGCGAACTGGTCAATGAGTTCGCCAATGCCCGCGTCAACGGCGAAGCGATGCTGGTCCTGAAGGAAGACGTTCAATATATGGACGTTTCACCGAAACAGGTTGTGTCGGTTGCTGCGGCGCTTATTCCGTTCCTGGAAAATGACGATGCGAACCGGGCTCTGATGGGCTCGAACATGCAACGTCAGGCCGTGCCGCTGGTGCAAACCGATGCGCCGCTGGTCGGAACCGGTATGGAATCAGTGGTCGCCCGCGACAGCCGCGCGGCGGTTGTCGCCTCACGTAGCGGCGTGATCGAGCAAGTCGACGGCGTCCGTATCGTTGTGCGTGCGACCGAAGATCTCGAAGGCAAGTCAGGCGTTGATATCTATCGTCTGTCCAAGTTCCGCCGCTCCAACCAGAATAGCTGCATCAACCAGCGCCCGATCGTAAAAGTGGGCGATGTGGTCCAGAAGGGCGACATCATCGCTGATGGTCCTTCGACGGACCTTGGTGAGCTGGCGCTTGGTCGCAACGTGCTCGTCGCGTTCATGCCGTGGAATGGCTACAACTTTGAGGACTCGATCCTGATTTCTGAGCGCATTGTGCGCGACGATGTCTACACATCGATCCACCTCGAAGAGTTCGAGATCGCCGCCCGCGACACCAAGCTGGGACCCGAAGAAATCACCCGCGACATTCCAAACGTCGGTGAAGAGGCTCTGCGGAATCTCGACGAAGCCGGGATTGTTGCGGTTGGCGCCGAAGTCAAAGCCGGTGATATCCTCGTCGGTAAGGTCACGCCAAAGGGCGAGAGCCCGATGACGCCGGAAGAGAAGCTCCTGCGTGCGATCTTTGGCGAGAAGGCCTCTGACGTGCGTGACACGTCTCTGCGTGTGCCTCCGGGCGATGCCGGAACCGTGGTTGAAGTTCGTGTGTTTAACCGCCACGGCATCGACAAGGACCAGCGTGCGCTGCAAATCGAGCGTGAGCAGATCGAGCAGTTGCAAGAAGACAAGGAAGACGAGCAGTCCATCCTTGAGCGCAACACTTATGATCGTCTGCGCAAGACGCTGACCGGCAAGGAAGCAGCCGCCGGGCCGAAAGGCTTCAAGACTGGCAAGATCACAGCTGGCGCGCTCGAGGAGCTCAGCGACCGCGATCTGTGGGAAATCGCGCTGAAGTCTGAAAAGGCACAAGCCGAGATTGATCGCCTGCGCGAGCAGTTCGACGAAGCCATTCGCGAGCTGGAAGCGCGCTTCAATGACAAGGTCGACAAGGTCCAGCAGGGCGATGACCTGCCTCCAGGGGTGATGAAAGTCGTCAAAGTCTTCCTGGCTGTGAAGCGCAAGCTGCAGCCTGGGGACAAGATGGCGGGCCGACACGGCAACAAAGGGGTGATCTCGAAGATCAACCCGATGGAAGACATGCCATTCCTTGAGGATGGTACCCCTGTCGACATCGTGCTCAACCCGCTCGGCGTTCCATCACGTATGAATGTCGGGCAGATTCTCGAGACTCACCTTGGATGGGCGGCTGCCGGTCTCGGCAGACTGGTGACCGAATCCCTGGAAGAGTGGCATGCCAATAATGACGGCAAGGCGCTCCGCAAGACGCTGCAGACTGTCTATGGCAAGGATGAGCCGTTGCCGGAAACCGATGAGGAACTGGTCGAACTGGCGGGTAACCTGAAGAAAGGCGTTCCATTTGCGACGCCGGTCTTTGACGGCGCGCGTGAGCCGGACATCGTTGAGATGCTGGAGCGGGCAGGGCTTGATGGCTCTGGTCAGTCTATCGTCTTTGACGGTCGCACCGGCGAGCAGTTCAAGCGGCCGGTGACGGTCGGGTACAAGTACCTTCTCAAACTGCACCACCTGGTCGACGAGAAGATCCATGCCCGGTCTACCGGACCATACTCTCTGGTCACGCAGCAACCGCTGGGCGGCAAGGCTCAGTTCGGTGGTCAGCGCTTCGGTGAGATGGAAGTCTGGGCCCTTGAGGCCTATGGCGCCGCGTACACGCTGCAGGAAATGCTCACCGTCAAATCGGATGACACGGCGGGCCGCGCGAAAGTGTACGAAGCCATCGTTCGCGGAGATGACACGTTCGAAGCCGGTATTCCGGAAAGCTTCAACGTGTTGATCAAAGAGATGCGGTCACTCGGCCTGAATGTCGAGCTGATCGGAGACAATGACGGAGACTCAAACGTGGCGGCTGAATAGCCGTCGCGCCTTGAAAGAGGACAGTAGAGTTAACAGGTTCAAAGGTCGGTTTTCGGCGGGGAAATCGACCAAACCCTCCCAAGGAGTGGAAACATATGCGCCAAGATGTAGCGAGCATTTATCGTCAAAAAGAAGAAATCCCAAGCTTCGACGCGATCCGGATCACGATCGCCAGCCCGGAAAAGATCCGCGGTTGGTCATCGGGTGAGATCAAGAAGCCTGAGACGATCAATTACCGGACGTTCAAGCCTGAACGTGACGGTTTGTTCTGCGCCCGTATCTTCGGGCCGATCAAGGACTATGAGTGCCTTTGCGGTAAATATAAGCGGATCAAGTACCGCGGCATTATCTGTGAGAAATGCGGCGTTGAAGTCACGCTGGCAAAAGTGCGCCGGGAGCGTATGGGACACATTGAGCTGGCCTCGCCGGTGGCTCATATCTGGTTCCTGAAATCGCTGCCATCCCGCATCGCCACGCTGCTCGACATGACGCTGAAAGATGTCGAACGTGTGCTTTACTTTGAGAGCTATGTCGTCACCGAACCTGGACTGACACCGCTGGAACCAAAGCAGATGCTCACCGAAGAAGAGTATATGGATCTTCAGGACGAACACGGCGAAGACGCGTTCACCGCCATGATCGGCGCGGAAGCGGTCAAGGAAATGCTCGAAGGCCTCGATCTCGACCTGCTGGCGGATACGTTGCGGGACGACCTGGCTGAATCGACTTCTGAGCTGAAAACCAAGAAATATTCCAAGCGCCTGAAAGTCGTTGAAGCGTTCCTCTCATCTGGTGCCAAGCCGGAATGGATGATCCTGAACGTCGTGCCTGTGATCCCGCCGGATCTGCGTCCGCTCGTTCCGCTGGACGGTGGCCGTTTCGCGACGTCTGACCTGAACGATCTCTATCGCCGCGTCATCAACCGGAACAACCGTCTGAAGCGCCTGATGGAACTGCGGGCCCCTGACATCATCATCCGCAACGAAAAGCGGATGCTGCAGGAATCTGTCGACGCCCTGTTCGACAATGGCCGCCGCGGCCGGACGATTACCGGCACCAATAAACGTCCGCTGAAATCGCTTTCGGACATGCTGAAAGGCAAACACGGCCGGTTCCGTCAGAACCTGCTCGGCAAGCGCGTCGACTATTCTGGCCGCTCGGTCATCGTGGTGGGTCCGAACATGAAACTGCACGAGTGTGGTCTTCCCAAGAAGATGGCGCTCGAGCTGTTTAAGCCATTCATCTATGCCCGTCTCGACGCCAAAGGCCTCGCCGGCACGGTGAAGGCAGCGAAGAAGCTGGTTGAGAAAGAAAAGCCGGAAGTCTGGGACATCCTGGAAGAAGTGATCCGTGAGCACCCGGTTCTGCTGAACCGCGCGCCGACGCTTCACCGTCTCGGGATCCAGGCGTTTGAGCCGAAACTGATTGAAGGCAAGGCTATCCAGCTGCACCCACTGGTCTGCGCTGCGTTCAACGCTGACTTTGACGGTGACCAGATGGCGGTTCACGTGCCGCTGAGCCTGGAAGCCCAGCTGGAAGCGCGTGTGCTGATGATGTCGACGAACAACATCCTGTCGCCCGCCAATGGCAAGCCGATCATCGTGCCGTCTCAGGACATTGTTCTGGGGCTCTACTACCTCTCGCTCGACAAGCCGAACGAGCAGGGCGAAGGCATGGTCATCTCTGATATGGCCGAGCTGGAGCACGCGCTGAACTCCGGCAAGCTGGCAATGCACGCCAAGATCAAGGCGATGTATCACACCGTCGACGAGAATGGTGAGCCGCTGTCGAAAGTCATCGACACGACGCCAGGCCGTTTCATGATCGCGGACATCTTCCCGCGTCATCACCGCATCGATCCTGAGAACCTTCTCAGCGATGTCATGGTGAAAAAGAATATCGGGAAACTGATCGACGAGGTTTATCGTCACTGCGGTCAGAAGGCGACCGTGATCTTTGCCGACCGCCTGATGGCGCTCGGTTTCCGCGAAGCTGCGAAGGCAGGCATCTCGTTCGGTAAGGACGATATGAAAATCCCTGCAGCCAAAGTGAAACTGGTCGAGCAGACCAAAGAGCAAGTGGCTGAGTATGAGCGTCAATATGCTGACGGTCTGATCACCCGCGGTGAGAAGTATAACAAAGTCGTCGACGCCTGGTCGACCTGTACCGACAAAGTGGCGGATGCCATGATGGACGCTGCAGGCGAGGCAGAAACTGACAAGAAAACCGGACGCCAGGAAGAAACCAACTCGGTCTTCATGATGGCGCACTCCGGTGCGCGTGGGTCGAAGAACCAGATGAAACAGCTCGCCGGTATGCGCGGCCTGATGGCACGTCCGGATGGCTCGATTATCGAGACGCCAATCATCTCGAACTTCAAGGAAGGTCTCACCGTTCAGGAGTACTTCAACTCCACCCACGGTGCCCGTAAGGGTCTTGCGGACACGGCCTTGAAAACAGCCAACTCGGGTTACCTGACACGTCGCCTCGTCGACGTCGCCCAGGACTGTATCGTCACCGAAGACGATTGCGGAACCGACCAGGGCATTGAGCTGTTCGCCGTCATGGAAGGTGCCGATGTTGTCGTCTCCCTGAGCGAGCGCATCCTTGGCCGGACCACCGGTGAAGATGTCAAAGCGCCGAAATCGGATGAACTGATCGCTCCCTCGAACACGTATATCGACGAGGCACTGGCCAAGCAGATCGAAGAGGCGGGCGTTGACCGTATCAAGGTTCGCTCGCCGCTGACCTGTGAAACCAAAATCGGCGTCTGTGTGGCCTGCTATGGCCGTGACCTGGCGCGCGGTACTGTCGTCAATAAAGGCGAAGCGGTTGGCGTGATCGCGGCGCAGTCTATTGGTGAGCCGGGGACGCAGCTGACCATGCGGACCTTCCACATTGGCGGCGCTGCATCGGTGGCCGAGGAAAGCTCTGCTGAAGCGCAGGTCGAAGGGAAGATCAAGTTCGAGAACCCGACCTTCGTGACCCGCGCAGACGGCGCTCTGATCGTGACCGGACGCCACATGGTCGTATCGATCGAGGACAGCGACGGTCGTACGCGTCAGACCTTCAAGCCGACCTACGGAACGGCGTTGTCTGTGAAAGACAAGAAAAAGGTCAAGCCTGGCGACAAGATCGCGGACTGGGATCCGTTTGCCCAGCCGATGATCGCCGAAGTCGAAGGGACGATCCGTCTGGTTGATATCGTGGACGGCCTGACTGCCCGCGAAGAAACCGACGAAGCGACCGGTATCTCCTCGCGCGTCATCATCGATGGCCGTGGATCAAAAGGCGCCGACCTGCGCCCGTCGATCATGGTCGTGAACGCCAAAGGCGAGGCCATGTCTCTGCCGAATGGCAATGAAGCACGCTACATGCTGTCGCCCGGTGCCATCCTCTCGGTTGATGAGGGTGATACGATCAAAGTGGGTGAATCCATGGCCCGTGTCGCGACCGGCGGCGCCAAGACCAAGGATATTACCGGTGGTCTGCCGCGCGTGGCAGAGCTGTTTGAGGCCCGTCGTCCGAAAGACCATGCTGTGATCGCGGAAATGGATGGTCGCATCCAGTTCATCCGCGAGTACAAGCAGAAGCGTAAGATCGCGATCGTACCGGAAGAAGAGGGCAAGGACCCAATTGAATTCCTGGTGCCGAAAGCCCGTCGCCTGGATGTCCAGGATGGCGACTATGTGAAGCGCGGTGACTATATCATCGACGGCAACCCGGCCCCGCAGGACATTCTTGCAACGCTCGGGATTGAGGCTCTGGCCAACTATCTCGTCGACGAAGTCCAAAAGGTCTATCGTCTGCAGGGCGTGCCGATCAACGACAAGCACATTGAGGTGATCGTTCGCCAGATGCTGCAAAAGTTCGAGATCACCGATGCCGGAACCACGACGCTGATCAAGGGCGAGCATGTCGATGCGCTCGAGCTTGAAGAAGCGAACGCGGCTGTCCGCAAGTCCAAGAAAGCTGACCAGCGCGAAGCGGTTGGCGTCCCGGTCCTGCTCGGTATCACCAAAGCATCGCTGCAAACCCGCAGCTTCATCTCGGCCGCGTCGTTCCAGGAAACGACCCGCGTCCTGACCGAAGCCGCACTGCAGGGCAAAGTCGATACGCTGGAAGGCCTGAAAGAGAACGTCATTGTCGGACGCCTCATCCCGGCCGGTACGGGTGGCGGCATGCGCGAAATGCGCAAGGTTGCCGCTCAGCGCGACCAGCAGCTGCGCAACAAGCGCGAAGCTGCGGCGAAAGAGGCGGCTGCGTCTCTGCCAGCGCCGGAGGCGGCTGAATAAGCTGCACTCGACTGAGTGTCTCAAAGCGCCGCCCTCTGACTTGAGTGCGGCGCTTTTTTCTTGCAGGTCTGAGAGATCCTGATGGCTGGAGCTCAGATGACGGCGCGCAAAACCCAATTGCCAGAATTGCCTTTGATCGAGAGCGATGAGTGCGCGGTCGCCGCGTTGCATGAGCGCTATCCGGAGCACGCCGCGACCATTTCAGCTTTGAATGAGCGCGGATACGCGATTATCGATCCTGAATTCGATGAGGGCGACCTTGCACAAGCCGAATCGTTCTGTCGCCAGGCTGTCAGCGGGAAAGGGCGCATTCAGGATGGCTGGATCTCGGACCCGGCGATTGCGCGGCTTGCGGTCCGTCAGCCTGTTCTCGACCTGCTAAGCAAGCTCTATGGACGCCGGGCGTTTCCGTTTCAGACCCTGAATTTCGAGGTCGGGACGCAGCAGTCACCGCATACGGATACCTTCCACTTTAACTCGACCCCGGAACGGTTCATGTGCGGGGTCTGGGTCGCGCTGGAAGATATCTCTCCGGATTCCGGACCGCTGGTCTATTATCCAGGCAGCCACAGATTGCCGATTCTCGAGCGGCATGAACTCGGCGGCGCCAAGGGATATCCCGACTACGAAAAGCAGATCCAGAAACTGATCGAAGACCATGATCTGAAACCTGAATTTGGACTGTTGAAGCGTGGACAGGCGCTGATCTGGACCGCGAATCTGATTCATGGCGGCTCTCGCCGAACCAATCCGGCGCTTACCCGCCTCAGTCAGGTGACGCACTATTATTTCGAGGACTGCGCCTATCATACGCCGCTTGATTTCGATCTGGAGCAGGGCAGGCATTTTATTCGCCAGCCCTATGATCTGTCGCGCCGCAAGCACGTGCTCAGCCAGCGAAAGCACCTGGAACAGCAGCTGAGCCTGCGGGAAATCTTAGCGCAGCGATGGCACCTGTGGCGTCAACGCCCGCCAAGGGTCTAACACGCCGGCGTTTCCAGCTGCGGGTTTTCGCATCGTCTCTGTCGCCAAGGCTTGACGTTCGGAACTTCGAGGCTTAAACGCGCGACATGCTGGCTGGGCAGGTCCTTTAGGGTCTGCCCGGTAATCCTTTTGGGGATTACTGGTTTGGCAAACACTGAAATTTGAGCGGATGCAGGTCCGGGAGCTCACGGCCCGTCTTGCGTCTCACCCGTAACTGGTCCGACAGGGGCCACGAAACTAGAGAGTATCAAGGCCCCTATGCCGACGATTCAACAGCTGATCCGGAAGCCGCGCAAGCCTAAGCCGCAGCGTTCCAAGACCCCCGCCCTCAAGGGCAACCCCCAACGTCGCGGCGTTTGCACCCGCGTTTACACGACCACACCGAAGAAGCCGAACTCGGCGCTTCGTAAAGTGGCCAAGGTCCGCCTGACGACTGGGTTTGAATCGCTTTGTTACATTCCTGGCGAAGGCCACAACCTGCAGGAGCACTCTGTTGTGCTGATCCGCGGCGGCCGTGTGAAAGACCTTCCAGGAGTGCGCTATCACATCCTGCGCGGTGTTCTGGATACCCAGGGCGTTAAAGACCGTAAGCAGCGCCGTTCGCATTACGGCGTCAAGAAGCCGAAATAAGGGAGGGCTAAAACATGTCTCGTCGTCACCGTGCTGAGAAGCGTCAGGTCCTGCCTGATCCAAAATTCAAAGACGTTATCCTGTCCAAGTTCATGAATCAGATCATGCAGGACGGAAAGAAGTCGACTGCTGAGCGGATCGTTTATGGTGCGCTCGACCTGGTTGAATCACGCGCCAAGAAAGATCCTGTGGAAGTCTTCCACGAAGCGCTTGAAGCGATTTCGCCAGCTGTTGAAGTTCGCTCCCGCCGGGTTGGTGGTGCGACCTACCAGGTTCCCGTTGAAGTGCGCCCGGAGCGCCGTCAGGCCCTGGCCATTCGCTGGCTGGCTGCGGCTGCTGGAAGCCGTAACGAGAACACCATGCGCGAGCGTCTGGCTGGAGAGCTGATGGACGCCTCTCAAGGCCGCGGTGCTGCGGTCAAGAAGCGCGAAGACACGCACAAGATGGCGGAAGCCAATCGCGCGTTCTCTCACTATCGCTGGTAGAATTCATTTAAAGAGTTTCCGTTTCCTCCCGGAACACAACGACGAAGGTAAAGCCCATGGCCCGCGAATATCCGCTGGAGCGCTATCGTAACTTTGGTATTATGGCGCACATTGACGCTGGTAAGACCACCACGTCTGAACGCATCCTGTATTACACAGGCAAGTCGCATAAAATTGGCGAAGTGCATGATGGCGCTGCAACCATGGACTGGATGGAGCAGGAGCAGGAGCGTGGCATCACGATTACCTCGGCTGCGACCACCACGTTCTGGGAGCGCACCGAGGATGGCAATACGGCGCAAACCGAAAAGCACCGCCTGAACATTATCGATACCCCAGGACACGTGGACTTCACCATTGAAGTCGAGCGCTCGCTTGCGGTTCTTGATGGCGCAGTGTGCGTGCTGGATGCGAATGCCGGTGTTGAGCCTCAGACCGAAACTGTCTGGCGCCAGGCAGATCGCTATCACGTGCCGCGCATCGTGTTCGTCAACAAGATGGACAAGATCGGTGCTGACTTCTTCAACTGCGTTCACATGATCAAGGATCGCACCGGCGCACAGCCTCTGCCGATCCAGCTGCCGATCGGCGCTGAGAACGAGCTTGAAGGCCATGTTGACCTGATCACCATGCAGGAATGGGTCTGGGCCGGTGAAGATCTCGGCGCGACCTGGGAACTGCGTGAGATTCGCGACAGTCTCAAGGCGAAAGCCGAAGAGATGCGTGCAGAAATGGTTGAGCTTGCCGTTGAGCAGGACGAAGAAGCCATGGAAGCTTATCTCGAAGGTGAAGAGCCAAGCATCGAGAAACTGCGCGCGCTGATCCGCAAAGGCACGCTGGACATGGCCTTCGTGCCGGTGATTTGCGGCTCTGCGTTCAAGAACAAAGGCGTCCAGCCCATGCTGAACGCAGTGCTCGACTATCTGCCTAGCCCGCTCGACGTGCCAGCCTATATGGGCTTCAAGCCGGGCGACGAGACCGAGACACGCGACATTGCCCGCTCAGCGGACGATGATCAGCCATTTGCTGGCCTCGCCTTCAAGATCATGAACGACCCATTTGTGGGCTCGCTGACCTTTGTTCGCATCTATTCAGGTGTGATGACCAAAGGCGGCTCTATGCTGAACTCCACCAAGGACAAGCAAGAGCGCATCGGTCGGATGATGATGATGCACTCAAACAACCGTGAAGAGATCGAAGAAGCGTTTGCTGGCGACATTATCGCTCTGGCAGGCCTGAAAGCGACGACAACCGGTGACACACTGTGCGCGAAGAATGATCCGGTTGTTCTCGAAACCATGACCTTCCCGGATCCGGTGATCGAGATTGCGGTTGAGCCGAAATCCAAAGCGGACCAGGAAAAAATGTCGGTTGGCCTTCAGCGCCTCGCTGCGGAAGATCCAAGCTTCCAGGTCGAGTCTGACTTCGAGTCCGGCCAGACCATCATGAAAGGCATGGGTGAGCTTCACCTCGACATCCTCGTGGATCGCCTGAAGCGCGAGTTCAAGGTTGAGGCCAATATCGGTCAGCCAAAAGTGGCTTACCGTGAAGCCCTCGGCCGCGTCGCTGAAATCGACTACACGCACAAGAAACAGTCAGGTGGTTCTGGCCAGTTCGCGCGCGTGAAGCTGACATTTGAGCCGCTGGAAGCGGGCTCTGGCTTCGAATTCGAAAGCAAGATTGTTGGTGGTTCGGTGCCGAAGGAATACATTCCAGGCGTTGAGAACGGCTTGAAAATGGCCAAGGAAAACGGGCTGCTTGCCGGTTATCCTGTGACCGACTTCAAGGCGACGCTGACCGACGGGGCATTCCACGATGTCGACTCAAGCGTCCTGGCGTTTGAAATCGCGGCGCGCGCGGCCTTCCGTGAGCTGAAGTCTGAAGGCGACCCGCGTCTGATGGAACCCGTGATGAGAGTCGAAGTTGTTACGCCTGAAGATTATATGGGCGACATTATCGGCGACCTGAACTCTCGCCGCGGCCAGATCCAGGGCTCAGAGCCACGCGGAAACGCGACGGCGATCAATGCCTTCGTGCCGCTGGTGAATATGTTTGGATATGTGTCAGACCTTCGCGGCATGTCGCAAGGCCGGGCGCAGTTCACCATGCAGTTCGACCATTATGCTGAGGTGCCAAAAGCCGAAGCACAGAAAATCACCCAAGAATTGGCTGGATAAGCCGCAATAACCCTAAGAAGATTTGGTAATAGGAGTATCCCATGGCCAAGGCAAAGTTTGAGCGTAATAAGCCGCATGTGAACATCGGCACGATTGGTCACGTTGACCATGGCAAGACGACGCTGACGGCAGCGATCACGATGGTGCTGGCAGATGTGACGGGGGCTGAGAAGCGCTCGTATGAGGATATCGATTCAGCGCCAGAGGAAAAAGCGCGCGGGATCACGATTAACACAGCCCACGTTGAGTATGAGACGGAGAACCGTCACTATGCGCACGTCGACTGCCCCGGCCACGCTGACTATGTGAAGAACATGATCACCGGTGCGGCGCAGATGGACGGCGCGATCCTGGTTGTGAACGCTGCTGATGGCCCGATGCCACAAACCCGCGAGCACATCCTGCTGGCGCGTCAGGTTGGTGTGCCGGCGCTGGTCGTGTTCATGAACAAGGTTGACCAGGTTGACGATGAAGAGCTGCTCGAGCTGGTTGAAATGGAAATCCGTGAACTGCTGAGCTCTTACGAGTTCCCAGGCGACGATATTCCGATCATTGCCGGTTCTGCGCTGGCCGCTGTTGAAGGCCGCGACGATGCCATCGGCAAGGACAAGATCATTGAGCTGATGCAGGCTGTGGATGACTATATCCCGACCCCTGATCGCCCGATCGACCAGCCCTTCCTGATGCCGGTCGAGGACGTGTTCTCGATCTCTGGTCGCGGTACGGTTGTCACCGGCCGGGTTGAGACCGGTGTGGTCAAGGTTGGTGAGGAAGTCGAGATTGTCGGTATCCGTGACACCCAGAAGACGACCGTGACCGGTGTTGAAATGTTCCGCAAGCTGCTCGACCAGGGCCAGGCGGGCGACAATATTGGCGCACTGATCCGCGGCATCGACCGTGACGGTGTTGAGCGCGGTCAGGTTCTGTGTAAGCCAGGCTCGATCACGCCGCACACGACGTTTGAGGCCGAGGCCTATATCCTGACCAAGGAAGAGGGTGGCCGTCACACGCCATTCTTCACCAATTATCGTCCACAATTCTACTTCCGCACGACCGATGTGACCGGTGTTGTCACGCTGCCAGCGGACAAGGAAATGGTTCTGCCAGGCGATAATGTGAAGATGAGCGTTGAGCTGATCCAGCCGATCGCCATGGACCAGGGCCTGCGCTTCGCCATCCGCGAAGGCGGCCGCACCGTCGGCGCCGGTGTCGTGGCATCTGTGAAAGCTTAAGCCTCACATCAGACCAAATCAGAA
>JBHIYI010000008.1:0-137406 GCA_041984335.1 Henriciella sp. | reverse complement strand
TGAGCTGATCCAGCCGATCGCCATGGACCAGGGCCTGCGCTTCGCCATCCGCGAAGGCGGCCGCACCGTCGGCGCCGGTGTCGTGGCATCTGTGAAAGCTTAAGCCTCACATCAGACCAAATCAGAAAAGCCCGCCTGAAACCAGGCGGGCTTTTTCTATTCCGAAACGTCGAGCCCCGCCGCGCCGCCTTGCTCGATGTCGACTTCGAATGTCTCAAGGAACCTGCAGACCATCATGTAATAGCCGGTCACCAGCGTCAGTTCCTGTAGTTTTTCGACGCCGAAATGCGCGAGCGCTGGGGTGAATGTGGCATCGCCCGCCTTCACATTGGCCACCAGATCGTCGACATAAGCGAGCGTCAGTCGCTGTTCCTCACTCAGGGAAGGGGCGCTCGGGCCGGTTTTTAGGGCGTCAATCAGCGCGTCGCTCATGCCGAGGTCGCGGCCGATCTTTTCGTGCTGCGCCGTCTCGTAGGTCGCATCCGAGAGATACCCGACCCGCAGGATGGCGCATTCGCGCGTCACCGGGTCGAGCTTTCCATCAAACAGAAACGCGCCGCCAAGGTCGACGAACGGGCGCAGGAGGCCAGGTGCATTGGCCATCATTCGGAAGATGTTGAGCGGTGCCAGGCGCTCCAGCAATTGCCTTGTCTTGTCATCCATCTTGTCTGGATCAGCATAGGGAATGCGGGCCATGAGATCTCCTTGTTCTGCGGCATCGACTAAATCACGCCTTTCAATGGTCGCAAAGCCGAATAGGATTTCGACTCAGATTGAGAGGGGGGAGACCGATGTATCGAGCCATTTTAGCGGCCCTGGCATGTGCCGGGACGGGGGCAGCAGGCAGTGCCGCAGCAGACGAGGTCTGGAGCACAGAGATTGGCGATGTTGTCTATGAGATCGATCTGGAGAATGGCATGGCCGTCCTGTCTTATCCGACTGATGGCGAGGCCCGCGGACGCGCTTATCTGTCCGGACTGGCCGGCGTCCATACCGGACGCACCGGTTATGAAGGCATCTGGATCGAGGACGCGTCACAAGGTGAATTGTGCGAGGTTGCCATGGTGGCACCAGATTCCGGCGAGTCCTCAATGAATTGGGGACGGGTGCGCGTTGTGTTCGTGGATCCGGACTTTCCATCGACCTTTGTTGCCATGCGCGGTGACTGTTTCGACGAGCCGACGGAAATGCTGGTCGCGCGGCCTGTCACGGCGTTTCCTCAATAGAAGCCGATTTCCTGTTTCCACCCCATTGCATCTGGCGCGCGCTTGAGGCAAATAAGCGCCTCACTGGACGGGTGTAGCTCAGTTGGTAGAGCATCGGTCTCCAAAACCGAGGGTCGAGGGTTCAAGTCCTTCCGCCCGTGCCAGTTTTCACAGCGATGAAGAATAACTGTTTGCGCCGAACGGACGTATTTGGTCCTCGAACTATTCCCTGCGTCTCAAAACGCGTCAAAACTTCTCGAATAGACCAATCGAAGCCTTCTCAAGGTCGCGAAGTTCGGTATCAGGGCAACGCTGGGTGGGCGCGAAATTGGAGAGTCGACATGCGTATGAAGCTGGTGACGGCGTTTGCAACAATGGCCGCGTTTGCGGGACTGACGAATGTCGCGCAAGCCGAGGGAACCTCTGTTGAGGTGGGCACCGGGTTTTCGACGCTACTGATTGATCGCGGTGAGTCGCTGGCGACAACCAATAATGAATTCAGCCTGACGGTGACGCAGGACACCACAATCGGCGGCGTCTATGGCGGGCTGTATCGTATTCACCGATTGGCGGTGAGGCCCGCGCGTTCGACGAAGAGATGGACTACATTGTTGGAATTGGCGGCTCAGCGGGCGGCGTCGCATATGATTTTAGCGCGAATTATCTGACCTATCCCGGGTCAGATGAGAAGGCGAGCCTGGAGCTCGCGGCTGGTTTCGGCTGGGATCACGCCCTGCAGCCAAGCATTGCGGCATTCTATGATGTCGACCTTGATCTGCATGGTGCGGAAGTCTTCATCGCGCCTGAGCGGGCGATGGGTGACTGGACAGCTGGCCTGGTCCTGCGGGGCGGATATGTGGGCTCTGAAATCGGCGACTACAGCTATGGCGGCGTCGAAGCAATTCTGGGCCGGAGCCTGACCGAAGTGATCGATTTCGAGGGATTCGTCCGGCTCGAAGCGGCGGATCAGGATACGTTCGCATCGCGGGTCGAAAGCGGCGTCGTCACCGAAGTTTCTGGTGAAGGGGCCGGGCTCGGCTTCCGGCTGGTGGCGCGGCACTGAGCGCGATTTTGGCGCTTGTCGCCGATCTCAAAGCGACCCGACCGACTTAGGTCACAGAATCTACACATGCGCCTGTTGACGCGGCGCTCTGATTCCCGTAATGGCCACCCTTCGCAAGTCAGGCCGTGCCGTGAAGGCAAACGCTGGCAACCGAAACGAACAACTGGATTTTCCTCGTATCTGGGCGCTCCACCCTGTGTGCTGCCCGGATGTGTGGTTTTATCGTGAATGGACATCGCAGGATGGAAAAACAGAATATCAGGATCCGGCTCAAAGCCTTCGATCATCGCGCGCTAGATTTGTCAGCGCGGGAAATCGTTTCGACTGCCAAGCGCACAGGCGCGGAAGTGCGTGGACCTATCCCGCTTCCAACCCGTAAAGAGCGCTTCACAGTCAACCGGTCACCGCACGTGAACAAGAAGTCTCGTGAGCAATTCGAGATCCGTACGCACAAGCGTATTCTCGACATTGTTGACCCGACCCCGCAGACCGTCGACGCGCTGATGAAGCTCGACCTGTCGGCTGGCGTTGGTATCGAGATCAAACTCGAGGGAGCTCGCTAATGGCGCTTCCAGCTCAACGGACTGGCGTGCTCGCCCGCAAACTGGGCATGACACGCGTATTTAGCGACGAAGGCCGCCACGTGCCGGTCACGGTCCTGGCGCTTGACGGCTGTCAGGTTGTTGGCCTGCGCACCGAGGACGAGCGCGACGTGACCACCAAGAAAGGTGGCCAGGTCAAGCGCACGGACGGGTACACAGCCGTCGTTATGGGTCTTGGTGAAAAGAAGGCCAAGCGCACCGCAAAAGCCCAGCGCGAGCAATTCGCCAAGGCAGGCGTCGCGCCGAAAGCAAGAGTTTCAGAGTTCCGTGTCAAATCTGACATCGCTCTGCCAGAGGTCGGCGCTGAGGTTCAGGCCGATCACTTTGTGCCTGGCCAGAAAGTTGACGTTGCTGGCGTCACGATCGGTAAAGGCTTTGCTGGCGCGATGAAGCGCTGGAACTTTGGCGGTCTGCGGGCCTCGCACGGTGTGTCTATCTCTCACCGTTCGCATGGTTCAACCGGACAGTGCCAGGATCCTGGCCGCGTCTTCAAAGGCAAGAAAATGGCCGGTCACTATGGCGTTGAGCGCCGTACCGTCCAGAACCTGGAAATCGTACGCACCGATGTCGAGCGCGGTCTGCTGCTCGTCAAAGGCGCGATTCCGGGTGCTGAAGGCTCTTATGTCGAGGTTCGCGACGCTGTGAAAAAAGCGATCCACGCGGACGCGCCAGCCGAAGGGTCTTTCAAGGCTCCGGCTAATGGTGATGCACCTGCCGCTGATGTGAAGATCGAAGGTACTGCAGCTGACAATATCGTTCTCGTCGACGGCATCGGTCCAAAGACGGAAGAAGCGCTGAAAGAGAAGGGTCTTGGAACCCTGTCTGCTTTCGCCGCGATGGCGGATGATGAGCGCACGGCGCTGCTCGAAGAGCTCGGTGTTGCTGACGATGCTGCCAGCGAAGACTGGGTTGGTCAGGCCAGAGACATTCTCGCAGGCGGCCAGCCGCGCGCGAAAGTCGACCAGGACCTTCTCAAGAAACTCCTGAAAGAGGGTGCTGAATAATGGAACTCTCCGTCAAAACACTTGAAGGCAAGGCCGCTGGCAAAGCCACTGTTGACGATGCGGTGTTCGGGATCGAAGAGATCCGCGGCGACGTCATCCAGCGCATGGTTCGCTACCAGCTCGCCAAACGCCAGGCCGGTACGCACAAAACGCAAGAGCGTGGCGATGTGTCTGTCACGACCAAGAAGTATATTCGTCAAAAGGGATCTGGCGGCGCACGTCACGGCTCCAAGAATGCGAACATCTTCGTTGGTGGTTCTGTTGCTCACGGACCTCGCGTTCGCAGCCACGCGCATGCTCTGCCGAAGAAAGTTCGCAAAATGGCTCTGGCTCATGCGATCTCTTCGAAAGTCAAAGACGATGCTTTGATCGTTCTCGACAAGGCTGAGCTGAAAGACGCCAAGACCAAGGATCTGTCCGCAAAGCTGGCCAAGCTCGGCCTGTCGAATGCGTTGATCATTGGCGGCGCCGAGCTCGATGCCAATTTCGCCAAGGCCGCTCGCAACATTCCGAACGTGGATGTTCTGCCAGCTGCTGGTCTCAATGTTTATGATGTTATCCGTCGCAAGACTTTGGTCCTGACCAAAGACGCGCTGGAAAGCATCGATGCGCGCTTCAATGGCGCCAAAGCGGAGGCTTAATCCATGGCTGATATCAAGCCTCACAATTATGACATGCTTCTGTCTCCGATCATTACGGAGAAGTCGACGCTGGTCGCTGAAGAGAACAAGATCATCTTTCGTGTTCCTCTGACCGCTACCAAGCCTGACATTAAAGAAGCTGTCGAGAACCTGTTCAAAGTCGACGTCACCAAGGTCAACACGATCCTGGTGAAGGGTAAGACCAAGCGCTTCCGCGGGAAGCCTGGCCGTCGCTCTGACTTCAAAAAGGCGATCGTGACCCTGAAAGACGGCCAGTCCGTCGACATCACGACGGGCCTGTAGGAGATTTAGATGGCTTTAAAGACATACAAACCTACCTCACCCGGTCGCCGTCAGCTGGTCCTTGTTGACCGCTCTGAGCTGCACAAGGGTCGTCCGGTGAAAATGCTCACCGAAGGCCTGACCAAGACCGGTGGTCGTAACAATAAAGGTCGCATGACGGCACGCCACAAAGGCGGCGCTGCCAAGCGTCTTTACCGTAAGATCGACTTCAAGCGGAATCGCTGGGATGTGCCGGCAACGGTTGAGCGTCTCGAGTATGACCCGAACCGCACCGCGTTTATCGCGCTGATCAAGTATGAAGACGGCGAGCTGTCTTACATTCTTGCGCCGCAGCGCCTCGCAGTCGGTGACACGGTGATCTCTTCGAAAACCGCTGACATCAAGCCTGGCAATGTGCTTCCGTTGAAGAGCATTCCCATCGGTACGATCATTCACAACATTGAGATGAAGCCTCTGAAGGGTGCGCAAATGGTGCGCTCTGCAGGTTGCTACGCTCAGCTGGTTGGCCGTGATGCCGGTTACGCGCAGATCAAGCTGACTTCTGGCGAACTGCGCATGGTGCCAGATCAGTGTGTCGCCACGATCGGTGCTGTGTCCAACCCGGACAACATGAACCAGGTCATGGGGAAAGCCGGCCGTAACCGCCACAAGGGCAAGCGCCCGCACGTTCGCGGCGTGGTTATGAACCCGGTCGATCACCCGCACGGTGGTGGTGAAGGTAAGTCCTCAGGTGGACGTCACCCTGTGACGCCTTGGGGTAAGAAAACACGCGGGCCAAAAACTCGCCGCAAGCAGGCTTCGGATCGTCTGATCATCCGTCGCCGTAACTCGAAACGCTAGGGAGACGTAGAGAATGTCACGTTCCGTCTGGAAAGGCCCGTTTGTCGACGGCTACCTCCTGAAGAAGGCTGAGAAGGCACATGCGTCTGAGCGTCGTGAGGTCATCAAGACCTGGTCACGTCGTTCAACCATCCTGCCGCAATTCGTTGGCCTGAACTTTCAGGTCCACAATGGCAACAAGTTCGTCCCCGTCCTCATCAGTGAGGAAATGGTGGGTCACAAGCTTGGTGAGTTCGCACCGACCCGTACCTATTACGGTCACGGTGCCGATAAGAAAGCGAAGCGGAGATAGTCATGGGTAAAGCCAAGAATGCTCCTAAGCAGGCGTCAAACGAAGCACGCGCGGTCCTGCGCATGTATCGTTCCAGCCCGCAAAAGCTGAACCTGCTGGCGCAGCAAATTCGCGGTCTGCCAGTGCAGAAAGCGATCGACGAGATGCAATTCTCTCGCAAGCGCGCTGCGTCTGACGTTCGCAAGCTTTTGAAGAGTGCTGTCGCCAATGCGGAGAACAATCACGACCTGGATATTGATAGCCTGGTCGTTGCTGAAGCGCATGTCGGTAAGAACCTTGTCATGAAGCGCATTCGCGCCCGCGCCCGCGGCCGTGCAGCGCGCATCATGAAGCCATTCTCGCAGCTGACAGTTGTCCTGCGCGACACGTCACAAGAAGCGGAGGCCGTATAATGGGTCAGAAAGTCAATCCGATCGGCCTGCGCCTGGGCATCAACCGTACGGCAGACAGCCGCTGGTATGCCGATAGCGAAGACTATGGTCGTCTGCTGCACGAAGATCTGAAGATCCAGAAGCATATCAAGGCGAAGCTTGGTCAGGCTGGGATCTCTCGCATCATCATCGAGCGCCCGCACAAGAAGTGCCTCGTTACCATTCACACCGCGCGACCAGGTCTGGTCATCGGTAAGAAGGGTGCGGACATTGAAAGCCTGCGCCGCCAGCTCGCGACCATGACGGATGACGAGGTTCGCGTGAACCTGGTCGAAATCCGCAAGCCTGAGCTCGATGCGACTCTGGTTGCAGAAGACATTGCGCGCCAGCTTGAGCGTCGCGGGTCTTTCCGCCGGGCAATGAAACGCTCGATCCAGAACACTATGCGTCTCGGCGCGGAAGGTGTGAAGATCATGGTCTCTGGCCGTCTTGGCGGTGCCGAGATTGCGCGGACCGAGCAGTATTCTGAAGGATCTGTGCCGCTGCACACGCTGCGCGCTGATATCGACTATGGCACAGCCGAAGCGCTGACCACTTACGGTATCATCGGCATCAAGATCTGGATCTACAAGGGTGAGATCATGGAGCATGATCCGATGGCGCGCGATCGCCGTGCGGAAACCTCCGGTGAGTCTCGTGCCCGTTCTGGCAACCAGCGTGGTCCGGCGTCGGGCCCACAGGCAGGAGCATAAACGATGCGTCAGCCGAAACGTACAAAATACCGCAAGGCGTTCAAAGGCCGGATCAAGGGTAATGCAAAAGGTGGATCTTCCATCGCATTCGGCTCTTTCGGTCTGAAAGCCCTAGAGCCTGAGCGTGTCACCGCACGCCAGATCGAAGCGACGCGTCGTGCCGTTACGCGCGAAATGAAGCGTCAAGGCAAGGTGTGGATCCGTGTCTTCCCGGACACTCCGGTCACCGCCAAGCCAATCGAAGTCCGGATGGGTAAGGGTAAAGGCTCTGTCGACCGTTGGGTCGCCCGTGTCCAGCCTGGTCGCATCCTGTTTGAAATCGACGGTGTTCCGGACGAGGTCGCGCTGGAAGCGCTCCGCCTCGGTGCAGCCAAGCTGCCGATCCGCACGAAGATCGTCCGCCGGATTGAAGGAATTTAAGCATGGCTAAAGCTTCTGATTTCCGTTCGAAGAGCCCCGATCAGCTGAAGGAAGAACTTCTGCAGCTGAAGAAGGAACAGTTTAACCTCCGCTTCCAGCAGGCCACTGGCCAGTTGGAAAAGACCGCCCGCATCAAGGTCGTTCGCCGCGATATCGCTCGCGTCCAGACCCTGCTTCGCGAGCAGGCCCGCGCGGACGCTGAGGCGTAGGAGATAAGATATGCCTAGACGTGTTATGGAAGGCGTAGTGGTCTCGACCAAGCAGGACAAGACCGCGATTGTGCGCGTCGAGCGTCGTTTCCTTCATCCGCTGTTGAAGAAAACCGTTCGTCGTTCAAAGCGCTACCACGCTCATGACGAAGACAATGCGGCTATTGAAGGCCAGACGATCACGATCCGTGAGTGTCCGCCGCGTTCAAAGCTGAAGCGTTGGGAAGTCATTTCATCTGATGGAGGCGACGCATGATCCAGATGCAGTCCAACCTACGGGTCGCGGACAATTCTGGCGCCCGCCGCGTACAGTGCATCAAAGTGCTGGGCGGTGCTGGACGTCGTTACGCTTCTGTAGGTGATGTCATTGTGGTTTCAGTCAAGGAAGCGATTCCAACTGGCCGCGTAAAGAAAGGCGACGTGCGCCGCGCTGTCGTCGTTCGTGTCGCCAAGGACATTAATCGCCCAGACGGGTCGACCATTCGGTTCGACACCAATGCAGCGGTCCTTATCAACAATAACAATGAGCCAATCGGCACCCGGATCTTCGGGCCTGTTCCTCGTGAGCTGCGCGCCAAGAACCACATGAAGATTGTCTCGCTCGCGCCGGAGGTGCTGTAGCTATGGCTGCGAAAGTGAAAAAGGGTGACCGCGTCGTCGTTCTCACTGGCCGCAATAAGGGCGCAGAGGGCGAAGTGCTGAAGGTTATCCCAGCTGAGAACCGTGTGGTTGTGCGCGGCGTGAACGTTGTCAAACGTCACACCAAGCCAAGCCAGCTGAACCCGCAGGGCGGCATCAATTCATTCGAAGCGCCAATTCACGTTTCGAATGTTGCGATGATCGATCCACGCGACGGGAAAGCGACACGGGTTGGTTTCAAAACTGATGAGCATGGCCGGAAGTTCCGCTATGCCAAGCGATCAGGAGAGGCTCTAGATGTCTAAAGACTACACTCCTCGCCTCAAGAAGAAGTATGACGAGCAGATTCGTGGCAAGCTCAAGGAAGAGTTCGGCTATACGAATGACATGCAGATCCCCAAGATCGACAAGGTCGTGATCAATATGGGTGTTGGCGAAGCTGTCGCTGACTCCAAGAAGATCAAGACGGCCCTGGCCGAAATGGAAAAGATTGCAGGTCAGAAGCCGGTTGCGACCAAGGCACGCAAGTCAATTGCGGGCTTCAAGCTGCGCGAAGACATGCTGATCGGTTGTAAAGTGACGCTTCGCCGGGATCGTATGTACGAATTCCTGGATCGTCTGACCAATATCGCTCTGCCACGCGTGAAGGATTTCCGCGGTCTGAACGGCAAGAGCTTTGACGGTCGCGGCAATTTCGCCATGGGTCTCAAGGAACAGCTCGTGTTCCCAGAGATCAGCTATGACGATGTCGACGATATTCGCGGTATGGACATTATTGTCTGTACCACCGCCAATTCGAACGAAGAAGCCAAGAGCCTGCTCGCGCAGTGCGGCTTCCCGTTCCGGAACTAGCACTGAAGGAAGACTGTAATGGCGAAGAAGAGTGCTGTTGAGCGGAATGATAAGCGCAAGCGCCTGGTCGAGAAATACGCGGCCAAGCGTGAAGAGCTCAAAGCGATCGCATTGAACGAAGACCTGCCACTGGAAGAGCGCTTCAAGGCGCGTCTGAAACTGGCTGAACTTCCACGCAACTCTGCCCCGAACCGGGTGCGCAATCGTTGCGAAGTGTCCGGTCGTCCGCGCGGTTATTACCGCAAACTGAAAATGTCCCGTATCGCGCTGCGTGAGCTTGGCTCACTCGGTAAGATCCCGGGCCTCGTTAAGTCTAGCTGGTAAGGAGGGATACTATGGCGATTTCTGATCCCCTCGGCGATATGCTGACTCGTATCCGTAACGCTCAAATGCGCGGCATGGATAAAGTCGTGACGCCAGCCTCTAAATTGCGGGCGCGCGTCCTCGAAGTGCTTCAAGGCGAAGGCTACATCCGTGGCTATGCCGAGATCGAAAAAGACGGTCACAAGCATCTCGAGATTGAACTCAAATATTTCGACGGTACGCCGGTGATCGCTGAGATCCGTCGTGTCTCGAAGCCTGGTCGGCGTGTTTATTCGTCCAAGAATGACATTCCACTGGTTCGTAACGGTCTGGGGATTTCGATCCTGTCCACCTCTAAGGGCGTGATGTCTGACAACACGGCTCGTAATGAGAATGTGGGCGGCGAGATTCTTTGCCGCGTATTCTAAGGGAAGGGTGAACTGATATGTCTCGTATTGGCAAACTTCCAATTTCTGTCCCGTCCAGCACGACGGTCACGGTTGAAGGCCAGCTTGTGAAAGCTAAAGGCCCGAAAGGTGAGCTCTCGCTTGAGCTTCCCGAAGTGATCTCTGCGGAGCTTGAGGGCGCTGAGCTGCGGATCAATCCGCGTGAAGACATCGTCGCGGCTGCGAATGAGAAAATTCGCATCAATGACGAGAAGGGTCGTAAGAAAATGACCTTCGCGCAGGCGCTTGATCCATCTGCTCGTACGCTCTGGGGCACCAGCCGGTCGAATGCTGCAAACCTGGTTCAGGGTGCAGCTGAAGGCTTCACGAAAACCCTCGAACTGGTCGGCGTTGGTTACCGTGCTCAAATGCAGGGTAAAGACCTCAAACTCGCCCTCGGTTTCAGCCACGATGTCATCTATTCGGCACCGGAAGGCATTGAAATCAAATGTGCGAAGCCGACTGAGATCGAAATTTCTGGCGCTGACAAGCAGACTGTTGGTCAGGTCGCCGCTGAAATTCGCAACTATCGCCGCCCAGAGCCATATAAAGGCAAGGGTGTGCGTTATCAGGGCGAATATGTCCGCCGTAAGGAAGGCAAGAAGAAGTAGCCATGTTGACGTCACGCGAAAAATTCCTGCGCCGCCAGCAACGCAGCCGCGCCAAGCTCCGCAAGACTGCGGAAGGCAAGGTCCGTCTGTCTGTTGCGCGTTCGGGTAAAAACATTTCCGCTCAGATCATCGATGATGAGAACGGGACCACTCTCGCCTCTGCCTCCACTCTGGAAGCAGATGTGCGCAAGGGCCTGAAATCGACGAGCACCATCGAAGCGGCTGAAAAAGTCGGCAAGACGGTTGCTGAGCGGGCGAAGAAAGCCGGTATTGAAGACGTTGTCTTCGATCGCGGCGGTTATGTGTTCCATGGCCGGGTGAAAGCCCTGGCAGACGCCGCCCGTGAGGGCGGTCTGAAGTTCTAGGAGGCCCACCATGGCAGAAGATAGAGGCAGAGGCCGCGGACGCCGCCGGGATCGCGAAGAAGAGCAATCTGAATTCGTCGACAAGCTGGTCGGTATCAACCGCGTCGCCAAAACCGTAAAAGGCGGTAAGAATTTTGGTTTCGCAGCGCTTGTCGTTGTCGGAGACCAGAAGGGCCGCGCAGGCTTCGGAAAGGGTAAAGCCCGCGAAGTGCCTGAGGCGATCCGCAAGGCCACTGAAGAAGCGAAACGCAACATGGTTCGCGTGCCGCTTCGTGAAGGGCGTACGCTGCACCATGATGGTCGTGGCCGCTGGGGCGCTGGTAAAGTTGTCCTGCGCGCAGCGCCTCCCGGAACGGGTGTGATTGCGGGCGGTCCAATGCGTGCCGTTATGGAAGTTCTGGGCATCCAGGACGTTGTCGGCAAGTCGATCGGCTCGTCGAACCCGTACAACATGGTTCGTGCAACATTCAACGCGCTCACCAATCAGGCGAGCCCACGTTCAGTTGCATCCAAGCGCGGTCTGAAGGTTCAGGACATTGTCGGTCGTCGCACCGATGGCGCCTCTGAAGCTGGTATGGCCGAAGCAACCGAAGCGTAAGATTTAAGAGGATCTGACCAATGGCAAAATCAAAAGCCTCCGTCACAGTGCGCCAGACCGGTAGCCCGATCCGTCGCGCTCCAGAGCAGCGTCAGACGCTGGTCGGCCTTGGTCTGAACAAGATCGGCCGTACCCGCACGCTGGAAGATACACCTGCCGTTCGCGGCATGATCAGCAAGGTTTCCCACCTTGTTGAAGTCGTCGAGGGATAGACAATGAAACTCAACGAACTTTCCCCTGCAGCAGGGTCAACGAAAAACCGCCACCGGGTTGGTCGCGGCGTTGGCTCAGGCAAAGGCAAGACCGGTGGCCGCGGGGTCAAAGGTCAGAAATCACGTTCCGGTGTCGCCATTAATGGCTTCGAAGGCGGACAGATGCCCATCTATATGCGTCTGCCAAAGCGCGGCTTCACCGCCCGCAACTCGAAGACCCATGCCTGGCTGAATCTGGGTCTGCTTTCAAAAGCGATCGAAGCTGGCAAGCTCGACGCCAAGAAAGAGATCACGGAAGAGACACTCGTCGCGTCTGGCGTCATTCGTCGGGCGAAAGACGGCGTGCGCCTGCTGGCCAAAGGTGAGGCCCCGAAAAAGGTCAAAATCACCGTCACTGGCGCCAGCAAAGCAGCGGTTGAAGCGATCGAGAAGGCTGGCGGAACGGTCACTTTGACCGGTCCTGTCCGGACAGAAAAAGCAGACTAATCCCCTAGCTTTTTCCACCAAACGTCTTCACAAGTCAGCTTTCGCCGCCAATCTTGGCGGCGAACGCGTTTCCGGGAGAAGGAGTCCCCCTTGGCCACTGCTGCTGAACAACTCGCACGGAATATGAACTTTGGATCTTTTGCCAGGGCGAAGGACCTTCAGAACCGTATTCTGTTCACCCTGTTTGTGCTGTTCCTGTACCGGCTCGGGACCTATATCCCGCTCCCAGGCATCGACCCCGACCAGTTTGCGCAGCTATTTGCCAGCCAGGAAGGCGGCATGCTGGGCAATATGAACATGTTTGCCGGCGGCGCGATTGAGCGGATGAGTATCTTCGCCCTGAACGTGATGCCGTACATCACCGCCTCGATCATTATCCAGATGATGACCTCGTCAGTGCCATCGCTGGAAAAGCTAAAAAAAGAAGGCGAATCCGGCCGCAAGCAGATCAACCAGTATACGCGTTATCTGACGCTGGCCTTCGCGGTCGTCCAAAGCTTCGGCATCTCGATGGGGCTGTCCGGCGCGGCCTATGACAGCATGCCGCAATGGTTCTTCGTGCTGACCGCCGTCACGACATTTACAGGCGGGACCATGTTCCTGATGTGGATGGGTGAGCAGATTACAGCCCGCGGTGTTGGTAACGGGATCTCACTGATCATCTTCGCCGGCATTATCGCCGAGATGCCGCGCGCCATCTTCAACCTGTTCAGCGGTTCGCGCGAGCAGGGGATCAATGTGGTCTTCGTGCTCGGCGTTGCGGCTCTGGTTATTGCGCTGACAGTCTTCATCGTTTTCATCGAGCGCTCTCAGCGCCGGGTGCTGATCCAGTATCCAAAGCGCCAGCAGGCCGCCAACCAGGCGGCGCAAGGGCAAAGCTCTTTCATGCCGCTGAAGCTGAACACGTCAGGCGTTATCCCGCCCATCTTCGCGATCGCGATCCTGATGCTGCCTCTGACCGCTGTTGGCTTCATGAGCGGCAACACGGCTGAAGTCGCGACCGATGGCGGCGTCCTCGCCTGGATTGCCACTAACTTCTCTCCGGGCAGCTGGACCTATATCATCACCTACGGTGTGCTCGTGGCCTTCTTCACGTTCTTCTACACCTCGATCATGTTCAACCCGGAAGAGACGGCGGACAATCTGCGCAAATATGGTGGGTTCGTGCCGGGCATCCGTCCCGGGCGGAACACGGCGGCCTATTTCGATTATGTGCTGACCCGACTGACCACGATTGGTGCGATTTATCTGGTCTTTGTCTGCCTGATGCCAGAAGTCCTGCGCCGCTATGTGCCGGGTATCCCATTCTATATTGGTGGGACAAGCTTGCTGATCGTGGTTTCGGTGACCATGGATACGGTGACTCAGATACAATCTCACTTGATCGCCCACCAATATGAGGGTTTGATCAAGAAATCGCGGTTGGGAGGCAAGCGTAAGAAATGAACCTGATCCTGTTTGGACCGCCTGCGGCCGGTAAAGGCACGCAAGCCAAGAAACTCGTCGCAGAACGCGGCTTCGTTCAACTCTCTACCGGTGACATGCTGCGTGCGGCTGTCGCTTCCGGTTCGGATCTTGGCAACCGCGTCAAGTCGATCCTGGAAACGGGTGGGCTGGTATCCGACGAGATCGTGATCGCTTTGATCGATGCGCAGCTCGACGCGCACAAAGGCGCGCCAGGGTTCATCTTTGACGGGTTCCCGCGCACAGTCGGACAAGCAGAAGCGCTTGATGAGCTGCTGAAAGGTCGCGGCGAAGCCGTGGACTGTGTCATCCGCCTAGTCGTCGATGAGGAAGCGCTGCTGGCCCGGGTGACCAAGCGATTCGAAGAGCAAGGCCGCAAGGACGACAATCCTGCGACATTCTCCAAACGCCTCGATGCCTATAACGCAGATACAGCGCCTCTGGTGCCGATTTATGCGGAGCGGGGTATCCTTCGTGAGGTTGACGGAATGGCTTCAATCGATGAAGTTAGTGCCGGAATTGATGCGGCCTTGAAAGAGGCTGTTTGAGACTGCGTGAACCGCTGAATCAGTGGTTGACGTACCAATTGTTGCGTCTATAACGACGCACTTCGTTAAGAGGATGAGTCTGCAAGCGTGCAGCGGTGTTTTTGCTGTGCGAACTGCGACTTTCTTTTTGGACTATTAGGAGACTGGCTTTGGCCCGTATTGCAGGCGTCAATATACCGACGAACAAGCGCGTTCCGATCGCGCTGCGCTACATTCATGGCATTGGCCCAGCCAAAGCCGACGAGATCTGTGAAAAGATCGGCATCACTCCGGAGCGCCGCGTGGCGGATCTGTCTGATGCAGAAGTTATCAAAATTCGCGAAACCATCGATAGCGACTATATGGTGGAAGGTGACCTCCGCCGTGAAGTTTCGATGAACATCAAGCGTCTTATGGACCTTGGTTGTTATCGTGGTCTTCGCCATCGTAAGCGCCTGCCGGTTCGCGGCCAGCGCACGCACACAAACGCGCGGACCCGCAAAGGTCCTGCGAAGCCGATTGCCGGCAAGAAGAAATAGGATCTTCGAGAGATGGCCCGTCAAGCAACTCGCGTATCACGCCGCGCCCGGAAGAATATCACTTCCGGCGTTGTGCATGTTAATTCCAGCTTCAACAATACGATGATCACCATCTCAGACGCGCAAGGGAATGCCATTTCATGGTCTTCTGCTGGCGCGATGGGTTTCAAGGGATCTCGTAAGTCAACGCCTTACGCTGCGCAGGTGGCGGCTGAGGACGCTGCAAAGAAGGCCATGGACCATGGCATGCAGACCGTTGAGGTGAATGTTCGGGGACCAGGCTCTGGTCGTGAAAGTGCGCTTCGTGCGTTGCAGGCGGCTGGCCTGACCGTGACGGCGATCCGCGACACCACGCCAATCCCGCACAATGGCTGCCGCCCACCAAAGCGCCGCCGCGTATAGTCTGTTTGAACTGAATTTACGGAAAGGCTGAGCATGACCGAAGCCGAAGAAATGGTCGTCAACGATCGCAATTGGAAAGCCCTGATCCGCCCCAACCGTCCGGTTGTTGAGGCGGGCCGCGATCCAAACCGTATCGCCAAACTGGTTGTTGAGCCGCTTGAGCGCGGTTTCGGTACGACCCTTGGCAATGCGCTGCGTCGTATTTTGCTGTCATCTCTGCAGGGCGCTGCGATTACCGGCGTCCAGATCGATGGCGTTGTACACGAGTTCTCGTCCATCCAGGGCGTTCGTGAAGACGTCACGACAATCATTCTGAACCTGAAGCAGGTTGCCGTCGACATGGTTTCGGATTCTCCGAAGCGCATGATCCTCAAGGCGTCTGGCAAAGGTGAGGTCAAGGCCGGACAGATCGAGACGCCAGGTGACGTCAAAATCCTCAACCCGGACCACGTGATCTGCACGCTGGATGATGGCGCCAACCTGCACATGGAATTCACCATTGCGACTGGTAAAGGCTATGTCCCGGCGACGGAAAACCGTCCGGAAGATGCGCCAATCGGATTTGTGCCGGTTGATGCGATCTACTCACCTGTTCGCCGCGTTGGCTATCAGGTTGAGGACACCCGTGAAGGGACTGTCCTGGACTATGACAAGCTGACTTTGACGGTTGAGACGGACGGGTCGATTACGCCCGAAGATGCGGTGGCTTATGCTGCGCGCATCATGCAGGACCAGCTGCAGCTCTTCATCACCTTCGATGAGCCAGAGTCTGAGAGCACTGGCCAGACTGAAGAGAGCGATCTGGGCTTCAACCCGGTCCTGCTCAAAAAAGTCGACGAGCTGGAATTGTCCGTCCGTTCTGCAAACTGCCTGAAGAACGACAACATTGTTTACATTGGCGACCTGATCCAGAAGTCCGAAGCGGAAATGCTCCGCACCCCGAACTTTGGCCGCAAGTCGCTGAACGAAATCAAAGAAGTACTGGCCGGTATGGGCCTTCACCTCGGTATGGATGTGCCAGACTGGCCGCCTGAGGATATTGAAGCTCTCGCCAAAAAGTACGACGACCACCTATAGGAATGTATACCCGAGAGGGTACGCAAGGAGACGAAAATGCGCCACGGCATCGCACATCGTAAGCTGAACCGCACAGCCTCGCACCGCAAGGCGATGTTTGCCAATATGGCGGCATCATTGATCGAGCACGAGCAAATCGTGACGACTTTGCCTAAAGCCAAAGAGATGAAGCCGTTCATGGACAAGCTGATCACGCTGGCCAAACGCGGTGACCTGCACGCGCGCCGTCAGGCCGTTTCCAAGGTTCGCGACGAAGCCGCGGTGCAGAAGCTGTTCGAAGTCTTCGGCGAGCGCTACAAGGATCGCAATGGTGGTTATACCCGCGTTCTGAAAGCTGGCTTCCGCCACGGTGACAATGCACCTCGCGCCGTCATCGAGCTTGTCGATCGCGATGAAGACGCCCGCGGCGCAGCCGATCGCGCGCGCCACGAGGCTGAGCTTGAGGCGATGGACGAATAGATCGCTCCAATTGCTCGTATTTGAACAAGAAACCCGGCTCAGCAGGCCGGGTTTTTTCTTGTTCGATCTTGTGAAAACGCGGTTAGAGTACTGCCATGATCTCGTATTTTTCTGACCATCAGTCCGCCCACGCGCCTGCGCTGGAACTTCAGGACGGCGCATTGGTTCCGCACGTCGAATCGCAGGCAAGGGTCAATGCGATCAAGCGGGTTTTGCCGACTATAGCCACGCCGGGCGATCATGGCCTCGCCCCGATCCTGGCGGTGCATGATGCAGCCTATGTCGACTTCCTGCAGCGCGCGCATGGTGATTGGGTGGCAGCTGGGCGCAAGGGCGATGCCTTCCCCTATGTGTTCCCTGTCCGAGGCAGACGCCCTCTAAACCTGGCGCGTATCGATGCTGAACTCGGTCAGTATGCCTATGATTGTGGAACCCCGGTCGCGGCAGGGACGTGGGATTCGGTTTATTGGAGCGTTCAGAGCGCCTTGAGTGGGCTGGAGGCGGTCGTCGACGGAGCAGGCACTGCGTTCGCTTTCTGCCGTCCGCCAGGCCACCATGCAGGCCGCGACTATATGGGCGGGTATTCCTATTTAAACGCTGTCGCCATCGCCGCCGAGCAAGCATTGAGCCGCGGCGCAGGGCGCGTGGCGGTCCTTGATGTCGACTATCATCATGGCAACGGGACGCAGGATATCTTCTACGCGCGCGGCGAGGTGCTGACCATATCGCTGCACGCGGATCCGACGACCGACTATCCCTTCTATTGGGGGCATGGTGACGAAACCGGCGACGGGCAGGGGCGCGGCGCGAACCTCAACCTGCCTATGCCGCGCCGGACGGGTTGGAAAGCCTATCAGACGCACCTCGCGCGGGCTTTGGAGCGCGTATCCGCGTTCAAGCCGGATCTACTGATCGTGCCTTACGGCGCCGATACCTATGCTGGCGATCCGATCAGTTATTTCAATATCGAAACCGCTGAATACGAGGCCATGGGCGTGATGATTGCCGCAGCGAACCTACCGACGCTGATCTGCATGGAAGGCGGCTATGCGATTGAGGCGCTTGGAGACAACGTCTCTACTTTTCTCAAGGGGTTTCAGGCCTAGGCCCAGAGCTGTTTGAGCCGCTGCGCCAGCGCATCCGCGCGTTCAACCACAGACCAATGCCCCGTCTGGCTTTGTCTTTCCAAAGTGGCACCCGTGTGAGCGCAGAATTTCTCCGCCACCCAGGTCGGCACATAGGGGTCGTCTTCGCCCCAGAAGACCAAGCCGCGCGCCGGGAGGTTCGAGACCTCCGCCGACCAGTCTGTCCCGGCCGTCCTGGCGGAGCGATAGAGCTTCAGGATCGAGTTGCGCATATGTGAGGTCCAGTGACTGGCCTCTCTTGAGGCAAGATCTGCCGGAAGGCCTGCGGCGTGCAGCGCTTTGCATAGGGCCTCCTTACGCGTGAGCAGCATGACCAGTTCGCCGAGCAAGGGTGTCTGCCACATACGGGCCATGCGGTGCCACTGATAGTCCGGATGGGGCAGGGCGTTGGCGACGCACCAGCTATTGACCAGCTCCGGTCGCAGGCTGGCGGCGCGGACTGTAATGAGCGCGCCCCAGTCGTGTCCGATTAGATCGACCGGTCCAGACGCGGCGACGGCCGTTTCAATCTCGGCAATATACCAGTCGACATAAGCTTCCTTGGTGGCGCGAAAGTCCTGGGGCGCGGGCGTCACAAATCCCGGCAGCGCGGGCGCGCGGTAGAGGGCGCTGTCGAGGCCCAGCTCCGCAATCAGCGGCTCCCACATGGCGGGCGTGTCCGGGACGCCGTGTAAAAACAGTTTCTGGCCCATTTGGCCTCCCCCTAGGTCAGACTTGTTTCAAGCCAGTTTGAGGGACATTGTGGCCGGGAACAAGGAGGATCAACGTATGAAGACCGCCATTACCGAGATGTTTGGCATTGAGCACCCGATTATTCAGGGGGGCATGCACTTTGTGGGCTTTGCGGAGATGGCGGCTGCCGTTTCGAACGCAGGCGGCCTCGGCATCATCACGGGCCTGACCCAGAAGACGCCCCAGGATCTCGCCAATGAGATCGCCAAGTGCAAGGACATGACCGACAAGCCGTTCGGCGTGAACATCACATTTCTTCCAACCCTCAACCCGCCGGACTATCCAGCTATCGTCAAAGCGATCATTGATGGCGGTGTAAAGGCGGTTGAGACCGCGGGCCGCAACCCTCAGCAGGTCCTGCCTTATCTGAAGGATGCCGGCATCAAAGTGATCCACAAGTGTACGTCTGTGCGTCACTCACTGAAGGCGCAGGATATTGGCTGCGACGCCGTTTCTGTCGATGGTTTCGAATGCGGTGGTCACCCGGGCGAGGATGACGTGCCGAATATGATCCTGCTGCCGCGGGCCGCGGATGAGCTGGATATACCTTTCGTGTCGTCCGGCGGACAGGCGGACGGCCGATCCCTGGTCGCTTCGCTCGCCATGGGCGCGCAAGGCATGAATATGGGCACGCGCTTTATCGCGACGAAGGAAGCGCCGGTCCATGAGAATGTGAAGCAGGCGATTGTCGCGGCCTCCGAGCTCGATACCCGCCTTGTCATGCGCCCGCTCCGCAATACGGAACGCGTGCTGACCAATGAAGCCGTTGAGCGCCTGCTCGAGAAAGAGAAAATGCTCGGCGACAAGCTGAAATTCGAGGACATTATCGATGAAGTGGCGGGCGTTTATCCGCGCATCATGATGGATGGCGACATGGACGCCGGCGCCTGGTCCTGCGGCATGGTGGCGGGCCTGATCCATGATATCCCGACCTGTAAGGAGCTGATTGATCGGATCATGGCTGAGGCTGACCAGATCATCAATGAGCGGCTCGCCGGTTTCATGAAGGGTACCGTCAACGCCTAGAGCATTGACCTATACGGAACAGAGCGGCCTGCTGGGCATCTGGCAGGCCGTTCTCATTTGAAGGAAAAAAGATGAGCGACATTCAGGGACGCGTGGCATTTGTCACCGGAGGCGCGAGCGGGCTTGGCCTGTCTATGGCAAGGAGCTTTCTCAAGCGCGGGGCGAGCGTCATGCTGGCCGACCGCAATGCCGAGGGGCTGGAGCGCGCGGTGGCGGAGCTCTCGTCTGAAACCAATCAGGTGGCCTCCGTGGTTTGCGACGTCGCCGATGCAGGCGAGATCGAGAAGGCCGCGCAGGCCACGATAGATCACTTTGGCAAAGTGCATATCGTCGCCAATAATGCGGGCGTGGGGCTCGGTGGGCAGCCCGGCGAGATCCCATTGCAGGATTGGCGCTGGATCGTGGATATCAATCTGCTTGGCGTGGTTCACGGCGTTGAGATTTTCACACCGCTCATTAAGGCGCATGGCGAAGGCGGGCATTTCGTCAATACAGCGTCCATGGCGGGCCACGTCGCGCCGGGCGGCATGGGGCCGTACAATGCTACCAAATATGCCGTGGTCGGCTATTCGGAGAGCCTGAAAGCAGAGCTGATGCCCCATAATATTGGCGTGAGCGTGCTCTGCCCGGGCTGGGTGCGCACCAATATCCACACGACCGGCTTTGGCCGTCCATCAGGCGGCCCAACGCTGGAAGAAGCCAAGCAGGATCCGCAATTTCAGGAAATGGATGCCCTGATCCAGGGCGGGCTGGATCCGGACAAGGTGACCGACTGGGTGGCAGACTGCGTCGAGGCGAACCGGCTCTATATCTTCACCCATGAGAGCATGAAAATCGGGATCGACATGAAATACGCGCAGATCCAGGCTGACTATGATGCAATCATTCAGGACGGACGCTTCAGCGCCTGATCCGCATCCTCATAAAGCCGCCATTGCTCTGCGAGATATTGGTCCACGGCGTCTGAATTCATGCACGCGCGGGCCTGTTCAAGCGCGGCCCTGGCGGTGTCGGTTTCGCCCCTGATCTCTGCAAGGCGGTGGCGCGCGAGGTGGAAGCCGGTGAAGTTTTGCACCGCCTTGTCACTGCTCATCTCCTCGAGCCGTCGTTCGGCATCCTCCAGCTCACCTTGCATCATGAGCGCGACGGCCCAGTTGATCCGGGTCGCGGGCGAGGGAGCATGCTGGTTCAGCAGCGCATAGAGGCGGGTGATGCGGGTCCAGTCTGTATCGCCCCAGGTTTTGGCCTGCGCGTGGAGCGAGGCGATGCCGGATTCCAGATGATACCGCGTGAGGGCGGAGCTCGATTGCGCCGCGGCGAGTTGATCGAACCCATCCCGGATCATCTCCTGATCCCATTTGCGGCGATCCTGCTGATCCAGCGGGATCAGCCGCCCCTGCGCATCAAACCGCGCCGGAAAACGCGCGAACTGGAAGAGGAGCAAGGCATGGAGTGCGTGATGCCCAGGTGCCGTCTCAGGCGCATGCAGCATCAGGCCTTCTGACAATCGTATTGCCTCTCGGCAAAGGTCCTCCCGGATCAGGCTTCTGCCCCGGCGCGGCAAATATCCCCACGAGAAGATCAGATAGATAATCTTCAAGAGCAACGACAGGCGCTGCTTCAGAGCGAAACGCGTCGGGTATCGTGCGAGATCTCCGGACAATGACCGGAGATGCCGTTTCGCGCGAGCGAGGCGCTGTGACAGCGCGTCTTCGGAAAGGAATAAAAGCGCCGCGGTTTCGGCGGCTGTAAACCCGCACACGGTCTTGAGCGCGAGGATCAATTGATCTTGCGGGGCGAGTGCAGGGTCACAGCAAAGGACCATGAGGTCGAGTTCTGGATCGCTCAGCGACGGCGTGATGACATCCTCAACCGGTGCTGTCATCTCCCAGCTGTCTTCCAGTTCCAGCTCTCTGACAGAGCGGCGAATTCGGTCGATCGCGGCATTGCCAGCAACTCGGCGGAGCCAGGCGCGCGGATTGTCGGGAATGCCTTTATAGGGCCAGGTCGAAAGGGCCTTGAGGATCGCGTCCTGCGCCACATCCTGAGCGAGATCCAGCTGGCCCGGACCAAGTCTGGCAACGAGGCTGGAGATCAGCCAGCCTCGCTCCCGGCGCACCGTTTCGTCGAGCAGTCGATGAATACGGGTGGCATCGTTCATTCGTCGTCGGCAGCTGGATCAGTCTGACGAATGATGATGGTCTCATTGTGCTTCATATGTGGATGAGACCGGGCGATCTCGACCGCTTCATCATAGTCCTCTGCGCTGATCACCATGTATCCGCCGAGAATTTCCGCTACTTCCGCGAACGGCCCGTCATGGACTTCAATTGACCCGGACTTGTTGGTGACGATCTTGCCGGCATCGGCGTTGAGTTTCTCGCCGCTCAGATACTTGCCCTTGGCGCTCATCTCCTCGACCCAGCCAATATAGTCTGTCATCAGCTCCATGAATTCCGCTTCCGGAATATTGGTGTAGCGGTCGGGCGCGTGCGGCAGCATCAAAACGAATTTCGGCATAATCTCCCCCTTCAGAGGTCAGTTGTGAAGATCCTGCGTGATTGCCGGATCTGTCAACAAGACGATTGAAGGGATGCGTTCCTGACAAAGCGATGAAAACAATCAGGACAGGGCGGCAGCGATCGCGATAAAATCGCGCTATCCGCGCGCCTCCTCGGCGCCCAGGCGCGCCAGTTCGTCGGCGATCTCATTGCCTTCGTCGCCGGCATGTCCTTTGACCCAGACCCATTTGATCTCGTGCCGCTCGCTAGCGGTTTCCAGGGCTTGCCATAGGTCCTTGTTCTTCACCGGTTTCCGGGCGGCGGTTTTCCAGCCATTGCGCTTCCAGCCATGGATCCATTTGGTCAGGCCGTCTTTGACATAGGTACTATCTGTATGCAGCGTGACGCGGCTCGGTTTCTTGAGTGCGTTGAGCGCTTCAATCGCCGCCATCAGCTCCATACGATTATTTGTCGTATCAGGCTCACCACCATGTATTTCCTTGCGTTTTTTGCCCGCAATGAGCAATGCCCCCCAGCCACCAGGGCCAGGATTTCCGCTACATGCGCCGTCCGTCCAGATCTGAATTTCAGGTTTCGACATGGCGCTTCAGGTGGGAGGATTTGACCCCCCGGTCAAGGATCAGAACACGTCGACCTGTATCTTGCGAACCTGCTCGGCTGGGCGAACAATCCCGCGAAAGATGGCGCCGCATATGAGACCAGCGACCGCGCCGATTGCAGCGCCCGTGAACAAGGCACTGAGCGCGGCGGCTTCTTTCGCTTCGCTTGGGATAAAGTAGGACGCAACGCTCGTGGTTCCGCCAACCAGGACCGCGCCCCAAATGGCGCCCCATCGATAATACGGCATTGCATGCGTGATGCCCCGTCTCGGAAACCGTCCGAGCGAGAAAAGGAGGACGATCGCCGCTGCAGGAACAGTGAAATAACCGAAATACCAGTTCATGGCCGACATCAATACGGCCATACCGATGCCTTGCCGAAAACCATTTTCTCCAAAGACAATGCTGGCATCACTGCCGAACAGGTCGGCGATCTGGAAAGCGAGGAATAGGAGAATGACCCCGATCAAAGCGACTGAGAAACAGGCACCAACGCCGCAGAGAAAACTCGCGAGCCCGATGCGTTTGAACTTTGTGCGCGTGGGAACGGCATAGGAAGACAGAGGCGACTCGCCGGATGTGTTGGGCGCGTTCCCGAATTCCGGCATTTGCATATCCTCCGCTGCGGCTTCGCTGCGCCTTATCCCTTGTTGATGATCTAATCTGGCACCAGAGCGGCGGCAATGAGGCTTGATTCTGATTGCAAATTGGGAGCGCTTTGCATTAGGCACAGGCCATGACGACTCTGCCTACTGCCGCCATATGCCTGATCGGTGATGAGCTCCTGTCCGGCCGGACCCGGGACATCAATACGCAGACGATTGCGAATTTTCTTGCCCCTTACGGCATTCCGGTGAGGGAAGTGCGGATCGTGCCGGATGAGCAGGATCGGATTGTCGAAGCCGTCAACGCTTTGCGGGCGACCTATACTTACGTGTTCACGACGGGCGGGATTGGGCCGACCCATGACGATATTACCGCTGATGCGATTGCCGCGGCCTTTGGTGTCTCAATAAGCGAGCACCCGGAAGCCGCAAAACTGCTCGCGGCCCGCTATGAGCAGATGAACACGGAATTCACGCCAGCGCGGCGGCGAATGGCGCGCGTTCCGGAAGGCGCTAGCCTGATCAACAACCCGGTCTCAGGCGCGCCTGGATTTCAGACGGAAAATGTATTCACGCTGGCAGGCGTGCCGCAAATTGTTGAAGGGATGCTGGAAGATATTGGTCATCGCCTGAAATCCGGCCAAGTGGTGCACAGCCTGACTGTGCGCGGTGCCGGATTGAGGGAAGGGGATCTGGCAGAAGCGCTGTCTGACCTCTCCAAACGATTTGAAAGTGTCAGCATCGGCTCCTACCCCTGGTTTCGTACGGTAGAGGATCATGGCGTCGCGCTCATAGCTCGCGGGGCCGAGAAAGCGGCTCTCGTCGAAGTCGCGCAGGCCCTCGCCAACCTAGTGCGAGCGCAGGGCGTCGAGCCCGAAACGCTGACCGGCGAATCTTAGGAGCGGAATATGCGCGCATTTCTGGCGGACGGGAAAACGATTGTCTGGTCGGGGCTGGCATTTGCTGCGCTGACGATTGCATTCGGAATCTGGATTCAGCGTTATGATCTTCATATCATTGATGAAATCAGTGATCCGGATCAGATTCGCGCAGTGGTCGCTGCGATGTCGCCGGAACAAATGGCGGCGCATTGGTGGATGACCCTCTGTCTCGATTACTTTTATCCTCTGGCCTATGGAGCGTTTTTTGCCGGGTTGGCGCTGCGCTATTTCGGGGCAGCCGGGATATGGCTTGCGGTGCCCTCGATGATTGTTGTTCCGGCGGACATCATCGAGAATACGGTGCAATTGTTGATCCTTTCCGGCGACCAATCCCTTATCGGCGTGAAGGTGATCGCCACGCCGATAAAACTGGTCAGTTTCATCGTCGCCGCCATTATCGCGCTCATCGCCTTGATCTATGCCGTCTATCGACGCTTCAGTGCGGACGCAGACGAATAGTCGTGCGGCGAGGCCCTTGGCTTCCGCAGCGGCGGCTGTCGCACCGCAAATCCAGGATCTAGCTATTGGAGAAGAATATGTCCGAGAATATTGTTCTGGTTGAACGCGACGGACCGGTCGCGATCGTTACAATGAACCGTCCGGATGCGTTGAACGCCCTGAGCCGGGCACTTCGCGCCGAACTGGTGCAGACATTTTCTAGCCTGGCGCAAGATGAAACAGTGCGCGTCGCGATCCTGACAGGCGCTGGCCGGGCGTTTACGGCGGGCGTCGATTTGAAGGAAGCAGGCCAGACCGGTTTTGCGCTCGGCGCCGATGGCGGGGAAATCGACCTCGCGAAAGGCCTGGCCGCGTTTCCCTGGCCAATTATCGGAGCGATTAACGGGTTTGCGATTACGGGCGGGTTTGAACTCGCGCTGATGTGCGATGTGTTGCTGGCTTCCGAGAATGCAAAGTTTGCCGACACGCATGCGCGGGTCGGAATTATGCCGGGCTGGGGGCTCAGTCAGAAACTTTCTCGCCTGATAGGGATAAGCCGGGCCAAGGAACTCTCCTTTTCGGGGAATTTTCTCGACGGTGAAACGGCGGAACGGTGGGGACTGGTGAATCACGTCTATTCGGCGGAAGAGCTTTTGCCCGCTGCGACCAAGCTGGCGCATGAGATGGCGTCATGTGATTCGAATCTGCTGCGAAACTATAAGCGGGTCATAGATGACGGCTTTGCGATGAGTTTTGGCGAAGCGCAGGCGCTCGAAATCGCGCGATCTGCTGAACATGCAGCAGGAGTCACGGCAGAGAGTGTGGAAGCAGCGCGCCAGGCGGTCACTGCGCGTGGGCGAAGTTTGAATGATTGATGGCGGGATCTTGTCCACGAAAAGGCTGGGAAGTGGCAAGATCGAGACGCCACGAGAATTAGGTGGTCTTGCTGTTGCAAATCCGCCGCGCCAGACTAAAAAAAGTGTAGGAATGACGAACTTCTACAGGCTTGGCCTCGCGCGTGCATTCAAAACCGCGTAGGGTTATGACTTACGGAATGGTCCGTAATTATTCCTGCGGTCGTGCAACAATGGTGTTCGCACGGCAGACACAAGGGGAAGAGTATGAAAAAAACTCTCATGTGCGCAACCGCCGCGGCCGCGCTTGCCGGCACTGGGTTTGTCGCCCAGGCGGAAGATGGCTGGTATGGTCGCGCAGACATCGGTAACGTATTCGAAGGACGACTAGACCACGATGCCGAAACTAACGTTCTCTACACTTTGGGTGGAGATTCTCGCATCGACGATAACATGCTTTACGGCTTGGGTCTCGGTTACGGGTTTGACAACGGATTCCGTCTTGAGACGGCAATAACCAACCGCGACGGCGATCTGGATGTGCCAGCAAACATTAATGGCGGTCTTCCTGCAGCGACGGGCGGCGTCGATTTCGCACTCAATCAAGAAGGCGACATTCGGTCCTGGGACCTGATGGTCAACGCCCTTTATGACTTCAATCGTGAAGGTACATTCCAGCCTTATTTGGGTGCTGGTATTGGTGTCGCACAAGTTGATGCAGATGCGCGTAACATCGCCGCCGCAGCTTTTGGCGGTGGCTCATCTGCCTCAGGGGTCAACGGTTTCCTGGATTCTGAAACGGCGCTCGCATATCAGGCGCTCGCCGGATTTGGTTATGACCTGACAGATCAGCTCACACTGGATGTTGGCTATCGTCTGTTCAATGTCGGAGATTTGGATTTTGCAGGCGTCGCCACCATGGGCGGAACGACGTCTTATGAAGCAGATTATGTGGATCACAGCGTGACTGTTGGTCTGCGGTATGCGTTTGGAGCGACTCCTCCACCGCCACCACCGCCACCTCCGCCGCCACCTCCACCACCTCCACCACCACCGCCTCCACCACCTCCTCCGCCTCCACCGCCACCGGTCGAAGCTGAGCAAGTGGAACTGGCGCCATGCTCAACTGTGAACCAGGAATTCGTGGTTTACTTCGAGTGGGACAGCTCTGACCTGACCAGCCAGGCAGCAGCCGTTGTCGATCAGGCGATCGCGAATATTCGTGACCGCGCAGATTGCTCAACTGGCGGCGTCAGCATTGTCGGTCACACCGACACATCTGGTGCGTCTGCATACAACCAGCGCCTGTCAGCACGCCGTGCCGGCGTCGTATCGGATGCTCTGCAGGCACGCGGTATCGCTGCTGATGCCATCTCGACAGATGGCCGCGGTGAAAACGATCTGGCGAAAGCGACGAATGATGGTGTTCGTGAGCCGCTGAACCGCCGTTCGGAAGTGACCATCGTCGTTCAGTAATCTGATCGATCGATTGAAATGAGAAAGGCCCGGCCGATTGGTCGGGCCTTTTTCGTTGCCTCTTTTGTTGGACTTGTCTGGCGCACATGGCGGCGCTAGCGTCTGGATAGGCGCATGAACGAGGCACACATCATGTCGGATCGCAAAGAGAGCTATGCGGAGTTCTGGCCGTTCTATCTGCAGGAACATGCCAAGCCTGCGACACGCTTGTTTCATTATGCGGGAACGACGCTTGTGATCTCGATCGCGGTGTTCGCGGTGATGTCGCAGCGCTGGATGCTGCTTCTTGCGATGCCGGTGGCCGGATATTTCTTTGCCTGGATCAGCCACGCCTTCATTGAGCGAAACAAGCCGGCAACGTTCACGCACCCACTCTGGTCTCTGATCAGCGACTTCCGGATGTACTTCTGCTGGATTACCGGTCGGCTCGACCGAGAGTTGGAAACTGCAGGTATTGTCAGTGCAAAGGTCGACGGGGCGGGTTAGATCGGATCGCCCCAGGCCTTGAGGGCCGCGCGGGCGATCGGCTCGCCCCATTCCTGCACGAAATGCCCGCCATCTTCGACGATCATGGGGGCAGGGCAGCCTCGAATAAGCTTGCGCAAGGCGTCCATCTGAGGGGGACCGAGCACAGGATCCTGCGCTCCGACAGCCATGAAGCTTGAACCCGCCCATTCATTTGTCCACCACTGCGCGGCGCGTTTTGATGTTTCAACGCCGTCCATATCCGGCGCGGTCATAACCAGTTCGGGAAAGCGGCGGACGCCAGCTTTGTAGGTCACATCCGGGAAGGGAGCGGCATAAGCCGACGCTTCTTCCTCAGTAAGGACAGGCGTCGCGCGCTTCATCAGTGCGGCGATGTCCATGTCAGGCTGCGTGCGATTGAAAGCCCGCCAGGCCTCGAACCCCTCACCAGGGGACTGCCCGGTCGGAATAGCCGTATTCATGACCAGCAAACGCGCGAATCGCTCGGGCATCTCCATCGGAATCGTCAGGCCGAGAATGCCACCCCAATCCTGACAGACCAGCGTGATATTGGTCAGATCGAGGCGCTTTATCAGCGCGATCATCATGTTGCGATGGAAGTGAAAAGTATAGATCGCGTCATCGGTAGGCTTGTCAGAGCGACCAAAGCCAAGCCAGTCCGGGCAGATTACGCGCGCACCGCTGTCGACGAAGACCGGGATCATCTTGCGATACAGGAAAGACCAGGTTGGCTGTCCATGCAGGCAGAGAAACACGCGGTCCGCCGCCCGATCGCCTTCGTCCAGATAATGCACACGCAGACCGTCATAGCCTGGCAAATCGTCCACATAGTTTGGCTTGAATGCAAAATCCGGGAGGTTTGAAAAACGATCATCCGGGGTACGGACGGCTGGATGGGTCATGGAAGGTCCTCCTGGAGCACGGGCGGGCGCAATTCATCTTCCATCTAAACCCGCTGCGACTCATCTGAGAAGCTCCACGGCAATGAAAGTGCGATTGGAGCATAAATAAAAAGAAGGCCGTTTCCGGAGAAACGGCCCCGGGAGGGGAGTGAGGTAAATAAGTTGATTAGGATTTTGCAACCGCGTTGCAACGCTCCAGATCTGAGTCGGACAGAGTGTCCTTGCCGTTTGAGAACTCAGCCAGTTTGCCGACTTCCTTGACGACTTTCTTGCAAGTGCTGACCTTTACGGTCTTGCGGTCCAGCGTGGCACGGCAAGTATCTTCAGAGCAGCTCCAAAGCGCTTTGGCAGCGACGATTTTTTCTGCCTTGTCCATCGGGGTTTCGAGGGTCGCGGTAAAGGCGGTTCCGGCAAAAGCAGTACCGGCAAAAGCCAGGGCAGTGGTTGCAGCAGCGAGTGTGCGGATCATGGGAGGAAACCTTTCAAATTGGGTGGCGGGACGCCGATGTCGATGTTTTCATCTGACTGCGGCGAACATATAAACACTGAATAATAAGTCAATCGTTCAGCACACAGAATTTTGATTTATCTGATCGGCAACTGACAATAACTGACAGGAGTCGGCCCAGGGTTTCACCGCACTGTTCCTTGATTGACGCGACGAGGCGGATTGCGGATGCGGGCTGCCGTCTTAACCTCTACGTGAAACGCAGGAGGGAAATGATGGATTTCAACATTCCGCAGGATATTGCCGACTATCTCGTCGTTCTGGATGAATTTATCGAGGCGGAGATCAAACCGCTCGAGCAGCAAGACGATAATATCAGGTTCTTCGATCATCGCCGTGAGTGGGCCCGGACCGATTTCGAGAATGGCGGCCTTCCCCGACACGACTGGGAGGAGCTGCTCACCGAAGCCAAGCGCCGCGCCGACAAGGCGGGCCACTTCCGATTCGCGCTTCCCTCCGAATATGGCGGACAGGACGGGTCAAACCTCGCCATGGCGATCATACGCGAACACCTCGCGCGAAAGGGGCTGGGGCTCCACAATGACCTGCAGAACGAACATTCGATCGTCGCAAATTATCCGCAGATCCTGATGCTGCGGGATTTCGCACGCCCGGAACAGAAGCACCTCATAAAGGATGCGCTGGACGGAAAATTTCGCGCCACGTTCGGATTGACCGAGCCGGATCATGGCTCTGACGCCACTCATATGGAGACGGTTGCCAAACGCGAGACACGCGACGGCGTTGATGGCTGGCTGATCAATGGCGAAAAGATGTGGACGACGGGCATGCATGTCGCCACGCACATGATGTGCTTTGTCCGGACCAGCGGTAATGATGGCGACGCGCGCGGGATCAGCTGCCTCCTCGTGCCCGCTGATGATCCGGGCGTGAAGATTGAAGAATATCTCTGGACGTTCAATATGCCGACCGACCATCCAAGGGTCTCGCTGACCAATGTCTGGGTACCGGAAAGTGCCTTGTTCGGACCGGCGGAAGGCGGGCTCGCTTTGGCGCAGCATTTTGTCCACGAGAACCGGATAAGGCAGGCGGCGAGTTCTGTTGGCGCCGCGCTCTACTGTATCGACGAAAGCGTTGATTATGCGCAGGCGCGCAAGCCATTTGGGAAGGCGCTCGCGGTCAATCAGGCGATCCAGTTCCCGCTTGTCGAGCTCGCCACGGAAGCGGAAATGCTGCGCCTGTTGATCTTCAAGACGGCCTGGGAAATGGACCAGATGACCAAGCCTGAAGTGGCGCAGCGCCTGTCTGATAAGGTCTCAATGTGTAATTATCGAGCGAACCGGTTGTGCTGCAACGCGGCCGACCGCGCGATGCAGGTGCATGGTGGCATGGGCTATTCGCGCCACAAACCGTTCGAGCATATTTACCGTCACCACCGGCGCTATCGCATCACCGAAGGCAGTGAAGAGATCCAGATGCGAAAGGTTGCCGGCCACCTGTTCGGCTTCATGGGCAAGAATAAGCGATAATTTCATTGAAATTTGAAACGCGGCGTTTCGCGTTTGTTTAAACGCGCCGCGCTATCCAATCCGCCAGCGTACTAGGGGCACCTGCGACTTCTGAGGAAGCGCATAAAGGAGCCTGGGCGTGAAAATTCATGGAGCGAAGCGGTCCCTTCGGGATAACCGCGGTAACATCACAGTCATATCTGCAGTCTATTTCGTCGCCTTGTTCGCGATGATCACTTTCGTGCTCGATGGCGCGGCGCTGATATCGGCGAAAAAGAATATGCAATCGGCGATCGATATTGCTGCGCTGTCGGGGGCAACTCTGCTCGGCGATGACACGCTGAGCGATGACGATATTCATTCCAGGATCGATACCTCGTTTGCGGAAAACCTGAGCGTCTCAGACGAACTCCTCACCTGCGATCCGATCGTTTCCGATTTTGACCGCGATGCTGGAGACGTCTCGGCCTCCGTCGATTGCTGGTACGCGCGGATGATGAACCAGAAGATCGAACCTGACGGCAGCAAGTCAAAACTGACATTGAAGGTGAACGCCAAGTCGAAAACCTCGATCATCCGCCGGAAGCTCGAAGTTGCGATGGTTTTGGACCTGTCTGGGTCAATGAATGCAGGGGGCAAGCTTGAGGCGCTGAAAACGGCAGCGAAACGCGCTGCCGACTTGCTGGTCAATGCAGCCGAGTCGGATGACAATCGCGTCTCTTTTGTCGCCTATGCGGAATCCGTCAATGTGCTCGAATATGGTCCATATGCATTGGGCGACGCGGATACGCTGGACCGGAATCTTTCTCGCAGCGGGCGGATAGATTGTGTCAGCGAACGAACGGACGATCGTGCCTGGGACGACAGCCCGCCTGGACCGGGAACCCATTTCCCCTATGGAGGCTTGAATTGTCCGGGGAACGGGCTTCTCACGCTCAGCTCTGATCTCGATGCATTCGGGTCAGCGATCGATAGCCTCCGCGCTTTCGGACCAACCGCCGGGCATCTGGGGGTTGCTTGGGCGTGGTATCTGCTCTCTCCGAACTGGGCTGGGGTCTGGCCAGAGGCTTCGACACCGCGACCGTATGAGGACAGTGATTCACTGAAAGTCGTCATCCTGATGACGGATGGCATATTCAATACCGCGTTTCACGCGGCGCATGGGACGAGCAGCGAGCAAGCAATCAAGCTCTGCGATGAGATGCGTAATCTCGGCATCAAAATTTACTCTGTGGCGTTCCAGGCGCCGACGGCCGGGCAGGAGACGCTGAAAAACTGTGCTGGCGATGCAAGCAGATATTTTGAAGCGAGCACCAACTCAGAACTGATCGGGGTTTACGAAGACATTGCGAATTCTCTGATTGTCCTGCGCATCGTCGAATAGGGGATGGCGCCTCGGCATGGATGAGCAATGAGCAAGGACTGACAAGATATTGGGCGCTGGCGGGGTCTAAGCGCGCCGAAACCCGGTATCTGGACATATCGCTTGTCGCCGCTCCGGATTCGGACTAGCTAGAAATCATCAAATCCGTTCCGGGAGAGAATCGAATTCCCGATCGCCGAAGGCGCAACCGCCCCGGAAACGCTCAGGCAAAAGGACCGGTTCGGATTCAACACGCTGGAAAGAGGCGCGCAAATGCGGCAGCCTCGCCGAAGGAGCAAGTGGCCGACCTGGCCGCGGAATCTCTCAGGCGCCAGGACAGCGGGGGCAGCACGGGTCCGCCAAAGGCGGGAACTGTCCTGCTTTGAAAGGCGCCGGCATTGGCTGAAATCTCTACCGAAACGCTCAGGCGCACGCCGCTTTATGACGTGCATGTCGCGCATGGCGGGAAAATGGTGCCGTTTGCCGGTTACGAAATGCCGGTTCAGTTTGAGGGCGTAAAGCCGGAGCATCTCTGGACTCGTGAGCATGCCGGCCTGTTCGACGTGTCTCATATGGGGCCGTGCTTCCTGTTCCTGAAAGAGGGGCTCGGCCAGGACGGCGCGCACGAAAAAATCGCCGCGCTGATGGAGCGCCTGGTGCCAAGCAATATTGCTATCCTGAAGCCAGGGCAGGGGCGTCTGTCGGTCCTGCTCAACGAGGCAGGCGGAATCCTTGATGATCTGATCATCACGCGCATGCCGGGCGAGGGGCTGGATGGCATGCTCTACATCGTCGTCAATGGCGCGGTGAAGGCTGAGGACTGGGCCCATATCGAACGCGAACTCGGCGATGAAGCGGCGCTGCAAAAGGCGGATGACCGCATCCTGATGGCGCTGCAAGGCCCGAAGGCCGAGGCGGTTCTGTCAGAGCATTATCCAGAGGCGGCCGATTTGAAATTCATGCGCTGCGCGTACCTGCAGCGCGGCGACGAGAAAATCATGCTGTCGCGATCCGGTTATACCGGCGAGGACGGGTTTGAGCTCCTGCTGCCCAATAATGCTTACGGTTGCGGCGTGGTTGAGACGCTGCTGGCGGACGAACGCGTGAAGCCGATCGGGCTGGGCGCCCGCGACAGTCTGCGTCTGGAAGCCGGACTCTGCCTCTATGGGCACGATATGGACGCCACACGCGATCCTGTGGAAGCCGATCTCGGATGGGTGATCCAGAAGTCCCGGCGCGAACGCGCGGATTTCCCGGGCGCTGACCGCATTCTTTCCGCGTTCGCTAACGGACCTGCAGAAAAACGCGTCGGAATCCAACCGCTCGAGCGGGCGCCAGCGCGTGAGGGCACAGAAATCGAGCTGAATGGCGAGCGCGTCGGCGTGGTCACATCGGGCGGCTTCGGGCCGAGCGTCGATCGGCCGATCGCGATGGGCTATGTCCGCACGGATCTCGCCGTGCCGGGTACCAAGGTCGATCTGATGGTGCGCGGCAAAGCGCGCCCGGCAGAGGTCTGCGATCTGCCATTCGTCCAACCAAATTACAAACGCTAACGGGGTGAGAGAGATGAGTACATATTTTACAGAGGACCATGAATGGATTGCCGTCGACGGCGATGTCGGCACGATCGGCATCACCAAATACGCCGCTGAGCAGCTTGGCGACGTGGTCTTCGTCGAGGTCCCTGAAGCTGGCGCGAGCTTTGGCAAAGGCGATGACATGGCCGTAGTTGAGAGTGTCAAAGCCGCGTCTGACGTCTACGCGCCGGTCGGCGGCGAGGTGACCGAAGGCAATGGCGATCTCGCCGACGCCCCTGAAACGGTCAATGAAGACCCGGAAGGCAAGGGCTGGTTCTGCAAGATCAAGTTTACGGACAAAAGCGAGCTCGACGGCCTGATGGATGCCGCGGCGTACAAGGCCTTCTGCGACGGCTTGTAAGGGCGCACGGCAATCGTCCGTCGAAACTGACACAGATCCCGGATCAAGTCCGGGAAAACGGAGAGAGAAAAAATGCGTTACCTCCCGCTCACGCCAGAAGATCGCGCCGCGATGCTGAATACGATCGGCGCCGCCAGCGTTGATGACTTCTATGAGGATGTGCCCAAAAGCGCGCGCCTGACCGGGCCTATTCATGATCTGCCGAACCATCAGGGCGAACTGGCGGTAGAGCGGCATCTGGCGCGGCTTGCAGCGAAGAACACGACGGCCAGCGACGTGCCATTCTTTGTCGGTGCAGGGGCTTACAAGCACCATGTGCCTGCCAGCGTCGACATGATCATTCAACGCTCGGAATTTCTCACCACATACACACCCTATCAGCCAGAAATCGCACAGGGCACGCTGCAGACCCTGTTTGAGTTCCAGACCCAGGTCGCAGCGATGACGGCGATGGATGTCGCCAATGCCAGCATGTATGACGGCTCGACGGCCTGCGCCGAAGCGGCGGTGATGGCGTGCCGCGTGACGCGCCGCAAGAAGGTCGTCCTGTCTGGCGGCCTGCACCCGCACTACGCAGCGGCCACGCGTCTTCTCTGTGAGGCGCAAGGCATCGAAGTCGTCGCACTGGAGACGGCCATTGATGGCGAGCTTGAGCTTGCCAAACACGTTGATGAGGCAACGGCCTGCGTGATCGGTCAGTCACCCAACGTATTCGGAACTGTGACCGACCTCTCACCGGTCGCCGATGCCGCGCATGAGAAGAATGCGCTTATGGTGAGTGTATTTACCGAAGCTGTCTCTCTCGGCCTCGTCACCCCGCCTGGGGAGATGGGCGCTGATATTGCCGTAGGCGAAGGCCAGTCCATCGGCAATCCGCTGACCTTTGGCGGACCCTATGTCGGCCTGTTCGCCTGTACGCAAAAGCTGGTTCGACAAATGCCGGGACGCTTGTGCGGAGAGACCGTGGACGCTGATGGCAGTCGCGGCTTCGTTCTCACGCTTTCCACTCGCGAACAGCACATCCGGCGCGACAAGGCGACGTCGAATATCTGTACGAATTCGGGGCTTTGCGCCCTCGCCTTTACCGCCCACATGACGCTGCTCGGCGGCAAGGGCCTGGAACAACTCGCGGCGCTCAATCATGAAACCGCCTGCGCGCTGGCAGATGCGCTGGAGGCCATTCCCGGCGTCGAGATCCTGACCCCGCGCTTTTTCAACGAATTTGCGTTCCGGACACCGGTCGATGCCGAAGCTGTGCTTGCCATGCTGGAAGAGTGCGGCGTTCTGGGCGGTGTCCGCGCGAGTCGTCTGATGCCGGAGGCCGGGATCGGCGACGTCATCATCGCCGCAGCTACCGAGTGCACGACGCAGGATGATATTGCGGCCTATGTCGCCGCGCTGAAGGAGGTGATCTGATGGGCATGCAATCGATAGGTCGACCGACCTCACCCTTCGCTTCAGACACAGACCGTGTAGAGACGGTCTCCGGCTCGAAAGGTCTGCTGCAGCATACCGACCTGATTTTCGAGATTGGCTCGCCGGACAAAACGGGTGTCGATTTGCCGAAACCAAAAGGTGGCAAGACCCGCCTTGGCGGCGTGGCGCGTCAGCAGCCGTCCGGTCTGCCCGGCCTGTCTGAACCAGAGGCCGTGCGCCACTATATGCGGCTCAGCCAGCGCAACTACGCCATCGATCTCGGCCTGTTCCCGCTCGGTTCGTGCACGATGAAGCACAATCCACGCCTGAATGAGAAAGCGGCGCGGATGCCGGGCTTCGCCGACATTCATCCCCTCCAGCCGCAGCGCACCGTTCAAGGCGCGCTGGAGCTGATTGATGAGCTCGCGACCTGGCTGAAAACGCTAACCGGTATGCCAGCCGTGGCGATGAGCCCGAAAGCCGGCGCGCATGGCGAGCTTTGCGGCATGCTGGCCATCCGCCAGGCGCTGATGGCACGCGGCGAGGCAGAGACCCGCAAACGCGTCCTGGTGCCTGCCTCAGCGCACGGGACGAATCCGGCAACGGCGATCCAGTGCGGCTTCATTGTCGACGAGATCAAGGCCAATGCGCGTGGCCGCGTCGACATGGATGTTCTGAGGTCCAAGCTCGAAACAACTGACGACATTGCCGGCATCATGCTGACCAATCCGAACACGTGCGGACTATTTGAGACTGACATCAAGGCGATTGCCGATCTGATCCATGACGCTGGTGGCTATTTCTATTGCGACGGCGCGAACTTCAACGCCATTGTGGGACGCGTACGCCCTGGCGATCTCGGCGTTGATGCGATGCATATCAACCTGCACAAGACCTTCTCGACGCCGCATGGTGGCGGCGGCCCGGGCTCTGGCCCGACTGTGCTCTCGGACGCGCTTGCGCCTTATGCCCCCGTGCCGTTCGTGGTGAAGGATGATGATGGCTTCCGTCTGGTCGAGGAAACAGACGGTGAAGCCGGCGAGGCATTCGGCCGAATGGTCGCATTCCATGGCCAGATGGGCATGTTCGTGCGTGCGCTCACCTATATGCTGAGCCACGGTGCGGACGGCCTGAAGCAAGTCGCAGAAGACGCTGTACTGAACGCAAATTACATTCAGGCGCGTCTCAAGACTGTCATGACGCCCGCTTTCGATGGGTATTGCATGCACGAGGCTTTGTTCTCGGACGCGTTCACAGCCGATGGCATCGAAACCATCGATATTGCCAAGGCGATGCTCGATGAAGGCTACCACCCGATGACCATGTATTTCCCGCTGGTGGTGCATGGCGCGATGCTGATTGAGCCGACTGAGACCGAAAGCAAGCAGGAGCTTGACCGCTTCTGCGAGACCATGACGGCAATCGCCGAGCGCGCGGCGAAAGGCGACGAAACGCTCAAGGGTGCGCCCTATCTGGCTCCCAAAAAGCGGCTCGACGAGACGCAGGCGGCACGCAAACCCGTTCTGAAGTGGATCGCCCCAACGCCAGAAGCGGTGGCTGCGGAATAATCTAGACGGGCGCCGGTGTTTTATCGCCTGCGCCCGATTTGGATTTGGGACGCCATCTGCGGAAGAACCGGATCGATGGGCGCTCGAAGAAATAATAGGTGAGTGCGGAAACAAGAATGGTTCCGACCGTGACAAGGATCAGATAGGCAGTCGTCACAACAAGGCCCGGCTCGAATAGCGTGTAAGTCACGCGGCCAATCGCACTGATGGTAAGCGTGTGGCAGAGATAGAGCGAATAGCTCCAGTCGCCGAGATGGACCATGAATTTCGGTGTCCTGAGACCCCGCTCCAACTCGAGCGAAACCAGTCCGTAGATCAGCAGCGCAACCGGAATCCCGTAAAATATTGTGCGCCGCCAGACGGGATTCATGCCGCTGAATCCCTCATTTCCGAACTGGGTCATCAATGTTTGCGTCGGCTCGAGGTCAAGATTCAGGAACGGGATCAGAATTGCGAAGGCGCCAATAAAAGCGGCGAGAAGCGCATGTCTTCGCCACCCCGCCTTGATCGCATAGCCAACCAATGCCCCCAAGATGAACTCTATCGTCATCGGGTAGAAGATCAGCTCGACCATGTTGCCGCTGAAATTCGCTGACAGTCCTGCCAAAGCGCCAATCGTGACGATCATGGCCCAGGCGAGAATGCCAAACAAGCGCGCCCGCGCCGGCAGCAAAAGGATCAGGGCGGCGAACGCGATGTAGAAATACATCTCATGCACGAGCGTCCAGCCGACCCCCAGTACGGGGTGCTCCGGCTGCGGCCAGAGGATGAACGAGTGGAACAGATGCAGCGGCCCATCGAGGCCCGCGGCGTCGATCCGAGGGGCATCCCAATAGGTGCCTTTCATGGCGGCAAAGAACACCACCATGGCCGCTGCAAACAACCACCAGAGCGGATAGATGCGCGTGGCGCGCGCGAACAGAAAATCGCCAGCCTGCGCTGCGCCCCGGCGGAGATCCCCGGCGACCCAGACCATGATGAAGCCGGAGATCACGAAGAAAAGATCTACCCCATGTGCGCCATTGATCCAGAGGTCAGTTAGCTTCGCGCCGCGCTCAGAATGCGCTTCTTCAATCGCCATCACATGGCAAAGGAAAACGGCGAGCGCTGCGATACCGCGGAGCGCCTGGACAGTTTTCAGCTGGGGTATGGCTTGTGTCATGTGGAGCAGGCGTCAGCTTCGATTGTGCAGGAGGTAAGTCTCTACCGATTTTGTCTATGGAGCCACGGTGCTTTTATCAACTGCATCTCGCGACCGGGTGCCAAACAGTCTGTTCCGCACCTCTCGACTCCGCCCCACGATTGGCTTTTCGAAGAAGCGATAAGTCAGACCGGAAACGATCAGTGCTGATCCGCTCGCCAGCGCCAGAAATGCGAGATTGTCGAACAAGCCCGCCACGCCGAATACCGGGAAGAAAGTGCGCGCAAAGGCTGTGATGACTAGGATATGGCAAAGATATAGCGAGTAGCTCCAGTCACCGATCGTCACCAGGAGACTCGGAATATACCGATCCAGAACCTGGCGACGCTCCAGAGCGACGAGCCCATAAACGATCAAGGCATAAGCTGGACCATAGACGAGCGTCCGATGCGTCGGTTGGATGGCTGTCGCGACGGTGAAGTCCACTGTGAGGATGGCATAGACCAATAGCGCCAGCCCCAGGCCTAATGTGAGCCCGGCAAAACGCGTTCTGCCGGAGAGAATAATCCAGGCGACTGCACTCCCCATCAGGAATTCCAGTGTGAGCGGAAAGATCGCGAGACTGATCAGGCTATCCGGTGCGAAGCCGGTCAGCTGAAATGAGATCGAAGCGACAATAATCGCAGCCCAGCCCAGGAACGCAAATTTTCGGATCCGGACCGGGAGCATCAGGATCAGCGCGAAGACAATATAGAAATACATCTCATGGATGAGCGTCCATCCGAGCGTAAGCACGGGGGGAGGGCCTTGCGGCAGAAGCAGGAACGATTTGACGAGGTGTATCGGACCGTCAGTCTCCTCGACCCGATCTACATCCCACGGAAGACCGGTTGAGGCGAAGAAATAGGCCGCTGTGATCCCCGCAAACAGCCACCAGAGCGGATAAATCCGCAGGATTCGGGAAAACATGAACTTTAGACTGCTTGTTCTACCCGCGGTCCAATCCCCGGCGACCCAGACCATGATGAATCCCGAGATGACGAAGAACAGGTCTACACCGCTGACCCCTGCAATCCATAGCGGCGAGAGCAACGAGGACCCGCCAGACACCTGCATTTCCAGTCCCTGAAGATGCGCAAACATCACGGCCAGCGCCGCTATGGCGCGCAAGGCTTGAACGCTTTTTAACTGGTCCATTTCAGATCTGGTGTGCCTTTGGCGAAACGATTTGCTGAAATTCACGTGATTTCAACGGAATGTGTGTAGGCAAAATGCCTAAGTCTTGCCAGAGTCATAATTCAGATAAGGCCTATTGGAAGTATGCCGCAGAGGACCATATTAAAGCTTATGCCCGACGGATCATCCCCATTCGGAAAAGAGCGCCTCAAGCAGGGTGCCGCAGCAGCACCGCTTGGCGTTGTTGGTTCGAGTGTTCGGACGCTTATCCGCCAAGCCTTCGCGCTGCTTGGCCTGGTTCTGATTGCGATCGCGATTCCGATTGCCTTTGTGACCCCATTATTGCCGATTGGCCTGCCAATAGCGATCCTCGGCGTGGTTCTGCTCGGACGCAACTCGCTATGGGGACGGCGTTGGATGGAAGGCGTTCTGGATCGTCATCCGCGCGTCGAGCGGTTCGCGCCAAACTGGCTCATGAAAGCCGTATTCGCCCGCGAGAAAAGAACGAGCAGCAAATAAAAAAGCCCGCTGCGTGAGCGGGCTTTCTTGAATTCAGATTCAGCAAAATGAAGAACGATGCGCCTTAATTGAGGCGTTTGTCGATCTCGCCCAGTGCATTGTCGAACAGATCGCTCGCTTCGCCGGATCCCGACAGAATTGTCCGCGCTGCTTCGGTCGCAGCGTCGGCGGCCACACGCCGGACATCGGCTGCGGCATCGGATTCAGCGCGCGCAATGCGAGCTTCTGCCTGAGCTTCGCGGCGTGTCACTTTGGCCTTCAGGTCTGCTTTGGCCTGTTTCATCATCGCGTCGGCATCGGCCTTGGCGCGTTTGATGATGTCATCAGCGGCGGCGTCAGCTTCCTTGGCTTTCTTCTTCGCATCAGCCATCAGCTTGGAGGCCTCTTCGCGAAGCGCACGGGCTTCGTCGATCTGGCTCTGGATGCCTTCAGCGCGCTCGTCGAGCTTAGAGAAGATCAGCTTGAACCCGCCAACTAGGGTGACGATGATCAGGAAGATCACCAGAGCCGCAAATGCGGTGTTTGTGGTCGGGTCGGCGTACCAGGCCACGTTCTCGTCGGCAGCATAAGCCGCAGGCGCCAGAAGAAGCAGGGGCGTCAGAAATGCGATTCGCATAAGCTTACCCTTTCGCCAGGACGGATTTTACGGCGGCTGAAACATCAGCCTTGCCAGCCTTGGAGCCAAACTTGCCAAGCACGCTTTGCGCCGCATCTTCAGCAATCGATTCGACATTCTTCATCGCGTCGGCGCGAAGCGCGGAGATCCGCGTTTCGGCTTCAGCTAGTTTCTTGTCGACTTCGGCGTCCACTTTCGCAGTTTCCGCTGCCAGTTCGGCATCGATCTTGGCGCGTGCCTTGTCCGCAGTTTCCCGGGCTTTGGCGTGCGCCTTGGCGATCGAGACCTCGACCGCCTTCTGCGCTTCGAGCGCTTCATCGTTCAGGCGGGCTGCTTCGTCCAGGTCGCTTGCTATCGAACTCTCACGACGCTCCAGCGTATTGCCGATGCTCGGCAAAATGAAGCGAGAGAGAATGAAATAGAGCGAGCCGAACAGCACCACCAGCCAGAAAATCTGGGATGGGAAGTGCCAGGTCTCGAATGGCGGGAATGCCGCCTTTTCAGCGCCTGATGCAGCATCTGCAGCGAGAATGATCGCAAGCATGGCCTAGAGGGTCCTTATAGAGTCTCGAAGGGACGCGTTGTGGTTAGACCACGAACAGGATCAGGATCGAGACCAGGAAGGCCAGAATGCCGAGCGCTTCTGAAAGCGCCATACCGATGAACAGGTTACCGGTCTGCTGCGGGGCAGCAGAAGGGTTGCGCATCGCAGCGTCCAGGAATGAGCCGAAGATGTTACCCACACCAATCGCAGCACCGATCATGCCGAGAGTCGCGAGGCCAGCACCAACGTACTTAAGACCGAGAGTGATATCGCCTTCCATGAGAATCTCCTTTGGGAAGTCTTTCGTTCGATTTGCGCCCCGTGAAGCCTGTTCGTAAGGGCACGTCAAGTTGAATCAGCACGGCTAAATAGCCGCAGTGAAGTGGGCTCCTTAGTGCGACGGGTGCAATGCGTCATTCAGATAGACGCAGGTCAGGATCGCAAACACATAGGCTTGCAGACCCGCGACGAGGAATTCGAGAGCGTTCAGCGCCACACCCATGCTGAAGGCGAGGGGCGCAACAGCGAGGCCAATACCGCCAGCGGTAATGCCAGTGACAGCAAAACCAGCGAACAGTTTCAGCAGGATATGTCCGGCGAGCATGTTGGCGAACAGACGCAGCGAAAGTGTCAGCGGCCGCGCGATGAAGGAAATGATCTCAATTGGGATCAGGATCGCATAGATGCCCAATTTGCCGAGAATGTGCATATCGCCGAGCGATGGCGCGAAAAGGCCAAAGAATTTCAGGCCGTTTTTCCACAGGCCGAAAATGATCACGATGCCGATCACCAGGAGCGCCAGCGCCCCGGTCACGATAATGTGGCTGGTCGTGGTGAACGCATAGGGCGACATGCCGATCAGGTTGGCCGACAGAATGAAGAAGAACAGCGTGAACACGAACGGGAAGAAGCGCAGACCTTCCTCGCCGGCGGTGCTGCGGATCATGTCAGCGACGAAGCCGTAGCCGATCTCGCCAACCGATTGCAGACGGTTCGGGACGACCTTGCCGCGCGATGCCGCATAGCCGAACAGGGCGATGCAGAGTCCCACACCGACCAGCATCCACAAGGATGCATTGGTGAACGAGACATCGAAGCCAAAAACCGGCGGAAGTTCGAAGATTCGCTTGACCTCGAACTGGTGCATTGGGTCGGCGGCGCCGTGGAAAAAGAAAGTCATTTGTACGTCTATTCTTCAGGGTTAGAGCCCGTTTTGTCGGCGCTCATGGCCGGATTAGCCGCGTCAGTCAACTCTTTGTAGGCGCGAATAACACTTAGGATTCCAGCCGCCAGGCCGAAGCACATCATGATCAGCAGACCCCATGGCTTGGTTCCGAAAGCTGCATCGATCCAGTAACCGATCATAATCCCAACAAATACGGCCATTCCGAACTCTGCGCCATAGCGTAAAGCGAGGGCGCCAGCGGACACGCCAGAGGCGGATTCGTGCTGCCGCTGCTTTTTCTCAAGGTCCTCCTGCGCGCTTTTGGCGCGGGCAATGCGGGCCCCGAGATCGTCATTTTGCTCAGTATTCATGCCGAGTCGCTACCGCGTCTACTCCGCTGCAACAAGCTCTTCCGCCGTATCGAGGTCGACCGAGACCAGTTTTGACACGCCTTTTTCGCGCATCGTGACGCCGAACAGGCGATCCATACGGCTCATCGTCACCGGATTGTGCGTGATCACAATAAACCGCGTATCCGTGCGCTGGCGCATCTCGTCCAGCATCCGGCAGAACCGGTCGACATTGGCGTCATCCAGTGGCGCATCGACTTCGTCCAGCACACAAATCGGAGACGGACGCGACAGGAAGACCGCAAAGATCAGCGCCGTCGCCGTCAGGGCCTGTTCGCCGCCTGACATCAGGGACAATGTGCCGAGGCGTTTTCCAGGAGGCTGCGCGAAGATTTCCAGGCCCGCCGCCAGCGGATCATCCGCATCGACCAGGCGCAGCTCAGCTTCACCGCCGCGGAACAGTGTGGTGAACAGCGCTTTGAAGTGCTCATTCACCTGGTCGAAGGCCGCGAGCAGGCGTGTCCGGCCTTCATCATTCAGCGCCTTCACGCCTTCCCGAAGCTTGGCGATTGCCGAGGTCAGGTCGGCTTTCTCTTCAGCTTGAAGTCCGAGGCGCGAAGACAATTCCTCGACTTCCGATTCGGCTTCCATGTTCACACCGCCGAGGCGCTCGCGATCAAGACGCAGGCGGTCCAGCTCGCGTTCGGCCTCTTTCACGTCCAGCGACGCCATCGTCTCTTCGTCGAGACCTTCTTTGGCAATGGCAAGCAAGCCTTCAGGGGCGCGCTGGAAGTGGGATTGCGCAATCTCTGAGGCTTCGGACAACCGCTCCGTGGCGTTTTCAAGCTTGGCGTTCGCGATGGCGAGGGTTTCCCGCGCACTCATGGCGAGATTGTTGGTCGAGCGCGCGGCTTCCTCAACTTCGCGAATTTCTGCCTCGCGGGCAGCAAGCGCATCTGCGGCTTGCTGGCGTTCGCTGTCCAGCGTTTCGACCCGGGCTGCGAGCGTATCAAGCTGCGTCTGCAGGGCTTCCGGGCGGGCTCTGGCAGCGGCTGCCTCGCTGGCTGCCTCAGCGCGGCGCGAAATCAGGGACTGAACACGGGTCACGGAGCTTTCCAGCCGCCCTGTCCAGCGCTCGACATCCTGCTCCAGAGCATTGCGGCGCGCCATAGCCTGTTGCCGGTTTCGGGTCAGGTCGGTCAGACGCCCGCGGCATTCGGTTTCGCGCTCTCGTGCAGCTGCAAGTACTTGGCGCGCTTCGGTCACTGCCAGCTCTAGCCGCGCCAGGTCTTCGGTGTTCTCTGGCTTCGCGGCCGTCTGATAGGCTTCCCTGGCAATGTGCAGATCAGACTCGACGCGCGCGAGGTTTTCTTTTGCTGAATCGGCTTTCAGGCTGGCGCGATCGGTATGCTGTTTGGCGCTCGCCAGGTTGCGCCGCGCCTGCTCGAGGCGCTGTGTTGCATCCTGAACGGTGCGGCGGATCTGTCTGAAGTCTTCCTCCGCCCCGATGCGCGCGCCGCGGATCTCCGCATACCGGGCCTGAAGCTCGGAGACTTCCTGACGCTGCGGGCCGAGCGCGGATTGCGCAGCTTCCAGCCTCGCTTGTTGTTCCAGGCGTTCCGCGGCGGCGACGGGCGCGGCCGGGGTGCGGGTGAAACCGTCCCAGCGCCAGAGATGGCCATCCAACGTGACAAGGCGCTGGCCCGGCTTCAAATCAGGCGCGAGTTCTTCGCCTTCAGAGCGTGAGACCACACCGCACTGAGAGAGCCGGGCGGCAAGTTCGCCTGGCGCCTCAACAAAATCTGTCAGAGGCTTGGCATAGCCGGGAAGAGCCTGTGTCGTGACGCGGCTTCCGGCCCAGTAGATTGAGGCAGACCGATCCGTCGGGGCCTGCAAATCGTCTCCGAGCGCCGCGGCGACAGCTTTTTCATAGCCATCGCGCGTGCGCATCTGCTCGACGACAGGCGGGCTTTGCGTCGCGTCTGCTTTTCGCAAGAGGCGGGTGAGGCCAGCAATTTCAGTCTCCAGCGTCCGCAGAGTGTCCTGCGCTTTGTCCGCGGGTTCTTTCGCGGCGGCTTCAGCTTCCTGCTTGTCGAGGATTGTCTGTTCAGCCGTCTCCAGCGCTTGCTGGGCGGCTTCAAGCGCAGCCTCGGCTTCAGACTCTGCCTCGCGCGCGATGTGCAGCTCGTTTGAAAGCGCGGTTGTGTCTGGCAGCGCTTCGACGATCCCGCGCAGGTGCTGGACTTCCTGTTCGAGGCTTTCCATCCGGCGACGATGCGCATTGGCATTGGCTTCGAGCGCCTGAATTTCCGCGCGCTTCTGGGCGAAGGCTTCGGATTTGGCATCGGCGTCGGCCTGCGCGGTCTCCAGCGCCTGCTTGGCGGCGGCGAGCACGCGCTCCGCCTCTGCCTCTTTGTCCTTGTTGGTCGTGTCGTTCTCGACGGGCAGGGCGGCCAGCGCCTCCCTGGCATCGGCCAGCGTTCGTTCAGCTTCTTCTTTCTGGCTTTGCTCGCGTACGATATCTTCGGCGAGCCGCGTCGCTTCTCGTTCCAGCCCGGCAAGCAGGTCGGCGGCGTTTTTACGCTCGGTCTCGATCTTCGCCAGTTCGATCCGGGCTTGCCCGAGTTTGCCTGACGCGACCGCTTCGGCGGTACGCATTGGGCCGATGCCCTCGCTCGCCTCAAGCCGCCTGGTTTCGGCGACAGCGGCTTCGCGCGTCAGGCGCTCGACGTCGGTCTTCGCGCGGGCCAGAGCGACCGCCGCAGTTTCCTGATCTGCCTTTGCTGTGTGCCACTTCAAGTGCGCGAGATACGCTTCAAGCGATGAGATCTGAGCGCTTAACTCTTTGTATTTCCTTGCTTTTCGCGCCTGGCGCTTCAAACTGTCAAGCTGGCGCTCAACTTCGGCTGAGACTTCGGTCAGGCGTTCCAGATTGGTTTCAGCACCGCGCAGTTTCAGCTCTGCCTCGTGGCGGCGCGTATTCAGGCCTGCAATACCAGCAGCCTCTTCGAGGATACGTCGACGATTTTGCGGCTTGGACCCGATCAGTTCGCTGATCTGACCCTGACGCACCAGAGAAGGGGAGTTGGCACCGGTTGAGGCATCGGCAAACAGGAGCTTGATATCCTTGCCGCGCACCGTGCGCCCGTTCAGCTTGTAGCTCGTGCCAGCACCACGTTTCAGACGGCGCATGATTTCGAGCGTGTCAGCGCTATTGAACTCCGGCGGCGCGGTGCGGTGCGAGTTGTCGAGCACCAGTGTCACTTCCGCGAGTTCCCGCGCGGGACGTCCGGCAGCGCCGGAGAAGATCAGGTCATCCATTTCTCCGCCGCGCATGGCTTTGGCGGAGTTCGCGCCCATGGCCCAGCGCATGGCTTCCAGCAGGTTGGACTTACCGCAGCCATTGGGCCCGACAATGCCGGTCAGGCCTGGCAGAATTGGAACGGATTCAGGATCGACGAAGGATTTGAAGCCTGCGATGCGGAGTTCTTTTAATTGCATGCAGCCCCCATTCCCCCTTACTCGCTATCGCCTGCGGCGAGAGCTGCATCCAGCTCAGCCGAAAATGTGGCGACAGATAAGCGCGCATTGCTGTCCATCTGCTCGCCATTCAAAAAGAATGTCGGCGTTGAATCGACGCCCACGGCGCGCGCAGCTGCGATCGAGGCGCGAATGGCATCGCGATTGTCCTGACTTTCCAGGCACGCATCAAAGGCTTCATCGCCTTCAATGCCATGATTGGCGGCGACCTGTTTCAGCGCTTCCACGACCGGCCCACCCTGGCGGGCGAGCGTGAGGATCGCGTCCTGGCGAACGAACAACTCGTCAAGCATATCATAATACGCCTCGCCTTCTGTACAGCGCGCGAGCGCAAACCCGGCGACAGTGACATTGGCAGGCGCCGTCGGAAATTCCCGGAAGATGAGTTTGACTTTGCCGGTGTCAATGTAATCGGTCTTGATCGATGGCATGATCCGCGAGTGAAATGCGAGACAGGCCGGGCAGGTCCAGCTGGCATATTCGACCAGCGTGACCGGGGCCTCCGGATCACCGAATACGATGTCCTGAAGAACAACTTTTTCAGTGCCAGCGTCGCCTGAACCGGTCGTCGATTCGGATGAGTCCGAAGATGAGCCACAAGCTGCAAGCGCCAGCGCTGCAGCGGCCATTACAGTTCCGCGACGGGTGAAACGAAGCATGCTCATAACCTTTCCTTAACAGTCTGAGTCGGATTGGTTGCCAAGAAGTTAACGCCGTTGCGCGGGCGAAATGACGGGCGCAACGCGGCGAGGCGTGGGCGACCTTGTGTTTATTCTGCAGTTGTGTCGGCGGTGTCCGTTTCGCCCAGACGGGCATCAAGGACGGCGCGCATGCCATCGGCGGTGCGCCACTCATAGCCTTGCAGCTTCTCGCCATTGATGAAGACAGTTGGGGTTGAGTTCACGCCCTGACTGTCACCTTTCATCACGGACTCACCGATCGCATAGGTGACATCCTTGTTGGAGAGGCAGTCCATGAATGCGGCGCCTTCGATGCCATAGGTCGATGCCACACTGCGCAGCGCCCCTTCAATGTCACCGCCTGTCTGGGCCAGGTTGATGATGTTTGACTGGGCCTGGAACAGGTCGTCTATGGCATCATAATAGCTGTCTTCACCGGCGCAGCGGGCCAGCGCGAACCCAGCCACCGAAATATTCGCGGGCGGGGTTGGAAACTCACGAAATACGAGCTGAACTTTGCCAGTCTCGATATATTCAGATCTCAGAATCGGAATGACGTCAGTGTGGAATTGCAGACAAGCCGGACAGGTCCAGCTGGCATATTCTACCATGGTGATAGGTGCATCCGCGTCCCCAAGCGTGATGTCAGTCAATGCGATCTCACCAGAGCCGGAGCCGCTGGTTTGCGCGTTTCCAGTGTCTGCTGCACCACAAGCGCCAAGCGCCAACGCAGATATGGCTGCAAGTGTGATGCGGCGGGTTAGTCGAAGCATGTGGGGACCTTTCATGCAGGTTAGAATGGAAGCGACAGGTCGTCGTCAGGCGTGGGGTCTTCAGGTTCAGCGGTTAGCACGGCTTCTCCTAAAGCCAATAGCGCTTCCCGCAGTTTTTCGTCTTCAATTCCTCGTGCGCTCGCGACAAGTGCGTCTCGTTGCTCTGGCGTCAGCGGGATAGACCGAGTTGGCTTTGACGGTTGAGGCGACGCGCCGAAATGGCCTTGCATGATCTTGATCGCGGTAATGTCGCCGCCTGCCGCAACCGAGACGCGCTGCCGAATCATTTCGCTCTGATGCTGCACGAGGCCTGCAGCGGCCGGAATGACCGTCAAAGTGAGCCGGCGCCCACCCTTTGCTGGTGTCAGTTTTTCAGGACGGCACAGCCGCGCTAATTGTTCACCGACAATGTCCTCCCACTGCACTTTCAGGCGGCTGAGCGTGGCGCCTTTCTTTGGTAGCGACTTGCGGGTGAGACGCATCGCAGCTTTGCCGATCGTGCCGGGACCAGGATGCACAGGCTTGGCTTTCGCATAGCGCAGCTTGACGCGGGCGCGAGCTTCTTCCAGCGGATCGAGGCTTGATCGTTTTACCATTCGCGTCACCTTGCCCGGCATGAACATGGATGAAAAGTTACACTTTGCAGACCTTTCTGACCAATTGCTGGATTGGTATGAAGGCGCGGCGCGTGAACTGCCCTGGCGGATCGGGCCGGGGGCGCGGGCCAATGGCGTAAAGCCGGACCCGTATCGCGTCTGGCTGGCCGAGATCATGTTGCAGCAAACCACGGTGCCGCACGCCACCCGGTATTATCTGGAATTCACGAAGCGCTGGCCGAGTATTGAAGACCTCGCCGCTGCGCCAGACGAGGAGGTGATGTCCGCCTGGGCAGGGCTGGGATACTATGCCCGCGCCCGCAATCTGCTGAAATGTGCACGTGAAGTAGCGGCTCGGGGTGCGTGGCCAGATACCGCAGAGGAGCTGGTTAAGCTGCCAGGCATAGGGCCCTATACCGCGGGTGCGATTGCGGCGCTGGCCTTCGGACGCCGCGCAGCCGCTGTGGACGGCAATGTCGACCGGGTATTCGCGCGGCTGATGGCGCTAAAAGGGGAGTGGAAAGCCGAGAAAGCGCGCCTCAAGTCTGTGGTTGAGGGGCTTGTCCCAGAACACAGACCGGCCGAGTTCGCAGAAGCTCTGATGGACCTCGGCGCAACGATCTGCACGCCAAAATCGCCGAATTGCCTGATCTGTCCATTGCGGGACATGTGCGCCGCCCGGCAGGAGGGCGCTGCGGAACGCTATCCGATCAAGCCGAAGAAACAGGCCCAGCCCAAGCGGTATGGCCATGTCTATATCCTGTTGGGTGGTGAGAACACGGTGCTGACCGAACGCCGGCCCGACAAGGGCTTGCTGGGTGGTATGCTGGGGTTGCCCACGTCTCCCTGGATAGGCGAGTGGGTCGAGCCAGAGTTCCCGTCTCAGGGGAATTGGCAGGAGCTTGGCGAGGTCCGCCATGTCTTCACGCATTTTGCGCTGACATTGAAGGTCTGGCGCGCGGAAACGGATGAGGCGCAAAAGACGATGCATGGACAGGCCGCAAATGGATTACCAAGCGTGTTCGCAAAAGCGCTGAAGCTCGCTTTGAGATAGACGGGAATCGCTCGGGCTTCATTGCGCAAACAAACTGTGGATACACGCCAAAAGTTCTTGTTTTGTTCTAGTTCCTGTGCTCTTGATGACACATGAGAACAGGACAGAAATTGGCGAAATCGGGCCGGGTGGAGCGCGCGGAGGTGGCGGAGGTGCGCGAGCGCTTTCATCATCGCGGGCGCGGCGCCGTATCGAACCAGACCGGGCGATTTGAGCGCGAGACCCGCGAAGCACTCGACGATGGCTGGGGCACGGTGGAGGAAGATGCGCCGCGCCTCAAGACGACGCTGACGAAGGAAACACCGCGCACGATTATCACCTTCAACAAATCGCCTGACATCCATTTTGATCGTTCCATCAATCCGTACCGAGGCTGCGAGCATGGCTGTGTCTATTGTTTCGCGCGGCCGACACATGCTTATCATGGCCTGTCCGCCGGGCTCGATTTTGAGAGCAAGCTATTCTTCAAACCGGATGGCCCGGACCTTTTGCTGAAAGAGCTGTCGCGGCCGGGCTATGTACCGCGTCCGATTGCGCTTGGGGTGAATACGGATGCGTATCAGCCGGTCGAGCGTGAGCAGGAGCTGACCCGGCGCTTTCTGCAAATTCTCAGCGACCATAATCATCCGGTTTCGCTCCTGACCAAGTCCGCGCTGATTGAGCGGGACATCGACCTGATCGCGCCAATGGCGGAGAAGCAGCTCTGCCGCGTGGGCGTGTCGATCACCACGCTCGACCCGAAACTTGCCCGGCGAATGGAGCCGCGCGCCGCGACGCCCAGGAAGCGGTATCAAGCCGTGCAGCGATTGAGTGATGCCGGCATTCCAGTCACCGTCATGGCGGCGCCAATCATCCCGGCCCTGAATGAGCCTGAGCTCGAAGCCCTGCTCGAGACGGCGAAAGACGCGGGCGCGATAGGCGCAGGCTATGTGCTGCTGCGCTTGCCGCACGAGCTGAAGGACATATTCCATGAATGGCTGGTGCAGCACTACCCGGATCGCGCTGCGCGTGTGATCAATACGCTGCGAGAGATGCGCGGCGGCAAGGATTATGATGCCAACTGGTTTGAGCGCGGCACGGGTAGCGGCGTGGTTGCGCGCCTGATCAAGCAGAGATTTTTGAATTCGATCCAACGTCTCGGACTGTTGCCGACGCGGTCGCGCCTCCGCACGGATCTGTTCCAGCCGCCTGTCCTGAAGGGCGGTCAGTACCGGATGAACCTATGAGCCATGGGAAATCCGCTGCGCAAGTTTTGCCGCATTCGTGGTCTGGGTCTCGCGCGTCAGCTTGTAGTTTCGCATGATGATCGCAGCGAGCGCGTAGGCTGTTACCGGAACCCCGACAAAGACCAGCATCACGCCGCGCACGACCTCGGGGCTGTTGTCGCCAGAGGGATCAAAGCCCACCCATGCTCCGAGCAGGATGTAGGGAATGCCGATCGCAAAACTCGCCCCGGTCTTATAGGCACCGGACATGAGCGAATAATACATGCCGGAGCGGTTCTCTCCGGTCTTGGCCTGTTCGGCTTCGATGATATCGGCAACCATGGAGCGGGCGAGGATAAAGGGTGTGCCATATCCGAGGCCGGAGACGACGGCAGCAAACAGGAGCGGTGCAAGGCCGCCGCCCGCCAGACTCAAGGGCAGGTAGATCATATAAGTCGCAATTGACCAGACAGCGGTTCCGACAAATGCGATGTGCTTCTCCGTGCGCTTGGACAACCAGATCCAGAATGGCATCGCCGCGAACCCCGCGACGAAAAAGACCATGAGGATAACCGGTGCATAGTCGGTCACGCCGAACCCCCATTGCGCTGCAAACAGGAAGGTTCCACCCGTGCCCGCGATCGCTATCCCGACCAGAATTTCGACCAGCAGGACGCGAACCATATTTGGATCCCTGAACGCGATTTTGATGGCCGCCCAGGAAAACTTCATTTTGGGTTCGTTCTCTTTCGGAGGAGAATCCGGTACGAACAACACGGCTAGCGCGATCGTGGCAGGCAGCACAATCATCAGAATGACGCCCATGACCATGACCTGTCCGCGTCGATCAATGCCGAAATTGATCGCCAAGACGGTCGGGATGATCAGCAACGACAAAAGCGTGATGGTCGAAATGATTTCGCGCCACATGAACAGGCGCGAGCGCTCATCATACGCCGTCGTGATCATCGGCACCCAGGACTGATGCGGGGTCTGCAGCATCGTGAAACCAAGCCAGAAGACGATCAGCCAGACCACGAGATAGGCGGGCGAGACCGTCTCCCCCATCGGCATGAACATGAAGAAGGCACCAAGCATCAGCACTGGAATGCTGGCAATCAGCCAATGCTTCACCCGGCCTCTCCTGGTTGGGCGCGTGTCAACCAGCCAGCCCATAACGGGATCGGTGCCGAGATCCCAGAAGCGCAGGATCATGAAAATCAGGCCCACCATGGTCGTGCCGAGGCCGAGCTGTTCGGCATACATGGGGGCTACAAAGACAGCCATGGGCAGCCCGATCGCAGCAAGCGGCATCCCAACACTGGCAAAAGCAAGGACCCGCGTCAGCGGAAGGCGATCTGGCGCAGAGCTCATGTCTGAGAAGATGACGCACCCGTCACGAAAGGCAAGCGGAATCGGATATGACCTGTATTTCCACAGACTTGTCCACAGGGAGAAAATCATGCAGTTTCGATGTCGAAACAATTGGGCGGGCGTAAAATCGATTCGCTGGTAACGAATCAGAAACCCAAAGCAGTAGATTTGGAGTGCTTCTGATTCGCAACTGATTCGACGATGGGAAGCACGGGCATGGATCTCAACGAAAACACAATCATTGAAGGCGAATGCGTCGACGTGCTGTCACGCCTGCCGGATAATTCGGTCGACCTGATTTTTGCCGACCCTCCTTATAACTTGCAGCTTGGCGGCGGACTGACGCGTCCGGACCAGTCGGTTGTCGATGGCGTGACGGATGCCTGGGACCAGTTTGACAGTTTCGATGCCTACGACCTGTTTACCCATCAATGGCTCAGCGAATGCCGCCGTGTCCTCAAGGATGATGGCGCGATCTGGGTGATCGGATCCTATCATAACATTTTCCGGGTCGGCACAGTCCTCCAGGACGCAGGCTTCTGGATCCAGAATGACGTGATCTGGCGCAAGTCCAACCCGATGCCGAATTTCAAGGGCACGCGGTTCCAGAACGCGCATGAGACCATGATCTGGGCTGGAAAATCGGAAAAGTCGAAAGTGACGTTCAATTATGATGCGCTCAAGACTTTCAATGAAGACAAGCAGATGCGTTCAGACTGGCTGATACCGATCTGCGCGGGTGGCGAACGCCTGAAAGGCGATGACGGCAAGAAGGCGCATCCGACGCAAAAGCCAGAAGCGCTGTTGCAGCGGATCATCCTCGCCACCTCCAAACCGGGCGACGTGGTGCTTGATCCATTCTCTGGAACCGGGACCACGGCAGCGGTCGCCAAGAAGCTTGGCCGTGCCTTTGTCGGGATTGAGCAGGACCCGGCCTATGTGCGCCTGTCGCGTGCCCGTTTGAAAGCGATCACCCCGATTGAGGGCGATTTGCTGGAAGTTCAAAAAGGCAAAAAAGCCCTTCCGCGTGTGCCATTCGGCGCGCTCGTCGAAAATGGCTGGCTGAAGCCTGGTGACCGCCTCTGGTCGCCGAAGAAGCGTTTCAATGCGCGAATTCGGATTGATGGCAGCCTGACGACGGGTGACTCGTCTGGTTCGATCCACCGCGTGGGTGCCTTCGTTCAGCAAGCACCGGCATGCAATGGCTGGACCTATTGGCATTATGAAGAGCCCAAGAATGGAGAGCTTGCGCCGATCGATCTGCTGCGACGTCGCTATCGCCATGAAATGGGGCTGACGAACTAGCCAACGCAAATCGGCCAGCGTCCATAATCGCGTCTGACGCAAACTGATTTGGATCTGTCACACAAAACGCGTACATTCAAACGCATGGGGGCTGACGAAGGAGCCGCTCATGCGTTGGGTTGCAATCATAATCGTTCTCGCTGCGATCATTGCGACAGGTTGGTTTATTGCGCGCCACGGCCCGGCGCAGCAATTCCTGCGCGTGCCTGTGCCGAGCTCTGAGCCTGAAAATCCGTCGACGGATCAGACCGCAGCCGACGCACCGGATCCCGGCGAGTCCGAGGCTGAACCCGTACTTGATGATCTGCCGGAGACTGATCCGCCGGAGCCAGAGTCTTCTGAACCCGACCTGCCGCCCGCAACAGATCCAGATCCTGAGCCCGAGCCCGAGCCAGAGCCAGAGCCAGAGCCAAACAACCCAGTGCTCGAAGGCGAGGCGGCGCTTGCGCAGTATCGCGTCTGGATCGGCGAGGCGCGGCTGGTGCACCCCTATCCGGAAACCGAACAACGCATGTACGATGTCATGATGTGCGAGTCCGGCGGACAGGCTGACATCGTCAACCCGGCCGGGCCATATACGGGGCTATTCCAGTATGCCGATGGTACCTGGAACGGCGAATGGAACACATATCGCGATAGCGGGATCACAGATGCCCGCGCACAGATCTTTGCGACTGCGCTCGCCTGGAACCTGAACATGCAGAGCCAGTGGGGGTGCTACTCACGCGCCCATTGAAGAAAGATCAATCGCGCGGTTGCCAGCCAGCGGGCATGCGAAAGCTTGGCTTCACTTTCTTCTTTTTCAGCGGCTTGCCTTGTGTCGGCATCGTGCCGTCTGAATAAGGACCGGCTGGTTTCTTGCCCGCAGCAATGTCGCTGAGCTTCAGCGCCGCGTACTGACCGGGCGCTGATCCGAGCTTGTGGTTGCGGGGTTTGACCGCCTCGACTTTCTTGCCCGAAAGCGGTTTCAGCCATTCCCACCAGCTCGGCCACCACGACCCCGGCAATTCCTCTGCGCCGGAGAGCCAGTGACCCGGATTATTTGGCAGGTCCTCATTGACCCAGTGCTGATACTTTTGCGCATCCGGGTGGTTGATCACACCGGCAATATGGCCAGACCCTGCCAGGGTAAACCGGACTGGCCCGCCGAAATTCTGCGCGCCTTTATAGATCGAGTGCCACGGGCAGATATGGTCCGAGCGCCCAGCCTGGATGAAGACCGGAATCTTGATGTCTGCCATGGAGACAGGGTCGCCCAACACTTTGAACTTGCCGCGTGAGAGCTGGTTCTTGTTGTAGAAGCTTTTCAGGTACTTCTTGTGCGTCGGCCCCGGAATATTGGTCTGATCAGCATTCCAGTAGAGCAGGTCGAAGGGCCGCGGCTGTTTGCCCATCATGTAATTGTCGACCACATAGCGCCAGACCAGATCGGCCGGGCGGAGCCAGTTGAACGTCTCGCCCATCATCTCGCCGGGCATGATGCCATTATTCTCGTCGATCACCCTGTCGATTTGCGTGAGCGCATCATCCTGGGTAAAGATTTTCAGCTCGCCCGCAAGATCGAAATCAGACTGCGATGCGAAATAGGTTGCTGACTTGATACGCTTGTCACCCGTCTGGCCCATATGGGCCAGCGCGCTGGAGAGGAGCGTGCCGCCAATGCAATAGCCGACTGTGTTGACCTTCTTAACGCCCGCTTCCTGTGTGACGGCGTCGAGCGCTGCGAAAATGCCCTGCTCGATATAATCATCCCAGGTATAGTCTTTGGTCTCGTCATCGGCGGAGCGCCAGGAGACGACAAATGTGTTCACCCGTTTTGACAGCAACCAGCGGATCATCGAATTTTCGGGTTGCAGATCGAGAATATAGAATTTGTTGATCCAGGGCGGGAAGATGAGCATTGGCGTCTCGCGCATCTTCTTGCGGGTCGGATTGTAGTGGATGACTTCGATCAGCTTGTTGCGAAACACGACCTTACCTTTGGCCGTCGCGACATTCTTGCCAATCTCGAACGCCTGTTCGTCGGTCTGTGTGATGGCCAGACGGCCGTCGCCTTTTTGCAGGTCGCCGCGGGCATTTCTCAGGCCTTCGAGCACACTCTGTCCATTGGTCTCGATCATCGCGCGGATCGCTGCCGGATTGGTGGCGAGCATATTAGTCGGCGACATCGCGTCGACAAACTGGCTGAGATAATAGCGCGCTTTCAGTTTGGTCGTCTCGTCCAACTCTTCGGAAACAGAGTCGACCAGACCTTGCAACCACTCGGCATTGAGCATCCAGGCGCGGCGCATGAAGTTGAATGCCGGATTGGAGTCCCACTCGGGATCGGCGAACCGGCGATCCGGGGGCAGCGGCGTGCCACTGGCCATGGATTGGAACAGGTTCATCCATCCCTGAAACAGCGTCATCATCGCGTGGCCGGACTTTTCCGGATTGCGGATCAGCGCGGCGCCGATCTTGGCCTGCGCTTCCAGGCCGCCATATGGATCAGCCTGGCCCGGCGCCGGCGGGCGCAAATCGACACCGTTCAGCGAGTCCGTCAGGAGACCCTGCGCCTCCTGCAGGGCCTGCATCAGGTTGCTGGCCATGACCTGCAAAGTTTCAGAATTTGCGTCCGAAAACGCATCCGGGAGCGTACTCGCCCCAAAAAAATCAAAGTTTCTACCTTTGGTCATCAGACCGACACTCGCTATTCTGTGCGAACCTATATAGGACTAAACAGCTTTGAGAATTATGAGTCCAGCGAGGGAAATTGTTTATGCGCGCTGTTATTTTCGTAACGTTTGCCCTTTTGGCGGGCTGTTCCAGCTCGTTTGAGAAGGTGAAGACGATGCGTGCGCAGGCGCCGGACTGGTACGAGGCACGCAAGGTCGAGTTCCGCGGGGAAGGATATCCAAGCCTCGCTTCGGTGCCGCAGACCGCGCCGGATTATGACCCGCGGCGCAAGCTGGAACTGTCTGAAGCGGATGTCCGCGCCGCGCTGGCTTTGTTTAACAGTGATCCGCGCGCAGCGGCGGCGGTCGAGACGCCCGAGGAGATTATGGCCTGGGCGGTAGAGGTACGGCGAGCGGTGGAGGGGCGACTTCCCGCCCCCGATTTTATGACCGACGCCGAGGTGGAAGCGATCAAGGCCCGTTTTAACGTGCCGCGCGCGCGCCTCTAATCTAAGTTTTCTAGTATTATGGAGATCCGCAAGATGAGCGGAGAATTTCACAAGATAAGGCGCTTACCGCCTTACGTTTTCGAACAGGTCAATCGTCGCAAGGCTGAATTGCGGGCGGGCGGCGCAGACATTATCGATCTGGGAATGGGCAATCCGGACATGCCGGCCCCGCCGCATGTCATTGCCAAGCTCGCCGAGACCGCCGCGAAGCCGAACGTTCATGGCTATTCCGCCTCGCGCGGGATCCCGGGACTGCGCCGCGCTCTGGTCGATTATTATGATCGCCGTTTCGGGGTTAAACTGAACAAGGATCGCGAGGTGGTTGTCACGCTCGGATCAAAGGAAGGCTTCGCCAATCTGGCGCAGGCTATCACCGCGCCGGGCGATGTCATCCTGGCGCCCGACCCATCCTATCCGCTGCACCATTTCGGCTTCATCATGGCCGGGGCATCGATCCGGGCGATCCCGGCCCCCACGCCGGAGGCCTATCTGTCCGGCATCAGCAAGGCGATCCGCTATTCTGTCCCGCCGCCTACGGCGATGGTGCTCTGCTATCCGTCAAATCCGACGGCGGATGTCTGCGATCTCGAGTTCTACAAGGATGCGGTGGCGCTCGCGAAGAAGCATGATCTCTATATTCTGTCAGACCTCGCCTATAACGAAATCTATTTTGACGAGCCGACGCCATCTATCCTTCAGGTCGATGGTGCAAAGGACATCGCGGTTGAAACCACGACCATGTCCAAGACCTATTCAATGGCCGGCTGGCGGATCGGATTTGCGGCCGGGAACGAGCGCCTGATTGGCGCGCTGGCGCGGGTGAAGTCCTACCTCGACTATGGGGCGTTCACCCCGATCCAGGTGGCGGCTTGTGCCGCGCTCGACGGTCCGCAGGATTGCGTCGAGCAGTACCGCGCCACCTACAAATCTCGCCGGGATGTATTGATCGAAAGCTTCGGGCGTGCCGGGTGGCAGATTCCAAGTCCGGCCGCGTCCATGTTTGCCTGGGCAGAAATCCCGCCTCAGTGCGGCGACATGCGCAGCCTGGATTTTGCGCTCAAACTGATGAACGAGGCCGAAGTTGCGGTCGCACCGGGTGCTGGCTTCGGAGAGCATGGTGACCGACATGTACGCATCGCCCTGGTCGAAAACGAGCAGCGCATCAGACAAGCCGCCCGAAACGTGAAGCGGTTCCTTGCCAAAATGGATGCAGACGGGCAAAGCGACACCCTGCAAAGGACGGGATCGTGAAAACAGTCAAATTGGGAATTGCAGGCCTTGGCCATGTCGGCTGCGGGTTGATAAAACTGGTCGAACGCCAGGCCGAATTGCGCCTGCCGGGCAAGGTCGAGATTGTTGGCGTCTCGGCGCGCAGCAAGAGCCGCAATCGGCCAGTCGATATTTCGGCCTATCCCTGGTTCGACGATGCGGCAGAACTTGCCACGCATTCGGAAGTCGACGTTTTTGTCGAGCTGATGGGTGGGTCTGACGGCCCTGCCAAAGTCGCGGTCGAGGACGGGTTGAAATCCGGCAAGCATGTGGTGACGGCCAACAAGGCGCTGATTGCGATGCATGGCCAGGCGCTTGAATCACTGGCGCAAGCCAATGATGTGGATCTCATGTTCGAAGCCGCCGTCGCCGGCGGCGTTCCGGTTGTGCGGGTGCTGCGGGATTCCCTGACCGGTGTTTCGATTCAGCGTGTCTCGGGCATCCTCAATGGCACCTGTAATTATCTCACAACGCAGATGCTTGAGACGGGTCGTTCCTATGATGAGGTGCTCGATGAAGCACAACGACTGGGATATGCAGAGGCCGATCCGACGCTGGATGTGTCGGGCATGGACGCCGCGCACAAGGCGGCGATCCTGGCATCCATCGCCTTCACGGCAGACCTCGATTTCAGCAAAGTGTCCGTCAAAGGCGTCGATACGATTGAGCTGATGGATTTGACGCTTGCCGATCGCCTTGGCCTGCGGATCAAGCTGATCGCCGAAGGCATTTCCACCGAAGCAGGTGTTGTCTGCCGCGTCGCTCCGCTAGCCATGCCAATCGATCATCCGCTCGCCCGGATCGACGGCGCGTTGAACACGGTGCGGGTAGAGGGCGAACCATTGGGAGCCGTGACGCTGACCGGCCCCGGCGCGGGACCGGGACCAACAGCCAGCGCGGTGATGGGCGATATCGCAAAGCTTTTCTCGCCGACCGCGCGCAGCCCTTTCGGGCGCGCCGCTCACCACCAGACACGCAAATTCGTCGCCGCAGAATCGGCCGAACGTTCGGCATTTTTCCTGCGTGTACGACTGGCCGATCGCTCCGGTGCGCTCGCGAGCCTGACCGAAGCGCTTGCAAGCCAGGGTGTGTCGGTCGACAAGCTGCTGCAGGAGTCCGCTGATGACAGCGATGTCTCGCCTGTTGCTATTGTTACGCATGTGTGTTCTCGCGGGGACATTGATGCCGCCAGCGCCAGAGTGTCCGCTTTGGAGGCCAGCGTTGGTGCGCCGCAAGTGATTCCGATCGATGCGGCAATGTAGTTTTTTGAGCTGGGCCGACGCACGGTCTGGGGGAGTGAGAGATGACTGACAGCATTCTGATTCCGCATTTGGCGGATGCCATGGTGCGGGTAACGGAAAAGGCCGCGATCGCGGCTGAAACCCTGGCAGGGCGCGGCGACGAGAAAGCCGCCGATGCTGCAGCAGTGGATGCGATGCGCACCGCCTTCAATGCCGTCGATTTCAAAGGCCGGGTCGTGATCGGCGAAGGTGAACGCGATGAAGCGCCGATGCTCTATATTGGCGAAGAAGTCGGCACCGGGAACGGACCTGAGATCGATATCGCGCTCGACCCCCTGGAAGGGACGACCCTGACCGCAAAAGCCATGGCAAATGCGTTGGCGGTCCTAGCGATTGCGCCGCGCGGCGGGCTGCTATTCGCACCTGACACATATATGCAGAAGATAGCGATTGGTCCTGGCTATGAAGAGGGCGTGATCGACCTCGATGCCACTCCGGCAGAGAACATCACCGAACTCGCAAAAGCCAAAGGTGTTGATGTTTCGGCGATGACGGCCTGTGTGCTCGATCGTCCGCGTCATGCGGAGATCATTGAAAGCCTGCGCGAGGCCGGGGCCCGCATTCATCTGATCTCAGACGGCGATGTCGCGGGCGTGATCAATACGACCAATCCAAGCACCGGCATCGATATGTATGTCGGCTCCGGCGGTGCGCCGGAAGGCGTGCTCGCCGCCGCGGCGCTGAAATGCGTTGGCGGGCAGATGCAGGGGCGTCTCGTGTTCCGTAATGATGATGAACGTCGCCGCGCCGACCGCACCGGCATCACCGACTATGACAAGAAGTATAGCCTGCATGAACTGGCCTCCGGCGAGACTGTATTCTGCGCGACGGGTGTCACCAAAGGCGGTCTGGTCGATGGCGTGGTGCGCAATGGCGCTAACATCGAGACGGATACACTCGTCATGAGCAGCGCTGACGGCATGGTCCGCAAGATCAAGAGCTGGCACCGAATCTAGCGTTTTCCTGCGCAATAATTTTGGTGAAAAGCGACGGTTTCGGCGCCGCGTCGAACACGGTCTGGCGGTCAAACATTGCACCGGGGCTGTAGCCATAGAGCTCACGAATGATGCGATTGAAGTTTGGCGCGCTGGAAAACCCCCATTGTTCGGCAACTGCACGAATGATCCCGCGTTGATCGGGCTGGCGAGAAACGTCCAGTAAAGCCCGGGTGGCACGGCGTTGACGGATATAATTCCTCACGCCGCCAGCGTCTTCGAACATTCGATACAAGCTCGCGCGCGAGACACCGAATTTGTGCAACAGCTGGGGGACGGCGAGTTCGTAGTCGCCGAGATTGTTTTCAATGTAGCGGCAGATCACATCATATAAAGCGTTGCGCGCGTGCATCCGAACGTCCTCTCGTTCGGCCGGTGCGCCGAGTGCGATTTTGGCGCATGCGAAGAACCGATCGAACAGCTCAGCGTCGACATAGGTGTCATTGGCCCAGAGTTGATCAAACAGGGCTTCCCACGCGACGACCAGACACTGCCCCGCCACCGAGTTGGGATTGATCTGGCCGCTTCGCAAATGTCTGGAAGGATGGAATCCCAGGGCCGACTTGAAAATGAAAGCTGACTGAAACACGGCGCGGTCCTGGAGGCCTTCATATCGCATCTCCTGATCCTGAACGTGTATCGGGCCGGGCGAATAGATTGTGCTGGTATCGCCGACACGTCCCCAGAGGTGGCCCGACAGCATGCGACGCAGCAGGATCAAATGAGACGTATCGCTGACATGGCGCCGTGAATGATCCATGGCGAACGCATCCGTCTCGTTTTGCAACAAGATCGCTTTGTCAGTGTACCAGGTATTAGCTGCATACTTGCCGATGTTCTGCGATGTCTGCAGGGGCGTGCATTCGAGCATGACTGACGTTCGCGCGCGGTAGCCCTCCCCATCGCATGTGTCATGGATCGCCTTCACAGTGCGGCTTTGGCGCGATCCCGGTTTCGTTTCGTTGTGTAGAAGCGTCTGCACCAGTTGATCCCCGTCCGCGCCCGCAAAAGCCCGAAGTCTCTACTCATAGAATAGCGGACGGGACTTCGTCTTTGTCATCACGTCTCAAACTACGGTGATGCATTGTCATGCCGTTTCGGGTTTTGTGGCGCGCCGACTCTTGTCACATCTGCAATCATGACGGGTTCGGCTCTATCAATTCGCGATTCCTATGGCGGGCGCTACTGGACACTTCGTGAGCCGGATGAAGCGGGTGTGCGGGCGCTATTGCCGCAACTTGGGGGCAATGATCTGCTCGCCCGGCTGCTGGCGCCACGGGGTATTGCGCCGGACGAGGTGGAGACTTTTCTCAACCCAACGCTGCGCGCGCTGTTTCCGGACCCGGCAAGCTTTCAGGACATGATGAAGGCCGCCGCGCTGACCCTGGATGCCATATTGGCGGGGCAGCGTGTCACCGTGTTTGCCGATTATGACGTTGATGGCGGCACCAGCTCGGCCATCCTGGCGCGCTATTTCCGCGCCTGGGGGCAGGAGATCGGCCTTTATGTCCCGGATCGTCTTACCGAAGGGTATGGTCCCAGCCCGGCGGCGTTTCGGCATCTGAAAGAGCAGGGCGCCGACCTCGTCATCACGGTGGATTGCGGCGCAGCGGCGACGGCAGCGCTCGCCGAAGCCGTCGCGATCGACCTGCCGGTGATTGTCATCGACCATCATCTGATGGGCGCAGAACCGCCGGAATGCGCGGCACTCGTCAATCCCAACAGGTCCGATGATACGAGCGGGCAGGGGCATCTGGCCGCAGCTGGCGTGGTCTATGTCTTCGTGGCCACCTTGAACAAATTAGCCCGAGAGCGAGGCGTCGCGCCGCCGGGCGGTTTGCCGGATATTCTGAACTGGCTCGATCTCTGCGCGCTCGGCACGCTTTGCGATATGTCGCCCCTTCGCGGGGCGAACCGGGCATTCGTGACGCAGGGCCTGAAAATCCTCGAACGCGGCCAGAACCCAGGCCTGCGCGCGCTCGCGGATATTGCCGGGATCGGGACAATTGAGAGTGTCTATCACGCGACATTCGTGCTCGGACCGCGCCTAAACGCGGGTGGCCGCGTCGGCGATCCTTGGCTTGCGGCGAAACTGCTGGCGACCGATGACCGGGCCGAGGCGATTGCTCTTGCCGAGCGCCTTCACGCGCACAATGACGAGCGAAAAGCGGTCGAGGCTGCGATTCTCGAACAGGCGAGCGTGGACGCGCAGAAACAGATCGATGCCAATCCGGATACAGGTATTTTGATCGCCGCGGGCGAAGGCTGGCATCCCGGCGTGATTGGTATCGTTGCCGGACGCCTGAAGGACCGGTTTCACCTGCCGAGTATCGTGATCGGTTGGGGACAGGGCCTCGGGCCCGTCGCCAAGGGGTCGGCGAGATCCGTGCACGGGGTGAACATTGGCGACGCGATTTCTGCAGCCGCCAAAGAGGGCGTGATCCTGTCAGGCGGTGGGCATGCGATGGCTGGCGGGCTCAGCCTTGAGCCTGAACAGCTGGACGGTCTCAGGAGCTGGATGCAGGACCATATGTCGGAATTCCGGGAAGAGCGCGCCGCCGCGAAGGAGCTCACCATAGACGCGCTCCTGGCACCGACGCAGGTCACGCCCGAGACGTTCGATCTCATTCAGACCATTGGCCCCTTTGGTCAGGCTGCGCCGGAGCCGATTTTTGCCCTGCGCGATGTCGAAATCACCCATACGCGCCCGATCGGGGAGAACCATCTGAAACTTACCGTCGAGGATATGGGTGCGCGGGTGGAGGCCCTTGTGTGGCGCTGCATCGGAACCCCCCTCGGCGATGCGCTCCTGCAGCGTGGCCGGGTCCACCTGGCGGGTCGATTGAAAGACAATGTCTGGAACGGTCGCCGCACCGCGCAGATTGAAGTCATCGATGCTGTTTCTGCCAGTTAAGGCAGCGCTTTCAGGACGTCCAACGCCCCTTCAGCGATGGGTTCCAGATTCGGGTTTTCACTCAGACTTGCGTTCACATAGAGCGACTGGGCGAAGCTTTTTACATTGTGCAGGCGGACAAGCGCAGCTTCCGACGAGAAAGCGTCGTTCCAATCATTGAGCGGCGCAGGATCTGCCAGTTCGCTGAACCATGCGCTCCAGTTCTCAGGCTCGATGTCGCCTCGCATGGCCATGAACAGGATGGGCCGCGCCAGACGTTCCGGCTCGCCAAGTGTGAAGGCGTGTTCGGACTGCTGGCTGATTTGCGCGGTAATCGCGTCTCTCATCGTGAGAAGCGAGCGTGTGTCCAGGTTCGGATTGAGCGAGAGCTGCATGGCAAAGTCGGCGCCATGCGCGACACCGTGGCGCCAGCCTTCTGTGTCGGAGTATGCGCGGTAGTCGCGCACACCTTCGAGATAGGCGGCGGCCATTGCCGCGAGATCAGTGCGTTCTTCTGCGCTCAGGAAGGCCTCAACGCGGTCGGTGCGGGCAAGTTCGGACAGGGCGAGCGCAGCGAAGGGCGCGTAGAAGCCTGCCGCATCCTCTTGCGCCAGGGCGGTCGCGAGCGCGGCGATCAAGTCGCGGCGCGTTTCCGAGGAAACCTCGCCCGCGCGCAGGGTCGCGGTCAGTCCCTCATAGCCAATCCGATCGCGCAGGAACGGATCTGGCGCTGCGAGGCAGGCGGCGAGTTCGATCGCCGTCTGGTCTGGAGATTCGGTTTCAAAGCCTGCGTCCCGCCATGCCGAAAGCGCGCTTTCACCTTGCGCCGCGAGGCTGCAGGCCTCTAGTTCCGCTGCTGGCGTCGCCGCGTGCGTGCATGCCGTGCTGGAAAGAGATATGATGAGAGCCAGAAGAGATGTTCGCATCTCCTCTGACTCTCATTTTAATATACGGGTGTCCATGCCCAGGCGCGGCTTAGCCCAGGACGGCGACAGTCGTTTCAGATTGGAAGCCGTTAAAGTTTGTCGCCAGGGCCTGTCCATAGGCGCCGAGGTGGCAAATTTCGATCCAATCGCCCTCATGGGTGTCAGCAGGAAGCTGGAATGGGCCCGCCATTGTATCCATGCTGTCGCAGGTCGGACCAAAGAAACGGAAGTCCTCTGTATCGGTCGATGTCTCGCCTGCCCGGTGCAGCTTCACAGGATATTTCCAGCCGCATTGCGCCGCATCGAACAAGGAACCGTAAGAGCCTTCATTCAGGTACAGGTCGCCGCCTTTGCGCAGCTCCACCCGTGCCAGTGTCGAACCGCCCTCGCCGCACAGGGCGCGGCCAGGCTCGCCGATAATCTCGAGCGACTCAAAGCCAAAGATTTTCAGGCCTTTGCGAATGCGATCGAAATAGGCTTGCATGGGCGGGGGTGTCAGGCCTGGATAGGCGACTGGGAAGCCGCCGCCGCAGTCGAGGCTGTCAATCCGGATATCAGCGGTTTCCAGCAATCCGTGCGCATAGGAAAGCGCCTTGATATAATCCGCCGGATCCATGCACTGGCTGCCGACATGGAAGCAGACGCCAAGCTTTGCCGCGACCGGCCGCGCCGCGCGTAGCAAGTCGACAGCGTCGCGATAGGTCGCGCCATATTTGCCTTCAAGCGGCATACTGGCAGATCCGCCGCTTGGGAGTGCCAGGCGCAGGTGCAGATGCAGGTCGTCTGCATCATTGGTCTCGACCAGGATCTTGCCGAGCTCGGCGGCGCAGTCGAAGGCAAAATGACGGACACCGGCAGCGTAGGCATGGCGGATTGTGCGGCGGGATTTCACCGGATGCATCAGGAAGAGTTCTGCGTCGGGACACGCGGCGCGCGCCAGATCGATCTCGCGAATAGAGGCGACATCAAATCCGCGCAGGCCTGAGGCCCAGAGGGTTTTCAGAACGGTTGGGTGCGGGTTGGCTTTGACGGCATAGATGGAGGTGCCCGGAAAGCCTTCCAGGAACAGATGCGCGGCAGCCTCAATCCGTTTCGGATAGAGGACATAGATCGCGTCATCGCCGTCATAGGCATCGATCACATCCGCAACCGAGTTGAATGCGGGCAGACCGAACGGACGGTCAAAGTCAGGAAGAATGGCAGGTTGCGCCAGGCGCGAAGAGGTTTGATTGAACATGGTTTAAGGGTCCGAATTGCGAACGCACGAAACGTTCGAAAGTGTCAGATACGACCTGAAAAGGCGTACCCGGCTCAGTCGGAATTGGCGGGCAAGTGGCCCGCTACGCCCTTATAAGTTCAGCCACGGCTGCCATGTAATCGGCGTCCTTGGCAAAGGTCCTGTAGACGGTGGTCGTATCAAACGCGACATCCAGGCGTTTGATCGGACGGATCGGAATAGAGGGACAAGCGCCCTTCAGGGGATGAGTCATCCAAGTATCCTCGCAAAGCAAGATCGGCCCTAAACCGACATTGAAAGTGAAGACAGTTGGGCTCCCCCGTACTGACAGCCAAAAACAGCTCGTCGTGGTTCGCTTACTTGTCAGCGGCGCACATAGGATTTCCACAGCTCGGGGTCAAGAAAAATTCTGACCTCGAACTGTAGAGTTTTTCGGTCTATCGCGACCACCAACCGCGCTTTTTCTTTGTCGGCTCGGTCGTGGTCTCGAGAACCGGTTCAGTGGTTTTTCGCTCCACGGTTTCAGAAACGAGTTCCGGCTCGGGCGCTGGCTCTTGTGCGGCGTCGGATTCGGTTGGTTCTTCGGCTTCTGTCTTGGGTTCAGGTTGTGGCTCAGGCTCGGGCTCAGGCTCAGGCGCTGGTTCTGGAGCAGGCTCGGACGCAGGCTGCGATTCGGTGGCCTTGACAGGTTGCTTGTCCTCAGGCGCCTCGCTCTCCTTGGGAGTATCAGCTTTACCGTCGGAATCCCCAGTTTCGGCAGCATCAGCTGATTCCGGCGTGCTTTCGTCATCGCCGCGGCGTTTGCGTCGACGGCGGCGGCGACGTTTCTTGCCTTCTTTGGGTTCGTCTTCGGAGTCAGACTCCTTTGTCGTGGACTCGCTATTGTCGTTGTCGGATCCGCCAGATCGCGCTTCGGGCATGGCAACAGGCTTGGCATCCAGCCCGCCTTCGCTCGCTTCCGGCAGATCATCGGGTTGATCGCCCAGGAGGTTAGAGATGGATACGGCCAAGCCATCGAGCAGCGCCCCACCATCTGAAGGCGGCGCGCCGGGATCCATGGCTTCGCCATCCTTGCGGCGACGACGTCCTCCGCGGCGACCGCGGCGGCGACGTTTCTTGCGTCCGCCATCGTCTTCACCAGCATCATCGGTGGTGGCCGCTTCAACTTCGTCCTCGGCCTCGTCTTCATCCGCGTCAGAATCCGGCAGCAAATGATCGTCTGCATCGCCTTCAAGGAACTCTTCGCGATTGAATTTCTTGCGTCTTCGCCGTCCCCCTGACCCCTTGTCTGCGTCGAGCTCGAAATCGCCGGGGATCATTGCACCGGAAGATTTTATCGCGATGGTAAAACCAGCTTCTTCCTCAATGGCCGAGATCGAATCGCGCTTGGAATTGAGCAGGTAAAGCGCGACATCTGTTGGCGCCGTCACGGTCATGCCGCGAAGACCGCCGCCAGCTGCCCGCGCTTCAATGGCGCGGATGAGTTGCAGAGCGGCAGAGGAGGTCGACCGACGCCGACCCGTCCCGTCGCAGGACTCGCATTTTGCAGATGTTGCTTGCAGGACGCCTGCACGACGGCGCTGGCGCGAGATTTCCATCAGACCGAATTGCGAGATGCGATTGTTCTGAACGCGGGCGCGGTCAAGTTTCAGCGCCTCTTTCATTTTCTTTTCAACGGCGCGGTTATTCTTGTTCTCGTCCATATCGATGAAATCGATGACGATGAGTCCCGCCAGATCGCGCAGGCGCATCTGTCGGCAAGCTTCTTCGGCTGCTTCGAGATTGGTATGCAGGGCGGTCTGCTCGATATTGCGCTCACGAGTCGATTTGCCCGAGTTCACGTCGATGGCGACCAGTGCTTCGGTCTGGTTGATCACGAGGTAGCCACCAGACTTCATCTGAACGACCGGCGAGAAGATCGAATCGAGCTGGTCCTCCACGTTTTCCTTGACGAAGAGCGGGGCCTGAGCGGTCCAGCGTTTAACTTTCTTCGCCTGGGTCGGCATCAGGGTCTTGGCGAGATCCTTGGCTTCGCGATAGGCGCGGTCGCCCTGGACGACGACTTCGGAAATCTCCCGATCAAACATGTCGCGCATGGCGCGATGAACGAGCCCGCCTTCTTCATGGATCAGGGCAGGGGCGACAGATTCCAATGTCTTGGCGCGGATATTCGACCAGAGTTTCTGGAGATAATCATAGTCGCGGCGGATTTCTGATTTGGTGCGTTTGGCACCAGCGGTCCGAACGATCAGGCCCATGCCTTTTGGCACTTGCAGGCCATCCATGACGGTTTTCAGACGCTTGCGGTCATTGCCGTTTGGGATCTTGCGCGAAATACCACCGCCGCGCGGTGTATTTGGCATCAGGACCGAATAGCGACCCGCCAGTGACAGATAGGTTGTCAGGGCCGCGCCTTTATTGCCGCGTTCTTCCTTGACCACCTGGACCAGAAGGACCTGCCGGCGGCGGATGACTTCCTGGATCTTGTAGCGGCGCGTGATGGACGTCCCACGAGACTTGCGAGGACTACGTTGGCGACGCGCTGGCTTTGCCTTCGCCTTTTTCTTTGCGTCATCATCGCTTTCATCACCGTCATCTGAGTCAGATGCTTCAACCTCCTGATCAGAATCGTCGCCCGTATCGTCGGCCTCGTCATCTGTGTCATTGGTTGAGTCTTCTTCGTCGACGCCGGCCTCGTCTCCGTCATCTTCGTCGGGATCTTCGTCGGCGGCGGCTTCGGCCTCGCGCGCTGCTTCTTCCAGTAGCGCTTCGCGATCCGCTTGCGGCAGCTGGTAATAGTCAGGATGGATTTCGCTGAATGCGAGGAAGCCGTGGCGATTGCCGCCATATTCGACGAAGCAGGCCTGCAGAGACGGTTCTACTCGCGTGACTTTCGCGAGATAGATATTGCCTCTTAATTGTTCGCTTCCGGTTGTTTCAAAATCAAAGTCTTCGACACGACCATTGTTGACGAGGGCGACACGGGTCTCTTCCTGGTGGACCGCGTCGATCAGCATAAGTTTGCTCATTGTAAACTGCCTTGCAGTCTGGCGGCGCTAAGGCCCGCAATCGGTGCAGGCGATGGCGAAACGCGCCAGTGAATGTGTTATCAGGGACAGGCAGTCGACCAGCCCGGCCTGCTCTTTCAAAAGAGCGGCTCTCGGTCTTGGTTGTAGCGGCCTGTAAGCTCATTTTATCCGTTCCGGTCTCGGCGATGGTGCAGGGGACTAAGCCTGTTCACCCGCCTTTCGGGGATTCTGTTCGGGCCCCATCTGGGGTTGTTTCCTACATGCCCCTTCTGATCTTGAATTAAAAGGGCAAAAATGCGGGGGAACGGATGAATATTACCTGCACTTCGGTAAATCTGTGATTAAGACTGGATAGAATAAACCTGTGCACTGGGATAAGAACGCACCGGGGCGGTGCCGTTAGAGCGAATACGATTGATGCATTCGGTGAAGGTCATTTGTCTGTTTTTTATGTCGGCCTGGCTTGCCGCCACCGGGGCGGCGCAGGTGCAATCCATCGGCATTGCAGGCGACGGTGAGTTCACCCGAATCACCATCACGTCAGAAACAGCCATCCGGCCAGATATATTCCTGAGAGAGACAATCGACGGCATGGTCATAGAGATGGTGCCGGATCGGTTTGAACTGTCCGCGCAGCCATTCTATTCCGAACCGACAGGCGGGATATTTGCCTATACGCTGGATAGCGACCGGATCGTGTTCGAGCTCGATCGCCCGATGATGATCATGCGCGAGATTGACCTGCCGCCATCGGGATCAGAACAATTGTACCGCTTCATTCTTGACCTTAGCGGCGTATCTGAGGCCCGGTTCAGAAATGCAGCCCGCCGCGATGAAAGTCGCTTTGCCCGGTTCGAAGCCATCCGCCGCGGCGAGTCCGAGCCGCCCGCCCCGACTCAAGTCGCGGATTTCGTCCCGGAGATTCGACCGGAAGCGCCATCCTCCAAACCCGCTAGCATTGGCGCCCTGATGCAGATGGCTGCCCGCCAGCGCCGCGTGATCGTTATCGATCCAGGGCATGGCGGTCGCGACCCCGGCGCGCTCGCGATTATCGGCGGAAAAGAAAGCGACATCGTTCTGAAAACATCTCTGAAGCTGAAGCAGATGATCGAGCAGGATCCGCGATACGTGGTGAAACTCACGCGCGAGACAGATGTCTATATCGAGCACGAAGATCGCGTCACGATGGCGCGTAACTGGGGGGCGGATCTGTTTATCTCTGTGCACGCAGATGCAGCCGGCGCGCCCACCGTTTCAGGCGCTTCGGTCTATACGATATCGACGCGGGGAGAGGCGCGCATTGAGGGTACAGCCAAAAAGTTTGGCTGGGATCTTCCCATAGAGGACGGCACCTCGATTGAAGTGTCCAACATTTTGCAGGACCTGACGCTTCGGGAAACCAAGTCCAACTCTTCGATTTTTGCGGAATTCCTGGTGCCAGAACTCGGCAAGGCAGGGCCGCTCGTGCGCAATTCCCACCGCCAGGGGAACCTGTTCGTGCTGCTCGCGCCTGATGTCCCGGCCGTGCTGGTCGAGATTGGCTTCCTGACCAATCGCGACGATGCAAGACGCCTCAAATCGGAACGCGGACGACGCAAATCCGCCGAAGCCATCAAGCGCGCCATTGATGCCTATTTCGATCGTCAGGATTTAATCTTGGCAACAAACTGATGGCACGCCTTTTCGGCACTGCAGAAGCGCCTTAGTCTTGCCCCGTTAGCGTGTGATTCACCGCGCAGAAGAATTATGAGGTCCTTGCAGCATGTGGGCAGCTATCAAACAGCGTGTATTCACCTGGAAGTTCCTGTTGTGGACGGTGTTGGCGGGCATTGCGATCGGCGTACTTGCCATTATCGCGTTCTTTATCTGGATGGCCGCGCTTGGCCGGACCGTGCCATCGGTCGAGAAACTGTCTGAGTATAATCCGCCTGTGACCTCCCGCGTACATGCCGGGGATGGGACACTCATCTACGAGTTTGCCGATGAGCACAGGGTCTTCATTCCGTATGAAGCCATTCCGGAACATGTAATCCACGCCTTTGTTTCCGCTGAAGACAAAAACTTCTTCACGCATGGCGGCATCGACTATCTCGGCATGACTCGCGGCGTCATAAACACTGCGAAAAACAAGATTACCGGCAGCGGCGGCATGCAAGGTGGATCGACGATTACGCAGCAGGTGGCCAAGAACATGCTGCTGACGCGCGACCAGACCGTTGTGCGCAAAGCCAAAGAAGCGATTGTTGCCCAGCGCATGGAGAAAGCCTTCTCCAAGGAACACATCATCGAGCTCTATCTGAATGAGATTTACCTCGGTGGACGCTCTTACGGGGTTGGATCTGCGGCGCTGAACTATTTCAACAAATCGCTGCCTGAGCTGGACCTGTCGGAAGCGGCAGTGCTGGCTTCGCTGCCGAAATTCCCCGGACGCGTGAACCCTTACACCAATCCGGAGCGCGTGCTGCAAAGACGCAATTATGTGCTCAACCGGATGGTCGATGATGGCTATATCACGAAGGAACAAGCCGATGAGGCCAAGGCCAAGCCGCTGAACACGACCAAGCGCCTCTACGGGCCGGAATATGCCGCCGCGACCTATTTCGTCCAGGAACTCCGCAAGCAGCTGATCGACCTTTATGGCGAAGAAGAGCTGGAGCAGGGCGGATTGTCCATCCGGACAACGATCGACACAAAGCTGCAACTCGCGGCCCAGGAAGCGCTGCAGATCGGTCTCGAGACCTATGACCGCCGACATGAATATCGCGGGCCGCTGCAATCCATCGACCTGTCAGCCGATGATGTGCTGGAACAGCTAAATGCTGTCACTCGCCCAGGCGGATATGGCACATGGGAGCGCGCACTGATTACCCGGATCAATGATAGCGGTGCGACGCTCCTGCTCGACGATGGGGCCGAGACCAGCATTCCGGCAGAGGATGTGGAATGGTCGAAAACCTTTGTGCGCGCCAATGGTCAGACCGGATTGCGCGCGGGCGATGTCATCCTGGCCGAAGTTAGCCGCCAGGCCTTGAGCGTGGAAGAAAGCACCCCGACGCGCGAGGGCACCAGCGATGATGAAGGCGAGGCGCTCGCCCCCGTCGAACCCATTATGGTGCCTGTCGGCCAGGCCATCCTCAAACAAATTCCTGAACTGGAAGGCGCCATCGTCGCGCTGGATCCGCATACAGGCCGCGTACTGGCAATGATGGGCGGTTACTCTTTCTTCAAAAGCCCTTTCAATCGGGTCACGCAGGCGCAGCGCCAGCCCGGTTCGTCCTTCAAGCCGTTCGTCTACGGGGCAGCTTTGGAGCAGGGATATACGCCGTCGGTTCGCATCCTCGACTCGCCCTATGTCTATTATGACGAGAACACGGACGAGATCTGGAAGCCGGAAAACTACGCCGAAGGCCGCAGCTATGGTGAAGTGACCATGCGTGTGGCGTTGGAAAAGTCATACAACCAGGTCACCGCGCGCGTCGCCACCGATATTGGAATGGAGGCTGTGTCTGAGTTCGCAGAGCGGTTCGGAATTTATGACCGCCTGCCGCCTTATCCGGCCATGTCGCTAGGCTCGGGCGAAACCTCGCCCTGGCGCATGTCGAAAGCCTATGCAGCCCTGGTGAATGGCGGCAAGGAAGTCACCCCGACCCTGCTCGACCGGGTTCAGGACCGCCGCGGTGTCACGCTGTACAAGCACGACCAACGCGAATGCGAGACCTGCATTTCAGAGGTCTGGGACGGATCAGAGCCACCGACCCTGCCAGACGACCGCAAGCAGCTGGTCGATCCCATCATCGCCTATCAGCTGGTGCACATGCTTGAAGGCGTGATCGAGCGCGGGACCGGCCGCCGGGCGCGGCGAGTTGGCAAGCCACTCGCCGGAAAAACCGGAACCACCAATGATTATATTGATGCGCTCTTCTTCGGCTTTTCTCCGGACCTGGTCGTTGGGATCTGGACCGGGTTTGATACGCCGCGCACACTGGGCGAAGGCGAAGGCGGCGGGGCCGTTGCCGGCGTCATCTTCACTGAATTCATGGAGCGTGCGCTAGCGGACGAGCCCGCGCTGCCGTTCCGCATTCCACCGGGCGTTCGATTGGTCTCAGTCGATGCCCAAACCGGCGGCATGCCGACATTCTCAAGCGATGAAATCATCTTGGAAGCCTTCCGACCCGGTACGGAACCAGGCATGGCGTTCAGCGAGAATACGAACAATCTCAGCCTGTCCGGGATAGGCGATGGATCGATCTTCGGACAAGGAACCCCGGTCGAACCGCAGATTGACCCTGAGACGGGCGAAGTGGTGGAATCTGATGTTATTCAGACGGATATCGAGGACGAGGTTTATTGACCTGAACGTGAAACGCCTCCATTTCCAGCGATCACTTGAGTTTCAGGAACCAGAATGTCAGCAGAAATTCTCGCCCTTGCCGAACAAATCAAGCAGTCATCTGAACTGCTGAGGAGGCGTCTTTGACTGGGATGTCGCCAGCAAACGCCTCGACGAATTAAACGCGCTATCCGAGCGGCCTGACTTCTGGGATGATCCGGAAGAGGCGCGCAAGCTGATGGCCGAGCGCCAGAAGCTCGAAACGGGCATGAACACCGTCGAGGAGCTGGAGCAGGAAGCGTCAGATGGTCTCGAGCTTCTGGAGCTCGCGGACGGTGATGAGGCCATGCTCGCCGATGTTGCCGCTTCCCTGCGCCGCGCCGCGGAAAAAGCCGAGAAAGCCGAGCTCGAGGCGCTGCTCTCCGGTGAAGCCGACGGCAATGATTGCTATATGAATATCAATTCCGGTGCCGGCGGCACCGAGAGCCAGGACTGGGCCTCAATGATCCGGCGCATGTATGTGCGCTGGGCCGAGCAGTCTGGATACAAGGTCGAGGAAATTGAAAGTCATGAAGGTGATGAAGCGGGCATCAAGTCCGCCACATTGTTGATCAAAGGTGAGAATGCCTATGGCTGGTTGAAATCAGAACAGGGTGTTCACCGCCTGGTGCGGATATCGCCGTTTGACAGCTCGGCGCGTCGTCACACGAGTTTTGCGTCAGTCGCAGTGTCTCCGGTGATCGACGATTCCATTGAAGTCGAGATCAACCCGTCGGATGTACGCACCGATACGTATCGTGCGTCCGGCAAAGGTGGGCAGCACGTGAACAAGACGGACTCGGCCGTGCGTTTGACGCACGAACCAACCGGGATCGCGGTGGCTTGCCAATCCGGGCGCTCACAGCACCAGAACCGCGCGACGGCCTGGGAAATGCTGCGCTCGCGACTCTACGAAGTCGAACTGCAAAAGCGACAGCAAGCGGCGCAGGACAGCCATGACTCGAAAACCGAGATCGGGTGGGGCCACCAGATCCGGTCCTACGTCCTGCAGCCCTATCAGCTGGTCAAGGACCTGCGCACCAATCATGAGACGTCCGATACGAGCGGTGTGCTGGACGGCGATCTGACGCCATTCCTGTCGGCGGCGCTGTCCCACGCGCTTGGTGATAGCGAGACTGAAGACGCCTGATACGAAAAAGCCGGACCCTGGGGCCCGGCTTCTTTGTATTGTCCTGCTTGCTTATTTTAAGCGTTACCGGCGGTGCCGTTTGGTGTCGGAATGCTGGTCGTCGCATTGCCGAGACCGGACCCGTTGGTTTGCGGCGCCTGTGCGGCAGGCTTTGGCGCCGTTTCCTTGAGCGGGTTCTCTTCGCGTTTGACCTGGCCTTCGAAGCTGGCATCCGGCTGAATGATCAGCGCGGCGTGGAAAATATCGCCTTCGACCGACGCACCGGTTTCCAGCTCGACCTTGCGGGCGCGAATGGAGCCGACGATCTTGCCTTTGACGCGCAAAGTCTCCGCCTTGATCTCGCCAACGATGCGGCCGGTGGACCCGACGGTGACATCGCCCGAGGTCACATCGCCTTCGACCTGACCATCGATCTGAAGAGCGCCATCGGACTTGATGGAGCCTTTGATTTCGACGTCGGAGCAAATGATGGATGCGCCAACGCGTGCTGCGGGCTTGGTTGAAGCGCTGCGAACCGCGTCCTGTGCCGGGGTGAAGCCTGGTGGAGTGTCGCCCTTAGTCTTCGTAAACATGTTTTCCTGCCTTAATGAACTCTACTGGATTATACTGCTTTCCATGGAACAGCACTTCGTAATGAAGGTGGGGACCCGTGCTGCGCCCGGTCGAACCCATGGTGCCGAGCTTGTCGCCGATTTCGACGTCCTGGCCTTTCTTGGCCACAATCCGTCGAAGGTGCGCATATCGAGATACGAAACCGCCGCCATGATCTACATCGACGACCCTACCATACCCTGATTTCGTTCCGGCATAAATAACTTTTCCTGGACCGGCCGCCACGATGGGGGCATTCCAGCCGGCGCCCATGTCAATTCCGCCATGCCAGCTCGGGCGTTTGCGGAACGGATCGATGCGCATTCCGAACGGCGAGGTGACCCGCGATGGGATGCCAATCGGTGTCGCCAGAGGCAGGCGATCGACCAGGGTTTCAAAATAACGGGCTTCTTCCATACGCGCGGCAACCTGAGCCACCCGCACGGCAAAATGTTCTTCTTCCGGTGTCGCGAACTGTCCAGAGAGGAGGCTGGCAAAGCTGACTTCCGGTCCGCCCATATTCTCGCCGCTTGTAATGCGGCCAGCGCCGACAGCCGTCAGGCGCAAAATACCGCGCGCTGCTTCAGCTTTCTCGACGGCCATCTCTTCGATTTCGTCGAGGAACTGGTCCTGCTCCGAACGGATCTTGCTGACATCGCCGCGCAGGCCAACTTGCGGCAGGCGGCTTTCGGTGGCGGCAAACCGTTGCGATTGCCGAGCGTCTGCCTCATCGATCGAGGCCGTCACCAGGAGGGACGCCGAGTTTCCCCTTAGCGCCGAAACCTCCAATTCTCCGCCGGTTTTCATCGCTTCGAGCATTGTCGCCAGGGTTTCGTGCCGGCGCTGGAATTCCAGCGTTGCGTCCTGGAACGCCTCGGTGCGCTGTTCGAGTTGCGAAGTGGACAGCGCTTCCTTGGCGCGAAGATCCTGGACCCAGCGTTCCAGCCGGTTGACCTCGCTGGCAGCTGAGCCGACAGCAACCGTCTTCTGTCCGAACACGACCGCAGCCGATGCGAAAAGCGACCACCCAACAAGAGCAGCCGCTGCACAGGTCAGAAGAATCTGCTGTAGAGGAGAAACAGTGAAGTAGCGGACAGTCCCACCACTACGGTGGTAAATTTGCCGCTCCGGAAATGCCCGGCGTACAAAGTCAGAGATCTTTGCAGTCGATTTCATTCTACGCACCTATCCGCAGGTAAGACGCCGTTAAGGCTGCAGGCTGTATGACGTCTTGATTGGTGATGACCCACAGTAACCTCATTGTGATCCGGACGAAAAGCCCCCTTTTGCGGTTTTCCGGCTCCAAAATGGCCTGTTTCCGTAAAATTCGCCTTAAAGTATTTTTATTTGACGAATCAGGCGTTCAAAATTGTTTCCAACGCCTCAAGAACCGATTGGGCATGGCCCTTCACTTTTACCTTGCGCCAGACGTCCGCGATCGTGCCATCGGCGAGGATGATGAAGGTTGAACGCTCGATGCCCATGTACTTCTTTCCATACATGTTTTTCTCGACCCAGACACCGAATTGTTCGCAGGCGTCCGTCGTTTCATCACTTGCGAGCGTGACTGTCAGCTCCTTCTTGGTAGCGAATTTGGCGTGACTCTTCAGGCTGTCTTTTGACACGCCGATTATTTGCGCGCCGAGTGCCTCAAATTTAGGCTTCAGCGACGAAAAGTCGATTGATTCGGTGGTGCAGCCCGGCGTGTTGTCGCGTGGATAGAAATAGACCACATGAGCCGCGCTGGCGGGTTTGCTCAAATTGACCGTTTCTTCATCGGAAACGGGGATGGTCACATTTGGTGCTTTATCGCCTTTTTCTGGTCGGTTTGTCATGGCATGTCTTTCATGTTTGGTGGGAGGCTGTCCCAGTGGAAGCGCTGTGAGGCAGTGTGTTGATTACTTGGAGTATTTGACTTGGTTCGCCAGACCACAAAAGTCATTATTTTAGAAGTTTTCGGAGTCATCTCGCTGGTTTTGATGGCGGCGATCGGGATTCTGGCCTTCATGCTGGCCAGCGGACCGGTCGAACTTGGCATTTTTCGCGACGATGTTGAACGCGCCCTGACCAATGCGCGCGATGGCCGCGCCGTTACCGTCGAGCGCCTGACCCTGCAATGGTCGCCGTCCGAGCGTCGCATGTTCGTTGTCGCCGATAATCTCTCTCTGAAAGACGCGGCTGGCGATGAAGCCGGATTTGCGCAAAAGGCCGAACTCACGCTCGACGCGGGCGCCATCCTGCTCGGAAATGTCGAAGTGCTCGAAGCAGACCTGCAGCAAGGATGGATCGAGGTTGAGAATGTTGCGCCGAACCGCTGGACCGTAGCAGGAGATCCGATGCCGGAGATTAGGGCCGGCGTGCTGCCTCAAACCCCGCAGGACTGGCTCGACCGCATTAACAGCGTGCTGACCGATGTGCTTGTCGGCCTGGAAACATTCAATCAGTCGCTCGAATTTGAAGGGCTTGAATTCAATAATTTTGACCTGCAGGTGATCTGTGAAGATGGCAGCGCTATCGGATCGATCAAAGCCGCGTCCGGTCAGTTCCAGAAGCTGGAGAATGATGTCAGCATCCAGTTCGCCGGGGACGGGCAGGGCATGGGGCTGCCGCAAATCTTCGGAATCTCGCTCGACTCATATGGCGGCTATCAATCGCTCAAGGCGGTTCTCGATGTCGGGGTTCTGCCGATCGCAGACCTGGCGGGCCGTCTCGGGGTAGAGGGGTTGGATGACAGCGATCTTCGCCTCGGTACCTCATTCAATGCGGAACTCCTGCGTGCAGATGGATTGCAGCAGGTCGGCATTGTCGCGTCTCGCGACGGCGGCTCGCTCAGTCTCGGAGATTGGGCTGGCGAGGTGACGGATATCACCACATCCGTTGTCTATCTTCCGAACCAGGATCAGGTCCGGATCGATTTTCTCCAGCTGGCCTCGGCGCGGCTGAGTGGGCGCTTCGAAGGCGAGCTCTCAAATGTCCTCGCCACAAACGCGCTGCGCCGCGTTGCGCTCCGGTCAGAAGAGATGACGCTGGACATGACGAGCCTTTTCGAAGCGCCGTCCGAGATTCGCAATCTGGAGCTAGAGGCTGACCTGTCGGATGATTTCACGATCATTGCCGTTCAGTCGCTCGGCGCAGACATTGATGCCGCGCGTTTGCAGGCCACTGGTGAGCTGGACTGGAATGTCGAGCACGAAGACGGAGAATTGCCGTTCACGCTTGATGTTGCCGCCGAACTCGTCGGCGATATCAGCAAGGACACCATTCTCGCCTACTGGCCAGTGAACCTTGGCCGCGGCGCGCGGAATTATGTCTCGGACCAATTGCTGAGCGGCAACGCAACTGAGGCCACCGCCGTGGTCAGCATCAAACCGGACAGCATGGCAGAGGGTTATCTTCGCGAAGAAGATCTTGCCGTCACGTTTGCGTTTGAGGATGGCAGCCTGCGCTTCCTTAGTGATATGCCGCCGGTCGAAAACGTCGTCGGCACAGGACGGGTTGGGGGCAATAGTCTCGATATCACCGTGATCAGTGCGACCTATGATGACTGGGTCATCCAGTCCGGCGGCGTCGACTTTCCGGCTTTCAATCCGCGCGGCGAGAATTTTGTTGTTACAGCTTACGGTTCAGGACCCGCTGTTTCGGTACTGCGCCATCTGTCGAATTCGCGGTTGCGCCTGCAGGAGGAAACCGGTTTCGATCCTGAGCGGGTGAGCGGCGACGCCACCGCATCGCTGACGCTGACACGCCCGGCGCTCAGCAATGTGCCGCTCGAAGATCATCTCCTCGAAGTCAAAGGACAGATCCGAAATGCCGGACTGACCGGCGCGGCAGGGCCGTTTGATATTGCCGAGGGCAATGTGAATGTGGATGTCACGCTCGACCGCATGATCCTGACCGGTTTTGGCAATCTTGGCTCGTCGCCGATCCAGTTCACCTGGCGCGATGCCTTTGATGATGAAGGTGCGCCAGCAGACCTTTCTGCGACGGCCGTGATCACATCAGACGTCCTGAACGTGTTCGGGCTGGTCGGACGCGCCTTCCTGACCGGCGAAATCCCGGTCGAGATGCAAGGCAAAGTCGGCGCCAACGGACTTCAGACGGGCACGTTTGCCTTCGACCTCAGTGAAGCGCGGATCGACGTGTCAGAAATCGACTGGGTCAAGCCGACGGGTGAAACGGCGCGTGCGACTTTGAACTATACCGGAGACCTGCGTGAGCAGGCAGCGGCGCTGCGCGTCTCCAGCGCGTCGGCCTCGCTCGATGGCGACCTCAGACTGGCGACCGATGGCCGGTTGCAATCACTGGACCTGAGACAGCTCTATATTGAAGACACGATTGATGTGGCGGGCCAGATCGCGCGCACGGACGCAGGCGGCTTTAACATCGAGCTGAATGGCGACTATCTCGATATTTCAGGCTTTCTGCGCGAGCTCGGCGCGATGGGCGGGGTTGGTGACGGCGCCGAGGGCATCGATTTATCATTCGCGGCGACAGTGGAACGACTTCGTCTGCGACGGGATCTCGACCTGATCGGATCAGCGCTCTCGTTTCAGCTGACACGCTCTGGCGGGTTCCAGGGACTGCGCGCGAGCGGCAATACGCTGGCTGGCGCCACCTTCATCGCAAATCTCGACAATGAAGGACAGGGGAAGCCACTCGCATTGGAATTGAAAACCAGCGATGCCGGATATCTGGCCAGCGCCTTTTTTGGGGTCGATTTCATGGAGGGCGGCATTCTCGATCTGCGCGGGTCTCTGGCGACCGAAGATACGCCCGCACGCCTGCGCGCCACAATCGAAGATACGCGTCTGATCAATGCGCCCTTCTTTACGCAGATCCTGTCCCTCGCATCCTTGCGCGGGTTAACCGACACCCTGTCGGGCGAAGGCGTGCTGTTCTCCCGCATCGAAGCCCCGGTCACGATTGGCGGTGGGCGCTATGTGATCGAAGGTGGGCGCGCCAGCGGCCCGGCGCTTGGCCTGACCGTGAATGGCTGGATCGGGATGGATGGCAAGGGTATCAACCTCGATGGCGTGCTGGTGCCAAGCTTTGGCGTAAACTCCGTTCTTGGCGGCGTGCCGATCATTGGCGACCTGATCGTTGGCCGGCAGGGCGAAGGGATTTTCTCGATCACTTATTCCGTCAGCGGCTCGCTTGAGAAAGCGCAAGTCGCCGTGAACCCGCTTTCAGCCGTGACGCCAGGCATCCTGCGCCGGATCTTCGAGAACCCGTCCGATACGACAATCCCTGAGGCGCTCCCCGTCGATCCAAATCTGAAGCCACCGACCGAGAAGCTGCCAGAACTGCCGGATGAGGAAATTCTATCCCCAACACCGGGAGGCGGTGGATAGACCTAAACTGGTCTCACCAGCGCGATACGCTTCTTGCCGACTTGCACTTTGAATGCGCCCACTTCGTCGAGCATGTCGCCCCAGGCATGGGTCTGATCGGCTGAGATTTTCTCGTCATTCACGCGGACAGCACCTTCACCCATTTTGCGGCGGGCCTCGCCATTTGATGCGACGAGTTCGCCAGCACGCAACAGCGCCGTTGTCGTCGGGCCATCGGTGAAGTCAGCTTTGGCGATGTCGAAGGTCGGGAGGTCAGCTGAGACCCCGCCGCCCGTGAATGCTTTGCTCGCCGCGGCTTCAGCTTCTCGCGCGGCCTGTTCGCCGTGCAGCATGATCGTCGCCGCATTGGCGAGCGCGATCTTGGCCTGGTTGATCTCGGCGCCTTCCAGCGCGTCGAGACGGGCAATCTCGTCCAGCGGCAGGTCGGTGAACAGTTTCAGGAAACGTCCAACATCAGCATCCTCAGTGTTGCGCCAGAACTGCCAGTACTCATATGGGCTGCGTTTCTCGGCATTCAGCCAGACCGCGCCATCGGCGGTCTTGCCCATCTTGCCACCGGACGCGGTGGTGATGAGCGGGGAGGTCAGGCCGAAGCCCTGATTGCCATCAGCCTTGTGGATCAGATCGGCGCCGCCAACAATATTGCCCCACTGGTCCGACCCGCCCATCTGCAGGAAGCAATTGTGCCGACGCGACAGTTCCAGAAAGTCGTAGGACTGTAGCAGTAGGTAATTGAATTCCAGGAAGGTATAAGGCTGCTCATTGGTCAGGCGCCGGGCCACCGTTTCCTGTTTCACCATCGTGTTGATGGTGAAGTATTTGCCGATATCGCGCAGGAATTCGATATATCCGATCTTGCTCAGCCAATCGTCATTATTGACCATGACGGCATCGGTCGGGCCGTCTCCGAATGTCAGGAACGGCTCGAATGCGCGCTTGATGCCTTCTATGTTCGAGGCGATCTGGTCTTCTGTCAGGATCGGGCGTGATTTTTCCTTATCGGTCGGATCGCCGATTTTGGTGGTGCCACCGCCCATCAGGACGATGGGCTTGCCGCCAGCCTGCTGCAGACGCCTCAGCATCATGATGCCGACAAGTGACCCGACATGAAGACTGTCAGCGGTCGCGTCAAAGCCGATATAGGCTGTAGGGACACCTGTGGAGCAATAGGCATCAAGCTCGGCCACGTGGGTCGTCTGCTTGATGTAGCCGCGCGCGTCGAGCGTGCGCAGGAAGTCGGATCTGTAGTCGCTCATCACATTTGTCCTTAGTGAAGCGGGGCGGTTAGCATGCCTCAGACGCTCTTAGAACCGCGGCGGGGCAGAAAAGCCAATTTTTTTAAGGGTGCTACCGATAGATGAGATGCGGTTCGGTTTCGGCGCGCCAGGCGGTGAGATCGGCTTCGATCTTGTCGTCCAGGTCGGCGGGCGTGGCGTCGGCATCATCAACCCAAAGACGCAGCTCATCCGATCCATTGATGATGTCGATGGCGGGATGACCTTCCGTATACTCATACTTGAAGTCCAGGCCGCGCCATAGATCATAATCCGGATACAGGCCGCGAATGGCTTTGAAGGCCAGCGCCGTGACGCGCCAGGACTTGAATACGCTTGGATCGTAGAAATCCATTTCCGCATGGATTTGAAATCCTTCGCACAGCTGACCCGCATGCTTGTGGAAGGTCGGCTCAAACCAGGCCGGGCGGAGTTTGCAGCCTGCCAGCCAGTCCGGCGCCAGGCGATACATTTCCTCGATAAGGTCTTTTGCCTTGAGATCAGGTGCGCCCATCACTTCTAGAGATCTCGTGGTTCCACGCCCTTCTGACAGCGTGGTGCCTTCAAGCATTACGGTGCCGCCATAGGCGCGCGCCATGTTGAGACTGGCTGCATTCGGGCTCGGATTGACCCAGGCGCGCTCGGTCACTGGCCAGCCATAACCGGGGCCTTCATTCGGGCGATAGTCCTGCATTTCGGCGACATGATAGTCGACATCAATCTTCTTGCTGGCGATGTACCAGGCACCGAGCTCGCCCATGGTCAGGCCATGCACCATCGGGAATTCGGCGACGCCGACAAAGCTTTCCCATCCAGGGCGCAGCGTCAGTCCGTCAATCGGGCGTCCAGCTGGATTGGGACGGTCGAGCACCCAGACCGATTTACCCAGCCGCGCGGCTTCCTCGATCACATAGATCAGCGTGGTGACATAAGTGTAGACGCGGCAGCCCAGGTCCTGGAGATCATACAGGATCACATCCACCGGCTCGAGCATGCGGTCCGTCGGGCGGCGGTGTTCGCCATAGAGCGAAAAGATCGGGATGCCGAGATCAGGATCGCGATAGTCATCTGTCTCGATCATATTATCCTGCTTGTCGCCGCGCATGCCATGCTGCGGTCCGAGCGCGCAGGTGACGTTGACATCATCCAGCGCCGCCAGCGCGTAGAGTGAATGATCTAGCGACGCAGTGACCGATGCCGGGTGTCCGACAAGACCGACGCGCCGACCAGCGAGTTTGGCTCGAAGTGTGTCGTCCTGCAGCAGCCGGTCGATCCCAAAGAGAATGCTCATGCTTTAGTCCAGATTGAGTTGAAACGTCTCGCTACGGTGGAAATCGGGCTTATTTGAGGGATGATGCAAGGCCCAATATGAAAGTTTGCCGTCACTTCCCTCGATGATCGCGGTCGGTCCCAGCCGCAAGTTTTGCGTTCGGTAGGCGGACGGCAATGCGTCGAGGTGGACAGAATGAGACAAGCGGTCAGGGGCGTGTTGCAGTTCAAAGCGCGGCGCCGCGATCGCTAAATCGCTTTGTCCCTCGCGAAAGCCTGTGAACTGATACGCCGCCCAGTCGCCATTCGGGGCGAAATTGAACTCCAAGTATCCGTCGGCGGTTTCAGCTTGAACAAACAGTTCGAAACAGGTGCGTCGCCACAGCTTGTCGCGGCGCGCGGCGCCTTCGCCGGACGGGACGTGCAAGCGCGAAAGGTCGCCATACAGGTCATATTGAAGGCGCAGGCCCGCGCCGTCTCTTACCGCGGCAAATTCGAGCCGGGTCACACCATCGATCAGATGCGCCGGGTGGGGCGTTAATTGAAGCGGCAGATCAGACATAAGCTCTCATGGCCAGGCAGACTTGACTGGCTATCTGATTCAGACGCGCTTGTGGACTCAGCCTTGCGGCGTGTTGTCTTCCGGCTTCAGCGGCAAGGCGCGCGGAATAGGCGGCTTGCGGCTCCCGGCCTTGGCGGCAGCGGCTTCGGCTTCGCGGCGCAGTTTCTCTTCATCGTCGATCAGGCGACGGTCGACATAGGCGGAGCAAATGTCGATCAGATCGTCATGCTTGTCCTGGAAGAAATGGTTGGCGCCGGGAATGCTCTCGCGCTCAATACTCTCGCCTTTCTGGATGCGCACTTTGGTCAGCGCGCGCTCTACATCGGCGGGTTTCGAGATGGCGTCGGCTTCACCTGAAATGATCAGGCCGGACGCCGGGCAGGGCGCGAGGAAGCTCAGATCATAGTGATTGGCCGGCGGCGCAATGGCGAGAAAGCCATCAATCTCCGGCCGGCGCATCAGCAGCTGCAGCGTGATCCAGGCGCCGAAAGAATAGCCTGCGCACCAGACATAGCGCGGGCTCTCCGACAGGTTCTCGACATAGTCCAGCACGAAGGCCGCATCTTCAAGCTCGCCCACGCCCTGATCATAGACGCCCTGCGACCGGCCGACGCCGCGCGTGTTGAAGCGCAGGACACCGAAACCTTTTTCCTCGAACATCTGATACAGTCGGATCGTGATCGGATCCTGCATCGTGCCACCTGCCCGCGGGTGCGGGTGCAGAATCAGCGCGAGCGATGCGCCTTCATATGGGGGAGGAGTGTAGCGGGCTTCGATCCGGCCCTGCGGGCCTTGAATGAGCATTTCTGCCATGACGTTTTTCTCGCTTATCGGCGCTGAATCTAGGTCGAGCGGCGGCTATAGCGAATCTCGGTGACCAAATGCAAATTTTTCTGCAGGACAACGATCACGATGATATAGGGGCGCGATGATCTACGCAGACTATAATGCAACGGCGCCGGTTCGGCCGGAGGCGAAAACGGCGATGCTGGCCGCTCTGGACGTCGGAGCAAACCCGTCCAGCGTGCATGGACCCGGGCGGGCGGCGCGCAAGCTGCTTGAGACAGCGCGCGCTCAGGTCTCGCTCGCCATTGGGGCGCGGGCGCAGGATATCATATTCACCAGCGGCGGTACCGAAGCCAACGCGCTCGCCCTGAACGGCGTGGTCGCCCAATTGGACGGCAAATGCACGCTCCTCGTCTCGGCGATTGAGCATGAGGCCGTTTTGAAAAATGCTGGCTATGCCGGTGTGCCGATGGAAACGGCCTATGTGACAGGCAGTGGCGCGCTGGATCTGGACTGGCTGCGTGACCGGCTGGCGCGCTGGGACACGGACCGCGACGGCGTTCCGATACTCGCGTTGATGATGGCGAATAATGAGACGGGCGTTATCCAGCCGGTCGCCGAAGCCGCGACCCTGGTGCGCGAAGCCGGCGGCCTCACCCATTGCGACGCGGTACAGGGTCTCGGCAAGATCTTGGTCAACGTGAACCTGCTTGGCGTCGACTACCTGGCGCTTTCGGCTCACAAGGTTGGCGGGCCGCAGGGCGTCGGCGCGCTATGGGTGCGCTCAGGTGCGCCGTTGAAGCCGGTCCTGTTCGGCGGCGGCCAGGAGCGCTCGCTGCGATCGGGGACAGAGAATCTGAGCGGCATTGCGGGCTTCGGCGCCGCCACAGAAGCTGCGATCCGGGACATGACGAAGCTGCAAGCGCTCGCGCCGCTGCGGGATAAAATGGAAGCGCGCCTGCGCGAAGAGGCGGGCGTCACGATCTTCGGGGCAGATGCGGAGCGCCTGCCGCAAACCTCAAATTTCGCGATTGCAGGCTTCCGCGCTGAAACGCAGGTCATGGCCATGGACCTCGCAGGCGTGGCCGTGTCGTCTGGATCCGCCTGTTCGAGCGGCAAGGTGAAACGCTCGCTCGTGCTTGGCGCGATGGGCGTGCCGGATGAACTCTCCGACAGCGCCATTCGTGTCAGTTTCGGCTGGGACAGCCAGCCAGAAGACTTTGACGCGGTTGCCGAGGCCTGGCTCACCGCTGCCCGGCGGGCGCTCGGTACGTTTGCCTGAGAGCGACAAAGACAAGCCAAAGACAACCAGAGACAAGAATGGGGGTTGAGCTTCTTGCTGCAAGCGCGCTTATTGCGCGTGAAATGCATTTAGGAGCAGGTGAATGAAAACACGCGCAGCTGTGGCCTTCGAGGCCAAGAAACCTCTGGAGATTGTTGAGCTCGATCTGGAAGGCCCGAAGGCGGGCGAGGTCCTGGTCGAGATCATGGCGACCGGCATCTGCCACACCGATGCCTACACGCTGGACGGGTTTGACAGCGAGGGCGTGTTTCCGAGCATTCTTGGCCATGAAGGCGCAGGCATTGTGCGCGAAGTCGGGGCCGGCGTGACCAGTGTGCAGCCCGGCGATCATGTCATCCCGCTCTACATCCCTGAATGCCGCCAGTGCAAAGCCTGTCTGTCTGGCAAGACCAATCTCTGCACCTCGATCCGCGCGACGCAGGGCAAAGGCCTGATGCCGGATGGGACGTCGCGCTTCTCCTATAAAGGTCAGACCATCTATCACTATATGGGCTGCTCAACCTTCTCCAACTTCACCGTGCTGCCGGAAATTGCCGTCGCCAAGGTCCGGGAGGACGCGCCCTTTGACAAAGCCTGCTATGTTGGGTGCGGCGTGACAACCGGTGTCGGCGCTGTGACCAACACGGCCAAGGTCCAGGCGGGCGACAATGTCGTCGTGTTCGGCCTCGGCGGTATCGGCCTCAACGTGATCCAGGGCGCGAAAATGGTCGGTGCAGACAAGATTGTCGGGGTCGACGTCAATCCTGACAAGGAAGAGTGGGGCAAGAAATTCGGCATGACCCATTTCGTCAATCCGCGCGACGTCAAAGGCTCACTGGTCGATCATCTGGTCGAGCTGACCGATGGCGGCGCGGACTATTCCTTTGACTGCACCGGCAATACGGATGTGATGCGCGACGCACTTGAATGCTGCCATCGCGGCTGGGGCACGAGCGTGATCATCGGCGTCGCCGAAGCGGGCAAGGAAATCTCGACCCGGCCATTCCAGCTGGTCACCGGCCGGACCTGGAAAGGCACAGCATTCGGCGGCGCGAAAGGGCGCACCGATGTGCCCAAGATTGTCGACTGGTATATGAACCAGAAGATCCAGATCGACCCGATGATCACCCACGTCATGGGCCTAGAAGACATCAACAAGGCCTTCGACCTGATGCATGAAGGCAAGAGCATCAGAAGCGTGGTGGTTTATTAGTGTGTCGCGAAAACTGGTTGTCGATACCAACGAAATCAATTCTTCAGAGTTGGGCCGATTTCTATCAAAAAACCCACAAAACTTTGTGGTGCTGACGGACTATGCCGGCATGGAAATGCACAAGGCAAAGTCGGATCGTGCGATTTTTGATAGTGTTTCCGTGATCTGCAGATACCCCTCACAAGTTCTAATCCTGAAATCTACTAAAATTGTTGCTCAATTGCGCGGACGGCGCGCGGGGTTGTCAAGTCGGCTTGTAGACCAGCGTCAGTCGAGGGAATTCGTCGGTTTTTGCGCGAACGTTGCGAGGTTTGCATCCGGCGATGAACGGTTTCGAGCCGACGTTGAGCAAAAAAGAAATGATGCTCAAGGTCACCTATCTCAGATGTCTAGAAACACCGCCGATTTGATGGAAGATTATTCGCAGTTTCAATCTCAATTTTCTCAGGCTCAGATAAAAAGAATTCGACAGGGTCGCGAATTTGATTTGGATACATTGAAGAAATTTTTGGCTATGGTTTCCATGATGGCCGGCTCGCTTCACGAGCAACACCCTGATACTCGAAACTGGCCTACCGAAGCGGAATGGCCCAACACGTTGATCTATCGATTTGCGCTGTTTCAAGGGCTACACTTTTTGGATTGGATAGAAAGTGGCAGCGCCCCGAAAATTGGAGCAGATCGAATTAGAAATGATATCGTCGATCTGATGTTTGCTACCTATGCAACGTATTTTGATGGACTTTTGACGAGAGACAAGAAGCTCGAGTCCTTGTACTTTCAAGGTCGTTGGATTTTGTATGAGTTTCTTCTACCAATGTCGCAAACCAAGCATCGGCCCTAGATTGTAGTCCACGCTAGTAGTTCCACCGAAGACAACGGAAACTAGAACAAAGGAAACTAAATGTACTCACACATGATGGTCGGGTCGGACGATCTCGACAAAGCCAAGGCGTTCTATGATGCCACTTTCACAGCGCTCGGCGGCAAGCCCGGGATTACCGATCCGAAAGGGCGCTTGATCTATCTCCACAATGGCGGCGTGTTCATGGTCACCAAGCCGATCAATGGCAAGCCAGCGACCTTCGCAAATGGCGGGACGATCGGGTTTGCGATGGACAATCCCGAGCAGGCAGATGCGTGGCACGCCGCAGGTGTCGCCGCGGGCGGGACGACAGATGAAGACCCTCCAGGCTGGCGCGAGCAGCCCTCCGGCCGGATGTATCTCGCTTACCTCCGAGATCCGGACGGCAACAAGCTCTGCGCGCTGCACCGCGGTTAGAGTTAGCAACGATCCGGAGGTATGCCTCCGCCGGTTGGCGGAACGCGATCATCCTGCTCGGTACTCGAATAGAAACGTAGCGTTTGTCCATCATTCGTGATCAGTTGACGGGGAGAGTCGGTGAGAAAGGGTATAATTTGTTCAACCTCGTTTACGCCGTAGCCGACTTCAAAATATGTGATTTCACCGAAACAAAACGGTTCAGTCGGTGACGACAAGTTTTCGAGCACATAGATATACGGCGTTTCCGGGGCCGTGATAATGATATCAGAATCGTAATCTTGGCTGACGGTCGGTGGCTGGTTCTCGTCGGGCCAAAGGTCAATGCTGTTCGTATACAACTGCGTGGGAACCCCGTTGGGAAGCGGAACATCTCGCTGCTCGATGGATCCGTTCTTATCCTCGTGAATAATGGTTAGTTGGTGCCCTTTGTCGTGTTCGCCGCTGGAAAAAAGCAGGAAACGTAGAGTCGAAAGGTCCATGTTGGCACCTGATTTAATATCAATGAGTTCCATGCCTTCTGGACTTGAGATCGGGATTGACTTTCCAAAGATCGCTTCATCACCGCGCGTGCTGAGAATCTGAACAATTTCACTTCTTACTGGATCGAAGATTTCATGCTGAGCGGGGTTCTCCCGCGTTGGAGCAGGATTTCTTTGAAGATGGCAAAAATTGCCATTCATCGAAATCAGCCGAGATTCTGAAAACGTACCGATGCGATCGAGAGCCGGTCTAGGTGATCCGGCGGTACCCTGAGGTTGATCTATTTGGGCATTGTTGATGAGCGCCGTCAGACTGGTATCAGTTCCAATGAGCAAACCTGGCCATAGACTTCCGAAAGCGAAGTTTCCGCCTGTCAATGTATCGTCATAATCTCCAACATACGCCTCAACGACCGTGCAAGCTCCCGGAACGACAAACGTCCCAGCATTTAACAATTTATCGTGATCATTCGGGTCGCTAAGAAAAATTTGAACGCGTCCGGTTTCGGGCGAAAGTAGCACGAAATCGGTATCGACGAGGAAATTGAGTTCGGCGGAAAAAAGCTTGTCTTGCGCAGGCGCAAAGTTCGGCAGCGACAGTATCGGATCTGCGTAGGCTGCATCACCGTCGGACCTGATAATTTCGATTGCGGACGTGGTTCCATCTGTCACCAGGCTGTAAGCTTCATGGGAAACTGGAACGTGTTTCAAGGCCCGAAAATCAATGTTTTGAGAGTCGTCAAAAGCCAAACGGGTGGTTTCAGTGCCCCACATCGCACTGAGCGGCGCTCGATCATAATTCGACAACGTGAAATCGAGCGTTTCGGAAATGGCATGCTCACCCGCCGAAACGGTAACGGTGACCGAGAACGTTTCATCTTCTGAAACTTCATTCGTTTCGATGGTCCAGACTGGCGCGGAATCTGTGTCGACGAGGCGGACATTGCTGGAGCCAGAAACGCTAATCTCAAAACTCAGACTGTCGCCGTCTGCGTCGCTGGACGCACTGGCATCTATGGTCAGACTTTGCCGCTCGTCCACAGTCGAAGAGACCGACGCTATGACGAGTTCGGGGGCGACGTTGGCGGGTAGCGCCGGAGGCGGCGGCGTGGGCGCAAGCGGTGGCGTATCGGAACCGCCGCCTCCGCCAGAGCATGCGACACATATCAGGAAAGCAAGGAAGAGGACAGAACAGCTTTGAAAAAACATAATATACTCGATGACCGATTAAAAAATACATGAAATTCAATTCCTGCTTATTTGCATTGTCGGGATGTCTCATTATTTCACTATCTTTTTGAATACTTTGGCATTGAGGGGGCTTGCCGTCCGAAGCGTGCTGTTTGCGATTTCGACTTTTGATCGCGAACCGCGAGCGTTTGTAGGCTGCGCCAATTTACGTTCGCCGAATTGAGGGTGTCGTTCGGGGGCGAACTGTACGGGACAATCAGATTTTGCTTGCACATGGGGTGAACGCACCGCATGGCGCTACGGACTCAAGCGATTGCACGGAGGGCCAGCTGCGATGTCCTTAGAAACCGTCTCTGAATGGCGCAATTTTGGCGGTTCACTTTCCGTCCACGACCATTTCAGCAGCGTCACCAACTGCACCATGCGGTTTGGCGTCTACACCCCGCCGCAAGCCAAGGATGGGCCGGTGCCTGTGCTCTGGTACTTGTCCGGCCTGACCTGTACCTGGGCGAATGTGATGGAAAAGTCCGGGATCCAGAAATATGCCGCCGAACATGGCCTGATGGTGGTGGCGCCGGATACCAGTCCGCGCGGCAACGAGGTGCCGGACGCAGAGGGCTATGATCTCGGGCAAGGGGCGGGATTCTACCTCAAAGCGACGCAGGCGCCCTGGGATCGACATTATAAGATGGACGACTACGTGACCGTCGACCTGCAATGGCTGTTTGCGGATCACTTCAAGCAGGCGGATCTCAGTCGCCAAGGCATTACCGGCCACTCCATGGGCGGGCATGGCGCGATCACGCTGCACCTGAAGAATCAGGCGCTTTATCAATCCTGCTCGGCATTCGCGCCCATTGTCTCACCGGCGCGCGTGCCCTGGGGACAAAAGGCGTTCGAGCAATATCTCGGCCCGCTGTCGGTGGCCTGGGAAGCCTATGACGCAACCGAGCTCGTCAAGGAGATGCCATCGGATGCAGACATCCTGATCGATCAGGGCGATGCGGATCAATTTCTCGCCGAGCAACTGGATCCGGCTCTGTTTCTGGAAGAGGCCGCCAATCACGGTCAGCGCGTGACCCATCGCGTGCAAACGGGCTATGATCATTCCTATTATTTCATCGCCAGCTTCATCGAGGATCACGTGGCGCATCACGCCGCAGTGTTGAAGGCCTGATCTTTTTTGCGCGGTCTCCTGCCGCACAGGGGTGAAAAAGTCCGGCAAATGGACCATATTGAGGATGAAGGTTTCAGGAGCACGGCATGGATTGCTGCGGCGGCATCGAAGAGCACGAGGACGATTGCGTGGAAGTCAAAGTCAAAGACAGCATTGACCAGGGCACCGTCGCGGCTGCGAAAGCGCTGGAATCCGACCAGTACAAAGCCGGCTTTTCGACCGAGATCGAGACCGAGTACGCGCCCAAAGGCCTCAACCCGGACATCGTCAAATTCATCTCCGAAAAGAAGGGCGAGCCGGAATGGCTGCTCGAATGGCGGCTGAAAGCCTATGAACGCTGGCTCACCATGGAAGAGCCTGACTGGGCGATGGTGCGCTATGAGAAGATCGACTACCAGGACATCTATTATTACGCCGCGCCGAAAGCCGGAGCGAAGTATGAGTCGATTGACGACGTTCCCAAGGAAATCCTCGAGACCTATGAGAAGCTCGGCATTCCCCTGCGCGAAGCAGAGGTGTTGCTGGGCGTCGAAGGCGCTGCTGAGACAGCGATAGAAGCGCGCACCGAAACCGACCGACCGACAGTTGCTGTCGATGCCGTATTTGACTCTGTGTCAGTGGCGACGACCTTCCGCGAGGAACTGAAGAAAGCCGGGGTCATCTTCATGTCCATCTCCGAGGCGGTGCATGAACACCCGGAGCTGGTGAAGAAATATCTCGGCACCGTCGTGCCGCAGTCTGACAATTTCTTTGCGACTCTGAACAGCGCCGTGTTTTCTGATGGGACCTTTGTTTACGTCCCGCCCGGCGTGCGCTGTCCGATGGAACTCAGCACATATTTCCGGATGAATGCCGAGAACACGGGTCAGTTCGAGCGCACGTTGATCGTCGCCGACAAGGGCGCATACGTGTCCTATCTTGAGGGCTGTACGGCGCCGATGCGGGATGAGAACCAGCTCCACGCAGCGGTGGTCGAACTGGTCGCCCTGGAAGATGCCGAGATCAAATACTCAACAGTGCAGAACTGGTGGCCTGGCGATGAAGACGGCAAGGGCGGGATCTATAATTTTGTCACCAAGCGCGGCGATTGCCGGGGCGCGCGCTCCAAGATCAGCTGGACGCAGGTTGAGACAGGTTCAGCCGTGACCTGGAAATATCCAAGCTGTATCCTGCGCGGGGATGACAGTGTGGGTGAGTTCTATTCCATCGCCGTGACCAATGGCCGGCAGATGGCCGATACCGGCACCAAGATGATCCATCTCGGAAAGCGCACACGCTCCCGGATTATCTCCAAGGGCATCAGCGCTGGTAAGTCCGACAATACCTATCGCGGGCTGGTTTCGGTGAACAAGAAAGCCGAACAGGCGCGCAATTTTACCCAATGCGACAGCTTGCTGATCGGCGATCGCTGCGGTGCCCACACGGTGCCTTATGTCGAAAACCGCCGCGCCGACGCGCAGCTTGAGCATGAGGCGACGACGACCAAACTCTCTGATGACCAGCTCTTCTATGTCCGCCAGCGCGGCATCGGCGAAGAGGAAGCCGTCGCGCTGCTGGTCAACGGCTTCGTCCGCGAAGTGCTGCAGGAACTGCCAATGGAATTCGCGGTTGAGGCGCAGAGCCTGCTCAAGGTCAGTCTTGAGGGCAGCGTCGGGTAATATTCAGCTTGACATGTTCTGGTTATGTTCTAGTATTCGCGCATGGCGAAGAATGAATCTGTTCTTGAATATTTGCGCGCGATCCAGTCGGGTCTGTCTCGTTTGGCGGAGCGCATGGAGACGGTCTCAACCGAAATGCGTGCGACGCGTCAGCACGTTGCGGGATTGGTCGCTCTGCAGGATCATGACCATGTCGAACTGGCGCAGATCAAGCGGCGTCTGGACCGACTGGAGCGCGGCCTCAAGCAGTCGGATCAAGCCAGCGATTAGGCTCGCTTCTTCACCGACTCGCTAAACGTAAACGAGAAGGCCAGGGACAGGATCAGCGGTACCCAGAGCGGGAGTTCGCCGAGGCCCGGCGCGTTCATGGCGGTGGCCAGATGGTCATCCACACACCACCACAATAGAAATAGCCACATTGTCTTGCTCCTTATTTTTATTGATAAACAATAAGAACTGGCGGCACATATTTCAAGGAATCCGAGCGCAATAATCCCGGCTCGGGCGCGTGACGCCTGGTTATCGGATCTTATCCGGTGCCCGCCAGCTATCCGGGGAGACGCCCAACCGATCCGATTTTACCAGTTCAGCGACGTTTTGCCCTTTGAAACTGGGACGTTCGGCTATACATCCGCCCCATGTTAAAACTTGATCAGCTATCCGCCACCGTCGGCGAAGATGACGAGGCGAAGACCATCATTGACGGTCTGTCGCTGGAAGTGCCTGCGGGCGAAGTGCATGCGATCATGGGGCCGAACGGGGCGGGTAAATCTACTCTCTCTTATGTGCTGACCGGCCGCGATGGCTATGAAGTCACCGGAGGTTCGGCAACGCTGGAGGGCGAAGACCTGCTGGATATGGATCCGGAAGAGCGCGCTGCGAAAGGGCTGTTCCTCTCCTTCCAGTACCCAATTGAGATTCCCGGCGTGCCCGTCATGACCTTTGTGCGCACTGCGATGAATGCGCAGCGTTCGGCGCGCGGCGAAGACGAAATTTCAGCGCCAGATTTCATCAAGAAGTCGCGCGAACTGGGCAAGCAGCTCAATCTGACGCCGGAAATGCTGAAACGCCCGCTCAATGTCGGTTTCTCCGGCGGCGAGAAAAAGCGACTTGAGATCTTCCAGATGATGATGCTCGAACCTCGTTTTGCCATTCTTGACGAGACCGATTCCGGGCTCGACATTGATGCACTCCGCACTGTGGCAGATGGCGTCAACGCGCTGCGTAGTCCGGAACGGGGCATGCTGGTGATCACGCACTATCAGCGCCTGCTTGACCATATCAAGCCGGACAAGGTGCATGTCCTGGCTGCTGGCAAGATCATCACGACGGGCGGGCCGGAGCTGGCGCTGCGGCTCGAGAAAGAAGGCTATGACGGCGTCCTTGGAGAGGCGGCATAGTGGCGCTTTCTGTCTCCGACCTGAAAGACAAGTTTCGCAATCCGGGGCCAGCTGAGCTGGAACTGATTGCGCGCTATGCAATGCTGCCGGAGAGCGGTCAGCGCGAACGCGCGTTCGACGCGTTCGCGGCCACAGGGCTGCCGCACCGCCGGATGGAAGCCTGGAAATGGACGGATTTCAAAGCCAAGCTGACATCGGTCGAAGCGGCGGCCCGGGGCGCTCAATGCGCGCCACTGCCAGCAAAAGACCATGCGGTCATCGAATTCTCGGCTGGTGCGGTCTCGCTACCTTCATCGCTCCCGAACGGGGTCAAGCTGCATCCGCGCGAGGATGCCCAGGCCCTCGGCAATGCAGAGGAGGCGCCTTTGGCGGCGATGACTGCCGCGCTTGCCGGGCGTGTCGGCGGTCTCGATACATTGATCATTGAGGTGACCGAGCAAGCGACGACACCGCTTCACATTGTCACCAAAGGCGACCGCGACGAAACGAATTTCGCCCGCGTCGCGGTGATCGTTCGTCCTGGTGCACATCTTGACCTGATCGAGAGCCATGTCGGCGGCGCAGGCTTTTCATCCTTCCTGATCGAAATTGGGATGCAGGATGGCGGGTCGTTCAATCGAACCGTCCTGCAGCGCGGAAGCGCCGATGAGGCGCAGGCGATCACGGCGATCGTGAACCTTGGTGACGCATCTGAATATACCCAGACAGCGCTCGCCTTCGGAGCGAAGGTGGCGCGGCTCGAAACGCGGCTGACGCATCAGGAAAGCGGCAGCCAGGCGAGGCTCAATGGTGCTTATCTGTGCGCCAACGGATTCCACGCGGACTTTACCAGTCACGTACGCCATGGCGCGCCCTCATCAGTGACCCGCCAGGTCACCAAAGGGGCTGTGCTGGATGGCGGGACGGGCGTGTTTCAGGGCAAGTTCCACGTGCCGCGCACAATCGGCCAGCACACCGATGCTGAGATGCAGCATCAGGCTTTGTTGCTTGAAGATGGCGCCGAAGTGTTTGCCAAGCCGGAACTCGAGATCTATGCCGATGATGTGGAGTGCGCCCACGGCAACACGTCGGGCGCGCTGGATCCAAACCAGCTTTTCTATATGCGACAGCGCGGGATTCCAGAGGCGCAGGCGCGGGCGCTGCTGACGGAAGCGTTCATCGCAGAGGCGCTGGAGACAGCGCATGAGAGCGTGCGAGATGCCCTGATCGATGCGGCGCGGAGCTTCCTGACGGAGACGGTCCGATGAGCCGTCCTTTCGACGTTGTGTCCATTCGCGACGAATTTCCAATTCTGAGCCGCACGGTGAACGGAAAACCGCTGATTTATTTCGATAATGCCGCCAGCGCGCAGAAGCCGAATGCGGTCCTCGATGCCGTGTCGGAGCAGGGCCGGACGGCTTATGCCAACGTGCATCGCGGCATTCACACGCTCGCCAATGAAACAACCGAAGCCTATGAGAGCGCGCGCGAGAAAGTGCGGGCCTTGATCAATGCTGGCTCAGCGAATGAAATTATCTTCACCAAGGGTGGTACCGAGGCGATCAATCTCGTCGCGTATGGTCTCACCGGCGAGATCCAGGCTGGGGATGAGATCGTTCTGTCGGTCATGGAGCATCACTCCAACATCGTGGCCTGGCATTTCCTGCGTGAGCGCTATGGCGCCGTGCTAAAATGGGTCGACGTGGATGAGACCGGCGCGCTGGACATGGCTGCGCTGGAAGCGGCCTTGTCGCCAAAGACCAGGATCGTCGCCATCACGCATATGTCGAATGTTCTGGGCACGGTCACAGACGCCGCAGAGATTGTCCGCCTGGCCCACGCTGCCGGGGCGGAGGTCCTGTTTGATGGGTGTCAGGCGGGTGTGCATCTCGACGTGGATGTGCAGGCGCTGGGCTGCGATTATTATGTAATCACAGGACACAAGATCTACGGGCCAACCGGAATTGGCGCGCTTTACGGAAAAGCAGCATCGCTGGCGCGGCTGCGTCCATTTCAGGGCGGCGGCGAGATGATCGAAATCGTCGAACGCGACCGCGTCACCTACAATGAAGCCCCCCACAAGTTTGAGGCAGGAACCCCGCCAATCCTGCAGGCCATCGGATTTGGTGCGGCCTTGGATTGGCTGGGACAGTTCGATAAGGCCGCAATTCTGGCGCACGAGCACGCGCTTTATGAGCGGGCGTTCGATGCCGTTCGGGGCGTCAATGGGCTGACCGTTCATGGTACCGCTACCGGCAAAGGACCGGTTCTGTCTTTTTCGATTGAGGGCGTGCATCCGCACGACGTGGCGCAGATCCTGGATCGCTACGGCATCGCTGTTCGGGCGGGGCACCATTGTGCTCAGCCGCTGATGGATCATCTTGGCGTAACGGCGACCGCGCGGGCGAGTTTTGGCATCTACAATACGATAGAAGAGGTCGACGCATTCATCGAAGCGCTACACAAAGCGCGTGGGATGCTTATATAGGCTTTGACATGGCAGATGATATGACCCCTCGCGATGTGATTGATGTCTCTTCCCCAAAGTCTGAGGAAGAGCAGGGTTCAGCGATTCCGCAAGCAGAGCTGAACCGCATCACCGATGACCTGATCGCCGCCTTCAAAACCGTCTATGATCCTGAAATTCCAGTCGATATTTACGAGCTGGGACTGATCTACAAAGTCGACATTGATGATGATCGCAAAGTCGATATCGATATGACGCTGACTGCCCCTGGCTGCCCTGTCGCAGGGGATATGCCGGGATGGATCGAAACGGCAGCGCGAACGGTTGAAGGCGTGGTGGATGTCGAGGTTCGACTGACATTTGATCCACCCTGGGATCCGTCGCGCATGTCAGACGAAGCGCGTCTGGCGCTCAACATGCTTTAATTGAACCGCAAGCGTTTCCACCCTATCTTATAACCATGGCCAGACGACCCCGCCCCAAACTCGTAACCCTGACTGACGCCGCTGCGGCTCGCGTCGCGGAGATCATGTCTGAAAAAGGCGCCGGTTTCCTGCGTGTGGGTGTGACCAATGGCGGGTGCGCGGGCATGGAATATATCATGGACTATGTCGAAGCCGCTGAGCCGCTCGACGAAATCGTCGAAGACAAGGGCGTCAAAATCGTGGTCGACGCCAAGGCGGTTTTGTTCCTCCTCGGGTCGACCGTTGATTATGAAACGACGCTGTTGCACGAGAAGTTCACCTTCTCAAACCCCAATCAGACCGATGCATGTGGGTGTGGAGAGAGTGTCACAATCATTCCCGCGGCGGCGGAGTAGAGAACGCGCCCAACATCCAGGCGGATGAGGGGCGTTCTCCCTGCTGAAATCGGTGATCAGCTCGTTGCGGCGCAGGTGGAATTGAACGTTTTGAAATCTTCGTCCACTGCCGGGAGCGAGAAAGTGCTCTCTCCGAGTCTAAAGATGTCCATGGAAACTGGACTTCCGGTAATCGCGGCATTGTAAATGCGTTTGCCTTGCCAACTTTTAGTCGAAATTAGTCGGCCTTGAGACCGAACGTAGCCCCAATCACCTTTCCGAGTTTCAGTTGAGTCGGTACCGAGTGAGACGCGGCGCGTCGAAATTCGGCCGGTCGTTCCATTTGTTGCAGATTCAATGTCGTCACCGTTGAGAAACACCATGGCGCGTATGCCTACCGTGTCCGAGCAGCTCAGCAAAACGCTTGGACCTGCGTCAGTCACCGTATGAAGAAAAGATACGCCGTTCTTTTCTCCGAGTGTCCAATCGGTCGGCGTGTCAGCAGCGTGTGCTCCAAAAGTTGCGGAGGCACCGAGAAGGCTTAGCGCGATGCAGTTACGGGTAAAGTGGGTCATATCGTTCCTCTTTAATAAGTTATTGACTATCAATAATACCATATCGAAAAAAGGCAAGGTTACATTTGTGAATTTTGTGCAACAAAATACGATCTGAACGCAGAAACCTTTGTCAAAACAGGAAAAATAAGATTTGAATGGACACTCTGGAGGGCGCGTCATGACATTGTTTTTAGTCGGCTTAGCAATTTTCTTCGGTCTGCATACCTACTCCGCGTTGCGGTCGCGACATGCCGAGTATGATCTGAAAAAGCGTGTGGGATATGGCCCTTTCATGAGCGTCTACAGCGTGATCTCGCTCATTGGGTTTGGGCTGATTATTTATGGGTACGGCGCCACGCGCGGGATGGGAATTTTGTACGCGCCCCCGATATGGATGCAGCATATCAATCTGGTCCTCATGATCCCCGCGCTCATACTGCTTGTCGCTTCGCAGCTTCCACCCGGCCGAATCACCAAGGCCGCCAAGCATCCGATGCTCTTGGCGGTGAAACTTTGGGCGCTTGGTCACCTGCTCGCCAATGGCGAGCTGAATTCGCTCATCCTGTTCGGCAGCTTTCTCGCCTACGCGGTTTTCGATCGCATCATGGTCAAGCGCCGCGGTGACATTGGACCCGGCTCGGACGTTGTGCTGGACGCTAAAATGGATGCCATCGCGCTGGTTGCGGGCCTTGGAGCTTGGGCGGCGATCGCATTCTGGCTGCATCCGATCCTGTTTGGGGTACCCGCCATATCCTAGCCGCTTTCCCTTCGCATCATCCGCCTTGCTCCGGAGAGAGGGTCTGATAAAGCCTCCGGACCAGTAGATTACAGGGATGCCATGTCAGCGCACACTCAGATACGACGTAAGACCGTCAAGGACATCGCAAAAGCCAAAGGTGGCGACCCTCTGGTCTGCCTGACAGCCTATGACGCCACGGTCGCCGAGCTGCTCGACCCGCATTGCGATATAATACTGGTCGGCGATAGCGTCGGCATGGTCGTGCATGGCCTGCCATCGACGGTCGGTGTTACCATGGAGATGATGATCCTCCATGGTCAGGCTGTGATGCGCGGCGCGTCGCAGGCCCTGGTTGTCGTGGATATGCCGTTCGGATCCTACGAGACAAATGCCGACCAGGCATTCCTGAACGCCGCCCGGATCATGCAGGAGACGGGGTGTCAGGCGGTCAAAATTGAAAGCGGCGCGTATGCTGCGACGCAGATCCGGCACATGGTGGAGCGCGGAATTCCGGTCATGGGGCATGTCGGCCTGCGACCGCAAGCGACAAATGTCGATGGCGGCTTTCGCGCCAAGGGCCGCACCGAAGATGAATGGAACCGGGCAATCGAAGAGGCGGTCGCCGCCGATGAATCCGGGGCCTTCGCAATTGTTGTCGAAGGCGTCGCGCCGGATCTTGCGGACAAGATTACCGCCACAGTCAGCTGCCCAACCATAGGCATCGGCGCGTCGGCCAATTGCGATGGGCAGATCCTGGTGACCAATGACATGCTCGGAATGACCGACTGGGTACCAAAATTTGTAAAGAAGAACGCTGACCTCAAAACTGAGATCGAAAACGCGGCGAAATTGTATGCCGATGAGGTGAAATCCCGGGCATTCCCGGGGGAGGCGCAGACCTACAAACTGCGCAAAACTGCGAAGAGCTAACCTTGTCCGTTGCGAGTGAGAGCCGGCGCCGCTAGGGTGCGCCCAACCGTTCCAATAGACCTGTCTGGAGACCGTTTACTTGGCTGATATTTTTGAAGAAGTCGAAGAAGGCTTACGCCAGGATCGTCTGACGGTTCTGTGGAAGCGCTATGGGATTTTAGCGTATCTCGCGGGCGCGCTGGTGATCGGTGGTGTGGCCTTGAACGAGTATTTGAAAGTCCAGTCGGAGCAGACAATCGAACGTAATGCATCTCGGCTGGAGGCCGCATTGACGGAGGTCGATGCGCGAAATTATGAGACAGCGGCGACCCAGCTGACCACATTGGTCGGTGAAGATATTGCGCCGTCAACGATTGCTGCGCATTACCTGGCCGGCGTTCGACTGGATGGAAATGGGGACGCCGCTGCGGCAGCCGATGTGCTTCAGGGTGTGGTGGGCGACGCTGAAGACCCGTCGGAAAAACTCGCCCTGATCAAGGCAGCCTATCTCAAAGCGGATACGATGTCGCGCGAAGAGTTAGCTGGATTTCTCGTCAGTCTTTCAGAAGATGACGGGCCGTTCGGGGCGTTGGCCTCTGAATTGATCGCCGCAAAAGCGCTTCAGGAAGGTGACATTGAGTTTGCCCGCCGGGAATTCAACTTTCTGCGCCTGGCCCAGAATGTCCCTCCCGGCGTGATGCGCCGAGCGGAGCAAGCGCTCGAAACCTTGCCGCCTATCAGCGCTGAGGTCACCGCGCCGAGCGAAAACGAGCCCGTCCCAGCCACGGAAGAGGCGACGGCAACAAACACACCTGCAGAACCCGCTGAGCCTGCGACACTCGAAAACTCTGAGGAGACGCCCGAATGAGCGCCCAAACTCTACTCAAGATCGGACTGATCTCCGTCTCCTGTATCGGTCTGTCCGCGTGTTCTATCCTCAATCGCGGGGCGGCTGAGCGTGAGGCTGAAGAGGCGCTTGAGAAAGAGGGCCGGATCACAATGGTGCTTGGGGACGACAAGCTCCAACCCGATCCTAGTCTGGTGAGTGAGATCGTGACCCTTTCCGAGCCGCGCGAGTTGACGGATGGCTGGCCGCAAGCAGGGTCGCGCGCCAGCAAGGCGGTGGGGAATATCGCAGTCGCCGCAGACCTGGACATTGCCTGGCGCGCGGATGTTGGAAACGGGTCGGATCGCAAATCGGCGCTGACGACCCCTCCTGTCGCTTCTGCGGACACAATATATACGATCGATTCACGCCAGATGATCGTCGCCACGGACGCCAATAATGGACGCCGCAAGTGGAGCCAGAGGCTCGAGTCCGGAAACCGCCGCGACGGTACCGGCATCGGGTCGGGTATCGGGTTGGAGGGCAACACGCTGGTCATTGCCAGTGCTTTTGGATTTATCATGGCGATGGATGCCACCACCGGGGCCGAGCTGTGGCGGACGGATACCGAAGCACCGATGACCGGATCCCCGACCATCAAGGACGGGCGCGTATTTGTCTCTTCCAACAATAATGAGGTCCTCGCCCTCGACCTGGCAACCGGCGCGACGCTCTGGTCCGATCAGGCGATTGCCGAAACGGCGCGGGTGCTAGGATCGCCCAGCCCCGCCGCGGTGGAAGACATCGTCGTTGCACCTTACTCCTCCGGAGAAGTGATTGCCTATCTCGCGTCAAATGGCCGGCGGTTGTGGAGTGAGGCGCTCGCCAGCGTGGGTCAGTTCACACCGATTTCATCCATCAACGATATTGGCGCGCGGCCGATCCTTGGTGGCGGACTTGTTTTTGCGGCCAGCCAGTCAGGAGTACTCGCCGCGATTGATGGGCGGACCGGGAACCGGGTCTGGCAGCAGCCGATCGGCACGATTCAGGCGCCAGCCCTGGCCGGCGAATACCTTTTTATCGTCGGCGTTGATGCAGAGCTGGCCTGTATCAAAGCGGGGACTGGCCAGGTGGTCTGGGTGCAGGAGCTTGAAAAATTCAAGAAACCTAAAAAGCAGAAGGGCCGTATCACCTATGCCGGACCCGTCATTGCCAATGGCCGTATCCTGGTCGCCTCTTCAAAAGGCGAACTGATCGCATTCGACCCACAGACCGGGGATGAGACAGACCGCTTGAAACTTGGCGATCCTGTCTATATCGAGCCGATTGCTGTTCAGGACAAATTGCTGATCCTGACCGATGATGCGCGCCTGATCGCCATCCGCTAGGCTTTCACAGGCGCAGAACCAGAGAAACCGGGGCGCGCCATGCCGCTTAAAATCGCTATTGTGGGACGACCGAATGTCGGGAAGTCCACGCTGTTCAACCGCCTGGCTGGTAAGCAGTTGGCGCTGGTGGATGATCAGCCGGGCGTAACTCGCGACCGCAAAGAGGCGGAGGGGCGTCTTGCTGATCTGCCGCTCATCCTGATCGACACGGCCGGATTTGAAGATGTTACCGACGAATCCCTGGAGGCGCGGATGCGCCAACAGACGGAAATCGCCATTCGCGAAGCAGAGCTCGCCCTGTTCCTGATCGATGCGCGAGTCGGTGTGACATCGATTGACGAACGCTTCGCGCAAATTCTCCGCCGCGCCGATATGCCGATCGTGCTCGCTGCGAACAAAGCCGAGGGGCATGCCGGGGACCAGGGCTTGCTCGAAGCGTGGAATCTCGGCCTCGGCGAACCGGTCGGGCTTTCCGGTGCGCATGGAGAGGGAATGTCAGACCTCTACAGCGCCATTCGCGAAGCCCTCGGAGAGGAAGCTTTCCTCGAGGCACTGAAAGAGGCAGAGGCGGACGAGCAGGACACGTTCAATCACGGCATTCTCGATCAACTCGAGGGTCTCGACATGGACGATCCTTTTCTGAATGAAGCCAAATTGGAAGCGGCGTTTGAAAAAGCCGGGATCGACGATGCGGCCGAGGGCGAGGCGATTGAAGAGGCGAAGGCCGCGACCAAGGAACGCCCGATCCGGCTCGCCATTGTCGGGCGTCCAAACGCCGGGAAGTCGACGCTGATCAACCAGCTTGTCGGCGAAGACCGCATGCTGACCGGCCCAGAGGCAGGCATCACTCGCGATTCCGTGACTTTACGCTGGTCGTGGGAAGGGCGCGAAGTTCGCCTGGTCGATACGGCCGGCCTGCGCCGGAAATCAAAGGTTCAGGAGCGGCTCGAAAAAATGTCGACGGGCGAGACGGTGCGGTCTCTTAAATATGCCGACGTGGTGGCCCTCGTCATGGAACCCGAAGACTCATTCGAGAAACAGGACCTCCAGATTGCCGACCTTGCACTTAGAGAAGGCCGGGCTGTGGTATTCGTGATCTCCAAATGGGACACGATTAAGAACCACGGCATGGCCATGAAAGAGCTTGAGCGGCGTTTGAAGGAACACTTGCCGCAAGCGAAGGGCGCGGCGCTGGTCACGCTGTCCGGCCTGACCGGCAAGCGCGTTGAGCGCCTGATGCCGGCGGTCGCGAAAGCCTATGATGACTGGTGTGCCCGCGTGAAAACAGGCGACCTGAACCGCTGGCTGCGTTACATGATCGAGCGGAACCCGCCGCCAAGTGTGCAAGGCAAGCGGATCAAGCCACGCTATATGGCGCAGATCAAAGCGCGGCCACCGACCTTCGTGCTGATCGCCTCTCGCGGCAACCAAATGCCGGAGCAATACAAGCGCTACCTCGTCAACGGTCTTCGCGAGGCGTTCGAGCTTCCGGGTGTGCCGATCCGGCTACACGTCAAACAAGGGGCGAACCCCTATGCGGACAAAGCGCGCCGCAAGCACTAAAGCGGGTTGATCCAGATCGGGGATGACCAGGCCATTTCCTGGATTGTTGGTTCGATCACAGAAAGCGGCGCCTGGCCGAGGCGCAAGGCGTCATAGGTCGACCAGCGGCACGTCGGGTTTTCGATGACCCGGGCATAGTAAAACGCGTTCTGATCCGGCGTATAGTCCGGGTCGGTCCAGACTTGCCTCAACTCTGCCGCGCCAGCTGCGGATGCCGAAGAACAGTCCGCCAGATCAACCGTCGCTTCGGTTTTTGCGCATTGCGCGGTGATCGCATCGGGTTCACGACCGTCGCTGCAGATGACATCGAACACGCTTTCCTTCATCTCACCGTTTTCCGTCCAGGCCTTGATGATTTGCACGCGATCAAGCGGCGCGGAGAGCGGGTCGCGCATGGCCCAGACCAGGAAAGACGGTTGCTGCGCATCTGAAGCCTTCAGGCTCGCGCCCATCGGGACGCCGGACGCATAGGCCGCGGTCGCAAGATCGGGGACGTTCAGGAGGTCTGTTGTGAGGTCAAATCCAGCGAAAAACCGCAATCGAATGCGCGTGCCGCTGGTCGCGTAAACTTCCTTGCGCTGCATCGCCTCGAACAAGGCGTCGCGGGTATTTTCTTCTGACCAGATCGCCGCGAGACCGCCAGGATTGTTATTGAGGCTTCGTGCGCGCGGCGCTGTGAGGCGTGTTTTCGCAGGCGCGGAGAAGATACCGCTGGCGCCGCGATAGTCCCATTCCTCGGTATCGCCAGGATTGGAATTGTGGACATCTGTGCTGCCAATCAATCCGAATGCCAGCGGATTGAAGCCAATTTCATCTTCCAGCGAGAGGCCTTTTTTGAGCCCATCTCGGATCATCGATGTCGGGAAGATGCAGCTGGTTTCCTGTCCCTCTTTGCAGACGCGGAGGAATTGTTCGAACCCGCAATCCTCGTCGGCGGTGCCGAAGCCGATCACGCATTCCGAATTGCCTTTGACCTGGAACATCTCGACAATCGGCTCCACCTCCTCGCGCAGGCGCCAGTCTTCTTCGGTATAGAGATCGCCATCAATCGTGACCCCTGCAAATGCGAGTCCCCAGGACTTGTTCGGATTGTGCGGAATGGTGAGATAGCTGCACGGGGCCTGACAGGTCGCATTCAATTGTCGCCAAAGATCGAGCTCGGTCAGGGCATCGAAGGCAGATGGCGCATGGTTTGGCGTATCGCTCGACTTGAAGATCACATTGCGGTGGATCTTTCCCCGATCGGGCAGGGGAGGCGAATATTCATACGCGGCGAAGGTCGTGAGCTCGCCCGGTGCATTGTGCCGGTCAGCGGCCTCCACGATCCGTCGCCAGGTCGCGGCCTTCAGTGTGTTGGCGGTTTCGGCTTCTCCGACAAAGCCATCCAGAACCTGCTGGGGCGGGCGTTTCTCGCCTTGCGCGCGCAGTTCGAGAAAGAACCTTGCGTCCGGACGTTCCATCCGCTCGCAATAGGCCTGCAGCTCTGCCGATTTCTCGGGCAAGTCACAGGCCTCATGAAGGCCGAAGCCTTCTGCGTGATCGGTAATCGCGACGAAATCGAGCGGACGTGTCAGCTGCATAACCTCGCCAACCGCATTTTCGACGGCTTCGCCGCGCGCGAAATGGTAGGCGTCATCAAGCGATAAGCGATTGCCAAACAGATAGGAGTCGAACGAGTTCGCCGAATGTACGTGCAGGTCGCCAAAATAGACATTCTTGTTTGCACTGGGCGATGGATAGAGGGTGGGTTCCGGCTGCGGCGCATCGAACGCCTGTTCGTTCTGCGCGGCAGCTTCGGAGCGCAACTCCGAGATCGCATCATCGGAAACGACAGGTGCACTCAGGCGAGATTGAACGTAGAAGAACCCGGCAGCTCCTGCAGCGGCGAGCCCTAGAATGATCCACATCCACCAGCGCATTTGGCACTCTCCCATTCTCCCACGGGCGAGAAAGGTGCCACGGATCGTGGCAAACCCCAAACCATGCCGTCGCGCGATGGCGTGCTAGAGCAGTTCGCGAACGTCGATGCGGGCTTTGGTGCGGGTCTCCGAGGCTTCCAGAAGCGGCTGGATGTGCGCGGCGACCGCCTCTGGCGTTGGCAATGTCATCGGATCTTCGCCCGGCATTGCGTCTGCGCGCATCTGGGTCCGGGTCGCTCCCGGATCGAACAGATTAACGCGTAGAGCGGTCTGCTCATTCTCGTCGGCCCAGGCATAAATCAGCGCTTCCAGTCCGGCCTTCGACGCCTGGTAAGGTCCCCAGAACGCTCTTGGACGCGGGACAACCCCGGACGTGACAAACACTGCGCGCGGCGAGTCTGATCGGCGGAGCAGGGGATCCATGACCCGGATCAGGCGCCAGTTGGCGCTGAGATTGACGTCAATCGTTTCGTTGAACTGACGCTCACCTCCGGCCTGAAGCGGACCAATATGGCCAAGCAGTCCGGCGTTCCCGAGCAGCCCATCCAGGCGCCCGAACTTTTCATTGATCGCCTGGCCGAGCGGCTCAAACGCGGCGGCGTCCTTGAGATCAAACGGGATGAGAGTCATAGAGCCGCCCGAGGCCCGAATCTCGTCATCGAGCTCCTCTAGAGCTTTTTTGGAACGGGCGAGGCCGATCACGTGATGACCTGCCTTTGCAAGCGCCAGACAAGCCGCGCGGCCAATGCCCTGCGATGCCCCGGTAACGAGAGTGATGCGTTTATCCATGCGCGCGGCCTAACCAAGCATTGCGGACTAGTCCAGAAGCGAAAGCTGTCTTTCTTTGCTGCTTTCATTCTGATCATGATCGATCAGGCGGGTCGGATAGTCGCCCGTGAAGCAATGATCGGCAAAGGCCGGGGTTTCAGGGTCGTAGTCCACCCCGATGGCGCGATACAGGCCCGGCACTGACAGGAAGCCCAGGCTTTCGACTTTCAGATAGTCGCGCATTTCTTCCAGCGAATGATTGGCGGCCAGCAGCTCTGTCCGGTCCGCCATATCGATGCCGTAAAAATCCTGGTGCGTAATAGGCGGACTGGCCGAACGGAAGTGAATTTCCTTGGCGCCCGCATCGCGAACCATCTGTACGATTTTGCGCGACGTGTTTCCGCGTACGATCGAGTCATCCACCAGGAGGACGCGCTTGCCATCAAGCACGGCTTTGTTCGGTGAGTGCTTGCGAGAGACCGCGCGCTGGCGGCCGGTCTGAGTCGGCTGGATAAAGGTCCGCCCGACATAGTGGCTTCGGATGATGCCGAGCTGGAAGGGGACACCGGAATGCTCTGAGAATCCGATGGCTGCGGGAACGCCGGAATCAGGCACCGGCACGACCACATCGATATCAGCCGGGTGTTCCATGGCGAGTTGATGTCCCATCTTGCGGCGCACATCATAGACCGATCGCCCCTGCACAATACTGTCGGGACGGGCAAAATAGACATACTCGAACAAGCAAGGCCGCACCGGTCGGGACGGGAACGGGTTGTACGAACGCACGCCGTCTGCGGTGATGATGATCACTTCGCCAGGATCGATTTCGCGCACAAACTCCGCGCCCATCAGGTCCAGCGCGCAGGTCTCCGAGGCAAGCACGTGCGCGGTTCCGATATGACCAAGGACAAGCGGGCGAAGCCCGGACGGGTCGCGCGCGCCGATCAGCTTCTTGTTCGTCATACCGACAAAAGAAAAGCCACCCTCAATTTGACGGATGGCATCTAGGAAGCGGTCTGAAACGGTCTCCTGGTCGCTGCGGGCGAGGAGATGGAGGATGACCTCGGTGTCCATGGTGGACTGAAAGATCGATCCCTTCCTCACCAGTTTCTTTCGCAAGGCCCTGGCATTTGTCAGGTTGCCATTGTGGGCAATCGAGAAGCCGCCTGTATCAAGGTCGGCATAGATTGGCTGAATGTTGCGGACGGCTGGCTTGCCCTGCGTCGAATATCGGTTGTGACCGATGCCACTATTGCCGGGCAGGCGATCAGAGACGTCACCGCCGAAATTTTCGCCGACAAGTCCCATATGGCGCTCGCCATGAAACTTCTCGCCGTCAAAGCTGGTAATGCCGCACGCTTCCTGGCCGCGATGCTGGAGCGCGTGTAATCCGAGAGCGACAAGCAGGGAGGCTTGGGGGTGGCCATAGACGCCAACAACGCCGCACTCTTCCCGGGGTTTGTCGTCATCATGATCAAACAACATTCGACTAACCCTCGCGGTCTGTACGTGCGCGGATTATTCTGACGACGTCTCCGCGTCAAGGTCTGATGTCTGTGCGGTGCGCTCCGCAAGCTCCGGTGCGCGGTCGTTGAGATAATCAGCGCCCGCTGAGATGATCGGATAAGTCCTTGCCTGCGTTACAAATTCCGGAATCTGATCCCGGTCCATGGCGAGGTTGAGGAGGTAGACAAAGAATACCAGCACCACGCCGCCGCGCGCGAATCCGAACAGGCCTCCGGCGACCCGATCGAGCAAACCGATTCCATCCACACCCTGGATCGTCTTGGACAGGTTAGCCCCGAACCAGGCAACCGCGACATAGACGACAAGGAAGACGACTACGAATATGATTGCGTCTGGCATCCAGTCCGGCGATGATGCGGGCAGCAAGGCGTCCAGCTGGTCGACAAAATAGCGACGGGCGAAGAAGGCGGCCGCAATCGCCGCGATGAAGGCCCCGAGCGTGGCCAGCTCGCGCATGAATCCGCGCGCCAATGCCATCAATGTCGAGACAATCACAATCACGATCGCCACGGCATCAAAGGCTGTAAGGGCTTCCATCATGAGGTAGCTTCCGGTGCGATCAACTCTACTAAGTCAGATAGGCGCTGGATTGGCGTAATCGTCAAGCCTTCCACAGCTTTTGGACTGCCATCCGGTACGAAGGCGCGTTCAAATCCGAGCCGCGCGGCTTCCTTGAGGCGCTGCTCCATGCGCGAGACCGGCCGGATCGCGCCGGACAGGGCAATCTCACCGAAATAAATCGCTTTGCTCGGGCCTGGATTCGAGGAGGCAGATGTCAGCAGCGCCGCTGCCGCTGCGAGATCGCCCGCCGGTTCCGACATCCGGTATCCTCCCGCAACCGAAAGATAGACATCCCGTCCGCCAAGGGAAACGCCGCATCGCGACTCCAGTACGGCGAGCAGCATGGCGAGGCGATTGCTGTCCCAGCCGACAATCGACCGGCGCGGTGTTCCGTAAGCACTCGGTGCGACGAGGGCCTGGACTTCGGCAAGCACCGGGCGCGAACCTTCCATCGCGGCGAAGACGGCCGTGCCGCCTGTCTCATCCGCTTCCGTGGAGAGAAACAGGGCTGACGGCTCTGGTGCGGGCGCCAGGCCATATTGATGCATTTCGAATATGCCGATCTCATCTGTCGGACCAAACCGGTTTTTGACCGCCCGCAAAATGCGGAATTGGTGGCCGCGTTCGCCTTCGAAATAGAACACCGTGTCGACCATATGCTCGACCACGCGCGGGCCGGCGATCTGGCCTTCCTTGGTCACATGCCCAACCAGGATCAGCGCTGCGCCGGAGGTCTTTGCCCAGCGGGTCAGCTCCTGCCCGCAGGCCCGGACCTGGCTGACACTTCCCGGCGCGGCTTCGAGGCTGTCCGACCACATGGTCTGGATCGAATCGATGACCACGAAATCCGGCTTAGCAGATTTCAGGGCGGCGAGGACCTTGCGCAGGTCTGTCTCAGTCGCGAGCTGGACCGGGCTGTCGGCCACTTTCAGGCGTCTCGCACGGTCCTGGATTTGCGCGGTAGCCTCTTCGCCGGAGACATAGACAGAGCTCAGACCATTGCGCGCCAATCGCGCGGCGACTTGAAGCAGGAGCGTCGATTTTCCGATCCCTGGATCGCCGCCGATCAGGGTCGCGCTCGAGGGCACGATCCCGCCACCGAAGACGCGGTCCAGTTCTTCAACGCCGAGGACGATCCGCTCGGGCGGCGCGTCATCACCATTGAGGGCCGAGAATGCGGCTTTGCTGGTGCTCTTGGATCCCGACTTGGGCGATTTCAGTCCGCCGGGTGGTCCCGATGAGGCCTCTTCGACCAGCGTATTCCATTCACCGCATGAATCACAGCGCCCGGACCATTTGGAATGGGTCGCGCCGCAGGACTGGCAAACAAAATGAGACTTGGCCATGACCATGTGGTTAGCGGGCTCCGCGCGGGAGTAAAAGAGCGAATATGCGGAATAGTGTTACATATGTAGTAACAAAAAATTCATATTGTTTTTCGATATGGATGTGCTATGAGTGTTCTGGCGGGAAGAGAGGACAACAACAAAAACCCTCACCAGGAGGATACAAAATGACCCTTCCCAAGACCCTTGCTTCCATCATGATTGCCACGTCCGTTGTCGCAACTGCGCCAGCCTTTGCGGGTGCGATGGATCCGCACGTGAAAACAATGGACGTGTCGATTCTTGGATATGACTTGTCCGACCGCGCAGATGCCGAGCGCGTCCTTAGTAAAATCGAATCTGCGGCGCAGCGCGTCTGCACGCTCTCCACCGCCCGCGTCACCATTGAGGAACGCAAGATTCGCCAGGCATGTACCGAGAACGCGATTGATATCGCGGTTGCCTCAATAAAGTCGCCGACTTTGTCTGAAGTTCTGGAGGCGTCTCGCGAAAGCTAATCGCATCACCTGACATTCCTAAATGAAGAGGGCGCGGCAAAATCTTGCTGCGCCCTCTCGATTTTCTGAGCTTGCTGGCGCACTGTAGCGGGCAAATGCGGGAGACAAAGATATGAAGATGCCGGAACACGGCCGCGCGTGGGATGAGATCCGGAGCGAGATGACGGAGCGGGGCGCCGGAGATGCCAAATGGCGCGACGGGCGTACCGCGGTTTACGTCTTCAATGCCGGCGAAGAGATCGCGGCCATCCAGAAAGAAGCCTATGCCGCGTTTATGTCCGAGAATGGTCTCGGGCCGCTCGCCTTTCCATCACTCGCGCAAATGGAGAAGGACGTCATCTCCATGGGGCTTGGATTGTTGCATGGCCCGGACGGTAGCACCGGCGCGATGACATCTGGTGGCACGGACTCCATCACCATGGCGATCAAGACAGCGCGCGACTATGCCCGTGGCAATGGGCGGGCGCGAGAGACGGCGAACATTGTCTTGCCGCAATCAGCTCATCTCGCCTTCGACAAGGCTGCGCATCTGATGGATATCCAGGTGCGCCGCATCCCGCTCAAGACAGATGGCTCATTCGAGGCTGACTCGGAAACGATGGCGGAGGCGTGCGACGCCGACACGATCATGATGGTCGGGTCCGCCCCGAATTTTCCGCATGGCATTATCGATCCGATCGAGGCGCTGGGTGAGGTGGCGACACAGAAAGGCGTCTGGCTCCACGTCGATGCCTGTGTTGGCGGATATTTCGCGCCGTTCGCGCGGATGAATGGCGTACCGGTTCCGGCCTTTGATTTTGAGATCCCGGCCGTCCACTCGATGAGCGCCGACCTGCATAAATATGGCTATGCGGCCAAGGGCGCGTCGACGGTCCTGTTCCGGTCCGAGGACCTGTTCCAGCACATGCCTTTCGATATGAGCCAATGGTCCGGCGCGCCGATGAAGACGCCGACGCTGGCCGGTACGCGGCCTGGCGGGGCAATCTCAGCCGCGTGGGCGGTGATGAACCATCTCGGCGTTGACGGCTATAAACGCCTGCAGGGCCAGGTCTGCGCGACGCGGGAGCGGGTGGAAGCAGGCGTGAAACGTCTCGGCTTCGAGGTGCTGGGCAATCCTATGCTGGGCCTTATCGCCTTCCGCCATCCAGACCACCATGCCTTCGCGATCTATGGCGAGATCTATCGCCGCGGCTGGTTCACATCTGTGACCAAGGAGCCGCCAAGCCTGCACCTGATGTTGTCGCCCAAACATGCCGATTTCATTGACGAATATCTGGCCGACCTCGAGGCCAGTCTGCGCGCCGTGGAAGCCAGCGCCGATGCCGAGAAACTGAAAGTCGAAGCCCGCTACAGTTAGGCGGCCGCAGGCCAGTCCGAGGCGCTGCACAGGGCATCTGCAAAAAAACAATTTCCCCATTGGACAAGCGCGGGAAGGGCGGCTAATAAGCCGCTTCCCTGTTTGGCCTGCCCGGGTAGCTCAGGGGTAGAGCAGCGGATTGAAAATCCGCGTGTCGGTGGTTCAAATCCGCCCCCGGGCACCATTTCTGCTGATTAAACATCTGAAAAATAATAAGAAACTAGTTGTTTGATATTTCAGGCCACCTTTTGGGCCACCCTCATCATCGAGATTCTATGTCGGCGTATGTTCAGGTTGCGAGTTGGCATGATGAGATGCTAGCATCCCTTCGCCCTGGGAAAGTCTAACCCCGAGGTATCGCGATACCTCCAGAAATGGAGATATCGTGATGAGGATAATCTCAAAGCGCCAATTGAAAGAACTGGTCTTGTACTCACCGCAACACATCGCTCGGCTGGAAAAGGCAGGCAAATTCCCAAAGCGGGTTCAGCTCGGCCCGAACAGAGTGGGATGGGTAGAAAGTGAAGTGCTAGATTGGCTTCAGGAAAGATTGGAAGTCCGCGAGGCGACCTAACTGACTCTCCAGCGATGGAGAAAGGATGGCCGGGCCCACACGGGTCCGGTCATTCTATTTCTGCTCGTTCCTAAAACCGGACATTAAAAATCGACGCATAACCCCAACCCTAGGAAGGTTCGGTGCGTCAGGATTGGGCGCATAAACGGAAGCTGACAGTACTCTGATGTTTCGCAGCGCCGATCCAGCCAATCAGCCGAAAGAACACAAAAGGAACACAGGCTATCGTCACTAATCAAAATGCGGTATCGCTCAGTATTCGACATCAGTGATTCGGGCGGGTAGTAATGTCAGAAGAGATAAACCAGTTAGACGAAACCAAAAATTCGGTCGAACGGTTAGTGAGTTACGATACAAAGGGATTGGCGCGGGATACCGAGCTCGGTCAAACGTTCTCGTTTGAGAGAGCGATTAGTCCGGCGAGTAAAGTGATTGGGGTTTTCAAGAGGATACCGTTAGCGAACCTATCGGAGTTGCCGAATACGCAATTGAAAACGCTGCAGTCCAGTGCGGATGCGTTCTATAACGTACTGGACAAAGTTCATGAATTTGATCCTGCCGATCCCGCTCAAACTACCGCCCAGAGAGATGAAATTATCAACTCGATACGCGAGCAACATCAAACCGTTTTCACAAAAATATTTCCGCTTATCTCTTATCTGACTGTGCGCTCGACAGATTTTTCAGGTCTCGAACAAGAAGCCCGAGCAGCCGTTCAGCAAGCCAAGGATGAAGCGAATTTAGCAAAAGAAGAAGTCGCCAGCTTGGCAGAGCAGGCTGAGGCCTCAATGGAGACCATTCGGAGAACCGCCGCGGAACAAGGCGTTTCGCAACAGGCAATCCACTTCAAAACAGAAGCGGACAAACACGATGCAGCGGCCAAGCGCTGGGCACAGAACACAGTTTGGGTAGCGCTTGCTTTGGGCGCGTATTCTATATTGAGCATTTTCTTGCACAAATGGGATTGGTTAACTCCAACCAATACATACGAAGCCATTCAGCTCGGATTGAGTAAAGCATTCATCTTCGGGGCAATCAGCTTCATGCTTATTCTGTCATCAAGGAATTTTCTTGCGCACAAACATAATGCCGTGGTGAGCAGACATCGGCAAAACGCACTCATGACTTTTAAAGCACTCGTGGACGCAGCGAAGATCGATGAAAAACAAGACATTGTGCTTACTCACGCCGCTGAAAGCATATTCTCAGGCAGGGAAACTTCGTTCGCGCGCGGTGGACCAAACAACGCGAATTCTTCAGGTGCCGTCATACAAATGCTTCCGCGCACATTGAGCGCCTCAGCTACTCCAGAAGGCTAAACTCGCTCGGTCCCAAAATCACGCGCCCGTTTAAGTCCGGTATTGGGATCGAATTGACATCTGACCTCGGCGCATAAGGAGAGGTCAGGAATCCGATATGGGTTATCCAACAGACATATGCCTTCACGAACTTAAGAAGCAGTTTTATGATTTCGGCGTCTGTAAGGAGCGACCCATTGGCCATAGATCTAAACAGCAAATGCAAAGAGCGTTTGAAGGAGCTTCTTCCCGACGCCATCCGATTGGCGAAAGTGAAAAATGATCGGTATTTGACCGAAGTTTCCAGCGTTTTGCCTTTCATCCTTCCAGATCAAGCGCTTCCGCAAACTGGTAAACTCAGAAAGTCCTTAGAGGTTTTGATCGGCCATTTTCCGATGGTGACGTACTGTGCTGATCGAATCTCTATCGATCTAGAGGAACGATTTAAGTATCGGTCCGGTGATGATGAGAAACCGCTTACGGACTATCATGGATACGAAGACCCAGTGGTCGTGTCAGATTGGTTGCTGGAAGGCTTTTTACAACTTCCAAAAACCTATACGATATCGATGGAGTTACCCGAAGATGTCTCCCAAGCTTTTTTGTTGCTCGATAAAGGACTGAAAATCTCAAACGAAGTAGCAATTCGGCCAGCCAACGATTCCTTTCAAACGTTATTTCCAAGAAATTCGGACGATGAAGCAAAGCAGAAGCGGATTAATGGTGTAGCAAACGCGTTCTCGATGCTGCTCGATTCAGCGCCAGAAGATCAATCCTGGAACGAAGATGCTTGTTACCTGACAGTTGAAGTTGAGGGTTACATAAATCGATACGGAACTACTCAACCAGCGGTACAATTTTCGAACTTGGTAAAATCTTTCTTCGGGTTTTGTCTCGCGCTCGGCTTGCTCAAAACTGAGTTCAAGTTGCCAAGAATGGGCCAATCCGATGCACCCTGCTTCGTGCACCGGCTAGATGGCGATACGTGGGTTCTCGACGGTAGGTTTTCACCCAACGAGCAACTCAAACGCACGCTGAGGGAATTGACTTTGATCGGTCTGAAATCTGAGTTTGATCACGACAAATTTAAAACAGCTTTGGTGGGACATCGCCTTTCACAGATCCAATATGTTTTTCGAGAACGCCACGTTTATGAACGTCTTATGTTGGCGGCTCAGTGGTTCTTTGATGGACACGCCAAGCAGGATGAAATGCTGAGCTTTGTTCAGACGGTAATCGTGCTTGAAATTCTTTTGGGGGACAAAACCGACTCTGATGAAATGGGCTTAGGTGCGTTGTTGAAAAACCGAGCCGCGTTCCTGATTGCAGAATCCCCAAAGGAAAGGGAGGAGCTTCTCATAAAAATCGGGAAAATCTATCAATTGCGTTCGAAGATCGTGCATACGGGAAAACACTTCTTTACGCCCGATGAGCGCGTTTTGAGCAACGAACTGAACTCTATTTGCAATCGGATTTTTGTCAGGGAAATTGAGCTCATTAAAAAGCAGCACGAGATCGCCGAAAAAGATCGGTCTGAGCAATCATGAGTAGATCCGATATCCGCTTTCGAGGTCAACAAACAAGTTGAAGATCACAACCTACACAGGGTTGTGCTCGTCTGCGTCTGCAAATTTGCTAACGTTTGGTTTTGCTCGCTAAACAGAAGGCTTCCACACGCGTATAAAACATCGTTTTGAGCGTTCAAGCGAATGAGGTTGCGTGCAGGATGCCTTCATGTAAAGCCGAACCATGACGTCGTTCTCCGAAATGCCATTCAATACAGAAGCATGGCCGGATTGGTTATAGTCCACCGCACCGCAAGTCTGGTTCATTTTTGTCGCGCTCACGCTCGGCGTTGCAGCGTATTGCGTTGGTTATGTTGCAAAACGAACGGTCAGAATGGTGGGTCGGCGACGCTACTCAATCCTTGAGGAATTCATTGGGTCGAGCTGGGATCTCGCGGCGCCCGTCGTTCAGTTGCTCGTGCCGCGTTGGTGAAAAAATCGCTAGACGCGCAAGGTTACCGCAATGTCTCCGCGCACACGGGGTTTCAAAGTTGGTCGGAGGCAGGCCTTCCTATAATCAATGATCTTGGCATTCTGACGCTGGTCGATGTCGACCTTGAGGAATAGGGCGCGTTCTTGGAAGAATCAGCATTTCTCGCGAATGAGTTTGCCGAAGCGAGAGAATTCTATCGCCGTGCGTGCGCCGCGGGATATGACAATGATCACCGCTAATCTCATGGTCGCAGCGGTGTTAACGCGGGCGATCTGAGCAACTTACTCATGTTCGGTTTTGAATCCAAACCTACCGGCGCAGTTCGGCTAAAAAATCCATAGAATGGCGGTTCTCGCATCCAGAATTAGGGATACGAACATTATGGAAGTGACGCCGACGAGCCATGCGAAATAGACTTTCCCCCAAGAGCCCATAAAGTCTGAGGTTCGGCGCGCGCGTGCCCGCGGACGCCAGATCATGAAAATCACGAAGCTCCAAAACACCAGATGGACAACTGTCCCGATCCCGGTCCGCGTGAAAGCAGGGAAGAGTGCTTTGATCACGATCAACCCGAGCATGTTGATTACAAGAGCGGTTAGCACCCAACGCGCACCTGATTTCCAGAAAATGAAAATCACACTGCTCATGAAGCTAAGCGCCATGACCGCCATCCACGCGCGAACGGCAGGGGCATAAGCTGCCGCTTCTTCCTGGTTCGCGGCAATCGCCTCTTTGATCATTTCAAGCAAACGAATTCCTCCCTGTAGCGCATCTGATGTGCAGCAGTATTAAGTTGCGCGGAAATCAAATTGCATCACAGATTGGTGACAGCATAACAGGGGCAGCTCTTGACCCTTAGAAAGCGCATCGTCCAACCACTATGGAGCGGTCGCAGAGACAATCCACACTGCTGCGGGCATGTTGATGCGTCCATTTTGCTCTGTGTGCGCTGCAAGCCGATCGGCAAGCACCTCTTCGACCCTTGAGAGGTCGGCGCCGGCGTCTGAGACCAGTCTCGCCACCGGCCCTAGTTCTACCATGAAGCTCGCCGCTTCTGCGACGCTGCCCCCAGGAAGGGTGACGCGTCCAAGCCACGGATGGATGGTGACGCCCTTCCAGCCCGCCTCTTTGAGAAGGGTTGTGACGCGGTCCTTGTCCGCAAACGCGAAGGGCCCGGGTGATCCTGGTGGCGGCGCTGCTGGCGGCTCTGATAACAAAGGCAGCGCCGCCTCGAGCGGCGCGCGCGCCCAGTCATTTTCGCTAAGGGATTGCCAGCACGCGAACGTCATCCGGCCGTCCGGTCTGAGATTTTCTCTTAGATTGGCGAAGGCGGCGATAGGGTCATCGAAGAACATAACCCCGAACCGTGAAATCATCGCATCCACGGGGCGCTCAGACCGATACGCGCCAGCATCGGCTTCTTCAAAAGTCGTCGCCGCGCCGCGCTCGGATGCGCGGCGGCGAGCAAGTGAGAGTAATGGCTTCGAAACATCAATTCCGATCGCACCGCGTTGAGCGCCAACCTGAAACGCGGCTTTTAGTGTGAGCGCGCCTGCGCCGCATCCAACATCGAGAACATGCTCGCCTTCTATCAAAGATACGGTTTCGAGAACCTCGTCGGCGAAGGGCTCAAGCAACGCGTCGAGACGGTTTGCATTTCGCACCCATTTTTCGCCGGCCTGTCCATTCCAATATGCGATCTGGTCTGTGTTTTTCATCATCGTCTAACCCTGTTTGCAGGTGCGCAGCCCAAACACTCGGTAAAGTGGGCAGAACTTGATCATACTCGTGCCGAGCATAATCGCACCAACCGCGACCAGTGCGATGCGCTCTAAGCCCCAGCCGCATCCTGCGGTGACCGGGCCGACAAAAACCAGCGCAAGTGCCACAATTCCGATGAGCGCGCGCAGCACCCGGTCTATAGTTCCAACATTGGCAGACATTTTTTCTTCCTTTTCTATGATTAGTTTCGTTCACGCGGCTGTGCGTCGCGGCGTCATTCGATCAAAAACCTCAAAAGCAGCCATCCCCGCGCCCATTGCCCCCAGAAACACAAGGACAGGCGTACCGCCAATGCTCAGCGCTGAAATTGCTGGCCCAGGACACAACCCGACAAGGCCCCAGCCGATTCCGAACAGGACGGCGCCAAAGGCAAGCCGTGCATCAATCTGGCGATTACCCGGCACCTGAAAACGCTCGGCGAAAACGGGTTTTGCTCTCGTCCAGGCGAGCCGGTATCCGATAGCCGTTACAATGAGAGCCCCGCCCATTACGAAAGCGAGCGATGGATCCCAGTTTCCAAATACATCCAGGAAAGCGAGCACCTTCGCAGGGTTGACCATTTCGCTGATTGTAAGACCCAGGCCGAAGATCAAACCAGCCAGCAGCGCGGCAATGTTTCGTCCCACGTCTTATCCTCCGAGCACTGATTTTGCGATGGCAACTGTGGCCATGCCTGCGCCCATGAACAGAACAACCGAGGCCATCGACCGGGGCGACAAACGCGACAAACCGCAAACACCATGACCGCTGGTGCAGCCGGACCCAAGGCGAGTTCCGAAACCGACAAGCAAACCACCCGCTATGATCAAGGCCCAGTTTTCTGTAATCTCAAATGGCGGCGGATCGCCCTTTGATAGAGCCCACAGCGCAGGGGCCGCGATCAGACCAAGCACGAACGCGGCGCGCCAAAACTTGTCGCCACGCTCGGCAAAGACCGATCCCGAAAACACGCCGCTAATCCCCGCGATTCGGCCATTGAGCGCCATTAACAGAACCGCGGATAGCCCGATAAGGGCTCCACCAATCGATGCGCTTATGGGGGTAAAATTTTCCATGGGATGTGTTTCCCTTAATAGATTTACGATATTGTATTGACATATCTGTAAACCGTATTTTATTAATAGGCAAGCAAGAGATTTTTACCATGACCGAAAACGATACAACACCTTCGCCACAGCCACTTACGGCTCGCATTGATGAAATCGCGCCGGACTTTATCGCCCGAACCACTCAGGGCGAGGTCAAGCTGTCTGACTATCGCGGACGTTGGCTTCTCTTCTTTTCTCATCCAGCCGACTTCACTCCGGTCTGCACGTCGGAGTTCGTCGCGTTGCAAAAGGCGCGGCCGCAATTTGATGCATTGAACTGTGACCTGCTCGGCCTCTCCGTCGACAGCCTCTACGCCCACATCGCGTGGGTGAAAGACATCGAAGCCCGGTTCGACATCAAGATCACCTTTCCAATCATAGAAGACATCTCTATGGCGGTGAGCCGCGTTTACGGCATGATCCATGAGGGATCAGCCACGACTGCCGCGGTCCGTTCGGTCTTCTTTATAGATCCGGAGGGGTATGTCCGCGCGCTTATCCATTATCCGATGAATGTCGGGCGCTCAGTCGAAGAACTTCTTCGTGTCCTTCAGGCCCTGCAAACCTCTGACGCTTGTCACCTTGCGACGCCAGAAGGCTGGAAGCCTGGCGATGAGGCTGTCCTTCCGCCGCCGCTGGATCAGGCCGAAGCCGACAAACGATCAGGTATGAATGGCGGTGCCTGGTATCTCACGCACGCGGAGGTGAGCCAATGACGCCGCTCTCTAAAGACGTTGCGCCATTGGCCAGTGAGGCCACGGAGCTCTTGAAGGCGCTTGCGCATCCCGAGCGACTGATCATCTGCTGTCAGCTGCGAGACACTGAAATGTCGGTCGGCGACATCGAATCCACGCTCGGCATCAAGCAGCCGCGCCTGTCGCGAGAGCTCTCCAAACTGCGCGACACCGGGCTCGTCCAAACCCGCAAGGAATCCAAGCTCGTGTTCTATACGCTGAGCGACAAGCCGCGGGTGCGAGACATGGTCGATGCGATCTGCGCCGTCATGCTCGGCAAGACAGCGCCAAGTTCCGCTGGCGTGATCGCCGCGCCAAAACTGAAACCCAATCGTCCCGGCGGCTACGGCGTATTCGCCCGCACGGGACCTTAATCAAAGCCATGGAGCCAAAGATGCAACACCCTGAGGTCACCGGTTTCTTCGATGAAGCCACCTTTACGATCAGCTATGTCGTCACCGATCCAGAGACGAAACGCTGTGCAATAATCGATTCGCTGCTCGATTATGATCAGGCTTCGGGTCGAACAAAAACCACCTCAGCAGACCAGCTCGTCGCATTCGTTCACCAGAATGATCTGAGCTGTGAATGGATCATCGACACACACGTGCACGCAGACCACCTGACTGCTGCGCCGTATATCCGCGAACAATTGGGCGGCAAGACAGCGATTGGCGATAAGATCCCAATCGTTCAGCGCGTCTTCGGCGATATCTTCAATGAGGGCCAAAGCTTCCATACCGACGGGAGCCAGTTCGACCATCTCTTCAAGCCAGGCGAATCCTATCGAATTGGAAATATAGAAGCGCGCGCGCTCCCGACGCCCGGGCATACGCCGGCTTGTATGACCCACTTGATCGGTGATGCCATGTTCGTTGGCGACACGATTTTTATGCCGGATTTCGGTACAGCGCGCTGCGATTTTCCGGGCGGTGACGCCGGAACGCTCTACGACTCGATCCAGATGCTGTTCGACTTCCCTGACGACACACGCATGTTTCTTTGCCACGATTATAAAGCCCCTGGGCGCGATGAATTTGTCTGGGAAACCACGATCGGTGACCAAAAGCGCTCCAACATCCACATAAAAAATGGCATCACGCGCGATGAATTTATCAAAATGCGTACCGAGCGTGATGCGACACTCGCTATGCCGAAGCTGATCCTGCCATCCGTGCAGGTCAACATGCGCGCCGGTGACATGCCGCCACCAGAAGACAATGGCGTTCGGTACATGAAAGTGCCGATCAACGCCTTGTAGTCTCAATCCAAATAACGTTGGGAGGAAGACCCCATGGATATCAAAACGATAGCACCGGACCTGTCGGTCTCGCCGCAGATCACAGCCCAGGATGTCGGCATCGCTGCGAGCCAGGGGTTCAGGTCTCTGATCATCAACCGGCCAGATGGCGAGGCCGGTGACCAAACCGATCACGCGGTGATTGAAGAGGCGGCGCGCCGGCATGGCTTGGACGTGCGCTATGTGCCTGTCGTCGCCGGCAAGGTCACCGACGCCGATGTCGAGGCCTTCGACAAGGCCATGCATGAGTTGCCCGCGCCAGCGCTTGCTTATTGCCGAACCGGCACCCGATCGGCGACGCTCTGGGCTCTCTCGCAGGCGGGGCACCTCTCAACCGACGCCATCCTCAAAACGGCATCGAGCGCAGGCTATGATTTGTCAGGATTGCGCGCGCGCCTTGATGCCCGAGACAAAGCGACCGAAGGCGGCATCGGTCCAGTAAAGTCTCATGACGTCGTTATCATTGGTGGCGGCGCCGCGGGGATTTCAACCGCTGCCTCGATCCTGAAGCGGCGGGGCGACGTTGACATTGCCATCGTCGAACCGCGGACGGAGCATTACTATCAGCCTGGCTGGACGCTCGTGGGCGGCGGCGTCTTCAAGCGCGAGCAGACCGAGCGTCAGATGGCGACTTTGATGCCGAAGGGCGTTCAATGGGTCCGCGCCGCTTGTTCCAAGTTCGATCCGGAGCGTAATCAGATCATTCTCGAGGATGGCGAGCGTATCGGCTATAAAGTCTTGATCGTCGCGCCCGGCCTCAAGCTCAACTGGGACGCCATTGAAGGCTTGAAGGAAACGCTCGGCAAGAATGGCGTAACCTCGAACTATCTCTTCGACATGGCGCCCTATACCTGGGAACTGGTCCAGTCGATGAAAGGCGGGCGTGCGATTTTCACCCAGCCACCAATGCCGATCAAATGTGCAGGCGCGCCGCAAAAGGCGATGTATCTCGCCTGTGATGCTTGGAAGCGACGCGGGGTTCTGAAGGATGTCGAGGTCGAGTTTCATAATGCAGGCGGGGTGATCTTCGGCGTGAAGGAATACGTCCCAGCGCTGATGAAATATGTCGATAAATACGGCATCGATCTCTGCTTCAATGAAACGCTCGTCGCGGTCGATGGCGCGAATAAAACCGCGTACTTCGACGTCACAGACGCTGAGGGGGCCGTTAAACGAGAGGCCCGCGAGTTTGACATGATGCATGTCTGCCCACCGCAAACCTCGCTTGATTTTGTTGCAAGCAGCCCGCTCGCCAATGAATCTGGCTGGGTCGATGTCAGCGGAGAGACGCTTCAACACACCCAATACGGCAACGTGTTCAGTCTTGGTGATGCAGGCTCAACGCCAAATGCAAAAACCGCCGCCGCCGTGCGCAAGCAGGCGCCGGTCGCCGCCCACAACGTCCTCTGCGTCCTCGACGGGAACGCACCGAACGCCGTCTATAGCGGTTATGGGTCCTGCCCGTTGACAGTGGAGCGGGGAAAGATCGTGCTGGCCGAGTTCGCCTATGGCGGCAAGCTGGAGCCGACCGTGCCGCAATGGATGCTTAATGGTACGAAACCAACCCGCGCGGCGTGGTTCCTCAAGGAAAAAATGCTGCCCAATATATATTTCGACATGATGCTGCGCGGCACCGAAACCCTTGCCAAACCCAAGCTCCTCCCACACCGGCCCGCCTCGCATGAGGCTCAACAAGCCGTAGACTTTAAGGATGCGCCGTCAAAAGCGGCGTAGACTTAATCTGGAGAAGGCCCGCTGGCGCTCGCATTCCTCCCAGCTAGCCAAAGCAGGCCTTCTTCGTTCCTTACACTTTTTATCAGGCTGCCGACCCATGCAACTCGCTAGATACTTTCCCATTCTAGACTGGGCACCGAAATATCGAGGTGAGACCTTCGCCAATGACATGGTCGCAGCGGTGATTGTGACGATCATGCTGATCCCGCAATCACTCGCCTATGCGCTGCTCGCCGGACTGCCGCCAGAGATCGGGCTCTATGCCTCAATCCTCCCGCTACTTGTTTACGCGATCTTTGGTTCATCACGGCAATTGGCGGTCGGCCCGGTTGCGATCCTGTCCTTGATGACGGCTGCAGCGGCGGGAAAAATCGCAGCCCAGGGCAGCGCGGAGTACATTCAGGCGGCGTTGATCCTTGCGCTCCTGTCCGGCCTGATCCTGCTTGCCATGGGCCTCTTCCGCATGGGGTTCCTGGCGAACTTCCTCAGTCACCCGGTCGTCTCGGCCTTTATCACGGCATCGGGCATCATCATCGCCGCCTCACAAATGAAACACATTCTCGGCGTGGATGCGGGCGGGCATAATCTTTTCGAGATCTTGGTCTCCCTGTTCGAAAAGCTACCCGAAACCAACCTCCCCACGCTTTATATTGGCGGAGCGTCGCTCATTTTCCTGTTCTGGGTGCGCAAACAGTTCAAACCGCTGCTCAAGGCAATCGGGCTGGGTGACAAAGCCGCGACGATCATTGCGAGGACTGGTCCAGTCTTCGCGGTTGTCTTCGGAATTCTGGTCGTTTCGGGCATGGGGCTCGACAAACAAGGCGTTAAGATCCTCGGCGATGTTCCCACCAGCCTTCCCGAGATCGGTGTCCCAGAGTTCAACGCCGACATCTGGATGCAGCTTCTCGGCTCTGCTGCGCTGATCAGCCTGATCGGTTTTGTTGAATCGGTTTCTGTCGGTCAGACGCTCGCAGCCAAGAACCGAACCCGGATCGATCCAAACCAGGAGCTGATCGGGCTCGGCGCGGCAAGTTTTTCTGCAGGCGTCTCCTCAGGCTATCCAGTAACCGGTGGCCTTGCGCGCTCTGCAGTGAACTTCGATGCTGGCGCGGAAACACCCGCTGCTGGCGCTTTCACGGCCGTCGGGATCGCGCTGGCAACGGTCTTCCTGACGCCGTTCCTCTTTTACCTGCCGCAAGCGGTGCTTGCAGCGACGATCATCGTCGCCGTGCTGTCTCTGGTCGATATTCCAGAAGTCATCAAGGTCTGGAAATATTCCAAATCGGACTTTGCCGCCATGGCCGCGACGATCTTCGTGACGCTGTTCTTCGGCGTCGAACTCGGTGTTACAACGGGCGTGGTCCTGTCTCTCTTCCTGCATCTCTACAATACAAGCCGTCCGCACTTCGCACTCGTAGGTCAGCTGCCTGGCACGCACCATTTCCGCAATGTGAACCGCCATGCAGTGGTTATTTCAGATACGGTGCTGACCGTCCGCATCGATGAGAGCCTCTACTTCGCGAACGCTCGTTTCCTGGAAGATACAGTCTACTGCATGCTCTCGAACCGGCCGGATATGAAGCATTTGATCCTGATGTGTCCGGCGGTGAACCATATCGATGCCAGCGCGCTGGAGAGCCTCGAAGCGATCAATCACCGCCTCAAGGATGCAGGCATCACCCTACATCTCTCGGAGGTAAAAGGCCCGGTCATGGACCGCCTTCAACGCGCTCACTTCCTCGATGAGCTGACCGGCAAGGTCTTTCTTACTCAGTATGAGGCGATGCTCGAACTCGACGATGAGTGCGTGAGCACGGCCTTCAGCCGCGACCCCGTGACCACTGAACCTGGTACTGATCCCTGTCCGTCCCTGCGCCATGCAGGGCTGGAACCCGCCAACGGAGGGAGTCGGTAAATCAAACGGCACTTTCGCTCGTCAAATTGAGATAGGTAAATCCTCATGATTGAAGCTCTCGATGCTGTCCTCCTTGCGCGCATCCAATTCGCGTTCACGGTCAGCTTTCACATTATTTTCCCGGCCTTTTCGATTGGCTTGGCGTCCTACCTCATGGTGCTGGAAGGGCTATGGCTAAAGACCGAAAATCCGGTCTATCTGCGTCTGTTCAAGTATTGGCGGAAGATTTTTGCGGTCGCATTCGGCATGGGCGTCGTCTCCGGCATCGTCATGTCTTACCAGTTCGGAACGAATTGGAGCGTCTTCTCAGACAAGGCGGGTCCCGTGATCGGGCCGCTCATGGCCTATGAAGTGCTGACCGCTTTCTTCCTCGAAGCTGGATTCCTCGGCGTCATGCTGTTCGGCTTGGGACGAGTATCAAACACGCTCCATTTCGTTTCCACAATCATGGTTGCTTTCGGCACGCTCCTCTCAGCGACCTGGATCCTGTCGGTGAACAGCTGGATGCAAACGCCTGCTGGCTTCGGGATCAATGAGGTGGGTCAGTTCATCCCCGAGAATTGGATCGAGATCATCTTCAATCCGTCCTTCCCATATCGCCTGGTTCACATGGTTCTCGCCGCGTATCTAACGACCGCATTCGTGGTCGGCGCGGTCGGCGCGCTGCATCTCCTACGCAATCGCCAGAACCCTGAGGCACGCAAGATGTTTTCGATGGCGATGTGGATGGCCGCAATTGTCGCGCCACTGCAAGTCGTTGCCGGTGATTTTCACGGCATCAACACCTATGAGCATCAGCCTGTTAAAGTCATGGCCATGGAAGGTCATTATGAGAGCCATCCAGAAGGCGCACCACTTTATCTCTTCGGCATTCCCGATGAGGAGAACCAGGAACTCGACTATGCGGTTGGCATTCCGAAGCTCTCGTCGCTGATCATCAAACACGATCTGAACGCTCCTATGAACGGGCTCGACACGGTTCCGGATGAGCTGCAGCCTCCCGTGCCCATCGTTTTCTGGAGCTTCCGTATCATGGTTGGGATCGGCATGCTGATGGTGCTGCTCGGATTTGTCAGCCTGTTCCTACGTTGGCGCGGCAAGCTCTATAATGCGCCGCTCTTCCATCGCGCGGCCATGTTGATGGGACCATCCGGCTTTGTGGCTGTGCTCGCAGGCTGGATTACGACGGAAGTCGGCCGCCAACCTTACACCGTCTACGGACATTTGATGACCTCGGACTCGATTGCACCGGTGGAAGCACCAGCGGTCGCAGCCTCACTGATCGCCTTTATCGTCGTCTATTTCGCCCTGTTCGGCGCAGGTACGCTCTACATTCTGAAGATGATGAATAAGGCGCCAGGCGAGCTTCCACCTCTACCAGATACCCCAACACGCACGGCCGGGGCGACGCAGTTCGCTGCTCAGCGCCCTGACGTCCTCACTGCTGAATAGGAGGCAAGCACATGTTTGACTTACCAACGATCTGGGCCGGCCTCCTCGCTCTCGCCATCTTCATCTATGTTGTGCTCGATGGCTTCGACCTCGGGATTGGGATTGTCTTCCCGTTCTTGACCAATGATAGCGACCGTGATGTCGCCATGAACTCGGTCGCCCCCGTTTGGGACGGCAATGAGACGTGGCTGGTCCTTGGTGGCGGCGGTCTGATGGCGGCCTTTCCACTCGCCTATGCGGTGGTGATGCCCGCGCTTTATGCGCCTTTCATCATCATGATCCTCGCCTTGGCGTTCAGAGGCGTCGCGTTCGAGTATCGCTGGCGCGACAAGGCCCATGAGAAAATCTGGGATCGGTCCTTTTTCTACGGATCGCTTGTCGCCACGTTCTGCCAAGGCATTGTGCTAGGGGCATTCGTCCAGGGCATTGAAGTCGATAGCCGCGCCTATGGCGGCGGCTGGTGGGACTGGCTTACCCCATTTACCATCACTTGCGGCATCGCGCTGGTCGCAGGCTATGCCCTTCTCGGCACGACATGGCTGATCATGAAAACCGAAGGGGAACTCCGCGAGACCGCCTATCGCTACGCGAAACTATCTGCCCTTGCCACGCTCGGCTTTGTCGGAATTGTCAGCCTTTGGACGCCGTTCCTTTCGCCAGAGATCGCAGAGCGCTGGTTCACCTTTCCAAGACTCCTATTCGTTCTACCCGTGCCGACGCTTACAGCCATCCTAGCCGCCATCCTTGGCTGGGGTCTTCTCAAGAAGAAGGATCAGGTCGCGTTCCCGACCTCGATCGGTCTGTTCGCACTCTGCTTTGCGGGCCTCGGCATCGGGATCTCGCCTTATATCGTGCCGCGCGCCATCACTATTCAGGAAGCGGCCGCGCCGGATTCCAGCCTGCTCTTCATGCTTATCGGCGCGCTGATCCTGCTTCCCATCATCATAGGCTACACCGCATTCACCTATTGGATTTTCCGCGGAAAAGTTGATCCGGATGCGGGGTACCACTGATGCGAGAAGAAAACCGCCCCCTCATCAATAAAACCGGCCCGAAAGAGATCGCCTGGTTCGTAGGTCTCTGGGCGCTAGGTGTCGCGATCATCCTCACCGTCGGCGGCCTCATTAAGCTGGTATTGTAGGGGCGGTGAAAAATGCGAGCTCGCGCCAACTGGTTCTCGCCCATCATGCATCGATTTAGACGAGCGCCTTGAAACTTAATCAACTTACTCAAACCTCCCAGAAAGGAACACGACATGTCTCTCAGAATCGGCGATACCGCCCCAAACTTCACAATCCCGACCACCAAGGGTGAAATTAATTTTCACGACTGGATCGGCGACAGCTGGGTCTTCTTCTTTAGCCACCCAGCCGACTTTACCCCTGTTTGCACAACAGAAATGGGCCGCACAGCGCAGCTTTCTCAGGAATTTGTCACTCGTAACACGAAGCCGCTTGGTCTCTCAACCGATACGGTCGAAGAGCACATCAAGTGGATCGATGATGTGAACGACACCCAAAACACTGATCTCGCTTTCCCGATCGTAGCCGACGCTGATCACAAGGTGGCCCAGCTCTATGACATGATCCATCCCGGTGAGAGCGAAACCGCAGCGGTTCGCTCGGTCTTCATCATCGACCCGAACAAGATAATCCGCCTGACCATGACCTATCCCATGAGTGTCGGCCGGAACTTCGATGAAATCCTTCGCGCCATCGACGCACTACAAACTGGCGACAAGCACGGGATCGCAACGCCGGCTGACTGGCTGCCAGGCAACAAGGTAATCATCCCGCCATCGGTAACCAATGAACAGGCCAGCGTGAAATTCCCGCAAGGCTGGGACGAGCTGCGTCCGTATTTGCGATTCACTGAAGTCAAATAAAAGTGCAACGGCTTCGCCGGGTCTTAAAGGACCCGGTGCAAGCCTGCTCGGAGGCCAGTTATGTCAATTTCTGTTCCCTTAAAGGCCGCGCTAAATGGACGTTGCGGCGTCTGCAGCGAGGGTAGGCTCTTTGAGGGGTTTCTAAAACTCAAACCCAATTGCGATCATTGTGGTCAGGATTTCACTGTGGCTGATACTGCCGATGGCCCAGCTTTCTTTGTCGGATTCTTTATCATGATCGTTCTGGCGCCGTTTTACTTCATCCTGCCGGCGGCCGAGATTCCCCTAGCGGCAAAAGTGATGGGCGCAACCGTCGGCCTTGGCTATTGGCTTCTGCCGCTCGCAAAAGCCGCGCTACTTAATCTTCAGATCTACCACGGAGCTGAACAAGCGCAGTTCGAAGATTAGGCCCAGACTTAGAAAGGAAATTTTATGGATATCAATATCGGGATCTCAGAAGTCGACCGCGCACGCTCGGCCGACGCAGTCGCTAAACTTCTGGCGGATACTTATACGCTTTACCTCAAGACCCATGGCTATCACTGGAATGTCGAAGGCCCGCATTTCCAGCAGCTGCACGTTCTATTCATGGAGCAGTACACGGAGATGTGGACGGCGGTGGATGAGCTCGCCGAACGCATTCGCGCGCTCGGTAAATACGCGCCAGTCTCCTACGGCGAGATGGCAAAGCTCTCCACGATCAAGGAAGAAATAGGCCGCCCGGACTGGAAACAAATGGTCGAAACGCTCGCCAAGGGTCATGAGCAAGTTGCAAAGTCTGCACGCGAGGTTCTTCGCATTGCAGAGGATATTGGCGATGACGCCACGGCCGACGTCGTCACACCGCGTATTACGCTGCACGAGAAGACCGCCTGGATGCTACGCGCCACAGCATCCTAGCCTGACTGACGCTTCGATGTTCATCTCATTTGAGACACATATCTTATGGAGTATTTGGAATGGAAAAAGAGTTGGCGAACGACCTGTTTAGGGCGTTTCCTACCTCTGAGCTTATGTCTCCTAATGCTCGCGTTTCAGACGGAAACAACATGGGGATACGACTTGGGAACCTGTATCCCCATCTCTTTGATTTCCCGATCCCCATCCATACCAGCTCATAGCTGCACATACCGATTCTAAAGTCAGAAACGACTTTGCGTGACTTCATATGTATTATCCATATGAACCCACCCCGACCGCCCAATGAACCAGACATCTGGTTCAACCTGTACTTGTCAGAAGAAGAGTCCTGCGCTTAAGTTCATTAACTGATCGTAATAATGGGGTGACGGGATATGAAACTGCTTTTGAAGCGTGAGCAGACTGCAGGCAAAGTTGGCCGCGTAAACTTTAAACTCTGGGCCAAGATTGAAATCGATGATGACGAAACCGCATTGATCAAGAGATACAAATTTGATGAGGCATTGTTGATGGGAGAGAACGAGTCTTCTCTGCTTCGAAAAACGATCACCTATGGCGTGCTGATTGCATTCGTAGCTGCCTTTGTATTTGACTTCATGTTTCCGCTGAATCTTGCCCTCTTGCTCGGGATCGGAGCAGGCGGCGGCTTTGGCTATTGGTATTACAATGAAAAGCGAGAAGAGATCTTTGTTCGCGATCTCTTGCATGGTCGAAACTTCAAATGCGTCAGCATTATCGATCTCACGATTGTCGAGGATAAGGTCATGAGAGTCTCAAGTGTTTTTCGCCAGGTCATGGAAAGCGCCAAGCACTGGGGTGGGACACAGACTGAAGATATTCCGGTATACTCGCGCGAAGAAGCCAGAGAACTCATTCTGAAAGTGTTCTAGATGCCGATCCATTTCGGTCCACGCCTGCACAAATTCACGCACAGTCTGTTCAAGACGCGTGATGAGGTCGAGACTGCGGAGCTGTTCGAAAAGGTGATTGCAAAGTTCGAGGCAGCTAAAATCCTCGAGCCAGAAGATTTTCAAAGCACGGTCTCGGCCTTGGCCCAGTGTGTCGGTGAAGGATTGGGGATCGACACAACCTCCAAGCCATTCAGATGGATCTCGAAGCTCGTGCATCGCCTCGTCGAGTATGAAGGTCTCTGGCAGCTGCCGGACGTCGATTGGTCCGTTAAACGCGAGACATCAGATTGGTGGGAGATCCGCGAAACACTCAATCAGCAATATGCTTGGGTTCGGGATTTCGATGCCACGTTCGATTTGGTCGCCGATGCTCTGATCGCCATGCTGCAACCAATGGCTCAAAATTGGACGCAGACGAGCGAAACGGGCGATTTCGATGTCGCGGTGCAGACCTCGCTTTTAAACCGCGTCAGCGCGCTTCCAGCGGCTGTGGAGCACGTTCTTGCCTGCGCCAATGATACGGAATTGTCAGAAGCTTGCCTCTTCATTCGTTTGCGGGGCCAACTCGAGCACAATCTCATTATCGCGTCTGGCGGTCATCCCGGCGACCCGCGCGGGTTCTCGAAGACCCCGATCGTTCCGACGAAGTCGCAGCTTAAAGATCCGAACGCGCTCACCGAGGCGTATCTCGGCGCGACGCCCTTCATGGATTTGCTGTCTGAAAGCGTCCCATTCCAGATCCCGACAAAGACACGTTTCGAGCACACGCACATTATTGCTGGGACAGGCCACGGTAAATCGCAGACCTTGCAATATTTGATCGCAGAGGACCTACCTGCGGTCGCAGCGGGCAAGCGCTCGGTTGTGGTCATCGACAGCCAGGGCGATCTCATCAAGACGATCAGAAAGCTGGCTGACTTTGCGCCGGGCGGACGCCTCTCGGACCGCCTGGTTCTGATCGATCCGACCGATGTCGAGTATCCGGTCTCGCTCAATCTGTTTGATGTCGGGCGCGAGCGGATGGAAAGCTACGAAGCTCTTGAGCGCGAGCGCCTCACCAATTCGATCCTGGAACTGTATGATTTTGTCTTGGGCTCATTGCTCGATGCCGGGATGACCCAGAAGCAAAGCGTGATCTTTCGTTATGTCACGCGGCTCATGCTGCACATAGACGGTGCCACTATCCACACGTTGCGGGACTTGATGGAAGACGGCAGCGAGACGGTGTTCGCGAGCGATATCGTCAAACTCACCGGCACGGCGCGCCGCTTTTTCGAAACCGAGTTTGCTGACCGCGAGTTTAAACAGACCCGCAAACAGGTGCTGAGACGCCTGTGGGGCATTCTGGAAAACCAAACCTTTGAGCGAATGTTCTCGCACCCCAAATCGAAGCTCGATCTGTTCGGCGAAATGAATACCGGCAAAGTCATCCTGATCAACACGGCGAAGGATCTCTTAAAAGAGCAGGGCACAGAGATCTTTGGCCGTTTCTTCATCGCCATGATCGCCCAGGCCGCGCAGGAACGTGCGACGCTCCCGGAGTCGAAGCGCCTGCCAACCTTCGTCTATGTCGATGAAGCCGCCGATTATTTCGATCGCAATATCGCGGTGATCCTAAGCCAGGCGCGAAAGTATAATGTCGGCATGGTGCTCGCCCATCAATATCTAGGGCAATTGGACGGCAAACTTCGCGAAGCTTTCAGCGCCAATACCTCAATCAAGCTCGCTGGCGGGGTCTCAAGCAATGATGCCAAGGCCCTGGCGCCGATGATGTATTGCCAGCCTGACCTGATTGAGAGCCAGCCCAAGGGTAGCTTTGCAACTTTTATTCGTGGGACGACGGCATCTGCTTTGCCACTGAAATTCCCGTTCGGGCACATGGAAGCAATGGAGCGAATGACCCCTGAGCAAGCCAAGGCGGTGCGCGCGGATATGCGCAAGAAGTACGCGGTGCATATTTCTCAGCTTGGGCAGACTGAGACCGAGGACGCAGATCAGGACCCTGATCCGGAGGGCGACGAAGCCGCCGAGACGACCACAAAGAGTGAATCGAAGACCGATCCAGAAGCGCCCCAAAAACCAGACGACCCATCGCCCGAAGTCGATACTGATCCGAGCGACGACTGGTAATTTTTTTGATCTCACCATTGCTGAACGTTATTGAAAACCCCGCGCCATAGCGGGGCATAGCGAACGTAGGCAGGATCAATTTGCCTGCCTATTTCGTAAGCATGACAAACAATGCCGACAGTCTTGGCAGACGCGATCGACGCCGCCCTTGCTCCACCGGCAAGCACGTTCGGCTGATGCCGCGTGACCTCACTTGGCTCGAAGCGATCCATCGCCACGGACCGCTGGCCTCTTCGTACATGTTCGAATTCGCCAAGCCTCTCGGCATGAACATGAAACGCGCGCAGGAACGCCTGGCGGATCTATTCCATGAAGACAACACCGCACATGACGGTCCATACTTGCAACGCCCTGCACAGCAGTTCCAAACGCTTGATGCGCGCTACAATCAGATTGTCTCAGATTTGTCGCCCGCCGGTTTAAAAGCCTTGAAGCAAGCCGATGCTTGGCATGCTGGAGCCGGACCACAAGGCGGCCCCTGGTGGCACAAGTTCATGATTGCTTCGGTCACGGCCAGTATCGAACTCGCCTGTCTGGCGCGTAGCGATGTCATCTTCATTCCGCAATGGAAAATATTGGAGCGGGCTCAGGCCAAACTGGAAGCCGACGTGCAGTATGTCGACCCGACCTCCTGCAAACAAGTTCAGAAAGTTCTCAAACCCGATGCGCTGTTTGGCTTGGAATACCGAACAGGTGGCCGGTCTCGCTATCGGTTCTTCGTCGTCGAAGCCGATCGCGCGACCGAGCCGCTCACAACCAAAAGCTTCAATCGAAAGTCGGCGCGCCGGAGCTTTGCGCAATATCGGGCCTATATCGAACAGGGTCGCTACAAGCAGCATCTCAAGCTTACGGCACCGCTTCTGGTCCTGACCGTGACCACCAGCGAGACGCGCCGGAACGCGCTTATCAAAACGCTTCTGTCTGACAGACCGGATGGAAACAATTATATGTTGTTCCAGCATTGGAACGCGTTCGCCGCGCCGCCGAGTGTCCCCAAACCCAATCCATTGCTGCTGAATGGAAGTTGGCTACGCGCCGGTCGCTCTCGTCTCACGATCGATGGATAGATAAAACAAGAAGAAACCGCCTTCAGCGCGAGAAGGCGGTTTGAAAGAGCTAATACTCATCAGCCAGCATGATGGTCATTGCGCGATAGGTTTTCTCTGGATCAGCTGGATCCTCTGACCCGAATTGTACGGAACGATCATAATAATCGATCTTCCAGAACACGCGAGTTCCGCGCCAATTGAGGACGCCAAAGTCGTGCTCATCGTGCGGATCTTCCCCAACGGTGAAGCTATCATAGCAACGGATGGCATTGAGGATCTGCGAGATGGCCGGGCCACCAAGGGCTTGCACGCCAATGGTGAGAAGGGTCGAGCCATGGCCTTCGCCGCGCATGCGAAAAGCATCATTGAGCGCCCGGATCCTGGCCGCCCGGTCTGTCGTGTTGGACATGTGATAGGTCTCCTTACATCGGGTGGGCCGCAACCGTTTGCGACCCACCCGATGGCGAAGAAGACCGATGGCTCGGAAGTCTTGAGATCTATGGTCTCATAGATCCGAGATCTGTCCAGCAGCGCGAGGGTTCAGGACATCGCGGCCGCAAGCGTAATCGTCGGTTTTTGAAGAACTTTGTGGGCAAGGGCGAGGGCGTCGAACAGGATCAGCCTTGGCGGCTGGTGGTCGAAGGCGCGCCGTTTTGGCGGCACCCAGGGCCGGATCGCTGGGTAGAAATCCGCCAGAGCGCTTGCCTCTTCGTATCTGTTGGCAAAGGCGCAGTCTCTCTTGATCGCGACATCCAGCACATAATTGTGCGCGGCTGTTCGCGACAAGGCGTTCTTAAGCGCCAGAACAGACTTGGATCGACACGTCGTCGGATCAGCTTGCTCTGTGATGACGACGTTGGGTTTAAAGTCATTGATGAGGCGTTGCAGGGCGCCGGCTGCTTCAGCGCGGGAGGTGACCGGTTTGGTCATGGCCTGCCATTCTTTCAGCTCATATCCCTGGAAGAACACATAGCCGAGGCGCTTATGATTGATGGCGACCGCCAGGATCCTAAACACTGGCATGGTCGGGGTCTAAACGTTGACGAAGCTTTTCTAAGGTGCGTGCCCGGTTGAAGATCCGAACACTCGGCCGGTCTTTGGGCGGCAGAGTTTCCAGGCGTTGTTTAAGGTTCGGCTTCTGCGCGGCGGTGATCCGCTCAAAGTAGCTGGTAAAAGACCGCCCATAGATGAGGGCCAGGATACAAAGCTGCTCGACGCTCGGTGTCAGTGACCCGTTCTCGAAGCGCGAATACGTCGCCTGGTTGATATCAACCAGGTGGGCAATCTCGGCTTGGGATAACCCGGACTTGCGCCGTGCCTGACGCAGGTCCAATGCAAATTCTGTGATCATATGAATTTGGCTAAACTGATAATGAGATCAGTTTGACGGGTTTGCAGAGATAGGCCTAGAGGCCACTTTATGCTGAGCAGCATGAGCGGTGGGACCGAGAATGGACGGTGGGCTCAATCAGCGTATGAGGGGTGTCAGCCCCGAATAGGGCGAGCGGTGATTGAGCCTGAGCGACAAGATGTGAGAGTGGGACAGAGATCAGTAATTGAAGGGTGCCAATCTGATGCTGGGCCGCGAAGCGACTCCGAAAGTGATGACGCGATACGGCGCGCGTTCTTTCAGCGTTTAAAATTATATCATGGGTTTGGCGCGCGCGCCGAAATTTTATGCGGATCTGCATAAAACGACCTCTAGGCCTGAGACGATTGCAAGGCCGATACTTGGGACATGCAGGACCAGAATGTCATTCTTGGATTAGCCCATCACCGATATCGATCGGGCGTGGAGTTTGGTATTGCTCAGCGCGATCGGCTGCAACATATGCTGGCCATCGGACAGACCGGAACGGGCAAGACGACCCTGATCGCCAATATGGCGAAACAGGACGCGGAGCAGGGCCGCGGCTTCTGTGTCATCGATCCGCATGGAGATCTGGCTAAAGCGTTGTCCGATCATCTCGGCACAGACCATATCTACTGGGATGTGGGCGATGCTAGCAGTCCTTATGGCTATAATCCGCTGACGCGAACCTCTGCAGACTATCGCCCTTTAGTCACGTCCGGCCTGATCGAAACGCTGAAAGCCCAATGGTTCGATGCCTGGGGTGCGCGCATGGAACACTTGCTGCGATTTGCGATCCTGGCGCTGCTTGAATTGCCGCGCGCTGACCTGCGCGATGTAGTGCCGCTCTTCGTGGAGAAGCGCTTTCGAAATCAGGTGATCGCGCAAGTCACGGACGCCCAGGTGCTTCATTTCTGGCGGGAGGAATTCCGCGCGATGAATTACAAAACTTCGATGGATGGGGTTGCACCGATCGCCAACAAGATTGGAGCCTTCCTGGCAAACCCAACTGTGCGCCGCGCCATCTGTGAGCCTGAACAACCGCTCCGGTTTCGGACGCTGATGGATGACGGACAGGCAGTCATCGTCAACCTCGCAAAAGGGCGGGTCGGAAATGATGTCGCCAATGTGCTCGGCGGCTTGCTTGTGTCCAACATTATGAATGCTGCTTTTTCGCGCCACGAGCTCGCAGAAATCGATCGTCGACCCTTCTTCCTTTATGTCGATGAATATCCGTCCTTCTCGACGCTCGCCTTTGCCAACATGTTATCTGAAGCCCGCAAATATGGACTTGGGGTGATGCTCGCTAATCAGCACGTCTCGCAGACAGATCCTGGCTTATTGCATGCCATTGTCGGGAATGTCGGGACGATGATCGTCTTTCGCCTCGGCGCGATCGATACGCCTTTGTTCGTGAACCAGTTAGAAGAGGTGACGGCGCACGATCTGGTTCATTTGCCAAACCATAACGCGTTTGTTCAGCTCATGGTCAGTGGGCGAAAGTCTCGTAGCTTTTCAGCGCGGACCTTTCCGGCGTTTTATTCCTGATGGCATAGAGTGGCCTCTGGAGTGCGCACGCCGCGAACGCGTACAATAAGCGTGTGTCTAAGCCACAACCCATAGAACCACGACTGCTCAAACATCTACTTCATTGCAACAAGGTGTATCGACGGCTGGTCGCGGACGGCTCAGCGGCTTGGGTGCACCCTCAAAATGAACAAACCTCTGAAAGAACATTTAGATGACTATATCCGGTTTTGTGAGCACTCACGTGTGCTTCGACCAGCCACGCTTGTCGGTTACAAGAATGCCTTTTCGATGTTCCTGCGACTGATGCCAGAGATCACTGAATCCAGCGATCTCTCCCCTGAAGCAATCGATGTGTTCTTCATGCGCTTGCGTCAACGCAAACGTTTGGTTGGGCGCGGTATCATCAAGACAGGCGTCACGGCAGCAACCGTTCGAGCTTATGGCAGTAAACTTCATTCCGCGTTTGATTGGCTTTGTGCCCGCGGCTTTCTGATGAACAACCCGGTCGATCGCGGCGCGCTTGCAAAACCTCAATATACTGACAAACGCGCTTTGAGCCGAAATGAGATTGACCGGATTATGGCGGCAATTATCGAACTTGCTCCAAACCGGTTTTTGCTTAAACGCAACCTGGCGATCGTTCAGGTCTTCTTGTTTGCGGGGCTGCGCCGAAAGGAGTTGCTTTCCCTCAGATTGCATGACGTTGATTTGGAGAAACAGACACTGAATGTGCGCGCTGAGACATCTAAATCCAAGTTTTCACGGATTGTGCCGCTCACGAAGGAAACCGTCGTCGCGATTGAGGATTATCTAAAAGAACGAAAGGCCAGACGTCTGAAGTGCGGTCAACTTTGGGTTTCCAGCGTAGCTGATAAGCCGCTGACCGAATATGGATTGAAGAAATGGGTCGATAGGACAAAGACCCGGTCTGGTGTTGCTTTCCATGTACATCGTTTTCGGCACACATACGCATGCATATTGGGTCGGAAGAATGTGAGTGCGGTGAAAATCCAAAAACTCCTGGGACATTCCGACCTTCGAATGACTCAAGCCTATCTGCGCTCGCTCGGGGCAGAGGATGTTCGCGACAGTGTTCAATTCCTCTCGCTTGAAAATCTGCCGAGCGTTTGAGATAATTGAGGCAGTCGATCTTTTCCTTACTCAAATAACTCAAACGCAGCGAACAATCTGCGCTTCCGCTCGCAAAAGATTGGCGAGAAAAGAGGTCCACCTTCGGGCTTTGAAATTCGGTCTAATTTTCCAGAATACCGTTATTCTTAGCCGCAGAATGAGAAATGGGCCTGGGTCATTTTAATGGTAATAAAGTGGTCCACCCCTGAATTGGAATCTAACCTTATATTCCAAGGCGGATTGGTAAAAATGAGGGTGAGGTGGGGCGCTTCCTGATGGAACATGGTCCACCAAAACAGAAGCGAAAGCCATTGTAGCTCAGTCGGTAGAGCACTCGCATGGTAAGCGAGAGGTCCGCGGTTCAAGCCCGCGCAATGGCTCAGGTTGAGTGCTGCGCATTCACAATATGACAGAAATAGACATTCAGCTTCAGCGGTTTTGCGAACATGCTGAGCTGTTCAAAGGCTATCAGCCTCCAACCATCAAACGCTATCGCCAGGTGATTAGGTTCTATAGCCGATGGGCGAGTGTTTCGCGCCTCGACGAAGTCACGCCAGAGAACGTTCGCGCGCTCTTTCTCTACGGTCGCACAGAAAGAAGTTGGAGCGCCAACACTTACATCAACTACCATAAGACAATGACCGTGTTTTTTCGGTGGTGCCGGGCAAATGGTGATCTCGATTGCGACCCGTTAGCCGAAATCGAAATTCCTAGACTACCCAAGAGATTGCCAAAGAAGCTCAGTCAGCAGGACACATTCAAACTGCTAGAGGTGGTACAGAACTATCCTTATCCGTACCACTTTCTAAGGCACAGAAATTTCGCCATCTTCAAGACCTTCGTTCTTGCTGGCCTGCGCAAGACCGAGCTGCTCAGTCTTAAAGTCGCGGATGTCGATCTCGAGAACCTCACGCTGTTTGTTCGCCAGGGTAAAGGCGCAAAAGACCGAATCGTACCGATTGGTCCCGACCTTGCTGAAACCCTGCAGCGCTACAATCAAGAACGGCAAAGACTGAACAAGTCATGCCCGGAATTCTTCACGTCGCTCAACAGAAATTGTGGGTTCACAGATGCAGGATTGAAGCGCCTTGTGCGCAAGCTGAAAGACGCCAGTGGATTGGACTTTCACATTCACATGCTGCGACACACCTTCGCGACACTGATGCTGGAGGGCGGATGCGATATCTATTCGCTGTCTCGAATGATGGGGCATTCCGATATCAAGACCACAACGATTTATTTGTCTGCGACAGCGGAGCATCTAAGGGCGCAGGTTATGAAACACCCACTCATTAGTGAGCGGAGTTGACCTCAGCGCGTTTTGTTTCATTCATAGCTGCCTCCGTAGCATTTCGTAGCTTCGCAGGAGCCGCTGCCTCGAAACGGCGAAATTGTTTCTTATCCATGGAAACAAAATGGAGCAAAGCTGTTATCGCGCACCTTCAGCTGACAGTTCCCAACCAGCTTGCCTCCGTCTGTTTATCTCAATTGCAGTCTTTTCGTCATCGAGAATGCTCGCTTCAACTGACTGTCTCCAGGCGTTTAGGTCACGCGTCATTTTTGCGACTATGTCAGGGTGAGATTCGGCCACACTTTGCGTTTCATTTGGGTCGACATCAATTCGATACAGTTCGAAGTCTTGATCGGTTTTTTGAGTCTGTCCAAATCTCGGATTGCCCTCATCCTCTGACATAATCTCTGGTGCATAGATGAGCTTATAATCATCCGAAATCAGCGCAAGCTGGCGAGTTGACTCAAATCCGATTGGCATTTGGCGCGAGGGGACGTCTCCAGCGATAATCGGCGCAAGGTTTTCTCCGTCGATCGCGTGTTCAAATTCAATTTGTGTATTGGTCCACGACAGGATTGTTGGGAAAACATCGCTTGTGGCAGCGGGGATGTCTAGGGATTGTCCAGGGGGAATTCGTGCTGGCCATTCTACGATCCCGGGCACCCGTATACCACCTTCAAACAGGCTGCGCTTTGTTCCGCGCAAACCATTCGTACTGCCTGGCCCTATCCCTTTCCAATATTCAGGACCGTTGTCGGACATGAACCAAATCACCGTGTTCTCTGACACTCCGCTTTGCTTGAGCGACTGCCTGAGCCTTCCAATCTCTCGATCCATCGCTGTAATTGCGCCAAAGTACTTTCGTTCATAGAAATCGAGTTCTGAGTAAATCCCTTGGTCTTCTGGGCTCGCGACTAGAGGCGTGTGGGGCGTGTGCATCCACAACACGGCAAGAAATGGACTCTCAGACTCAGCAGCATCTTCGATAAATGATATCGCTTCATCCACGATGATTTTTGAGTCATCACCGCGAAGCGACGTTGGGGGGACCATCTCACCATCGGACCAGTAATGTGTTCCCCAAAATACAGCATTATCTGGTTCGACTGGCTCCCACCAACGGCGATTGATAACGTCTTCCGGAAGAGTCTCCGGCGGTTGCCGTTTGGCGGTAGCCCCTTGACGGTTTGCTGGCCTCAGCATCGGATCATACGTGGGAACACGGGATTCGGTTGCAAATACGCGGTCAAACCCAAAATCAGTCGGAGGTGATAACACCGCGAGAGCGTCTGGACCGCCAAAGCGTCCGTCAATAACTTCCGTGGTCATCGCCCCCAGGTGCCACTTCCCAAAGAAGCCGGTCTGATAGCCATTTGCTTGAAGCGCTTCGCCTAAAGTCACTTGATTTGTTCGTAGGGCGCTTTCCACATTCGCGACGAGAGTGGACTGCCTTCGAAAAACTGGCCCATGTTTTGAGAGAGGATCGGCTCTGATATGGAGTTGAACCATGGGCAAGAGAGCCAAGCCTGAAGAGATCATAGCAAAGCTGCGCGAAGTTGAAGTTCGTCT
>JBHIYI010000007.1:0-172826 GCA_041984335.1 Henriciella sp. | reverse complement strand
GGCGAACCTCAACCTCCCGCAACTTCGCGATAATCTCTTCAGGCTTCAGTCTCTTGCCCATAGTTCAGCTCCATATCTGGAGCCGGAACTAACTCAAATAATGGACCACTTTTCGGGGAGCAGACCACTTTAAATCAAATCGAGCGAAAGTTTCATGGTCATATCCGTCTGCACGATGTGAGCTTTCGATACGGAACGTTCGAACCCTATGTGCTGCGCAACGTAGACATTGAAATTCGGGCAGGTGAGTTTGTCGCTCTCGCTGGTCCATCCGGCCATGGAAAGTCGACTCTTCTTAATCTCTTACTGGGGGTGTATGGTCCGACCAATGGTTATATCGAATATGATGGAACTGTTCTGGATGCGTGGGGATTGAGAGAGCTTAGGCAACAAATCGGCGCCGTTATGCAAAACGACACCTTGCTGACTGGTACGATCGCCGAGAACATTTCTTTGTTTTCACCCACGCCTGATCAGGGACGCATATATGAAGTAGCTGCTCTGGCAGCGGTGCACGACGTGATCGAAAGCATGCCGATGGGGTATCAGACGATGATCGGAGAGCTCGGAAACACATTATCGGGAGGTCAGAAGCAGCGCCTGATGATTGCTCGCGCGCTATACCGAAGACCGAGCCTTCTCATTCTAGATGAAGGAACGAGCCAATTGGATATCTCGACAGAAGCCAATATCAACGATGCACTGAAAGACTTGAATATTACTCGAATTGCGGCAGCACATCGTCCGGATACGTTAGCCAAGGCAGATAGGGTGATCAGTGTGTTCGAAGGGCGCGCGTTTGAGGGAGAATTCTCGGCAGGCTCGGATATACGCGTCTTGGCCCTCCCCGATTGAGTAGAGAAATCACCGTCAGGTAGATGATAGGTTCACACCCCATGCACCTATGGTGCTGACAAGTCGCCAGCGATCTTGTCTGAAACACCTATGGTGATTGAGAGTTACGCTGTGTACGTTTGGCTGAGTATGCGATTACAAAGTCGACCACGATACGGCTAGAAGCCAACAGTCGCGGACGATTTGCCTCCGGCTGTAACTGGCCGCTGAGCGCGAGCAGGAGTTGCTCGAACATTTGCTCAATGCGCGATGCGGTCGCTTCGAGTTCAGATTGAGAGGCTTTCGATGATTGGATGTCTTGGATTGCGATGGCGAGGTTTCGCTCAATCTTTAGCAAGCGGTTTGCTTGCTGGAATGGGTCGCCGTCGGACAATCCTGATCTGATCAATTCTCGAGCGACCCCCGTGGGGGTACCGGAAACTCTGCGGGCTCGTTCACACAGATCTTCGATGTCACTTTCAAGCAATCTAATCGACAATGGTCGAGTTGGACGAGCAGTGTTTTTGTTGCTGGCTTTTTTTGCGCGCATGGTGTGCCTCCTGGAGTGCAAAACTACTCAGAGGCTACGAGCGCCACATACTCAGTTTTCCGTTGGGTTCAGCATCAAAGTACTCACACCAGGATGAAACGAAGGTCGCTTGGCGTATGGCGGGGCGAACATGGGCAATGATCTCTTCGAGATCGGGAAGTTGTACGTTTCCGAGAAGTTGCACTGAATTGGCGAGGATCTCATCCAAAAAATGATCGCATTCTGCCGTATCGTTCATTTGAGAAAGTGCGCCAAACCAGAAAGTGCGAGTTTCCAGAATGTTGCGCAGAACGTCCTCAGAGGTGTAGTGGATGATTTGATTTGAGTAATCCGACACACCAAGTGCGCTCGAGGCTCTTTGATACCTCCTAAACGCTTCTATTGGCTCTGTTAGTCGTTGCATGAACGAGCTTTACTACCGAGATTCAAATACTCGGTACAGTCGTCACCGACCGGCTTTTTCTTCCATACAAGAATGGTTTATCCGTGCCGAAATTGGTCAAATCGGATGAAAGCGTCCGCTCATACCATACTCTTGATCTTCATCACAACTCTCGATGAGAACGAGTGAATTACAATGGCTGAGCACAGTCAGTGAACACAAAAGTGTCTAACCCAGAAGGTTAGACACTTTTGAAGGAAAATATCTTTGCAATACCAATGGTCTAGGATTTGAGTGGCGGAGAGGAAGGGATTCGAACCCTCGATACGCGTAAACGTATACGCCCTTAGCAGGGGCGCGCCTTCAGCCACTCGGCCACCTCTCCGCGAGGAGGCAACCCCTAGTAAACATGGGATTCATAGGCAAGAGGGAATTGTCGGCAATTGTCGTGAAATGTGCTTTCAACGCTGCGGCATTGCAATCTGAACCACCGTATCATCCGGCGCTCTAGCCTCTAATCGAAGAGGCACGCAGCAGGCTGAACAAGCCCCTCCCCCTCAGTCTAAGGCCGCTCGTCCAGGGCGCCGACGTCGAGGATTGGCGCGGCGTCCAGGTCTTCGGCGTCTAGCAGGGCGGCGACGCGTTCCAGGGATGAGACAAGCATCGCCTGGTGCCAGTCTGGCAGAGACTCAAAGCGTGTTTGAAACGTGTCCTGCAGGAGATCAGGCGCCGAGGTGATAACCTTCTGCCCTTCCGGCAATAGCGTGAGCCAGACCCGGCGGCGATCTTCTTCGCAGCGGCGGCGTATCATCAACCCTCGCGCGACGAGTTTGTCGACGAGGCTGGTAATCGTCGCATGCTTGAGCTGCGTGAGCGACGATACGTCACCGGCCGAGATTTCGCCGCGTTCCGCCAGGATCTGCATGACCAGGAGTTGGGATGGGGTTAGACTGACCTGCGCTGCGAGCTTCTTTGAGGCTTGCTCCGTTTTTCGCTGGATCTGTCTCAATGCGATCAGGGCATCTTCAGACCGGACACTCATTCGCGGGATCCTTCCTCATTCAACAACTCATTTCCAAGCGCGTCCTTTAGCGGGCCGAGAAATGCCTCGAATGGCCGCCATTGATCCTGGCCGGCGCGATTGATCGGTTGGCGCACCTGCTCGGAGCTCGCGGTTCGGACCGCGCGATCGGTTTTGTGAAAGTCTACGCAAGCGGCTTCAAAGGGCAATTCACAATGATCGAGCAACCGACGGACCTGACCCTCCAGGTCTTCCAGAACATCTTCATGCTGAACCCGCAATATCCGGCCAGCGGGGAGGACCCGCTCCCAATGATCCATAAGGTCGACATAACCGCGATAATAATGCCCGATCTCTTCCAGACCGTATGTGAATTCCTGTCCTTCGGCGAAGAGTTGCTTGAAGCCTGACCAGCAACAATCCAGCGGCGCCCGGCGCGCATCGATGATTTTCGCATTCGGAAGGATCAGGTGGATCAGGCCAAGATGACGGAAATTGTTCGGCATCTTGTCAGTGAGGAACGCCGCGCCCTGGCGATGAACGCGCGTGTTTTCAATATAGTCGTTGCCCAAAGCGCGAAGTTCATCGCCGCTGAGTTCGGCAAGGATGCGCGGATACCGGTCGCGATCCGTCGCCAGATTACGACCGCGCAGCCGATGCGCCAGGGACAGGATGTTTGGCAGCTCGAGGGTGCCATCGACCTGGCTGTGGGAGGCAAGTATTTGTTCGATCAGGGTCGATCCCGCACGCGGTAATCCGACGATAAAGATCGGGTCGGGCGCGGGGCAGCCTTTGCCGCTTTGCGCACTGATAAGTTCGGGTGTGCAAAAGCGTTTCTGGGCGCTGAGCTCAGCTTGCATTTGCTCGGTCGTATAGCGGGTCTGCCGACGCTTGAGATCATTGCCCTGTCGATAGTAGTTGAATGCATTTTCGGGATCGCCGCGATCTTCGAATGCTTTTCCGAGTGCGAAACAGAACTGAATGCGCGCACTGGGTGAGAGGTCTTGTCTATCCGCCTGCAACTGCATGGCTGCCAATTCGGCATCGCCAAACCGATACGTCTTCAGATTGGCGAGCGAGTAATAGGCATCGCCATGTTCAGGATTAGCGGCGCAGGCGTATTGATAGGACCGTATCGCCGCTTCCTGCCGGCCAAAGGTCTTCAGTGCATGTCCGCGCGAGGTCAGCGTCGCCGGATCGTTCGGAACCTTCTCCAGCACTTTGTCAAAGACCTCGATGGCTGTCTCGTAGTTCCCAGATTGCAGATTCTGTATGGCATAATGCGACTGTATGGTCGGGCTATCGGGGAAGCGTTCGAGCAATATCTCAGCCTGAGCGAGCGCCGCATCGAACTTCTGGCGTTTCTGCAGAACCTGCATGTAATCAAGCCGAACCTGCGTATTGTCGGGCGCGAGCTCGAGCGCGCTCTCGAGCAGGAATTCTGCATCATCATTAATCCCGAGCCGCGTGCCGATATCTGCCAGCAGGCGCATGCCCTCGATATGGGTCGGTGCCTTCTGCAAGAACGCCCGGACGAGTTCTTCGGCCTTCAGAATACGACCTTCGTGCAAATGATTGACTGCAATGAATAGCGGTTTTGGCAGCGCTTCAAAATACTCAGCTTGCGCCGCCGCTGCGCGCGATTCCTGAGACTGGCCATTCGCCTGAAGCAGACGCGCCTGGGCTTTCCAACTGGCCGTCAGTGATGGATTGAAGCGCACCGCGTGCTGATAGGCAACAAGCGCCGTGGACTGATCTCCCTGGTCACGCGCCAGGTGGGCTTTCTCCTGCCAGCCGCGCCCAAATTCAGGTGCCGCTTCGAGCAGTCGATCGATCAGCGCGCGGGCGCCCTGAAAATCCTTTGTGAACCGGGCGCAGACTGCCCGCATGTATAATGTATCGATATGGTCGGGGGCATGCTCCAGCCCGGAATCGAGCAGATCGATGGCGGCCTGAAATCGGCCTGCCTGCATGTCCGCCTGGACCCGTTGCAAATCAATTGGCGGTGCTTGCGCTTCCTGGTCCATTACGCGTTACTCTCAGATCCCTGTGCCGAAACTATAGGAACGGCGTCCGGGTTGAAAGCCGGACGCCGCATTTGGTATCGGTTATCGGACCAGGTTAGTAGTCGTAGGAGACGCGAATGCCGATGGTGCGCGGACGCGCCTGGGTCACGCGCTCGCGGTCATAGACATAGTTCCCACTCAGCTCCGCCGCCTCATTGGTGAGATTGTTGGCGAACAATTCAGCTCCCCAATTATCTGCGGTTACACCGGCGGTGAGACCGAACATGGTGTAGCTATCGATCTCCATCTTGTTGATCTCGATAATGTCGGTGAACGAGGACCCGGAATAGACCACTTGTGGCATCACATGCGCGTCCATCCGCTTGCCGAACCAGTCCACATCCCATGTATACCGGGCTCTCAGATTACCCTGGAATTCAGGAGCAAAGGCGAGGGGCGAGCCGGCGACGACATCATTGGTCGGAACCAGTACGTCGGTGACCTCTGTATCGAGTATCGAGAACGCACCCGCCAGGGTGAGGCCATCAACAGATTCAGGGGCCCAGGTGAAGTCCCCCTCAATGCCCATGACTTCCGCATTCGCAGCATTTGCCGAGAAGAAAAGGTTGGAAATGGACGGGTCAAAAATTGTCGTCTGGAGGTTTTCAATCTCAACGAAGAAGGCTGAGCCATTGAACCGAAGGGAGTTTTCAAACAGTTCGGTTTTCCAGCCGAGCTCGTAGTTCGTGACATCGTCGGTATCGAGCGCAAACGGCACAACGAACCCGCCTGCCCCTGGAGCGCCCCCTGGACGGTTCAACAGACCAGGACGGTACCCTTCCGAATAAGTCGCGTAGAACAGGACATCCTGCATCGGACGCCATTCACCGGTCAATTTGATGATGACGCCGTCAGTCGCAGCTTTGTCCGGAGCAGAAAGCGCATTGACGATAGCCTGGATTTCAACATCGCTGATCGCGTTCGGCGCATTCGTGAACGCACCGCGCCCGATGGAATACGGGTCGGCTGCCGTCAGGATGGCCTTGATTTCATCAAAGGTCTGGCCTTCCGTGAAGGTGATGTTCGTCGCTCCGGAACAGTCATTGCGGAACGTGAACTGACCATCCCCATTATAGAGGTCGGTAATATCGGTCCCGAACGAATTGGCATCCGACGATGAGAAGCCGTTACAGAAGGACGCATTGGCGCTACCGTCGAGGTCAACTTCGACATCATAGTAGCGCGCCCCAAATGTAATCGCGAACTGATCCGTCAGATCATAGGTCGCTTCGCCGAAAATGCCGATCTGCTCATCCGTACGTTGTACATCATTCCGGAAGATAACACCTGGCGGGAACGGACCAGCATCCGTGACAGGTCCCGTCATATACGGGAAATTGTCCGGGAAGCCGGGCTGAACGCCAAAATAGGAGAAGACGTCAATCTGGTTCGGTCCCAGACCATAATCGGCGATATAGGTGAAGTCGTTGCGTTCCTTGAGCTCCAGATCGCTGTAGAACGCACCGGCAGTCGCGCGCAGGCGATATTCGCTCGGCGTATTGAACCGCAATTCTTGCGTGAAAACCTTCGTTTCCGTGACCGAGTCAACATACAGGTTTGGTGGCGCACAATCACCTTCTGGCAAATTGTTGGTGAACCCGGCCGCATAGGAATTGTATTCCGGATAGGTCACCGTGCTGTCACAGACATAATATGGCAGGTACTGACCGACGAACAGGTAATCGGTATAGTCCACCCGCTGCTCGGAATCGCGCTCAGTGTAAGCGCCGGTGTAAAGCGCTTCGAGCATGCCGAGACGCCCCTCCAGAGTCCACGATGTGTTCTGGAAATCGTCTTCGAGGCGTTCATCCTGGTAGCGCTGGACCTCCCAGTCATCGAGACCGCTTGAGGCTTCTGTGTCGGAGAAGAATACACCATCAGATTCGATCTGCTGCTGCGCATGCGAAACGAGCAATGACCAGTCGGTATTAAACTCGTAAAGCCCGCTCAAGCGGAAGCCGGTATAGACTGTATCGTTGAAATCTTCTTCAACGAACGCCTGGTTGTCTGCAGTCAGGAAGTTGACGTTTGACAGGTCAGCGATGCGTCCGCCGACGAGTGTGTCTCCAGCCGCCAGAGCCCCGTCAATATAGGCTTGCGTCTGAACACCGCCGCGGCGTGCGGAGACCGGCACACCATTCGAGCGCACCGTTCCTTCCGGGCGGAACCGGGCAGAATCCGCGTAACTTATCGTGCCCGGCACGTTGTCGATATATCCACCTTGCTCATCGCGATAGGCAACGCCGCGCAGGGCGAAGTTTTCGGACACTGGAACGTTAAGCATGAATTCCAGCTTATTGCTGGCGTCGCCCCCATCTGTGAACGACACGCCGCCATCAAATCCGGCAGCAAAGCCGTTGAGCGAAGGCTTATTCGTAATCAGACGCACCGTACCAGCTTGCGAGCTCGCACCAAACAGCGTTCCCTGTGGGCCTGAGAGGACCTCGATCCGTTCCAGGTCGGCGGCATAGACATCCAGATTTCGACCCGGCTGCGCCAATGGTTGCTCGTCCAGGTAGAACGCGACGTTCGGGGCCAGACCAGCGACACCGGCGGTCGTCAGGTTTGGCGTCGTCGAAGCGATACCGCGAATGTAGATCGTATTCTGACCGGGACCCGATCCGCCGGATGTGACACCCGGCAATTGTTGCAAATAGTCGTCAAACGTATCGACACCGAGCTCTTCAAGTTCCTGCTCACCCAGCGCGTTGACCGCAACGGGGATGTTTTGGGCACTCTCGCTCCGCTTGGTCGCGGTGACGGTGACTGATTTCAGACGTTTCACTTTTGGTTCTGCGGCGTCCTGCGCCACAGCGTTCAGACCAAACAAACTCGACATGGCGATCAATGAAGCGCCACTCATTAGTCGATGCATATGTTTTCCCTCGGATTTTGTTCCAATCGCGCAGGCCCACGCCGAATTGCGCAGGGCACACTAGAATCGCGATTGCTCGTATGTGGCTGTTACCTATCAAATAGTTTGACAATGGAAAGACTATGCGCTGCTTTTGATGGACTGAATGTCAGATTCTTACAGTCAATGTGCCAAATTTACCGCAGTTACCGTCGGTAAGGTCGATTTATATGTGTTTCTGGGTGCGCCGGATGCTTTGAACATCGACATAATTCGTGCATGACATCCCTGACACAATCTTCATGGTGATGAATGCCGGATACCGAAACCGCCCCGATCGAAATAAACGAGTACGAGACCGATTATGAAGTCGGACAGGACAATGTCGAAGTCCTCGGGCTAGACGTCCATAATCCGGTCTTTTTCCTGGCCGCAAGCCTGGTGCTCCTGTTTGGCGGTCTGACCCTGCTATTCCCGACGATTTCGGGAGAGATGCTGAGCGCGGCACGAGCAAACACGCTGCAATCGTTCGACTGGCTGTTCGCCGTAACGCCGGTCATTGTGTTCGTATTCTGTATCCTGCTCGCGGTTTCGCCACTCGGACGCATTCGGCTCGGCGGACAGGCCGCCGTGCCGGACTATAAGATCCATTCCTGGATCGCCATGCTGTTCGCGGCGGGCGTCGGTATCGGCTTCATGTTCTGGGGCGCTGCCGAACCGCTTGCCTATCATTCAGACTGGTTCGGCATGCCGCTGGGCGCTGAACCCGGAACGCCAGAGGCCAATCGCCTGGCCTTCAGCGCGACCCTGTTCCATTGGGGGCTGGCGCCGTGGGCGATCTATGCCGTTGTCGGGTTATCGCTCGGATTTTTCGCGCATAATAAGGGCTTACCCCTCTCCATCCGCTCTGCCTTCTATCCGCTTCTCGGTGATCGCGTCTGGGGATGGTGGGGGCATATCATCGACTTGTTCGCTGTTGTTTCGACGATTTTTGGCCTGGCCACCACGATCGGACTGGGCGGCACACAAGCCGCGAGCGGGCTCGGTTACATGTTCGACTTCGAGCCGAATGTCTGGGTCCAGATCGGCCTGATTGCCAGTATGACCGGATTGGCCGTGATCTCTGTCCTGCGCGGCATGGATGGCGGCGTGAAACTGCTCAGCAATATCAACATGGCGGTTGCATTCGGCCTGCTGGTATTCGTCTGCATCGCCGGGCCGACAGTGTTGATCTTCACCGGCATGGGCGAAAACCTGCTCGCCTATTTCCAGGACACACCAGCGCTCACCAACTGGGTCGGACGAGACGACACGGCCTGGTTCCATGACTGGACGATTTTCTACTGGGCGTGGTGGGTATCCTGGTCGCCCTTCGTAGGCATGTTCATCGCACGGATTTCGAAAGGCCGCACCGTTCGCGAATATTTCTCTGTCGTCCTCCTGGCCCCGTTCGCGATCTGCGTCGTCTGGTTCTCGGCATTCGGTGAAACGGCAATTCTCCAGTATGAGAACGGAACAGGCGACCTGGCGGGCGGCATCGTAAATTCGGCGACCGTTCTGTTCCAGATGCTGGCGGCGATGCCCTGGGGCACCGTCACGTCCGTTGTCGCCATCGGATTGCTGATTGTATTCATCGTCACGTCAGCGGATTCGGGCGCACTCGTGGTGGACACGATCACGTCAGGGGGCAAGACCGATGCTCCCGTCGCCCAGCGCATCTTCTGGGCTTGCATGCTCGGCCTGACCGCCTCAGCCCTGCTCTATGGCGGCGGCACTTCGGCGCTGGAATCCCTACAGGCCGGAACTATCGCGGCGGCCCTGCCATTTACAATCGTGCTCCTGATCTGCTGCCTGAGCCTTTATCTCGGAATGCGAGATGAAGTGCAGGCCGAAACGAAAAGCGACTAGCCCACCTCAGCTGCAGGAGCGACGCGCAGCGTGTTATCGAGGGGCATTGGCTTTGCAATCAAGTAGCCTTGCAATTCTCGGCAGCTGATTGCCGTCAGGTATTTCGCCTGGGCTTCCGTTTCGACTCCTTCCGCGACGATTGGAACGGACAGTGCGCGGCCGAGATAGACGATGGTTTCAATGATCGAGGTGGCTTTCTTGTCCTGCCCAAGTTCATCGACGAAGGACTTGTCAATCTTGATCCGGTCAAATTCGAATGACTGGACATAGCTCATCGAAGAGTATCCCGTGCCGAAATCGTCGAGCGCGATGCTGAGCCCAAACGCTTTGAGTTCCTTTAAAACCTTGGCCGCAATTTCGGCATTCTGCACCAGCGCCGTTTCGGTGATTTCCAATTCAAGCCGATCTCCTGAAAGTCCACTCTCGGACAGGGCTTGCGAAACATGTGCGCTGAGATTGGCGTCCAGAAATTGCCGGCCAGATAAGTTGACAGAAACATGGACGTCGTCCGACCAGGACATGGCGTCCCGGCAGGCGCGCCTGATCGTCCAGGCGCCGATCTCATTTATCAGGTCGCTCTGCTCGGCAACTGGAATGAAATGATTTGGATAGACCAATCCATGCCCCGGTCTGTTCCATCGGATCAGCGCTTCATATCCCACGGTCTTGCGCGTTTTTGCATCCACTTTTGGCTGGTAGTGCAACACAAATTCATCTCTTTTTGCCGCCATCGCGAGATCAGTTTCCAGGGCCTTGCCGAGTTCATGTTCATGGTGGAGTTCGGCATCATATAGGCGAAACTTGACGCCGTCTTTGACCTTCGCTGCCGAAAGCGCGCGCTCCGCAGCCTTCAACATGGATTGGAAATCGGTGCGCTGTTTTCGCATACAAACTGCGCCAATGCTGAAATTGACGGGGATCGATCGTCCCGCGCAAGTGACAGATTTCAAGGTCGCCTGGAAGATGTGTTTGGCGATCGAAACAATGGGCTTTGCATCCGAAATGTCGGGTAGCAGGACGGCAAATTCATCTCCTCCCAGGCGCGCGACAATGCCATGTTCAGGTATTTGATCAGTGATCAGTTCGGCCACGCGTTGCAGCAGCAGATCTCCGGTTTCATAGCCATGCTGATCATTGATCGACTTGAAGCTGGTCAGATCGATCAGAAGCATGCCGATACAGGGCTGGTCGCCAGATTTGATCCGCGTCTCCGCCACCCGCCTGAACGCGACCCGGTTGCGCAAGCCAGTTAGCTTATCCTGGAAAGCGAGGCGCTTGATTTCGGCTTCATGGGCATGTCGTTCGGTCAAATCCCTGACGACGAACACCGAAAACTCCTCGTTCTTTTCCTGATGCGCATGGAGTGAGATTTCCACCCAGATAAACGTCCCGTCGGCGCGGCGAAGCTGTTTTTCGCCCCACTCTACGCCGCTCTCTGTCTGGTTGCCGCTGCTATTGTCCAAAGGCAACAGGGACGTGATATCGCTGCCAAGTATCTCTGATCTTCGTTGTCCGAGCAGCTTTTCCGCTGCGCCATTGGCTTCAACCACCTGCCCGGAGCGCGAGACGATAAAAAGGCTTTCCAGCGCTGAATTCGCCAGGACCGCGATCTTGCGACGGTTCGCGGCGGCAAATCGCGCGATCAGCGAATCAAATCCAGCAGCCAGACCGGCGCAGGTCAGCATCAGCACAACAGCCACCGAAATCCATACTTCAAGCGTATGGCTTCCAATCACCCAGGTCGCGTCGACCAGCCCGCGCAATGGATATACCTGCAAGCCGGTCGCGCCGATGAAGTGTAACGATGCGACAGCCAGAAGGGTCGCCCCAAATCCGATCAGGTTTCGCAGTTTCTTGGTATCGCTGAGGCCGATTGAGTAGGTGATCGCGAAGAAAACGCCCGAGACAATAATCGACGCAAGCACATAGTTTGGATCATGCTCGATCAGCGCCGATACACTTAGCGCCGTCATCCCGTAATAGTGCATCGACGCAACAGCAGCGGTCGCAATGAATGCAGAGACGACCCGGCGGACAGGGCTCATCTTGATGATCAGGATTTGAGACGTTGAGATAAATCCCAAACACGCAATCAATGCCGACAAGACGGTAATCAGACCGTCATATTCAACCTCGAAACCAGGTCGATATCCGAGCATGGCGACAAAGTGGGTCGCCCAGATGCCAAGACCTGTAACAATGCCGGCGACGCACGCCCAGGCGCGGGTCGTCCACACCGATTGGCTGACTTGCCCACGGTGAAAAACAAACATGGTTGCGATGGCGCTAAAGGCGCAGATCAATACGGCTGTGACGACATGCCAGCCCCCGTGCTCATCACGAACACAACTTAGAATCTCATACACGCAAACATACCCGGATTTTCTAGTTTCATCCTCTCCCTAAGGTTGAATCCTTTCCAATTTTTTGAGAGCGGTGCTTTGAGGCTGATTTTGGTGCAATTTACGTCCAGCGGAGTGGCTTGATCGGTCGGCTGATCTGGACATTGGGACAAGTTTGCGAAAGACTTCAAACTCGCAAATTCATCGGCGTCATTGGACGCTCGATACAGACAGAAAGCGGGAGGGATGTCATGAAGTTGAGGCTCAACGGGAAATCAGTCGACATAGAGGCCGAACCAGACACACCGCTGTTATGGGCGATCCGCGATGAGGCCAATCTCACCGGGACAAAGTTTGGATGCGGTATCGGTCAATGCGGTGCCTGTACCGTGCATGTTGATGGCATGGCGGTGCGGTCCTGCATCACGCCGCTCAGCGCCGTCGAAGGTGCCGACATCACGACGATTGAGGGCATAGATCCAGACGGACAACACCCGGTGCAGGTGGCGTGGAGAGAATTGCAGGTGCCGCAATGCGGTTACTGCCAATCAGGGCAGATCATGCAAGCTGCATCTGCGCTGAGCCAGAACCCTGACATGACCGATGCAGAAATCGGTCAGATGATGTCAGGCAATCTCTGCCGCTGCATGACCTATAATCGTATCCGGACCGCCGTTAGACGCGCGGCCGCCGCCATGCAGGAGGGCTAAGACATGTCCCGCATCGCACGAATGAACCCGAAAAATGCCGCAGGTTTTTCTCGCCGCGGCTTCCTTGTCAGCAGCATTGGCGGCGGGCTCGCATTTTCCTTCCTTACCGCTTGCGGTGCGCCCGGGGAAAATCAGACCGAACCACAAGGCGAAGACAGCGCAGACGCTTCTGGCATCACGTATGAACCGACGATCTGGTACAATATCGCTGCCGATGGCATCGTTACCGTGAACATTATCCGCGCCGAAATGGGCCAGCATGTCGGCACCTCGCTCGCCCGCATCCTGGCCGATGAACTGGAGGTCAGCTGGGATCAGGTCCGGATCAACCATGTCGATTCAGACCCCAAATGGGGCTTGATGGTCACTGGCGGATCCTGGTCGGTCTGGCAGACCTACCCGCTCTACTCACAAGCCGGGGCGGCGGGACGCGAAGCACTGATCGCTGCTGGCGCTGCGAAGCTGGGTGTTGCCCCCGAAGATTGTCAGGCCCGCAATGGCGAGGTCATCTCTGGCGACCAAAGCGTGTCCTATGCCGAACTGGTCGCCGGTGGCATTGAACGCACCTATACGCCAGAAGAACTCAACAATGTCGCGCTGAAGCCAGTCGAAGAGCGCCGCCTCATTGGACAGCCGGTGCAAGCGCTGGATATTGAGGACAAGACGACTGGCGCGGCTGTGTTTGGCATCGACGCCAAACGTCCGGGCATGGTTTATGCGCGCCCCGTCCTGCCACCGACGCGAAATGGATCGACGGTGGTCAGCGTCGATGACAGCGCGGCGAAAGCGATCAAAGGCTACAGACAGGCGCTGACCATCGAAGACAAGTCAGGGACAACGTCCGGCTGGGTCCTGGCGCTGGCGGAATCCTATCCCGCAGCGATCAAGGCAGCTGACGACATCAATGTCGAATGGCAGGCAGGTCCCACAGCGGGTGTGTCTGAAGCGGACTTGCAAGCCGAAGCGCAAAACCTGATCGATGACCCTGAATACGGTTCCGTTCTCGACACCGGCGCGACCGATACAGCGGCGGCGTTTGCAAGCGCCGCAACGGTTCTCGATGCCACCTATACCACGGCGACCGCGCTGCATTTCCAGCTGGAGCCAGTCAATGCCCTCGCCGAAATGAATGGCGATGTGATGGAAATCCACACAGGCAATCAGTGGCAAAGTCTGGTCCTGCCCTGGCTTGCAGCAGCCCTGGACATGCCGGAAGACAAGATCGTCCTGAAAACGTATCGGCTGGGTGGCGGGTTTGGCCGCCGCCTGAATGGCGATTATGCCATCCCCGCAGCAATTGCCGCCAAGCAATTGGGCATGCCGGTGAAAATGGTCCTTACACGCGAAGATGATAGTCGCCTGGACTCTCCGCGATCGGCCAGCGTTCAGAAATTGCGGCTTGCCGCGGACGCGGATGGGACGGTTACAGCGATGGAGCAACACGTCGCAGCGGGTTGGCCAACCAAGGTCATGGCCCCCTTCTTCATGCCATCCGGCGTCAATGGCGAGCCATTCGATCCGTTCTCCATCAATGGCGCCAATCACTGGTACAGCGTTGGCGCGCACCAGGTGAGAGCCTTGTCGAACGAGTTGGCCAATCAGACTTTCCGGCCAGGCTGGCTCCGCTCAGTCGGCCCCGGCTTCACCAACTGGGCCCTGGAAAGCTTCATGGACGAAGCGGCGCACGCGCTTGGCCGCGATCCGGTCGAGTTCCGTCTCTCATTGCTCAAGGCTGAGGGTCGCAATGCCGGATCGGCGCCAAATAGTGTCGGCGGGGCAAGCCGGCAAGCTGAAGTCGTCCGACGCTGCGCCGCTCGCGCCGGTTGGGGTGATGCCCTGCCAGAAGGTACCGGACTTGGCCTCGCCACTTCCTTTGGCCAGGAACGCGATATGCCGACCTGGGTCGCTTGCGTGGCCCGTGTCAGCGTCGATACCGCGTCGGGTGACGTCACGTGCGAAAAGCTCACCCTCGTTGCAGATGCCGGCACGATTGTTGATCCTGACGGCGCGATGGCGCAGATGGAAGGGGCGTCTTTGTGGGGGCTCTCGCTCGCACTGCATGAAGGCACGCAGTTTGAAAATGGTGAAGTCCAGGATCGAAATCTCGACACCTATACCCCGCTCCGCCTTGTCGACTCCCCCGAACTCGACATCAGCTTTGTCGAGAGCACGAATGCACCAGTCGGTCTGGGCGAGCCAGCGACAACGGTCGTCGGTCCGGCAATTGGCAATGCCATCTTCAATGCAGTTGGGGCTCGCTTGCGCCACATCCCGATCAAGCCGGATGCCGTGCTCGCCGCTCTCGCGGATGGCTAGGACGCTGCGGTGACAATCGAAGCGCCAGGCCATACCGCCTGGCGCGCCTGAGTATTTGGGAACGCCCATTCGAGAATCTAGCGGAATGAGTTTAGAAACATCGAATGAGCGACATCACATCCCTCTACGTCCACAAAGTGCTCGCTCAGGTTGATGCGAGCGTTGAAACGGATGACTTGCTGAAGCGCCTTGGCGTGGTCCCGGATGCGCCCATTGATCCCAAGCAAATGGTGTCATCGACGGCCTATTACGATTTCTTCGAAGCGCTTTCCCAGCGCGACCCACAGGGGCTCTCCCTCCCCCTGCGCATTGGCGCGTCGATGCGGAGCGATGAATATGGCGCGTTCGGGTTGGCCTGGAAATCTGCGCCGAATTTGCGCGGTTCATATGTCAGGTCTGAACGTTATGGACGCGTCCTCGGAAGCGCCGAGGCCTACACGCTTCAGAAAACGACTGACGGTTGGTTTTTCAATCTCGACAAAGCCGGAGATGGTCGTCTCGGCCAGCAGCTTTCGAATGAAGCCAGCATGGCGGCCGTTGACGCTATCAGCAAAGAGGTGAGCAGCGCCGTGTTCATGCCGCTTGCCGTGTATTTCAAACACCCGCCAAGGGGTGACGCATCCGTGTTTGAAGATCACTTTGGATGTCCCGTGCACTTCGAGAGCGGGCGCGACGCGCTGCAGGTCAGCGAAGAGAGTATGGATGCGCCAAACAAGCTGGGCGATGAAACCATAGCCAGTTTCTTTGATCAGCACCTGGAACAGGAAATCGCATCGCGGGGCGATGACCAGTATCTGGAGCAGAACATACGCCGCGTCGTGACGAATGTTCTGAGTGAAGGCGTTCCCAACCTTTCGCGCGTCGCGTCAGAGCTCGGAATGGGCAGCCGAACCCTGCAAAGGCGGTTGTCCGAGCATGGGAACTCCTTTCAATCTCTGGTCGATCTGGCGCGAAAAGAGCTCGCACAGCGATTGCTGCGGGAGACGCCCTACAGTCTCGCAGAGGTTGCCTTCCTCACCGGCTTCGCGGAGCAAAGCGGGTTTAGCCGGGCGTTCAAAAGATGGGCGGGTCAAACCCCGCGCTCCTACCGTTTGGAAGCGGTTCAGACGAAAAACTGAGTTTGTCACGATCAGCCAAGAGTCTGGCGCGCTCGGGCAAGAAGCTGCGACACGTTCCGCCTAATCATTGATTTGCAGAAACCGAAAAGGAGCAAATCAATGAATTTCCTGCGCAAAAAGAAAGACCTTACCCTGGTACTGGGCGGCACCGGAAAAACCGGGCAACGCGTTGCGGACCGCCTTGCTGCTAAAGGCAACGACGTTCGCATCGGATCTCGGTCCGCTGTGCCGTCCTTTGACTGGGACATTGAGAAAAGCTGGGACGCAAGCCTGAAAGGCGTCACGGCTGTCTACATCACCTACGCACCGGATCTCGCCATGCCAGGTGCGACCGACGCGATCCAGGGGTTGGTGACCAAGGCGAAACGGGCCGGTGTCAGACGCCTGGTCCTGCTATCCGGCCGCGGCGAACCAGAAGCCCAGGCCTGCGAAAAGATCGTCCAGGAGAGCGGGCTGGAATGGACAATCGTCCGCGCCAGCTGGTTCAACCAGAACTTCTCCGAAGGGGCATTTATCGACATGGTGCTGAACGGTACCATCACCCTGCCCGCTGGCGATCAGGTGGAACCTTTTGTCGATGTCGATGACATCGCGGACGTCGCCGTCGCCGCTCTCAGCGAAGACCATCACGCCGGCCAGGTCTATGAAGTTACCGGCCCGCGGCTGATGTCGTTTGCAGATGTCGCAGCAGACCTGTCCCGGGCGACAGGGCGGGAGATATCCTATGTCGACGTTCCGCATGATGCTTTCGTTGCCGAAGTCGCCAATTCAGGTGCGCCGCGAGAAGTGGTCTGGATGCTCGACTATCTTTTCGCGACCGTCCTTGATGGCCGCAATGCCCATCTGACGGATGGCGTACAACGTGCGCTGGGACGCCCGCCAAAGGACTTTGCCGATTATGCCCGCGATGTGGCAGCGACCGGCATCTGGAGGGTCGCAGCATGAAACGCACCGTGACACGACTTATGCTCGCAAGCTCAGGCGCCCTGCTTGGCCTGATCGGCGGCGCGCTCATGACATCGCCAAAAGCATTTCTGGAGATGAGCCATGTTTTTGTGGAACGGGATCCCGGTGTGATGTCGGAACTGGCCGCGCCCAGCGGTATCCTGATCCTGACCGGAGCGTTGATGTGGATCGGCGCGTTCAAACTGCGATTTGCCAATCTCGCCCTCATTGTCGGAGCCGTCGTCTATGGCAGCTATGGCTTTGGCCGCCTGATCGCCATGGCACTGCACGGGGTTCCATCGCAATCTCTGATCATGGCTATGGTCATCGAGTTGGGCATTGCGCTTGTTCTCAGCGCTCTCGCAACGAGGACGCGCTTCGATCACGAAGCCGCCCGCCCGCATCAGGCGTTCTCCTGACCCCAATCGAGCGAGGGCGATCAAGCCCTCGTTCATTGTCCCCTTGTTTTCACTCACCAATACAGGACTCTTACCATGGCCTATGAATGGACCCTTTATCTTTGCCTCTTTCTCGCGCTCTGGAGCGCTGTCATCGGAGGCGTTTTTTCCGCCTTCTCCGAGTTCATCATGTCCGCACTGCTACGCGCAGAACCTGCCTCTGGGATTGAGGCGATGCAGCAGATCAATCGAACCGTGATCAAAACCCAGTTTGTTGCGGGTATCCTATTGATCGCACCGCTTTCGATCTTTCTCGCCGTTTACGGATGGATGAATGTAAACGGCACCGCACGCGCGGCGCTGCTTTTAGCCCCGCTGGTTTATCTGCCGACCGTCTTCCTGATGACGATTCTCGGCAACGTTCCGATGAATAATAAGCTGGATCGCCTCGATCACAGAGACCCGGGCGCGGAAGTGTACTGGCGCACCTATGGCCGAGTGTGGACACGTCTCAATCATTTCCGAACTTGGGGCAGTGTCGTGACGGCCATCATCTATCTCGCCGCATCAATCACCCTCATCACGAGCGCACAAGTTTGAGCACAACCATCAAACGATCAGGCGTGGCGCGCCAGCTCCTAGCATGTTGACTGTGAGGCGTATCACTCGGATTCCGGCTCAGCGTCGTCCGGTCGATCGTCAAAGTCCCGCTTCCACTTGATCGACACTTTCGGTCCGAGTTCCGGATCGACTTCCGCGTCGACTTCGACATTGTCCAGCGGCGTCCATTCCAGCGCCACGCCCGGCGCGCCCGTCCCGCCAGACTGGAGCTCCAGATAGATATCGTCCGCCAGGTATTTCCCGGTCGACAGGATCGCGGCGCCGCTCTCGTCAAATCCAAAATCCAAGCGGTCCAGCCCAACAGAGGCTTCAAGCTGGTTCATCAAATTGAACGCCTCGCCGCCTGCCAGCTGCGCTGCCGCGCCCGCCAGTTGCGCCGCTTGCAGAGGACTGAGTTCGCTGGGAGAACGCCCGAAAAGAATGCGCGCAATAATCTCATCATCTGGCAGCGGCGGATCCGCGCGGAGCGTGATGCTTGGGTCCAGAACATTGCCCGACACGTCAATCCAGGCGGATATATCGCCGCTCGCGCGTGCGGCCGAGATCGAGATCTCGGAGTCGGTCGGATCGCCGATGAAACGGATGTTGCCGTCCGTCAGACGAAAGCGTCTGCTTAGCAAGTCTGCTTCGCCCCGGATCAGCGTCGCGCGGCCGACAATGTTTGGACGGCCCGGCGAGCCCGTCACGCGCGCATCGATCCCCCACTCTGAGTCCAGCGCTGGACCGGTGACGAAGATGCGGCGCGGCGCTGAAACGCCCAGATCGAGAGAAATGGCCTCGCGCGCCGGAGCCTCTGTCTGAGCCTCACCGGACGGATCTGCAAAGGCGACATCAATTGTCGTATAACCCGCACCCGGCAGGCTAGAGAGGTTCACGCGCGCCTCATCCATAACAAGGTCGCCACCAATATGGGTACGCCGATTGCGCCGGTCGATCGTCGCTTGCCCGGACAGGACCGCATCTATATCGGACCGATTGAGCGCGTTCAGTCGGTTCAATCGCAGCGCGACTGTGCCCGCACCGTCAAAATCATAATCACCGGAGCCTTCGACCTGTCCTCCGCGTATGCCAGAGGCGCTGGCCTGGCGGACCGAGATCCCCGACGGCTCCAGCGCGGCATCGACCTTCAGAGCCGTGAGATGCAATCCGGTGAAACCATCCTCGAATACGCCATTGTTGAATGTCAGTGGCCCCTGGAAGTGGAAACTGTCTCCCGCGCCATTGTCGATACCGACAAGAATATCTCCCTCCAGCCGCAGGTCCGGCGGTGCGACCAGCGCCCATAAGGGGGCGATGGGTCCGCCCCCCTCCAAGCTTATCGGGACAGGCTCACCGTTCGCGCGTCGCAAGGAGAAAATCGTATCCCCGACGGTCAATGGCGTGGAGAGCGTCCCGACAAGGTCCAGGGCTTGGTCAGCATCCCTTGCCCGCACCTGAGCGGTCAGTTGATTGGCGTTGATATCAGCCTCGAAACTCAGGTCCGCGGCCGGCGCGTCCGGAGCGCCGCGCGCCAGGTCGGTAACGTCACCGCGAAGCGTTCCCACCAGGCCCGTCTCTGCGATGCTCAGTTCGGCGGCGGCGTTCAAGTCTCCGCGAAGGGATGGCCGTAAGAGCAGAGGACCAATCTTCGACATGGATACATTGTCGAGGTTGAGTTGAGACGGCTGTCCGCCTTGCGGATAGATGTCGAACGAGACGCCGCCATCGAATGCCGCCAGCGCGCCCGACGCATGCATCTGAGCGCCAAAGGCCAGCATGACGGGCGATGAGACCACAATATCCTGCTGGCCAATCCTTGTTTGTCCGTCGATGATCAGGTTTCGATTGCCGAGATCCACCTTCAGGCCGTGCTGACCGGATAACGGGGTTTCCTGACGAAGCAGCATCACCTCGCCATCGTAATTGAGCGCGCCCTCAAAGCGCGGCCAGGTGCCGCTCAAGCTGACATCCGCCGCCTGCATCGAGGTCGACCCGTAGGCGAAATCGCCCACCGATAGATCAGCATTCAGGACGTCACCAACATAGGACGCGCCGCCGTTCACTGCGCCGACAATTGGCGCCGTTCCTTTAATCTTCAAAGACAGCTCGGATTGATTGGGCGTGGCAAGCACCAGACGGCCCTGCCCCGTGGCTGTGAGCGCATCCCAGCCGGCGCGGAGTTCACGCAGCTGTACGACACCGCCCTGGTAGCTGCCCTGAACGGCGCTGTTCAGATCCGCCTCGAGATAGACGGCATTCGCGTTGAGGTCGAACGCTACACCTTCAGCAAATGACAGACGCGCCATCACTTGTGGTGCGTTCAGCAACTGACCGTAGAGCGACAGCGCGTCGGCACTCGCCGTGACATTCACGCGCGGCGCAGAGACGGTCCCTTCAACCGTGAACCTTGCGGCCAGGGCTTCGGAAGATATCGCATCCAGCGCGAGCGATGATGAGATCAGCGAACCATCGAAATCAAGCGCACCCTGCCGCAGCGCACCTTTTGTGTTGATCTCGATCCGCTCATTTCGAATGCGCCCTGACTCGAGAATAAGGTCTCCGTTCGCGCGACTTGCGACGAGATCAATGCTGACGCCGCCGCGACCGTCTTCAGAGAGTGTATCCGACAGTATCCCAAGGTCGGTATCAGCCGATGCACGCAGCCGGGCACTTGCCAGCGATTGTCCCTGCAGAGACCAGGTCCCATCAAAGCGATCGATCGGAGAAAGAGCCCGAGTCTGCAATGTCCCCGACATCTCCACCGGTCCCGAGACCCCGAGCGTGCCATTCGCCTGTCCGCGCAATTTCTGGTTCCGAAAACTGAGCGATGTGACATTGACGCTCCGACGACCGAAGTCGACGCCTGCTGTCGAAGATAGGATGAGTGGCCCTTCCATCACTCGGCTCAGGACACCTGAAAAACCTGAAACCGATTGCGCAGACATCTGATTTTCGAGCGTGAGTTCTGCGCCGCGTAGTTCGTGCCGCCCGGTCGACTTCACGGCACGCACCGAGTAATCTCCATAACGCAGACCTGGTGCAGCGAGTTCTCCAGCAAACACACGTACATCGGGACTTAGCGCCAGCGTTCCTGTCGCCGACAGGTTCGGCATTTCCAGATCCTGCAGGCCACTGACCCGCACCAGATCGAGGTCAGAGACATCCAGTCGGAAATCCTCGACAATCATATTTTCCAGGTCGCCCTCAATTGTTCCCGAAAGCTCCAAGGCCAGAGAGTCTGCCTCGGCCGTTGCCGAAATCTGGTTGCTCGCAGAAAGATCTGCATTGAACATGACCGCTTCGCCCAGACGTTGCCGCAAGCCTTCCAGCCGACCGATTTGAGTCAAAGTAACGCTTCCCTGCAGCCTCCGCACGCCGTCCTGCAAGCCGCTCTCGAGCAGCAGTGCCGGTTCGTCTCCCACACGTCCATTCGCGGTCAATTGCCAGGCGTCGGCATCGCCAGATGCATCCAGGTCTATCGAAACGCCCTGCCCGGCCGGCACGTCCAGCAGCGTCGCGATCAAGCCAGATGGCGCCCCGGAGATGACGATTTCTCCCTGCACAGGAACAGCTCCGCCCCAGCCGATCTCGGCGCGAACATTGTCGCCGTCGCCGCCTGTCGGAACAAGGTTGAGCGTTGCCTCCCCTGACCGTCCTCGAGCATCGACTTGTCCTCCCAACACATAGCGCTGCGCCGGTCCGGCAATACCGTCGGCGAGACCAAGATTCTGAATTTCGAGTCGTTGAACCTGATAGCGTTTGAAAAAACTGCGCGAGCCCGTTGATTGCTGAGCGGCCGGTGCCAGGGCGGGACGCCGCTGCAACGAAAGATCGCGCGCAGCGAGATCCTTGATGTTCAAGTGGCCGAATACGGCACTCGACGCGGACCAACGGAATTCGACATCAGACGCGTTCACCCATACGCCCTGTTCATCACGCACGCTCAGGCGGTCGAGCGTCATGCGCCCCAGCACGTCGCCTTTCAGGCCTTCAATCTCGATCTTCTGTCCACGGATCGTCATCGCCTCGACCCGCGCCTCGACCATTGCGCGTGCCATCGGCGTCATCGCGAACAGGCGGAGTACCAGGAGCGCGATCAGCAAGCCGACCGCGACCCCGATCACCCAGCGGACCGCGAGGGGAGCAGAAGACAAGCGGCTCAGCATCAAAAAGCCTGACCAATACTGATATAGAATTGTAGCGGATCTTCTCCGTCGCGCGGATTGACGGGCGTCGCGATGTCAAACCTTATTGGCCCCACGAGAGTGTCATACCGCGCACCAATTCCAACTGAGTAGCGGACCTCATCAAACTGAACGCCCTGGTCGGCGCTCACCGTGGCGCCATCTAGAAAGGCAACAAAGCCCAGAGGTCCACGCCTGCGCCAGCGCAGTTCAGTGGACACTTCCAGCAGCCCGCGGCCACCTGTTGGCGTGCCAAGTGAATCCTCCGGTCCAACAGACTGATACTCAAATCCTCGTGCGCTACCGCCGCCGCCTGCGAAAAACCGGCGACTGACAGGCAGATCGGACAAAGTCGCGCCAAATACAAACCCGCTGCGAAGCCGACTCGCAAGAACAAGGCGATCATTTGCGGCCAGTCCCTGATAGGCACTGATTTGGCCGTTCACAGAGACATATTGCGCCTCTCGGTCGCCGATCACGATGCCGGGTTCAGCGCGCGCATCGATCCGCCATCCCTCGGTCGCATCCAATGGGTCGTCGGCATAGTCGAGACGCACGCCGAGTGAGGAACTGAGGATTTGCTGATCGCGCTGTTCGAACGCATCCTCTTCGCGGGTGAATTCGCTGCCAACCCCCAGCGCATAGGTCAGATGATCCGAGGCGCGCACTTCGAACGCACCAGTCAATGTCACCGCTTCGCGGTCAAAGGCATCTGTTTCCTCGCGGCCGGCTTCAGCCGACATAACCAGTGTACGATCATAAGCGGAAATGTTCGGAATGCGCCAATCCACATTCAGCGTCCGCTCGAGCGTCGCCAGCGTCAAAGCCGTGGAGAGTGTATCGCCGCGCCGGGTCGCATTGCGCCGAATGAGTCCCCCGGTCAGGCCGGGCCCCTCGCTGGACGAAAAACTCGCGCCGGTGCTGAGCGTATAGCGATCGCGGTCTTCGAGCTGCACCAGGACGTCGCGCGTCTCGACACCATCAGTCATCTCGCCCGTACGGTCTGGCGACAATTGGACGGCTACGAACCTGAAATTGCGTGTCGCGTTGAGGCGTCGATTGAGCACAGAGAGCGCCTGCGGGGTGTAGAAATCGCCCGTCTGATAGGGGATCACCCGGTTGAGATACGACTGACGCACCCGCGTGTTCGTATCAAAGACCGTCTCGCCCAATTGAATACGCGGGCCTGGATCGAGGCGATAAGTCAGTTCAAGCGTTCCCGCTTCCCGGTCACCCAGGGCCAATCGTTCGAGAACACGAGCGTCTGCATGACCGACTGCTTTCAGCGCCGCGAGAAGACCGGCTTCTTCAGAGATTATGGCGCTGGGCAGCGCGATATCGCCAACCTTGCTGACGCGAACCGCATCGATGGCGTTCACGGCGACAGGCGAACGCGCGGCGGAACCGGTATCGACGGAAATGCTCGCAAATGTGAATAGCGGGCCCGGTTCGATCCGCAGGGCGACCACAGGCGGCTCGTCCGGCACGACTGTGTACGAAATTTCAGGCGCATAATAGCCGCGCGAATTGAGGTAATTCTCAGCCTTTTCAGCGGCACGGCGCGCCATGCGCCGGGCTTCAAAAACAGTGCCTGGAGGTTCTGAAATCTCCAGTTCACTCCGCAAATCAGCCAACAAGCCAGCATCTGCGCTCGTGCTTTCGATTTGCTGAGCGATCCCGGTCGAATAGATCGAGCCCGAAACAGCGAAAAACGCGATGGATAAAATCAGTCTGATCAACGGATAATCTACTCTCGAGGCGAACCCTTCTATTATGCAAAGATAGGTCCAATTCGATTAATTAAACTGGCCAGATTGTCTGCGTCTGCAGCAAACGCAGAAATATGGGCGCCATGCGTCTCGTCCGACCGTCTCAAACCGGTCTGGTCAACCGGACCAAGCCAGTTCAGCGATGCCCCACACGGTCACGCCGTGGCGGTGCGCGCTGTCATTCGATCAAACAGTTCAAAGGCAGCCATTCCGGTGCCCATTGCGGCCAGGAAAACGAGAACCGGTACGCCGCCAAAGGTCAGCGCTGATATGGCTGGGCCCGGACACAGGCCGACCAGGCCCCAGCCGATCCCGAACAGCACGGCGCCCACGGCGAGCCGTGCATCGATCTGGCGATTGCCCGGCACCTGAAAGCGCTCCGCGAAGACAGGCTTTGGTCTCGCCCAGACGAGGCGGTATCCGATCGCGGTTACGATGAGGGCGGCACCCATGACAAAGGCGAGCGACGGGTCCCAATCTCCGAACAGGTCAAGGAATGCCAAAACTTTGGCGGGATTGACCATTTCGCTGATCGTGAGGCCAAGGCCAAACACCAGGCCTGCGAGCAAAGCAGCTAGATTGCGTCCCATGACTTAGGCTCCGAACACTGATTTTGCGATCGCAACGGTCGCCATGCCTGCGCCCATGAACAGCGCGACAGACGCCATTGAACGCGGCGACAGGCGCGACAGTCCGCAGACGCCGTGGCCACTGGTACAGCCTGACCCCAGACGCGTGCCAAACCCGACAAGCAAGCCGCCTGCGATGATCAGTGGCCAACTTTCAGAAATCTCAAAAGGTGGCTGGGAGCCCTGGACGAAAGCCCATAAAGCGGGCGCGGCGATCAGCCCTGCAACGAACAGAACGCGCCAGATTTTGTCGCCGCGCTCGGCGAAAACAGAGCCGGAAAAGACGCCGCTAATCCCCGCAATCCGGCCGTTGAGCGCCATTAACAGAACGGCGGACAATCCGATCAGGGCTCCACCGATTGACGCGCTCAGCGGCGTAAAATTCTCCATGTCGTATCTCCTTCCAGACAAAGATGCATACAGTTGACGTTTTTGTAAAGTGTTATTATCTGAGTTCGTGGAGAACTAACTCATGATGTTAGAAACGGAACACATGCTACCGCTCGCCGAAGAGGCCACGCGCCTTATGAAGGCGCTTGCGCATCCGGAGCGCTTAATGATTTGCTGTCAGTTGCGAGACGGCGAATTATCTGTCGGAGAGATCGAGAGCATGCTCGATATTCCTCAGCCCCGGCTTTCACGCGAATTGGCGAAACTGCGTGCGGATGATGTCGTCGGGACCCGCAGGCAATCGAAATCAATCTACTACCACCTCAAGGATGATCGTATCCGCGCCATAGTTGATACGCTGTGCGCTGTGATGCTTGGTCAGACCCCGACGAAGGACATTGAAGGAAATTCAGCATGAGCGCCCCAGACGTCACCGGTTTTTTCGACGAAGCCACAAACACCATCAGCTATGTGGTTGCCGATCCAGACACGCAACATTGCGCGATCGTGGATTCGCTCCTGGATTATGATCAGGCCTCCGGTCGCACAACGACAAATTCAGCCGACAAGCTCGTCGCGTTCGTCCGCCAGAATGGGCTGACCTGCGAATGGATCATCGACACCCACGTCCACGCCGACCATTTGACGGCTGCGCCCTATATTCGCGAGCAGCTGGGCGGCAAGACCGCAATCGGCGACAAGATCCCGGTGGTCCAGCGCGTGTTTGGCGAAATCTTCAATGAAGGGCAGAGCTTCCATACCGATGGCAGCCAGTTTGATCACCTCTTCGAGCCGGGGGAGTCCTACCGGGTTGGCAATATCGAAGCCCGGGCCTTGCCCACACCTGGCCATACGCCCGCCTGCATGACGCATCTGATCGGCGACGCGATGTTTGTCGGCGACACGATCTTCATGCCTGACTTCGGCACCGCGCGCTGCGACTTTCCAGGCGGCGATGCCGGCACGCTCTACGACTCGATCCAGATGCTCTTCGACTTCCCTGATGAGACCCGCATGTTCCTCTGCCACGACTATAAGGCCCCCGGGCGCGGCGAATTCGTTTGGGAAACCACGATTGGCGAACAGAAACGGTCGAATATCCACGTGAAGGATGGCACGTCGCGCGAAGACTTCATCAAGATGCGCAACGCGCGTGACGCGATGCTCGACATGCCGAAACTCATCCTGCCTTCGGTGCAGGTCAACATGCGCGCGGGCGACATGCCGCCACCGGAAGACAATGGCATTCGGTACATGAAAGTGCCGATCAACGCGCTTTAGCTTGAAACGACAACATGGCGCACCGATGAAGCTCGCTAAATACTTTCCTATTCTCGACTGGGGGCCGAAATATCGGGGCGATACGTTCGTCAATGACATGGTCGCGGCGGTGATCGTGACGATCATGCTGATCCCGCAATCGCTCGCCTATGCGCTGCTGGCCGGGTTGCCGCCTGAGATCGGCCTCTATGCCTCCATCCTGCCACTGCTCGTCTACGCGATCTTTGGATCGAGCCGACAGCTCGCCGTCGGCCCGGTGGCGATTCTGTCGCTGATGACCGCGGCTGCGGCCGGCAAGATCGCCGCCCAGGGCAGCGCGGAATATATTCAGGCCGCTCTGATCCTCGCGCTCCTGTCGGGTCTGATCCTGCTGGCGATGGGCCTTTTCCGCATGGGGTTCCTGGCAAACTTTCTGAGTCACCCGGTTGTCTCAGCCTTCATCACGGCGTCTGGGATCATTATCGCCGCCTCGCAGCTGAAGCATATTCTCGGCATTGATGCAGGCGGCCACCATCTGTTTGAAATTGTCGTCTCGCTGATCGAAAAGCTGCCGGAGACCAATTTGCCGACGCTCTATATTGGCGGCGCCTCGCTCATCTTCCTGTTCTGGGTTCGCAAGCAGTTCAAGCCGCTACTCAAGGCCATTGGCCTCGGCGACAAGGCGGCAACCATCATCGCGCGAGCGGGTCCAGTCTTCGCTGTTGTGGTTGGCATTCTGGCGGTCGCGGGGATGGGTCTCGACAAACAAGGCGTCAAAATCCTCGGAGATGTTCCAAAGAATCTTCCCGCCATCGGGTTGCCGGCCTTCGATGCGGATATCTGGATGCAGCTTCTCGGTTCAGCGGCGCTGATCAGCCTGATTGGATTTGTCGAGTCGGTTTCCGTTGGACAGACACTTGCGGCCAAGAACCGGACGCGTATCGATCCGAACCAGGAGCTGATCGGGCTCGGTGCAGCGAGTTTTTCCGCAGGCGTCTCCTCAGGCTATCCTGTGACGGGTGGCCTCGCCCGGTCAGCCGTCAACTTCGATGCAGGGGCCGAAACACCCGCTGCTGGGGCTTTCACAGCCGTCGGCATCGCACTGGCGACGGTTTTTCTGACGCCCTTCCTGTTCTATCTGCCGCAAGCTGTGCTCGCCGCAACCATCATCGTAGCGGTACTTTCTCTGGTGGACGTTCCGGAAGTCATCAAGGTCTGGAAATATTCCAAATCTGACTTTGCTGCCATGGCGGCGACAATTCTTGTAACGCTGTTCTTTGGCGTGGAACTTGGCGTCACAACCGGTGTCGTATTGTCCCTCGTCTTGCATCTTTACAATACAAGCCAACCCCATTTTGCCTTGGTCGGCCAACTCCCCGGCACGCATCATTTCCGCAATGTGAACCGTCACCCGGTGGTGATCTCGGACACAGTCCTGACCGTCCGGATTGATGAGAGCCTGTATTTCGCGAACGCGCGCTTCCTGGAGGATACGGTCTACTGCATGCTCTCAAACCGCCCGGACATGAAGCACCTCATCCTGATGTGCCCGGCGGTGAACCATATCGATGCCAGTGCGCTGGAGAGCCTTGAAGCCATCAATCTGCGCTTGAAAGATGCAGGGGTGACGCTGCATCTGTCCGAAGTCAAAGGCCCGGTCATGGATCGCCTCCATCGCACGCATTTCCTGCAAGAGCTGACCGGAAAGGTTCACCTCAATCAGTATGAAGCGATGCTGGAACTGGACGAAGATTGCGTGAAGAGCGCGTTTGAGCGAAATCCGAGAACGACCGAACCCGGGACCGATCCTTGCCCCTCGCTGCGCTATGCAGGGCTTGAATTTGTGGGCCAGTGACGGACCCAATGAACGAGGAGCGTCGGAACAAACACCAAAACGGAATGAAGGAAGTAGTGGAAGCTCCCAATGCCGCCCTCCTGGTGCTCGAACGCCTGTGGCTGAGATCTGACCGCCCAGTCTATCTGCGCTTGTTCAAATATTGGCGGAAGATCTTCGCCGTCGCCGCGCGGCCTGGCCTAATTGACGGATAAGCTGCTAAGAAAGCGCGCGAGCGCGTCGATGGCGACTGGCTCATCAAGCATCGGCGCATGTCCGCGATTTGGAACCGTCACCAGCTGGCTTCGCGGATGACGTCGTTGCATGCGGTCGGCCATCTTCGCCGACAGAATATCCGAATGCTCACCGCGCAGGATCAGCAAGGGACGCGCTTTCAGCTTTCCAAACAGGCGCCACATCAAAAATTTCGTGAGCCATCCGGGTGATTTGATCGAGAAGGCATCCCTGATTCCGGGATCATAGTCGGGCACAACCATCCCGTCATCGCGCTGCAGGCAAGTGCGTTGCGCAAATGCTTCCCAGTCCGCGAAATCATAGTTCGGGAAAGCAACGCCTTGCGTCTCGGCAATCGCTTCAATCGCAGCATTCCAGTCGGCATAGACGGGCGATTTTGTGGCGTATTCCAGTATCCGGGCGAGGCCGGACGGGTCCGGGACGGGGCCAACATCGTTGAGCACGACGCCGGCAATGCGATCCGGTATTTTTTTCATGAGCAGCATCGCCATCAGGCCGCCCATGGATGTGCCGATCAGAGCGACGCGGTCGACTTGCATATGATCGAGCAGCGCGATCATATCATCGGCATACTGGACGGGCGTATACCGACTTGAGTCCTCTGACCTGTCAGATCGGCCGCGGCCACGGACATCAACGCTGATATAGCAATGCTGATCTTCGAGCTTCGCGATCATCGGCTCGAAATCTTTGTGGTTGCGCGTTAGTCCGTGCATGCACAGGATTTTTAGCGGCGCGTCCGGATCCCCATAGGTGCGCGCATAGAGAGTCAGCCCGTCTGTAGACTTATAGAAAACATCTTGTGTCATCATGACACCATAGCGGCTCGTTGTGCGTCTCGGGAATAGGTTCGCGCCGACATGATCAAGGCAAGAATGCTCAGTGCGTTCAGCAGCAACATGATCTCCAAAGCAGCCTTGAGCGGCGTGGCATGCCCGGCTTCAGCCATCCAGTCACTGAGAACACCGACAATGGTCGGTCCGCCGCCAATCCCGATCAGCGTCAGACACAAGAGCATGAAGGCGGCGGCGAAGGCGCGCATGCGAAGACCGACCAGTTCCTGCGACGCGGTATAAGCCACGCTCGCATAAACGAGGCCAATAAAGCTCGGCACGATATTCCAGACATAAGCCATCATGATCGTTTCGGCCTGCAGGAAAAGCCAGGCAAATGGCAGCGCGATCGCCGCACAAACCGCAATGATCAAGGGGCGCCAGAGCAGATTCTTGCGCGATAAGTGATCGCAGATCAGTCCCAGGATAACAGCGCCAACGCCGCCTACCCCGCCGATCAACAGGCCGAGCGGCGCAGCCACATCGCCTGGCCCAACCTCATAAGTGCGCTGCAAATAGCTGGAAGTAAAAACCAGGAACCCGTTCGCCGAGACACAGATCAGGCTGCAGCCAAGCAAAAGCCAGAGGAAGGAAGACTGTCCACTAATGAATTTCAGGGTGGCAAGCAGCGTCGGCGCCTCACCATCATCCTCGCGCAGTTCCACGGCCCCGCGCACCGGCTCCTTCAAGGTGAAACGGACTACCGCTGCCAGCACCAGCCCCGGCACGCCGGCAACGAAAAAGGCAACTCGCCAGCCCCAGGCTTCATAGACATAGCCGCCCATGATGAAGCCAGCGAGGATGCCGAGACCGATACCCGTGGTGTAAATGCCGAGTGCTGTCGCCCGCTCATGCGGCGCGTACAGGTCGGAAATCATCGAAGTTGCGGGCGGCGTCCCCCCGGCCTCGCCAACGCCAACCCCCATGCGCGCAAGCAGCAAGTGCCAGAAATTCAGTGCAAAGCCAGACAGCGCCGTCATGCCGGACCAGATGGTCAGCGCGAGCGCGATGATGGATCGGCGATCGCCGCGGTCGGCCCACATCGCGATCGGAATTCCCAACGTGGCGTAGAAAGCGGCAAAGGCGAGCCCTGAAAGGAGCCCCAGCTGCCCGTCGCTTAGTCCAAGATCCGCCTTTATCGGCTCGAGCAGGATGACCAGGATCTGACGGTCAATGTGATTGAACGTATAGACCAGGGTCAGAACAATCAGGACATAGGTCCGTGATTGCGCGGATGCGGCGCTGGTTTGCGCCTGTATGGACGGCGAAGAGGTCATGACAGCCCGCTTAAAAGGTATGGAACTTCGTAGCGCTGAAAAAAGGCAATCAGCCAGCCCCTGGGAGGAAGAATGGGCTGGCTGATCGCAATTCAATCGATCAGAAATCGACTGATAGAGAGGCCGTGACCGTAGTCGGCGCACCGTAGAAGGCTGAATAAGCGCCATCTATACCGAGCTGACTTGGCGTCACGAAATTGTAGGCGGCAACGCGGTACTCTTCATCCGTGAGGTTTCGCCCATGCAGGCCGAGCTTGTATTTCTCCGATGGCGACGTCCAGACAATGCTCAGGTCCGCCAATGTGTAGGAGTCCGGATCGAGCGCGGGGGCGCCGCCTGGGAAGATCGCGTTTTGCCCGGCCGCGAAACCCGGATTCGCGATATTGAACAGGTAATACTCATCGCGATAGGACAGCGCCCCGGTAATCGAGATCTCGCCTTGATCGGGGCCAAGCTCATTGGTGTAGTTCAGCGCGAGCCGGCCTTGCAATTCCGGCGTATTCTGCGTGACGAACTGGTCGGCAATATTCACATCAGCCGAGATGATTTCGGTGATCTCCGCGTCGATGATGCCGAGGTTCCCGAGCAGCGTGAACTCATCCGAAATGTACCAGGTGCCTTCAAGCTCAAGCCCCGTATATTCGGACTTACCGGCATTGAACACGGACGAAACGAATGTGTCATTGACCCCATCATTGTCGGAGTCGGCGCCGCTCTGCACAGTGATCTGTTGATCAGAATATTCTGCGGAGAAGACTGCTGTGTTGAGCAGGAGCGTGTCATCAAAAAATGACCCTTTGAGCCCCAGTTCATAGCTGTCGACGAATTCGGGCCCGAAGCCCTGCTCAGACAGCCCCAGCGGGTCGAGGTCGGCCCGGGCCCGTGGGTCAAACCCGCCGGCTTTGAAACCCTGCGCGTAAGTCGCATAAATATTCAGGTCGTCATTTGGCTGGTAGGAGAGCGAGATCCGCGGGGTGAACTCTTCATCCTCGCGCGTCAGGCCGCGGAAATCCGTCTGGTTCACGAAAAAGACCGAGGTCGTATTGGTGGGATCGAAGGATCCGGACCCCGCCCCGAGCCAGACATCGCGCAGCACATCGGCTGTGGTCTTGTCCTGCGTGAAGCGACCGCCGAGCGACAGGCTCCACTGGTCGGTAAAGTCATAGGTGAAGTCACCATAGATCGAGAAATTCTCTTTCTTCTGATCACCTGCCTGATAGACCGTCAGGCCGAGACCGCCGAGGATCACGTCAAAATCACCGCTGGCATTGCCGTCGAGATAATAGATACCCGCCACACCGGAGAGTTTTTCACCCGTGTAGAGGAGCTGGAATTCCTGGCTGAACTGGTCATCCTGATAGTTTGCGGGCACGTCCAGATCATTTTGTGGCAAGGCGTCAAAATCGATCGGCGTCGTGGTCGAGCCTTCACGATAAGCGGTGATCGATTTCAGGGTCACGTTGGGATTGACGGTCCATTCGCCGGTGAGCGAGTAACCTTCGGTTTCAACCGAGTTGGCATCCCCGATACCGGCTCGTGTATCAAAGACATTGCTCGTGACCGGAATTGTTCCGTCGGCGCTCGGCAGCAGGCGGTGGCCGTGCTTGGCGCTGGAATCGTCTTCGGAGCGATCATAGGCCAGACGGAAAAAAAGATCACTTGATGGCTGCCATTCGGCACTCAGACGATAGGCCAGCACATCTTTGTCATAGTGTTCGGCACCGGTGTTCAGATTGCTGCCATACCCGTCGCGATCATATTTCGCGATGGCGCCGCCGACCGCGAACGTGTCACTCAACGGCATGGATCCGGAGACAATTGCATCCAGCTGGCTGAACGAGCCGACATTTACCTTGGCTTTCAGATCGGGCTCGTCTCCGAGTTTCTTGGTGACGTATTTGATCGCACCGCCAATCGTGTTGCGCCCGTACAGCGTGCCTTGCGGGCCGCGCAGGACCTCGATCCGGTCAATGTCGAATATGTCCAGGATCGCGCCCTGCGGGCGGGCGATATAGATATCGTCAACATAAAGACCAACGCCGGGCTCGAAGCCCCAAACCGGGTCTTGCTGTCCGACGCCTCGGATAAAGGCGATCAGCGTGGAGTTCGACCCGCGGGCTACTTCGATGGTCGCGTTCGGTGTCGAACGTTGGACGGTCGTGATGTCGACCGCTCCGGTCGCTTCGAGTTGTTCAGCGCTGAAGGCGGAGACCGACAGCGGTACGTCCAGGAGATTTTCTTCCCGGCGCTGGGCCGTTACGGTCACGGCGCCGAGACGGCGGGCTTCCGGCTCTTCGTCCGCGTCCTGCGCCAGGCTGGGTGTAGCTCCGAGGCCAAGCGCAATCGCGGATGCCAGGCAGAGTCGGGATGTCGTGGAAAATGCAAACTTCATAATATCCTCCCATGGGGTTTTTATTTTGAGAGGAGCTTAGGCAAACCATCGTCGTCCAATACGACAGTTTGAATCAATCATTTTGAACACTTTCGCTCAGGCAATATCTTCCTGAGCGGCTTTTTCTGCCTTCAGAAAAGCCGCCGGTGTGTGGCCTTTGCGCTTTTTGTAGGCACGAATGAAGGAGCGCATATCTGAATAGTTCAACGCCTCGGAGACCTGTTCAACCGAGTGTCCACGACCAAGCAATCTGTCTGCTTTTTCGAGCGTCATTTGCGTCCGTAAATCGCGAAACGAGTATCCCTCTTCTGACAATCGCCGCCGCAAAGTTGCGACGCTGACCCCGAGCTCCTTCGCGATCGAGGACTGACTGACATTCGCGCTCAACATCAGGTCGAAGACCCGCGCGCGATAGCTGCGCTGGTCAACCTGGTCTGATCGTTCGCGCAAATACGCAATGACCCGCGTCAGGATACCATCCGCGCTCAGATCCGCATCCGCCGCCACGCGCGGAATGGCAATACAGGCCTCATCAAAATCATAGACGAGTTCATAGGCGGCTCCGCCATACTTTACCGGGACGGTCCAGAACGCGTTCTGAGGATTGTCCCCGACATTCCTCCCTCGCTTCAAACGGACATAGCGCAGGGCTTTAGCGGCCTGCCCATTGGTCAGACTATCGAGAGTGCAATGGGTTTTAATAGCCAGACAATCGCCGACCAGGAGTCTCAGGTTCCGATCGTCCTTAAAGCGATATGGAAACTTCACATCGTCGATTCTCAAATGGATCAGACCGTCACGAATGAAACACGTATTATACTCATCGCCGTGCAGCATGTTGTAGTGATCGCACGTCCGCTCTATCGCGGCGTGCAATGTCCTGGCTTCCTGTATGGTCGAGACCAGGAATGTGCCGGTTTTATAGGTCAGGCGCCGTTCCGAGAGATTTGATGTGAAATCGTCCAGAATGCGGCCAATCCGGCGCTGGATTCGATAATAGTCGATCAGTTCGATCTCGACCCCGGGAACCACCCCCTTGATCCCGTCACTCACACCGATATCGCGAAGAATCAGATCGACATCGACACCGCTTTTCGCCGCCGATTCAAGAATTGGATGAAGCTGATCCAGCTTCACCCTGGCACTCGAATGATCGGGACGGGGCACGAATGACGACATCGCCTTTTCATAGCCCGGTCGTGCGTAAATTCAATTCTGAGAAAATGACCGCGCGTGATGGCGTGCGGCGTTGGCTCAGACAAATGCTGTCGGCTTTGGACCCTGCGGACGTTTTGGCGTAGCGATAACGATCTCGGGTTCGTCCATCACCGGCGTCAGCCCATAATTGCGCTCATTGCGCAGAATGCGTTGGAAGACGGGCACACTCAAACCGATGAGGACAATCGCACCAACCGTCTCGCCGGATAGAACGACAAAATTGTTCGCATGGAACATGGTGAGCACGCCCCAGATGATCACCTCACCCATCGCCCCTAGAGTGAGCGCGAGGAAGAGCGTCCCGATCGCGGCTTTTACATATACTGACATTTGATTCTGTCTCCGGTTAAGTCATTGTTTTTGAAGGTACCAAAGCGCGCCGATGAAACCGCCTTTGACGCGCGGAAGTGCACCGATCACGAGAATGAGGATGAGCGCTCCAAGGAGCGGATAACTGATCCATGGCGAATAGTGGGCGCGCGATATGCCGAGGGTCAGCAAGACAAGAAACGGGCCCAGCAAGAGAATGGTCAGCCAGGACGGGCCGTCATCGGCGCGAATATCACCGATTGATGCATGACAGGACGCGCATTTATCAAATGGCTTGAGGTAAGTCCGATAGAGACGCCCGCGTCCGCAGGCCGGACAAGCGCACCGAATGCCTCGAAGAATTGATGTTTGCATCTGATTTTCTGGTCCAGTTTTGAAGGGGGAGTGGCGGGCCGCAGGTTCAGTTGCGGCCCGCCGAGAGAGGCATCCTAGTTACTCGACACGCAACCTTTCTTGTCGCAGCAAGTAAGGAAAGGGGACTAGGCTGCCAAACTGGCGCGCGCAGCGATGGCAATGTCGCGGAGCACACTGATTTCAAGTTCATCTCTTTCATGAATTTTGGCGAGGACTTCGCGGATGCCCAGAATGGCAACCGGGACTCCGCAATCGGTGACGACCAGATGGCGAATGCCATGCTTGCCCATCAAACGCAGCGCTTCTGAAAGCTTCGTATCATAGTTGCAGGTGATGACCTTTTCCGTCATCCAATCGCGCGCAACCATTCCGCCAAGATCGCCGCGGGCATTCGCCAGCGCGCGCATGATGTCATAATCGGTCAGGATACCGACCAAATTCTGATCATGGTCCAGGACCGCAATCGCGTTGACATTGTTATTCACCAGATCGCAGACGACATTCAGAAGCGCGTCTTCCGGAGCGCAATGAAGCAGCTCCCTGGCCGGACTTCCGAGCAGATTTAGAATGGACACTTTTTTACTCCTCAGAGCAGGTTTGCGAAAGGCAAGGAAGACTCGAGCTCGCTATAGGCGTCGGCTCGGATCGGGATCATTGCGGCGATGGCGGCGCTGATCCTTTGCAGATTTGACTTGAGCTTGTTCAGCCCGCGATTGAGCGCCGAGACCTCTCGATCGGACAGGCCTTCAAGGATTTCTGAGCGCAGGTCTGAAGCGGCTTCATCCAGCGAGTGGAAGAGCGACAGCGCGTCCGGCGTCAAGGTGAGCGTATAGGCGCGGCGATCGTCAGGAGATTGAGAGCGAAGGACGAACTCCCTTTCTTCCAGGCGGTCAACCAGCCGCCCAACGGCCGCCGCGCCAAGCTCCAGTTTTGACGCCAACTCGGCCTGAGTCAGCCCCGGATTGCGATGGATAATCCCGAGCGCCAACCACTTCGTGCGGGTGAGATTGTACGGCGCAACGCGTCGATCAATATCGAGCCGCAAGAGGTGGGCGACGTCATGAACGAGGGTCCCGAGAAGGTCATCATGCTTGGTAATCATGCTACGCATATAATATGCATACATACCTTTTGCAAGCACTCCAATTGTTACGTTTGACTCATGATCCGCGAGGGGCAACATTCTCCCAACGTTTTCAATGGTGGGATCAATCATGAACAAGCTTCGGTGGCTGGCCGCATTATCTGCAGTTTGTCTTTCCTGTTGCATCGGCGGCGCGCGCAGCCAACCTCTGACCTTGTCTGGCCCGATCTCGGACCATGCCGTCCTGCCGCAGAATGCGCCGATAGAATTGCGCGGGACGGCGTCCCCCGGCCAGCAGGTCCTGGTGTCATTTGACGACTCGACAGCCATGGCCGACGCTGATCAATCCGGACTTTGGATGGTCGAACTCGGCCCCCGCCCTGCGGGCGGCCCGTACGAGCTGAAAATCACCAGCGGTGATGACATGATCGAAATTTCCGATCTGCTGGTCGGCGAAGTTTGGCTCTGCTCCGGGCAGTCCAATATGGAATACCCCATCTACAGAGCTCTCAATCCGGACACCACGATCCAAGGCCCGCACAGCGATCAGATTCGACTGTTCCAGGTGCCGCACGCGACCGCCCTGTCGGCACGACCAGACCTCGAGACACCGCCAATCTGGAAAGTGGCATCGCCGGAAACCGTCGGAAACTTTTCGGCCGTCTGTTATCTGACCGCGCAAGACCTGCATCAAACCAACGACACGCCGATCGGCTTGATCGACTCAAGTTGGGGTGGCTCGCAAATCGAAGCCTGGCTGTCTGAACAATCGCTTCGCGCCCTCGGCAAGTTCGAGACGCAATTGGCGGCCCTGACGCTGTATCGCACCGATCCAGCCAGTGCCGTGCAAGCCTATGGACGCGTCTGGCAGGATTGGTGGCAATCCAGAATGGGCACACAGCCTTGGCTGGGCCTTCAGCAGGAGGGGAAACCCGTCCCCGGACCGATGCGAGACTGGAACGTTTATGGCGATCCGGAGCTTGAAGGATATACAGGCCGCGTCTGGTTCACGCGCAGCGTTCATTTGAGCGAGACACAAGCAGAAACGGACGGCCTGCTCTCGCTTGGCGTTGTTGACGAACGCGACATGACCTGGGTCAATGGGGTCGTCGTAGGCGCGACGGATAGCTGGAGCGAAATCAGGAAGTATCCGGTCTCATCCGATCTGCTAAAGCCCGGCGAGAACGTGATCACCGTGATGGCCGATAATGGTTATGGCGCAGGCGGTATGATCGGTCCTGACAACCAAGTCTTCATGAGCTTGCAGGATGGCCCGAAAATCGATCTGTCCGAGGGCTGGCAATATCAAATCGCGGAAGGGTCCGGTTCAGCACCATCTCCGCCATGGGCAGCGATCAGCGGCTATTCGACGATTCATAATGCCATGGTTGCCCCGCTCGGATCCCTCACTCTGTCCGGCGCGATCTGGTATCAGGGCGAGAGCAATACCGGACGCGGCGGTCAGTATCAGTCGCTCCTCGCGGCCCTGGTTGGTCAATGGCGAGACCAGTTCGGCGCTGCGCTTCCCGTCTATGTGATCCAGCTTCCAGGCTACGGAAACCTGACCGACGCGCCAGCACCGTCCGGATGGTCGGACGTGAGAGAAGCGCAGAGACAGGTGGCTATCAACGATCCCCGCGTCGGCCTGGTGGTCACGATAGATGCCGGCGATCGCACCGATATTCATCCGCCCAACAAGCAACTTGTTGCCGCGCGGACCGCCAATGTCGTGCGCGCCATGAACGGCACTGCTGCGGGGTATGTCGACGGTCTCGCACCGACTTCCGCTGAGCGCCTGGACGGCGTTATCACACTCACCATGCCGACCGATCAGCTGAAAGCGATCAGCCATGCCCACCCGATCGGGTTTGAGCTGTGTGATGACGAGAATGTCTGTGCGTGGGCAGATGCGAGATTGACCGGCGCAACGATAACGCTCGAGAGCAAGGCGATCCCAATGCCGGTTTCAGTTCGCTATTGCTGGGGCGATGCGCCGATCTGCAACTTGTACGACGCGGACGACACCCCGGTCGCACCGTTTCAAGAGGCCATAGATTGAGCCAATCGAGTCGAAATCGCCTGATTGCTCTGACGACCCTGATTTTCGCATCGGTATGTCCTGCCCATGGCGAAGACGGCTACGAGCTTTGGTTGCGCTACACGCCGCCAGAAGGCGTTTCCATCGACGCACCAAGCGCCATCCTCATCGCCTGCTCGGATCCCTCACCCACGCTCGAAATCGCAGCCGCGGAAGTGCAAACCGCCTTTGCCAGAATGGCGAATGCACAGGTTGAGCGAACCGATCGTCTCACCGACGGCGCACTTGTCCTGACCAGCCAGGATTGCCGCCAATCCGTCGGCGCGAACGGCATTGAATTCGCTGCGATGGAAACCGATGCCTATGTGATCGAGCCACGCTGGATCGGTGAACAACGCGTCTCGATCATTGCTGGCGAGTCGGATGCGGGTGTCTTGTATGGCGTTTTTGACTACCTGTTCCGGGCCAGCCGGGGCGAAGATTTGGACGTCTTGTGGACCAGCAATGCACCGGCGGTAGACCTGCGCTTGCTCAACCATTGGGACAATCTGGATCGCCATGTCGAACGAGGCTATGCCGGGCAATCAATCTGGGACTGGCATCGTCTGCCGGGCTATATCGATCCGAAATATGTAGATTATGCCCGGGCCAATGCGTCGATCGGGATCAATGGTGTCGTGCTGACCAATGTCAACGCCGACGCGACCATACTCACCGCAGAATACCTGGAGAAAGTTGCGGCGCTGGCGGACACGTTTCGCCCCTATGGCATACAGGTCTATCTGACCGCGCGCTTTTCTGCTCCAATCGAACTTTCAGGCCTGCCCACGGCCGATCCGACCGATCCGGCCGTCAAGGACTGGTGGCGACGCAAAACCGCCGAGATCTATGCTGCGGTGCCAGACTTTGGCGGTTTCCTTGTCAAAGCCAATTCCGAGGGCCAGCCTGGCCCTCAGGATTATGGGCGAAGCCATGCTGAAGGGGCGAACATGCTCGCCGATGCGCTAGAACCGTTCGGTGGCCATGTGATGTGGCGCGCCTTTGTCTATAGCGCTGACGATCAGGAGGACCGAGTCAAACAAGCCTATCGGGAGTTTACCGCGCTGGATGGGGAGTTTCGCGAAAACGTTCTGGTGCAGGTCAAGAATGGACCGCTCGATTTTCAGCCGCGCGAGCCCTTCCATCCCATGTTTGGGGCGATGCCGAGCACGCCGCTCATGCTTGAGCTGCAAATCACCAAGGAATATCTCGGCTTCTCAACCCATCTGGCGTTTCTTGGCCCGCTTTGGGAAGAGGTCTTGCAGACCGATACGTTTGCAGGCGGGCCCGGATCGCCCGTGGCTGAGGTCATCGAAGGCAATCTTCATGACCACCAGCTGACAGGTGTGGCTGGCGTCGCCAATATTGGTAGCGACCGGAACTGGTCGGGGTCGGTATTTGATCAGGCCAACTGGTTTGCCTTCGGGCGCATGGCTTGGAATCCAAAAGCATCATCAGAAGCAATTGCCCGCGAATGGGCAGAGCTGACTTTTTCAGCGCCGCCGGACCAGACCGAAACCATCGTCGACATGATGATGGCCTCTCGCGAAACTGTCGTGGACTATATGACCCCGCTGGGGCTGACACATCTGATGGGAACCGGTCACCATTATGGCCCCGCACCCTGGGTCGATGACCTTGGGCGGGACGACTGGAATCCTTACTATTATCACCGCGCAACCCCTGACGCGATCGGAGTCGATCGAACCGCCAGTGGCACGGACGCCGTCAGCCAATACGCAGATCCGCTTCGCGAAAGATGGGGCGACGTGTCGACAACCCCAGACGCTTTATTGCTCTGGTTTCATCGACTGCCATGGGATCACGAGATGAAGAGCGGTCGCCCGCTGTGGGGGGAGCTGGTCCATCACTATGATCGCGGCGTCGCAGGCGTGCGCTCACTGCGCGAGCATTGGGCGTCATTGCAGCCATGGGTCGATAAAGCGCGTTTCGCTCAGGTCAGCCAGTTTCTCAAGATTCAGGAAGAAGAAGCGCTGTGGTGGCGAGACGCCTCGCTCGCTTACTGGATGAGCGTCAACGGCCTCGACTTGCCGGATGGGGTTGATGCCCCAGCGCTGACGCTCAAGGAATATAAAGCGATGGCGTTTCCCTATGCGCCAGGGCAAGGCGGCTAGCGCGCTTCGACTTATGGCGGCGCGCCCAACGCCTCCATCGGTAACCACGCATGCAGGATCGCGTTTCGGTCAGGATCGAACGCGAAGACCTTCCCGCCGCCAGCGCCCTGGTCGTGCTTGCGGTCAATATCGAGCCCGGCCAGATGGCAATATAGCAGCGTGCCGACGCCGCCATGCCCGACCATGAGGATATCGCCGTCAGCGGATTGCTGCATCACCTGGTCGGCTTCGCCAGCGATCCGCCGCTGCGCATCAATCGCTCTTTCCCAGCCTCGAATGCTCTCGCCCGGTGCAGCAAAGAAAGCATCAGCCACGCTCTCAAATTCCGACGGCGCCAGAAAGCCGGTCGCGCTGCGATCATTCTCATGGCTCCGCGCGCGCACGATGACCTCGACCCCGAGCGCTGCGGCGAGGATCTCTGCGGTGTCCAGCGCTTTTCGTTCAGCGCTGGAAATCACCGATTTTGTATCCCGCAAAATGGGCGACCCGCGAAATGCCAGCGTTCGCTGACGCCCTTTCTCCGACAATCCCCATTCAGGCACCGGGACGTCTGGATCAATCGTCACTTCCGGGTGCGTGAGATAACGGAAGACACGGGTCATTGATGAGGCCTATCAAAGATCTGATCGAACCGCCAATATCCACTTCCGAGAACGTAAAAGACAAACGCACCGGGCGCAGAGAACAAGGCGCGCGTCTCAGCCAATCGATATTGAGATAGCGGTTCAATTCGGGGGGCCGATGCAGTATGGTCGGCTCGGCGATATCTTCACGCCCAGCCAATCGGGACCGCAATACATGATCCGAATCTCAATCGCACTTTCAGCATTCCTGCTAGCGGCATGTGCGACGCACGCAGACGAACCCATGACCCTGGCCGAAGTCGCCGAAGCGGCCAAATCTGGCGTCGATTTTGTCGACAATGACTATGTCCGCCAGCGGCAGGCGGAAAATGCAGACCTGCTGCTGGTCGATGTTCGAACCCGGCAAGAATTTGATCTCGCCCGCATTCCCGGCGCGGTCTCAGTGCCTCGCGGCAAGGCTGAATTCGAGATCGCAGAGACCGTTCGCGATGCAGACAAAGAGATCATCGTCTATTGCCGGACCGGTAGCCGCGCTGCCCTGGTCAAGAAAGCGCTCGACGCACAAGGGTACCGCAATGTCTCTGCACACGCTGGATTTCAGACCTGGTCGGAGGCAGATCTCCCAATCGTCAATGATCTCGGTATGCTTAAACTGGTTGAGAACGAACCAGAGGAATAGAAGGCTCAAATCGAGCGGATGGAGGGGATTGACTGGATTGTGATACGATGAAGCGCAAACGGGATGATGGGAATGAAGATGACTACTCTAAAACACCGCTCTTTTCTCACACTGACGCTCGCAGCCTTTATTGCATTATTCACAGCTGGATGTGTTTCCCAGCCGCAATCGGCAGACTTGAATGATCAGGGATGCGATCTGACCGCGCTTGAAGTGGTCGAGCGTTTCAGCGAGCTACTATACCAGCAAAAGCAGGTTCGATTGGCGTTCGAGACTTGGGTGCATGAGGACTATATTCAACACAAACCAACCCTGCCGGATGGTCGCGAACCGGTCGTCAATTTTCTTGAGACCCTGCTCGAAAGATTTCCAGACCGGACGTTCACAATTCACCGGATGATCGCCTCGGATGACCTGGTCGCGGTCCACTATCACAGTCAGGCCGGCCCGGACGATCTGGGATTTGCGGTGATTGATATTTTCAGAGTTGAGAACTGCAAAATGGTCGAGCACTGGGACGTGGTTCAGCCAGTTCCGGAAAGTTCGAAAAACGACAATACCATGTTCTAGGGCTGAATGAAGAAGTCCACTCACGACCGCGCCAGGGCGATATCATGCGCCTGACTGGCCCGCCCGATTCTGAATGCTGAACTCCGGCAGTCCTTCCAAGGCCGACTTCAGGGCCGCGCCCCACCCTGCAGAAATCGCTGCGAAGGCGGGGTCATTTTCTTCTATTCGGAACTCGGCGCCGCGCTGCAATGATTCGGCTTGATAGACGTGAACATCGATCGGCATGCCGACGGACAGGTTCGCTCTCAATGTTGAGTCGAAAGAGACGCAAAGCAATCGCAGTGCCTGTTCCACACTCATCGCTGGGTCAAACGCTCTGAGGATAATCGGGCGACCATACTTGGTCTCGCCAATCTGAAAGAACGGGGTCTCATCGCTCGCTTCGATAAAATTGCCTTCCGGATAGATCAGGAACAGGCGGGGCTCCATACCCGCAATTTGTCCCCCCATGATCAGCGTCGCGCCAAACGATGCCTCGGCATCCTGACCTTCGTCGTCATGCGCATGCACGACCTCATTCAAAGTGTCTGCAATCAGACGCGCGGCTTGAAACAAAGTCGGCGCTTGCATAATGGTCGGGTTTCGCTCCTCCGGTGCCTTGGAGCGCTCATCGAGCAGGCTCACGACCGCTTGCGTGGTGGCGAGATTACCCGCGGTCATCAATGTGATGACCCTTTCGCCCGGGATGGACCAGGTAAACATTTTGCGGAACTTGGAGATATTATCGACGCCGGCATTGGTCCGTGTGTCTGACATGAAAATGAGATGCTCGTTCATTCTCAAAGCGGCACAATAGGTCATTCAAATTGGTCCTTGATTCAACCCAACAGCCCTATTGCTGAACCTGGATTGAGACAACAAGATTTTCACGTCCTGCGCCGACGGTCAGCCCCTTGGTCGGGGCAGCGTCAGAATAGTCCGACCCGTGCGCAATCCGCACATATCGCTCATCCGGGCTGATGCCATTCGAGACGTCAAATCCGACCCAGCCCAGGCCATCAAGGAACACTTCGCTCCAGGCATGGCTCGCCTCCTGCGACGTGCGGTCATCCATCAGCAGATAGCCGCTCACATAGCGTGCAGGAAACCCTTTATCGCGAACCACGCTCAGGAAGATATGACTATGATCCTGGCAAACACCTTTGCCCTTACTCAGCGCGTCTGCCGCGGTCGTTGTCACCGTCGATTCGCCGGTCGCATAGTCGACACGGTCCCGAATCACTTCGCTCAGAGCGTGCAAATCCGAGATCGTATTCTCGGATGGCAGAACGACTGAATCGGCAAGCGCACGCAAGTCTTCGGTCATCTGCGTGAGCGCGGATTGCCGTCGATAGAACCATAGGGGCATGGTTTGCGTGTGCGCACCGATCACTCCATCACTCGAAAGCGTTTCGACCTCGCCCGAAACGCTGATTTCAAGCAGCTGTGCATCGGACGCCACCTCGATCAGAGCGGTTTGATTGCCATGCTGATCCATGAATTCAGCCTGGGTGCGCGCGCCCTCCAGGCTGACCTCCCAGTTCAGAACCTTTTGCGCTGCTGAACTAAGCGGCGTCTTGCGCAATTGAAGCAGCCCATACGAAGGCGGCTCGTCATAGTGGAATTGGGTTGTGTGCTGGACTTGCAGGCGCATTCTACTCTGAAAACCTATAATCTTGCTCAATCTGGCGCGATAAGGCAGCATTTCGGGCGATAAAATCAATCAGGAATTCGTGCAGACCGGACCCAATAATGGCATCGCTGGTCGAGTTGGTGATATGTTCCTCGTGACTTGCCGCAAGGTCCTGGGCGGGCATGCGCTGGCCATATTCCTCTGCAAGCGCGTCCAGCGTCGCGACGATCTCATCATAGCAATAGGCGATTGACCGCGGCAGGCGAACATCATGGATCAGGAAATCGACGATCGCGGCGGGATTGATCTCTCCCCCGTAGAGCCAGTGGAACGACCGTTCTGCCGAGGCGGATCTGAGGATCATTTCCCATTGGACGCGATCAAGTGACGACCCGACCGAAGAACTGGACGGGAGCAGCACATAGTATTTCGTATCGAGAATACGCGCGGTATTGTCTGCACGCTCGATCAGGGTGCCGAGCATCACGAACCGGAAGATATCATTGCGCAGCATCGTGGCGTTGATACTTCCGCGCACCAGCGCCGCTTGCTGACGAACAGATGAGAGGAGCTCTTGCAGATCGGTTCGATATTTCTCTGCACCGACATCGCGTTTGAATCGCAGCCAGATCTCGTTGATCGCCTCCCAGACATCACGCGACAGCGCGGTTCGGGTCATGCGCGCATTCTCCCGCGCGGCGGCAATCGAATTGTAAAGGCTGCTCGGATTGTCCTTGTCGGCCACCAGGAAATCGACCGTCCCTTTTGTATTGAAGCGATCATGCTGCTGTAAGTAGAGATCGCGCGTGCCAGCGGTGGTGAGGACGGACTCCCATTCGCTTTCGGCTGTCCGGGCGCGGGTCAGTGACATACGATAACCGGCATCCAGCAAGCGCGCTGTGTTTTCGAACCGTTCCAGATATCGCATCATCCAGAACAGGCCCGACGCTGTTCGTCCAAGCATGCTACTCATCGGTGAGCACCCAGGTGTCTTTCGTACCACCCCCCTGGCTCGAGTTCACCACCAGCGACCCCTCTTTCATCGCCACTCGTGTCAGGCCGCCCGGCACAACGTCGATCGAATTCGGCGACACCAGAACGAACGGGCGCAGGTCGACATGGCGCGGCGCGAGGCCCGCTTCCGTCAGTATCGGGACTGTCGACAGGGACAGCGTGGGCTGCGCGATATAGTTGCTCGGTTTGGCCTCCAGCTTCTTGCGGAAGGCTGCGATCTCTTTCTTACTTGCTGCCGGCCCGACCAGCATGCCGTAGCCGCCGGATCCGTGCACTTCCTTGACGACGAGGTCGGCGAGGTTGTCGAGCACATACTGCAATGAAGACGGTTCAGAGCATCGCCAGGTTTCAACATTCTTCAGAAGCGGCTTCTGCCCGGTATAGAATTCGACAATGTCGGGCATGTAGGAATACAGCGCTTTGTCGTCGGAAATACCGGTACCTGGCGCATTGGTGATCGTGATGCCGCCTGCGCGATAGACATCGAAAATTCCGGGTACGCCCAGCAATGAGTCCGGATTGAAATTCAGCGGATCGAGATATTCGTCATCGACGCGCCGGTAGATGACGTCAACGGGCTCAAATCCACATGTCGTTCTCATGCTGATGCGCCCATCGACGATCCTCAGGTCGTGCCCTTCGACCAGTTCGACACCCATCTGGTCCGCCAGGAAGGCATGTTCATAATAGGCAGAATTATGAATGCCCGGGGTCAGGACGGCGATGGTCGGTTTTCCACTGCAATTTGCTGGGGCGGAAGCCGCCAGCGCCTTTCTCAGTAGAGACGGATAGTCGCTGATCGCCTCAACCCCAACATGCGAGAAGAGTTCGGGAAACATTTTCAACATGGTTTCCCGGTTTTCCAGCATGTAGGACACGCCAGAGGGTGTCCGCGCATTGTCTTCGAGGACAAAAAACTCGTCCGGCCCGGTGCGCACCAAGTCGGTGCCGACAATATGCGTATAGATGCCGCCGGGCGGATCGATGCCGACCATATGCGGCAGAAACGCCTCGTTCTCGGTAATCAGGGACGCCGGTATGCGCCCTGCCCGGAGGATTTCCTGCCGGTGATAGATATCATGCAGGAACGCATTGAGCGCCTTCACCCGCTGCTCAATCCCTTTGGTCAGGGTGCGCCATTCTTTTGCACTGATAATCCGCGGGAGCAGATCGAACGGGATGAGACGCTCTTCCGCATCGGCGTCTCCGTACACGTTGAACGTGATACCCGTTCGTCGAAAGAACTCTTCTGCTCTCTCGGATTGGCGCTTCAGTCGCGCCGGATCGATTTCGGACAGCAGCTCGTGAAACGCCTGGTAAGGCGCACGTACCTCCTGTCCATAACCGTGCATTTCATCGAAAAATCCATCACCCTCAGTCATACCCCATCCACGCACACTACACCGGCGCATGCAAGGATGGACCAGTGTTACGATAAGTGTTGAGCGCCTGTGCCCGAACAACGAGCGTTTTGCTGGCTTATTGTTCAAGGCGTAAATGTCAGCCAGTTCCATACGTCCGAAAACGCCATCCATGCGACAAATCATGCCTGGCGGCGGCGTGCTTGATTATTGTGCGGACCGCGCAAAACGACAGGCAATTTGTCCCTCTACAGGATCAATCTGGAGAATTGCTGTATTTCCGCGTCTGGCGAGGTATAACGGAACCATGGGCAGGCTGATTGCAATATCCAATCGTACCGCGGCTGATCCGAGCGCACGCGCCGGCGGTCTGGCCGTTGCGGTCTGGGAATCGCTTAAATCCTCTGGCGGAGTCTGGTTCGGCTGGTCGGGTGATATTGTTGAGAAGAAATCGCGCAGCGTTCAGAGCCTGAAGGATGACGGTGTTGAGTTTGTGCTCACAGATTTAACCGAACGCGAGCACGATCAGTACTATCTTCAGTATGCCAATTCGGTCCTGTGGCCGGTTTTCCATTATCGGCTGGACCTGGCCGCATTCGATTCAGATGCGTTTCAAGTCTATGCCGACGTGAACCAGCGCATCGCAAATATCGTTACCGAACGCTTGCGGGATGGCGATACGGTCTGGGTGCATGATTATCATTTTCTCCTGATGGGCGACAGCATGCGCCGGGCCGGTTGGGACGGTCCGATTGGCTTCTTCCTGCACATTCCATTTCCACCTCCAGAGGTGTTTCGCGCTCTTCCAGAGCACCAATGGATCGCCCGGGCGATGTGCAGCTATTCCGTAATTGGTCTGCAATCCGAACAGGATCGCTCGAACTTCTCCCGGTATCTGGTCGAAGACTGCAAAGCCGTCGACCGCGGGGGCGGCGTTTACGAGGCCTTCAACACGACCATCAAGATCGCCGCCTATCCGATCGGTATCGATGCTGAAGGTTTCGCCAAAGCGGCGAAAACGAGAAAAGCCCAGGAAGCTGCCGATCGTATCGGGCGGTTCTTAGGGGGACGCAATCTCGTGATCGGTGTCGACCGCATGGATTATTCCAAAGGCCTGCCTGAGCGATTTGAGGCGGTTGGACGTCTGTTTGATGATTATCCAGAGACCCATGGGTCGGTTTCCGTAACGCAGATTGCACCACCCTCCCGAAGCAAAGTTGAAGAGTATCGCGAACTCCGGCTGACGCTGGATGGTCTCGCGGGACGGATCAATGGCGATTATGGTGATCTCGACTGGATTCCATTGCGATATCTGGCCCGGTCGTATCAACGCGAAGAGCTCGCGGGGCTGTTTCGGATCGCGCGCGTAGGACTGGTGACGCCATTGCGCGATGGCATGAACCTGGTTTGCAAAGAGTTCGTCATGGCGCAGGATGAGTCTGATCCCGGCGTGCTGATCCTTTCCGAGTTTGCCGGTGCCGCCGAGCAACTCAAGGATGCGCTGCTGGTCAATCCTCACGATACGCGCAAACTTGCTGAGGTGATCCACCACGCCCTGACCATGCCATTGGAAGAACGCGTCGAGCGTTGGAAATCCTTGCGCAAAACCGTGGAGGAACAGGATATTGCCTGGTGGCGCAAGAAATTCCTGAAAGACCTGACCGCAGTGCAGAATTCTTCACAATAACTGATATCGATGACGGCTCGCTTTCCCCGAAAAAATGCAACCGATTTCGCGCCTACGCTGTCCACGGCGCATGCGCTGTTTCTGGATTTTGATGGCACGCTGGTCCCGCTGCAAGATGATCCCGACGCGGTACACCTCCCTGAAGGTGGAGGCGACCTCCTGCGGGCGCTGGCAAGCCGGCTCGATGGCGGCCTCGTTGTTATCAGCGGGCGCGGAATTCAGGATCTCTCTGCGCGGACGCCGGTGGATCTCTGGCGCGCGGGCGGGCATGGCCAGGATGTTTGTTTTCCAGGTGAGGCCCCGCCCGCCGCAGGCGATACACCCCCCGCTCAACTGGCCGAGGCGGTAAGCGCCATTGTTCGCCAGCATGAAGGCGCGCGCATAGAAAACAAAGGCCGCGTGCTCGCTGTGCACTATCGCCAGAACCCGTCTGCCGGTCAGGCACTCGCGGCGTCGCTTTCGGCGCTGTCCGACAAGACGGATGGCTATGCTTTTCAGCATGGCAAGATGGTGATCGAACTCAAGCCGCACAGCGCCAATAAGGGCCGGGCGTTGACCCGTCTGATGCGTGAGCCGCCTTTTGAAGGGCGTCTGCCGGTCATGGTCGGCGACGACACCACTGACGAGGACGCGATGCAAGCGGCGCAGGCGCTCGGCGGATTTGGAATAAAAGTGGGCGACGGTGAGACATGCGCTCGTCATCGACTGAACGACACGCAGTCTGTCTGGAACTGGCTAAAAGGACACTTTGATGAGCACGCTTGAACTCGGTATTATCGGCAATGGAACCGTCGCGGCGCTCGTCGATCCAAACGCGTCCATTCAGTGGATGTGCCTTCCGCGTTTTGACGGCGAACCTGTCTTTAACGAGCTGCTTGGTGGAAGCGGCAGGTTCTCTGTCGTCCTTGCGGATCAGGTCAGTTGCGAGCAAACCTATGTGCGCAATACGGCCATTGTCGAAACCATCCTGACGGCGGCAGATGGCTCATCGATCAAGGTGACCGATTTTGCACCGCGCTTCCAGGATCGTGGGCGCACGTTCAGACCAGCCTCAATCGTTCGGCGGATTACCCCGCTTTCCGGCATGCCGCGAATTACCATCTTTCTGCGGGCGCAGAGCAATTGGGGTGAACGCAATGTTTTAAGGCGACGCGGCGTCTCCCACATTCGCTTCCCGAACGAAGAATATGATTTCAGAGTGACCACGGATGCGCCGGTATCCTTCGTCATGGATGAACGGGAATTTGTCCTCGATCAGGAGCTCAGTTTCGTTCTCGGCCCCGATGAATCATTGTCCGACAACCCGGAAGCGATTGCCATCGACTGGTTCCAGCGCACCCTGCACAGCTGGCAGGAATGGTCCCGGCGTCTGGCAACGCCGCCTGAATGGCAGGACGCGGTTATCCGCGCCGCGATCACGCTGAAACTCTGCGTGTATGAAGAAACCGGCGGTATCGTTGCCGCCCTCACGACGTCGATCCCGGAACATGCTGGCTCGCAACGCAACTGGGATTATCGGTTCTGCTGGTTGCGGGATGCCTATTTCTCCGTCACGGCGCTTAACCGCTTGTCCGCCGTCGGCACGCTTGAGAAATATCTCAGCTATCTGCGCAACACAGTCGCGATCACCAAGGGCGGACACATTCAGCCAGTCTTCGGAATCGCACTCGAGGATGATCTGACCGAAGAAACAGCAGATCGCCTGCCCGGCTATCGCGGCATGGGCCCGGTTCGCTTCGGCAATCAGGCGGCTGAACACATTCAGCACGATGTTTATGGCCACGTCATTCTCGGCGCGGCGCAGGCCTTTTTCGATGACCGCCTGCTATCAAAGGCGGGGCCGTTGGAGTTTGAACATTTTGAGCAAGTCGGAGCCCGCGCGTTTCAGGTCTATAATACGCCGGATGCCGGTATCTGGGAGTTTCGCGGCATCGCACACGTGCACACCTCCTCAGCCATCATGTGCTGGGCGGCGTGTGACCGTCTGGCGAAGATCGCTGAACAACTCGAACGTACGGATCGGTCCGCTTATTGGCACGAACGTGCTGACGAAATCAGAGCGACAATCCTCGACAAAGCGTGGAACGAAGAGCGCCAGGCCTTTACCGGCGCCTTCGGAGGCACGGACCTCGATGCTTCGGTTCTGCTGATGGCCGAGATTGGATTCATCGATCCGATGGATCCAAGATATATCGCCACCGTAGAGCGCATTGATGAGGAATTACGGGTTGGAAACCACGTTTATCGATACCGTATCGAAGATGATTTTGGTCGCCCGAAAACAGCCTTCACCGCCTGCACCTTCTGGCACATTGATGCCCTGGCAAGAATTGGCCGACTGGATGAAGCGCGCACCATGTTCGAGGCAGTCCTGGCCACGCGAACCCGGCTCGGGCTTTTGTCAGAAGATGTCGACACGGACACAAATGAATTGTGGGGCAACTTCCCGCAAACCTATTCCATGGTTGGCATCATCAATGCCGCTGCGCGCCTGAGCCGAACCTGGGAATCAGTAGTCTAGCGCTTTGGTCGCGCCAGAGCCCCGAAAAGGATTGGCGATTCAGCCGAATGACAAAATCGGAATTTCCGTTATATTCAATGCTTTGACGGAGATGGGATCGGGACGTTGGCAGAAGATAGATCAGATATCGACGCCGATCCCGAAGCCTTCAAGGCTTTCTTCAGCTATTCGCGAACAGACCGGACTCGCGCCGAGCCGATCATTCGGGCCCTGGAACAAGCGGGTTTCCAAGTCTGGTGGGATGGCATGCTCGCTGGTGGGGCGAAATATATCGAAAAAACCCAATTCGCCTTGCAGGCAGCCGATGTGGTCGTGGTTCTGTGGACCGAAACATCGACGCAGTCGCACTGGGTTCAGGATGAGGCCATGCATGGCCGGGACCATAAGCGTCTCGTGCCGATATCTCTGGACCATACCGAACCGCCGCTCGGTTTCAGGCAGTTTCAGGTCCTAGATCTCTCCCATTGGGATGGGGATCAGGACGCACCATCGATTCAAAATGTCATTCGTTCGATGATGGCGGTCGCGTCCCGTGCCGGCACGATTCCAGACCTGCTGACAGAACGCGAACCGCTCAGGCGGGTCTTGTCGCGTCGGCGTTTGATATTGGCCGGTGCTGTTGGTGGACTGGGACTAGCCACGGCGACGGCAATCATGGCGCCATGGAAGTCCGGGACGACCAAGATTTCGAATGGAAGCATCGCTGTCCTTCCCTTTGAAAACGATAGCCGCGATCCTGACCAGGAATATCTCTCGTCCGGGATCGCCAACGAATTGCGAAACGCACTGGCGCGAAATTCGGGACTTCGCGTGATGGCCCGATCTTCGTCTGAAAACGTGAAACGTCGTCAACTGACGCCAGATGCGATTGCCAGAGAGCTGGGCGTGGCCTTCGTCGTCGAAGGCGCCGTTCAGGTCATCGCCGGGCGTGTGGATGTCGTATCGAGTCTGATCGAGAGCGCGTCAGGCCTGACCGTCTGGTCGGGTGCTTTCAGCCGCCCCATCGAGGAATTGCTGGAAATGCAGCGCTCGATCACAGAGGCCATTTCCTCGGAACTGGCGCTCGGTATCTCAGCGGCGCAGGGGCAGACCAATATCGGCGCAGCGACAAATGCAGCCGCGTTTGACTCCTATCTTCGCGGTTGGACGATCTTTCGAAACTCGGTCGCCACCGAGACTGATTTGCTGGCGCTGGAGCGCTTCGACAATGCGATCGCACTTGACCCCGGCTTTGCGGCTGCGCACGCGGCGCGGTCCGCCACATTGACGCTTTTGGGCAACACGAGCGAGAACCGCGAGCGCGCCAATCTCTATTACGAACAGGCGATGCGAGCGGCCAGACGCGCCGTCGAACTCGGGCCGGATCTGGATGATGCCCACTCCGTTCTGGCCCTCGCTCTATTTGAGACAGAGTTAAAGATTGCCGACGCCCTGCCCGTCTATCAGCGATCACTCGAACTCGGCCTCGGCTCCGCGATCATCCAGACGAGATATGCAGAATATGCAGCGCTGACCGGACGGGCTGCTGATGCCCGCCGTGCGATTGATCTGGCGCTCTCTCTGGACCCACTCAATCCGACAATTCACCGAAGCGCGGCACTCATCCACTATGCTGCGCGGCGCTATGATGCGGCGATTGAAGCGAACCAGCGCGCGCTGGCCCTGAGCGAAGACCTGAGTGATGCTCATGCCTGGAACGCGTTTGCATATCTGCAACTCGGAGATGTGGAAAATGCGCTGACGGCCTGTGAGAAAGAAAGCCATGACCTGGTCGCAGACCCCTGCCTCGCCATTGTTCACCACAGACTTGGCAATCAGCAACTCTCTCAGGAAGCCATGGACAGGCTCACCGAAACATATGGCGATAATGGACTGTATCAACAGGCCCAAGTGTTCGCGCAACGGGATGAGCCCGAGGCCGCCATGACGGCGCTACTGGCCGCGTTCGAGATAGGCGACGCCGGACTGACCTATCTCGGTATGGATCCGCTTCTCAACCCGCTTCGTGATCGTCCCGATTTTATGGACTTGCAAACTTCGCTGGGTTTCACATAATTGCAGGATAAGAACTGGGGAGAAATCATGAAAATCAGAGACATAGCCGTCATTCTCGGCCTCGCAGCATTTGCCACGGCCTGTTCACCGGCTGCCGAAGAGCCAGCTGCAGATGAAGCTAGCGCGGAAGCAAGTGAAGACGGAGCTTCAGCCGAAACGCAGGATTCCGAGGACGAAGAACAAGGCAAGAGCCGCGGTCCCGGACGCTGATTCCTGGCGATAAGACGCGGCCAAATCCTGGCGTCGACTAAAATTCTGAAAATACGTGCTGCCGAATCCAGTCGGAATAGTTCTGCACGCGCGTGTATACACCTGGCTTGCCGTCGCCAGTGCACTGCTTCTTGCCCCAGCTGACAATTCCGACCAATTGCCCGTCGCGAATGACCGGCCCGCCGCTGTCACCGCGACAGGTTTTCTGAAAATCGTCCTGCGCGCAGAATACGTTTTCATGCACCCGGGATACGCCGCTTGATGTCGGCCCCATGCCTTCAAGCTCACGACAGAGTGAATTGTCGAGAACGGACAGCGTCACGCTGAGCAGGCTGGCATAGGGGTCTTCGCCGACGACCGCCTCCGTCTTGCCCCAACCATAGACGGTGACCGCGTCGCCGGCTGCGAGAATATCGGCTGGGGCTGCGATATCCAGATAGGACACGGCGATCGGTTCGACGGGGCGGTCTTGCACCGCCAGCGTCAGCGGCGATCCGGGCGGCGCTTTTGCGACATCAAAGATCATCTTCGCTGCTCCGGATTCCAGATCCGTGATGCGCGCGGTTCCATCGTCGCTCCAGGTCAGAATCTGGCTGGTCTCATTGATGAAGGCTGCGCCATTGACCCAACCATCATGATAGATGCGGCGTAGCTCTTCACCTGTCGCAGCGCTCCAGACCCGCGCCGTACCGTCCTCGCTCCAGGTCAGCAATTTTGACTCATCGTCAGAAACCAAAGCGTCGCGGACAAAGTTCAGGTGATCGATGCGGGTGACCTCGCGGCCTGTCTCAAGCTCCCAGAGCGTTGCGCCGGCCAAATCCTGCACCAGAATTGATTCATCGTTCTGCAGAAACGTCCCTTTGACCAGATCCAGTCCTTGCGACATGTCCGAGATCATGTCGCCCGTCTGCGCATCCCAGACGCGCATCGTGCCATAATTTGTCCAGGTGAACATCCGGGTCCCGCCCTGAATCAGCCTGGCACCTTCGACATACTCACTCCAAAGGTCATCGGGCTGCGGGATTCGGATGTCCAAATTGCCGCTTTCCAGGTCCCAGATCCAGACATCTGATTCTGCGAAACGGCGGGTTATCGTGACCAGTTTATCGCGGTCGCCCTGTTGAACAAGCTGCGCATCAAACACGAAGTTTCTGACCGGCGTTTCATCGATCGTGTCCGGCACCCGCTGCCCTTCAGACGCCAGCTGGTCACGCCTTTCCTGGGTCAGCCATGGGGCATTCTGCGGATGCTCAATCCGGTTCAGTTGACGTCCGTCCTGCGCATCAAGAACCCAGACTTCATTGTCCAGACTGATCAGCACGCCTTGTTCGTAAATGCCGTTCACACGCATGCCTGACGGCCCCATGATTTGTCCGTCCGAGGGCACGGGGTCGCGTGTTATCATCGCCCAGTTCTGATCGAAATCGGGGATCTTCCAACTGATCAGTTCGTGTTGGCGCATTGAATTGTCTGGGGAATAGGAACTCGCGCGGGCGATGAAAAACGTCTCATCCGGCGAAAGTTGGATCTGGCTCAAGTTCGGCAACCCGTCGATCGCCAGCGAGTCTCCAGACACCAGGCTTTCAATTGCGATTTGTGACGCCCCACTTGCCCAGTCATTGCGCACGTGAATCAATTCGCGACCATCATCAATGAAAAGGCCGACAGTGTCGGGGATGGAATGCCCGTGAAATGGGCGAGGTCTTCCGCGTATCGTCCGATCACTGGATTCGAGGGAACTGAACTCTGGACGGTAGTAGACCTGCGGCGCCCGCGCCGCCGTCTGGAGTGCATACCCTTCCATTTCCCCGTCCAGCACGTATCGCAGCCTGTATCCGCGGCTCAGATCTGCCAGTGATTTCTGCGCGCGCTCAATTTCAGCGCCGTCTGCAATATTCCATTGGCGAACCGTCGCGTCCTCGCTCCAGGTCGTCAGGACCTGCGCGTCGGGTTTGAGCTCAATCGCTTCAATGCCGACATTTTCGTAATAGGCGGGCGGCAAAGGCTCCATGAAATCATCTGGCGAGCTTTCAAAGTGCAAAAGGGCGATATCATGTTCATAGACAATCCCGGTCGCACCGACGCGGCAGTCTTCCTTTGCGAAACAAATTACACGATCGATCGGGAAGGTCCGTCCATCAAAGCGCTGAAGATTGCTCATGCCAAGACGCACTTGAAACCCGGCCTCCACCATCCCCTCGTCGACGCAATGTGCAGCCGTAATCACCCACCCCGGCGCGATTAGACTGCCGCCACAAAAGTGTCGCTCGCGCCAGTCATCCGCGGCGATTTGGCCGAGCTCTTCAGTTTGATAGTCGTCCGGCGGCGTGATCTGAGCCTGAAACGGCGCGCCCCCGCGTAGAACAACGCTCGCATTCACCGGCGCGACATAGTGGCAATTGTCCATCCAGGGCGCACAATCTCTATGGATTTGCTCCATTTGATTGACCACACCCTGGAAGGCTTCAATTTGCAGCCTTCGAAACTCGCTGAGTTCGGCGTCGTCCAGTGTTGTGATTTCATGGAAATCCGCGGCGGGTACAGAGGTGGGTTCGCTACAGGATACCGCCACGCAACTTGCCGCGCCCAGAAAGATTGCTGCCCGCACCTGCATACCGTCCCTCCATTTCACCGAAAGCGACTGAGCATTTTCAATCGTTCAGCCTCCCCTGCCTCGATTTTACATAACTTTTGTACGGAGGGAAATTGCCCGTGAATCAGACCCGTCCGATCAAGCAGGCTCGTTTTGTACGTGGTTCGAGTTTGTAATCAGCCTGCGGCCGACTGATACGCCTTCATTTCGGTCTTCGAATGGTCAATCAGAGTGCTGATTTTCTCACCCTGGTCTGATGCTGCGAACGTTCCGGTCTCGGCTTTGGCCACTTCTTCGATGTGCTGGAGTTCGCGCGCCAGGCCGCCAAGGCCGGAGCTGAGCGCCATGGATTTGAACGCATGGGCTTTGGTTGCGATGGCGTCATAGTCGCCGGCGTCCATGACCGCATGCAGCTCAAGCAGCATGGCCGGTGCTTTGTCGTTGAACATCGCCCATACCTTGTCGCGCACAGCCTTTGTTCCGCCGCCGAGTTTTTCGAGGCTCGCAATTGTCTCCATATCCAGGAGCGTTTCAGAAAGTTCGTCCGGAGTTGCAGGGCTCTCTTTTGGTTCTGCAACGTCGACTCCGTTCATGACTTCGATCAACTTTTCGAGTGTGAATGGCTTCAGGATATGACCGTCTGCTCCGGCCGCCTTCCAGGCATCATCACCCGTGCCGGCAACTTGCGCCGTAAGCGCGTAGATCGGCGTTCTGCCCGCGCCTGACTCGGCTTCTGCCTGACGGATTTGGCGCGTCGCCTCGAACCCGTCCATCACCGGCATGGATCCGTCCATGAAGATCAGATCGAACGCGGAGGTCTTACAGGCTTCAACGGCTTCAGCCCCGTCTTCAACGAAGACCGCTTCGGCTTTGAGTGTCGCGAGCGCTTCGCGCAGGACTTCGCGGTTGACCGCATTGTCGTCTGCCGCAAGCACCCTGAGCCCTTCAAAGCTTTGCAGCTGCTTCGCCTCGCCGCCGCCCTGGATCGCGCTCGCGCCGCGGAACGCGCCGGTCTGTGCCCGCTCGAGCAAGGCGGCGACCTCAGAGCGTCGATACGGGTTCGGCAGACTGTCCGCCGCCCGCCCATCCTTGAGCAGTGCATCGGACTGCGTGTCACCAATATCGGTCAGAATGATGCAAGGCTCCGACCGGGCGTCCAGACGGCCCGAAGCGGCGATCCAGAAGTCTGGTCGGTCTGACGCAATCTCGCATCCCAGATCGACCAGCATCTGCTCCAGGGACGTCTTGACGAGGCCTGCAGGCAACAGCGTTCCAACGCGAACTGTCTTCGACGGTTCAACCGGTGCGGCTGTCGCGACCTTGGCAGGAATTTCGACGCGGAACGCGCTGCCATGACCAGGTTTACTGCGGACGGTAATCTCTCCGCCCATGGCCGTGACCAGGCGCTGACAGACGGAAAGGCCGAGGCCCGTGCCACCAAAGCGGCGCGTGGTCGTCTGGTCTGCCTGAGAGAAGGACTCAAAGATGTGATCGATTTTGTCTTCCGGAATGCCAATGCCGGTATCGATCACTTCAAACACGATGCGACTTGGTTCGGCGTCTGTCGCATCAGCGTCTATGCGGATAAGAACGCCGCCGCGTTCGGTGAATTTCAGCGCATTGTTGACGAGGTTGGAAATGATCTGATTGAGCCGGGTCGGGTCGGCGAGAATTTCAGACGGGACCCGCGGTGAAACATAGGTCGCGAGCTCCAGTGCCTTGCCGCGCGCACGCTCCCAGAACAGGCTTGCAACATCCGCGACCAGATTTTCCGGCGAGACGGGTATCGCCTCAAGGTCAAGCTGCCCTGCCTCAATCTTTGAGAGATCCAGAATATCATTGATAATGGTCAGCAGGCTGCTGCCGGATCGATGGATGATTTCAGCATAGCGGCGATGGCGAGGGGTGAGGTCCGCAGCGCCGAGCATTTCAGCCATCACCATCATGCCATTCATTGGCGTGCGGATTTCGTGGCTCATGGTGGCGAGGAAGTCTGACTTTGCCGCATTCGCAGCTTCAGCCTCTTCCTTGGCGACACGCAGATCAAATGTACGTTCCTCGACTGTGTCTTCCAGCGTCTCGACATGATGCGCAATTTGCTGGTCGCGTTCGGCGATACGCTCGACCATGTCCTGGAATGATTGCGTGAGAACGCCTGTTTCATCCTTGCGCTTGCGAAGTTCTTGCGCCTCGTTCTGCTCGCCGGCGCGAAATTGCGTCATAGCGGACGTGAGATTTCGGATCGGCGCTGTGACGCGAGACACGAAGATCTGCGCAAACAGGATGCCGAGTAGGCTCACAATCAAAGCCGAAAAGAGTGTTACACCCAGATTGCGGAGGATTTCCTGCCGCAGCGGGGCAATGCTGACCAGCATGCCGAGACGGCCAATCTCGCTGCCACTTTTGACGATCGGCAAGTCGACGCGAATGTGGTCGGTACGCCAGAGCGACTGGTCCTGGCTGGAACTCGACACAACCCAGGCCCCCGAGCCTAGCTCAGCGAGGATTTCACCATTGGCGAGTTCGACATCGACATGTTGAATATTCGGGAGTTCCCGAACGCCGCGCAGTGCTGACAGCGTGGCGACGCGATTTCGATCAGCCACATGGTCTGCGACGCTGGCCGCATAGGCAGAAGCGGCGCCGCGCACGAGGTCGCGATAGCTCTCTGTTTCACGGGTCAGGCTTTGCTGCGCATTGATGACGGACAGAACCGAAACCGACAGGAAAATGACCGCGGCAATAAGGGCCGACAGGCGAAATCCGATTGAGTTGTAGAATCTGACCTGGGTCCGGGACATTCACTGCGCGCTTTCAAGAGACGAGGATCAAATGTCTCACATCTTGGTCAATATGAGCGAAATCCTGGTTTCAATATTTTGATGAAATTCAACGGATTAGGTTTGAGGTTCGCTGACCATTCTATGTTAGGTTGCAAATGAAATTAAATGCTAGGACGGCATGATCACGAGCGTTTCGTGAGGGGTAACACATGAAGAAGATCAACAGAATCTTCTCAAGAACCGATGCGAATGTCGCCGTTCCCGGAGCGGTGATTTTTGTTGCTGCGCTCGCGCTTGTGGGCGGAGCCCTCGATCTTATGTCGGTGTCCAATCAAAAATCCGCACTGCAGGAGCTGGCTGACAAAGCAGCGCTGGCGGCTGTGCGTGAAATGGCGATCACCGCGGACGACAAACAGCGCATCGAAGCGGTCGCCAGGAGCTTTTCGGAGCGAACCGATCTTCTGATTCAGAGCGTCGTCACAGAAGTAAACCTGGAAGACCGCGAAGTGCGCGTCGACCTCACCGCCCGTCCGAAAACCAACTTTCCGGAAATGTTTGATAGTCTGGAAGCGATGAGCGTGTCCGCCACGGCCCGCCTGTCTGGACGCGGCGGAAACATCTGCATGATCGGACTGTCACCTAACGCGATCAGCACCGTGCGCCTGCGCAGCCGCGCACGCATTACAGCCGACACCTGCGCCATCTATTCGAATTCAACCAGCGCGCAGTCCATGTCGGTTGCCAGCACAGCCGAGGTGACGGCGGAACTCATCTGTGTCGCCGGGGGCTATCAGGGCGGCGCATTACCGGGCGATTCGTCTGAAGACCTGAACACCACGACGCTTGAAGACTGCACCCCGGTTGACGACCCGTTGGCGATGCGAATGGCGCCAGACTATAGCGCGTGTGATTACTACGACACTTACGTTACCAGCTCAGAATACCTGGATCCCGGCGTCTATTGCGGTGGCCTGATCGTGGATTCTGGTAAAGCGATGCTCAGCCCGGGTGAGTATATTGTCACGGGTGGCCCCTTGATGGTGACCAATAATGGGACGCTCCAGGGCGATCATGTTGGTTTCTATCTGGCGGGCGACGATGCGAAGATCCAGTTCGACTATGACGCCAACATTGATGTGTCTGCGCCGCGCGAAGGGCCAATGGCTGGGCTGCTCCTTTATTCGTCTCCGTTTGAAGAAATGCTGGCCGACACATTCACGACCGCGGAGGCCACGTCAGGAACTGACCTGCAACTGGCGTCCAGCATGCTGCGAACGGCCGATGGCCTGAAATGGCCAGACCATACGATCCGCAGCGACAATGCGCGGCGCATGGTCGGCACGATTTACCTGCCAAACGGCAAGCTGCCGATCGATGGTCGCAACCCGATCGCGGACCGTTCGGAATATACTGTGATCATCGCCGACACATTTGAGCTGCAGGACGGTCCAAACCTCGTCCTGCGAACCGACTACCACCTCACCGACATTCCGGTGCCTGAGGGTGTCGGACCCGTGACTGAGAAACAAGCAAGACTGGTGGAGTAAATGAATACCGCGGTTCAACCTTCGATCCCTGATACCCCGCATCTGAACATGTGCCCTTTCGGCCGTGCGCTGGTGATCGATGATGATCCGCTGTTTCAGATCGTGATATCTGAAGGCCTGCGCAGCAGCGGTGTCGCAATCGTCGAAACGGCTGACGATGGCCTGGAAGGGCTTGAAGCCCTCGCAAATGCTGGCGGCGATGTCGACCTGATCGCAGTTGACCTGCAAATGCCGAACATGACCGGTGTCGATGTCATCCGCGAACTCGGTCGGCTCGGCTATAAAGGCAGCGTCATCATCATTTCGAGCGAGGCGTCCAATCTCAGACGGTCCGTCGAGAACATGGCGAAACTGCTCGGAATCGATATTCTCGGCGCGCTGGCAAAACCGCTGGACGTCGACTCGCTGAATGCCCTTGTGCATGCGGATCGTGGCCATGCGAAAAACCAGAACGGGCGCCAATTATCGCGATCAAATGTAATCAATGCGATCGCAAATCAGGACCTGGTCCCATTCTTCCAGCCGAAGGTGAGTTTGACGTCTGGGGCAGTCACCGGCTTTGAAGTGCTGACGCGCCACGTCGACAATGAGTCCGGATTCGCGCCGTTCAACTACCTTGACGCGATTGAAAAATACGGTCTCAGCGTCGACTTCCTGTGCGCCATGATTGGCCAGGTCGCGGAGCTGACAGATGGATGGGACACGGCGTCCCGTGCGCTAGGATTATCCTTCAACCTGACACCGCTCGCCGTACAGGATTCCGGATTGCCAGACCGGCTGCTCGCCTGCGTGGTGCAGGCTGGACTGGACCCGAAATCAATCACATTCGAAATTACCGAAAACCATTTGCTGGAATGCACCGCGGAGTCGCTCGAAGTGCTGTCACTCATGCGCCTGTATGGCTTCGATCTCAGCATTGACGATTTTGGCACCGGCGCAACCAGCATCGAACAATTGAGAACCTTCCCGTTCACGGAACTCAAGATTGATGGCCGGTTCCTGATGGCGAGCGAGAATGATGAGTTTTCGCGCCTGACCGTTGAGACCAGCGCCAGGCTGGCCGGTATGCTCGAGATGAAAGTCGTCGCAGAAGGGGTCGAGACACCCGATGCGATTGAATTCGCACGGAAGTCCGGTGCCGATGAAGTGCAGGGATTTCATTTCGCCCGCCCTATGAACGCGGCGAACACACTCAACTGGCTGAAATCCTATGAGCTCGACCGCCGGAGAGCGCCAGCATGATGGGTACATCGGCAAATACGACATCCGTCGGCGAGACATGCCCGTACGAGCGGCGTGAAGCCGAGCGACGTGAGGCCTTCGATGCCGGGCATTCGCCAATTGAAATCGATGGCATCAAGATCAGTGAGGACGAGTTTGGCGGCGTCGCCGACGCATTTGCGTTCCCACTCGCCATGGCGATCGCTGCCATCTGCCTCGTAGTTGTTGCGGGTACCGTCATCGTCGAAACCAATCCGCAATGGATCACCGAATATTTTGTGACACTGTCGACCATCGTCGCAATTCTCATCACGCTGCCGCTCTCGATCATTGCCGGTGTGCGCGAACATCGGAAACTGAAAAGCCATAAGGCTATTCGCTCTCTGGCTTCTCTGGACCCGCTGACCGGCCTGATGAATCGACGTTCTTTCTCTGCGTCTCTCGATGATGAGCTGAAACGGATGAAGCGCACCGGCCACGCGGCCGCGGTGATCCTGTTTGATCTGGATCACTTCAAGGCGCTGAACGATCGGTTCGGTCACCATGTCGGCGATGAGGTGCTGACCGGCGTCGCGTCGATTGCCTATTCAGAGCTGCGCAATCCATTCGATCGTCTGGCGCGCTGGGGCGGTGAAGAATTCATCATCCTGCTGCATGATATGAGCGAAGAGACAGCGCGCGGCGTCTGCGAGCGCCTTCGCGAACGGATTGGCGAGCTGGTGCTCGATATCGAGGATGGCAGCGTTTCCGTAACGGCGAGTTTTGGCGGCAGTCTGCTGCGGCCCGAGCGCCCCTTCTCCGAAGCGCTGCACCAGGCCGACATCGCGCTTTATGAAGCCAAATCCGGCGGACGCGACCGGGTTGAGTTCAAACGCTGCCTGCAGCTGGCGGCCTAGCGCGGCGCGCCCAGCCTAATCCTTGTTCTCGATCACGCCGCCTGAGCGGATGTGAATATCGCGCTGCGGGAACGGGATCTCGATGCCGGCTTTCTTGAGCGCGGAAAAGATCCGGAACCGCATATCATTGCGCACCAGCAAGGAATGATTGGCGTCGCGAATGAATATGCGCAGCTGCAAATTGAGCGAGCTGTCAGCAAAGTCGGCAAAATAGACGAACGGCTCGGGATCACTCAACACATCCGGATGGTTCTCGGCGCATTCGAGCAGGACCTGGCGAACATGTTCCGGGTCAGCATTATAGGACACGCCAACAGGCACGATCACCCGGGCCGTGTCATCCTTGTACGTCCAGTTCTGGACGGATGAGGAGATCAGCTCCGAGTTCGGGACAATGATAGAGCAGCGGTCAAAGGTCTCGATCTCGGTTGAGCGCACATTGATCTTCTTGACCCGCCCTTCCCCGGATGCGGTGATGACCCAGTCATCAATCTTGATCGGACGTTCAAACAGAAGAATGAGCCCGGAGACGAAATTGTTGACGATACTCTGCAGACCGAAGCCGATCCCCACCGACAATGCGCCTGCAATGATCGCGAGATTGGACAGGTTGAATCCAAGCGCTGAAACGCCGGTGAAGAAGGCAATCAACAGGCCGATATAGCCGACCAGGGTCTTGAGCGAATGCCGGATCCCCGGATTGAGGCGCGTCATCGGCAGGATCCGGTTTTCGAGCACCCTCTGAGACAAACGTGTGATCACCAGAATGATGATCACCACGATCAAGCCGTAAATCAGATTTGACGGTGAGATGCGGATCGATCCGAGTGAGAAGCCAGACATGAAATCCAGGGCCAGCGTGCGGATTTCAGTCCATTCCATACCGACAATCGCCAGCAGGATCGGCAGCGCCGCCATGGCGATCAGGATATCGACCGAGAGCCGCGTCCAGAACCCGATTATATCATCCGCCGGTGTTTCTTGCCGCGTCTTTCCGAACGTCACGCGCTCAACCGCCAGCAGCGTCCAGCTGCCGAGGAATTTGCGAACAAGGAACGCATATCCAAGAAACAGCGCGAAATAGGCCACCTTCTCGAACACCCATCGTGAAAGCGCCGAATAGCCAAGCAGGCTTGCCAGAACCATTATCAATGCGGGCAACAGGATGAGCAGCTGCATGATCGCTTTGCGGGTTCCGCCAGCGCGCTGTGTTGGTCCGCGGGTTTCGAGCGAGCCCTGTTCCTCTCGCTCGTGTCTGATGTGCTGCAATCGACGGTACAGCATCAGCATCACCGCACCGAAAATGATCGCGGCGATCAGCGTTTCCAGTCGCAGAAGTTCGCCATACGCGTGCCGCCCGATCAAGGCGACGACGATTTGATCGAATGCAAACAGGACAGCGACGGAAAGCGCGGCGAAATGTGCGCCCGATGCGGCCTCGTCAGAGGCTTTAAATATCCGCCAGTGCTTATTGTCTGGCGCGAACAGCCCCCGCGAGATGGCATTCGCGCACAAGACCAGAAAGATGGCCTGCGCGATCTGACTGAGCGTCTCGCGATTGGCTTCACTCAACATCCCCGATTCAAGGATCAAGCGGTGCGCCGCGAAGACGCTCAAAGCCCCAAGCACAATTCGCGTCGATGTACGCGCCAAGGCGATCGCAGGCGGTCCGGCGGGCGTCATCTCGCGCCGTGGCAAGTGTCGCCACAACTGGCGCGCCAGGCGATCCTTCACGGGGACATTGACCAGGAAAATGATCACGGCGCCGCCAAGCACGACCAAAAGCAATGTCAGCGAAGCGCGTTCGCTACCCTCTTCGTCGCTGCCCAATCCAGACAGCCATGCCTGACCGGCCGTGACCGAGCCCGAAAACTCGCGCGCCGCCGCGTTGAGCTCACTCGGCAAATATGGCGGCGGCGCGCGCTGAAAAATCCGCGTCAGGAAGACATCGCGAAGCTGTTGCGCAGAGGAATCCAGGAGGACTTCAATCTGTTGCTGAAGCGCGCTGGCAAGGACTGACAATCGATCATACTCGGCGATCCGGTCAGCATAATTTTGCCTGAGGTCGGCTACGGCGCGGGGCTCTTCACCACTTGCCGGCAATGGACCGAGGACGCCCAGATCCGTTTCGAGCTGCGACTTCGACGCCCGAAAGCTTCGCTGCAGCTCCGCAAGCTCGACCTGACTTTCCTGCAGGACCAGCCTCGCGGCCGAAATTTCTGCGGGGTCTGTCGCTGTCCGCAGATCGGCCTTTGCGACTTCGACCTCAGCCTGCAGCGCATCGAAGCGATCCGACGCCGTTACCGCATCCTGCCCCATCGCTTGCAGTGTGAGCAGGCCGCTCAGCAGCAAAAGCCCCATCAGTTTGAACATCTTGGTGATTCTCCAGACCCTTCGCGTCCGAGTGTAGACGTGCCGCATCGAAATTCCAGCACTGCCTTGACAAATTTAATTATACCTATAATGTTTAGAGCACGAAAGAAAAGAGGTCTATTGATTGAATGGCTGACACAGCCGACATTTTTGTTTCGTCGCAAAGCGACCGAGTGTTGATATCGATCCGGCAGATTATTCGCGCCGTGGATATACAGTCGAAACGCCTTGTGCGGCAGACAGGATTGTCTTCTCCTCAATTAATTGTGCTTCGCGCCATCGACGAACTCGGTGAAGTAACCACCCGCGTTTTGTCGAGGCATGTCAGCTTGAGCCAACCCACTGTGACGACCATACTGGACCGGCTTGAAGCAAACGGACTGGTCGAGCGCTATCGAAGCCAGAAAGACCGCCGTGTCGTGCATTCGAAACTGACACGTGAGGGCTCGAAAACCCTCAGAACAGCGCCGCCTCTTTTACAAGAAGCGTTCACGGACGCATTTGATGCGCTTCCTGAAAAACGCCGCACCGACATCGTCTCTGCCGTGAATGATCTCGCGCAGATGATGAGGGCCGATGACATTGATGCGTCACCGGTCCTGACCACAGCCGCGATGGCGCGAACCTAGGTTCGCCACTCGCCGACTGTCGCATCCCTAACCGCTAAACTGAGCGCTCCGCATCCACGCGTCGAGTGCCTGAAAATGAAAGGAAATTATCCATGACTAGTACTGCACTGATGACCCGCAACGAGACATTGGACATCGAGACCGATGTGAGCGCCGAAAATCGGACCGCGATTGCCGACATGCTCGACAAGGTCCTGGCCTCGACTTACGTCCTTTATCACAAGACCCAGGGCTTCCACTGGAATGTCACCGGGCCGATGTTCCTGAGCGTGCATGAGCTGACCGAGCGTCACTACAAAGATCTCGCAAGAGCCGTCGACAAGATTGCCGAGCGGATCCGGACACTGGGAGCGCCCGCTCCGATGGGTCTGACCGGCTATATCAATGAAAGCCAGGTCGACGACCAGTCCGAATTCCCGACTGTTGGTCAAATGCTGGAAACGCTGGCGCGTGACCATTTGACAATCGCCGACGAAATGCGCGGCATCGTCGAAGCTGCCGAGAAACTGAAAGACGTTTACACAGCCGACTTGCTTACCGCTCGCATTGGCGAACACGAAGAAGCCGCCTGGATGCTGAAAGCGCTCGCTGCTTCATAAGCTGAGCCTCGCATCCAGAACCGAAAAAAGGAGAGACACTTAATGTCGATAAAAATTACTGAAATTGACGCCCGTCAGGGCCACACATCTGAAAGCATGCCGTTAGTGCTTGGTGTCGCAACCGCAACCGCGGCAGCCGCCATGCTCGTTATCTTCGGGATCACGCTGCTTTAAGATCTGGGGGACCGCATGGGAGGCGGTTGGGGTCAGTCCGTTTACGGGCTGACCCCTTTCTTTTGCGTCACAGCCAATCAGCTTTGCGAAACAGGAACAGCAGCCCTGCCGTTACGACGCCGAGAGCGAAACAGAAGGCAGCGAATGCGAACGGGCTATCAACGCCGGGCATGCCGCCAATATTGACGCCAAACAAGCCCGTCAGAAATCCGAGCGGCAGGAAGATCGCGGAAATGATCGCCAGGACAAAAAGCCTCTGATTCATCGCTTCACCGCGCTGCTCCACGATTTGCTCCTGGATGACCACGGCCCGCTCACGCACCAGATCCAGATCTTCGGCCAGGCGGGTCGTGACATCCTGCACTTCCCGCAAGCGCAGCGTCGCGGTCTCGCTCAGAAATGGACCTGCTTCACGAACCAGGGCCGACAAGGCTTCCTTTTGCGGCGCTATATAGCGGCGTAGAGATAGCGCTGTGCGCCGAAAGCTAGCGAGCTTCAGCTTTGGCGCAGGCGTGTTCTGGTCAAGCCAGTCTTCTTCCAGCTGGTCGGCCTCCTCTTCGAGGCGCGCCACAATTGGCTCCAGACGGAACGTCAAGCGGTCAGCAATAAAGGTCACGAGATCGCCGTGTGTGGGCGGCGGTGTTCCGGCTCTGTAGGCGTCGGCGAGATCATCAATGGCGCGGATCGCGTGCGCCCGCGTGGTGATGACGAGCCGCTCAGTCGCCCAGATTCGAATCGATATCAGGTTGGTCGGCTCCGCGCCCGGATTGAGATTGGCCCCTCGTAGGTTTAGGAGCACGCCTTCCCCGTAACTTGCGGCGCGCGGGCGGGTATCCTCTTGCAACAGAATGCTCACCACGCTCGGATCCAGTCCGGCGATATCCACAAGCCAGCGCCGCGCGTCGGCCGCAAGCCGGTCGAGGTGAAACCAGAGGCGCTCCCCTGGGCGTTCCTCAATGGCATCTGCGACATCCGGCCAGGTCAGCTCTCTGACACTACCATCAGCGTGGACGGCAAATGCAATGATCAGCGGAACGTCCTTAGAATTCGACACCTACCCCTCCACAACAAGGACAATCAAAGACCCGGCTCGCACTGACCCGGATCAATTCGCCTATCTAGCACAGCTGATCGATATCCGCGCATCATTTGGGCCCGGCGTAGTTCTGCTTTCGGGAAAACCTGAGCCAGAGGCTCCTTCGCTCACAATCCGAGCTCTTCCTCGCGCAGGCGTTTGACCTCGTCGCGCAGGCGGGCGGCTTCCTCGAATTCCAGATTCGCGGCGGCTTCGCGCATTTGCTTCTCAAGGTCGCCAATGACAGCGCGCAGGTTGTGGCCCTTGCCGTCCGGGCCGGTTTCGTAGCCCGCCTGCTCCTCGGCGACGGCGCGTTTCCTCGACCTGCCACCCTTCAGCTGGGTGCGTCCACCCGGTTTTTCCCCGAGTTCGCCGAGGATATCCGCGACGGCGCGCTTGATCGTGGTCGGCGTGATGCCGTGCTCCTTATTGTAGGCTTCCTGTTTCTCGCGGCGACGTTCGGTCTCGTCCATCGCGCGCTGCATAGAGCCGGTAATCTTGTCAGCGTAGAGAATGACTCGCGCATCAGCATTCCGCGCCGCCCGCCCAATCGTCTGCACGAGGCTCGTCTCTGAGCGCAGAAAGCCTTCTTTATCGGCGTCGAGAATGCCGACCAGACCACACTCAGGAATGTCCAGGCCTTCGCGCAACAGGTTGATGCCGACCAGGACATCAAACTCGCCCAATCTGAGGTCGCGAATGATCTCGATCCGCTCGACCGTGTCGACATCGGAGTGCATATAGCGGACCTTGATGCCTTGTTCGTGGAGGTATTCGGTCAGATCCTCCGCCATTTTCTTTGTCAGCGTTGTGACGAGCGTCCGGTAACCGGCTGCAGTCGTGTTTCGGATCTCGGCCGTCAAATCATCCACCTGATTGGTCGTGCCTGTTGAGACTGGGCGCACTTCCACTGTGGGATCGAGCAGGCCTGTCGGGCGGATCACCTGCTCGGTAAAGACGCCGCCGGTACGCTCCAGCTCCCACGGGCCGGGCGTCGCAGATACGTGCACGGTCTGCGGTCGCATGGCCTGCCATTCCTCGAATTTGAGCGGCCGGTTGTCGAGACAGGATGGCAAACGGAACCCGTACTCGGCGAGCGTGCGTTTGCGGCTGAAGTCCCCTTTATACATGGCACCGATCTGTGGCACGGTCTGGTGAGACTCGTCGACAAAGACCAGAGCATTGTCCGGAAGATATTCGAACATGGTCGGCGGCGGCTCGCCGGGTTTTCTGCCCGTGAGGTAGCGACTGTAATTCTCGATCCCGTTGCAGCTGCCGGTCGCTGCCAGCATCTCCAGGTCGTACTGGACCCGCTGCTCAATCCGCTGCGCCTCCAGCAGTTTGCCTTCTTTCTGAAAGTGGGCGAGCGTTTGCTTCAATTCGGTTTTGATCTGCTCAATCGCCTGATTCAGAGTCGGCCGCGGCGTCACATAGTGGCTGTTCGCATAGAGCTTGATGGCGGGCAATGTTTCAGACTTGCGCCCGGTCAGCGGATCAAACTCGGTGATGCTCTCAAGCTCATCGCCGAAGAATGAGAGTTTCCAGGCCCGGTCTTCATAGTGCGCCGGGAAAATGTCGACAATGTCGCCTTTCATCCGGAACGAGCCGCGCTGAAAGGCGGCGTCATTACGATTATATTGCAGCTCGACAAGCAGTTTGGCGACCTCACGCGGATCGATGCGTTGGCCAGCCTCAAGCTTGCGCGTCATCGACGTGTAGGTTTCGACCGAGCCGATCCCGTAAATGCACGAAACGGACGCGACGATGATACAGTCATCCCGCTCCAGAATGGCGCGGGTCGCCGAATGGCGCATCCGGTCGATTGCCTCATTGATCGAGCTTTCCTTCTCGATATAGAGATCGCGCCGCGGCACATAGGCTTCGGGTTGGTAATAGTCATAATACGAGACGAAATACTCGACTGCATTATTCGGAAAGAAGGATTTGAATTCGCCATATAGCTGCGCTGCCAGCGTCTTGTTCGGCGCCAGGATCAGGGCGGGTCGCTGCGTCGCTTCGATGATCTTGGCCATCGTGAAAGTCTTGCCGGTACCGGTCGCCCCGAGCAGAACCTGATCACGCTCGCCCTGTTGGATACCGTCGACCAGTTCCGGGATGGCAGTTCGCTGGTCCCCGGCCGGTTCATAGGGCGCATCCACCTTGAGCTCGATCCCGCCTTCCAGCTTCTCCCACCGCCGATCTGGCCGGTGCGGCGTCCACTCGCTACTGGGGAGACCACCAATGGCATCAATCGCGGCTCCGGTCTGTGAAAATGTAGCATTCATCTTACGCGATCCCCGAGATCATGGAGCGTCAGACCCCTACCTAGTCATTAATGCCGCACGAGCAACGGTTGTATCTCCTCACTCAACCGGCTGCCGCCATCTTTTGTCAGGATGGATTGTCACCGTGTAGGGACAATGCCGGGACGAACAAGCTCTACTCCGCCTCGCCAATCCGTAAATTGCGCAATAATTTTGCAGCAACTGATCGATTACCGCACGTTTGTCCCGACAATCTGGGCGCAATTGTGGCAAAATCGACACACAGAAAATTCAGTTGGAGTTGAAAGTGACAATTCTGTGATCTGTTAATTGACGCCTGCTTGGCGGTAGCTCAAACACCAAATTCGCGTTTCTATTATTCGCGTTTCGAGGGGCTCCTAGGAGTGGGAGCGCTCAGTTTATTGGAGGATGACAGATCATGGCTAATGATCTTCTCAAGAAGAAGTTATTCGCAACAACGCTCCTAGCGGGCGTTGCCGGCGGATTGTGGGCAGGAGCGGCTATCGCTCAAGAAGCCCCAGAAGAAGAAGATGACGTTGTCAGCGTCATCGAAGAAGTGGACGAGGAAGACGTAGCTCGTCAGGATAAAATCGTCGTAACCGGTTCGCGTATCGCGCGAGACGAGTTCAGCAGTGCATCGCCGTTGCAAGTTATCGACGGCGAAGTTTCTCGTGACCTCGGTCTGATCGACGCATCTGACCTGCTTGGTCAGACGACAGTTGTTCAGGGGCAACAAACCACCACCGGACTGTCCACATCAGCCGGCGTTGTTACGCTGAACGGCCCGGGCTCTGCGACGGCGTCCCTGCGTGGCTTGGATCCAGGCCGAACGCTAGTTCTCGTCAATGGTCGCCGTCTGGCACCAGCGGGTGTGCGCGGCACGCCAAGTGCTCCGGACCTGAACCTCATCCCAGGGTCACTGATCGACCGTGTTGATGTTCTGCTCGACGGTGCGTCTTCGGTCTATGGTTCTGACGCTGTTGCGGGTGTTGTAAACTACATCCTGCGTTCAGACTTTGACGGTCTGCAACTCGACGCATTTGCCACCGATCCGGAAATGACCGGCAACGGCGGACAACAGCAAGTCTACAGCGCAACTTTTGGTATCTCGAACGATCGTGGTTACATGGGTTTCGCGGCAGAGTACTCCAGATCTGACAGCTTCACCGGCCGTCAGTTGGGTAGCTTCTACGAGCCATACGCTGGTGGGTGTCGTACAGGTTATCAGCAGGGTGCCAGCGGCACCATCTATGAGAACTGTGGACTGTCATTCGGACAAGGCTCTGTCACCGGTACGAGCTTCGGCTTCCTCGGTTATGAACTTGGTGCGCAAACGCCAGGTCTCCCAGCCGGTTTTGTTGTTCTGAACCCATTCGCAGAGCTTGAGCTGCTCAACCCTGACAACCGTCAAGGTCAGCTGCTGTTGAACTATCCGGAATTCCTGGACGCAAACATTGCACCGGACTTCGAGCGGATCACCTTGTACACCACAGGCGAGTACAACCTCGGATTTTACGGTGACATGACCGCTTACTTCGAGGGTTCTCACGCTATTCGCGAGACGACCAACAATAGTTCAGGTCAAGGCGTGGTTCCGTTGCCATCGACTTACGTCCTCAACGGTTTCGGGCAGAACGCAAACCTTTACTTCAGCAGCCGATTTGAGACATCCACCGAGGTGGCACAGACCCGTCTGATTGGTGGTCTGCGGGGCGAGCTTCCGTTCATGGACAATTTCGGTCCGCTCAAGGATTGGGGTTATGACGCTTATGTGAGCTACAGCCGTTCAAACGGTGACGACTCAATTAACGGCATTCCATTCTTCCCAGCTCTCGAGCAAACCTTCACCAACACTGTCATCAACCCAACAACGGGTGAGGCAGAGTGTACGTCACGTGCGCTGGTTACTTCGGCACAAACAATCGATTGTCGCCCACTGAACTTCTTCGACCCGAGCTTCATCTTCGGTGGTCGATTCTCAGACCCAGCCGACAACGAGTACCTGTTCCCCAACCGTACGACCAACACCGTCGTCGAACAAACGGTATTCAGCGGTTTCGCATCGGGCGAACTGTACGAACTGCCTGCTGGGGCACTCTCAGCTGTGATCGGTTTTGAGTATCGCGAAGATGCCATCGAAACGGTAACGGATGCCGGTACGGCAAACGGCCTGTTCCAGGGCTTCTCTGCCGATCCTGGCGCGACGGGTATGCGTGACCTCGAAGAACTGTTTGCAGAGGTTGAGATTCCTGTTCTGGCAGACATGCCACTCGCTCAGGAACTTACATTCAACCTTGCAGCGCGTTACACGTCGGAGAACAATTTCGGCGAGGAAAGCACCTATCGCGTTCAGGGCCAGTATGCTCCGGTCGATTGGTTTAGCTTGCGTTCGACTTACGGAACATCGTTCCGTGCACCTAACGTTGGTGAACAGTTTGGCGGACGTGCGGTCAGCTTCCAGAGCCCGTCAGATCCTTGTCGGGTTCCAGGTGTAGCTGTGCCGTTTGGTGACTATGACAACAATCCAGCAACGCCGGATACACGTCAGTACATTCCAAGCCTGGATCCACGCGAGCAATCTGTCATCGACAATTGTTTGAACGGTGGTGGACCCTTCGGTATTCCGGGAACCGATCCGTTCTCCCTGGGTATCGTTGGTCTGAGTGGCTCCACTCCAGTCTTCCTCGGTGCTCCTACTCAGGTTGCAACCGGATCCAATCCGGATTTGGCTGCCGAAACCTCCACAGCGTTTTCTGCTGGTTTCGTATTCGAACAACCTTGGTTCGATGCCTTTGATCTGCGTGCGTCTGCAACGTACTACGAAATCGAGATTGAAGACGAGGTTGCAAGCCTCGCCGCTTCTCAGATCGTTGGTGCATGTTATGACTCTCCGGGTCTGACCGATCCACAGTGTGAGTTCATCACACGTGCTCCACGTGTGGCAGGCGACGAGCGCTCGGGTGAAGTCACGTTTGTTGAGGCGCTTAACCAGAACCTCGACCAGCGCACCAACCGTGGCATCGACTATAACGTTGAGTTTGGCTACGAGTTCAATGTGCCGTCTCTCGAGGGTGCGATCGACTATCAATTCATCGGTCGTGCAACTCAGACGCTGGAGCAGGTTGAACTGCAAGCTGTTGTTGGCGGTTTCGACACCGACAATGATCTGCGCGAGTACGGTAACCCAGAATGGCGTTTGAACCTGACGAACATCGCGTCGTGGAACGACTGGAGCTTCCTGTTCCAATCGCGCTTCATCGGCAACATGATCGAAAACAATGACGATCCACTGGATCCTCAGACGTTTGGTTTGTACGCCTGTGTGATTGCTGGCGATACGCCGTGTAACCAGCTTGACTGGCTCGACCATTACTGGGTCCATGACATGTCTCTGCGTTATCAGACTGGCACATGGATTTTCCGTGGTGGTATCAGCAACGTGTTTGACGATGAGCCACCGCTCACCGACAATAACCAGCTGTCTAACATTGCCGGTATCGGTTACGACCTGGGTGGTCGCACCGCATTCCTGAACGTCACCAAGACGTTCTAAGGCAAATGTCTCGGTAAAATAGTCCGAGACATCCAAATAAAGATGCCCGCATCGACCGTCGATGCGGGCATTTTTCATTGGGTCTCCAGCAACTGCAAAATCTTCGGTTAACTGTTCGTTCCATGCGTTGCCTTGATGCGGAGCGTATGATTATTTTCACGTATCAGGGACAGAGGAATTTCTAGATATGTTGAAGTATTTGGCCATGGCGGGGACGATCAGTCTTCTGCAGCTTTCCAGCCACGCAATGCCGGAACCGTTGCCCACTGAAGTCTGGGCTGACACCACGCAAGTGGTGTCGCTGGACATGTCGCCCGACGCAAAACGAATGGCGATGATGATGCGACGCGAGCGGGGCGCCGATTATGAAATCCTGGTGTTCGATACTGACGATATATCAGGCACACTCAAAGCGATCGAGGCGGAGGGGCTGATGCCTCAAAACCTGGGTTGGGTAAACGATGATTACCTCGTCATCAATTTCATCCTAGAAGAACAGAACAGCGACGGACGCCCCGTTTATCTCAACCGTACAGCTTCATACAATGTGGAGACTGGGAAGTGGCTCTCGCTGGTCAAAACGACCAGCCGTCCCAATCCACGAGATCCGATGTCGCAGTTCATGGGACAGCTAGGTCTCGGCGAAGTCGTGAACCGACTACCCGACGACCCGAACTATGTGCTTGTTTCTCACACAGAAAAGGCGGGCAATGCGCCCAACTTTTACCGCACGAATGTTAAAACTGGCTCTCGCAAGCAGACACTTCGTGGCGGGGGCCGGTTCCAAAGCTTTACCTTTGACCGAGACGGAAATGCCCGCGGCGCGCAGGAATATGACGCTTCTGCCAACCGCGTTGTTACATATGCACGTGAATCGAATGATCATGATTGGGTCGAGATCGGCGCGCTCGACGCTGATAATCGCGACACGTTTGGCCTCGTGAATTTCTATGACGAAAGCAGGCCTCATATTGCGACCGTGATCGCCACTGATGGCAACAATGATGCGATCTATGAGCATAATCTAAGAACTGGCGAGCGCGAGCTAATTTTCGCGATTGAAGGTTATGACATCGAAGGTGTGATCAACTCACCGCGCCTTGCCGATGGCTCGAAGATTGTTGGCTTCACCTATGGCGATAAAGAAGGGACCCAACGCTACTATCTCGACGGCGAGTTGAATGCGCTTCAATCCGGTCTGGAACAGGCCTTCCCGGACCGCACGATCCGAATAGTGCGCGTCTCCGACGATGGCTCGACCACGCTGGTCCGTACGAGCGGCCCGCGCGACCCCGGCACGTGGTACCTCGTCAAAGAAGGTAAAGTGGCCCCGGTAATCACCGCCAATTCCGAGATTCCGAGCAGCTCGCTGTCACCGACAACTTTGCTGGAATACAAGGCCCGCGATGGCATGGACCTAGTCGGCTATGTCACTATTCCATTGAACGCTGAAGGTCCGTTGCCAACCATAGCCATGCCACATGGTGGCCCGTGGGTTCGCGACGCTATCGATTATGATCGCTGGGCTCAAATGCTCGCCAATCAGGGCTATGTCGTCTTTCAGCCAAATTATCGCGGTTCACTGGGGCTCGGCAAGGATTACTGGATGGCCGGTGACAATAAGTGGGGATACGAGATGCAGGACGATGTTGAAGACGGCGTGTTGGCACTCGTAGATCAGGGCATAGCAGATCCGGACAAGCTCGCAATTTTCGGCTGGAGTTACGGCGGTTATAGCGCGTTCGCTGCAGCAACACGCGAGGACCCCTTGTTCAATTGCATGGTCGCTGGCGCTGGAGTATCAGATCTTAGCCGCATTCGCGGTGGACTTTCCCAGAACCGATTCCTGAACGAATTTCAGAAACCGACAATCTCGGGAAAATCGCCCGTCAATGATGTCGATAAGGTGTCCAAACCAATGCTCATCGTGCATGGTGATTTTGACACGACCGTGCCGGTGGAGCATAGCCGTCGCTTCGTCGACCGGCTCGAAAGCAACAACGCTGATTATCAATACATCGAAATCGAAGATATGGGGCACAGTCCGTTCTGGCTCGATCAGAACATGCAGTGGTTCCCAGCCCTGTTCGAGTTCTTTGACACTAAATGTGGATTCTAGATTGATTGAAGGGCGGCTCATCGAGCCGCCCTTTTTTATTTCAGGCGATTCTCACCCGCACTCCGGTCGCCAAACCACCACAGCGTGGCGGCCGTTGCGGCAAAGGAGGCGGTCTCTGTCAGGCCGCTGCGACCGGTCGGGTCGGCGGAGAACCAGATTACCGTCGTAATCCCCCACAAAAGCAGGGTCAGCAGCGGGCGGGTCAGACCGCGCACGGCATCGACCCAGCGATAGCTCTCGCGAATTGCGGCATCGGCGTTCAGGCTGGCTTGCAGACCGGCCCAGCGCCCGGCTGCATGTTCGAGCGCCAACTCGCCTTCCGTTTCTGCCGCATCCGCGAGGCGCTGCAATTCGAGCAATTGCACCTCGTGTTGCCATCGCCGCTCTTCGTGGGCGATCGACTGCTTGCGCTCGAAATAACCGGCCAGACGCCCGAGCGCCGTGCCGAGTACGCCAAACACACCTCCGCCCGCTGCGCTCGCCGCGATCCCGATTAGGTCTGCCATAGATCTTTGCTCCTAGGATAATACCAAACTGTTCGCCGCCGCCGGGTGTCGAGATGAAGGAAGGATCGCGCCAGGCCGAATCCGGTGAACCCCACGGCGTCGGCTTGGGCTTTGAGCTCGGCGCGATTATGCCCGTTCAGGCTGATATCGACCGCAATCTGCTTGTGACGCGACAGGGGCGCGCCCCCGACCCAGGCATTCCATTGCAGACAGCGATGCGCCGAAGAAACCCGCAAAGGCCGCCCGCAGAGATCGCGAAGCGCTTGCAAACGATCGAGAAAATCCGGCGCATGCCAGTACTCACCCCCACAAAACCGCCCGCCGCATCGACAGGCAAGCTCTGCGATCTGGAAGTTGGACCATCTCCAGTCTTCGCGGAGCGTGGTCTGCGCCAAGCCTGGTGAAGAATACAACAAAACCTACCCTCATCCTGGTGTGGCGGTGAGGATAGGCTTGGTTGGATTAAGTCTGATTGTCGGCTGATTGCGCCCTACGCGTCCGCCATGCTGAACGCCCGTCTCTGCTGCAGGGCTTCGATCGCAGCGATATATTCGGCTTCAAGTCTGTCAACGAATTCAGCCGTGCTCACGCGGGATTTGACCGCGCCAATCCCCTGGCCACAGCCCCAGATGTCGCGCCAGGCCTTTGATTTCTGATTGCCGCCAGAGCCGAAATTCATCGCGCTGGGATCGCTTTCAGGCAGATCGTTTGGATCGAGCCCCGCCTGCGCGATTGAGGGTGCGAGATAATTGCCATGCACGCCGGTGAACAGGTTCGAGTAGACGATATCCTTGGCGTCGCTCTGCACGATCATGTCCTTGTAGCGATCGACAGCGTTCGCTTCATGACAGGAAATGAAGGCCGACCCGATATAGCCGAGGTCGGCGCCCATCGCCTGCGCAGCCGCTACGGCACCGCCATTGGCCATCGCGCCGGATAGCGCGAGTGGTCCGTCAAAGAATTCGCGAATGTCCTGGATCAGCGCGAGCGGTGAAATCGTCCCCGCATGTCCACCTGCTCCGGCGGCGACCGCGATCAGGCCATCGGCGCCTTTTTCCAGCGCTTTACGGGCGAAGATGGCGTTGATGATATCATGCAGCACGATGCCGCCATAGGAATGGATCGCTTGATTGACTTCCTCGCGCGCGCCGAGCGAGGTGATCACGACAGGTACCTTGTATTTGACGCACATTTCAACGTCATGATCGAGGCGGTTATTGGTCTTGTGGACGATCTGGTTCACCGCAAATGGCGCTGACGGGCGATCAGGATTCTTGGCATCATGCTCGGCAAGCTCTGTGGTGATGCGATCCAGCCACTCATCGAGTTGCGCTTCCGGCCGCGCATTCAGTGACGGGAAGGATCCGACAATGCCTGCCTTGCACTGGGCGATCACCAGATCTGGGTTGGAAATGATGAAAAGTGGGCTGCCAATCACGGGAATACGCAGATTTTGCAGAATGGGAGGGAGCGCCATATGAGACCTTCCGAAAGTTGCCGTTTACGTTAGCGCCAAGGTAGCCCCGGTCAGGCAATAGGCAAGCCCTTCCCGAACGGTATCTCTGGTATGCTTCATTGGATTTTCCGTAGCGGAACGGTTGCCAGCGGCCCTGCTCTGGGTCAAATCCGCGGAGAGAGATTCCTGCGAGGTAAAGCCGAAATGGCGGATGATACCCTATCCTTGTCGAGCCCGTTTGAAGACGCCACAGAAGCGGACTGGCTGGCCGCGGTTGAAAAAGCCCTGAAAGGTGGTGGCATCGAGCGCATCACGCGTGAGACGCGGGACGGGATCAAGATCCATCCACTCTATCGTGAACCCCATTTTGAGAGCGGGTCGAACCCGCGAGGAGCGCCAGGGGAAGCGCCGTATCTCAGAGGGCCGACCGCAACGCCAGACCAATACCTGCCCTGGGATATTCGTCAGGCCTTTGCTCACCCCGACCCCGCAATTACCAATCGGGAAATCCTGCGCGATCTGGAACGCGGCGTGACGTCGGTGCATCTCGAAATTGAGTGCTCTGGCAAAGCCGGTTGCATCGTCACCGATCTCGATCAGCTTTCGACCGCGTTGAACGGCGTGCGGGCAGACCTCGCGACAGTATCGCTTGGCCATCGCGGCGCCGGGTCCGGGGCGAGCGCCGCCGGGCTCCTGGCCCTTTGGGCAGACGAGCAGGACGATCCAAGCGCGCAGAGGCTCGCCTTCAACATCTCGCCAATCCGGCAATTGATGATGACGGGAAAGATTGCTGGCGGCGCGGCATCTGCGATGCGCAAGACAGCTGCCATGGTAACGGCATTGTCGGGCAAATATCCGAGCGCGACGACGCTCGAAGTCGAAGCGCAAAGCGTCCACGAAGCAGGCGGCAGTGAAGCCCAGGAGCTTGGGGTTCTGATGGCCGGCGCCGTCGACCTGCTTCGCCGCCTGAACGAAGCCGGGCTCAGCCCGCAAGACGCTGCGCCGCAAATCCTGTTCAAGATGGCGGTGGATGCCAATTACGGCATCGGGATCGCCAAGCTGCGGGCCGCGCGGCGGCTCTGGGCACGCGTACAGGACGCGCTTGGCCTCGACGCGCACCCGATGACTCTCCACGCCGTAACCAGCGCGCGCATGCTGACCCGCTATGATGCCTGGGTGAACATGTTGCGTGGAACGGCGGCTTGCTTTGCAGCTGCCACCGGCGGTGCGGACAGCATCACAGTGCGCGCCTTCAATGAGCGCTTTGGTGTGCCGGAAGAGCTCGGACGGCGGATCGCTCGCAATACGCAGATCATGGCGATGGAGGAAAGCGGCCTCGGCCGGGTTGCGGATCCGAGCGGCGGCGCCTGGTTTAGCGAAACTCTCGCCGAAGACCTTGCACAAGCGGCCTGGGCTGAATTCCAGACCATTGAAAGCGAAGGCGGCATGGTCGAGAGCCTGATCGCGGGGCGCGTGCAGGCGCGGATCGCTGAAAAACGCGCGGCGCTATTGAAAGATGTGGCCCGCCGCAAGGTGCCCGTGACCGGCGTCAGCGAGTTTCCGCTGCTGGATGAGATCGCAGCGCCGGTTGCCGATATTGATGCGCCGCCCGCCGGCGATGGCGTCGACCCAGCGGGTGTGGCAGCTCTTTTGCCCGGCTTCGCGACTGAACCGGGCGGCGACACATTGGCGGAACCGCTGAGCTCAATGACGCTCGCTGCCCCCTTTGAAGCCCTGCGGGATCGCGCCGAGGCCCACCTTAAAGCGACGGGCGCTCGCCCGTCCGTCTTCCTCGCCACGCTCGGTCCGCTGGCGGAACACACCGCGCGCGCCGACTTCGCGCGCAATTTCTTCGCTGCGGGCGGCATCGAGGCAAAGACCGCGCCCGTCCCGCCGGACAGCCATGCCGAACTCTCCGCCGCATTCAACGCGAGTGGCTGCAAGATCGCCGTCCTGTGCGGCTCAGACAAACGCTATGCGGATGAGGCCGGAGATGCCGCCGCGGCCTTGCGCGGTGCCGGAGTCGTCGCGCTGTGGCTGGCTGGCAAACACGAAGCTCCCGGAATCGACCGGCACATATTTATGGGCGCCGACCTGGTGCATGAGCTGACCGTCGCCCTGGCCGAACTGGGCGTCGCCTGACGTCTATTTGTACCCGCCCTCTATTTCGTCGGCCAGGTCAACCAGCTTAACGAAACCAGCGCGGTACCCGTACGGGTCTGCACCCAAGGCGCCGTTTGCGAGCTCGCGAATCTCGTCCCAACCGTATCCCGGTGCCAGATAGGGATCATTGCGCAAGGCTTGACCAAAGGCTGCAACGGCTGTGGCAAATCGCGTTGACGTGGAGGCGTCTTCGACCTGATCGACAATATCGTCAGGAGTAATCGGCCTGGTGACGAGTACCGACTCTTCTGCGCCCGGCGCCTTATATCGCAATTTCAGAAATGCGAGTTCGCGGCTGGCGCCCGCCGGCGGCTTCTGTGTCGGGGAATAGCGGCTTTCATCAACGAGGCGCGCGTCGGAACCGGTCCGGACAATCTCGTACAGCGCGGTAACATTTGCGCCGGCGCCGATATCACCCGCGTCGACGGCATCATTGTTGAAATCCTCTCGTGCGAGCAGACGCGTCTCGTAGCCGATCAAGCGATATTCAGCGACTTGAGCCGGGTTGAACTCGATCTGGATCTTCACATCATCGGCAATCGGGAACATGTTTCCGGCAAGATCATCGCGAAACAGCTTTTCTGCCTCTGCTTCGGTGTCGACATATCCGGCAATGCCGTTGCCCGCTTGCGCCAGGGTTTGCATCAGGGCGTCATTATAGTTGCCCTGACCGAAGCCCATGACGGACAGGTAGATTCCCGTCTTGCGCTTGCGCGCGACAAAGTCCTCTAACTTGTCATCCTGGACGACCCCCACATTGAAATCGCCATCCGTCAGGATCATCACGCGGTTGACGCCATCGTCGCGAAAATTCTGCTCGGCCAACTGGTAGGCAAGCGTCAGGCCGGCACCGCCCGCCGTTGAGCCACCCGCTCGTAGATTTTCCAATGCGCAACGGATCTTTTTCGGTTCAAATCCGGACGTTGGCTCAAGGACCTGACCCGCTGCACCGGCATAAACGACCATGGAGATCGTATCCTCGCGCGTCAGTTGCGGAATCAGCTTGTTGAGCGCCTGCTTCGCCAAAGGCAGCTTATCGCTGCTGGACATTGAGCCGGACACATCCATCAGCAGCGTGAGATTCATCGGCGGGCGATCGCCTTTTGGAAGATCGCGGCCCTGAATACCGATATGGATCAGATCCCGGCCCTTGGCCCACGGGCTCGGCGTCACCGTGACACTGGTCGCGAAAGGGTGTTCGCCCGTCTCCGGCGCGTCATATCCATAATCGAAATAATTGATCAGCTCTTCGATCCGTACCGCGTCAGAGGGCGGAAGCTGGCGACGATTGAGCATGCGCCGGACATTGGCATAAGCGGCCGTGTCAACATCGATAGAAAAAGTGGATACGGGATTCTCTGAGACAAGGTTGACCGGGTTGGGCGCACTGTCGGGATAACGTTCGCGATCCACAAAGTCCGCCTCGTCCACAGCGATGCGGTTCAACGTCTGCGCCTGGCCATTCGCGTTGGTTTGGCTCCCGGTGACAATAATCTGTTGCATGGACGGAGACGGCGCAAGTTCAGCCTGCTCGGCTTGGACAGGCGGTGGTGGAGGCGGCGCGGGCGGCGGCGGCGGTGGTGGTGGCGACGGTGGCGGAGACGCCAGCGGAGCAGCTGATCTTGAAGAATACGCGATGCCGGGTCGTTCTTGCGCATAGTCTGGAACTGGACAGGAGTCGCCATCATCGATCACACGTTGCTCCGGGCGAAAGACAGTATCCTCGCGCGCATCGGCTGTTTCGGTTTTCTCTGCGCCGGTCAGCGTGGCCGCTGGGTCTGGATCGTCCAGCGCTGCCGTTTGGCATGCCGCCAGTACAAGTGAACTCGCCATTCCGAGCATGATGATGCGAATTGACATAGGTGTCTCCGGTCGTTGATCCCAAGTCGCCAAGACGCCTTCGCAATATGGCGACACTGGGACAATACCACGCTTATTCTCGTACTTTGGTCAAATATGCCGCGGGGATGGCGCTTGAATACCTTTTCCAAACCCGCGAAACTGCGACAGCAAAGAAGCCAAGCAAATTGAGAGGGCGCATGCCTTTCCCGGATTTCACCGAACTCGATCTCGGAGACCTCGCACCCCAGGCAGTGGCCGCCCGCCCCCGGACGCTATCGACCCCCGAAGGCATTGACCTCGCCGCGGCCTACAGCGCCGCTGACACCAAAGGCCTCGATTTTCTCGACGACTTTCCCGGACTTGCGCCGTTTGGACGCGGTCCCTATCCGACCATGTATACCCAGCGGCCCTGGACGGTTCGCCAATATGCCGGTTTCTCCACCGCTGAAGATTCCAACGCCTTCTATCGCCGCAACCTGGCAGCCGGTCAGAAAGGTCTTTCCGTCGCCTTCGATCTCGCCACCCACCGCGGCTATGATAGCGACCATGTGCGTGTGAGCGGCGATGTCGGCATGGCCGGGGTGGCGATCGATAGCATCTACGACATGCGCACGCTCTTCTCTGGCATCCCGCTTGATCAGATGTCGGTTTCGATGACCATGAACGGCGCGGTGTTGCCGATCATGGCGCTCTATATCGTGGCCGCTGAGGAACAGGGCGTCGGGCCTGAAAAGCTTGCGGGCACGATTCAGAACGACATTCTGAAAGAGTTCATGGTGCGCAACACCTATATCTATCCGCCCAAGCCGAGCATGCGGATCATTTCGGATATCTTCGCCTATACCTCGCAGAACATGCCGAAATTCAACTCGATCTCGATCTCCGGCTATCACATGCAGGAAGCGGGGGCGACGGCGGATCTGGAACTCGCGTACACGATTGCGGACGGCATCGAATACATTCGCGCAGGCGTCGCTGCGGGCCTTGATGTCGACGCGTTTGCGCCGCGCCTCAGCTTCTTCTGGGCGATCGGCATGAACACATTCATGGAAGTCGCCAAGATGCGCGCCGCGCGGCTGATCTGGGCCAAGCTGGTCAGCGAGGAATTCGCGCCGAAGAACCCGAAATCGACCTCGCTGCGAACGCACTGCCAGACTTCCGGCTGGTCACTGACCGCGCAAGACGTCTACAACAATGTCATCCGCACCTGCCTTGAGGCCATCGCAGCGGCTGGCGGACAGACGCAGAGCCTCCACACCAATTCTTTCGATGAAGCCCTTGCCCTGCCAACGGATTTCTCGGCGCGCATCGCCCGTAACACCCAGCTCTTCCTGCAGCAGGAAGCGGGCGCCGCTCAGACCATCGATCCGTGGGGCGGGTCCTACTATGTCGAGCGCCTGACACATGATCTTGCAGCCCGCGCGCTGGAGCACATTGCGGAAGTCGAGAAGCTCGGCGGCATGCGCAAGGCGATCGAGGAAGGCATTCCGAAGCTCCGCATCGAAGAAGCCGCGGCAAACACGCAGGCCCGCATCGATAGCGGCGAGCAGACCGTCGTTGGCGTGAACAAATTCCTGCTCGACGAGGACGAAGACGTGCCCGTCCTGAAAGTCGACAATGCCACTGTGCGCCGGATGCAGCTCGACAAGCTGGCGCGCCTCAAATCGGATCGCGACCAGGCCGAAGTCGATGCGAAGCTGGATGCGATCGCCGCCGCTGCTGCAGGCACGGATGGCAATTTGCTTGCGCTCGCCGTTGATGCGGCGCGGGCCAAGGCGACGGTTGGAGAAATCTCTGAAGCGGTCGAGCGCAGCCAGGGCCGCCACAAGGCGGTGATCCGATCCATCAAGGGCGTCTATGGTGCGGGCGTGAAAAGCACGGAACGCGCCAAAGAGGCTGTCAGTCTCGCCGAAGCGTTTGAAGCCAAACATGGTCGCCGTCCCAAGGTCTATATCGCGAAAATGGGTCAGGACGGCCACGATCGCGGCCAGAAAGTCGTTGCCTCCGCGCTCATGGATCTCGGCTGGGAGGTGGAGATTGGTCCCCTCTTCCAGACCCCCGAGGAAGCGGCGAAGGATGCCCGCGCATCCGGTGTCGATATCGTTGCCGCTTCATCACTCGCAGCGGGCCATCTGACATTGGTGCCGGAACTCAAACGCGCGCTCGGCAATGAGGGCGCAGCGGCGACCAAGATCATGGTCGGCGGCGTCATCCCGCCCCAGGATTTCGACGCGCTCTATGCGGCCGGCGCCGTCGCCATCTTCCCGCCAGGAAGTGTTATCGCAGATTGCGCCGTCACCATGCTGGAATCGCTCGGCGACGATGATGGGATGCAGGCGGCGGAGTGACACGCGCGCCGTCCAATGCCGGATACGACAAGGAAGTCGATGCGCTGTTCGAGCGCTATGAATCTCGGGATGCGGCAGGCATACACGAGCCCTGGATGCACTTGTTCCCGAAAGCTCCGGCGCGAATCCTGGATATCGGCGCTGGCACAGGTCGCGACGCTGCCTGGTTCGCGTCGCTTGGTTATTCGGTTCTGGCCGTCGAACCCACCGATGCGCTGCGAGAGCGTGCCGCCATCCTGCATCCTGCCCCGGAGATCGAGTGGCTGGATGACATTTTGCCCGGTATCCCACATGTGCTGGCGTGCGGGGAGACCTATGACCTGATCCTCATGCATGCGGTCTGGATGCACCTGACCGAAGATGAGCGCAGCGAGGGGATGGAAAATCTGGCCCGTTTGCTCAAACCGGGTGGACGGATTGCGATGAGCCAGCGGCATGGCCCTGTTCCGACTGGTCGGCGCATGTTTGAAATCTCGGGCGAGGAGACGATCGCGCTCGCCAACCGGTTCGGGCTCAAAGCCCTGTTTCACGAACGCGTTGAATCCATTCAGGCTGAAAACCGCGCCAACTATATTGAATGGACAAAACTGGTTTTCGAAAAAACCTGACACGGGGAGAGGGTTTTCAAGCCCCTGGTTAGAGTCCATTCTCTCGCAAACACAGCGGAGGGATTGATGGACGATTATGCAAGCTATGACGCGATGGGTCTGGCCGAGCTGGTGCGCAAAGGCGATATCAGCGCCAAGGAACTGCTCGATGAAGCTGTTGGCCGCGCTGAAGCCGCGCAGAAAGACCTGAACTGTTTCTCCGCCATGTTCCCGGACTATGCCGAACGTCAGATTGCCGACGGGCTGCCTGACGGGCCGTTCAAAGGCGTGCCCATGGCGGTCAAAGATCTCGGCTTTGAGATCAAGGGACAGCCCATCACCAATGGCTCCCTGGCGTTTCGAGGAAATATCGCACCGCATGACAGCGTCATGTGTGAGCGCTACAAGGCGGCAGGATTCACGCTGTTCGGCCAGACCACGACCCCGGAATTCGGCCTGACAACGACCACGGAGAGCTCACTCTACGGACAGACTCGCAACCCCTGGGACACGACGCGAACATCGGGTGGCTCGTCAGGCGGTGCAAGCGCCACAGTCGCAGCGGGCGTCATTCCGCTTGCGCATGCCAGTGATGGCGGCGGCTCCATTCGGATTCCGGCGGGCTGTACGGGCCTGTTCGGGATGAAGCCTTCACGCGGGCGCACCCCGATGGGGCCATCGACAACTGAAGGCTGGAATGGCCAGTCGACGCATCACGCCGTATCGCGCAGCGTTCGCGACAATGCTGCCCTCCTGGACGTCACGCATGGCCGCGAGATCGGGTCGCGCTATGACGCGCCCGCCGAAACCCGTTCCTTTCTGAGTGCCCTCGATAAAGATCCGAAGCCGCTCAAGATCGCGCTCTGGGATACGGCGCCGAACGGCACCAAACCGGATTCCGATGCCGCGGCCGGCCTTGCTGCGACGGCAAAGCTGCTTGAGGAATTGGGGCATACGGTCGAGGTTGATGGGCCAGAATTCGACGGCGAGGCCCTCGGCAAAGGCCTGATGGCGACTGTCTCGGCCGCGATCGCCATGGTGATGGAAGCCCGCGGAGAAGCCCTTGGGCGCACGCTCGGCCCAGATGATATGGAACCGATCACCGCCCGTTTCGTTGAAATCGGAAATTCGATGCCGATGAAGGAATTAATGAAGGCGACCCAGTCTTCGATCACAGCCGGTTTGATCTACGATCGGTTCCTGGTCGAGGGCGGTTACGACATGATCCTGTCACCGACCATCTCGCGCGTGCCCGACAAACTGGGCGTGCTCTCGCTCGCGCCCGAAAGCATGGACGGCTACACAGAAGCGGTGACCTCGTTCGCAGCCTGGTGCGCGATCTCGAACCAGGCAGGCTCTCCGGCCATGTCTGTACCTTTGCACTGGACGGCGGAAAACCTGCCCATCGGAATGATGTTCGGCGCCCGCTGCGGCCAGGAATGGGAACTCTATCAACTCGCCGGGCAGTTAGAGCGCGCCGCGGCCTGGGCCCATCGCCGCCCGCCTGTCTGGGTTGGGTAGCTCGCCCCGACGCATCGACCAGCCGAATATTCGCCGATACCTGCGCAGGCAGGAATCCATAGTCCGTTGGCTGCACATCGACAGTCAGCGCGTTCTGGTCCATGGGTTCCTGCCTATGCAGGAACCGGCGGATTGCCGAACGACATTCGCAAATAACAGAAGGGATCGAACATGACTGACCTCAAAACCCATTCCGGCGGATGTCATTGCAAGGCCGTTCGATTTGAAGTCGACTTGCCGGATGCGTTCGACGTGGAGGATTGCAACTGTTCGATCTGCGCGATGAGTGGAAACATCCACGTCATCATTCCGGCATCAAGATTTCGGTTGCTCAGCGGGGCTGAAAACCTGACTGAATACACGTTCAACTCAGGCGGCGCGAAACACCGCTTCTGCAAAACGTGCGGCGTGAAGAGCTTCTACGTGCCGCGATCCAATCAGGATGGTTATGCAGTGACCTGGCGATGCCTGGATGACTGGATGGACCTGGACGTCACGATCAACAAATTTGACGGTCAGAACTGGGAAGCCAATGCAGCATCGCTGGCACACAAGTCCCAGGACTAGTCCAGAGGCCGCGGCGGTGGCGGGCCGCGATGCTCACCGTCAGGACCACCGCGCCGTCTCCCGCGGCGGTCGAGATTTTCGATGATGGCCCGCCTTTGTTCAGCCGTCAGCGTGCCGAACTGTTCGGCCAGCACGTCCTGAATTTGCGCCCGCATCGCCGCGTCGGCTTCGCGAAGCTCACGGAAACTCTCGCGCACCGCATCGGCATCATATGTTTCTGCCGCGAGAAGCTGCGCCAGGCGCTGGCGCGCGTCGCGCACCACAATGCGTTGTTCTCGCGAATCGGCGAAGGCTTGCCGAAAGGCCCGGCGTACGGTCCGTCTCTGATCATAAGGCAGGGATTGATCGATTCCGCGGATCAGAGCCTGTTCACCACCGCCCGCACCGCCTGGCGGCGGCCCCGCCTTGCGCTGCCCCAGGCCGCCACCGATCAGAACGCCAATGAGGAGCGCATTCACAATCAGTGAAATGACCAGCCAGATCGGCAGTTTGGATGTTCTTGCGTCACTCATCCCCTACTCCAGATTGCCCCATTCTTCGCTACCATCCAGACTGAACGCCGCGTAATATGCGCTGTCGGCCTGATCATAGCCGATACCTGTGGACGCATAAGCATATCCGCCAACAAGGCCCATCACCAGACTTGCAAGCGCCGCACCGGCGGGCCAGCGAATGCCGTGCGGAAACAGTATTGCGGCAAGTCCGCCAACGATCCCAGCGTTTTGTCGCGGTGCGCGCGGCGCAGTGGCGAGAATTGCATTCGCCAATTCTGCGGATGGTTCGGGAATCTCCGCAAGGTTCAATTCTGCATCAATCGCGCGCGCTTCGGCCAATGCTTCTCGGAAAGCCTCGGGCTCGGCATCGAGCAAGGCCCTCGCCGCGTCGCGTTCGGCTTCGGGCCAACCCATTGGCTCTGCGCCAAAGGCTGCGATCAATTCCAACAGGCGTTCATGGGTCATTCCGGTCACCGTCACTCTCAATCCCCCTCCATTTGCGCGCCGAGGCTCGCTCTCAACGACCTTCTGGCACGCGCCAACAGACTCTCCAAAGCGCGGACGCCGACATCCATCGCGGCGGCCGCTTCTATATTGCTCATCCCTTCCAGGGCACACAGGGTGAGCGCTTCACGCTGGCGCTCCGGGAGCGCAGCAATCTTTTCGGCAATGCCGTCGACGCCCTGCTGCGAGGCCAAGGCCTCTTCCGGGCGGAGCGCGGTATCGACGCGCTCAGGCAGTTCATCCATCAGGACCGGCTTTTTCTTTCGCAACCGATCCCGGCACAGGTTCAGCGCAACCGTGCAGGCCCAGGTCGAGAACTTCGCTTTCGGCTCCCAGCGGGGCAATTGTTTCCAGGCGCGAAGGAAGGTTTCCTGTGTCACGTCTTCCGCCTCAGCGCGGTCCTGGAGCATGCGATAGGCGACGCGATAGACAATCGGCATATTGCGATTGACCAGAGCCGCTTGCGCCGCTCTGTCGCCGCCCGCCGCGCGGGCGATCTGGTCGCTCTCTCCGATCCCTGCCACGCGGATAATCTAACGGATTCCCCGGCAAGCGCGAGTGGGAGGACGTCTCGCACTTGCCCAGGGATTTGATGGCGGTTGAGTAAGTCCGCCTCCGTATTTTATCCCCGGCGGCCAAAGCCGCGTTTTCCGCGCATCTTGCCCTTGGCGGCTTCGCGCTCAGCTTCGGTGATGACGCCGTCACCATCAGTATCAACACGCTCGAACATACGATCCATGCGCTTGTCAGCGGCGTTCGCGTGTTCCTCTGCGGTGATCATGCCATCGCCATTCGCATCGAGTTTGGCGAAATGCTTCGCCTGGCGCTCGGCACGCTTGCGGACGTGTTCGGCTTCGGCGAACGCCTCGAACTCTTCGGCCGAGACAAGATTGTCGCCATTCGTGTCAGCGTTCAGAAATCTGTCGGCGCGATGGGCGGCGATTTCGTCTTTGGTGATGTTTCCGTCCTGGTTGGCATCCAGCGCTTCAAGGCGCGGATGCGGTCCCGGACCGCCCTCCTGCGCGATCGCCGTATAGGTGAGACCGCCCAGACCAAGTGTAACCAGCGCTGCAATCGTAAGTTTTTTCATTTCATTGAGCCTTTCTTCTGAACTCAATGATTAAACGATGGCCGTGATTTAATCCGTCGCGGCGACGCCGATTTTCTCTTCAAAAAGTGCAGTTACCTGCTGACACGTGTTTTCCAGCTGCTGGGTCAGGTGTTCAAAATCAGGACTGCCCACAGCGCGGCACAAACGGTCCTTCAGGCCCGACGACAAGTCGTTTTCGGATACGGCGCCTTCATGGGCGATCCGTTGCACCTGTTGCAAGGCTTGCAGGATGGCGAAGGCTTCGGACATGGCCCGTTCTGTCGTTTCACTCCACACGCCCGTTGCCGCCAATTGATGGTGCGCGCGGTCCAGCTCCGGCGTCAGAGTTTGCGGCGTTTGGGCGGTCAGGATGGCATGTTGGGTAATGAATTCCAGATCCACCAGTCCCCCCGCGCGCATCTTGAGATCCCAAGGACCCGCCGATGGTTTGTCGCGATGCAGCCGGGCGCGCATGTCGAGGATATCCTGCGTCCGGGTTGCATTGTCCCCTTTCTGGATCGCGCGTTCAGCGATCGCGGCAATTTGCTTCCCAAGGTCGCGATTGCCGGCCACAACCCGCAAACGGGTGAGTGCCATATGCTCCCACGTCCACGCTTCGCTGAGGTGATACCGCTCAAAAGCGGTCAGGGACGTCGCGACAGGCCCCGCGCGCCCGGACGGGCGCAGCCGCATATCGACCTCGTATAACCGCCCTTCTCCGGTCTCCGCAGAGAGCGCGGCGATCAGGCGCTGCGTAAACCGCGTGAACCATTTTTGCGCGTCTTCCGCACCGTGTGAATCATAGATCACCAGAATGTCGAGATCGGAGCCAGCTGTCATTTCGCGGCCGCCCAGCTTGCCAAGCCCGACAACAGACCAGTCGCCCGGCGGCGGCCCCAAACGGCGCACCGTTTCAAATTCCGCGAGCCGACTCATCAGTTCGATGCACGTGTCGGCGAGTTCCGTCCATGCGGCGGCCGCATCGCGTGCCGCGATCTGACCATGCAGCAGCTGGTGTCCGATCAGGAAGGCGCGCTCCCCCTGCCAGCGACGCACCAGCTCCATCCCGGTTTCAAAATCGGTATCAGCATCAATCTCGGGCGTTTCTTTTCGGTCCGAGACGAAGAGCAAGGCTTCCAGCAAGCCGGGACGCCGCGCCAGAATATCTGCAATCCGGGGCGCGATAGCCAGTGTCGTCACCAGATCATCCATCAACGCTGTCTCAGCCACCAGCATGGACAGCACCTGTACGCCTGATCGCAGGCCTTCGAAGAATCGGCTGAACCGACGAAAGGCTTCATCCGGCTCGCCCGTCCTTCCCATCGCGGCCAGAAGGTCCGGCAAAATCGCGGTCAGCAGCTCTCGCCCCCGCGTGGTTCGGGTTGCAGGCGTTCGCCCGCGATGCCATTGTCGGATCGATTCAATCACCGTCTCCGGCGCCTTGAAGCCGAGATCGCTCAGAGTTTTGACGGTTTCTGGATCGTTGTCGACGCCGGTGAAGACCAGGTTGCCATCCACCGCGCTCTGGCTTTTCTGAGCCTCGTCCGCAAACAGCGCGCGGTAGTGCGCGTGGACGCATTTACGCGTTTCAATGAGATCGCGGTCAAACTGTTGCAGCGAGCTATATCCACACAGAGCCGCCACAGCCCCTCGCCGCGACTCAAAGCTTGGAAGCGTGTGCGTTTGTGCGTCATCAAGCATCTGAACGCGGTGCTCTACGGCACGAAGGGCCTTGTAGGCATGGGTTAGCTCGGCCGCTTCACCGTCTTCAACCGCGCCGAGGTCTACCAGCCGCTGCAAGCCCCCGAGCGTTCCGCGCACGCGCAGGGATGGATTGCGCCCCCCAAGAATGATCTGCTGCGTCTGTACGAAAAACTCGATTTCGCGAATGCCGCCAGGTCCGAGTTTCACGTCCGGCGCCACGTCCTCAAGGGAATGCGCCCCAGCCTTTGCATTGATCATGTTCTTGATCGCGTGGACGTCGGCGATCGCCCAATAGTCCAGGTGCCGCCGCCAGACGAAAGGCTCCAGAGCCGCAATGAACGCGTCCCCTGCCGCCAGGTCTCCCGCGGCAGCGCGGCCCTTGATCCAGACCATCCGCTCCCAGTTCTGTCCGACGCTTTCGTAGTAGAGCGCCGCCCGCCGCGTCGACACGGCGACTGGTGTTGAACTCGGGTCCGGGCGCAACCGAAGGTCGGTCCGGAACACGTAGCCATCCGGCGTTCGATTATCGAGCAGGCCGATCATCTGCCGCACAGACCGCACTGCCGCGTCGCCGGGCTCCCGCGCGCCGCCATCAAACAGATCCGGGTCGAAGAAGACCGCAATATCGATATCGCTGGAATAATTGAGTTCAAACGCCCCCATCTTGCCAAGCGCAACGGCGAAGATGCCTTGCGCAGAGAGGCCTCGTTCAGCAAGGGCAACGGTCAGCGCCGCGCCCAGACTGGCATCCGCAAATTCGGTAATGTGGTGTGTCGTTTGCGCCAGTGAATATTGCTCTGCCAGATCGCCCGCCGCGATTGCGAGATGGGCCTGTTTCTTGGCGAGGCGCAGGCCGCTCGACGGATCCGTTTCGCCCGTAGCCACCTTTGCGCACATCGCATAAGCGGTCTTCAACAGACCGTCAGGATCACCAAACCCGCTCACAGTCGCCGCCAATTCTGCGAGATAAGGCGCGTGCGCTGCTGCGGTTTCAATCGCAGTAGTCGGCTCGTTTGAAATGGCGACGGGATTCAGCAAGCTTCACCTAGCGTTTGGGCGTAAACGTCAGGACCGCTTTTAAGCCAGTATCATCATCTCCGCGAGTCAGGGTGAACGTCCCCGAGTGCAACTCAGAGACGGCCTCCACCAAGGCCAGCCCCAGACCGGACCCGACCTGGGTGCGGGCTTCATCGAGGCGCACAAATCGTTCTTTCACGCGCTCGAGGTCGGCAATAGGAATTCCGGGACCGGTATCCGAAACAATCACTTCGATCTGCTCATCCTTCAGCGCGGCACTCAGATGAATGCTTTGACCGGTCGGCGTGTACTTCACGGCATTGTCGAGCAGATTAGACACCGCTTGCGCCATCAGCGTCCGGTCCGCCATCATTTCCAGGCCACGTTCGATGTTTGCGGTGAACTCGATCCCCGCATCTTCGCAAGCCGGTTCGAATAACTCGGCCATTTCCTCGCATAATTGCGTGAGGTCCAGCGGCACCAGTTTCCCTTCCGCCCCCTCATTCACGCGCGAGAGACGCAAGATCGCATTGAACGTAGCGAGGACATTATCGACTTCCTCGACTGTCTCAGCGAGGGTTTCGCGCGCCGTCACCTCATCGATTGGCCCCCGCAACCGCGCTTCCAGCTGATTGCGCAAGCGCGACAGAGGCGAACGCAGGTCATGGGCGATAGAGTCTCCCGCATGACGGGTCGCCGCCATCAGGGTTTCCAGCTTTTCGAGCATCGCATTCAATTGTTCAGCCAACCGGTCAAACTCGTCGCCAGAAACGCCGACGGGTGCGCGCAAGGACAAGTCGCCTGACATCACGCCTTCGGCAGTTCGAGTCAGGCTTTCCGCCCGGTGCGCCGCATAGCGGGCGCTGAAAAAGCCGCCAAGCAAGGCAAGCAGGAAGCCGATGGGTGCAGCGGTGGCGACGGCGCGCGTGATCCGGTTTACCTGCCGCACCCGCTCATCCATCTTGATCCCGACCAGCAGGACGCTGTCATCGCCAAGGCGCACGATACGCCCTTCGATCGGTGTGATGGTCGTCCCGCCTTCCGGGCCCGGGCGCTCAATCTCGAATGTGACGACCCGCGGTGAACCGTAGCCTTCCAGAGGTTCGACCGGCATGCGCGGCATGTCGCCGACAATCGTCCGCCCATTGGCGTCTTCGAACTGATAGGTGAAGTCACGCAAATCGACGAGCACACGCTCCAGCAGAGACTGCTCCAACCGCGTCGGCCCACCTGTGTTCCAGGCGACCGCCAATGTCCTGAACTCAGCCTCCAGGCGCGCTTTTGCGTCGGCCCGCATGGTGCCGACCGTGGCCTGAAACAGATATGCAAGCAGCCCCGCCGAGAACAGCGCGAAGAGGATTGAGTAAACTAGCGCTAGCCGAAACGTCGTGGTTCGGACAAACGCGAAGGGGCCTGATTTCATGCTTGCAGGCAGTAGCCCGCACCACGTACCGTCTGCAAGAGCGGCTGATCAAATTCTTTATCGATCTTTGCCCGCAAACGCGAAATGTGGACATCAATCACATTGGTCTGAGGATCAAAGTGATAGTTCCACACTTTCTCAAGCAGCATCGTCCGCGTCACGGTCTGACCTGCATGGCGCATGAGATATTCAAGCAGTTTGAACTCCCGCGGCTGCAGGTCGATCTTGGTCTCGCCGCGCGTTACTTTGCGGGCCAGAAGGTCCATTTCCAGATCGCCGACTTTCAGCACTGTAACCGGGGGCTCGCCAGAGACCTGACGCCGGCCAAGCGCTTCGATACGCGCGACCAGCTCTTCCGGCGCAAAAGGCTTGGACAGATAGTCATCTGCCCCCACCTTCAGGCCTTCAACCCGATTGTCGACATCGGAGAGCGCCGACAGGAACAGCGCCGGGGTGGTCCCGCCGCCATTCCTGAACTCTTCGACGAGTTGCAAGCCCGGCTTCTCGGGCAGCATGCGGTCGACCACAAGTGCATCAAACTGGTCTTCGCGGGCCCGGCTTAGTCCGCCTACACCGTCTTCAGCGGTCTCGACGCTATGGCCCGCTTCGCTGAGCACTTTCTCAATGAACTGAGCGTGCTCACGATCGTCTTCAATTACCAGCACATGCATTGTGCACTCTCCCTCTACTTACTCGTCTTCGTCGACATCAATGGCGACGAACCGGGTGCCAACCTGTTCATCCTGGATCGCCAGCAATAACCGATTGCGATCACTGGAACGCACCTCATCCAACTCTTCTTCCAGCACATCGATGCTGTCGAGTTTATTGTAGTTAACATCCAGAATGGCCATACCCTCGCGCACACCGGCCTCATAAAGCGCGCTGTCAGGATCAAGATCGGTGATCAGCATGCCTTTCTCATCATTGTCGAGGTTCAGTCGCTCGCGCTCTTCATCGGTCAGCGGAACCAGCGAGACACCAAGCGGACCGCTCTCTTTCTCCTGGGGTTCGCTGGAGCGTGATGATGCCAGTACTGTCGCCTGACCAAGACCGACGCTGCGATCTCCGACGGTGACGTCGATCACGCGGCGCTTGCCATCGCGATAGATTTCGAACTTGTTCTTCGAGCCGACCGCCAAAGCGCCCACCATGCGGGTGGTTGTGGTCGCGTCGTCGACCTGACGGCCATTGACCTTGACGATGATATCGCCGCGCTCAAGCCCGGAAATATCAGCCGGGCTATCCTCGGTGACGCTTGACACGATAGCGCCTCGATTGTCCTTCAGGCCGACGGCTTCAGCCATGTCTTCACTGACATTACCGATCGTCACACCAAGCCAACCGCGCGAGACCTTCCCTTCATTGATCAGAGTGGTGGTCACCTCCTCAACCAGTTCAGACGGGATGGCGAATCCAAGCCCGATAGAGCCGCCCGTGGTCGAAGCGATCCATGTATTCACGCCGACGACCCGGCCATGCATATCGAAGGTTGGACCACCCGAGTTTCCGCGGTTGATCGCGGCATCAATCTGCAAATAGTCCGTATAGGATTGCGACCGACGAAGATCACCGGGTTCGCCAACAGCCGAGACGATGCCCGCCGTGGCGGTTCCGGAGAAGCCTAGCGGGCTGCCCACAGCGACCACCCAGTCCCCGCGGCGCAGCTGTTTGGACGTACCAAACTCGACATATGGGTGCGATCCCGGGCTGACGACTTTAAGGACGGCGAGATCTGTCTCGGAATCCACGCCAACAATTTCCGCCTCAAGGACAGAGCCATCCTCCGTGGTCACCTCAATCTCCACGGCGTTGTCCACGACGTGATTATTGGTGACGATATGGCCTTCGGCTGAAATGAAGAATCCTGACCCTTGTCCAAAACCTTCGCGCGGGCGCGGCGCCTCTTCGCGTGGGATCAGGCCAAACTGCTCGCCGAATTGCTCCAGAAAACGCTCGCGATCCGTTAGTTCCCGGTCGGAAAGCTGAATCTCGGTCCGCACCCGGACGCCGACCACTGCCGGGCTGACCTGCTCGATCAGATCAGCAAACGATACGGGCGCACCGGCTGGCGCTTCCAGCGTAATCGGATTGGCGTCGGCGTTTGGGAATTGCGGCCCCAGAAGCAACGCTCCCATCGCGCCCGCTCCAACCAGTCCTGCAACCATTGCATTTCGGGAAATGCCAAACAATTTCATCGACTTCCATGCCTCCAAAGATGTGTCGTACCTATCTGGTACTTAATTTACGAAAGTAACAGCCTAACACTCATTAAAGATCATTAAGCCAGTTTTGTGGCGAGACGTGTTTCCACTTTCGCGCCGTGTTCAAGCGTGCGGTGCACCGGGCACCTGTCGGCAATCTCGAGCAAACGCTGCCGCTGCGTGTCATCAAGGTCTCCTTCGATGTGGATAGAACGCGTGAACACGTCGATTCGGTCTTTCGGACCGCAGTCGACGCAGTCATCCGCATGCTTCTTGGCGTGGTCGAGCCCGACCGTGACGCGCTCAAGCGGCCAGCCTTTGCGGTTTGCATACATGCGCAGCGTCATTGATGTGCACGCACCAAGGCCAGCAGTCACCCATGAATATGGGTCCGGACCCGTATCCGCGCCGCCCATGCTGGCGGGTTCATCGGCCAGAAAGCGTCGGCCGCCAATCACGACCTCGTTCTGGTATGGACCATTTTCGAGTGTCTCTCGCACGAGGATCTTGTGCGTCGCAGCCTCAGGCTCCGTTTTCTTTTCTGGCTTTCTGGCGATGTAGCGCCCGGCCCAACCGGCGATCACGTCAACGACAAAGTCGGCGTCATCCTTTCCTGTCAGCAAATGGTCGGCCTGATCGAGGCTGACAAAACTCTTGGGGTGCCGCGCCGCCATGAAGAGCCCGGTCGCGTTATCGATGCCGACAACCTCATCCCCCGGCGCGTGAAGAATCATGAGCGGTTTGCGCAGCGCCTCGGCTGCATCCTTTACGCTCGCGGAACGAATATCCGTGAGGAAGTCCCGGCTTAGCGTAAACGGCCGGCCTGCTAAATTGACCTGCGCGGCCCCTTTCGCCTCGATTTCGGGAACACTGTCCTTGAATTGCTCCACCACGTGCCCGGCATCAGACGGCGCGCCGATCGTTACCACCGCATTGACGCTGTCAATCTTCCCGGCAGCGGCGATTGTGGCGGCCCCGCCAAGGGAGTGCCCGATCATCAGGCTGACGGGCATGTTCTGCGCTGCCATCCACTGCGTAGCTGCGATCAGATCGCCGACATTTGAAGAGAAACCGCTTGTCGAGAAGTCCCCTTCGGACTCGCCAAGCCCGGTAAAGTCAAAGCGTAGAACCCCGATGCCGCGTTCGGCCAGTCCGCGCGCAACGCGGCTGGCTGCCAGGCTTTTCTTGGAACACGTGAAGCAATGCGCGAAAACCGCCCATGCGCGAACCTCGCCGTCTGGCGTTTCAACCACTCCGGAAAGCAACTCACCACTGGCGTTCGAAAATTCCACGCGTTCACTTGGCATGCCTTGCTCCATCTTACTGGGATCCAGATAGGGTGAGGCGACCGAAGTCGCCAATCAAGAGCTGCTCTCAGTCTCGTGATCAGTAGGCGTTGGCAATGTCCGGACGCTCGACATCTTCCAGCTCGCGCGGCTGATAGTTCTCATCATGCTTGGCGAGGATTTCTTCAGCCACGAACACAGTATTTCCTGCCTCAAATCGCCCGGTCGCAACGACGCCTTCGCCTTCGCGGAAGAGGTCGGGCACCAGGCCGGTATACGAGACCTGCACCCTTTCTCCCGATCCATCTTCAATCACGAAAAGCATCTCCGCCCCTTCACCGTTCCGGCGCGACCCCGGTTGCACGTATCCGCCAATGCGGACGCGCTGACCCGCTTCGGGCATTCCCCGTTCGACAAGTAGCTGCGGCGTGTAGAACAGGTCAGCATGCTGGCGCAGCGCGACGCCGGCCACCGCCACGGCGGATATGACCAGCATGGCCGCCAGACCAACCGCATAAAGTCTTTTCGTACGAGCTCTCATGCGAACAATATAGTCGAATGGCAGCTGAGCGCCCTGCGGCACGTTGATCAGGCCCGGCGCAACCTGACCGAAGCGCGCAGGCCTCCCAGTGGGCTTTCATCCAGCACAAGATTGCCGCCATTCATCCCGGCAATATCGGCCACGATGGACAGACCAAGCCCGGTTCCCGGGGCCGTTTCGTCAAGGCGAATCCCTCGCTTAACCGCCTGCTCCCGCTCATCCGGGGACAATCCAGGACCATCATCATCTATGTGTATGACAATCATGCCATCCTTGTCGGAGGCGGCGCGCACGACGACCTGGCTGCGTGACCATTTGCAAGCGTTGTCGAGCAGGTTGCCCAGGATCTCCTCAAGATCCTGTTGTTCTGTGCGAACATGGAGACCCGCAGGGATATCGACCGAAACCTGCTTTCCTTCGCGAGTGAACAATTTGTTCATGACGCGTGCGATACCGTCGGCGGCTTCGAGGACCTGTGTTCTCACACCCAAGGCTTCGGCGCGTGCTGCCGCCTGAGCACGTCGCAAATAGTGTTCGACATTGGAATGCATGGTTTCGGTTTGACGGCGGACCACTTCGTCGAGTTGCGTGTCGCCTTTGGCCTCGTTTCGTAGCACGGCCAGCGGCGTTTTCAGCGCATGCGCGAGGTTTCCAACATGCGTTCGGGCGCGAGAAACAACAGATCGATTATGCTCAAGAAGTTTATTGAGTTCAGCGCTGAGCGGTTGGACTTCTTCGGGGTAATCACCCGCCAGACTCGCCTGGCGCCCTTCGCGAATGTCGGAGATATCAGATTGAATGCGATCCAGCGGGCGTAGCGCGTAACGCAGACCAAGCGCCATAGCCAAGAGCGTTCCGCTGGCCAGCGTCGTCATCGCGATAATCAGAATCGTGCGCAACTGATCCGCCCCGGCATTCGATTGCGTCACATCGGACGCCGCCACCAGCAGGATCGGGTTTTCCCGATTCGGGATTGTGATCGACTGAACCGCGATCCGTATCGGTTCCCCTGCGGGGCCGTTGGATTGATTGCCACGAATGACGGCACCCGGCTCAGCTAGCGCTGCTGCTGCGAGATCCACCGGTAACGGGGGCTCTCCATCCCAGACGCTTCGCGGGCGAATATCATCGGAATAAGACCCATCATCCGCGACAGCGATAATCACCCAGTACTGTCCTGACAGGGGCGTTTCGAATCGAGGATCACTGGGCAATCGCTCTGGGATATCTCTGATCCGCCCGGAATTGTCGTCTAAAGGCTCAATCGCGCGGGCGAGCGTCACGAGCGTCGAATCGAGGTCTGCATCCAGAAGATTGATCGTTTGCGCGCGATAAACGGCAGAGATTGCGATCACACCGCCAGCGACGATCAAAACACTCCAGATCAGCGCGCCAATCAATACCCTGCGCGCCAGCGAGAGGCGCTGCGTTTTCCTTCGGAAAGGAGGCAAGGTGTCCATACGTCCAGACTTGCCCGAAACGGGCCTAGGTCACAACACCTGAGCGCTCATCATCGGGAACCACCAAACGATAGCCGAGGCCCCGCTCGGTTTGAATGCGGTCATTCCCGATCTTCTTGCGCAGGCGTCCGATAAAGACCTCAATGGTGTTCGAATCGCGATCAAAATCCTGATCATAAATGTGTTCGACCAGCTCGGTTCTCGGCACAACCCGTCCCTGATGGTGAATCAGGTAGCTCAGCACCTTGTATTCATGCGCCGTCAGCTTGATCGGCTCGCCATCCACAGTCGCGCGCGCGGCGCGCGTATCCAGGCGCAAGGCACCTGCTTCGATGGCGGCCACGGCATGTCCTGAAGCGCGGCGAAGCAACGCGCGAAGCCGGGCCAGGACTTCTTCGGTGTAGAACGGCTTGGTCACATAATCGTCCGCACCTGCGTCAAATCCTGCGACTTTCTCGCTCCAGCGATCGCGGGCGGTGAGGATCATGACGGGGAAGGTTTTGCCATCTTCACGCCAGCGCTCGAGAATGGTCACGCCGTCCATTTTCGGCAGACCGAGGTCCAGAATGACCGCATCATAGGGCTCGGTATCCCCAAGGAAATGACCATCCTCACCATCGGCGGCGAGATCAACAGCGTATCCGGCATGCGTGAGCGCATCTGCCAATTGGCGGCGAAGGTCTGCTTCGTCTTCTACAACAAGAATTCTCATGATTATTACCCTAGCTCGTAGAGATGATCCGTCCAGTTTGAGCATTGACGGTGATTCGCAGTCTTTCGCCCTTTTCAGTCATCCAGTCGATCACGTAAACCTGACCGCCATTTCGATTGTAGAGATTTGCATCAACCTGATAGCCGCCATACTGCCGCTTCAGCTGCCGGAAGATATCTCGCAGCGGCACGACATTGCCCTTGTCGCGGGCGTCGCGGGCCTGATCAGCTGTGAAGGAATTGCCCAATTGCGCCTGAGCCTGGGTGGGCACAGCCGTCATCGCAAGAGCGAGAAATACAAAGGGGGCGACAATTTTTTTCATCACGCTCACGATATGCGCAAAAGCCTCTGAATGGATAGTGAATAGCGATGATGGAATTCAGTCATACTCACGATCCCTTCGCCCAGTCTCGCAAGGCTGAGTCGCGTGGATCTTCGATGTGAACCTCAAGGCGCGCGTAGAGATGCCCGGTTTTTCCAGGCACTTGCACGCCTTTCGACCGCAAGCGAAGGACGGCACCGGAATTCGATCCTTCGGGGATTTTGAGCGCGATCGGCCCCACGGGCGTATTCACGTCCACCTGCCCGCCAAGGATTGCCGTCTTCAATGGAACCGGCACAGTCATGCGAATATCGTTGCCGTCGCGGGTCCAGACTTTCGACTTGCGCACGATGATTTCAAGCAGCGCATCTCCGGGTGGCCCGCCACTTTGAGAAGGTTTTCCCTGGCTTTTCAGACGCAGCGTCTGCCCCGTTTCAATCCCGGCCGGAATCGAGACGTTCAGCGCGCGGCCATCTGCCACCGTCATTTCCCGCCTGGCGCCCGTGACCGCATCTTCAAATGAAATTTCGACTCGGTAGCGAATATCGCTCCCCTTGCGCGGGCCCGGCCGACGTCGCCCGCCGCCGAACATGCCGGACAGGATCTCCTCAAATGGATCACCTTGAAATCCGCCGGCGGTATGACCGGCTCCGCCAAAGCCGTGAGGCCCGCCGAACCCGGTTGGATTGCCATCCGCATCAATCTCCCCGCGATCATATTGTCCGCGCTTTTGCGCGTCTCCGAGGATCTCGTAGGCCGCCGACGCCGCCTTGAAGATCTCGGCTTTCTTTGTGTCATCCGGATGAAGATCGGGATGGGAGTCTTTGGCTTTGCGTTTATAGGCGCGTCGGATCTCGTCTGCACTGGCCGTGCGCGAAATGCCTAGGATTTGATACAGGTCTTTACTCATCGCCGCGTGTTCCGGACTCATTCCGGAGCACACTTAAGCAGCTCACACCGGAATGGAAGCCCATTCGCCCACTCGGCCTTGAGTGGACTGGGTGGCGACGCGAACCAGATCCGCAGTATCTATCTCCAGCTCAAGTTCAGAAACGGTCTGGATCGTCCGGGAAACCATGGCATCATTCCTGTAGAGTTCGACGATAAACGTCTCCTCCGCCGCGTTATCTGCGAGTTCCCAATTATTGGTGTAATGCGCCCCGCGGGCTGTCCAGCTGACAAGATATCGCCCTTGGTTCCATCGGGCCCGTAAGTGTCCGACCCGCCAGGGCAGAGACGCGCGATCCAGATATTGGAACGACGTCGCCTGCCCGCTCCCGATTTGCGCGTAAATCGTTCTGCCGATGTTTTCCTGACTCAGCGAAATGGGCGTGAGACGATAGTCGGCGATGACGACATGGGTCCCGGAAGGGACGCTCTCAACCGCGCTTCCTCCGATCCCGCGGATAAGCCCCGACAGGTGCCAGCGGTCGACCGATACCAGCTCCGCATGGCGCCAGCCCAGCAGCTCCCATCCGGAACTGTTTTTGACCAGAACGCGATTGGCGCCAGAGAGCACTGCATCCGCGCCTGTGGATGAGAGCGATTCCCCCGGCATATAGAGGTCGATCACATTACCATCGTCCCAGCGCCCTAATGGTCCGGGCTCAAAAGGACTCAAAAGCTGTCCGATTCCCGATGGCAATCGCACCGTCGCAAGCTCGGAAAGCGAATCGAGCGCTTCGCCGAGTTTCAAAGATGGCGCCCCGATCCACGGCGTCCCGCTGGCCGCGGCCCACACCGCCGTGCCATCAAGGTGCTCGAGCGGTGGCCCATCGATAAGCTCGAGCACGGGATCAGCCGCCAGGATTGCTGGGTCCGTAGCAGATGGCGCCTCGATGGCTCGTGCGATCACGGCTGACGCCCGCGCTGGCCTCAAGCGGAACAGTCGCTGCAGCCCAACTTCTTCAATCCGTTCGACAATCCATTCCGTTTCATCCAGCGTAATCCTGTCGAGCGGCTCGAGGCCGATGGCCTCAGTCGGCGGGAGCGCAATCGATCTCGATCTGCTCGCGCGAATGTCTGTGAGCCGCCGATCAGCCAGGATTTGTGCGCGGCCAGCGCTCAACACGAGCGGATAGGTCAACCCGACTTTCAGGTCTGATACCGCTTCTGACACGCGCGCTTCAACCACGGCCGGGGCATATGATGTGTCGCCCGAGATATATTGCAGCATCACAGCGCTCGGCTGTTTGTCGAGCAGTTCCCGCGTGGCAGTAGAACTGCCCGCAATGGTATTTTCGGAGATGATCTCTGCAACGACGGTCCCGCCTTCATGCGCGGCGACGAGACCGCTGCCTGTATCTTTCATCGCAAACTCGAATGCACTGGCGAGCGGAGAGAGCGCGCGTGCGACCGACATCACTGAATCAAGCACAGCACCTTCCACGACTCCATCCAAATCTCTCGTCTCGACTAAGACGCCTGCCTGCTCAGAAATATCACCGACCACTTCCGACAAATCGATCAGGCTTGCGCGGCCATTGAGCCAGTGACCATATTGCCAGTTCGGGCCATCTCCCCAGACGTCTTCGCGGGATGGATAGTCCGGCCATGGACGCCCATCCCACGCCCAGTTCAGGACTTGCTCGATCATGGGCTGCGCCCGCCAATAGGCGTTGGCAACAGCCAGGGCGCGCCGCTGAATCAGGTCATCCCGCCCGCCATTGGAGAAATGTGGTTGGGCACTCTCGCTGCTTTTGGGATCGCAAAACAGATTTGGTGCGTTGGTGCCTTTGTCGATAGCGGGGATACCGAGTTCGATGATGCGGATGGGTTTGGACCCAGGCGCCCACGCGGTTGATTGCGACTGGCGGACACCGCCAGGTCGCTCGCGATGGCTTTGCAACCACCAATTGGCGAGGTCCTTTTGCCGGAACACCCAGGGCTCGCCATGCGCGAGGTCTTCGATTGGTGTTCGCGTCTGTGCGGCGCGGTCGGCATCCGAGGAATAATACCAGTCATACGCCTCCCCGCCCTCCAGATTGGCCAGCAGATAGGCGTCCTCTTCGATCTTTTCGAACCCGACCGCATGATCGAGATGTGCGTCGCCATCGCGCCAGTCAGACATTGGCGGGTACCAATCGACGCCGACGAAATCTATCGCATCTGATGCCCACAAAGGGTCGAGCGGAAACAGAACATCACCGCTGCCATCACCCGGTGCAAAAGCGCCATACTCCGTCCAGTCGGCCGCATAGGACACCTGCACCGCTGGCCCGACAATGTCCCGAACGTCTTCCGCAAGCGCCAACAGGGCCTCGACAAACGGAAATCGCCCCTCATGGTCGCGAATGCGGGTCAGACCAACCATCTCTGAACCGATCAGAAACGCCTCGACACCGCCTGCCTGCACCGCCAGGCGCGCATGGTGGAGGATGAAATGCCGACCCCCGTAGGCGCCGTCCTCGCCGACGAATGCGGTGATCTCATCGCGTGCAGAAGAAGTCTGATCCTGCGCGACTGTGATCCGACCTCGCCACGGGGACGCAGCTTGTTCAGCGGTGCCATAGGGATCGGTCAGACCATTCCCGGTTGGAATATCCATCAACAGGAAGGGGGAAAGCGTCACCGCGTGCCCGGCCGCTTTGAGGGCCTGTATGCCCTCAATGACAGCCAGGTCCGCGGGAGTGCCGCCATAGTTCGGACGCCCATCGGTACGCGAAATCAGGTAGGCATCGTCTCGACCGACATCACTTGCCGACCAGCTATAGGGAACTGTCGACCGGTCCCGTACCTCAACGCCCGGTGCGATACGGCACTCGCCCGCGCGCAAGTCCGTCCCGAACCATGCTACAGTCAGTGCTGCGTGCGAGACTTTGGGCAAGTCCTGACTCAGCTGGTCCAGCGAAACCACGAAGTCGGCCTCGCCGCGCGCATTGTTCATGTTCAACGGGGTCTCGATACCAGGAAAGCGCCGTTCGCTGACAACCGAGGTCGCATACACGAACTCGCCGGTTGCTGGGATTATGTTGACGCCATCGACAGTTTGGCTCAGTCGATCGGCCGTGTTCTGGCTGGCGCGCACGACCTCGAAAGACATTTGAGGCAGGTGATTTCCATATGCATCCAGCGGGAAATCTTCGAACACGATATAGGCTGTTCCGCGATAGGCAGGCGCGCTGGCTGCGCCTTCGATCGCCTCGATGAGAGGATCTGGCAGCTGTGTTTCTGTGCCTGTGTAAAGCCGCCAGTTGACCTGACTCAGCGTAACGAGCTCGCCATTTGCCCAGACCCGGTCCACGCGCGTGATCGGCCCCTGGCACAGAGCCACCGCAAAACTGACGCTGTAGGCGTATTCCGCGTATTTCGGTCCGCCCTTCCCTGCTGACTGCTCGGTTCGATACTCATTGAACCTCGACGCCCAGATCACCTGCCCGCCAATGCGGGCGCGGCCATAGACGAGCGGCAAGGTCGACCCTTCCCGGCTCTCCATCACATGCAGAGCACTGATCCGAGCTCCTTCTGATACTGGCGCAAGCGATGCGTCGATGGCCTGCCCGGCCAGCCGCCCGACCGCCTCTCCCAGAACCGCGCCGGACAGGGTCTGTCCGAATAGCCCTATTCCATTTGGAAGCAGGTTTGCGCCGATCGCTGCACCCGCCTGTGATAAGATGATCTCTGCCAAGCGTGCTGATCTCCCATACAAAAAGACCGGTCAGGATACTGACCGGTCTCGCGTGATTGAAATGCGGTTTTCGCGCCTAAAGATTGCCGCCGCCCCACAGGACGGAATAGGCCTCGCAGTGAACCAGAACGCTGCCATACTCCGACAGGTCGATACCGGCTGGCACTTCATATTCCTGCGTCCCCTTTGTGGTCTTCAGCTCACCAATATTGACGGCGCCATCCACCGCGTTCTTGCCGGTGGCGTCCGAAACTGTTTTTGGCGACAGGAAGATCTTCAAATCCGGACCTTTGGCCGCGCGGAAATTGTCTGCGAACACGATGAACGTCTTGCCGTCACGCTCTATCACGGACCAGGACCCTTTAAGCGTCTTTGATTTCTTGATGAAATCACCGGAGGTGGCAAAGGCAGCCTGTTGAGCAACAATCGATTGCGCGATGACGGGCGCAGCGGTCATCATGCCCGTCATACCAAGGGCGAGAGCAGCGAAAGCGGCTTGTGTGAGTTTCATTTTTGTCTCCTGGAAAGGCTGTATCTTGTTCGATGCAGCGCATCTAGAAACGCTGGCGAACAAGTGCCAATCACTGTGGATCACACGACCGTGCGCTCAGCGCGAGCCGGGAAATCAGGGAACGCAAACGCAGCGACAATTCTACGCTGCCACCATGGAACGAGACGCGTCTCGCAGACAGCCCGCCCCCAGTACGCATGAATCACCCGCGCCTCTCCGGAAACAATTGCGCAGTGTTTTGCCGGATGTCCAAGCCCCATCCTGAACAGCAAAACATCTCCAGGCTGCGCAGATGAAGGAACGATTTCTGTGAGGTGCTTCTGCGCCGCCTGCAACAGCGTTTCCTGCTTCAGGGCCTCGGCCCAGTCAGGCGTGTAGGCGGGAACGGGCTCCGGCTCTTCACCCAGCACGTCGCGCCATACGCCCCGCAGCAATCCGAGACAATCAGCCCCGACATGTTTGACACTCGCCTGGTGGCGATAAGGCGTCCCGATCCAGGATCGGGCCGCAGATACGATTTCCGCCCGGCTCATCGCTGCCCTCCATCATTATTCGCCGCGTCGGGCCCGGACAGAATGAAATCGTTTCCGGGCAGATGCGGAAATCCACGAAAGTTCTCGGTATTGGCGAATGTATCGCGGCAGGTTTCGAACCGCTGATCGCAGGTGCGGCCCTCGGCGCTGATTGTGCAGCGCTCATCTCCGAGCACGGCATCACAGCGTCTTTGCAACACCCGGCCGACGGGGCGCTCAAGATCCGTTTTCAAGGAGACGAGATCGGCTGAAAACTGGCCGCTATCGTTCAATCCGATTTCGCTTAAATATCCGCTCCAGACGTGGCGCTGCCCAGCATCCGGTGCCTGCCAGTCGACCTGATGGATATCGACCCGGCATCCATCCCACACGCCCGCTTCAAGATGCTCGGATGTGATCATCTCGCTCGACAGGACACCCAGCGCAGTCGCTTGTCCGGGCTTCAGACGATCGCTTTGTCGGAATGTACCGGCATCAAGCGCGGAACCCGGCGCATAGACGGTTCCGGCGACCGTCAATGCCTGATCGTGATCCGTAACACCGACAACAACGCCGTCGCCCCGCGTCAGTTTCCAACACAGGCAAAGGGTGAGCGCTTCGCCCTCGAATCGAAAGGCGAGTGATTCAGAAAGGTCCTTCATGATGTCCTCTAGAGCAATTCGATCAGACTGACGCTGACAATGCGGCCTGCACCGAACGCCTCAATCACGCCGGCGATCTGATCGCTTTCGAACCGAACGGGGCAATCGTACTCGAAGCCTGCCCGGATCTCCGCGCCCGGCGATGGCGGGACGTCAAACAGAACTTCGCCGCTGTCTACCGAAACCGTCCAGCCCGAATGACGCTCGACTCCATCGACAGCAATACGAACCGTCCCCGGAACAGGCTTTGTTATCGGTCGCGCGAATGCGCCGTAGTGTTTTGAGATCTGGAAAGTCGCAAGGGATCCGTCACCGACCCCCAGATCCTGGTCCTCAGCACTGACCTCGACCCCCGGAACGGCGCTTGAATGATCGAGCGGGTCGCGAAACCTGAATCCGTAGAGACGTCCCATACGGGCTTCAAAAAAACTCACCAGGACCTGCAGATCTGCGAGGCTGGACACAGCGCTACCCACGTCCCATCGCCGCCGGGAGCGTGACCATTTGCCGTTTCGGACTTCTTTGCCACTCGCGAGCGCTGCGATCTCAGTCTTCCATTCTGGCCCGCCAACAGCGCCGAGTGCCAATCGCATCGGAAAGTCGACATCGTGAAAGGCTGTCATCATGTAAACCGAGCTCCTCGGGCTGCGGCGAGCGCCACCGCATTTGCAATTGCGCTGCTTGCACCGATGACCGCTCCCTGATCAGCTCCGCGCTCTACGGACATATTGAGATTGACTGTCTGTCCCACCTGCCGAAATCCGGATTGCGCGATGACCGATTCAGCGATGATCCGGGCAAGATCTGCTAGGATCGATTCCGCCATGCGGCGAAAGTCCAATTCGCCAGCGCGCGCTGCCTGACTGAGCGCCTGTTCGATACTGGCGCCCGCGCGGCCAAAGGCCTGCTCGAGTGCGGCTGCCGCCTCCTGACCCGGGCCTTCGACCAATCGTGTCAGGCTTTCGCTGGCGGATTGCAATTCTGCTTCAAACTCATCCATCGGGATGGGCCTCCATCAATGCTTCCAAATCTGTGGGACCGAATGGGATGTCCGGTGTCGTGGTCAGCCACAGCCATTCACGGACCGAAAGCCGCCAGAAGGCTTCAGGCGCGATCCCCCAGCCTGTTGCGCGACGCATCATGTCAGCCCATGGCAGCATGAAACGCTTCCGCAATTGCGCGCGCTGCCTCTCCCGGGCTGACGCGATCCAGGAGAGTCTCGGTCACTTTTCCCTTGATCAGAATCTCCAGAACGCGCTTCACTTCGCTTGCTGACAGACGCTTCAGCCGAACCTGAAGTTCAGCCAGCGTTGCACAGCCAAAAGCGTGCTCCAGCTCGGCCAGCGCACCCAGAGTGAGACAGAGCACAATCGGTTTTCCTTCGACCATCAGCACGCATTCACCTCGCGAAGCGTTCATGCGCTAGCCTCGAAGGCAAGCGCGCCCGCGCTTTCCAGGTCGACCGCGAAACTGACCTCCCCATCGAACACACCGCCCCATTTGAGCTCACGGATGTGTAGCGGGCCCGTCAGAACGCCAAGCCCGGGAATGATCAGCTGCCACGTGACCACTTCCGCCGCAAAGAACAGGCTCTGCATACGCTGATCGCTGGCAGCGTCCTTGAACACGCCTTTCCCCCGCACGCGCGCCGATTTCACGCCCGCTCCAGCTATGATTTCACGCCAGCCATCCACGCTATCCGCAGCCGTGCCGTCTACACTCTGGGCATTCAGCTCGATATCGCTTGATCGGATCCCCGCCAGCGTGACGAAGGCTTCAGGTGTACCTCCGTCCGAGACCTTGATGAGAACGTCGCGACCTTTTTGTCCGGCCATGGTCAGATTTCCTCCACTACAATTCGGACTCGCATGACGCCGCGAAACACCTGGCGATTGGGCGCGCGCATGACATCCGAGTAAGTCGGATGCACCAGCACGACGCGATGGTGATCCAGGTTCAGCTCGATACGCTGCAGAGCGATGCGCAGGGTCGAGAGTAAGGACTTGGCTTCGCTATGGCCGCCATCGCGCGACAGGGTGGCGAATTGCAGACGATGGTCTGCGCCATTCACACCGGAAGCACTTGCATCCTGGCGTTCGCACCGCTCAAGCACGATATATGGAAACAGGGAGACACCCGTTTCATCGTCAAGCACCCGCGCAGGCGATCCCAGAAGTGCTTGGAGCCCTTCATCCCCACGAAGCGTTTCCAAAAGCGTTGGAATAAGGTCAGTGTCATCGCCTGACAGACTTAAACTCGTGCTCACAGTCGAACCTCCCGCCGCGCGTCGAGGATGGATTGAACCTCGATCGGCAAACCGGACTCCACATTGGTTGAGATGCCCGTCGCAGCTCTGGCACCATACGAAGCCGCGACCAGACGCAGCACGGCTTCTTTCAAATCCTCTGGCACGTCGTCTGCGCTGCCAAACCCTGCCTTGAAGACCAGTTCGATCCGGCCGCCTGTTTCAATGCCCGGGGCCAAACTCCACGGGCGCAGGCCAAGGCGTCCACATTCCAGGCGAAACCGATCTGTGTGGTCGGTGCCGCTTTCGTCGGCGTTTATGGTTTGAACACTGACCAGACTTGTGGCCGGGCGGCGAGGTAATAATACCCCGCGCCCGGCCAAACTCGCGGGCCACCTCGCCCAGCTGACCTGCAGCTCCTGCTCAACCAGCGCAAAGGCCGCTTCCTGCTCTATCCTCGCACGTGCACTTTGGACGAGACGCATGACCAGATCGTCCTCACCCTCATGGCCGATACGCAGGTAGTCTTTTGCCACGGCGAGCGTCACAGGCTCCTCCGCTGGCGGTGTAATAACCGTCAGATCTGTCATCATATTCGCTTTGGTTGGTTTAGGCCCGAGGGTGATCGATCAGAATGTCATCACTTTGAACGCGTCGAAATTCTGCACGCCGCCGCCGACGCGCTTCGTCGTGTAGAACAGCACATAGGGTTTCGACATATATGGATCGCGCAGGACGCGGGAGCCCTGACGGTCGACAATCAAATAGCCGCGACGGAAGTCGCCGAACGCGATGGCAGAGGCACCGGTTGCAATGTCCGGCATATCCTCCATTTCCGTGACGGGGTATCCCAATACCGTGGACGCTTCGCCCCCTGCCCCAGGGACCCAGAGATAGCGCCCGTCGCCATCCTTCAGCTTTCGCACGATCGCGGCGGTGCGCCGGTTCATCAGGAAACGGCCATTGACGCGAAACTGCGACTTGGGTGCATGGATCAGATCGATCAGCTGGTCGCCCGCATTGGTTTGTGTGAAGTCGCCGTCCAGCGAGCCGATCTTTCCCCATTCGTGACTGGCATCGCTCACGATTGTGTAGGTGAGCAAACCGCGCGGTTTGCCGATCCCATTCCCCGAAACAAATGCCGCGCTTTCCTGCAGGCTGAATGCGGTTTCAACTTCATCGGAAAGCCACTCATCTATATCGGCATAGGCATCATCGAGAAGGGTCTGCGTGGCGGCTGGCATGGCGTAGAGCTCTCCGGCCGGAAACTCCAGAAGTTCAAGCTCGTTTGTAACACTTTCGAATCTCGTGTCGCGCTCACCCGCCCATTGCGCCCCAACCCCCAGGGCGACCGGTTTGCGATAGGTGCCCGCTGATGTCTGGCGGACGGTAGCGATCTGGCGCATCGGAGACGCTTGCATCAGCCGCGACTCGATCAGGCGATCCAGCTCTGGAGGGGCCAGATATCCGCCTTGTTCGTCCGTGACTGTCGAAAATTCTTTGGTATCAAGGCCCCCGAACCCGCTCTCATCGCCTTTTCTTAAATAGCGGGACCACGCCGTTTGATGGAGCGTGCTCTGTTCATCAAGTGTAGCGATCTCGGGACGCGCAGCCTTCAGGCTGAGCGCATCAATCCGCTTGTCGAGACGCGCCAGCTTGTCGTCGAGAAGCGTATCCGCGGCACGTTTCTGCTCCAGTTCGAGCAAGCGCGCATCATTGGCGGATTTGTAGGCTTCAAAAGTCGCCATCATCTCCGCGGCGACGGATTTAGCCTCGCTGGTCATGGCTTTGGTTTCCTTGGTCATCATTTCTCCTTCGGACCTGGTTGTTCACAATAATTGGAACCTGGCGGCGGGCTGCATGGGCTGCGCCACCAGAGACACTTCTACGAGTTCGATATCTGCCAGCAGGCGACCGCCCGCGGCGCGGTCGGCCCAGACGCGGGGCCGGAAGCCAATCGACAAGCCGTCCAGTCCGTCACGTGCGAGCTGCGCAGCCGTTTCGCTTTCAATCAATCCGCGAACGAACAGCCCGCGCCCGGTTTCAACCAATCGCACCCACCGGCCGACAATCGCGCCGGCACGATGTTGCAGCAACATGGGCGGCAAGCCACTGCGCAGGCTGCGGGAAAACGCGCCGGCACGGATGACATCGCCGGATAAGTCGGGATGGCCAAAGACCGCGGCGTAACCTTCGATCAGTCTTGGCAGAGCATGGCCGATAGGACGCTCAGCATAGGCGGCGCTGATCATGTTCGACCACTTTCGCCGCGCCCCTGCAAGCCGAGCATGGCGCGCTTTTCCTCGTCGCTCAGGAAATCTGCGCCCGAAACGCGCGCCCAGAGCGCGTCTCTTTCCGCGGCAAAAGCGGGCACCTGGTCCAGGACCGGCGAGACGCGCGCATTTTCGAATTGGCCACCGAGCCAGACACTGAGTGCATTCGCGAACTTTTGGACGAGCGGCAGAATGGTCAGGCGCCAGAACGCCGCGTGCGCCTCCTTGTAGGTCGCATATGTGTTGTCACCTGGAATACCCAGCAGCATTGGCGGCACGCCAAAGGCCAGCGCAATCTCGCGCGCTGCAGCATGGCGTGTCTCGGCAAAGTCCATTTCGGCTGGAGAGAGGCTCATCGGCTTCCAGTCGAGACCGCCCTCAAGCAATAGGGGTCGGCCAGCATTTGAAGCGCCGGTATGCTCCGTTGTCAGCTGCTCCTTGAGGCGCTCGAATTGTTCATCGGTCAGACGCCCGCCATCCTTGCGATACATAAGCGCGCCGGACGGGCGCGCGGCGTTGTCGATCAGTGACTTTGCCCAGCCCGCGGCGCCATTGTGCATATCGAGTGCACGGCGCGCAGATGACAGTGGAGAAAGTCCGTATGCTCCACCGCCTGGGTGGTAGAGTTGCAGGTGCAGGACCCGGACCCAACCATCGGCATCGCGCCCGATCCACCGCTCTCCCTTTTTCAGCCGCACCGCATATCCGGCAACATGCCCACGCTCGTCCAGGCGAACGCGGACCGCATCTGCAGCCAGACCAAACAGGCCGCGCGGGGTCGTTTCGCCCGGAAAGGTCACTGCTTCTGCCCAGGCATTTCCGGTAACTTGCAGGTCGATAAAGAGCTGCTCGATCAAAGCCTGCCCAGACTGCTCGGGCGAAGGTTCGTTCAACAGGTTTTGTACCGCTTCATTTTCGCACTGAAGCGCGATCGACGCGGCGGCTTCAGCAATCATTCTCGCACAGCGATAGACAATGGCATTCCCGGCATAGCCTTCGCGCACCAGCGTCGCCGGATCGGTTCGCCCCCAAGTCGCACCCGGCAAACCGGCCAAGGCGATCCAGGATTCACCACTTTTCACATCTGGTTTTGACCAGGGCAGCTTCATAAGCCTCTCCGACGCCGCTTACACTTCTCAACGCTACGGAATTTACGTCATCAGCGACCCGGCCGGATTCATTTCCAGTTTCTTAAGTTTTTTCAGGCGTTTTAATCGGTATTGAGTGTACTGGTTCCCCAGCCTGCAGGCATGGGCGGCGTAATTTCCTGACATCGGTACGTAGAAAGAAAAGGAGCCCTGATGCTCGGACGGGTCATATCCGTTGCCAATTCAAAAGGCGGCGTAGGCAAGACAACAACAACCGTTTCACTGGCGGAGGCGTTCGCGGCTGAGGGCTACAAGACGCTGGTCGTCGATCTCGACAGTCAGGCCAATGCCTCGTTGCTCATCTACGGCGAAAATGGTGATGAGCGCCTCTACGACGCGATCCACAATTACACAAATGTCTCTGACTATCTGCGCGAAAATTTCCTCGGCGAATGTTTCGCGCATATGACCAAGTTCATTGTCCCGAATGCGAGCGACGTCACCTTCATGGGCAAGCCTTTGGACCTCTCGCTGGTTCCAGCGACGCCAGGACTGAGGCGTGCCGAACGCGAGCTCATCTATATCCTCACCGAGCAGGGCTATTCGATGACCGCTATTGAAGGCCGGGTCGGCCTGCGCCTGCGTCAGGACATGGCCGATCTACGCAAGCAATATGACGTGGTCATCTGTGACTGCCCGCCCGGAATATCTGCGATGACTGAAGCGACTTTGTCTGCCTCGGACCTGATTATCGTGCCGACCATCCCAGACTTCATGTCGACGCTCGGCCTCGACCTGTTTACCGGCGACATAATCGAAAGCCTGAAGAAACGCGGTCTGTCGAGCCGACCGGTTGTGCTGCCGACCAAGTTCGATGGCTCTGCGCATCAAAGTATTGTGCTCGACGCCATGCGCGAAGGCGCAGCCGATCCAGAGAGCGAGTACGATATTTTCCAGACGGTCATCCCACAAAAGTCTGATTTCGCAGCCAACCCGGTTGAACTCGGCGCGAACCCGACGCTCGCGCAAAAATGGCCAGGGGATGCGCTCGCCACAGTGAATATGCTATATCAGGAAGTGCAAGCCCGACTCACGGCGCAATCAAAACCGGCAGCAGCATAAATCATGGCTCTCATTCCAGACGGACGCACCGCGCTCTCAGCCATACTGGCGAACGAGCCTTTGTTTCCACGTGTCAAAGACTCTGACCTCGCCGCAGCGGCGATCAAGCTCGCACGCAAACAAATCATCGCAGCGGGGCTGACACGCGAGGATCTGCTCAAGCTTCAAGAGACGCTCGGCGCCGACATGTTCGAGAAAACGCTCGATAGTTTGACGCCCTACCACGTGAAGCTCCTCGCCCGCCGTTTGGACAAAACCGCGGCGGAGATTGAGGTAAACACGGGAAGTTCTGCCCTGTCCCACGTTCGAAAAATCCTGTCGGGGGACGTGACGCCTGGCACGGCTGCGGAACCGGCAGAGAGCACGGAACGGCCTGCACCTGCAAAGAACAAGTATCTCGGTCGCAAAGCCTTTCGCACTGGTCGCTAGACCGCGCGAATTCGCGGTGCGCCGCCACCACTTAGCATCAGTGTCGTTACCGCCCAGACCAGGGCGTCGATGCGGTCCGGCGATCCGACAAATCCTTCGGCCCCGAAGCGACACATCTCATCTTCCAGATCCTTGAACACACCAATATGAGAGACCTTGCCGCGGGCATAGAGCGCGGCGACGGGCGCAGCGCGAGCGCGCTTTCCAAGCCGCGCGTGAACCAGGCGAATGGGAACCGTGCCGTCCACATTCTCCAGGACCGTACGGACCATTTCGCCGCCCTGATTAGCTTCTGCGACGATGCTGGACGCGCCGGCTTTACTTGCAAGCGACAGCGCCCTGGCCGCCCAGTCGGAAGGCTTCTCCCCTTGCACCGTGCCGTCGGCCAGCACAAAACACCGTTCCCCGAATCCCGCCGCCTGCGTCTTGCCCATGACAATGATACCGCAGGCGTCCGAACCGGAATGCGCCGAAGCTGGAGGATCAATCGCCACGATAATGTCTTCCATCTTTTCGGGTCGCTGGTGAACCCGGTTTCGCTCAATATCGCTGCGCAGCCACAGTGCCCCGGCAAGATCCTCAACCAACTCGCCCTCCAGCTCTTGCCGCCCGAGCGCAGTACTGGAATAGGCCGCTTCCATTGTCTCGACAAAACCGGGCGCGAGATTGCTGAAATTATCTCGCGTACTCCCCTTGGTCAGGATGGCTTCGCCCTCAATGAGTTTGCGGACGAGCGGCACGGGTCGCGGTGTCGTCGTCACCACACAGCGCGGATCCGCACCCAGGCGCAAACCAAGTTGAAGATTGCTCCACACCGTTTCGCCCTTCACCCACACCCCAATCTCATCGCACCACGCAGCGTCAAATTGCGGCCCGCGCAGGCTCTCAGGATCTTCAGCCGAGAAGGCTTGCGCGATGGCGCCATTCGGCCATTCCAGACGCCTCCGCGATACGTTGAAGTAAGGACGCTCCCGCGGCCACGGTTCGATACTGCGTAGCCCGGAGGCGCCCTCGATCATCACCTCCCGCACATCGCCGAGTGTGGGACCAACGAGGGCGATCCGGGCATAGCCACCAAACCGTGCAGCGAAACGCGTCCATTCAGCGCCTGCGCGCGTCTTGCCAGCCCCTCGCCCGCCCATAAACAGCCAGGTTCGCCATTTCGCAGGCGGCGGTCTTTGCGGGTCGCGGGCTGTCAGCAGAAACGGCGCGTGACGCAAACGCAGCGCTGTTGCACGATCGATTTTCGTTGTGATTTCGAGATTCTTGTCCCACCAGTCGCCCCAGGCGGGCGTGTCATAATCAACGTCCATGTACCAAGACTAAGCGGGCGGTGACCCGGTCGATCATTCGCTCGCTTTCTGGATGCAAAACCCCGAAATAAAAAGACTTTTTGACGGTCGGACCGGGATTTGCCGCAGGTAATCGCGATCCGTTACGCCTCTTCGAGCGCGACCAGCACTTCGCCTTCAGGGACCTGGGCACCAATTTCGGCGCCGGTGCTTTTAACCACACCGTCTCGGGGCGCGGTGAGAGAATGTTCCATTTTCATGGCTTCCATGACCGCCAGCACCTGGCCTTTCTCGACCGTGTCGCCTGCCTTCACATTCACGGCGATGACTTTACCCGGCATTGGCGCCTTCACCGCATCGCCGCCGGCCAATGCTTCTGCTTCGGCCTCAAAATCCGGGACTTCGACCAACACGCTGTCGCCGCCCGTCGTCACCGCGAACCGGCGCGCGGAGAGATCTGTGACCAGCGGCATGGAAATATCGTCAGCAACGGAGTGCTCGGATGGATCAAACCAGTCGGCATCATCGCCGACGGCCACGGCCGTTTTCATCACAGGCGCGCGGTTCAGGCGCCAGCCATCTCTAACAGTCCACGGATCAGTCCCGTCATCGCCCAGAAGGATGTCGGTGACAGCCATCACAGAGGCATGCTGATGAGCGTCTGGCGCAAGAGTCAGCGCGTCGCCCTGGTCCGCGATCCAGTTCACATGGTGGGTTCCATCCCCGAACGCGTCTGCCATGGCGCAGCGGCGCAAAAAGCCGATATTTCCCGGCACGCCTACGAGCTGCAAATGCGCCAGCGTGTCGATAAGGTTGTCATTCGCCTGCTCGCGATCCTCTCCCCATACGACGAGTTTGGCGATCATAGAATCGTAAACTGCTGGCACGCGGTCGCCGCTCTCAAAACCCGCTTCCCAGCGCAGCCAGTCCGCGTCCGGATCGGCGAGCATGCCAAACTCTTCGATGAGACCGGCACCCGGGCGGAACCCATCCGCAGGATCCTCCGCGCAGATCCGCGCCTCGATGGAATGGCCCAGCAGTTTTATGTCTTTCTGTTTGGCAGGAAGCTTCTCACCATTTGCAACCCGCAGCTGCCATTCAACGAGATCGGTTCCGGTGACCATTTCGGTGACCGGGTGCTCGACCTGCAGGCGCGTGTTCATTTCCAGGAACCAGAACGTGTCGAGCGCGAGCGGTTTCGCGCCGTCGACGATGAACTCAACCGTACCCGCGCCTTCATAGCCGACAGACTTCGCAAGTTTCACAGCGGCATTGCACATCGCTTTGCGCACGTTCTCCGGCATGCCAGGGGCCGGCGCTTCTTCGATCACTTTCTGACGGCGGCGCTGCAGCGAACAGTCCCGCTCGAACAGGTGGACAGCATTGCCATGAGAATCGCCGAATACCTGCACCTCGATGTGACGCGGTTGCTCAACCAGTTTCTCGAGCATCACGCGTCCGTCGCCAAACGCCGCTTCAGCCTCGCGCACAGCGCTCTCAAGCTCAGGGGCAAGATCCTTTGATCTGGAGACCAGTCGGATGCCACGGCCCCCACCGCCAGCGACAGCTTTGATCAGGAGCGGATAACCGATGCGCTCAGCTTCCTTGGTCAGAGTCTCGGGGTCCTGGGCATCGCCGCGATATCCTGGAAGAACCGGCACGCCCGCCTCTTCCGCGATCGCCTTTGCTCTGTCTTTCAAACCCATCGCCTCGATCGTGTCCGCTTTAGGTCCGACCCAGATCAGCCCAGCCTTTTCGACGGCGCGCGCGAAAGCGGCATTCTCTGACAGGAATCCATAGCCCGGATGAATCGCCTCGGCTCCCACCTCTTTCGCAGCGGCGATAATCCGGTCCGCATCGAGATAGCTTTCTGTCGCAGCTGACGAGCCGATCCAGACAGCGGCGTCAGCCTCGCGGACATGTTTCGCGTATACGTCCGCGTCAGAATAAACCGCAATCCCGCGCACCCCAAGCGCCCGGCAGGTTCGCATGATCCGACACGCGATTTCACCACGGTTGGCGATCAAGAGCGATGAAAACATTAGGCTTCGTCCTTAAGCGTCTGAATGATCGGCTGGCTTAAAAGCCTTGCCCCGGGCTCCTCTTACCGCCTAAGCTATGCATGAGGAAAGAGTAAGGGGAAACAAATGGCATATGCATCAGGCGTTCGCCTTAGCAGCCTGGCCGGCGTGATCGGTGCCGGCGTCGGTGGATATATCGGCTATACTCAGGCCGCAGAGGTCAGCGGACTGGAGCCCGTCGCGGGCGCCCTGATCATGGGCGGTGTCGGCCTGGTCGCGGGAAGCGCCGGCGCGTTCCTGCTCAAATCGGCCATGCAATTCGTCATCTACCTCGTAATGCTGGGCGTGCTGATTTACGTTTTCCAGGGTCAGATCGAGGCGTTGACGGGGATTAATCCGATAGACGCAACGATCAGCTTTCTAAGGGATCTAGGCCTGCCCGTCGGGGCCGTACCCGGAATAGAATAAGCTAGCTCGCCCAATCGGGTTTTCGTTTCTCCAGGAAAGCGGCGAGCCCTTCCTTGCCCTCTTCGCTCGTGCGCCTTTCTGCTATGCGTTTCGCCGTCGCTCGGCTGAGAGCTGGGCTGTAGGGCTCATCGGCAAAATCCAGCACCAGATTCTTGGCATCACGAATGGCTCCGGGCGCAGCGTCCATGGCGAGGCTGGCAATATGCTCTTCCATGGCTGCGAGTTCCTCAAGATCCGAAACAACATACTGAACCAGGCCAATTTTCTCGGCATAGTCAGCGTCGAACATCTCTGCTGTCACGAACAAGGCTTTGGCCCAGCGCGGACCGATCGCGCTGATCACAAAGGGTGAGATTGTCGCCGGCGTCAGTCCTAGCCGGACTTCGCTGAACCGGAACTTGGTTCCTTTCACCGCAACGGCCACATCGCAAGCCGCCACCAGACCCGCACCGCCGCCCATGGCCGCGCCTTTTACGAGAGCCAATGTCATTTGCGGGAGCTCAGCCAGCTTGCGGAGCATTTCTGCAAGCGCCATAGCGTCTTGCTCATTGTCTTCGCGCGTCCAATGCTGGGCCGCTTTCATCCATTCGAGATCGGCACCTGCCGAAAAGCTTTTGCCTGTCCCTCGCAAGATCACCATGCGCAGCGTGTCCTGCTCTTCCAAAGTTTCTAATGCATCCGTCAGCTCTTCAATGACCTGACTGTTGAAGGCGTTGTGCTTCTCGGGACGGTTCAGCGTTAGAATCGCAATGCCCGCGCGGGTCGCGTCCAGGCTGATAGTTTCATATTCGCTCATTGGGGCCTCTCCTGCTCGTTCCACCATAAACGCTATTTCAATGAAGCGAAGACCCTTCCGCCGCGACAAAAAAAGAAGCGCCCGCGACAGGCGCGAGCGCTTCTTGGGGAGTCGTGGGGTCTAGAGACAGACGCGGCTAGGAAGACCGCTCCTTGTCCTTGTCGCCATGCTTCTTCTTTTTGCTGGCTTTTACAGCCGCTTCGAACTCGGCGAGCGTCATCTCACCATCATCACCTGCGACTTTGGCGAACTTGGCACCCGCTTCTTCTGCGTCGTATTTACCGTCAGCGGTTTTATACGCCACATATTCTGCTTGCGTGATCACGCCGCTCGCATCTGCGTCGATCTTGTTGAAGTAATCTGCTGGCGAGCCAGCATGGGCAACGGCAAATGCACTAGCGGCAAACAGACCGAACGCACCGGTCAAAAGTTTGGTTTTCATCGAAAGTTCCTCCCTGGAACAGTTTGAGTAAGCGCCCTTGGAGGGAGGCGCATTACATGTGTAACAATCTTGCATGTTACATTTGTAGTTACCATTTTGTAATGAACAGTCTCAGAGCGCAAAAACCCGCGTGAATGCGGTCTTCGCGCTACATCCGGAATACGCCGAACCCGCGCTCATCAAACGGTGCGTTCAGTGCAGCTGAAAGCGCCAGTCCCAGAACCCGGCGCGAGTCGGCGGGATCGATAATCCCATCATCCCACAGGCGCGCGGTGGAATAGTAAGGCGATCCCTCATGCTCGTAGAGATCGCGGATCGGCGTTTTGAAGGCTTCTTCCTCGTCAGCCGACCAGTCCTCGCCGCGTCGCTCCATGCCATCGCGTTTGACCGTGGCGAGCACCGACGCGGCTTGTTCGCCGCCCATGACAGAAATGCGGGCATTCGGCCACATGAACATGAATCGCGGACTGTAGGCGCGGCCGCACATGCCATAATTCCCGGCGCCAAATGAACCGCCCGTCACAAGTGTCAGCTTGGGGACAGACGCTGTCGCAACCGCCGTGACCATTTTCGCGCCATCCTTGGCGATGCCGCCTGCCTCGTATTTGGAACCCACCATGAAACCGGTCAGGTTCTGCAGGAACAGGAGCGGAATGCGGCGCTGATCGGCGAGTTCGATAAAGTGAGCCGCTTTTTGCGCACTCTCGCTGAACAGGATCCCATTATTCGCAAGAATCGCGACCGGCATGCCATACAAATGCGCAAAGCCGCAGACCAGCGTATCGCCATAGAGTTTTTTGAATTCGTGAAACTCGGATCCGTCGACAAGGCGGGCGATGACTTCGCGCGCGTCATAAGGCTCGCGCACATCTTGCGGGACGAGGCCGTGCAACTCAGCCGGGTCGTAGAGCGGCTCCGCTGGCGCTTGCAGGCCCACTGTCTCCGGTTTCGGGAGATGCAAAGTGCGCACAATTGAGCGCACAATGGCGAGTGCATGATCATCATTCGCGGCATAATGGTCAGCGACACCGGATTGCCGCGCATGGACGTCGGCGCCGCCAAGATCTTCGGCGGAGATCTCTTCACCTGTCGCCGCTTTCACGAGCGGTGGGCCACCGAGGAAAATCGTACCCTGCTTGCGCACAATGACCGTCTCGTCCGACATGGCCGGAACATAGGCGCCGCCCGCCGTACACGATCCCATCACGGAGGCGATTTGCGGAATGCCTTTCGCGCTCATATTCGCCTGATTGTAGAAGATACGGCCAAAGTGCTCGCGGTCAGGAAAGATCTCAGACTGATGCGGCAGGTTGGCACCGCCACTATCGACCAGATAGATACAGGGCAGATTGTTCTGCAGAGCAATTTCCTGCGCGCGCAGGTGCTTTTTTACCGTCATTGGATAGTAGGTGCCGCCTTTGACCGTCGCATCGTTGCAGACGATGACACACTCGCGCCCTTCGACCCGGCCAATACCGGCAATCATGCCCGCACCTGGCGCCTCATTGTCATACATATCGTGCGCCGCGAGCGCCCCGATTTCGAGAAACGGCGTGGCTGGATCGAGTAGTTTTTCAACCCGGTCTCTTGGCAGGAGCTTTCCGCGCGAAACGTGGCGCTCCCGGGCCCGCTCGGAGCCCCCTTCAGCCGCTTTGGCGGTGCGTTCCTGCAATTCGGCGACCAGAGCCTCCATGGCGCGGCGATTGGCCGAAAAAGCGGCGCTGGCGACATCAAGCTTGGACTTCAAAAGGGGCATGAAGGTTACTCCCACAACCAATTTCTTCCTGCCTTAGCGGCGTGCGCGTGGCCTGTCATCCCGAGCTTGTGACCGAATGTCATCACTTCCTTCATGAAATTGCCCCAAATTTGCATAGATCCTTCGAGATGACGGAGAGTGATTAATGCGTATATTTGGCGGCATGAGTTTGGACGTTGTCCCTGCCCTTGCCTCAATCAAGTTCCTTGAGGATGTTCCGCGTCGCGCGCTGCGGGCCGCGGGCAAGGAAGCGCGTTGGTTTTCGGTCCCCGCTGGCTGGCCACTGTTTCGGGCTGGCGAAATGTCAGATTCGATCTTTTTCGTGCTGTCTGGTTCATTCGGAGCCTTCAAGGCAATGAATGACGGCCGCAGCGAGTTCATGGGGCATATTCGCGCCGGAGAACCGGTCGGTGAGATGGCGATGTTCCAGGGCGGCATCGACATTGATGGCGATGGCGCACCCGACAATGTTCCGCACTCATCCTCAGTCTATGCATTGCGGGACAGCGAGGTGCTCGAAATCTCGCGCAAGGGGTTCGAGCGCATAAGCTCCGCAGAACCGGAAATCCTCAGCGCGATGATCCGCCTGATCCTGTCGCGGCTGAGGGAAGGCAATCAGCGCAATCGACGCACCGCGCCGAAAGTGTTCACGATGGTCGCCACATCACCGACGATCGATTTAGCACTGCGCGCGAAGTCCCTGCAGTCTTCCCTTGAAAAGCTGGGCATCAAAACCCGCATCGTCGAGGAAGCTGAAGGCGATGAAAAACCATCCTCATTCTTCGATGCGCTCGAGGCGGAAAACGATATTGTCATTCTGATCTCAACACTGGGAGACAATGCCTGGTATAGACTGTCCATGCGACAGGCCGACCGGATCTGGGTCGTGGCGCGCGCGGATGCCAAGCCATCCTACCCTCTGTTCCCGGAAGAAAACTCACCGGCGCAATCGTTGAAGCTGGTCGATGTTCTGCTTCTGCACCATGGCAAAGACCGCAAAGCGTGCCGCCCGGCAGATTGGCTGCGTGCCGCAGGAGCCGCGCGCGTGTTCCACTGGCAGGCTGTCAAAGGCGAGCATTGCGACCGCCTGGCCCGCACCATGGCCGGACGCAGCGTTGGAGTCGTCTTCTCGGGCGGCGGTGCCCGCGCTTATGCCCATATTGGCGTGGTCCGGGCGATGCGAGAACTCGGTATCCCTATCGATTTTGCCGGCGGTGCTTCTATGGGAGCCGTTGTTGCCGGTTGCGTTGCCATGGGATGGGACGATGACGAGATCGACTATCGCATCCGCAAATCGTTCGTTGAGACCAACCCACTCGGAGATTGGAACATTCCCGTCGTCGGAATGGTGAAAGGGCATCGCGTGGATGCCCGACTTAAGGAGCATTTTGGCGAGGCCGAGATTGGTGACCTGGAGCTGCCCTTCTTCGCGGTGTCTACAAACCTGACCGACGGCGCCTATCGCGTGCACAGGCGGGGACTGATGCGCCGCGCGCTTCGCGCCACAATTGCCCTGCCCGGGATCCTGCCGCCTGTGATCGATGAAGGTGAAGTTCTCGTCGACGGGGCAGTCTTGAACAATTTCCCGACCGATGTGATGCGCGAGTTCCAGCGCGGCTTTGTCGTCGGATGCGACGTTGCGCGCGCGCCGGAAGGCCTCGACGCATCGGAGTTTGTCGATCCTCCCGGATTCTTTGGATGGATTGCGCGTCACGGCTTCTCAAGCGCGCCGCCGATTGCGGGCCTGCTCATGCGATCAGCCACCGTCAGCGTGAATCCGAATGCCGGGCGCGAGCTGGTGGATGTCCTGGTGCTTCCGCAATTGAAGGATATCGAGCTGCGTGACTGGAAAGCCTATGATGAAGCTGTCGAGGCCGGATATCAGGCGGCGATGACGGCACTGAAAGAAAGCAATCTGCAAAGCCAATGCTGCACGCTGCACGCGGTTTAACTAAAGGCCGGCGTCCTCCAGCATTGACTGCAATTCCTCAACGCGCCGCGCCGTTTCAGTGAGCTGGCAATCTATGTGCGTGATCCGTCCGAGTGAGCCACCTCTGAATTTGTCATATTCAAAGCCGCATTTGGCCGCTCGCCATGCTTCCCAATCCTTTTGATACACGCTGAGGCGCGGCGCTAACGCGCGCGACGCATCTTCGAACTGATCCTGCTCCAGATAGAGCTGTTCGAGTTCAAGCAACACTTTCGACAAATAGGTCTCCCAGAATTCAAGCTCAGGCTGGTAGCAGCTGAGAATCTCGACCGTCGTGAATGCAGTCTCACTACATTGCGATACCCATATCCCCGCACAGGCATCCACATCGGCGCCCGCCAGACACTGCTCCAGCATCGCGTCCGCATCGGATGATATCGGTTCATCCGGCTGAGCGAGCGATCCCGGAACACTCCAGAAACCAATGACCGCGAGTACGACTATCCGCAACATAACCCACCTCAAAGACAACTTTTCCACGCATGCGGGTCGAGCGTAACGAAGGCGAGCTGTGTTGCCAATCGCGATAGATTTCAGTCGTCAGACGCGAGCGTTCGGATGCAATAATAGCCCATTGCGCCGAGCAGGATCACACCGATCAGGATGAGGAAGACAGGGAGGAAATTCTCCAGACCGCCAGGTTCGGACGCGTCGCGACTGACCCAGCCAAACTGACTTGCAACGCCATAGGTCGCGAGCGCTGCCCCGATCAGGGCCAGAATGCCAAACGGAATGGCTCCAAGTGTGCTTCCCGAACGCTCTTCAGCCTCGATTGCATCGTTGACTTCGATCGCGCGATTGATGCTGTCTTGCGTGACTTCAACTTCTTCGAGGTCGTCGATGACGTCCGGGATGAGATCGGCAGCATCAGCCTGGTGCCCCGCATCATTGTCCGGGCGATCTTCGTCCAGGAATGGCGGCGGCGGTAAATCTTCGCGTTGCGGCCAGACCGATTTCTGAACCCCTCGCGCGCGATCCTCACCCGCCAGTTCTGAAATTGCAGCTGTGATTTCTTCCGGCGTTGCGCCGTCGGTGGAGTCTTCTGCACTGACTTCGTTTGACGTCTCGCCGAGAATACGAACCATTTGTTGGCGCACAGACTCAGCCGCTTCTTCTGTCGCGGTGCGAAATTGTGTTTCGGGTTCGTCTTCCGCCTGAATCTGGGTTTGCTTCGGATCAGGACGGTGTTCGACCAGGATTTCGCGCGGCTGCGGTGTATAGGATAAAGCCTCGGAATCGTGCAGCGCGCGATACAGCCGCGATGACGCCACTGGCATGCGGCCTGGGGTGTTCAGGAACAAGGCTTTCTCTGCCGCGCGGCGCCGGACGAGGGCATCAACGATCTGGATCCGTCCACCAATTTTGGCGCGGCGCCAGTGATCGAAGGCTTCTGCCGCGTCGAGGCGGTTTCCGCCATTAATGCTCGCCACGACGTCCGAACTTGAAAAGGCTTTCGGCCCGATATTGAAGGCGAGCGAAACAAGCGCATCGAACTCATTCTGCGACATCGGGGCGAGGACGCAGCGCATCACATAGCGCTCGACCGGTGGCAGATCATACTCGCGCAGGATGGCTTCAGCTTCGGTTTCGCTGACCCGGATGCCCTGACGCGCACGGCGCATATGGCCGTATCCAATGATCCAGCGACCATTGGGCAATGCTTCTGAGCGTGCGCGAAACCCCTCGAACGCCTTGATGACGTCCAGTCCCGCTTGAGATGTGCGCATATTTAATGCCATCACCTGCTCCGGTTTGGGACAGATTATCTATCCAATCCTGAGGGGAGTGCAATCTATACGCCGGGTCGCAAGCGCCCGTTTTTACAACAGAAATAGCGTTGCGAGCCCCAGAAAACTGAAGAAGGCCATAGTGTCGGTCAGCGTCAGGACGAAAACCGATGAGGCGACGGCCGGATCTGCGCCCATGCGCTTCAGAGTCAGCGGCACCAGAATTCCCGAGAAACCCGCCCACACAAAGCTCGCAAACATCGCAACCGCCAGCACCAGCGAGAGCTTCGCGTCCTGAAACCAGAACTGCGCGACCAGCGCGACACCTAAAGCGAAGATGACACCGTTCACGACGCCGGTCAGGGTTTCCCGAACCACGGCGCGGCGACCGGCTTTGCCTTCCATTTCGCGTTCGGCGATCGCCCGTACGGCCACGGCAAGGCCCTGGCTGCCCGCATTGCCGGCCAGCGCCGCCACAACTGGCATCAGGATGGCTAGCTGAACCAGTCGGTCCAATGCGCCCTCAAAGACGGCAATGATCGCCGATGCGATAAAGGCCGTAACAAGATTGATCCCGAGCCAAGGCGCACGTGCTTTGACGGACTCCCACACCGTATCGGAGCCATCGGCAGAGGACACGTTCGCGAGGGCCAGAAGGTCCTCGGTATTTTCCTCCTGGATGACGTGAACCATATCGTCCACGGTGATCATACCGACGAGGCGGCCATCGCGATCCTTGACCGGCGCAGACGCCAGCGCATATTTCTGGAACTGATAAGCGACCTCTTCCTGGTCCATATCGACATCAATATCGGAGTTGAAACTCTCCATGATGTCAGCCAGTTTGATTTCCCGTCCCGTCCTCAGAAGCTGCGAAAGCAGGACGTAACCGAGCGGTTTGTTGGTCGGATCAACGACATAGATCTCATAAAAGTCCGTGGGCAGATCTTCGGCATTATCTCTTGCAAAATCAATTGTTTGCCCAATTGTCCAGAATTCAGGCGCGGCGAGGAAATCGCGCTGCATAAGACGCCCGGCAGTGTCTTCCTCGAACTCGAAACTGGCTTCCAGAACGGCGCGGTCTTCCGGCTCCAGCTCGTCGAGAATACGTTCCCGGCGATCTTCATCGAGATCCTCAAGCACGGCCGTGGCATCATCGGTGTCGAGATCATCGAGTGCGTCGGCGACCGCTTCGTCGGTCATAATGTCGACCGCGTCTTCGCGATATTCTTCGCGAAGTTCGATCAGGATCTCTGGCGGCAGTTCCCCATCGAGCAGCTCAACGGCCGCTTCAAATCGTTCCGTCGACAAGTGCTCCAGCAGGTCGGACGCATCCGCCGGGTGCATCTCTTCGAGCGTCTGGCGGATCCAGTCGCCTTCCCCAAGATCGATCGCATCGCGCAGGTCACTCGCCAGTTGCGCGCGCTGTTCTTCCTCATCCGGGACGGACTGATCAGGGGTCTCACTCATTGCGCCTGTTTGGCTCGATCGCATCGCGGGCGCAAGGCTTTAACCGGGGAAGCGGAGAGAAAGTCGCGGAGGTGAATAACCGAGCAGCAAATACCGCCACAGCCCTGAGCGCGATCCATGTGATCGATGCGATACGGGGTCAAAGAACAGCCCCTGCCGGGGCATTCTGCGCTTGTCTTTGATCCCCCGGATCAAATGATCGCTACCGCGACCGGCTACGAATGGTGCCCGCGGCCGGACTTGAACCGGCAAGCCCAATTACGGGCGGCGGATTTTAAGTCCGCTGTGTTTACCAATTTCACCACGCGGGCACGGCGCTTTCGTTAGCCGGGCTCGCCGCGCGAGACAAGCGTCCTTTTCCGCGCGTCGATTAGGTTAATGGAATCCTTACTGGCACCATCTATGCATGGTTCGCGTTATGCTGCGTCCATTGCAAAAGAAACGGTATAACGCGATCCTTGTAACTCTGGTTTGTTACGGGCCAATCGTCATATTGTTTGGCGGTCTGGCCTACTTGATTGTCAGCTAGAAATGGTCGGAACGGCAGGATTCGAACCTGCGACCCCTTGACCCCCAGTCGCCGGAATGCACGGAAAAACTCCAGACATTTCAGTGCGAATTGCACCCCATGCAACAAACCGCAAGGTTTTTGTCACGTTTATTTTCAACACCTTGCCGATCTGGGACAAACTAAAGATGCGCTCAAATCGAGTAATTCTAAGCCAGTTGTGTTTGCAAATTTCACCATCTAAATAGGAGCGCACCTGGGGGGCGAACGTCATGAAAGCCATTCTTCACATCGGTGACCAGAAGTGTGGGTCATCTGCAATTCAATTGTTTCTGCGGGATGCAGACGTTAAGCTTGGTGAGCACGGCCTGATTGTTCCGAAATCAACTAAGGGCGCTGATTATGACATCGGTCTTGCTGCCCTGGCGGTTCAGGGTCCGAACAGCTTTGCTCGGCGCTATCGAAACGCAAACAATCTCCCCAGCGTCGAAGCCATCACAACGTACATTCAAAGTGAGCTGGAACGCGAAGCCTCCATGAGAGACGGCACCTTTGTTTTTTCCTTCGAGGGCTTGCTATGGCTCAGCGAGCAAGAGATCAAGCGCCTCAAAGCCTATCTGGATCGCATCTTCTCCGTCTATCAGATCGTTACGTTCCTGCGCCGCCAGGACCGCAAAGCTGTGTCAGCCCACACAACCGCCCTCATGCATGGCAAAACCCGGCCAGTGTTTCCACGGCATGGGACATTTGGTTACCGGCAAGCCGCCCTTAATTGGCTGACCGTTTTTCCCGAAGCGGAGTTTTCATGGCTTCAATACGAAGCCCACAAAGACACCGCCAAATCCTTTGCGACTCAGATCGGTGCTGATGCGCCACGCCAAACCCAAAAAGCGAACGGCCCGCTAAGCGCAAAAGCAGAGACCCTGATCCGCGCCCTCAATGAGCGTGAAGATATACCTCTTCAGACCGCGGCGCAGCTTCGCCAGGATATACGCCGGGACTTCCCCGGAGGCCGCTGGAAACCCTCAAAAAGAGATGCGCTATCCTTCTATCAGCGCTGGGTTGCCCCAAATAACGAGCTGTTCTCGATCACAGGGCTTGAGCCATTCGATGATGATTTCTCGACCTACCCCGATCAGGCCGAACCGCTAAAGGCAGACCACGCCGCCCTCAACCAATATTTACGGGTTAACGATATTAGACGGCCATGCCCCGCCGACTAGGGTGACAATATACGACTGCGTGCTGCCGGTCCTGTTCTCAATCGTGATCTTCTCATCCGTGTGGACTGCGACCGTCGTCGTGCCATCCGCACCAGTCGTGCCGGTCAAGGCGCCTGTAGTTAGTGTAATTCCGCTGCTCTCAATGCCCGAAATCGCAACACCACTGCTGGCTCGATAATAGAAAAACGCCCGCGTTGCGCTGGCACCGATGCCAATGTAAGCGAGACCAGCGGCGCCGAGCGTGGTCAGATCGCGCGGCTTGAACGCGAAAATATCGTCATCGTCAATCTTTACATAAAAACTGGTCCCGGGCATCGGGGGGATGTTTTCCCAGCGGACGTCACCGCCTGTATTGTTGCGGAAGCGGTTGCTCGGCCCAATGATGATTCCTTCACCTACGCCCTGATTAGACGCATCAACCGTGCAATTGATTGCCCATCCTGTCGCATCATAAAAGTCGACATCGTCTATCTTCAATAAGCGCGGAACTTCATCGATGCGGATGGCGTCGTCGTCGCACTGACCGTTGCGTCCGCCAAGGATATGAATGCGCGTGGTCGAAGAGCTCGCCTGTTTGATCCAAATTCCGTAAGTGTTCACCGAGAACCAACAGGTATTAAGAAAAACATTTTCGAGGTCTGGGTCGTCGCAGATCAACCCCGGTTGCTGCCTTACGCCCATAACGCTTTCGCCGTCGAAAGCACAACCATCACCAAAGGTGACCTGGCGATTTCCAGAGGGAACTTGAGATTGGTCAATGATAGAGCTACCGAGAGCGCAATTATTCATATCCACGCGTTCAACACGGACCCCACCGCAATCGCCAGCCCAACGGGTACCATATCCGGCCGAGCTGACTATCTTGCCGTCTTCAACAAACAGATCGCCGCCAGACCCGCCTCCGTTTGCCAGCAAACCATCCGCGATGCAGAAAATCTCAAAGTTGAAAAACTTGACCAGATCGAACGTGTCAAAATGGATCCCGGTATAAAGTTTCGCAGTTCCGTCCTGACCACTCAGAACGACGTGCTCGAATGTGCTCCTCGCGGTTCTTTCCGCATGAATGCCTGCGCCGCTTGTTTTGGTGACGGCCGAGTCGACACGAAACTTTTCAGCAAATATGTTTTTGCGCGCCACGCCACCAAGCGACCCGTCAATATGAATAATATCTCCGGCTGCGTGAACGCCCATGATTGTGGTGTGATGCGGCCCTGCGCCACAGATGTTCAAGCCATCCCCGCCCCACGTCCAGGTTCCGGAAACAAGCGCCGTACCTTTGGAAAGGTCAATAGGTGCGGGGGTGCGCAGTAGTGCAGCGTCAACCGCCGCCTGGAGTGAAGCCAGGTTATCGCTCCCAAACCAAACATCTGCCCCGGATACGGTTGTTGAGGCGGCTGCCGTCAACTCAACCTCGGTTGCACTTGTATAGCTTGCGATCGTCGTAGAAAGGTCCGCGCCAGCAGCCGCGGCTCCTTCAACGGTGATGAGCTTTCCAACATCTGCCGATGTGAACGCGGCGGTGGCGGAAGTGAGCGTATTGTCGCTCGCGGTGATCGCGCCGTCTGTCACGTTCACGGCATCGAATTTAGCGCCGTACAGTTCGGGTCGAATGGGATACTTAAACAACAGCTCCCAAGCGCCAGATGCGCCCGTCTTGTCAGTGCCCGGCGCCACCCATATTCCGCCATCACCTTCTGAAGTAGTTACCTCGTCGGCAGAAACGTTGGTCGATTCATCACTGGATGAAAATCGAAAGAAGCCGGCGCCGCCATCGCCCGCTGTAGCACGACTGGAGCGGAACATTATTTGTCCGTCGACTGCTGTCGTATAAGCCTGTTGCTCAACCAGCGTATCAAACTTGCCGACTTGGCCATCCAGAAGATTGGTGATCGTCCCGTCATTCAGCGCCGTAGCGACTGTGCCTATGTCGTCGTCACCAGAGATATCTGCATAGATCGCGAGGATCTCAGTTGTGATCGCGGCCAGTGCTAAAACTTCGGTGTCGATATCGGCCACCTGACCGATCTCGGTGGCAATTGCTGCCAGTGCTGCGATATCAGCCGGCACAAACGAAGATCCGGTCGAGCCATATACAGCGAGAATAGCACGCGTCAGATCTCGCTTGAGATCTTGCAGGTGCATCGTGTGCTCATTGAGCCGGGAATTGATCGCGGATGCCGTCAGCTGCGCGCCGGTCAAATTGGCTTCCCGTTCAGCATCCATCTCCCGGGCGATCGTCACCTTGGCATTGGCCACCGCAGAATTCAGCGTGACAGACCCACCAATGAAGCCCGCATAGGTGTCAGAAGATCCAGGTGTGACCGACCAATCAGCCGCGTCCAACGCGACATCATCGACATAGACTGTGAGATCCGCTTTTTCAAAATACTTGAACGTAAAAGCAAAAGGCCCCGTCGATGACGAGACCACATTGGTAATGTCCCATGTGTCTTCGATAGGAACCGGACCAGGCATGGCCCAGAGAAGACCGTTTTAGCCCGCTACCGGAAACGCACTAGACCTCCCGATAAGGGTCGTTCTCTCCCTGATCACGCCATTTCTCAGCGGCAACCTCAATGATTGGCCGGGCGCCATCAGTGGAGCGACGGATCAGTTCAGCAATGGCGCGAATGAAGAAGACGGCAATTAGCGCCCAGACCATGCGCTCATCCAGCTCAAACTGGGTATCTTCACGAAGGTTGTCGACGAATTCCGCGATGTCATTGGTCTGGGTCGATTGCATCAACCCTTCAATGCGATCATTCGGCTCGCGAAAGTTGTATTCGTCTTCTTCCATCAATCCGTCTCACCAAGGGTTTCTGTCGCCATACCGCAAGCCCAATGGGGAGGAAGACTTCATAGCCGACAAAATGATCAACCGGGTAGCGCTGGAACGTGGCCGCGACTTTCCCTAATTCGTGGAACCCGTGCAGAATGGCGATAACCATGGCCACGAACCCGATGAAGCGCAGGGGCTGGCTGTCAAACCTGAATGATTCGAAACAGACGAACGCCGAAAACAGAATGATCGTGGCCCACGCAGCTTGCGACAACATCTCCGCCATGTGTCATGCTCCTACTTTACGAATGCCTTTCGGGTGCCGTTTTGCAGTAAATGCCGCAACCACCATGGCGAGCTCAATGAGCAACATCAGCAAAGCGCCTGGCAGGTTCTGCCGCCACGCACCGCCTTCAGCTGCGAGCTGTCGTCCCAGAGCTGTACTGGATGAAGTCTCCGGCCGCGAATCTCTGAGCGCCTTGGCCTCCGCGTTTTTGGCATCTCGATCAGCCACCACTTTCTCGTAAGCGATGCGACGCTGGAGATTACGCTGCAGGTCGATGATGTCCGGGCAGTACCGATCGACATATGACGCATAGTTGCCGCCCGGCATGCAGTAATCCTCCGAGCCCCAGCCAATCACCTCAGCCACGGTCAGCCGCGCTGGTTCGCCTGCATTGGTCAATGCTTGCTGTTTGAGGGCAAGGTCTAAATCAAACTGCAGGGCTTCAGCCGTGTCTGGCGGCTTTTGCATGCTACCGAGTTCAAAGTTCAGCTGACGCGCTTCTCGCTCGAGCTGGGCAATCTGAACATCTGCATCGTGGGCACCGGTTTCCTGATCGGAGGTGACGGCCGCCTGGAAGGCAAATGCCGCGATGAAGTTCACGACCAATCCCGCAAATGCGAGACTTCCCCAAAACTTGGCTTGCTCTTTGTCACTTGCGTTCAGCGAAGTCGCCCATCGACCCGATGACAATTTAGTCCCCAGAATGATGCAGACACCAACGGAGCCGAACAACCAGGCAAGATCTTTGACAGGCAGAAACCGCGACCAGGAAATAAATGCAATCACAGATCCGACTAGAGCCAGCGCCCAGGCAATCCATTGGAATGACGGCCGCCCGATCGTGTCGACCACATTGCCCGCACCATCAAGCAGACGATCTATTAAACCGGCGATTCCACCTTCCTTTTTCAGAAGATCGTCTTCCGCCTTAGCGCCAATCTCCCGAGCGGTGGCGGCCGAGCCGGCCTTGATCGTTACAGTGTCGCCTTCAACTTTGACCTTATCAGTTTCCATTGCCTGCCCCTTGCAGCTTTGCGTGAGCTTCGCGCTCGATCGCTACCCAATTGTCATAGAGTTCTATGCGGGCCACGGCCTGCTCAAAACGCGCTTTACAGACCTGATATCCTGCAAACAAATCGCCGTTCGTGTCGCCGCGGCTCAATTCTGGGCAAAGATCCGGAATGACCAGCGTGACCGGAACGCCATCAACCAGGAACTCACGGCCCGTTTCCGGCGGCTGGGTCGCGAACCTCCACACCATCTTGAACACCGGATCCGGCGCCGGCAGGGGTACAGTTGGTGGTGCTGTCTGGCAGGCAGGGAAGCTCAAACAGAGCATCAGGCAGAACAACGTCTTTCCATGTGCTTTCAACATAATCCAGTCTCCTGATAGCTGCCGCGGCCGCTTCCGAAGAGATCCGCGCTTTCTCCCGTTGGGCGGCGAGCGCACGCTGCATCTGTCGTCTGGCTTCGCCGGTCACCTCCCACATGGTTTCGATACTGTCGATGAGATCGATATTGCTGACCCGTGCTGCGCCGAGCTCGTGCCAGAGCGCAATTTCCCGGGTTGTCCACATGGCCCGCTCGCGGTCATGCTTCTTCGCCGCTTTGCCGTATCCCATATTGTGGCTGACATAAGCGGCAGGCCCGCCGACGAACAAAGCGCCCGCTACAATGGCGATCAGATAGCCGCCGACCTGTCCGCCAAGCATCCTAAGCATAGAACTGCCTCTGACTTTGATCGACCGCGCGGGCCAGCTTCACATGATACTTGTGCCGGCGATATTGCGGCCCGTTATAGTGGTGCCCGATCAGATCAAACGACTTTTGCTGAAACGCTCTGAGCAGGATCGAGTTATCTTCGATAAACCCAATCAGACACTGGACCTGGCCGTCCATTGTCTTCATCGCATTCAGCCATTCGCGGTGGTCTTCAAATCCACAATAGCGATGATTGAAGCCCATGATCTGGCAGAAGCCGAAAGAGTGAGCGTAGATCGCCGCCTTGTCGGCACGGGGATTGAGAAATGCATCCGCCTGGGCCACGCGATCCATTTCCTCGAACTGCTCCCAGCGCTTCGACCAGTCCCGATGATTTTTCAGCCTGTCAAATCGCATCGCCTCGCGGCTGGCAAACCGATACCGGCGCCAGATATGACGCTCACCGCGAATAGCATCAGGGCGCTCAGCACTCTCAACAATTGAAAGGCCCTGAAACATCAAAGGATCGGCGCGCAAGGCATCGCCGATCACTTCATAAGCTGAGAATGGGACCTTATCCGGCAGCTGGTTCATCATCGCCGACTTCCCGGTCGCGGCCGACAAACAGAGCTTGCGCGATTTTTACGAGTTCTCCGGCGCGAACATTCTGGATCACCTGGCCATTCGAGAGCGGCAGGTCGACTGAGACCCCGCGCATCGCCATCATCGCCGCGAGAGCAATCCGTAAATGGTCCGATGAGCTGATTTCAAAATCGCCGCGGTCCTCGATCGTGACCGTGTCGGTCCGCATGAGGATGTCATTCAGATCAATGACCTGCTTTGAGAGAACACGGATGGCTTCGGCCTGCGCCTCGAGAGTCGCCTGGACATCGCCGAGCGGGTTTTCTTCCGGCTTCAATCCAACGAGTTTTTTGACGAACTCCCGGTTCGCTTCGTTGTACGTTTTTCGATTGTCGAAGTCAGCCCGTTGCGGGGCGTCTGTCATATCCATCAGCTCAGCCACCTTTCAGCACGCCTGAAAAGCTATGGCTGCCGTAAATCAGCGTGAACGCACTAGGGGGCAGTCAGCTCGCTTGCGCGTGCCTCTGCCCGGCGCTGAGCCTCCAGGGACGCCTGCGCCATGGCTTGCAGATCGGCGCGGAACTCACGCTCCAGCTCGATCCTCGCAACGCGTCTGGCTTGCTGAATGCGGCGATCAATGAACTTTTCTTTTGAGATCGGCTCCGTCGCGCTATCCGGCAGCAGCTGATAATCAGCCGCGTCCGGATGACGCCCTTCGATCACTGCATTGAGATAGTCTTTCAGGCCGAGTCCATTGAACGGCTTCGTCTCATTGCCCGCGAGTTGCACATACCGAGACCAGATCTCCGGCCGGTTGCGCAGATTGACGGCAACCGAGACACCCGACGGCGTGCGAACAGTGATCTGTTTAGGCGGCCGGCGCGGATAGAAACCGATCCGGCGCAGCTCATTGTCGATCGGCTCGGGATCCTCAGTCCGGACCGTGAAGGGCGACAAAGCATCGTACCAGTGACCGAGCTCGGACGAGACGTGGCGCTGGCGACCCCACAGATCATAGGCCGGCGGCAATGTTTCAGAGAAGCCCGGCATGCGGGACATCCAGCGCTCTTCGATTTTCGACGCCTCACGAATAATCGGATCGTTGATCTCTTCGATCTGCGACAGGCCAGCTGGCGCGGTGATCGAAGCTGCCAGACGTTCGATATAGTTCGGTCCATAGCGCTCCGGATCTTCAGAGAATTTCACAAACTCAGACGCCGAGGTGAGATAGGTCTTGGACGAGATGACTTGCACGAAAGCGCCCAGCACCGGGCCAATAATCTCCGCCCAGTCGCGGTCAGCATCGTCTTCAAGCTCGCTGTTCAGATAGATGGTCTGCAGGTCTGCCCCGATTGCCATCATCGTCGAGACCGGCTCGAGGCGGCGATAGCTGACCCATTTGTCGCCGATCTTGAGCGCGTATTCCTGGCGACCATCACGCTGCCAGAGCTCGCGCTCACCCGGATCGGTCGGCGCCCGGCCCGTCATGACCCCGTTGGCCACCATGTCCATGCCGATCATCATGAGACCAGTACCTGCGGCGATCCGGGACTGCGCAAGAGCCCGGCGCGTACCGCCGGCATTTAACTCGTCGCGGATCTCGCGGAACAGAATTCCCGTCGGTCCATTCTGGAAGGCGAACTTCAGAATATTGGACGGCGTCACCACGAACGGCAGCAGGATATGGCCGAGCGGGAAGCCGGTCTTGTTGGCGAAGTTTCTGAGCTTCAGGATTGAGCGGGTGCCCTCTCCGACCGGCTCAGTGAATGTCCGACGCTGCGCAGCCTGACGCGCTTCGGCGAGCACTTCTTCAGGCGGGTTTTCCACAAGCTCAGCAAAGCGGCGCTGCGCGTCGGATCGAGGGAGGCCATTGTCCAGCTCTTCCATGACGATTTCCTGGGCACGGCGATAGCGTGTGGCCATCTCGTTGATGCCTTTGAAGAAATCATCCTGGAAGCCGAGGAAATCCACAGGCGCCGAGACAAGCGCGCCGAGACCATCAACCACACGCGCTCCGGCCGAGCCTTGCTGCATACCAAACGCTTCAGCTGAAATCGCCCGAGACGGACCGGCGCCGCCACCATCAAACTTGCGCCCGGAGACACCGCGATCGTCAAAGCGGCCACGGAAGGTGGCAGAGACTGGATTGTCATAGGCCACAGCCGCAGCCGTGCTTTTCAGCGCATCCTTGACATTGCCCTGGCTGAGAGACTGCCGCGCTTCATTCAGGCGCTGCCCCATACGGCCATAATCGGCCTTCTTCGCAAACGCAGAGAATTGCGCCCGGACGCCTGCCATCAGCCCGCTATATTCAGCGGCCGCAAGCGAGAGCTCACGGCGCAAGGCTGGATCCCGCGTGACCACGCCTTTGACGCCAGACCCGGCGCGCAGGCCGATATCGTAGAGCAGCGTCAGCGTGTTGCCGGCCATGTTCATGATGTGCGTGTGTGGACCCGACAGCCAGGCAAAGCGCAGCACTTCACCGGCCACGTCTGACGTTTTGCGCGCCATGGTGCGGATCGCCTTGTCCGCCGCTTCTGGCTCGACATCGAGCATGGTCCGCAGCCGCGCCATCTCTTCCGGATCCAGCTTGCCGCCATAGGACTCGAGAACAGAGTTCAGCTCCCGGCGTGCTTGAGCGGTGGCTGACTGTGAAATCGACCAGGCCCGCAGCGCCCGAGATGCGTCAGCTTTTGCGCCTGCAATTTCAGCCTGAATGGCGCGGTGCATGGTGATCGCACGGCGAGCGGCGTAATGAGCCGTGTCGGACCCTTTTCGCGCCGCCACGTCGAGGGCTTGCTTCACATTTTCCGCAGAAGCGACGTACAGGGCCTGCGCAGAGGCGACTTCGCTATCCGATAGGGGTGTGTCTGCCCGGCGCTCATTAAGCGCGTCCCAGGCCCGTTTCTGGCGCGCAGATTTGATGACATCCGCATTGCCACGGGTCGGACCTCGGGCGCCGGCAACTTCCTCGCTGAATGCATCGGCAAGCTGGCCCATGACAGAGCGGATATCATCGCTCGAATTGATTGCATTGAAATTGATGCGAATGTCCTGGCCACCGAGCAGATCACGATCCGGAAGGCCGATACCCGGACGAGCACCGGACTGTGCCTCGATGCGCTCCATGTCTCGAATATCCCGCAGCGTAATCGGGGTGCCTTCCTGAATGGCAGCGATGCGCTCAAATTCGGACATGATCTGCTTGCGCGATGCGTTCGGATCAATGCCCAGATTTTCCAGCTCTGCGCGCATGTCACGGCGAGCGGCCGCCTCCATGACCCAGTCAAAATCATTGATCGAATAAACCATGTCCCCGGCCAGCTCGCGGTCAATCGCATCGAGCAAATCGTCAATGACTGGTCGGCCTTCCGCCGTTGGCCCAAGCTCGAGCTCAGACGGTTTTCCGATATAGCCCGCTTCCCATGCCCGGCGGGTCGCTTCGTCAAGATCGATGCCGGATTTGTTGTTCACCGCATTAACGCGCTGCAGATCTCGCGCTGCCAGCTCTCCGGCATCTTCTTTCAGCCCGCCTTGCTGGCGCAGAAACTTCATCAACGACGGCGGCTCCGGCACATTAGCTTTGGCACCGTCCATGATTGCCACCAGATCAGCCATGTCGTCCGGGTCATTTCTGGTTTTGACCTGTTCAATGAGGTCTTCCAGTGCCCGCGCTCTTTGGGGCTGCTGTGCCCGTACCGCACTGGCCCAGCGTTCGGCCGCCGTCAGCAGCGCTTCGGACTCTTCCGCATCAAGGCCGCGGCGACCCGACTTGATATCGTCCAGCACGATTGAATTGATCCGATCATCCATGCGGCCACCGGCTTCACTCATAGAGAACATGGGTCGCGACTCTTTCGCCGGTGCCGTATCTTCGAGGGGTTTCATCAGCGCGCGAAACTGATCAATCAGGCCGGGCCGCGGATCCCCGGCCGAAATCGCCTCCACCAGGTCGCGCCACGCGAACGGATCAAATGCCTCATCGGACTGGAACAGACGCTCCATCATGCCGGAGGATAGCAGGCCGTCCTTCATCTCGCGGATCTGTGACACCAGGTCTGCCGGGTCCGCATCGATATCCAGCGCCCGGGCAACTTTCACACCCTGATCGATCGAGATCCGATCGGTCAGCAGCAGTGGCTGAGACAGATTGAACATCGGCTTCGGCTTGGCTGGCTCGCGACCGAGCTCAAACACTTCATCAATGCGCCCAAATACGGCGACAACCTCACCGGAGATAAGCGCTTCACGGCGCAGGGCCATCATGGCGAGTTGCCGGAAATCGGCTTCCTGCAGGCCGAGACGCCCGGTCAGGCCCGGAAATGTCTTCGCCGTCCACGCTTTCAGCTTGGCCACCAATTCCTTCACAACGGGCGATTGCGGCGCATGCTGCACCAAATAGGCCAGCGTCTCGTGACGGATATCGGCTTCAGGCGTACTGGCTGGCACCCGGTTCCGGGCACGGACAGCGGCGCCGTCGCCTTTCGCCACCAGGTCGTCGACACGCTTCAGTAGCGCCTCGAAACCGCGCTCGCCGACCATGTCCTGCATGCCGGAGTGAATGCCGACTTCGTGCAGCAGGATCCCTTCCATGTCCTGCGGCCGTGTCGTCTCAGTGAAGATAGTCACGCGGCCGCCAGGTGATGTCACAGCCTGAGCAGATGACGAGAACCGCTGCCATTGCGGATCAAGTTCACCGGCATTGCGGGCATATGTGATGCGACCATCTTGCTCGAGCAAATTGTAAGATTTGCCGAACGCCTTTTCGCCAGCTTCACGCAGGGCATCCAGGCGCTGCAGCGCGTCCTCTGTCGAAATGAATGCGCCAGCAGATCCGTCAGCGGCAAACCGGGCACGCTGGCTGTCCAGCTCCCGAGCAATTGACTGAGCGGCTTCGGCAGCAGTCTGGCCGCCATTTCCAAGCGGCGTGTCGAATTCCTGGTTGAGCCGGCCGCGGATCGTATTGGCTTTTCCGGCACGGGCGGCGCGGTCATCAGCGTTTACAGGCCCTTCGTCGAACAAGCCGCGCAGTGACTCGAAGCCCTGATCTATATCCTCACGAACGATGCGGAAGCCCTGATTGTCAATCTCGGCCTTATACCCCATGCGCTCAGCCAGCTTCGGCACCAAGCGGCGATAGACCTTGTCGAGCTGCGAAGTGTTGGCGCTGAATTGATAGACCGGCGCCGCATTGGTGCGGGCGTCCTGTTCAATCACTGCAAACATTTTTGAGATGATTTCATTGGCATCCCGGATCCCGACCTCACGTGCTTCGAACGCTGCGTCACCATCGCGCCGCACGGCATTATCGAGCCAGTCCCAGACAATCTCTGTGCCCTCGATATCGCGCATGAACTGGACGCCGACATTGCCGGCACGGGTCGAGAAGCCGACCATGTTCCCGGCTTCCGTCGATCGGGCCGCGATCTCTTCTGTCAGAAACCGTTCGCGGTTTGGAATATTGTCGCCGAACGCAAACAGGTCATCGCCTTCGATCTCACGCGCGGCGATATCGAAAATGTCCTCATCGAAATAGCGCTCGCCAGCGACGACCGGCTCAGGCTTAGCAGCCTCACGGCGGGCAGCGACTTCAGCGGCCGTTTCAGCCCGCGGCGGACCATAGGTCTGCACAGCCGGTGCATTGGGGTCACCATTCGCATAGATATCGCGCTCAATGACACGGGCGGCATCGGCTTCTTCAGCTTCCAGCACGCGCAGGCGCTCATTCACCTGCGGCTCAATCTGCCGAACTTTGCGTCCTGCGCGAAAGCCCTGGAATAGCACATCAGCCACACCACCAATGAACGCGCCCTCTAATGCGTTCTTGAAACGGCTTTCGAGCTCGCTGTCATCGTCATCGGACTTCAGATATTCCAGAGTAAGATCGCCCAGCCCGACATCATCCATCAGATCACTCAGGCGTTCCATCTCCGGATTGAATGCGGCAAAGTCAGCCGCAAATCCAGCCAGCGCATATCGACCGATCTCACGCCAGGCGCCCGGCTTGGCGAATGTATTCAGACCTTTGAGGATTTTGTTGCCAGCAGCGAATGGAGCTGCGAATTGAGAAATACCGCGCACCAAGGCGCCCGTGCCACTCTCCGGCGCTTCGATGGGGTTTTTGAAAATCGCGAGATTGCCGTCGCCTTTCAGACGTTCTGCAACTTCCGGATCGGCAGCGTTTTGCAATTCGATATCCAGATTGCCTTCTTCATCGAAGATTTGCAGCGCTGGCCAGTATCCAAGCGCCTCACCAGACATGACATCAAGGCTCGCGCCAAAACGGTTGATTTCGTTCCATGCGTCGATCAGCCCACCCGGCACCTGCTGCGCGGTATTGCCCGGGTTCATGATCGCTTTGCCGACATCGCGGCGGGCAGCGCCAGCGACGGACTTCGCGTTCTGCCAGGCTTTGGCCTCATACGACTGGCGATCAATACCGAGCTCATCAAACCCAGCTTCAAAGGCGCGCTGACGATCAATCTTTGCGAGCGGCCAATAGGTCGGTAGTTCCTCGATATCGCCATCATACCCAAGCGCTTTGGCGCCGGCTTTTACGATCGCATCGCCATCAGGTAACTGGTTTGGCCGAAAGTCTTCACGCGTCGAAGAGCCGAGTTTTTGCTGGGGTTCGGTGCGCTCTTCCTCGGCGCGGCGGGCTTTCAGGCTGCGAGCGCGTTCAAGGTGTTCATCGAATTTCTGGCGGTCTGCGTTGACCTGGAAGTCCTGGCCGGTCGTCTCATTCAGTTGGGGCACTCACGCTCTCCTGCTGCAATCGCATCTGATCTCGTTGCCACGCTTCGCGACGGTCAATCATGTCCATCGCACGGGTGAAATCATCAGGAGAATAATTGTTCGCCTCGAGCGCTTCCAACGCGCTCAACCGAGCCTCTTCGGCCCATGCGCCGATATTTTGCGGATCAATGAACTGCGCGGGCGGTGCCCCGGGAATATCAGGGACAGGCGGCGCAGGGATCCGCCGACCATATTCCACAGCCAGCTGACGGGCCTTTTGTTCGAGCTGCGAGTTCGTCGCTTCCGGATTACGCTGGAAGAAATCAGCAAGCTCTGATTCGGCGAGCGCTTTCTGCGCCTTCACTTCGGCGGTGTCGATATCCATGAAGCCGGTCGAGAACATGCCGTCGATGACGTTCTGACCCGCTTTGTAGCGATCATCATTGAACTGGTCATAGGCGCGCAGGATTGACTCGCGTTCGGCGGCCGTAATGCTACCAGAGCCGACCGCGTCGATTGTCGCGATCTCGATCTCTTCACGCGTCACACCTGGCTCGCGGGCAAAATCAAACAAGACGCCCTGATAGACCTCATCTGACGGCGTCGTCTCGTCCGACAGCATCGCATTGACGTAGGTGTTCATGCGCGCAGGCTTCATGGCTCCGGCGCGTACCAGGAAATTCATTGTGGATATGTCCTGGTCCGTCGGCTTTTCCTGCTGAGACATGCGCTGGAGCAAGTCGGCCTCAAACCCGCGAGCCGCAATCTCCAGCTTTTCGACTTCCTGGTCGTGCGCGGCTTTCCGTTCGGCTTCCTCGAGGCCCTGCAGCTGCATGAGAATGGCCAGCTCAGATTGCATCCGAGACCGCGCCCCGATGCGCTCCTGCTGGTCGAGCACCATCCCATTGATCGCTTTATCGATGTACCCAATCGCAGCGGCCGCGCCGTCCTTGTAGAACGTCGCCTGCATCATCTGTATGGCGACGACTTCCTGGCTCTGATTGCTGATCGCATCGAGCGCTTCGGCGGCCTGTTCATCAGACCACCCATAAGCCGGATTGTCAGCGAGAATGCTGACCAGATCGATTGCCTCTTGTTCGAGGCGCTTATATTCGTCCGTGAACACGCTCACAGCGCCCTCATTCTCGAGCGTCGTGGTCATTTCGGCCTGGACCTGACCGAGCCGCCTCTGCAGCGCGTCCTGCGTCTCACGGGTCTGTCTGGCGCGGGCATTGGCCTCAATCCGCGCCCCTTCCGCCGAGAACATCTGATTGGCTTCGGTTTCCAGCGACAGCAACAAATCGCCCGGCAGATCGAGACCTTCCGAATATCCGGCAATGAATTTCTCGGATGCCTCGTTGAACCCGTCGGGATCAAATTCATATTCAGCGCGCAGACGGCGCACCTCTTCGGCATAGTCAGCCTTGGCTGTCGCAAGGACGCCCGTTGTCGCCACCTGGTTGTAAACCTGGGCCTGCTGTGAGAACGCGCGCTTCAGCGGCACCTCGGGAACGCGCGATCCATCTTCACGGTTTTTGGCCGCTTCCAGCACATCTTCTGCGGCCTGCTCACGGGCCTGCCGGTTGAGTTCCGGTTGCAGACGGGCGCGGAATTGGCGCGAGGCCTGTGCGATACCGGAGAAAAGCGACGACTGGGCTTCAGCGGCGCCTGTGTCGGCGATGCTACCCGGGTTTCCCGTCAGGGCGCGGCGCTGGATATCTGGCAAGGGCATCAGCCAAACACTCCCGCAGCATCTGCATCAGAAGCAGCTTGTGAGAAGTCACCGAGCGCACTGACAAAGCCGAGCACGGGTGCAGCGCGGGCCTGCGATTTCAAACTTCTGGCGCGTGCCTTCGATCGATCGCGCCCCATGAGCTCCTGCAGAACATCGCTGTTTCTTTGCTCCTTACCCTTCTTGCGACGATCATCCCGAATGGCCCGGCCCGTCGCGCTGTCCAGCCCCACACCGCGCGCTGAGCGTAGCGTATTGATCGCGCCGAGCACGTCATTCAGTTCTTCGGTGCGCTGAGCGGCGACCTGTTTCGCGCGCAAGCCAGAGATCTTGGCGTCCAGCTCGGCTGCCGATGCCTGGCCTTTCAGGCGCGCGCTATCGGCAAAGCCTTGATAGATCGATGCGCCGCCGGCAATAACAGACGAACCAATGGCAAGAGCGGTGACGGGATCCATTACGACGACACCTCCATCGTGATCGACCGAATATCAAAGGCCGCGCCGGCGCCCTTGCTTTGGCCAATTGTCTTTGTCGCTTCGTAAGAATAGCCGAGCGTGAACGCCTCAATAACGCGCGATTTGGTGAAGCCCGGATCATCCAGGGAATCGCTCGCATTTTGTGCCAGATATGGCGTCCCGTCGATCTCGATCGCGCCGCTATTGATGCAGTCCACCCAGACCTTTGTGACCCGGATCCGGCGGATCCCGCGCTCAGTGTCCATCTGCGGGGCCGGCGTCAGGTCAACCTCAAAATCAAAACCGAGTGTCAGACCGGCGCCCGCCGCATAGTCCGGCACAGCATTCGAGGCGACAACACCAGACCCGATCACTGCGCCGTCCTCGACGACATATCCGGTTTCGCCATTGCGGCCGGACGCCGCCGAGGAATAATCCTGTTCATCATCGCAGACGGCATCAAAGCTCATTTGCGACATGGTACGAATGCTGCCGACCAGCGACGTCGTGACCACCGTGTCACCGGCAACCGTGACATCTTCGAAGACGCCCTCACCATGTTCCCATGGCGATGCCCCGACCACATCCGTGCCGCGCCGATACATCATCACGGCAAAGCTGCCATCGGTGTTCAACACCATGGCATAGCGCTCGGTTCGACCGGCAAGCCCGTTTGCAACGACAATCTTTTTCGGTCCGGTCAGCAAATGATAGAACGCCTCGGACAGCTCAGCGACATTCCATTGTTTGCGCACATTCCCGGTCTGGGCTGCCACCATCAGACGACCGGCATCGGCATCAATGAACAAGATCCCTTCCGATGCGACGAAGGGAGCGACATCCGCGGCGCCATCCGGGCCAATCGCTGCAAACTCCAGACTGGACGGCGTCAGCGGGTTTTCAGGCGCTTCCGGCACATAGAACAGGCCGCGATCGGTGAACACGACCAGCTGCTCAGTTGAGACCAGGTGCAGGATCTGACTGTTCGGATCAGCGCCAAGTTCTTCATTGAAGGCAGCCTCGTCTTCGGCGCCAACCAGGAAGTCATAAAAATTGCCGAGCGACGAGCCAACTAGCACGTCGGTGGCTTCCTCAAACTTGCTCATGACGAGCCGGTTCTTGTGGACAACGCCGGTGCCGGGATATCCGCGCACATCGGACATCAGCTGTTCATCCCAGATCGACGTCGTCGCCGGCGTGCCGACGGTTGTATTAGCCGCCGTCAGAATCTCTTCGCCTTCAGGCCCGATCAGCTTGTCAGAATTCGCCGGCGTCGTGGCATCGTAGAAAAATTGATCATAGCCTTCGAGCAACAGGACCTGCATCGTCGTGCCGGTCGGGATCGACGAGATGATGCCGGTCACGCCCGTGACCGACCCTTCGACAACCTGGCCGGTTTTGTATTTGGTGGTGTCACCAATCGTGACCTGCAGCGTCGGATATAGCGTGTCGACAATATCGACCGTGCCGTTCTGGCCATCGGTGACGCTCGCAATCTCCACTTCGCAGCGTGTGAGATAGCGAAAGCGCAGGCCGACATGCCCGGCAACCAGCACGTCATCGGAAAACGTGATCGCCACGCCCGTTCCGGTATAGGCACCAATCGACATGGTGACGTCGATATCATTGAACTTGTCATAGAAGGGCTGGCTGGTCTTGTTGTTCACCGTATCGGCAAAAGCAAATGTCGAGAGCGTCCACGTGCCGCCGGAGGCCCGGGTGAGCTCGCGCGTCATGAACGCCTGATGAAAGACAAAAACGCGATTGGAATCGCTATCAAAGCGCAGCGCATCGAGTTGGGCGGTCGTCCACGGGACAGAGCTTGTGATCGACTGGTTCAGCGTCCCGTCGGAGGCATAAATGTCCAGACGCCCATTTGAGAACACGAGCTCTTCTTCCACACCGCGACCGCGATATCGAAACCGCACACTAGCATAGCTGAGCGCTGCGAGTTCCTGGCTCCCGGGACGTCGCGCGGCCCCCGGTCCAGATTTCAGAATGACGTTCTTGGCGGTCTTGCAGGCCCGCGGCAAAAATCCCTCATTGGCCGAGCGTAGGAAATCCTCGCTAACCTCTCCAAGATCCATCGACGAGAGATATCTACGACTCCGTGGCAAGGTAGAGCCTCGATTTCGTATTCGAGCCAGTCCCGCCTCTCCATGCCTGGATCAGGATCGGATCCGGATTTGTATCAGCAGCAGGATAGGCGCGGCGATCAACACGAATGGCGCGGCGGATCAGGGCCTCAGCGCGATTCTGCAAACGCTCGCCTTGCTCTGGCCGATCGAGCAGGCCCATGGCGAGATAACCGGCAAGATCATGAATGATCGCATCGACGAAATGGATATTCCAATCCGCTTCAGGCGCCCGCCAATTATATATCAAAATGAGCTCTGACGAGTCATAGAGATTGGTCAGCACCTTGCGATCACGCAGCTGCCAATCCTTGTACAGATTGCCCTGCACTTCGATGCGCCGCGGTGTCAGAACCTCCGACGGCATCGAGTACTCATAGGCCGGGATCTGGTTGGTCTCGCCGACATAGGTCAGCGCCACACTCTTCGTCGCCCATGACCAGGCATGCCGGGCGAGATGCTTGTTGACCATGATCTCGTAATAAGCCCGCGCCGCTTTCGCTTCGGGCGTTTCATCATCAATGCTGGCGGGCGGCTGCGCCCCAATCATCGGCATCGCAGCCTGGAACACTTCGAGGGACGATGAAAGCAGTGTCATGGTCGTCAATCTGCCCGCGCGGCATGATGCTCTGAACGCACATAAAGAAACCCCGCTTCAGGGGGAACGTCCTTCCGCGGGGTTTCTCGTTGTCAGACTGGGGGCTGCCAGCCTATTCGGTTCAAGCGGCGTCGGCCTGCGCGGCGTTCACAATATCCTTTACCGCGGACATGATCCGGGCCTTGCGGTCCTTCTCCTCAAGCTCATTCCACTTTTCGACGCCGTGGCCGAATTCACTGACCGCACGCTCGAGCGCATCAGTGATGGCGATTTCCATTTCAGGCGGGCCATAGGTTTCCTTGGCACCGCGGAACGTGACGGCCTGCGCAACATTGATCTCGACGCCGTCGTCATCTTCGTCCTCGTCATCGGGATCCTGATCGTCGATCGCCTTCAATTCTTCCTTGGCTTCCTTGGTCAGCTTTGGCTTGCCGGAATCGCTGACGTCCCAGCCAACAGGCATCATCCAGGAACCGAGCTCCTTGATCTTTTTGATCACGAAGCTTTCGCCAGGTTCACGGACTTTGCCGCCGTAATAGCCACGCTCGAGCGCCTGGACAGGAAGTTTTTCAGCCATGATCTTTCCTTAGTTGTTTTGCACAGCGGCAACGACGCCGGCTGTGATTTTACCTGCGGTGAAGTTGCCCGAACCGGCGACGGTGTAACTCAGCTGCACGTAGCGCAGATCAAGACCTTCCGGCAGGATCGAGAAAGGCACCTTGAAGCCAGCGACCAGGTCGGCTTCGGCAAATGTGCCAAGATCGATTGTCTTGTCCGGGGTGAACGTGGTCGTGCTATCGAGCTCAACCGCGATGGTCAGCGTGCCATCATCGGCGGCGCTATCGAAATCCTCAGTGACCTGGATCAGGCAGGGGATCGGAACCACCTTGCCCTTGTCCATGGTCAGCGCCGCAGCATCCCCGTATGGCGTGCCCTGCGCACCCAGATCAATCGAGTTGGTCGAGTCAGCGGTGGCTGTGATCGCCTGATCATCCGAAAACAGGCCTTGATTGTCGATAATCATTTGGGCTTCCTCTTAGGTAACTTGGGCTTCGGTGTTGAGCAGGGCTTCGGTCTCGAAGATTGGGAGCTGCCGGTAAGACAGGATCTCCTTGCCTTCGATCTCCATCGGCCGCAGGCGGATATAGTTGTCCGATGCGCCGTCATTGGTGTTGGCCGCATCCAGCGCTTCGAGAACATCAGAGTTCATGTAAATCGCCTGCGTGCCGCCTGGAACGGTGCGCGACTTCAGCTTGTAATAAGCCTGGCGCATGAACTTGTAGATATCGACGCTGCCGGCCGCGAGGTCGGAAACATCGATATTGGCGATGCGGGCATTGTAGCGCCAGTCGCCAACCGAGACGCCGACATGGACGGTCCAGGTGTGCTCTTCGGCATAATAGGCGTCATTGCTACCATCGAGCACACGCTGTTCGCCGTGATCCTTGTGGTCGACACCCATCATGGTGCCTTCCGGATGGATCAGCGAGGTGAAGTTGTTGCCCCAGGTCACGAACCAGACCGAGGTATTGTCCGAGCCGGTGCCGCCCGCATCAATGATCTGATTGCCGGCGCCCGAGGTCGCGATCGTCGAATAACGCGCGGCAAGGCCCTTGAACTTGTCCGGGTCGGTCGTGGTGTCGTGATAGAAGAAACCGGTTTCGATTTCCTGGGCGAGCGCTTCGAAGAAGCCCTGGCTTTCATTCAGACGAATGGTGTTTTCTTCGCCGGGATGCAGCGCCAGGAGGCGCACATCAATCGTCGAGCGACCTTCGACAAAGCCGGTCGTGTCTTCGACTTGCGCAAAGCCGGACTTGCCTTGCGGGATACCTTTGTAGAGGCGGCCCCAGTTCACGCTTGGCAGACCGACACGAATATTGTGCTGGTGCGATTTGCCCTTGTTACACGGGGCGTGCCAACCATTGCGGAAAACCGGCGTCAGTTGCGACAGCAGGTTGATGATCTCGGCGGTGACTTTGCCGTCCGGACCGCGCTGCTTGACGACATCAAGCATGGTCACAAAATCTGTACCAACTACAGCCATCTATCTAATTCCTTTTTCCAAAAATGATGTCTTGCGGAGCTTCTTCGCGCTGACCGCCAGGCAGGCGGGATCCGCCTTCAGTGCCGCCGGCCGATTCCCAGAGCCGCTCGAGCAGTTCGAATTGCTGCGCCGTGCGAACAGAGTTCACCAGCACGCCGGCTTCTTCTTCGGTGAACAGCGCTTTCGTGTCGTCGCCGGCATCGCTCGGCACAGATGAGAGGCCTTTGATCAGGCCCTTGATCCGGTTCGGGCCTTCATCGCCCAGCTTGCCGATTTCGGCTTTGACCTTGTCGGATTGCTCCGCGCGGATGGCAGTAACGACCTCGCCAACCTGCTCAGTCAGGACCTGCGCGTATCCGCCAACCAGGTCGCGGACGAGCTTGCCGCCGACACCGGCTTCTTTCAGTTGAGGCAGCGCCATTTTGACAAATGGATTGTCGAGATCGACACCGATCTCATTGCCTTCGGCATCTTTCAGATCGCTGAGATCGTAATTGGCATCGCCTTCCGGAACATCGCCGAATTTCTCGATGCGAGCGGCCCGCGCAGTTTCGCTTTCAGTGAGATGCGCCAGCGCTTTTTCCGTATCCAGCGCGCCGTCCTCGGTCCGAAACGCCTCCGGAACCGTGATTTCATCCGCGTCAGAATTGCCGGGCGCTGGATCGTCTTGCCCGGCTGAAGGAGGAGGGTCACCAGCGCCCGGCTCTGCAGGATCCGTGACGGGATCAGCAGAAACTGAGGCAAATCCTGGGTCGTCATTTGACGGGTTTGGATTTGGATCGGCGCCGTTCGGTTTGGGCAAGGGGTCGCTCCAGCAGTCTTAAAAACCTGATGGCGACCCTACGTTCGGCGGCTTTTTCTCTTAACGCACTATCTGACAAACCGGTGTCCCACGGCGCATAAACCATTGTTTCCTCTATAAATTTGCGAAAGATTTCGCCATCAGGTGTTTGTCCGATCCGTGCCAAAACGTTTTTTATGTGGTCTGTCGGAAGCTCTTTTTTTTCCGTCTCGTCGTCGAGATCTTTCCAGCTTGGGATCGTCATTGCTGGCCTGCTCCTGGTATCTGACCGCGCTCGGCAGCGGCCATTGCGGCCTGTTTCATTTGCTGTTGTTCAACCTCTTCGGCGGTGCGCAAGACGATCGCATCGGTGCCGAGAAGTTCGGCGACCTTTTTCATCGTGTCGGTGAGATTGAGGTTGATGGCCGACTCCGGCAGGCGGCCGATGAACAGATCGATGAACTGGTTGACGAGCTGCACTTCGCCGAGATCCGAGGCGCGCGACATTGGCGAAATCGGCTCAAACCGGATCAGCTCACCTTCGATGCGCTGGTCTTGAACTTCGCCGCGTTTGCGCAGCATCCATTCGACACGGCGCAGGGTCGGCAGCACCCATTCACGGATGGCGCGGGCTCTTGGGAAGCCTTTGCGCCGGGCATTGCGCTCTTCCTCAGACAGCCATTGCGCTGCCGTCGGAGGTGTGTCGCCGCGCTGGTAGGGCTTATCCTGAAACAGGGCCTGCTTGACCTGCATGCGAAGGTCTTCCTGGTTGAACCACACTTCACGGGCATCGGTCTGCGGGGCCAGCTCCTGGATCACGAACCCTTCGCCGAACTCGATCCAGGTACCGGCATCGACGCCGCCTTCGACATTGGCGGTGCCGTCATCGCTATAACCGGTGGGCGGATCAACAATCTTGCCCTGGCGCTTGAGCTCGAGATAGGCGAGCTTGTTCAGGGTACGGGCCGGGGCGAGCGCCTTGTTGGCAAACCCAATACCAATCGCCGAGGGCGCCGAAACGCGCGGCCGGGCCACCACCAGGCGGCAGGATCCTGGCCCGCGGGTGACTTGTGGCGAGGTGACGGCAATCCCCTTGCACAGCACCTGGTAGGTCCAGACTTCCTCGCTGCGGTTTTCCCAGTCGCGGGTATGGGCCTGCACCACTTCGATCGTGTCCTGGCTGATCTTGCGCTGCGCCTTGGTGCCGAGATGGCTCCAGTCGGCTTTCGGCCACATCACATCGAGGTGTTTGACCTGCAGGTCGCGGACCCGGAAGCGATCGCCCGGACCGCCGCCATAGGGCGCAGGCAGGACCAGCAATTCCGAGATCGGCACATGTTCGCATTTCAGCGGCTGGCCGGCTTTGGTTTCAGGCCAGTCCATGGCCATCGGGCCAATCGCGAAGTCGACATAGGCTTCCTGGCTTTGCTCTTCGAACGCCGACTCGCGAATGCGGTCATAGATCGTTGTGAAATGCGCGGTGGCCAGTTCCAGGATCTTTTCCTGCACGGACTTGGAAAACGTCTTCGGCCCGCCAACCACCTTGTATTTCGCCCAGTCCTTGTAGCTCGGTGTGAACTCATCGGCACAATCCGACGACCAGTCATCGACGGCGTTCTGCAGCGTCGTGTCGAAGATATCGTCCTGCTCGGCCGGTGAGCGCGGATTGCGCGCGTCCTGCTGTTCATTGATGCGGGTACGCCATGGGGCGGCGAGATCATAGAACGTGTTATAGACGGACTGGAAGCGAAGGCGGGCCTGTTTGGCCTCTTCCACGCCAAGCATGATCTGGCGTTCGGCTTCGGTCGGTTGCCGCACTGGCATCAGGCAGCTCCGATATTGCCGACATCAAATTTGCCGAAATTGAACGTCCCGATATCAAACCCGCCGGCAATGGCAGCCGGATTGAACCCGCCGCCAGCAAAGGACGCGGCGCCCGGAGACCCGGCAGAGGCTGCGCGAACGCCAAAGCGGCGCAGGATCCGCGAGGTTTCATCCGAGACGCCGCGGCGGATTTCGCCGACCTTGCGTTCTTCGGCATCACGCTCAGCCCGTTCGCGGGCCGCTTTTGCTTCAGGACTTTCCTGGGTTTTTGGCGTTTTGACCTTGACCATAGTGCGCGCTGACCTTTCCGCCGTTTGCCAGAAGATCGCGGAACAGGGCCTTTGGGGTAAACGCACCAGAACGGATGGCGGTCAGGTGCTTGACCACCGAAACACACCACAGGCCCAGTCTTGCAACAGGAAGCGCGCGCTCGCCGGTATCGATTTTCACAGCTGCGGTGACCCTTGGCGTGATCGCGGCGTCCCATGCGGCGAACTGGTCGTCGGTCAGAACCTTGACCTGCGAGCGTCGATCTCCGGCATCATAGACAATCCAGCGACCATTGGCCCAGCCATAGCAAAGACAGTGGCGCCAGGCCCGGCTTGTGAAGATCTGGAAAAAGTGCTGCCGCCGGGGAGCGCCCTCGAGAAACAGCACCATCCAGGAGACGACTTCCGGCTCGGTCGCGACCGGCTCAAAAGCGATATTCTGGACCAGATCTACCATACCGAGGCCTTTTGCATCTCGCGTGATTTGGGGATGCCGAGCACATCGGAGCGGCCAAGCGTGTTGATGACCTTGCCGCGGCCGCGATTGCCTTCTGGCCCGCGGATCATGTCATGGCCTTCGCCATAGCCCCATTTGGAATATTCCCACGCTTCGCAAATGTGCGAATGGTCATTCTTGTCCAGCTCTTCCTTGACATAAGTTGCATCGCCATTTGATCGGGTGACCATGGTCGCGCCGCCATCAAGGGCTTCGATCAGCCGGACGCAGCGCGGATCAATCATCACACGCGGTCCCTGGTTGACGCCTTCGCGCAGCAGCTTGCGTCCAATATTCATTCTGAGCTCGGGCTTGTCCTTCTTGGCCGGGTGCTTCACCGGAATGCCTTTGGCCCGCAGGATGGCGAAGCTGGTATTGGTGACACTCGACGAGGATGCGCCGCGCCAGCCGCCTTGTGGGTCGCCCCAGGCCAGCAGCCCGCTTTCGCGGTGGAATGAGAACCGCTCGGCGAGGATCCGCTTGATCGACAGTGCCAGCTCTTCGGCGCCCTCATTGTCAGCGACATGCTCCCAAAGCGTGTACCAGCGCCCGTCAATGACCTGTTCAAACACCACGCCAGGCGTCAGTCCAAAGTCCATACCGAGAATGACCGGGCGGCCTTCATTCGGGGAGAGGTTGACCGGCGAAACATGGTATTCGCGCTGGAACATGGGATAGCGCGGCGTGCCGGAGCGGGATGGCCTTGTGATGTTTCGAAAGTCGCGATCAATCTGGTCACGCGGTTTTCCGGCAATGTTGCCGAGATAGGCGTTCTCGCCCATCCATTGCAGGTTTTCGGCCTTTGGATTGAGATCATAGCCTTTGAGCTCGCCGGTGCCGGGATCCTTGACCTCGAGCACGGCGGGCGGCTGTTTGTAGAACTTCCAGTGCGCCGGCTTCTTGTACGCCATTTTCTGATCATCGGGCATCTCTGCCGGCAGCGGGATATCGCCGCGCATATAGCGGATCCAGTGGGCGTGTTTTGGCGGCGCGTTATTGTCGAGAAAGGCCCGCTTGCGCCGGTTCCAGTTTGGGCATTGGGCCTTTGGTGGATAGCGCCCGCAGCGGTCGATAATCTCGGTGAACAGGCGCAGCGGGCAATACTGGCCCTCATTCACCCAGCCTGCAGTGAACTGGGTTGAGCGCAGCTTCCGCAGCACGGTTTCGGACGCATCCATGAAGGCCATGAAGTGCCATTCGCTTTCGACATCGAGAAACTTCATCGTGTAGCGATAGGGCTCGGACCATTTGAATTCGCCATATTCCTCTTCCGGAAACCAGTCGAGCACATCGCGGACCACGGTTTCGAGCAGCTCGCCATAGGTCGGCCGCACGATAATGAACTTGGTCCGCCGGATGCCGTCCTTGCAGCGCGGGATGGTGCACATCATCTTGTACAGCTTCCCGATCATCGCTGTGGTCTTGCCAGAGTTGCCGGTGATGAAGATGCAGCCATTGTGACGGGCGACGAAAAACCCAGTTGAGACGGAGAAACAATATTTGCGGCCGGCTTCCAGACGCTCGACCTTGGTGTGATCTACGCGCAGGCCGACAGAAGCTTTTGGGCTGTCTGGCTTGGCTATATGCACCGAGTACATACGCGACCAGTCTGGATTGCGCGGATCGTCATACTCGGAAATCGTTGCACGGCCGCCGATCGCGTGGGCCGCATATTGAATGAATTCCGCATCTGCCTTGATGGTGGTGTCGAAGCGCGACCCGTTCTTGCCGTCGATGCCGTCCCATTTCAGGCATTCGTCGATGATGATCTCACATTGCCGGGAATTTGCCTGCCACCAACCCGGACCAAATCCTTTTTCAATCCCTGAGCGGTCAAACGCGAACGTGCTTTCGGTTGGGCGTGTGGAGTGCTGGAATTCTTTCCAGTCGCGACCATCCGCCGTCAGAAGTTCGCGGATCCGCTTTTTCTTCCGGGTTTTACGAAGCCCCATGCGCACCTGGTTGCCGGTGCTTGGGATACAGCCATCTGCTGACACAGCGACGCGCAACCGGATTGCCTCATCTGACAGGACAAGGCCGGGTCCACCGACATTGAACGTGGTCGGGATGGTCGCCCTCGAAGGCTGGGCGGCCATTTCAGCAGCCGTCTTGATCCGCCATCTGCCTTGGTAATCATAGTGCGGGATACGATGCTCATCCGAGCAAACCATGGACAACGAATGGGCATTGGAGAATTTCCAGAAACCCTCGCACGGCTTGTCGACGTAAGCCCGCGGATACTCATGCCGGATGGCACCCGAGCGCGGATCGTAAACCGCAACTTTGTCACCGGCTTGGTATTGGTCGAGACGCTTCCAGCCAGTCGGGGTCAGGAACTCGGTATCGCCCGACAGACATTCGACTGGTCCCTCACACAGGATCACGTCATGGGTATCATCAAGGACCACCTGGCGCAGGGTCGGCGAGCCATGCGGGTGTTTCTCATTGCCGCGAAAATGGATTGCGCGTGCCATCAGGCCTCCCGATCGGCCTGCATGTTTTCAACTTGACGCTTGTGAGCATCGCGGCGCCCGACATGTTCGTCGTGCAGCCTTTCAGCGCTGGCGCGGGACTTCTTCAGCGCATTGACCACTTCCACGACGATAAACACGATCGGGATGACCGCGGCGCCAATGCCGATGGCGACCCATGTCCATACGGGATCGAGGTGTTCACCCATCTCTCTTCCATCAAAAAGCCGGAGCCCAATCAGAGCCCCGGCTTGAAAATTTCAGAACGCACGATTTCAGCGTTCGCCATATCCGTTCTCGATGAAGTCGGCATACATGGCCGCCTCTTCGATAATATCGTCCGGCGAAATGCAGCGGCCCTGATTATTCTGGGCAGCTGCGTTCAGTCCACACATCCGGCGCTCACGGCCTCGCCAATCATCATCAGGACTCAGCGGTTCACGGGCAACGCTTTGACCTTCCGCGCCAATCTCAACCGGCTCATCAGCCTCAAAATCAATGTCGTTAGCCGGATCATCTTTCGGGCCATCGAAGATCTCGTCTTCAAAATCGTCGGTCGCGTCGATGACGTCCTTGGCTTCAGAAACGCTTTCGGGCGCATCCTCGGCGCCCTGCTCATAGGCCGGGCTGTCGGGTGCGATATCGGCCTCGCTGCGTGGCTGACCTGCACCCATGTCCGCGAAACCGCCAACCGGCGCGTCAGTTTTACCCTCTACCGGCCGATAGCCCTGGTCTTCGTCATTCATTCTCTCATTCCTTCTCAGATTTGCCGAGCGCCCCACGATCGGGGCGTCTCAAACCTGCCGGAATGAAAAATTTCTTGGACGCACTCAGCCTTAAGCGATCGCTTCTTCGTACCAAAGCAGCGTGCACCCGATTCGAGCAGCCTGGATTAGGTTTTGTCCGCCGCCATCAAATTTGAACGCCACATTCTCGCCCGGCCTTAGCGTACCAAGACAAGTCAGGACCTCACCAAACTCACTGACAGAACGATCAATCTTCGTCACCACCATGATCACTATCCTCCACGACAGACAGGACCATCGCCGAACAATGCCTCAAAGCGGACGCACAAAAAATGGCGCCGCCTGAGTGACCAGACGGCGCCAGATTACCAAGTTTGATGCTCGCCAGGAGATGGTGACATCACAGACGGTTATCGACGATTACAGCAGCGCCCTAAACGCACATTTCCAGCTGAGCCCCCGATCGCCGCATCCGCCAGTACAACCGCGCCCGCTCCTCCGCCGACAGCACACCGCAATTGCACGGACCCTCCGCCGCATCCCGCGACACCGGACACGCCAAATCATGCGGCAACGTGATCAGCCGCACGATCTCACGCGTCTCCCGCAATCCATCCAGAATTTTTTCCGCAGCGCTCATGCACATCAAAATAATATGCATTGCCGCAAAACTCAATTTTTTTGAAAATCAGACGTTATCCCGACGGTTCCGCTTCCACACCATCGCAACAACAACCGAGCACGCCGCCGTGTACACAATATCCGGCAACCCAGGAAACACCCAACGCAACCCAAAATAGGTAATCACACCAGCACCCGCCGCACCCAGCAAATCACCCGTAAAATCCCGAGACCAACCCGAAGCCCTCGAAACGCCCGTCACAACACGATCGACAATACCCGCCATCTCAACGCCTCCATTCGCAGAATGACGAAGATCCTCGACGCCAATTCAACGAATTCGAACGCACGGCATCTTCAACAGGGTAAAAATAAAAATCGGGTGGGGGATTATTTGCCCAATGACCGCCATTCGATTTTCGGCAGCTTTGTCTTGGGACGATATAGGAACTTCTCGCTGGAAGACCACGGTAGAAACTTCAAACCTGTGCTCTCAGCCCAGCGCTTAAACCAAATGTACTTGCCTCGATCCATGATCGCCTCCTCGAGAGTTCCAACATATCAGAATTAAAAATCGAGAGCGAGATATATATCGACCTTGGAAGCCGCGTGATTTTTGCCCCCACCCCCGAAAATGCATGAACCACCCCCCAGGGGGGCTATTTCTGGCAGTTTGTCGACAAACCAGGCGCTCGATTGCCCGCCGCTATTGGCTGTTCAGCTTGATAGCTGATCAAGTGACCCTGAAATGCACCTCAAACTGATAGGTTTCGCGCGAGTGAGGATCGAGGGCGAGCGACGAGAAAAAACACCAGTTTTTTCTTTTGTCTACATTCACTGTTCGCAGGGCAGGTGAGCGTGGATCATGGCGGATCAGGTGAGGGCTTAGCTGGCCTGGTCGGTTATGTGTTGTTCTATCCTATGTTGGGTCGCCCGGCTCCGCCGGTCTCGCCCTCTATGAGCTAGCAGTGATGCTTTAGAGCATTTGGAGCGGCGAGGGTTGTAATCATTGGGTTTTGCGAGTTTGCCACCTGGTGGGATACAGCGGCGCAGCTGGCGTGCGAATCAGGGCCAGCACTGGGTGCTCCAGGCACGGGCTGCGCCCGGTCTCTAGCCCTATCATTTGTCCTCATTTTATCGCTTGTTGTGGTGTTGGAGCGGCAAACGTCACGGTTTTTGTGATTTTTTTTGCTTTTCTTCACAATCTGACTTGACATTGCCTGCTATTAGTATATCTCAGACTTGCTCCAGCCAAGGGAGCATCACAACCAGGAGTAATCATGACACCTGCAATTATCGGTTATGGCGGCGCGATTCTGTTCTTCGTGTTCTGCGCCATCATCTCTCGGGCCTGACCCATGCTGATCTTAATCTGCCGCCTCAGCGGCGTGATTCTGTTCGGCTACCTCGCTATCTGCGCCGTCCTGTACGGTTGGGGCGTGGGAAACATGGCGGGCCTGGTGCTCGGAGCGTTTAGCGGCCTGTTCAGCCTCGCACTCGCCGGCGACATCATCCGCAACGAACCGTAGCGCCCACAGACAACCCAAACCCAATGCCCGCACCCGATCCGTCGGGGCGGGTTTTGGGGTGCCAGCGTGCCAAGCGCTGGCAGCTGTTTGACAATTTAGAGATCATGACAGGTCAGACGGGCGCCAAGGCCCGGACACCAGGAGACCTATCTATGACACCACACATGAAAGCCAGCATTGCAGCGGCGAAATGCAAACTCGATCAGATGACCGATGCGCAGCTCACCGACGGATTGCTGGCAATCAATGACCAGCTGCAGGGCGACAACACATTGCCATTGCGGGAATACCAGACGCTCGAGCTCATGCGTTCGTGCATCTGGGACGTCATGGCCGATCGCGTAATAGCGCGTTTGGGCGTGAAAGTTCCGGTTGCAGCCTAGACCTGGGACCGCCCCGCATGTCGGGGCGTCCTTCTGGCCTGTCATGATCCACACCAGGAGAACCAAATGGGATTGGATATTTCTGTCTATACCAACCTGCGCGCCGCCACTTTGCCGATCGACGAAGACAACTGGGTCGATGCAGAGGGGGAAGAATTCCTCCACAACGAAGGACATAGCTTCCTTGAGCGCTGCCCTGAGTTGAATGAGCCGCAGATCGGCGAATATGTTTGCGGCTTCAGAGCCGGATCCTACACCGGCTACAATCGCTTTCGTGATCAGCTTGCGTTCAAGGTGTCCGGTAAACCCGCGGAAGACTACTGGAACGCGGGCACCGAGAACCTGCCGATGCATGACATGATCAACTTCAGTGATTGCGAGGGGTACATCGGGACGGCTTCATGCAAGCGCCTTGCCGACCAGTTCACCGAGCACCTTCCGGGTCTCGTATTCGACGATCCATACTTCAACCAGAAGGTTCGCGAATGGGCGATCGCATTCAAGATCGCTGCCGACAACAATGGTTGTGTGGTGTTCCACTAACCCTAAGCCCCGCCTCACCGCGGGGCTTTTTCTTTGTCTGAATTTGGAGCGGCAAGCCCCCTGGAAACCCGGTTACGCTGCCACATCCTCCCGCAAATCCAACAGCACCAGGGACGCCGCATCCCCTGTCCCTTTGTCACCGGATCCAGCCTCGACACCGAGCTCGGCCTGGATCTCTGCCGTGATCTTGTTGTACGCGCCCATCGGGAATTTCTGATTACCGTTCTGCATCGCCGTCTGGACCTTGTCGCGGTAGTAGGACAAAGCGGCCGTCAAAGCGCGTGTGATATGTTCCTGCATCTCCGGGTGCTGCGCCTTGAAGTCCGCCCATTGCTGGGGCGTCAGACCGAACGCCTCGATCCATTGCATCTCGGTCTTGCCGGCTTTGCCCATCAGCCACATCTGGTCATAGACCTTTTTCGTGATCTTGGTGATCGGTTTCGGCTTATGGCCTTTGGTCAGCATCTCGGGCATGTGCTCGACAATGATCGCATGATAGCGATCGCGTTCCTGGATGCACTCCGCCAGCTCAGCGTTCAGCGCATGGATCTGTTCGGCGCGGGTCTGGGATCCAGCCATCGGACTCTCCTGTTCAACCTGTGACAACCCTAGACCAAAGCGCATGGCAGCTGTGACGCACCAGATATTTTTATCAATTCTGCATTGACATTTATGATCATATGTCTATCTCAGTGTGCGCGTTTGCCAAGAACGCGCACATCCAGGAGTACATCTATGAATAGAAAAACCTTCGCCATAATCGGCATGGTCGGACTGGTTGGCGTCGAGATTGCCATGGGACTGTTCAGCAAGAGCGACACCGTCTCAAACATTGTTTTGACAATGACCCTCGTCTTCGTGCTGATCGTCGGCTCAATGCTGCAGGCCACGCTGCTCAAATTCACCCTCGAGCATCGCAGCCGCAACAATTGGCGCCAGATCCCCTGCATGATGATCCAGGCCACCCTGTTCGTGCTGATCGCATACTGGGCTCACAAAGGGCTTGGAAACACGCTCTTCACGGGCTGGTCAGACTGGCAGCTATGGCTTGCAGGCCTCGGCCTCGGTCTGATCACCATGTTTGGACCGGAAGTCATCAATGAGGACTATGAGGGCGAAACTGACCAGACCGAATCCCGTCAGGAAATCCCCCAGATGGTTGTACGCAGCGATTTTGCTGCAAGACCTACCCCAGCCTATCAAATCGTTCAAACGCCTCTGAGCGGCGAGAAAAACGGGCATAGCATTGATCTTAATGAAGCGGCCCGTCTCGTCGAACACTAGATCAGGCCAGAATCCTACCCCAACTTGCCCCGCTTCGGATCGTGCCGGCGGGGTTTTTGGGTGCCGGGACCAAGCCCGGATCTAACCAGGAGTAAAACCACCATGTCGAAATCCGAAAAAGGCCTGCAGGCCGTCGCACAGGAAACCGCTGACCTGATCGTCCGCATCCGTGATGGCCTCGAAAAGCTCAATCGGGAAAAGCTCGAGCCCACCGCGCTCATGCTTGAAGCTGTCGCCGAAACACAAGCGGCGGCCAAACCCAAAGCGGTGAATTAAAACAGTTGCGGCCGCCCCTTCCTCTTTCGAGGGCCAAGTGGGGCGGCCGCGCCATACCAGGAGTTACCAGCATGGAAGCTCCCAGATAAGGACAGAAGACCATCATGACAACTCTCATCCCCGACTATGAAGTCGCCGCGTTCCTGGACGAGGTCGCACCCGGCAAGACCAATCGCAAGATTGCATCAGAGCTCGGTGTTCACCACAACACAATCACCGGATGGAAACGCGACGGGATGCCTGTCAATTATGCCCGGATGCTTCTGGCCTTCCGCATCATCGAAGTCGGCAAGGAACACGCGCTCCTGCTGGACCAGGCCGCCGCCAAGCTCGAGAAGAGCAAACAGCTCGCCGCGATGATGGAAGAATACCAGCTTTAGGCCTGATCCCTCAAATTAGATCGATCGTCTTCACACCGCGATAAGGGTTGGTGTGCAACTTGCCCGTGTATTCTGTTGAATTGCTTACAGCTGCAGGGCGGGGACAGGCTTGTGCAATACGTGAATGAGATTCCCCGGGTGGACAAGGACAAGTCGGGCCAGACCCTGGTCACGTTCAAAGTGGCCGGCGGGCAGGACCTGGTCATCGAAATCGCCATGACGCCGCATGCTCATACCTGCCTGCTCAACCAGCTCCGCGTCACGCAACCCGGTCACCATGATGAGAGCGGCGATATCGTGCCCTTTGATTAAGCCGCGCCCCGCTCCAGCATCCGCCGCTGCATGTCCGTCACCGGATCCGGGTCGACGATCTCCAGGGCCTGGTCAAGCGGCATGACCACCAGCGTGTATCCCAGCGCCTCCAGCAGCCAGCTTGCGCTTTCTTTCATCGCGAATGGTCGCCGTACAGTTGACGCGAGCGGTGTCTTTCGGCCGAGCATCTTGCGCCGGAGTTTACGCCGTTTCTCGCTCACAAGGCCCATCTTGACCTTGTTGTAATAGCGCTCCGGCACCCCGGCCCGCTCGCTGAGCTCTTCCATGGTGATGCCCAGATCCGCACGCAGCATTTCCATGACCTGCAGCAGATCCTTGTCGCGGTGAATGCGCCGGACCGGGCGAATGTTTGGTTCTTCAGTCTGCATTGTCAGCCTCCTGGACCCGGCCCACGAAACCCATCTTCGTGATATCGGGCGATGGTTGTTGATGAAACCCAATCACCTCTTGCAAGCAAAGATGGCCGGTACGATCATGCCCGTATACATAGACCGGGAAACCGCACCCATCTGCGTAAGTGCAGGCCTGGACGACCGCCTGCGCTGCACTTTTGCCAGCGTGCATCGCGCCAAGCAAATAATCATGATCCCCGAATGCGCCGACAGCACGCCCACAGCGTTCGGGATGATCACCGTCGCGAAAGACGATAACATCGCCCGGGCGCCAGAATATCACCGACGTATCGCCCTTCACTTCTGGCCAAACCTGCTCAAGGATCGTCTTCGCATCCACCACTTTGTCACTCTGTCCCCACATTCGCTCAGCCTGGCGCTTGAATGCATCCGTGTCGCAGTTGCAGCCTGATCCGAGAATGAGCCAACCGCCCAGCTTTGCAGCTTTATCCTCAGTCATTCGTTGGTGCGCGGACATCGACACCAGACTATCCACAGCGAGCAATCCATCTTTCCAGGCAATCGCGGTCATGTTTTGGTTTCCTTTTTTCGAGCGGCAGGCTTCTTCACCTGGCCAACATGGGTGTGTTCAGTAATGACGTGACGGCCGCCGCATTTCTTGCAGAACCAGGTATAGAATACCGGACGGCCGGGCTGTTCGTGCTTGAACAGTGTGTAGCTATGGTCGCAGCGGATCTCGCGCTTCTTCTGCTGGCGCCACGGATCCAGGACAGTCCGAACCGTGGCGTGGACGAATACGAAAAACACCGCAAAAAAGATGAGCGCGAAGATCAGCAGCGGATCCACCGGCAGATAGTGGACAACGATGTGCTCCGGCTCGAGCGTGGGCAGGCTAAGCGTCTCCATCAGGCCGCCCTCCTTTGCACGCCAAAGCGGGTGTAAAGCTCGGCCGGATAGTCAGCCTTCGGGCTGTGTGGGTGCGGATTGATGCCGGGCAGTCGATCGCCATGCCACATTCCAAAATCAGCAAAATATTTGAAACAGCGCTCGATATCGGTCAGAGGTTGCTCAGCCTGGTCGACAAGATCCGACTGAGTGGACTGGTAGCCCTGCCATCGACTATCGTTCAGCCAAGAATGCAGGCCCTTGGCAAAGGCATAATCCTGTTTTGCGACTTCCGGATCCGACAGGTACTTCCGATAGCATTCAACCAGGTCAGCCCCATCAATTTTCTTGAGAGCCTTTTCGACTGATTTGAGTGTCTTGTCCTTCGATGAACGAGTCCGGGCAGGTTTGGGAGCCATGGACCATAACTGATCAGAAAACTTGCGCGCGTCAGAATGGACTCTTCCTTTGGATTCTTCATATGGACTATTCGTCGGACACTGTGTCCGGTGGTCTTGGGCCTCAATGTCCGGGGGTTCTGGGACTGAGTGTCCGGTGGTCGGCTTACCCCCGGACAAATTGTCCGGTAGTTCTCCGAGCTGTTCTTCGAGGGTCGGAATGCAATTTTCGAGGGCCTGAATTGCCTTCAAATCAATCCGCCAAACTTTGATTTTTCCGCCCCTATGGAGCTTGTCATTGACGTGCCGAATCAGCCCCTCTTTCTCAAAATCGATCCAGGTCCTCCGAACCGTTTTCTCTGAGATCTCGCATCGCAGCCCGAGACGAACCGCTGACGGCCAGACATCCGTATCGAGTGGGTCATTGATATGCATCGCCATCATGAGCATAACCTGCTTCCTGGTTGGCGATCCAAATTTCTTGCGTTCAATCAGCGCCATAACGTCGTAATTCAAAACATGCCCCCGTCATCTAAGAACCGAGCGTCATCGACGATCAGGTCCGTTTCTTTTTCAAAGTAGAGATCGACGACACCAATCGGCCCCATGCGCTGCTTGGCGACGATGACATCCAGGCGGCCGCGCGCCCTCTCCATTTCAATCTGCCATTCCCGGTATGCGGTTTCTTTGTTCCAGTCGGGTTGAGAGCGCTCCAGATAGTATTCCTCACGATAAGCAAAAAGCACACAGTCGGCATCTTGCTCGATCGCGCCACTTTCTCTGAGATCGTCCAGCGCCGGCCTCTTGTCTTCCCTGCCCTTCAGGCGGCTCAACTGGGACAGGACAACCACGTGGCAATTCTCATCACCAGCGAGCTTTTTCAGCCCCATCGTCACATCACCGATGGCCTGGGCCCGGGTCTTTTCCCGCGAGCTGGCAATCGACATGATCTGCAGATAGTCAATGCAGACCACGTCCAGAGACCCGAGTTTCCGTTTAGCTTTCCTCAACGCCGAGCGGACGTCCTGGAAGGTAAGGCCTCGCGTCATGTTCCAGACCAGCGATCGAGGGACTGTCTCGAGACCAGCGCGCAGCACAGCGATATCGGTCTGGTCCATCTGCCCATTGCGCAGGGCTTGGTACTCAACCTTGCCCTTGCCGGTGCGACGGGCTTCCTGAGACGCAGCACGCCATGCCAGCTGCTGTTTGGTCATCTCTTGCGAGAACAGGCACACATTGGCGCCCTCTGTGCGAGCGGCGCCCATGCAGAGATTGAGCGCCAGAGCGGTCTTACCCATTGATGAGGCGCCGCCGATCACAGTGATGTCGCCGCGATGCAGACCGCCGATCTTGTCATCAAGCTTGGAGATACCCGTCGACATTCCGCGCGGCCGCCCATGCTCCAGATGCGCTTCGAGATCCTTCAGCTCATCGCCAACAGCGTCAAATGCCCCTTCCCAGTCCCCGGTCTGCCGGCGGGCATCTTCAGCGCCGTCCAGCAGATCCCGGGCCTGGCTATAGATGGTCGACACACCCTTTGCGTGTCCAGGCTGCTGCGCCAGAGAGGTGATTTCCTGCCCGGCCAAAGCGAGTCGACGACGCGCGGCCACACGAGACACCAGACCGGCATAGTCGCGGATCTCCATGGACGATGGCGCAAATTCCAGCGCCAAGGCCAGCACCTCATTGGGCTTTTCATTGTGAACCCAGAGTCCCGTCGATTTGATATTCTCGAGCACTGTCGGCGCCGAAATCGATATCCCCTTGTCAGCGATGACGGACATGGCCGCCCAGATCGTGGCGAGCTGGCTTTCATGAAAATCAGCCTCACCGACGGTCTCAGAGACTTCGTCGAAAAAATGATTGTTGCCGCGTTCCTGGCACGTATAGAGCACGCCGCCGACGACGCTCAGCTCGGCGCTGCGCTCTTCCGGCAATGCGGCAGGCGGGTCATATGCCATCAGCGCGCTCCCCTGCTACGTCGGGCTTTCATGCCGTGCTTCAAAAAACCAATGGACCGCGCCTTTAGGCTTTCAGCCCAGCAAAGACCGCACGTGGCACAGCACTCACTCTTTTTGGTCTGGGCCGGGCACCGCAACACATTGGGCCGGTCATCATCTTCGTCGATGACCACAGCGGACTGCGCCACGGCCGCGACCGTCGAGAAACGGATTGCAAATCGATCCCATGCGACCTGCGTCAGTTGCCTGATCGCTTCACCGATCGCGCGCTCTTCCGGATCCGGGGCGTCGTACCAGTTCGAAGTATAGCCGAAGCAATGCAGCGCCGGATATCGTTCCAGGAACACCCGCCACATGCGGACATAGGGCACAGACGGAAAGTCACCCAGCGTATGCAGACGGATCATGAAGCCTTGCGGGTGCTTGGCCTGCAAAATGGCGAGTTCTTCATCCAGGATGACACCGAGCGCCAGAACGTCGGATGCGTCATGCCGGCGGGCATAAGGCATCGTGTTCCCGTAGCAGGTCGACCACATGTGGCAGCTTCTGGGGCACGTTGCCCGCTCTTCGAGCGTCAGATGGAACAGAGGAAACCCCGCCATCGCGCCTTTCTGGATCCGGGCACCGAGTTTTGGATTGTTGTGGCCGGAGACGAGCAGTCGCGGCGCATCTTCCGGGTGCGTCACTGACTTAGGAAAAATCGTGCGGGCTTCTGATATCGCCGGATGGTCGTCTCGCAACCCAACAACGCGATCAGTCTCGATCGAAGCACCGGCAAAGCGGCGAAGAGATGAGGTATGAGTCATTTGCGCTTTCCCGGGGGACGACAGGCATCGCACCAGGGCGCGCCTTTGATTGCATGATTGGGACAATCCCTGGCGAGGCCATCAAAGCCGCATTGGGCGCGGGCTGGTTCGCCATCGGTGTCTGATTTAGGTTGCCGGGATTGAGAGACTTGAGCGCCGTTATCATCCGACACAGGCCGAACGCTTTTGACCTCTTGCGAGGCAGCCTCCCCGTTCTTCCCCAGTCCCTGATCCCGGCTGGGCGCTGGGCACATATCGGCCTGCGTGACTGGAATTTTTTCTGGCACCACGAGCTCAGTTACACGGACCGAAACGCGCGGCTCATCGACAAAGTCCTTCAGGACGGTCAGCTTCACAATCTGATTATCGTCCTGCATCACCCCGCGATGATGCGTGACCTGGTCGGGCGTCTTGTCATTGATCACCATGCCGTCGAGGACAGCCTTGGTGACATTATCGATGTCGGGCTTGGACGTGTGAGCGATCAGGCCCTTGCGAACCTCCGCTTTTCTGGTCTTCGTCCATGATTTGGCGATCGGCATACCGATCAAAATGGCCACCTTGACCGGCCCCTCGATCGGCGCCTTGCCTTTCATCGCCTGCAAGACGACGCGCTTGACCGAGGCTTCAAACGATTTGGTAGATGATGGCGTATAGATGGTGGCGCGCGGTTTCTGCCCGCGCTTTCCCGGCAGGATGCGCGCCCGCGGTCGTTCCTTGCCTTTCGGCAAACCTTCAACCGTGAACGCAATCACCCGGCCGGGTATAAGCAGCAGCCCGCCGTCCATGATTAATGAACGGCTTCGGCTTCAGCGAGGACGTCCTGGTCCTTTTGCGCGATCTTGGCGATATCCTTCGCCCGTTCGTCTTCAAACAGATCCGGATGCGGTGCCAGCCCCAGGAACCCGAGATACGAAAGCAGGTGAACCAGAAACTCAGAGCGCTTCGTGTCATCCATGTTTTCGATCTGGGCAGTGAGCTTGAACGCCTTGCGGTGAACATTCTCACGGTCCTCGCCATTTTTGACGAGTGAGCCAATCACGCCGCGGGCTTCGTCCATATCAGACTTCGCCAGCTTATAGTCTTTGAGCATCCGGGCGATGACTTCAGGGGAAGGTAGATTTGAGCCTACCGTGGCTTCCTCTTCGGTTTCGCCGGTTTCGACTTCATCACTCATAGGTGTTTCCTCTTCTGGAAAACGACCCGGGAGCCCCGGCCCGGGTCGCAAGCAGAAGGAAAGATCGCCGGGACGAAACCAAAAACTTGAAAGCAGGACGCGTGATCGCCACGTCCTTGTTGGGAGCGGATGGCAGCCAAGGCCACATCAACCCCGCTCCTCACAGGAGACCATCATGGCAGTCGTATTTGTCGACTTGCCGTCATCATCGGCCATCTCCCGTCTTGCGCGGGCGTCGATGTATGCGGCAAACAAATCCTCTTCAGACACCTCAAACCCGGTGCCTTCACTGACGCGTCTGATCACATCAGTCGTGACCACCGCGCTTCCATTCATCAGGCGCGCGACGGTTGAATCATCGAGTCGAATGTCAGCGGCAAAGCCTCTACGGGAGAGCTTTTTGCCCTTGAGCCAGGTGCGGAGTGGATTGTTCATGAACCGCGTTTTGGCATCTCATGCACATTTTTGTCAATCGCAGAAATTGGCACGTCATGCTGCGGCGTCGTTATTCGCTTTCGATTACAATGCGATCATGGCTGAACATCACATTCGAGCATGGCGAAAAAAGCGCGGATTAACCCTGCAAGCGCTTTGCGATCGTATGGAATCTCGGCCTGGCGAACAGCTGATTTCCTATTCACAGCTCGGGCGTATTGAGCGGGGACTATCCCCATATACGCAGAAGACGCTCGAGGCGATTGCACTCGCCCTTAACGTCAGTCCTGCGATGTTGCTTGACGATGACCCGACAAAGGATGGCGAAGTTGTCGACCTGATCCGGCGGCTCGAGAAAGCCGAGCCGGTCAAGCGAAACACCATCATGTCGATGATCCGGGCTGCTGTCGGCGAATAGCGATTAACCTTTTCCACAACTGAAAACGCGTGCACGCAAGAAACCCCGAATCGCGGTGAATTAACTGTGCTTCGGGCGACAAAAAGCACACTAAAAAATTACACTGCACACACAAATGTGCATGGTGTGCCCATTTTTTTAATTGACAAATGTGCATGAGATGACAAAACACCTTCCACGCAGGAGGGCTCAGTGGTGTCGTCATCCCCCCCAGATACTCAACAGCGATGCCACGGCTGTCACGACAGAGGCTGGATTTGCATCTGCCAGGACTGCCAGGGCGTTCCTGCGTACCTCTGCAGGCTGCCGTGGTCGCCATACCGGAAGACCATTCCCTGCACCGATATGAATTGTGAAGCCGGCAAGGAGGCCAGAGCACATGAACGACGGGCAGATGACCAAGCTGATGAACGCGATTGCGATCGGCGCCCACAAGATGCTGCAGGGCACGGGCTATAGTTTCGTGTTCGCGGTTTGGGAGACAGACAAACCCATCCGTGACGAGACGATCGGCATCTCCATGCACCCGCTCACCCCTCGCGATCAGGCCGCCGATGCGTGCGCGCTGATCCAGAAGAAACTCAAATCGAAGATCATTCACTGATGAGTGTGTTTGCCAAAACCGGAAAGCCTTCTCGACCGGGTCCGTATTGGATCACGGCGATCAAAAACGGGGAACCGCACTCCCTTACCGGACGTCCCGTTTTTTATGTCTGCGACACTGGCCGCTTCAACGTAACGGGGCAGCTGCTTCAAACACTGAGTGAGGCTGAGATCATCCGTGAACAATGCGAGACAGCCACATGACTGCGATTATCCCCATCCCAACCAGGAGTGACCTGGCGGCGGCTTTGTTGGCCAAGAACATTGCCGCCGCCTCGCTGGAGCTCGCAGGCCAGACCGGCACCAATTTCAAGCAGGCCTTTGACGATCTGCTCGCTGCCGAACGCAACCTTGTTCGGATCCAGGACAAAATGATGGAGGTGCGCGATGCACACTGAACAAGAGGCAATAAAGTTGTGGTGCCCGCATGACAGACACGAGCAAGATGCTCAGTGCATTGGATCGCGCTGCTCTCAATGGCGCTGGATCCCCGCCCTGATGGAAATGGACATGACGAAAGGCAAGCCCGAACGTGCGCCAAAGTTTGGTCCGTGGAAGCGTGTTCCGACAGGCGGGTGGATTTCCGAAGAGACGCCGACCCAAGGTTTTTGCGGTCTTGCAGGTAAGCCATGACCAAGCGCTCCAAACTCGTCCGCAATCTGCAGAAGGAAGAGTCCCGGCTCGAGACCTTAACCCAGTTTCGCGACAAGGCGATCCAGGACTGGTGGGCGCAGATGACCCGCCACTCGGCAGCCCAGCGCGCGCTCCGTATTCATGATGAGAAGGCGGGCCAGTCATGAGAAAGAAGATGGCGCCGCGCGGATCAGTTCCGCGCTGGATGTTTGCTCACAAGGATCACACTGATGGCTGCCTCATCTGGCCGTTCGGTTCTACCAACCGTGGTGCGCCGACAATCCAAATTCAGGGGCGCAAGTTCAGCGCCCGGCAGGTCATGTGCACATTGGCACATGGGTCTGCCCCGAGCGAGAAGCACCAGGCGCACCTCACCTGCCAAACCCCCTTTTGCGTCAGCCCTGCTTGCCTTGGGTGGCTGACTAAAAGCGAAATCCGGGCAAAGTGCCCAGCGACTGGCGCGCACAAGCGGCTACCGGCGCCCGCGATACAGGACATTCTGACGTCATCCGACAGCTATGATGTTTTAGCCGCACGCCATGGAATTCACTACTCCTACGTATCGACCCTTCGCAAGAAAGCGAGGGCGCAAGCATGAGACTTCTCACCCAGGCCACCCTCGCAATCGTCACCCTCGTCATCCTGTTCTTCTTCGCGAAGGGCATGGCGCACCACATCTATTATGCATTGCGGGCCGGGAATGGTCAGATCGATAGCGTCGTCGAGCACCATATCCGGCAGGCCGTCTATGACTTCACGATGATGCTCTTCGTCGCCGCCGGGTACGTCACGATTTCGCTCTCAGCCAATGGGGCATTCGAATGAAGCCCGGGCTGTACATAGATTTGGATGAATTCGACTATTTCCAAGCCGACGCGCTCGGATCCTCGGACCTCAAAAAGCTGCTGCGGGCCGCGCCGGATTGGTGGTACAGCTCCCGGCACAATGTCTTCTATGAAGAGAAGGACGATACTGAGGCCCGCATTCTCGGCCGCGCGCTGCATGCATTGATACTGGAAGGCAGCCAGGCCTTTGAAGGCCGCTTCGCCATTGAGCCGGACCCCCGCGATTATCCGGGCGCTCTGAAAACGACCGACGATATCAAGACGTTTCTGACCGAGATCGGCGTCGACATCCCGCCGGAAGCGAAGAAGCTGAAAGCGGACCTCGTCAAGTTTGCGGTTGATCAAGGCTATGGCGGCCGGATCTGGGATCACATCACGGCAAAGCATACCCAGGACGTATATGCATTTCAGAAAACGCCGATCAAAGCTGCGCAGGCCCGCGCCCTCAAACACATGGCACAGCTGGTCGAGGATGAGCCCACGCTTGGCCCGGCGCTGCGACAAGGCCTCTGCGAAGTGTCCGTGTTCTGGCACCGCGAGGGCGAGAAAGACATTCTCTATCGCTGCCGTCTCGATAGCGTGTCGCCCCACTTCACGCTGGACCTGAAAACACTGTCCAACTGGAAGAACCGGACCATCGCCGACATGGCCCGCCGGCAGATCGAGGAATTCGAATACGACATCCAGCGCCGCTTCTATGATGAAGGTCGGCAGATGATGCGCAAGTTCATCAAAGAAGGCGAAGTCCACTGCCCGGGCGGCGAGCTCGACGATCGCACCAAGAAAGTGCTGCAGGCCATTGCTGAGACCGATCACTGGCAATGGGTCTGGCTCTTCTACCAGGTCCGCGACGACAAGGCGGGCAAGGCACCGGTCATGGTGCCGCGCTTCCATCGCCCCGAAGGAATGGTCTGGGACCAGGCCGGAGAGAAGATCGAAAAAGCGATCGAGAACTATCGCGATTTCATGAACCGTTTCGGCCCCGATACCCCGTGGTGCCACATCGAACCTGTCCTGGAACTTGAGGATCAGGACCTCGCCAATCTGCAATACAAAGGAGTTTAGATCATGAACGATATGGTCCCCGTCGACGCCGCCTACGAAGTCATGGAAAAGACAGATAGCGGCACACTAGCCGTGCTGCAATCCGCCGAGATTGATCAGCAGATCGCCACAGCGCGCGCTTACCCGCGATCGATCAAGTCTTTCCGGCACCAAGCCACCGAGCTCGCCACGCTGGATGAGCAGACGGCCGAAGAGTGCATGTACTCCCTGCCCCGTGGCAACAAGAAGATCACCGGCCCGTCTGTGCGCCTGGCAGAGATTGTCGCCTCTTGCTGGGGCAACTGCCGCTATGCCGCCCGCATCGTCGAAGAACAAAAAGACTTCATCGTTGCTCAGGGCGTGTTCCATGACCTGGAGAAGAACAGCTTTGTCTCGTTCGAGGTGAAGCGCCGGATCGTCGACAAGTATGGCAAGCGCTTCAATGCCGATATGATTGGTGTAACCGGCAACGCCGCCTCATCAATCGCGCTCCGCAATGCAGTCTTCAAGGGCGTGCCAAAAGCGCTCTGGTCCCAGATCTACAAAGCGGCGGTGCGGACCGCAATCGGCGATGAAACCACCCTCGCCGCTCGCCGCGCCAATGCCTTGCAATGGTTTGAAAAGGCCGGCGCCAATCGCGAAGACATCTTTGCCACGCTGGAAGTCGCTGACGAGTCCGAGATTACCCTAGACCATCTGGCCTGGCTGACTGGCGTTCGTACTGCCATCAAGGACGGAGACATGCCGATCGAGCGGGCCTTCAATGAACCCGAGCCCGACAAGCGGCGCCAGAAACTGGATCTCGCCACCGGCAAGACGATCGACGAAGATGAGCCCCAGACCGCCAGCGAAGTACTCAAAGGCGACAACATTCCCGGCGAAGAAGAATCAGTCACGACCGAGGAAAAACCGGAACCGAAAAAGGCCAACAAGCCCGATCCAGAACCTGAAGCGGATCCAGACATCGCTGCAGACGCTGACGAACCCCAGGACGAGCCAGGGACACCGTCTGACGCGGCAACCAGCGACCAGCCCTACGCGGACAAGAAGGCCGCTTTGAAGGCGCTCGGAGAAGCTGACACGGTCGATAAGCTGGAAGAAGTTTTGTCACTCGCGTGGAGCTGCAACTGGTCCAACGGCAAAGGCGTGAAGACCACCCTGTCCATGAAAGCGGATGATCGCCGGAAAGAACTCGAGGATATGTGAGCCCTCTCAAAGAACCATCCTAATTACAGAGTGAGGAAATTGTCATGAGTAGACTGGAATTAACCGAAGAACGAAAAGCCATCATCGCCTCGTCCTATGAGGAATGGTTGGCGAATGGTCTAAACACCGAGCCTGCTGATTTCGACGCGGCAGAGGAAGCGATCACAGCACTGTACGCTAGTATCGATAAGCCAAAGCCACATTTCGTGCGCCTGTCGTCGCCGCTGGGCGCTGAGCTGTACATCAACCTGCTGACGCAGACATGGCCAGAAACTTACAATAGGGGCCAGCTCAGGGGCCAGCTCGGGGACCAGCTCGGGGGCCAGCTCGGGGGCCAGCTCGGGGGCCAGCTCGGGGGCCAGCTCGGGGGCCAGCTCGGGGGCCAGCTCAGGGGCCAGCTCGGGGGCCAGCTCAGGGACCAGCTCGGGGGCCAGCTCGGGGGCCAGCTCGGGGGCCAGCTCGGGGAATCAAAACTACGCTTTATGGGCACATGGTTTTACGGCCAGTGGGATTATTATTGGGCCTATTATGACGGAATGCGCAGGGTTGGTGCGACACTCAATGATCCAACACTGTCCGCACAGCTAGATAATCATCTGACAATCATGAAGTCTATCGGGTGGTTCTATCCGTTTAATGATTTTGTGATCATGACGGATCGCCCCGAGCTGGTGAAATTTGATGATGAGAAGCGACTGCACTCAGAACATGGTCCGGCCCTACGCTATCGTGACGGCTATTCGATGCATGCGATGGACGGCGTTGTCGTGCCTGCGGAATGGACCGCTGGGAAGTTCCCATCATCTGCCGAAATCCTGAACTGGGAAAATCCGGAACAGCGAGCAGTCGCCTGCAAATATGTCGGCTGGCACACGATGCTGGAAGGTCTCGATGCCCAGCTTGTGGATGAGGACGACGACCCGCTGATTGGGTCTCTCTTCCGCTTCAACTTCGATACAGAGGATGAACGCATCCCGCGCGGTTGCCTCGTCTACCTCTGTGCGACGGGGCGTATCATGTCCTCCCTCGTCTCGCCTAAATTTGAAACAGCCCTTGCCGCCAATGCCTGGATGCAGGGCCTCGACACCGATCAGCTCCGTCTGATGGAAACCCGTGCCTAGAAAGGAAAGCACAATGACTAACGTAAAATCTGTAATCGATCGCATGAAAGCCAAAGCTGGTGACCGGATTGGTGGACTGCCTGACCATGTATCCAAGCTGGGCGCACATGGCGAAATCACCTTTATCCGGGTGGATTCCCTGCCAGATGGTTTCGTAAGCGAGCCTGCCACTAATGGTGAGTTCGTGGTCGCGCACTCTGAAACCGGCCATCACCATGTTCTGGAAGCCGCTGGCGTTGAATACATGCCGGACAAAGAGGATGCTATGGTTGCATGGGTTCGCATCCAGAAGGGCGACGGAGCAAAGCTGAAGCATAAGCGCAGCAATGACACTCATCGGACGCTGACGATTGAGCCCGGCCTCTACCGCATCAACCACGCTCGCGAGGAAGACATTCTCGGGGAAATTCGACGGGTGGCGGACTGATGTCTGTCACCCACACCAAAACGACTGACTGGTCAGATCTGAAAAGACTGGCAGAGGCGGCAACGCCGGGGCCTTGGCATTCGTACAGAAACCACTTGACCGAACTATATGCCATCGAAGGCGAAGACACCATCGCCTACCTAGGGTATTTGCGCGAAGAGGACCACCGAAAGGCGCTTTTCGGCAATGACAAAGCCAACGCTGCCTTCATCGTGGCCCTCGTTAACGCTTGGCCGAAAGTCCTCGAACTGATTGCAGAAAATGAGCAGAAAGCAACCGAGCTTTACGAGTTTAAGTTGCTGATCACTGCCGGTGAAGACGCCCCCGGACATGCAGGCACCCTCACGGTCTCCGAGGCAGAGGCTCTATTGCGAGGGCGTCACCGACAAAGCGTTGAAGAGGCGGTCGCGCTCAAGGCAGAAATCGCCGCCCTCAAAGCCCAGCGCGACGAGATGGCGGAGGCTTTGGGCGAATGTGAAGAAGTTCTAGCCCTGTCAGAACATACGCCTTTACGCGATCCAGCCTATCATGATCGCGTAAAGGCGCTAGGCCGAGAGATAGGCTTCGGCGCAATGATGGCAATTGCCGAGCGCGCATGGCGAGAAGTTCTGGAAGAAAAAGGCTATTCGGTCGGTAGCGAACACACAGCCGGAGCCTGCCGCAGCACTGTAGATGCCACCCTCCGCCGCGCCCGCGAAGCCCTCCGCAACGCCAGGACAGGGGAAGACCATGACTGAGCTTCAAGACAAACTACAAGCCGCGGAAGCTGGGTCGCCTGAACTTGACCGCGAGCTGTGGCATCACTTCGGCTTCGAAACTGTGCAGCTTGGCGCAACAGCCGACTGGGGCAAGTTTCTGGTGAAGCCCGAGCCGGGGAGGCCTACACGCATTCGACTGCAAGCACTCACCACGAGCATAGACGCAGCCCTGGCGCTGATCAAAGAGGTTTTGCCGGGGTGGTCTGTTCTCATGGCCATTACGCCCGAAAAAACCGTCTGCGACGTTCACGAAAAACCACTTGGCACCGTAGGCAAATGGACAGGCCATGCCTCCCACAAATCCCCAGCCCTTGCCCTATGCCTAGCTCTATTGAGCGCCGTTGAGGGAGGATCGAATGACCGTACCTGATTTTACAGATTTCAGTCTTGAAGAGTTACTCGCGTATGTGGAACGGGAGCTTCCCAAAGCGTCTGTACGCATGTGGAAAAAAGCAGGCGGGCGATACTGTTACACCGTTTTCGCGGCGAAGGCGGGTCGCAGAGATCGGGAGCGCTCACATGAAGACCCAGCTCAGGCGCTTCGGTTGGCGCTTAGAGCTGCGCTGTCCGCCACCGTTGAGGGAGGGGAAGATGCTCAGTCATAAAATTTGGGAAACACTCGAAAACGAAACGGGTCGCACCCGGTATAGGATGGTTTATCGCCAGCTCAAAAAACTTTGGTGGCGGGCCTTTCGGATTGGTGCTTGCGTTGGCTGCATCGCGGGGTTTCTCCTTTGGTATCTGTACATGGGCATCATTTATGGAGGGCTGCCCCAATGACCAACCAGCAAGAGTTACGAGAGCGGATTTACAAAACAGTTTGTGCGCATCGCAACAGTACCACGCCCGATCAATTCACGGACTTGCTGCTCGCCCTGCTCTCTCCCCCAGACACAGGCTTGGCGAGTTTGGTGGGGGAGATTGATGCGCTGTTTGAGAAGCGAACACCCGGCAACTGGGAGGTTGCTGACCATCCGACGAATGGCCCCAATTCGGCATTGATAAGAACGATCTACAGAGACGATCAAAACCGTCGCGTAACCAGTTTTCCAGCCGAATTGAAAATGCGCCCAACGCTCGGAAATCAGATCAATGCAGACTTGATCGTCGCCCTCGTCAACAACTGGCCGCGCATCCGAGCCGCCCTCACTACAGGAGGGGGATGATGGCAGAGCTCGGAAACACCGAACAATGGATGCTGCTTAATCAGAACGGATACATCGTTTCTGTTCGCCGGACGAAGGCTGAGTGCATCAAAGCAGCTGAAGCCCTTTGGGTATATGATTGGCGCAAGATCAAGCGAAAGATGAATTGGTCAGTTGAGCGCTGCACCATCGCCCGAAACACCACGGAGCAGTGATAAGATGAAGACCGCGATCTATATTGAAGACGGCGTTGTCCAACTTGTCATCACGCCTGAAAGCGATTTTGAAAAAAATGCGCTCAAGTCCTTCAACAAGGACGGCGAAGTTGATGCCAAGATTTTCTCCGGCAGTTTCTACGACTGCCGCGGCGGCTGGGTGCGCCAGAAGGGGTATTTCGAGCCCACTCCCTCTGGCTATCGAGATGCTGATAATAACGACAAGTCTTTGATCCTGGTGTCGCGCCCCACGGAGCAGGGATAATGACGCGGCCGGCAGGGTCCAAGACCGACGATTTTCGCAAGACGTTCAACTGGATGGTCGGACGTTTCAAAAAGTTGGGTCTTGAAATCGGCCAGGTGCAGGTCGATGTAGAAAACAATTGTTTCACCATCTTGACGCCAGAGGCAGCCAAGGCCGATGTCGTCGACGAATTCTCGAAGTGGGAGAAGCAACAAGCCAGGAGTAATGACCATGTCCCAGCAGGACCCGGAATACCGGACGACATATAAAAAGCTCGCGAGCGGGCGCACCAAGATCTACTATTACACCAAGCCAGGCGGCACACGTTTCTTCGACGTGATGGATAAGCCCATCGAACCGCCATTCTCAGACGCATTCCATAGAGCCTACCGTTTGGCACTCGACACCGAGGCGCCGAAACTCGAAGGCGATTGCGCTCAGATGATCGTCGACTTTTTGGAAAGTCACAGATTCGCCAGCCTGTCAGCAGCAACTCAGGAAGGATATCGCCGCGATCTAGGCGATGCCCGAAACCGCTTTGGCACGGCATCAGCCCGCGTGATGGAAGACCGACGTTTCCGCGGCAAGGTCATCGCCTGGCAGGCAGAGATTGCCAATCGATCCCCTCGGCGTGCAGATCTCTGTGTTGTCGCGCTCAGGGCGGCCTTTGAGTATGCCCGCGACCGCGGCGCCCTCGATCGCAACCCCGCCGCAGGGATCAAGCCAATATATAAATCCAAGGATGATAAGCGGCCATGGTCGGCGCAAGAAATCGCTATCTTCCTATGTGATCGTCCGCAGACCATTGAAGGGCGCAAAGTTCCTGGTTGCCCCCAGGACGTCTCGGATATCTTCCGGCTGGCCATGTACACCGCTTTGCGACGGACCGATCTTGCGGAGATCACCTGGGACGCATGGAAGGGCAGCCACATTCAATGGCAGACATCCAAGGGTCGAGGGCGACGGACGGCTGTCATTCCGCTCACCGCTGACGCTCAGGCGTTCCTGCACGACCTTAAACGCCGCCAGGCAGGTTCACCCCATGGACTGCAGAGAACGATGCTGGTAGGCGCCAGTGGCCGCAGCATGACCCCTTCTACGGTTGGCAAGAAGGTGAACAAGCGCGCCGATGCGCTCGGGATCGACAATACGCTGCACCGGCACCGGAACACTTATGCCACGCTTCTCGTCAAAGCTGACTTTGAGCCGCGCGAGATTGCCGGCATCATGGGCTGGAGTATCGACCAGGTCCACGAACTGATCCGCATTTACGTGAAGCAGGACGTGATTGTGGCGGCGCAGGTGGCCAGGCTGACCGATCGGCCGAGAAATGAGTAAGGTAAAAACTTTTCCTGTCCGCAACAAAAAAGGCGAGGAGCTAACGATCATCGTGGATGCAGACGTGTATCCTTGGGTGGCGCGTTTTGCATGGGCCATTCGAAGGGCGCCGAGGTCAAAAAAAACCTACGTTGCGAGAGAGTCCAACAAAGAGTGCATTTATCTCCACCATATGGTGCTGCCTCAAAAAGATGGATTTGACGTGAGCCATATCGATGGCAATGGGCTGAATTGCACACGCGAAAACCTTTGTTATCGCACCAGGTCAGAAACCATGATCGCGACGTATGAGCGATTGGGCGATGACTACAACATAAAACGCAGCACGAAGCCGCCAAAACCGAAGCGGCAGTATCAGCCATTGAGGTGGACCATCAAGAAGCTCGCGGATGGCTCAACCAAAACTTACTTTTATGACAAGAAGACAGGTCGCCGCGTCAGCCCGAAAGACGCGCGCAAGCACTTTCCCAAGGGGTTTCCCGAGAAAACAAATCTCGGAATTCCAGAACAGAACAGGACCTGAACGTGCAAACCATTTTGAAATGTAGACAAACCGGACCTATTGCAAAATGAAAAACTCTAATGAAATCTGGTCGGAACGGCAGGATTCGAACCTGCGACCCCTTGACCCCCAGTCGCCGGAATGCACGGAAAAACTCCAGACATTTCAGTGCGAATTGCACCCCATGCAACAAACCGCAAGGTTTTTGTCACGTT
>JBHIYI010000006.1:0-187552 GCA_041984335.1 Henriciella sp. | reverse complement strand
TCTTCCGTTCGAATACCGGTTCTATCGGCCGTCTTCTGAACGGTGTAATCGTCTATGATGATGCCTGTTTCGCCTGGGATGCAGATGCAGGTGATGGCGACGATACAAGCTTTGGCGGTGTTGGCGTTGATCCGAGCTTCTCGTCTGTCCAGGCTGATTGCGGAACGAATGGTGCGGGTCTGACGGACTCAACTCCGGAAACCCAAGCTGCGGTCGATGCCGCCGCTGCTGCGCCAAACAGCACGTTCAACACAGATCCAAACGCGATCGTGAACACGCTGATCTCGACCTTTATCAATGGCACAGCGGAAGCCTCAGTGACCGCAACCAATCTTCCAGCCATCGACCCATTCTTCGACGACACGAACTATATCGGCGCCGTTGAAAACGCGAACGATACCTGGTGGCAGGGTTGGACCTGCGGCTTGCCGAATGGCGACGCTTGCTAGGCAGCTTACTTAGTGACCGGGACGGACGATCCGTCCCGGTTCTCCCATGACCTCCGTAGAATGCCCGAGACCTGCAGAGCTCCATTCTGCGATTGGAAGACCCGAATAAAGGCCCAAACCCATGTTACGCCCACCTAAACATACGCTTCTGTTTTCGACTGCTCTGGCTTTGGCCATCTCGCCGGTCGCCGTTTCGCAAGAAGAGCCTACTGACACGACGGTTGAAACGACAGATGCCGATACGGATGAACGCACCTTGCAAACCGTTGTGGTTCGCGGGGCTTTCATTCCCGAGCCTCAGCGCCAGACATCTCAAGTTGCCTCGTTCCTGTCTGCCGAAGACCTGACCCGTCAAGGCGACGCCAACGCGGCTCTGGCGCTGACCCGTTTGAGCGGCTTGAGCGTCGTTGATGGTCAGTTTGCTTATGTGCGCGGCCTCGGCGATCGCTATTCCGTTGCGCTTCTGAACGGCTCGCCGCTGCCAAGCCCCGAGCCGCTCAGACGCACCGTGCCGCTCGACCTGTTTCCGTCCAGCATGCTCGACGGTGCAGCGGTGCAGAAAACCTATTCCGCCAACTATCCTGGCGAATTCGGTGGCGGTCTGATCGACCTCAAGACAGTGGGGCAGCCAGCCGAAGATTTCTTCAACATCAAAGTCGGCTCCGGCTACAATACTGTGACGACCGCGCAGAATGGCCTGTTCGTGCGCGGCAGCGACACGGACTGGTCCGGCTATGATGATGGTCTGCGCGACTTGCCCGCGCCGCTCGCCTCCCTCATCGCAACGGGCACCAACATTAACAGCCTTTCGCCGACAGATCGTGAAGCAGCCGGCGAGAGCCTGGTGAATTCTCCCCTTTCCGTCATTCAGCAGGGCGATATCGATGCGCCGTTCGAAGTGGAAGTCGAAGGCGGAAAAGCCCTGGCTTTGGGAGAGTTCGATGTCGGCTTGATCGGTGTGGTTGGCTATGATGGTAGCTGGACCACGCGCGAAGCGACGCAGCAGGTTCTGCGCAATGATGCCTCAGGTGATTTTGACCGGGACGTGATTGTCGACCAGACGACGTTCGACGCCATCGTCAATGGCCTTGGCTCGATCACGGTGGCACACGGCCTCAACGAAGTCTCCGGAACACTCTTCTACGTCCACTCCACCACCAAGGACGCGCAAATAGCAGAAGGCGAGGATGGCAGCAATGAAATCCGCCATCGTGAGCGCACGGCCTGGTATGAGCGTGAACTCACCTCGTTTCAGCTGGCGGGCTCGCATGTCTTTGGTGGACTGGACCTCAATTGGCGTGGATCGGTCGCGCAGTCGACCTATGATGCACCTTATGAGCGTCAATTGACCCGCGAAGTGATCAATGGCGTGCCGACGTACAATAACCAGCAAGGGCGCTACAATATCCAGTTCACGGAACTGGTCGATGACGTGACCGGGTTTGGACTGGATGGGACTTACACGATCGATCTCGGCAGCACACGCGAACTTGTCCTGTCTGGGGGCTTTGACGATTCATCGACTGAGCGCGACTACAAGCAGTTCAATTTCCGCTTCAATGGCTCAGTTGTGACCGGAATTGACCCATTGGCGCGCCAGGACTTCCTGTTCTCGCCGGACAATATCGCGCCGAGCCGCTTCTTCCTGAACGAATCAACCACTTCGACTGATCTCTACGAAGCAGGACTCGATGTGACGTCTTACTTCGCGCAAGCGGATGTCGATGTCACCAATTTCATCAAGGCGACCGTTGGTGTGCGTCAGGAAAGCGGTGAGCAATTCGTCCGGTCTTCTGATCGTTTTGGAAATCCTGGCCCCGAAGAGACGCGCATTGATAATGACTACACGCTTCCGGCTCTGACGCTGACCTGGAATTTCGCGGACGATTTGCAGCTGCGTCTCGGCTATTCGGAGACGATTGCGCGCCCACAGTTCCGAGAGCTCTCGGAAGCGACCTATTTCGACACAGAGTCCAGCCGGACCTATCGCGGTAATAGTGGTCTCGTGGATAGCGAGTTCACCAACTATGATGCGCGTCTCGAATACTATATGGGCCGCAACCAGTTCGTGACCGGCGCCGCATTCTTCAAAGAGATCGAAAATCCGATTGAAGAGCAGATCAACGAGCTGAGTTCGCTGGTCTACCAGACGACTTATATCAATGCACCAAAAGCCGAGCTGTTCGGCTTTGAGCTTGAATATCGCAATCGTTTCGACATGCCATTCGAAGGCACCTGGTGGCAGGACCGCGACTGGATCTTCTCGACCAATTACACTTTCACCTCAGCTGAACTTGTGGTCGGTCCATCGGATCTGATCTTCTCTGGCAGTGAAAACCGGGACATTCTGGCATCCGATCTGGGCCTCAGCGACGGGGACAAGCTTCAAGGCACGCCGGAGAATATTTTCAACCTGCAATTCGGCTGGGAAAGCGATGTCGAGCAGGCAACACTGTTGCTCGGCTGGGTTGATGAACGCATCTTGCAGCGGGGGGACGCACGTCTGGGGCTGGAAGATGTGATCGAGGACCCGGGCATCCAGCTCGACTTCGTTTATCGCCGGGATTTCACGTTCGGCGGGAAAGATCTGACCCTCGGCCTGAGCGCGCGGAATATCCTTGACGAGGCGCATGAGGAGTTTGTGAATACAGCCACCGATGTCGGCCGTATTGAGTTTAACACTTATGATCGCGGGACAAGCTTGTCGGCGAGCCTCACGGCGAAATTCTGATCCTCAAATCCAGCGATTGATATCGCTGCAAAAGTGAACAGTCGAGATGAACCCTCACAAGCAGTGTTAACTGAGTCGTGAGGGTTCTTTTCTTAGAATTAAGCGTGACAAAACACACCTTTAGCGCCTAGGGTTAAGGTTAAGTCTGGGGGGTGAGGAGAGACCAGCATGGCCAGCGCCGCCCAAACGGCCCTCGAGCGTATCAGCGCGGTTGAACGCCCGTTGCGTTCAGGCGTTGAGCTCGTGCTGGTGTTCGTGCTGGCCCTGTTAGGGGCACGGTTGGTCTGGATCATCGCATCTCCGTCCGACTCTGTTGCAACTTATACAGAGCGGCCATTGCCGACACCTATGCGCGGGGCCAGTTCAACACTCGCCATATCAACTGATCGCTCCGTCCTGATCGGCGAAAACCCGTTTGATCAAGGGGAAGCCGAGATCATTGTCCAGGATGTTCCGGAAACCAGCCTGAACCTGCAACTTGATGGCCTTCGCATGTCTTCGGAAGGGGGCGGTGCGGGAAACGCCATCATCCGCACGCCCGATGGTATTGGCGCGAATTATCGCGTTGGTGACCAGGTTCTGCCGGGTGTTACGCTGGAAAGAATTTTGTCGGATCGCGTGATCATTAACCGTGATGGCGCGGATGAGACGCTGATGCTGGGCGGGCGCGGTGCCGGGCTGTCGGTGATCTCGGACGACTCCCAGATCGTCACGGACTCAGCTGCGCCAGCCGGCGTCAGTTCGGCGGCGGTGCCACAAGAAACGGCTGAAATTACAGGCCGCCTGGCGGGCCCGGATGTGCTGTTTGGTGCGATCAATGCCGGGCCGGTCATGACCAATGGTGCGTTGAGCGGGTACCGCCTTAATCCGATCGGCAGCGCTGACATTATGAGACAGGCAGGTCTGGAACCGGGCGACGTCTTGCTGCAAATTAATGGCACTTCGGTTGTCGATCTCGATATGACCGATGTGATAGACCGCCTTTCTGCATCGCAAGCAGCGGTTTTGGAGATAAACAGGAACGGATCAGAGCGAACCGTTCGTTTGAGTTTTGGTGAGTAAGGTTTTCCAATGAAGAGATTGATTGCTGCATCCGCCATCGCGCTGGCCTGTCAGGGCTTTGCGACGGCAGAGATGAACTCACCGCAAGCGGCGCGCCACGTGCTCAGCCTCAATGACGTGGAGATCACCGCGCTGATCGACGATGTTTCGATTATTACCGGGAACACGTTCATCCTTCACCCGGATGTGCGTCGGACCAAAGTTACTGTCATGTCCCAAGCCCCGATGACGACGAATGAAGTGTTCCAGGTCTTCCTGTCGACGCTGCGGGTGCATGGCTTCGCCGCGATCCCGGCCGGGCGCGGGGTCTACCGCATCGTTCCGGAACAGGCTGCGATTGGTGAAGCGGGTGTCGTCAATACCGGGCCGAATGCATTCATCACCGAAGTCTTCAAATTGGACAATTTCAGCGCCATCGAGGCGGCGCAGATGGTGAAGCCACTCGTCGACGCGCAAGGGCAGGTGGTCGCGAACGCGCGGTCTAATACGCTGGTGCTTGTAGACTATGCGTCCAACATGCCGCGCTTGCGGGAAATCGTGGCGGGTCTGGATTCTGACGATCGAACCAAAGTTGAAACGCTTGAATTGCGAAATGTTCCGGCGCGCGAAGTACAAAGTATTCTGTCGGATCTCCTGCAGGACCGCGAAGACAGCCCGGGAAACCGGTTTGAGATTTCGGCATCAAGCAGCTCCAATTCGATTGTCGTCAAAGGCGATGAAGCGACTGTTCAGCGCGCGCTCCGCGTGGCGCGGGAACTCGATAAGACCGACACGGTTCGGGACACTCTGCGCGTGATCGAGCTCAAAAACTCCGATGCAATCGACATCGTTCCCATCCTGGAGCGTCTGGCCGAGACGATGGCGGACCAGGCCTCTCCGGGTGAGTCTCAAATCCCGGGCGCAACGATTGCACATCACGAGCCAACCAACTCACTTGTCATCAGCGCGTCACCCGACACAATTCTGGCCATGGAGCGCGTCGTCGAGGCGCTCGATAAACGCCGCGCACAAGTCTTGGTGGAAGCGATCATCGTCGAGATGTCGGACAGAACGGCGCGAGAATTGGGGGTTCAGTTCCTGCTTTCCGGGACCGGCGAGTCCACCGTACCCTTCCTGAGCACCAATTTCTCAAGATCGGCGCCAAATCTACTGTCTCTGGCAGGCGCAGTGGTCGATCCCGATGTGTTTGGCGGAACCAACCCATTTACCGACAGTGCCGTCACATCTTTGCTCGGCCTCGATGGGGCCTCGGTGGGTGTAGGCGGACGCGATGGCGATACACTATTCGGCGCCATTTTGACTGCAATCGAGAAAGATACACAGTCAAAAGTCTTGTCCAAGCCGTTCAATATGACGCTGGACAATGGAACCTCGGAACTTCTGGTCGGACAACAAATTCCGGTAACGACCGGCGAGACGTTGAGCTCCGACAATAGTAATCCATTCCGAACCGTAACGCGTCAGGATGTAGGCATTATCCTGCGGGTGACGCCGAGAATCTCGGCGGATGATACGATCCGAATGGACATCTTCCAGGAAGTCTCGAGTATCTCTACCGATCTGAGCAGCGGCACAGACGACTTTGTCACAAATCAGCGTCAGATCACGACGAATGTTCTCGCGGATGATGGCGAGATCATTGTGATTGGTGGATTGATTGAGCAAGCCGATGAGACGGTAAACTCAAAAGTTCCAATCGCAGGTGATATTCCGGTCGTCGGAAATCTGTTCAAATCCGAAGGAACCTCATACAATCGGACCAATCTGATGGTCTTCATCAGGCCGACCATTGTGCGCAATCGCCAGGATGCGCGGGACGTCACCTCGCGCAATTATCGCTACATCCGCGCCGAACAAATGCTCCGGGATGGCGAAGATGAAGGTCTGTCAGAGCTGGATGCCTTTATCGGCAGCGTTCTCGGGACAGAACCACCCTTCGAATAGGATGTTAGAATAGGGGTCAAACTCTGTTTTAATACGGTATACATTTAGATTATGAGCCTCGCCGACACCGATCTGTCTTATTCCTTCGCCCGAGATAAGGGTGTCGTCGTGCTTGCCGCGCAGGGGGAAGAGGTTCTGCTCGGCGTGCGCAATGGCGTTGACCCATTCAGCTTGATTGAAGCGCGCCGCGTGCTGCGCCGTCCTGTGCATCTCAAATCCATGGAAGCGAATGAGTTCGAGCGCGCGCTGACAGAGCACTATGCGCGAGATGGGGTCAGCGGCGATGAAGCGGAGGCCGCGCTGGAAAATCAGGGCGGACTTGCGAGCCTTGTGGACGGCATTCCGGAAACCGCTGATCTGCTCGACGGGGATGATGACGCGCCGGTTATTCGCCTGATCAATGGCCTGATCTATGAGGCGGTGAACCGCAAAGCGTCAGATATTCACATTGAGCCGCACGAAGACAATCTCTCAGTGCGATACCGGATCGACGGTGTGCTGCAGGAAGTGCTGACGCCGACGCGCAGGCTGGCTGCGCCGCTGACATCGCGCATAAAGGTAATGGCGCGTCTCGATATTGCAGAGAAACGCGTTCCGCAGGATGGCCGTATTTCGCTGTCCATTGGTGGGCGCAGCATTGACGTGCGCGTTTCGACCTTGCCAAGCCGATACGGCGAGCGGGTGACCATGCGACTGCTTGATACGCGCAACGCGCTCCTGGGGCTGGATGAGCTTGGAATGGACTCCGTAACGCTGGACCGGTTCCGCGACATCCTTGCTCAGCCGAACGGTATAACGCTGGTTACCGGTCCGACGGGTTCAGGGAAGACGACCACGCTCTACTCCGCGCTGTCAGTCCTCAATAATGGCGAGCGCAATGTGATGACGCTCGAGGATCCGATCGAGTATGGCCTCGAGGGCATCAGCCAGACTCAAATGCATCACAAGGTCGGTCTGACTTTCGCGGCGACGCTCCGCGCGATCCTGCGACATGACCCGGACGTCGTGATGGTCGGGGAGATCCGCGACCTGGAGACTGCTAAAGTCGCTTTCGAGTTCGCGTCAACGGGCCGGCCTGTGCTGTCCACCGTTCACACCAATAGCGCGGCAGGGGCCATTCAGCGCCTGCGCGATATGGGTATCGAGCCTTATGTTCTGGCGGCGACGCTGAAGGCGGTGATTGCCCAGCGCCTGGTCAGAAAACTCTGTGAACACTGCCGCGAACCCCATGAGTCGACTGAAGAAGAATTGCAAATGTTCGGCCTCTCTCGCGCGGACGCACCGCAATTATGGCGCCCGGCGGGCTGCATGGCTTGCGGGAATTCCGGATACAATGGCCGCCTCGGGGTCTATGAATTGATTTCGATCAATAGCGGACTGCGCGACCTGATCCGCGCGGATGGCTCCGAAGACGATATCCAGAATATGGCATTTGCTGACCATGACACGCTGTTCCGCAACGCAGCGCGTTATGTCAGGAATGGGCAGACGAGCGTCGAAGAGGTCCTGCGTGTGTGTCGGCGCGAAGAGGAGCGCTAGGCGATGGCTGTCTATGACTATGTCGCCATCGGTGCAGACGGGAAACGCGCCACAGGCGTAATCACTGCAGATTCGGCGCGGTCGGCCCGCAAGGAATTGCGCCTGCGCCAACTCTCGCCATTGGACGTCAAGGAAGCGCGCCAGAAATCGAATGCAAAATCGATCGGTCGCGGCTCACTCTCCAGCAAAGATCTGGTGCTGACAACGCGCCAGCTGGCCATGCTGATCAAATCCGGTGCGACAGTGGAAGAGGCACTCGGCGCCATTGCCAGCGAAGCCGAGAAGCCAGACACGCGCCGCACACTGATGAGCGTTCGCGGTAGCGTCCAGGAAGGCTATTCGTTTTCAGAGGCGCTCAGCCAGTCTTCCAAAGCATTCCCGGCCTATTATCGCGCCGTTGTCTCCGCCGGACAGTCATCTGGTCGCCTGGGCGATGTGATGGAGCGTTTGGCGACGCATCTGGAAAAGTCGCGAAAACTGAAGAACAAGCTGCTGTCTGCACTGATTTATCCGGCTGTCCTGGCCTGCGTAGCGATGCTGGTCGTTGTCCTGCTGCTGATATTTGTGGTGCCCGCGGTAATCGAACAGTTCGAAACGCTGGGCCAGGAGCTGCCACCGCTCACCAATGCCGTGATCGGTGTCTCCAATTTCATGCGCGGGTGGGGGCTGATCATTTTGCCTGTAATCGGCCTTGGTATATGGATGCTGCGCGGCGTGTTTCAGACGCCGGCTGTCAAAATGGGCTGGGACCGGTTTGTTCTGCGCCTTCCATTGCTTGGTAAAGTCATTCGCAGTGCCAATGCGGCGCAATTTGCACGTACATTCGCGACGCTTTCCGGCAGCGGTGCAACCGTCCCGGATGCCCTGGTGGCGGCAAAAGGGTCCGTCGGCAATGAAGTTTTCCGGCAAGCCGGCATTACCGTCCGGCGGCAGGTGGAAGAAGGCCAGCCGCTCAATCGCGCGATGCGGCAGACCGGTGTGTTTCCGCCCATGCTGGTTCATATGGTGGCGAGCGGTGAACGCGGCGGCGACCTGCCCGCAATGATGGGACGTGCCGCCGACTATATGGAAGAAGAGCTCGACAGTAACGCCACCGTGGCGCTCGGCCTGCTGGAGCCACTGCTGATCGTATTACTCGCCGGGGTTGTTGCCCTGATTGTTCTGGCCATCATGCTGCCCATCCTGCAGCTCAACACGATGGCGATTGGTGCCTGAGGAAGATGAAAATGAAAGATAGAAAAACCAAACGTCGTAACCGGCAACGCGGATTTACGCTCACCGAAATCATGGTCGTCGTGTTTATTATCGGACTGCTTTCGACCGTCGTGCTGATCAACGTCACCGGCGCGATGAGTCAGGGTCGGACCACCAAAGCAGCCACGGATATCACGCGCCTGTCGGGCGCGCTGCAATCCTATAATGGCGACATGTTTTCGTTTCCAACCGAGCAACAGGGGCTGGAGGCGCTTGTCAGCATTCCGGACAACGCCCCGGACGGCAATCGCTATCGTCCGGGCGGCTACATCCAGAAATTGCCGAACGACCCGTGGGGCCGCCCTTACATTTACGAAGTGCCTGGTGAAGATGGCCGCCCCTATGACCTGTACTCGCTGGGAGCAGACGGCCGTGAAGGCGGCGAAGAGGATAATGCCGATATAAGCATCTGGGATATCTAGATCGGCTAATCCGCCACGTAGAGAACCAATTCTGATGACCGCCGCGCGCCGACATTTTGCCCAAAGAGGCATGACTTTGGTTGAAGTCATGACGGTGCTGTTCATCGTTGGCCTGACCGCGGGCATTGTCACGCTGACCTTGCCGCAGCGGCCGACGGAAGAGCAGGCCAGCGCTCAGGCCTTCGCGACGCTGCTCAGGGACGCCCAGGATCAGGCCATCTTCGCCGGCCAGCCCCTCGGCCTGCAGCTCACAGACAGAGGCTACTCGCTGGTCCAATGGCGACAGGATAGGTGGCGGCCGCAGGGGCGTCCTGAAATTCTCCCAGGTGCGATGGAGATCTTGCTCGAAACCGAAGCACGTGCGCGTCCGGACGGCTGGCCGGAGCTTGTCTTTGATCCAACCGGGATTGTGCAACCGGCAGAGTTTCAGCTGCGCGCGCGCGGCGTTCGCATTGATATCAGCCTGTTGGAAAACGGGGAGGTGGTGCTTGTCGAACGCTAAAACCGCTACCCAACATGGCTTCAGCCTTGTCGAAACCGTCGCCGCCATGGGCATCCTGGCGCTTGCTGCGATTCCGCTTCTACAAGTCACGACGGACGCCAACCGCAACGCCGCGAGCCTGGAGACACGGCTACTCGCGCGGACGGTTGCGGAGAATGAAATGGCGCGCGCTATGGCGTCTCGCGCGGTTCTCGATGCAGGCGTCGCGACGGGGCAGGTGGATCAGATGGGGCGCACGTTCGTTTGGACACGTACGACAAGCCCTGCACAGATTGGCCAGCTCCAGAACTTTCGCGTTGATGTGCGGCCCGACAGCAGCGAACAGGTGCTCGCCAGCCTCATCAGTCTCAAATACATTCCGGCCAATCTCCCAGGCGAAACTGCGCCGCAGGGCGAAACGGGAGGAGGCGGCAGATGAGACCTGTCAACGATCCTCAATCCGGTTTCACTCTGGCGGAAACCCTGGTGGCCTTGTTCATCCTGTCAGTGGTCTCCGCGGCGGGATCCGCGCTGCTGATTGGCGCGACGACGACCAGCCAGCAACTGCGCGACCAGGAAAAACTGACCCGGCAGCTCGATGTGGCGCAGCGTCTGATCCGGCAGGATATCATGGCCATGAGCGATCGGACGATCCGTCCGACGGATGGCTTTTCAGACCCCGTCGGTCTGTTCGGAGAACAGCCCCGCGATGAGCAGCCTTTCCTGACCTTTGTCAGAAGTGGATGGATCAATCCCGGCTTTGTCGAGCCGCGCAGCGGCTTGCAGGCGGTTCAATATGTCGTTCGCGATGGCAATCTGGTCCGTGAGATCGGATTGCGGCCTGATGCGACCGCCGCAACCCCTGTATCGTCTCGTGTGCTGCTCAACAATGTTCGAACGGTCGAGCTCGAATTCCTGCGCGGCGATCAGTCCTCGGAATTCTGGCAAAGCGGTGGAGGTGCCCGTGCGGGCGTATTGCCGGATCTGATCGAGCTGACGGTCCTGTTTGATGATGGAACAAGTCTGACGCTCGCAGCCCTGTGCGGAGGCCGGGTATGAAGCGAGTGAAATCTTCCGAACGCGGCGCTGCCTTGCTGACGGTGATGATGATCGTTGCAGCCATGGCTGTCGCGGCGCTGGCGGTCACGCAGGCCGTCACGCAGGCCACGGTGCGCTCGCGCGCGCTGGACACGCAGGCACAGCTGGCATTTTACGGCGCTTCTGCAGAAGAGGTTGCGAAGGCCCGCCTGACAGAAATTCTTGGTCCGATCGGGAGCAAGCTTGTGCTTGGAATGCCCGGCCTGGATGAGCCGCAGACGATCCCGCTGGAGCAGGGCGCGCTGATCGTAACCGTGCGCGACACAACGAACTGTTTTGACGTGAACAAGCTCACCGTCCCGGTTGAGGGCGGAGGCTATGGCGCCGATCCTGAGATTCAGGACGCCTATCAGAACTTGCTGATGTCGCTGATGGAAGACGCATATGCGTCGGACATGGTTGCGTTGGTATCGTCGCTTACGGACTGGATGGATGACAATTCAGTGCCCGGAAATGGCGGGGCGGAGGATGCCTACTATCTCGCAGAGACGCCGCCATATCGCACATCAGGGCAGAATCTGAGCGCCCTGGACGAGCTACGCTCTGTGCGCGGTTACACGACTGAAATTTTCGCGCGGGTTCGCCCGATACTCTGCGCGCTCCCTGACGATGCCCCCGCGCAAGTGCTCAACATCAATACGCTGGAGATCCATCATGCGCCGCTTGTCCAGCAAGTGTTTTCGAATGCTTTGTCGATCGACGAGGCGCGCGACCTGATCGCGGCGCGCCCGGAAACGGGGTGGAATGCGGTCGAGGACCTCCTGGAAGACCCGATTGTCAAAGCGATTGATCCGTCGCTGCTGCGTCTGGATCGCCTCGGTCTCGTCACAAGTCTTGTGGAAGTTTCAACCAATATATCCTATCGCGGTTCAGACATGACCATGCGCTTTTTGTTTGAAATACAAGCGGGCCAACCGATCAGAACGTTACGCCGAGAAAGGATCGGCTGATGGCGCGCGTTTACGCTCTTCTGCAATCAGATGACACCCTGCTATTCGCGCGGCCCCGCGGGAATGGATGGAGCATTAGCGCAGATCGCAGCGGTGTTGATCCGCGCGGCAAAAATCTAACTGTATTCCTCAGCGGTCTCGACGTGATGGGGCATTGCGCCCTTATCCCGGCGCGCAATGAAAACGAAGCCCGCCGCGCAGCGCCGTTCGCTGTCGAAGACGAACTCGCGGAAGGGGTGGAATCCAGCCATGTCGCATTGGCGGACCTGGACAAATCCAACCCCTCGGCCTCGCGTTGGCTTAATGTGATCTCTAATTCTCGAATGCGAGACGTGGTCGGGGCGCTATCCGATCAGGGTCTGGACGAAGCCGAGCTCATGGCGTCGCACAGTCTGCTGCCGGAAGGAGATGTCCTTTATGAGGCACCTGGCCTGGTGCTCGGACGGCTGGGCGAACGTAGCTTTGCGCTTGATGCCGGATTTGGACGCGATGTCCTGATTTCTCTCAGTGCGTCCCACCCGGATATCGACATTTTCGGCGAGCACGTCGCCGACGCGTTGGGGCGATCGTCAAAGGGCGCAGGTGCAAACTCACTGGAAGCGCTGTTGATCCAACTCGCGACCTGGGCCGAACAGGGCATTCGCGGCATTCGCTTGCGACAAGGGGCGTTTGAAGCACGGCGGTCGGTGGATCTTGAAGGGTTTGGTTATTGGAAGCTACCCGGCATTCTGGCGGCTGTCGCGGCACTGGGTTGGTTCGGAACCATGGTTCTGGAAACCCGGGCGATGAATGCGCGGGCTGAGCAACTCGACACGCTGGCGCAGGAATTCGCACGCGTAGGGTGGCCGGAGCTCGGCGGCGATGTACGACAGGTCCTCGCAACTACGGGAGGCGATAACACGACCGGGGATCAATTCCCGGGCGTGCTTGATGCGACGGCTGTTCTCTATAACGGGCTTGCGCAAGTCGAGGGCAGCGAGCTTCGCACACTCAGATATGATCGCGCACGTCGGCAGCTGACGGCATCCATCGCGTTTGAGAGCTTCGCCGACGTCGACCGGCTGACAACCGTGCTCGGTGAATCCGGGTTGACGGCCCGATCCGGTGACTCCCGGCAAAGCGGCAGCCGCGTGATTGGGGATCTCACCCTGGAAGGGGGATCTTCATGACGAATTGGTGGAAATCGATGGCGCCGCGCGAGCGATTGTTGATCGCGATCGCTGGTATTCTGACCTGTGTCGTGGTCGGCTGGCAGTTCGTACTGGTTCCGTCCATGGCTGCGCGGGCGGAAGCAGAGGCACGCCTGAACGAAGCGGATCGCACTTTGGCGCGCATTCAGGAACGGTATGGCATGCAACGCGCACTCGGAGCGGCCGCGCCGACCAATGCCCGGCCAACATCTGCAAGTATCGAGGACTTCAAGGCGGCCGTCACAGGCACTGCAGGAAATGTCGGTCTGGCGATTGCCCGTTTGCAGGGGAATGACTCGAACAGCGTGAGGCTGGTCTTTGAAGATGTTGATCCACGCCTCATTTTCGTCTGGTTGGAAAGCGTACAAGCAAATCATGCAGGCCAGGTGACCCGGTTCAACATGGAACAGGCCGGCGGCGGCCTGGTGCGTGCCAGCGTTGATCTGGTTCCAGGAGGCGTTTGATGCGCAAGTTTTTGATGCTGATCGTTTTTGTGGTGGTTCTGATTGCCGGGCTGTTCGCGTTCACGCCGCTTGGCTTCGTGCTCAATCAATCCGGTGTCGGCAATATGGGAATTGGCTGGGCGAAGGTTGATGGAACTTTGATGAAAGGCCGGATCAGCGGCTTTTACGCAGGGACGCAGCCGATCGGAGATGTCAGCCTGAAATTGCGACCGCTCTCTCTTGTGACGCTCTCTCCGTCTTATGATGTGCAATGGGGCGGTGCAGGCGGGCAGGGCACCGCCATGCTGACGCTGTCGCGGCGTGCGCTCCGCGCCGAAAGCGTCCGTATGCGCCTGGAGATTGGTGCGCTGGAGGGGTTGGAGCCTGCTGTGCGCGCGATGGGCGGGACACTGAATGTTGAAAATGGCGGGTTCGAACTCACCCGCTCGGGCTGTGAGGACGCGTCGGGGAATTTGTCGACAACAGCCCTGTCGACGCTTGCCGCTCAATATGGACGCCAGTTCGGAGAAATCGCAGGCCCGATAAGCTGTGAGAACGGATCCTTTGCCATCGCCATGGCGGGCGAGTCCAATGTTGGTGATCAGGTCAATATTGATGCCAGCGCCAACATCCTGGGCGGCGGTGATTTCGCCACACGCGTGAAAACGCAGGATACCCAGATCATCCTCGCATTGACCCAGATCGGCTTTGTCCGGGAAGATGGAGAATTCGTGTATCGCCAATCCCGAAACGTAGGACTGAGCCAATGATCCGAAGTATCTCTCTCGTATTCGCGCTGTCTGTCGCGGTTCTGGGCTGTCAGTCAAGCGACCTTGATCCTGCCGAGGAACGGGCGCGATTGCTCGCCATGAAACCCGCGATAGATAGCGTGCCGAAATCGGGTCTCGGACCTCAGGAACTGCCGGTTGGGGATTGCGGCTTGTTCTTGTGGAGCCAGACCGATGTATCCAAGTTTATCTTCTTTTCCAAGGCGTTATCCGGGACCGCGACATTCGCGCAGGGAGACGTCCCGCTCGCGCTGACCCAGATCGGTGCAGGCGGCGATATATTCGGTCAGTTCAACACGAATATGACCTACTTGACGCAAGACGGTCGCGAACTCGCGCTGTCGGTCGTGCCCGGCGACGACCTTGAGGGTGGACAGAGGATTGAAAGCGGCCTGATCAACGTTCGCGATAAAGAAGGCTGGGATACAAAGCTCCCTGTGCTCGGCGTGCGCGCCTGCCAACAGGAATGAACTCCGTTCGATACTCCAGACTCCTCATTCACGACGCGCCTGGCGAACACCGTGCAGTTCTCATGGACGCCGAAGAGCGACCTTGTCGATTATTTCTTCAGCGATGGAACGGGGTTGGCGAGCCGGCGCGGTATGGAAGCTTTCATTCGGCGCGGCTGCGTACCTTTGCTGATTCAATTGGTGGTGCGTTCCTGGAACTGGAAAGCGGAGAAGAGGTCTTTCTTCGTCTGAAACAACGTGATGGCCTGACGGAAGGTGCGGCGCTCGGTGTCGAGATTGTCAGCGAGGCCCGGCATGACAAGCTCGCGCGCTCTGTGCTCGCATCGGTCCCAGCGCACAAGCGCGACGCCTGGTCGCTCTGGCTTTCCCAAATCGCCGGCGATGAAGACCTGCCATCGCAAACTGACGAAGACGGTGTCGCTGCGGCGTTTGATGAGGCGCTCTCCCCCTCCATCACGCTCGCGGGAGGCGGCCAGCTCCACATAGACCGCACGCGCGCGCTGACCGCCTTCGATATTGATACATCTGGACGGGTGAGCAAGGGCAGCGCTGGTGCGCGCGCATTGTCTGCAAACAGAGATGCTCTGAACGCCATGGCGCGGCAAGTGAGCCTTCGGGGCCTAGGCGGCAATCTGGTTCTGGACTGTCTGTCCCCCTTGAATAAGACCGCGAGCGAGACACTCAAATCGACCGGTGAGGCTGTGTTCAATACCTATCAGCTGGACGGTGCGCGGGTCTTGAGACCATCGCCCTTGGGGCTGATGGAATTCAGTATTCCCTGGCGTTTTACACCCATCGCGGATCGCCTGTCAGTGAGGCCGGGCGAGACCGAACTCCTCGACCTGTTCCGCGCCGTTCAGCGCGAAGCCGCAGCCAATCCTGCAGATTTATTCGAACTCTCGCTTTCCAAGCCGGCCCGCGCGGCCTATCTCGACCGGAAACACGAGGCCGATGCGGAGCTGAAACGCTATTTTTGCGGTCGAGTAACAATCTCACCGAGTGAGGCGGAGACGAGCGGGGTGAAAAAACGATGAGCCAGAAAAAATGTCCAGTTTGCGAAACGCGGATTATGAGCGCAGAGTTCAAGCCGTTCTGCTCAAAGCGTTGCGCTGACGTGGACCTGTCGCGCTGGCTGAAAGGGAGTTACGCTATTCCCGGCCGCCCCTCCGATCAGGCTGATGAAGTCCCCGGCGGTCCCGATCCGTCTGATGCCTGATCTACCATTGTGTCCATCCACTTGACGAGGTCACCTGACTAAGGTGCGGAATCGCTGACGCCGTTGGTGCCGATTTTTCCGGGTGCCGGACCGTAAACGGCTTCCATACTGGCCGCGAGCATGTCTGGCCCGACAGGGGAACGAGTCTGGATCATGCCAATAAAAACAATCTCGTTTTTCGGGTCGACCCAGAACCAGCTCCCGAGCGCGCCATACCAGTAATATGTGCCTTTGGGCGCGCTGAGACCCGCGATACCGGGTTGCTCGACGATACTGACCCCAAAGCCATAACCGAGGCCGGCCTGGCGCCCGTATCCGCGCTGTGATGTGGGTTGTCCCCGATAGCGAAGAGTGTTGTGGGTCATGGTCACCACACTTTCTGGACGAATGATCTGGCTCGCGCCGACACGGCCCTCTCGGCGCAGCATTTCCAGAAATCGATGAAAGTCAGCCAGTGTGGAGACGAGACCATGCCCGCCTTCAAAATAGGTCTCTTCCTGCGTCGCCCTGGAGAGGTCCTCTGCGGGTTCATGCACGAGACCATGTGGCGATGGCGTCGCAATCGAACTGATGCGGTGTTCGTCACCCGCTGGAACGAAAAATCCAGTATCCTGCATGTTCAATCGGTCGAAGATCTCGCGCTTCAGGAACGCGTGCAGAGACTCGCCCGTCAAACGCTCAATGATCACGCCCTGGAGGTCGGACGCGAAGGAATAATGCCACTCCGACCCAGGTGTTCGCATTAACGGCACGCTGGCGATGCGAGAAACCAGCGCGTCGCCACTCGGGGCATTCGCCACGTCCATTTCAATATATTTGTTGTCGATGGGGCTACGGTTTTTCGATTGATACGCAAATCCTGCCGTGTGGCTGAGCAAGTCGCGAAATGTCGGCGCATGCGGCGGAAGGTAGGTAAAAAGCCGCCCGTCCTCGTCATAGTCTGCGACGACCTCGATGCCTTCAAGCTCCGGCAAGACCGACGTGATGGGATCATCCAGTTCAAAATATCCGCGCTCATGCAGGATGAGCATTCCCACAGCGGTAACCGGCTTCGTCATTGAATAAATCTGGTAGATCGTATCGGGCGAAACCGATTTGGCTGTGCCTGGTTGTACCGGGCCGTAGGAGCCCGATTGCACCAGCGCCCCACGCTGCCAGAGGCCATATGTAATGTTTTCGGTTTGGCCAGTTCGAACCTGCCGCGCCGCGAATCGGTCGAGCGCTGCCTTCTGATCAGGACTGATTTCAATAGTCAGTTCGGCAAAATGCGTCCCGATTTGCGAGACGGCGATTGGCGTGAGTGAGGACAGAAAACTCGTAAATGCGAGCACACTGATCACCAGCGCGCGAAGCAAAATGTGCATGATATCAGACTCGCTCGGTTGAGTGTCGTCATGCTTATTCAGATGGACGAACACATCATTCGCCAGGTGTCTCAACTACGCCATTCGATCAGCGAAAATCATGTTCCGGCAGTAGTGCGTGCACCGATCACTGAGTTTGCGATAAAAACGGGGCTTGCCCTCAGTGAGTGACTCAATTAGGGAGCCAAAAAGGGAGCTCCCCACATGAAAATCCGACAAGCGATCACCTTTGACGACGTGCTCTTGCAGCCTGGCGCAAGTGAAGTCACACCCTCTGAAGTGGACGTTTCTACCCAGCTGACAAAGTCCATCGGGCTGAACATTCCGCTGATCTCAGCGGCGATGGATACAGTGACTGAGGCCCGACTCGCCATCGCGATGGCCCAGACCGGCGGGATCGGGGTCATTCACCGCAATTTTTCGGTTGAGGAGCAAGCCGCACAAGTCACGCAGGTCAAGAAGTATGAAAGCGGCGTGGTCATGAATCCGGTGACGATTGAGCCCTCTGCAACGCTGGCGGAGCTCAAGTCGCTGAAGGATCAGACTGGCTTTTCCGGCATCCCTGTCGTCGAGAATGGCAAACTGGTCGGGATCGTCACCAATCGCGATATGCGGTTTGCCCCCGATCTCAATCAGCAAGTCGGCAGTCTGATGACGCGCGACGTGGTGACCGTCACGATGGACGTCCCGATTGAAGACGCGCGCACACTGCTTCACAAGCATCGAATTGAACGACTGGTGATTGTCGACGAGACCGGCAACTGCATCGGCTTGCTGACGGTCAAGGACATGGACAAGGCGGCGGTCAATCCGAATGCGGCAAAGGATGCTGGCGGGCGATTGCGGGTGGCGGCAGCGTCGACCGTTGGTGATGCCGGGTTCGAACGCACGGCTGCCCTGATCGACGCGGGCGTTGATGCAGTCATTATTGATACCGCGCACGGTCACTCCAAAGCCGTTGGTGAGGCGGTGACACGCGCCAAGAAAATCTCGAACGCGGTTCAGATCATCGCAGGCAATGTTGCCACCGCAGAGGCGACGAAGGCCCTGATCGATGCTGGCGCAGATGCCGTAAAAGTCGGGATTGGTCCCGGCTCGATCTGCACCACCCGCATCGTGGCGGGCGTTGGCGTCCCGCAGCTCACAGCGATTGAAGACTGCGCCAAGGCTGCGCAGGCAACGGGTACGCCTGTGATTGCAGATGGCGGGATCAAGTTTTCCGGCGATTTCGCTAAAGCCCTCGCAGCGGGAGCTTCAACGGCAATGATGGGGTCCATGTTCGCAGGCACCGAAGAAGCCCCGGGCGAAGTCTTCCTCTATCAAGGCCGCTCTTACAAAGCCTATCGCGGCATGGGCAGCCTCGGCGCGATGGCGCGTGGTTCAGCCGACCGTTACTTCCAGAAAGATGCCGCCAGCGACAAGCTGGTGCCTGAGGGGATTGAAGGTCAGGTCCCATTCAAAGGCCCAATTGGTCCGATCGTTCACCAGATGGTCGGCGGCCTGCGGGCGGCCATGGGCTATGTCGGCGCGGCCACAATGGCTGACCTTCACGCAAAAGCGCAATTCGTTCAGATCACCGGCGCCGGGCTCAATGAAAGCCATGTACATGACGTCCAGATGACCCGCGAAGCGCCCAACTATTCACTCAGCCGGGGGTAGTTTTCGCCGCCCGCCACATCGGTTCCATGATTGGCGTGCCTTCGCCGCCAATCTCGAACACGCCCATCCGCTCAAAGCCGTGTGCGGCATAGAAGCCGCTATTGGCCGGGTTCGAGTTTTCCAGATAGACGGGCAGACCCGCCGCGTCGCAGGCGCTCAGAACAGGGGCGAGCAGGCTCTTGCCGACGCCTTTACCGCGCGCAGCCTGGGTCGTGCCAATCGTGAACAGATACATATGCGGATCTTTCGGATGCCAGGCCTGCATCTGATCTGACAGCGCCATACCGCGCTTGATTGCGCCGGGCGTGCCATGGCGCAACTGGCCGAGGGCGAACTTGAAGAGTCCGAGCTGGCTCGGCGCAGCCTCGACGCCAGGCGGCATCCACATTGTCGCACCGCCCGCCGGGTGCAGATAGCAGAGCCCTTGCGGCATATACATTTCCCGCGCCATAACCCGAAACATCGAGCGGATAGAGTTTCGCTTGCCGAACACCCATTGATTGACCGGGTCCTCGGCGAAGGCTTCGCCGGTAATATCGGCGACCGTTTTCCAGTCGCTCATTCGCGCAGGGGAGAGCTCTGAATTGGTCAGATCAATATCCATTTCTGCAGTTTCGAGGCTGTCGCCCGAGAAGGCAAGGGACGCGTGGACAGGAAAATCCCAGTCTGGCCTCGGTCAAACTGCAAAAATCGCATCTCGGACGTCAAAGAAGGTTGCAAGCCGAAAAACGTTTATATATATCCGGCTCTCCAACAGAGCGCTCCCTTCGTCTATCGGTTAGGACGCCAGGTTTTCAACCTGGAAAGAGGGGTTCGATTCCCCTAGGGAGTGCCACTTTTACCACGACAGATTGAATTTATGTGCGTTGTCTGAGGAAACTCGCGTGACAGCGCTGGCTCTGGAGTCTAACAATTTGGTTAATTGGGGGTGGGCCCATGAGTGAGACGGCTGAACAGGTTTCTAAGGTGAGTGCAGAATCGGGTGTACGCCTGATTGGTCGCATCAAATGGTTTGATACGGTCAAGGGATACGGGTTTGTGGTTCCCGAGTCGGTTGAGGGCATCGTCCTCAACCAGGATGTCATGCTGCACGTCTCCTGTCTGCGCGCCTATGGTGAGAACTCCGCAGATGAAGGGGGCCGTATCGTCTGCGATATCGTCGAGCGTGAGCGCGGCTGGCAGGTCCTGAACATTATCGAGATGGATCGACCGAAGACTGCCGTATTGCGTGATCGCGGCGAGGCCATGGTTTATGAGCGCGCCGTCGTGAAATGGTTCAACGCCGCGCAGGGCTTTGGCTTCGTCAACAGGGCAGGCGATCCGGCGGATATCTTCGTCCATATCTCCGTGATGCGCAAAGCCGGGCTGGATACGCTCGAGACCGGGATGGAAATCGATATCGTCACCGGCACGGGCCAAAAAGGCGAAAACGTTCTCTTTATCAAAAAGTAGAGCGACGGTGCGCGTCTCGCTTGCCGCACTCCGTCGGCAAGGTTAGAGAGTCGGGTATGAAACTGCTTCATATCTCCGCCTTCGCCCTGATCTCAGCTGCTCTCGCTTTTGGCGCTGCCGCCGACCCGATGGAGGTAACGCCGCTCAGCATTGCGAGCACTGATGCAACCCATGCATTCACTGTCGAAGTTGCAAATGATCCGGATGAAATCAGCTTCGGCCTGATGGAGCGCGAGAGCATGGACGCGGACAAGGGTATGTTGTTCGATTTTACGCCGCCCCGTGAGCCGGCAATGTATATGAAGAACACGCTGATCCCGCTGGATATGCTGTTCATTGCGTCTGATGGCAGTATTGAAATGATCGCCCGCAATACAGTGCCGGGTTCGTTGCGCACCATTTCGCCCGGCGTGCCCGTAAAGGCAGTGCTGGAGCTGAATGGCGGCCTCGCCGCTGAGCTCGGCATCCAGCCGGGGGACACCGTTCAGCATCCGATATTCGGAAACGTCGAAGCCTCGGCCGAATAGTCCCACATGCGAGAAGAAGACCTGCCTGCGCACCTGATCGTGCCGGAGGGGTTTGTGCTGTCGCGCTCTCGCGGGGCGTTTTCCAATCACAATGGCCCGGTTTACGAAGCGCGTGATCCGGACGATCTGCGCAGCGGATTGTTCGTCCTTGATCGGCATTGCAATTCCATGGGCTTCCTGCATGGCGGCATGGCTAGCGCGTTTTCGGATCGCTCGCTCGCAGTGGCGGTGTATGGGGTTACAAAGCGCGCGTCGGTCACGCTAAAACTGACCTTGCATTTCTATGAGACGGTCCGGTTGCATGCCTGGCTGGAGGCGCATCCCCGCGTGATCAGTCACGCGCATGATCTGGTACAGGTCACGGCAGATCTGATGATCAATGGTACCAAACTCGCTGCTCGCGCAGATGCGACATTCCGGACACTGCGCAGACCGCAAAAACAGGGTTGAAACCCAGAAAACCGACAGTATACCGGGAGGCCGGAGCGTGGCGCAGCCTGGTAGCGCATCTGGTTTGGGACCAGAGGGTCGTAGGTTCGAATCCTATCGCTCCGACCAGTTTCTTCAGAAGGACCGGTCTCAAATGGACGCTCGTATCTACAAGCCTGCCAAGACCGCCATGCAATCCGGTCGCGCCAAGACCAAAGATTGGGTCCTCGAATTCGTGTCCAGCGCCAAACGGGTTTCTGATCCCGTTATGGGCTGGACCAGCATAGACGACATGACCGGCCAGGTTCGCCTGCACTTTGACAGCCGCGAACAGGCGATTGCCTATGCCAAGCGTGAAGGCCTGATCTTCTCGGTCGAGGAGCCACGCGAAACCAAGCGTCTGGTGAAATCCTATTCCGAGAATTTCTCAGCCGACCGTAAACAGCCCTGGACCCACTAAACGAAAGCCGGGCCGGCGCCAAAGTTGCTCAAATTGGGCAGGGCAGCGGCAATTTCTGAATCATTCAAACCAAACCAGCGACCGAGCGGTTCTGCGAATTGTTCGACAGAAGTTGTCGGGATCAAACGGCCACTGCCAGCGTCCTGGTCATGGTCGAAATCATAAGGCGGCATGTCGCCAAAAATCTGCCCGCCCTGTACAGCATCTCCAATGACAAAATGATGGCTGCCCCAACCATGATCTGTGCCGTCGCCATTGATCGCGAGCGTGCGCCCGAAGTCTGACGCGGTGAACAGCGTGACGTCAGCCGCGAGCCCGATTTCCTGCATCGCCTGATAGAATGCCACAATGCCCTGATCGATTTCGGTCTGAAGGCTCGGCAAATCATTGGCTTGATTGGAATGCGTATCGAACCCGCCAATCGCGACAAAAAAGACCTGGCGATTGATCAATAGAGAGTCTCGGATCGCGATCGTGTTGGCGACGGCTTGCAGTTGCTGGCCGAGAAAACTGCTCGGAAACGCCGTCGCGAAGGGCTGGATGGATGCAAACGCCTGATTGAAGGTCTCGTTGGTGGTCAATGCGGTTCGCATCGCATTGGACACATCACGATCAATGAGATTTGTGGAGGTAAAATCCATCGCTTCGAAATGGTCGCGGAGCTTCTGATAGATCGCGTCGCCTTCAGGTGTGCCGCGATTGCCTTCAAAGAAATTGAGTGCATCGATCTCGGGCGCGCCGTTCAGGCCGACCTGATACGGACGCGCTTGCGACCCTGTCAGGAAAAGCTCGTTTCCTAGGCTGGTAATCGTCGAAAAGTCGGCGCTGCCATTATTCGCGCCGGCCGCCAGGGCCGCGTCGGCAAACAGGCCGCCCCAGCCAAATTGCGCGCCCTCGGGCTGGCTGGACATCCAGGTCGATTGCTGGTCATTGTGGGAAAACAGGCGTTTGGGCTGCGGCGCTGTCTCATTGAGAAACTCGGTCCGGGTCAGCGGCTGTATGAGCGGGCCGACATTTCCAACGATGGCCGCGTTGCCCGCGTCGAACAGGCCTTTTATCCCCGAGAGCTCTTCAGGCAACGCGAACTGGCGTGTGCCAAAACTGGCGGCATTGCTAGGATTGAGCGGCAAGAGGCGATCGCGCGCGCGGGTCGAGCCGCCCTGCATATTGTCGTACAGGCCAAGCAATGGCGCGCGGATCTCGGCATAGCGGTCATAAGAGGCCTGATCGTAAGGCAGGACCGTGTCATGACCGTCGAGCCCGCCGAGGAAAAAGACACAGACAAGCGCCTTGTAACCGGATGTTTCAGCGGCGCTCGCCTGGAAGGCGGACAGAGAACTGCCAAGCCCCGTCAGCGTTGCGGCGCTCAGCGCGCTGGCGCCCGTGAGGAAGTGTCTGCGAGTGTGCTTCATGGCTTATCTTCCTCCTAGCGTTGCACCGTGTAGTCGGGCGACGTCATCATCATCAGGACAGCCAGCGCTGCGCGCAAAAAGGGGCCGTCATAGTTCGGATCACTGGGGTTCTCGAGTGGAATATCATTCAGGAAAGTGGCAATCGTGGCCTTGGTTTCCTCACTCGTGCGGCCATAGGCGAGCAGTACGTCCAGATGATCGATTAGGGCGACAGGATCGTCCGCCAGCGCCAGCTCGTCGCTATAGTCCGGAATGAAGCTCGTTGCTTCTGGCTGGCCGGTATTGTTCGCAGCAAATGCAAACACGAAATAGGTCATGAAGTTCGCATAATTGGAGACCGAGTTGGCATTCACCAATTGCAACTCCGGCATGGTCAGGCCTGCTGCGCCGGTTTCGGTGCCCGGTGCGACATAGCCGGGCCGATAAAAGTTGAATACGGACGGAGACTTGTAGGGTGCTTGCGCCAGGCCACCACCAAACGAAGTGTTCCAAAGCGGGAATGTGTGCTCAGGCGTTACCGTGCCAGCGTCAAAGGCGCGGGCCCAATGAATGAAACGCAGGACCGGCTCACGGATCTTTCCAAAACTATCATCATTTCGATTGCTGACGTCCCGCGCATCGGGGTCAAACAGCACCGCGGCGATGGTCGCGGACAGGTCGCCGCGCCGCCCGTCGCCGACGGTGGTGCCATTCGGCAGAACATATTGCCCGCTCGCAAAAGCGTCTGCCACACGCTGGATATAGTCAGGTTCCGGGTGGCTGGTCACGAAACGTTGGATGAGCTGGCGCGCCAGAAAGGGCGGCGTGTTCGGATGATCGACGAGGGCATCCAGCGCCAGGTCGATGCTCTGATCCGGGCCTGTGCCTGCGGGAATGGTCGTGCCGAGGAAAGTCTTCTCCAGATCTGAATGCCATTCCGGGTAGGTTTCCATCGGCGCGTGCAAAGCATCCGGTGGCAAGGTGCGGAAGTCGAAGAAGAATTCGCCGCCTTTCAGGCTCAAACCCGTGAACACCCGGGCGAGGCCTGTGACGTCGGTATTGTCGTAGACTTCTACAGGCACACCATTTTGCGTGACGATGTCGCCGTCCTGTTCGAGTTCCACAAGCCCAATCGTGAAGAGTTGCATCACCTCGCGGGCATAATTTTCGTCCGGCATGCGGCCGGTTGCCGGATCGCCTTTAATGTTTTGCAGATAGGTCAGATATTCACCCATGGCCGGGGAATAGGTGACCTCTTCCAGCAGGTCGCGATAATTGCCGAACGCGTTGCGGACCAGAATGTCCTGATAATGGGCCACCGTATTCGGAACCTGGAACAGGAAATTCCCCTCCGAATGCGAGATGACCAGGATCTGGGACAACGCGAAGGCCATGCGTTGCCGGAGTTGGTCGTCGCCTTCAATTGCATTGACCCAGAACGAGAAAGTCGGGGTCTGCCGCTTCTCATAGGTCAGCTCGCCATTCACATCGCGCGCATCCGGCTCTGATATTTCTGCCAGGACATAGGCGAGGTTGAGGCTTGGCGCTTTGTTGAACTCCGCCAGGATCCAGTCTGATGGCGCTGTCCCTGTGAGCGCATTGATTTCTGACAAAGTCGCGCCAAACGTCGCCTGGTTGAGGAATTCGGAGGTCGATTCAGCGGTCGAAAAGGCATCGCTGGATGGCGGCGGCGGTGGCGGCGGGGGAGAAGGCGGAGGCGGGGGAGACGATCCCACGCCGCCATTCGGCACGGTTCCGCCCCCGCCGCTGCCGCCGCAGGCCGAAACACCCAGCATCAGCGCGAGCGCCGCGCTTGTCATCAATGTCCTGAGCGTGTCCTGCCGCATGCCGTCCTCCCACATCCGTATCCCGATAGTGACTCGAGCAGATTAACAGACTCGGTCCGGGCAGACGGACTTTCAAATGCGTTCCTGACGAAGGTTTAACGTTAACAGACCCGTTTTCCGTCGAGGGTTGATCCTTAGAGGGCGTGAAACACGCGATTGGATGCAGGCGAGAACACAATTGCTCACTTTTAATCTGTGAGGTTTCGGATTAAGGCAGGCGCTCTGAAGGCCCCTTAGCTCAGTTGGATAGAGCACCCGACTTCTAATCGGACGGTCGCAGGTTCGAATCCTGCAGGGGTCGCCAGCTCATTCCGATGCATTTGCGTTCAATAAACGCCGCACTTCGCGCCGGAAAGCACGACAAGAAACTTGGCGCGTTGCCCCGATTTGTCTAACATTTCCTCTCGGTGGACGCTTCGGCGACACCAATTAGAACGACAGATGGGGACGGGTGATGATGAAATGGTCGGCAGGGCGCGTTGGATTGGCGTTCGCAATAGGCTTGGCTGGATGCTCCACGGATGTGGTACCGGATGCAGAGGTCGACCTCGATCAGCCCGCTTACCTGACTGAATGGGCTGAAGAGTGTCATACGCGACACAAATATGAACTCATGGCGCTTTGGCCGGTTGAGGGTGATCTGACGGAGCCTGAGCGCCCTGACAGTCTCTATGCCGGTCGATCAGGCGAAGCAGCGCTGGAGGATGTGCCCATCGTGGAGTCAGACGAATATCTGGATCCGGCTCTGGTGGAAGGCATGAAGGGGGAGTTCAGCCCAAAGGCGATTCAGGAACGCAGCACGCTGCGCGAATACAGTGAGATGAATGCCAGTATTAAGGCGGAGGCTGACTGGATGCTGGAGCAGTGTCTCGCACATCCACCGTATGAAGCCGAAGGGGAGACGTGTCCTGAAATTGGATATGGTCCATTCTGGGTGTTTCCACAGGAAGACGAGTTGGGGCGCACGATGTGCATTCCACAACCCGTCCCGCCGCCGCCTGCTGCGCCGGTATCCACGGATCGCGTATTCCAAAATGCCTTCCTCAGACCCATTCGGGTCGCCTTTAATGGCGGTTCTCCAGCTGTACGCCACGAAATCAAGCGAATTGCGCAAGATTGGGCTGATCAAACCAATGCGCTCACCGATCCAATTGAGCGGCCGCGCCGGTTCTACGATCCATATGACCTCGACGGGGCGCTGAATTTCGATTTTGGATATGAGACGCCGGAGGGTTTCAGATTCCACACCTGGTCTTATGAGGATCAGCAATATGCCGCCGATATCCGCATCGGGTTTGAGGACGGCCAGGGATTCTGGTCGATGATCGGGACGGATGCGACGCAACCCTGGATCGCGCCGCCCGGGGCGGCTTCGATGAATCTAGAGGGATTGCATGGCTATGCGCCTATGCCAAAAAACTGGCGCGGAACAGTCTATCACGAGTTCGGTCATGCGCTGGGCCTGTTGCATGAGCATCAGCATCCGACCAGCGAATGTGGCGACGCGCTGCGACTCGAGGATGATGAGGGCTACCAACTCGTCCTGGATGAGGATGATCGCGCAATCCCGGATGTAGAGGGTCGCCGACCCGGAGTCCTGACGCAGCTTCAGCACGCCCCGAATTACTGGTCTCGCGAGGATGCACAGCACAATCTGCAGCAATTGAAGAAAACCAAAGACCTGGCCGTCGTCGATTTCGACCCGCAATCGATCATGCGCTACGAATTCGCCGCCGAATGGTATCGCGATGATGCGCCCGCAGAATGTTTGCCAACCGGATTGCGTCCGACCAAGCCGTCAAAAGTCGATTTTGCGATGGTGGCCGCTGTCTATCAGTTGATCATGCAGAATCGGGTGGAAGCACAGTGGGGGCAGTAGGGAGCAAAGGCTGAGCCTTATCTACGGCTTAGTGTGCTTCAGCCCAGTTCTTTCCAGTATCGGCTTCCACCACCAATGGTACGCTGAGACTGAGCGCGGGGAGCGGCGCTTTCTCCATTATTCCGCGCACCACTTCGATGGTTTTCTCGGCCTCGGCTTCCGGTGCCTCGAAGATCAATTCGTCATGCACTTGCAACAGCATCTTGGCGTTGAGGCCTGCTTTTTCGAGCGCAGGCGGCATATGCACCATGGCGCGTTTGATGATGTCGGCCGCAGACCCCTGGATCGGCGCGTTGATGGCCTGCCGCTCGGCGAAACCGCGTTGCGGACCTTTGGCCTTGATGCCTTTCAGGTGCAGCACACGGCCGAATATTGTCTCGACGCGCTCATGTTCGGCCGCATATTTCTTGGTTTCGTCCATATAGGCTTTGATGCCCGGGAAGCGCTTGAAATAGGTCTTGATATAGGCGGAGGCCTCATCGCGCGGGATGGAGAGCTGGCGCGCCAGGCCAAAGGCCGAGATGCCATAGATGATGCCAAAATTGATCGCCTTGGCCCGCCGTCGGATCATCGGATCCATCCCCTCGATCGGCGTGTCAAACATCTCGCTCGCTGTCATCGCGTGAATGTCGAGGCCTTGATTGAAGGCGTCCTTGAGAGCGTCGATCCCGGCAATATGCGCCAGCAGGCGCAGCTCGATCTGGCTATAGTCGGCGCTGATCAGCACGTTGCCTGTTTCGGGAATGAAGGCTTCGCGGATCTTACGTCCTTCTTCTGTCCGGATTGGAATATTCTGCAGGTTCGGATCATTTGACGAGAGACGTCCGGTCTGGGCGCCGGTCATGCCGTAATTGGTGTGTACTCGGCCCGTGCGCGGGCTGATCTGCTGTTGCAGCGTCTCGGTATAGGTAGAGCGGAGCTTCGAAACCGTTCGCCAGTTGATCACCGCACGGGGCAGGTCGTGACCTTCGGCGGCGAGGTCTTCGAGGATGTCAGCCCCCGTCTGCCAGGCGCCAGTTTTGGTTTTCTTGCCGCCTTCCAGGCCCATTTCATCAAACAGGATTTCGCCCAACTGTTTCGGACTGCCAAGGTTAAATTCGCGCCCAGCCAGCTCATAGGCTTCCGCCTCATGCCGCGCCATGGATTGGCTAAAGTCCGCGGACAGCCGCGATAGGTGATCGCGGTCAACCTTGATGCCGTGCGCTTCCATATCCGTAAGGACATGGACCAGCGGTCGCTCCAGCGTTTCATAGACAGTAGTGACGTGTTCGCTGTGTAGCCGTCGCTTTCCTTCCAGCCATAGCCGCAGCGTGATGTCCGCGTCTTCGGCGGCATATTCCGTCGCCTTGTCGAGAGGGACGCGATCAAAACTGATCTGTTTCTTGCCGGTCCCGCAAACATCCTTGAAGGAGAGTGGCGTGTGATGGAAATAGCGCTCCGACAGCTCGTCCATGCCGTGATTATGCATACCGGCATGCATCACAAAACTCAGCAACATCGTGTCATCAATCGGGTCCATGCGGATGCCGTGTCGCGCCAGAACGGAGACGTCATATTTTAGATTGTGGCCAATCTTAAGAACCGCATCATCTTCCAGCAGCGTCTTGAGCGCTTCGAGGGCCTTGTCCTTGTTGATCTGGCGCGGTGGGTCGATCCCGAACATGTCATCACTCGGCGCGTCGGGATCCGTATCCGGATCAACATGCGCGAGCGGAATGTAGCAAGCCTCGCCCGCGCTGAGTGCCAGAGAGACGCCGACCAGGCCGGCTTCGTGGGCGTCGAGTGCATCCGTCTCGGTATCAACAGCGACATAGCCTTGCAGCGTCGCGCGCGAAATCCAGTCTTCGAGGGCATCGAAGTCGCGAATGCAGCTATAGGCGCTGCGATCGATCTGGACGGGTTCGTCCTCGGTGGCTTCGTCCAGTGTGCCTTCCAGTTCAAATGTCTCGCGCACACGGCGCGTGATCGTCCGGAATTCCATCTTCTCGAGGAAATCGAGCAGCGTTTTGGGATCCGGATCTGCAACCGCGAGATCTTCCATCGGGATCTCAACAGGAACATCGGTCTTCAGGGTCACGAGGTCCCGTGACAGGCGGATCTGGTCCGCGTGATCGATTAATGTCTGACGGCGTTTGGGCTGTTTGATCTCTTCAGCCCGGGCGAGCAATGTATCGAGGTCGCCATATTCCGTGATCAGCGTCGCCGCAGTCTTGACGCCAATGCCCGGGGCACCTGGAATATTGTCCACGCTATCGCCTGCAAGGGATTGAATATCAATCACTTTATCGGGTCCGACACCGAATTTCTCAACCACTTCATCATGACCGATATGCTTGTTCTTCATCGTGTCGAGCATGGAGATCTTGTCAGTGACGAGCTGCATCAGGTCCTTGTCCGAAGACACGATCGTGACACGGGCGCCTTTGGCCTCCGCCAGGCGCGCATAAGTCGCCATCAGATCGTCTGCCTCAAAGCCTTCCATTTCCAGCGCATGCGTGTGGAAGGCAATGGCGGCCTCACGGACCAGCGGGAATTGCGGACGCAAATCCTCAGGCGGCTCTGAGCGGTTCGCCTTGTACTCGGGAAACATATCGTTTCGGAACGTATAGGACGACTTATCAAAGACGCAGGCAAAGTGCGTCGGGCGTTCGTCGCCCTTGAGGTCCTCAAGCAGCTTCCACAGCATATTGCAAAAGCCCGAGACCGCCCCGACCGGCAGACCATCTGAGGCCCGCGTCAGGGGCGGTAATGCATGATACGCTCTGAAAATATAGGCGCTCGCATCGATCAGGTAGAGATGAGAGTCAGAATTGATCGGCGCGCTTGGCATGGCTCGTATCCTTTGATGAGGCACGAGTATTAGCCGCGAGTCGGAGCTGTGGGTAGGGGGCAGGCGGTGATCGGATCGCTTCGATTGCGGATGCACCACTTTATTTCGCCCGTAGCGACCGATCAGACTGGACACATCCAATTTCGCGCAGATATGCCATGTCCATGAAATCCTACTTCACACCGGGCACGGCGCTCGCAATCGTCATCGCCAATATGGTTGGCACCGGCGTGTTCACCAGTCTTGGGTTTCAGCTGGTCACGTTGCAGAGCGGGTTTGCGTTGATCATGCTCTGGGTGGTTGGCGGTGTGATCGCTGTTTGTGGCGCACTTTCCTATGCTGAGCTCGGCGCCGCTTTGCCGCGCTCTGGTGGTGAGTATAATTTTCTGGGCCGGATCTATCATCCGTCGGCGGGTTTTATCTCAGGCTGGGTGTCGTCGACGATCGGTTTTTCTGCGCCGGTCGCGCTCGCGGCGATGACGTTTGGCGCTTACACAACGTCCTCTCTTCTGCCTGAAGCGTCAGACCAAACCCGAAATTGGTTGGAACGCGGCCTCGCCGTTGGGCTGATCCTTGCCTTGACCCTCATCCATACGCGAAAACGCACAACCAGCAGTACGTTCCAGACCTTGTTCACCGCAATCAAGGTGATTGTGATTCTGGGGATTAGCATCGCCGGCCTTGCCCTCGTCGCCGAGTACCAGCCGGTTTCGCTTCTCCCGCGCTCAGGAGACGCCGCGGCGCTGACCTCGAGCGCCTTCGCGGTGTCGCTGATCTATGTCAGTTATGCTTATACCGGCTGGAATGTCGCGACTTACCTGACCGATGAGTTGGAGCACCCGCAGCACAGCTTGCCGCGCGTCCTGTTTGCGGGCGCTTTCGGCGTGATGCTGCTCTACATCCTGTTGAACGCGGTCTTCCTGCTGACCACGCCGATGGAGAAGATGGTCGGGGAAGTTGAAGTCGGCGTTATCGCGGCGCGCCATGTGTTTGGTCAGACCGGCGCCTTGTTCACCGGCGGTGTTCTGGGCGTCTTATTGATTTCCACCGTGTCGGCGATGACCATTGCCGGGCCGCGCGTACTGCAAATGGTGGGGCAGGACATCAAAGCCTTTCGATTCCTGTCCAGGACAAATTCAGATGGCATGCCCACGACCGCGGTGTTGGTGCAGTCCGGGCTGGCGCTCCTGTTTGTGCTGACGGCCACATTTGATCAGGTGCTGGTTTTTGCCGGTTTCACCCTGGCGCTGAACAGCTTGCTGGCGGTGGCCGGGCTATTCGTCTTGCGTCAGCGAGAGCCAGAGCTGGCACGGCCGTTCAAAGTGCCGTTCTTTCCTGTCATTCCGATCATCTATCTCGTGCTGACCGTCTGGACGCTCGTCTATGTGGCAGTCGAACGGCCTCAGGAAGTTGCCGTCAGTGCGCTATTGATCGGGATCGGGGCGGTAATTTATGTGCTCAGCAAAAACCGCACAGAAACAGCGGGTTAGCGCCGGCGTTTATCGATCTTCGCCTGGAACGCATTGATGCGGGGGACGATTTCAGCTTCGAAGCGGCGACCATTGAATACGCCATAATGGCCAACGCCCGGCTGAATATAGTCGGTCTGCATCTTGTCGGGCAGGCCGGTGCATAAATCATGCGCAGCTTGCGTCTGACCAATGCCCGAAATGTCGTCTTTCTCACCCTCGACCGTCATCAGGCCGACTTCGGTGATCTTGCTCGGATCGACGAGACGCTCCCCGCGATACTTAAACTTGCCGCGGGCGAGACGGTGTTCCCGGAAGACGCGGCGAATGGTCTGAAGATAGAATTCCTCGGTCAAATCCAGGACGGCAAGGTATTCATCATAGAAAGCGCGGTGTTTCTCGGCGCTGTCTTCGTCGCCTTCGACCAGATGGTCAAAGAAGCGAGCCTGGGCATCCACGTGTCGATCCCAGTTCATGTGCATGAAGCTGGTGAGTTGGACAAAGCCCGGATAAACGCGCCGCATCATGCCCGGCCAGGGCACGGGCACCGTGTAGATCATCTTCTCGCGGAACCATTCAAAACTGCGTTCTTCGGCCAGCAGGTTTGGCACCGTTGGAGATTTTCGCGCGTCGATGGGGGACCCCATATAGGTCATGCTTGATGGCAGCGCTGCGTCGCCATCTTCCGACATCATGGCAATCGCGGCGAGGACAGGGGGGCCAGGCTGACACACGGCGACCACATGCGCGCCGCCGCCAATATGCTGAAGGGCCCAGCGGACATGATCGATATAATCGTCGAGATCGAAACGCCCGTACCAGACCGGCGCCATTTTCGCGTCCGTCCAGTCTGTGATGTAGACCTCATGCGTCGGCAGGAAGGCTTCGACGGTTCCGCGCAGCAGCGTCGCGAAGTGTCCCGAAAGCGGCGCGCAGATCAGCAGTTTCGGCCGGCCGGCAGGGGCGCCTTCGGTATCGAAGTGGATCAGATTGCACCAGTTCGTCGACCAGGTCGTGACCGGCGTCACGGGGCAGATCTTGCCGTCAATCTCGGTATGCGGGATTTGCCATTCTGGTTTGCCATAATAGCGCGTGGCGCGTTCGAAAACGCTGCTCGTCGCATGCGTGGCGCGTCCGAAGGCGGTGTTCCGAAACGGGTTGAGTGGGTGGTCCAGACCCTGCATGGTGCCCTTCGCCAGTAGGCGCATCGGCGCTAGGGCCGCACGATTCATTTCTACCAGCGTGTACAACATTCTGTTCTGTTCCCGTCTTTGGTGCAGTGCAGCATAGATTGCTGGATTGGTAAAGCCAACCTAACTCGCGCACCAGGCACATTCCCGAGGCGAGATTCGTTCGTGAGATCAGGCGCTTATTGGAGGGTGAAAGACCTTAACCAATTGTGAAGCGATTCAACCGCAGGTGGGTTCTGTGACCGAATTTATCCTTCCATTACCGCAATCCGAGGCGTTCGAACGAACCTGCAGCCTGCTCGGTATCCCGGTCGCGCGTTTTGAAGACGAGGGTGCAACTTGCCTCGTTCAATCGCGTAAGATGCCTCTGATTGGTTCGATAAACCTGGTTTCTCGGGGCCCGGTCTGGAGCGCCGGGACCCCAAATACTGACATATTGAAGCGAATCCGCGCTGAAATCGGGGGACCTCTGGCCGTCAATGCTCCTGAGGGCGCTCGTGCACCGGGGATCAAGCTTGTGGCCGGAGCCCGCCTGGCAATGGTCGATCTGAAGACGCCTGAAGAGATGCGGTCGCGACTGCATCAGAACTGGCGCAACCAGCTGAAAAAAGCCGAAAAATCACCACTGCGCGTGATCAACCAGGCGATCGACCCGCACAAACATAAGTGGTTTTTCGCCGCGGAACAGGCGCAGCAAAAAGCGCGGAAATACCGGTCTCATCCGCCTGAATTCATTCTTGCCTACGCGGCGGCAAACAAAGGGCAGGCCCGGCTCTATACCGCGATGCTGGAAGCACAGCCGGTTGCGGCCATGCTGGTGCTCAAACACGGCCTGATGGCGACCTATCAGTCCGGCATCACCACAGATACGGGGCGCCAGATGAATGCGCACAACCTCATCTTGTGGTCGATAATGACAGATCTGCAGAAACAGCGGGTGCAGCAGCTTGACCTTGGCCGCGCTGACGTCTCCGACGGGCTCTCCAGGTTCAAAGTCCGGGCGGGCGCGCGGATTGAGCAATTGCCGGGTACTTTTCTGTCATTCAGTCGCTCATGGCGGCGGGATCAGAAGCCCGATTCTCGCGCATCTGGCGCGCCATCGCTCGCCTGATGCGCGTCGTGAAGTCGTCACTAGATCCCGGGACAAATACAGTCGATGACAGCCAATTACTGTCTATTCTGCTTGTTTTAGAGGGTTAACGGCGTACCCCGCCGCGCATGACAGATTTGAAAATCGATATCCAGCAGCCCCCCGGAACGGGTTGTTTCCGGATCGGCAAGTTTGCGCTTGCCTCGCATCGTACGTGCGAGCAGGCGCGCGCGCATTTCGGCCTTTCGAGCCGTGAAACCGAGCTTGTGGTGCACATTGCAGCGGGCCGGACCAAACAGGAGATTGCTGCAAGAATGGGTGTCTCGCCCGCGACGGCGGACACATTCCGGCGCCGCGCCTACATCAAACTCGGGGTGAATTCCGGAGCGGCGGCTGCCGCAATTGTCACGTCTTATCTCGCCGGCACGCGGGTTGAGGAAAGCGACGTCGAGGAACAGGTCTAGCCGATGTGCTGGGCAAGGCACTGCGCGACATAATCGGGGTCGGATTCAACTTCAGAGAAAAACGTCTTCAGCTGCCAGTTCTCGTCCATGAGATAGAGCAGGAGCGTATGGTCCATCGTATATTCTGCGAGGCTGTCAGGCGTTTCGATTCGCTCGTACTGCACGATGAAGGCCTCGGCCGCGGCCGCAATCTCTTCCTCTGTGCCTGTCAGACCGATCAAATTGTCCGGAAAGGCGGCATTGGAGACATAGTCAGCCAAGGCTTCCGGCGTATCGCGCTCCGGATCGATGGTGATGAGCAGGGTTTGCGGGGCATCTATGCCAGAGGGCAATCGCTCATACGCATTTTTGAGCGCAACAAGCGTCGATGGGCAGAAATCCGGGCAATAGGTAAAGCCGAAATAGATCAGCGTTGGCTTACCTTTAAACGTTTCCTCGGTTACGCGTTCGCCTGTGTGCGATACGAGACTGATCGGGCCGCCAATCGTTTCATAGGCGCGGGTCATGCATCCGGCCTGCGCCCCGCCAGCTGAGGGCGCTGATGTCGAGGGGCCGCAGGCGGCGAGTGCGAGGCCTGCGAGGCTGAGTGGAATTGATTGAATGAGTTTCATGACCGCGATATGCGCACGATCTCAGAGTATGATAAGGGGCTCTGTTGCCGCAGCAGGAGAGCGGAATTGGAAGATTTGAACGACACGCGCGCCGCCATGGATGAGGGGCTGATCAGTCTCCTCCCCGAGGGGTTGAGCAATGTCGGCGCTGCCCAGGGCCGGACGCGTCTCGGAACATTGATGACGCTGCGATGGCTCGCGGTTGCCGGGCAATCCTTCGCCGTCCTGTTCGTTTATTTCGGCCTCGGTTTTGAGTTGCCGCTCGCAATGTGCCTCTCCGTCATTGCTGCTTCGGCCTGGTTGAATGTCTTCTTGTCCTTCGCCGCAGCAGGGCCGCAGCTCCTGCGCGGTTGGGAAGCAGCCTTGCAGCTGGCTTTCGACGTGCTGCAACTCGCGCTTTTGATCAGTCTGACCGGCGGATTGTCGAACCCGTTTCTATTATTCCTGATCGCGCCGGTAACCGTGGCGGCGTCGAGCCTGAGAGGGCAATACACGGCTATGATTGCAGGATTTGCGATCGCGCTCGCCGCGCTTATGCCGTTCTTCGCTTTTGATTTACCCTGGCAGGGCGACACTGCATTGACGCTCCCCGCCCTGTTTGAAGGCGGTCACTTTGCGGCCCTCTGCATCGGGATTGTGTTTTTCGCGCTTTCGGCGCAGCGCGTAAACGAGGACGAAGCGAAAATGGTGCGTGCGCTGGACGCCGCGGCTGTTGTAATGTCACGCGAGCAAAGACTTTCTGCGCTGGGAGCCATGTCTGCGATGACAGCTCACGAATTGGGAACACCGCTCGCCACAATTCATCTGGTATCCCGAGAGCTGCAGTCCATGCTGCCGGACGACAGTCCGCATCGCGAAGATGCCGCGCTCCTGGCTGAACAGGCCGAACGATGCCGCGACATTCTCCAACGTCTCGGACGCGCCCGCGAAGCCGATGATATGGTTCACGCGCGGATGCCAATGAGTGCCCTGGTCGAGGAAGCCGCTGCGCCTCATAAGGGGCTCGGCGTGGCGGTTCAGGTCACTTATGAGGCGATGGAGGACGGAGAGGCGAAAGTTCCGATCATCCGGCGCAGTCCGGAAATCCTGCATGCCCTTGGCGCATTCATCGAAAACGCGGTGAGCTTTGCCGAATCAGAAGTGCGGGTCGTCGCCAACTGGACCGAGCATCAGTTTATCGTGACGATCCGCGATGATGGGCCAGGCTTCGCGTCTGAAGTGATGCCCAAGCTCGGTGAACCTTACGTTTCGGAACGCGGTGAGGCGCATCTAGGCGGCGGGGATATGGGGCTTGGCTTCTTTATTGCTAAGACGCTGATCGAACGGACCGGTGGCCGGATTGCGACACGCAACCGCGCGGCACCTCGCCACGGGGCCATCGTACAGGCTGTATGGCCTAGAACTGAATTACAGCCATTGGACAATACGGAAAATAACCTAGAATAATGGCTGCGAAGGAGCGAGAAATGGAATCTCCCGTTACAGTAAAACTTCATGAGAGCCTGAAAGATGTCGAGGATCGGACGTGTCTGGTGCTGGATGATGATGGCCCGTTCCTGCAACGCCTGTCGCGCGCGCTGACACAGCGGGGCTTCCTGGTATCAGCGACCTCCAAAGTCTCTGAAGCGCGCGATATCGCGCGGCTGAACCCGCCGGCATTCGCCGTCCTGGATTTGCGGTTGGAAGATGGCTCGGGTCTTGATGTGGTCGAGGTTTTGCACAGGTATCGACCGGAGGCGCGGGCCGTCATTCTGACCGGCTATGGCGCAATTGCGACGGCTGTGGCGGCGGTAAAAGCGGGCGCGGTCGACTATCTCGCCAAGCCTGCAGACGTGGAAGACATCGTACGCGCGCTGGTCAATAGCGGCGACGGCCTTCCGGAACCGCCGGAAAACCCGATGTCCGCCGATCGCGTACGCTGGGAGCACATCCAGCGCGTCTACGAGCTTTGCGGGCACAATGTGTCTGAGACCGCACGGCGCCTGAATATGCATCGCCGCACGCTACAACGGATATTAGCGAAGCGCGCACCGCGATAATTCTGGACCAAATTTCCGTCTCACCCTAGTTTCATTTCCAGAATTCTACAGAGGGGTGAGTTCTTGTTTAGTCATATCACGCTCGGCACAAATGATTGGCCGAGAGCGAAGGCATTCTATCAAGCGATAACGGCGGCACTGGGTCTGCCATTGTTCATGGAACGCGCGGAAGGTGCCGCCTGGGGCGAGGCTGTGGGTCCCAAACTGTTTGTCGGACCGGCTTTTGATGGAAAAGCTGCGACGTCGGGAAATGGGACGCATGTCGCGTTCCTTGCCAAATCCCGCAGCGCAGTTGATGAGTTCTACGCCGCAGCGCTGGCGCATGGTGGCTCAGACGAAGGCGCGCCTGGTCTGCGCCCGCATTATCACCCAAACTATTACGGCGCCTATGTTCGCGATCCGGATGGCAACAAGCTTCAGGCCGTCTGTCACTCGGCCAAAGGCGGTGAACGATGACCGCGTCTCCGCCGCGTGCACTGGCTCATAACCTGTCGACGGTTGAAGGTGTTCGCCATGGCTTTTTCGGTCGCAAAGGAGGCGTCTCCCAGGGCCTTTATGCAAGCCTGAATATTGGTCAGGGATCGGATGATGATGTCCAGGCCATTCGGGACAATCGCGATCTGATCCGGGAAGCAATGGGGGCGGAAAAGCTGCTCTCTTGCTTCCAGGTCCACTCGGCCAAGGTCGTCACCGTGACCGAGCCCTGGCGCACACGGCCCCAGGCAGACGCCATGGTTACAGACGTCCCAGGCCTCGCGCTCTGCATCCTCAGTGCTGATTGCGTGCCGGTTCTATTCGCAGATGAGGCCGCAATAGTGATCGGCGCTGCGCATGCCGGCTGGAAAGGCGCCTTGGGCGGTGTTTGTGAGGCCACGATTGAAGCCATGGAAGCGATCGGCGCGACCCGGGACAACATCCAGGCGGCCATCGGGCCAGCTATCCAGCAGGCGAGCTACGAAGTCGGACCGGAATTCCGGGATACATTTGTCGGCGAACATGAATGGACGGATCGCCTGTTCAAGGCAGGCCGAGAAGATCGCTCCCACTTTGATCTGACCGGCTATGTCCAGGCGGTGCTGCTCCGCGAGGGCTTAAGCTCAGTCGACAATCTGGGTCACGATACGTGCGCCATGGAGGAGGACTATTTCTCCAATCGCCGCCGCAACCATCGCGGCGAGAGCGATTATGGCCGCAATGGCAGCGTCATCATGCTCGAGGCCTGACGCAATGAAACTCTATGATTACAAAGCCGGACCCAACCCGCGGCGGGTCCGAATTTTCCTCGCCGAGAAAGGCGTGGACGTGCCTCTGGTTGAAGTCGACATTCTGAAGCGCGAACATAAGACACCGGACTTCCTGGACAAGAACCCGATTGGCAGCATTCCTGTCCTGGAGCTGGATGATGGCACCTGTATCTCCGAATCCGTCGCGATCTGCCGTTACTTCGAGGAAGTCCATCCAGACCCGCCTCTGTTCGGGCGGAATCCGATCGAGAAGGCGACGATAGAAATGTGGCTCCGCCGGGTTGAGCTCAATTTCATGGTGCCCGTCGGCCTGGTCTGGATCCATGGCCATCCGCTCACGGCACGCCTGGTCAAGCAGATTCCGGAAGCGGCCGAGCAGAATCGCGCCCGGGTTCACATCGGATACAAGCTCCTGAATGCTCAACTGGAAACCAACGAATTTGTCGCCGGGGATGCCTATTCCGTGGTCGATGCGGTCCTGCTGGCCAGCCTCGATTTCGCCAATGGCCTCGTCGGCGTGCCCTATGATGAGGGACTGACCCACCTCAAGCGCTGGCACGAAACGGTCTCCGCCCGCCCCAGCGCGGCGGCGTAACGGTTTCGAGTTTCCAGGTGGAATCTGGTGCCGCGAGGGAGAATTGAACTCCCGACCTCATCATTACCAATGATGCGCTCTACCACTGAGCTACCGCGGCCTTTTGTGTTGCCGGGGATTAGCCTACACTGGCACAGATGAAAAGATGGTTTCTGGATCTGGACTGCAATCATGGCTGACAAGACGAAAACGCCCGAACGCGATGCCCGTTTGAGGGCGGCCTTGCGGGATAATCTCAAGCGTCGCAAAGCCGCGGCGCGCAAAGCCACGCCGGAACCGGCCGAGGAAAAACAGAAGCGCTAGTGGTTTAGTATCGCCGCTTGGGGCCAAAAACCATGTCTGCCAGTGCTGAGACCGTCGCTGATGCCACCTGAACCGACGTTGGCCGTTGGCGCCGCGAATAGCGCGTGAAATGCGCGCAATTGGCTTCCGTCAGACTGTATGTGGATCCCTTTGCGCGGCGGGCCCGCGTTTCAGAAACGGCGGCGTCCAGCGCGTCTGTCCGCTCGCAAAGGCGAATGCGGCGGCCTTTCGAAAACTCAGACAGGCTTTGTTCGACGACACCGCCATGCCTGCTTGAATTGGAAATCACAGTGCCGCGAGATGTGACTAGGCCATAGTGTGAAAGCCCAATTCCAAACGGAATCGCGATCACATCGCCGGGTTCGAATCGATTGAGTCTTGAAGTCATGCGCCGAATATATCGATATTCGATAAAACGTCAATTCTCTGCCACGCTTCGCTGACGGTGCGCCGCAATTGCGCCTTTCGTTCGCCGTTTGCAACGCTATAGCTGCAGACCATGGATAGTTTGAAAATCACGGGTGGGCACACGCTTAACGGCACGATCCCGATCTCTGGCGCAAAGAACTCGGCGCTGAAATTGATGGCGGCGTGTTTGCTGACGCGTGAGCCCCTGACGCTGACCAATATGCCGAACCTGGCGGACACCAGGTTCCTTAGCCAGCTCCTGGCGAGCCTGGGTGTCGAAGTGTACTGGCCGAAGGGCGATAGCGAATGCCGCCTCAACGCGGCGGAACTGACCTCGACCATCGCGCCCTATGATCAGGTGCGGAAAATGCGGGCGAGCTTCAACGTGCTGGGGCCCATGCTGGCGCGTGAAGGTCATGCCACGGTCTCGCTGCCCGGCGGATGCGCCATTGGCGCACGGCCTGTCGATCTGCACTTGCAGGCGCTAGAATCGATGGGCGCGGACCTCAAGGTTGAGGCGGGCTATGTGAAGGCCGCGGCCATTCACGGTCTGAAAGGCGCCAAGATCGTGTTTCCATTCGTCTCGGTCGGCGCCACCGAGCATGCCATGCTCGCGGCGACGCTGGCGAAAGGCACAACGATTCTGGAGAATGCCGCGCGGGAGCCGGAAATCGCCGATCTTGCCGATTGCCTGAATGCGATGGGTGCAGGCATTACCGGTGCCGGGACGGCGACCGTCAGGATCGAGGGCGTCGAAGCGCTAAAAGGCGCAACGCACGCAGTCATGGCAGATCGAATCGAAGCCGGCACGTATGCCATGGCCGCTGCCGCGGCTGGCGGGGATGTGACGCTGGCGGGCGCGCCGGTGGGGGCACTTGGTGCGATGATAGATGCGATGCAACGTGCCGGCGTTACGGTTGACGCGGATGAAGCGGCGGCGACGATCCGTATTCAGCGCAACGGGTCAGCTCTTAAAGCTGTCGATGTGAACACGCAGCCGCATCCGGGCTTCCCGACCGACCTGCAGGCGCAGTTCATGGCCCTGATGTCGATTGCGGACGGGACGAGCGTGATCCGGGAAAATATCTTCGAAAACCGGTTCATGCACGCGCCTGAGCTGTCTCGTCTCGGCGCCGATATTCAGGTGCGTGGCAAGGAAGCCATCGTCAAAGGTGTGACGCAGCTGCGCGGCGCGCCGGTGATGGCGACAGACCTTCGCGCGTCGGTTTCCCTGGTGATCGCAGCGCTTGCTGCAGAAGGCGAAACGCAAGTGAATCGAATCTACCATCTGGACAGAGGCTTTGAACGGTTGGAAGAGAAGCTGAGTGGTTGCGGCGCTGAGATCCAGCGCGTCGATGGAGAATAGAGCATCTCAAATGGCTGAGGGCAGGGCACTAAGACTGATTGCAGAGGATTCGAGCGACCTGGAGGTGATTTCCTCCGCGGTTCAGGATGCTGTTCTGAAAGCGGAAAACATCAAGTTTGATCGCAAAAAGCGGCGTCTCACACTCGAGGTTAACCGCTTCCAATGGGAAGATTCGAAACATAAGCGTGGCCCGCAAGGACGTGTACGATCGATCCTGGCCTTTGATACGGTGTTGAGCGTCAAAACGCGTGCCGTGAGTAAAGCCGATCCTGACATGGTCTACTCTCTTCTATCCCTGAGATTTGATCCGGCGGAGGAGCCGCCAGGCGGGAAGCTGACCATCTTGTTCGCCGGAGACGGAGAGCTTGCCCTTGAAGTTGAAGCGATTGACGTCACTTTGCTGGATAGCTCTTACGAATGGACGACCCGGCACCGACCGGATCATGACAAGAAACGACGTTAGAAAATGGCTCGAACATTTGATGCCCGCAAACCGGGTTTCGACGAAGATTTTGATGCCTTTCTCGCAGAACCCCGCGGCGCGGTAGAAGATGTCGCTGAAACGGTTCGGGACGTCATCGCCGATATTCGTGCCAATGGTGGCGAGGCCGTCGCGCGCTATACGGCCAAGTTTGATGGGCTGGTCCTCGATCCGGTCACGCTTCAATCCGACAATGTCGATCTACATCGGCTGGCGCATGCCTGTCCGGATGACCTCAAGACGGCGGTCGATTTCGCGGCAGACCGCATTGCGAGCTATCATCAGAAGCAGCGGCCGGCGGATCAGGAATTTGTCGACGAAACCGGTGTTCAGCTCGGCTGGCGCTGGACCGCGCTAGATAGCGTCGGTGTCTATGTCCCCGGAGGCCTTGCCTCTTATCCGAGCTCTGTCCTGATGAATGCCGTCCCGGCCAAGATTGCGGGGGTTGAACGCGTCGCCATGGTCGCGCCAGCGCCGAAGGGCCAGCTCTCACCGGCAGTTGCCTATGCCGCGCTAAAGGCGGGAGTGGACGAGTATTATCCCATAGGCGGGGCGCAGGCGGTTGCGGCGCTGGCCTATGGAGCCGGACGCCTTAAGCCTGTGGACAAGATTGTTGGGCCGGGCAATGCTTATGTCGCGGAAGCGAAGCGACAAGTGTTTGGTCAGGTCGGCATCGATACAATAGCTGGTCCCTCGGAAATCCTTGTAATTGCAGATGAAAGTGCAAATCCGGACTGGATCGCGGCAGACCTGCTCAGCCAGTCCGAGCATGATGCGAGCTCGCAGTCGATCCTCATTTCGGACAGCGAAGCTGTGGTCAATTCTGTGGATAAGGCTGTGGAAAGCCAGTTGAAATCTCTCTCGACGGAAGCGCGGGCGCGGCAGGCCTGGGACACGCATGGTGCGTTCATTCTGGTGGAAAATCTCAGCCGGGCTGCTGAGATCGCCAATCAGATTGCTGCAGAGCATCTCGAGCTGGCAATCGAGGAACCAGAAGCGCTATTGCCAGCCATCAAGCATGCCGGGGCCGTGTTCCTTGGGCACCATACGCCTGAGGCGCTGGGCGATTATGTGACCGGCTCCAATCATGTTTTGCCGACCAGCCGCGCCGCACGATTCAGCTCCGGACTCGGTTTGTATGACTTTCTAAAAAGAATGAGTGTACAAAAGGCCGGACCGGAGGGATTCGCCGCTCTGGCGCCCGCAGCGTTACGTCTCGCGGAGGCGGAAGGCTTGCCGGCGCACGCGCGGTCCGTCTCGATCCGGACCAACAAGGGTTAGAACGCGAAGAGACAATGGCCGAAAATCGCCTGGTCAGTGTGGATATTGATGAGGACACGCTCGCAGCGTCTGGTCCCGATGCCGAGCATGAGCGGCGCGTGGCGATTTTTGATCTGCTCGAGGAAAACAGTTTCGAGGTGGAGGGCAAAGATGCCGGGCCTTACGCGCTGAGACTGCTCATGCAAGAGCGCAAACTTGTCTTCGAGGTGACCACTGAAGGCGGCGACCCGGTTCACATGTTCCTGCTTTCCATGACACCTTTCAGGGGCGTCATCCGCGACTATTTCATGATCTGCGAGAGCTATTACGACGCGATCCGTAGCTCCAGCCCGCATCAGATCGAAGCGATCGATATGGCGCGCAGAGGCATCCACAATGAGGGCTCGGATCTTGTCGCTGAGCGCCTGGAAGGCAAAGTGAAGGTCGATTTCGATACGTCGCGGCGGCTGTTCACGCTGATCTGCGCCTTGCATCAGGGACAGGTCCGCGGCCCGGGTCGTTAGGCTTTCATTGCGGCGAAGGCCTGATCAAGATCCGCGATCAGGTCGTCCGGATCTTCCAGCCCGACATGGACCCGAACAAGCGGGCCCGGCCGGTCGTGAATGCGGTCGCCATCGATCCGGTTGAGTTGATCATCGCAGGGAATGAGAAGGCTCTCATAACCGCCCCAGGAAAAGCCCATGCCGAACAGTTGCATCTGCTCAAGAAAACGATCGAGAGCGGCATACGATGTCTCGTTGAGTATGACTCCGAACAGGCCGTTCGCCCCCGAAAAGTCTCGCTTCCAGAGTGTGTGTTCCGGGTGACTGGGAAGGCCGGGGTGGAGTACAGCGTGCACTTCGGGTCGTTTTTCCAACCACTGCGCGACAGCGTAGCCAGCCGCTTCATGCTGTTTCAGTCGTGTGCTCAGGCTGCGCAATCCGCGCAGGGCGAGGTAGGCGTCGTCCGGGGCGAGTGAAATCCCCCAGTCTTCGCTGCACATGGCAATCCTGTTGGCCAGGCGCCCGGAATTGGTCAGCACAGCACCGCCCATCGCATCGGCGTGGCCAACCGGGTATTTTGTCAGCGCCTGCATGACGATATCTACGCCAAGATCGAGCGGCTTGATCAGCGCGCCCGCGCCCCAGGTATTGTCGAACAGGGTCACCAGTTTGTGCGCCTGGGCGACTTTGGTGATCGCCGGCGTGTCCATGATGTCGAAGGTGAGCGACCCCGGTGACTCAAGCAAGATGGCCCGCGTATTGTCTTTGATCAGCGCTTCTACGCCTGCGCCAATGAGCGGATTGAAGCGCGTCGCTTTAATACCCATTGCGGATAGTCGGCGCGTGCAGTAGCGCCGCGACGGGCCGTAAATGCTGTCAGAAACCAGGATATGGTCGCCCGCCTCCAGAACCGCGCCCAGCGCGAGAGCGATGGATTGTAGTCCGTTCGCGGTCAGGCGGCAGTGCTTGGCGTTCTCGAGGACGCACAGCGCTGCTTCGAGTTCGCGTTGAACCGTCAGCCCCATGCGGCCATAGACCTTGCCATTGCCATAGAGGGTTTTCCGTGTTGGCAAGATTACCGTTGATCCGCGTTCGATCGGCGGATTGACGGTCTCAACCGGACCGCGACCTGCTCGCGTGTGAATGATGCGGGTCTGATCTTTCATGACGCCGTCGCAATTGGGTTGTCAGCGTGCGCGGCCCACTCGCTCCACGACCCGTCATAGACGGCGGCATCATAATTTCCGATGCGCGCCAGCGCGAGGGCGATCACTGCGGCTGAAACGCCGGATCCGCACGTTGTGATCACGGGGCCGGAACCATAGTCTGCCAACAAATCAGTTAAAGCTTCAGCGGATTTCATTTGTCCGGACTCGGTCAGAAGCGAAGAGGCTGGGACACAGACACTTCCGGGCATATGGCCTGAAGGCAGGCCTTCACGCGGCTCAGGCGAGGTGCCGTTGAATCGTCCAGGATCACGGGCATCAAGGATTTTGACATCTCCCGTCTCTACGTGACGCTGCATTTGCGACATGTCGCGCACGAGGTCTGCCCGTTTGCGGGCGGTGTAGTGGCGCTCAGGCGGCGCAGGCGGGAGGTCTTCAGTCTCGCCCTCAATGGCCTCCCAGGCCTTTAATCCGCCGTCCAGCACTTTGACATCGCGGTGTCCCATGGCGCGGAACATCCACCAGACGCGCGCGGATGCGAAAAAGCCATTGCTGTCATAGACGACGATGCGGTGCCCATCACCCAGCCCAAGCTTTCGCACCCGCGAGCTGAACAGGATGGGATCGGGCAACATGTGGCTGAGGCCGCTCTCTTTGTCGGCAATCTCGTCAATATCGAAATAGACCGCGCCAGTAATATGCGCTTTGTCATAGCATTCCCGCCCGGTCTCGCGTCCGGTCAGAAATGGCGGCACCCAGGTTGCGTCGACGATTTTCAGGTCCGGCGTGTTGAACTGCGCCTTCAACCATTCTGCTGAGACAAGAGGATCACCTGTTTCCATCACTTACCCTTCCATCCATGGCGGCACTGGCAGGTCTTTCGATCGCAGGAATTCAGGGTTGAAGATCTTGTCCTGATAGCGATTTCCATAGTCACAAAGGATCGTCACAATCGTATGGCCGGGGCCCATATCCTTGGCCATGCGCACTGCGCCCGCCATGTTGATCCCAGCCGAACCACCAAGGCAGAGCCCTTCGTTCTGGATCATGTCGTAAACCGTGTGCAAGGCGTCCGCATCATGAATGCGATAGGCATAATCAACCTCCAGGCCTTCGAGGTTTCCGGTGATCCGGCCCTGACCGATGCCCTCGGTCATGGACGTGCCTTCTGATTTCAATTCGCCATTCGTATAGTATTCATATAGCGCCGCGCCGCCCGGGTCAGCGAGGCCGATCTTGACCGTTCCACCCGACTTCTCGCGCAGAGACATAGCCGTCCCCGCAAGTGTCCCGCCAGATCCGACGGCGCAGATGAAGCCATCGACTTTCCCATCCGTCTGCTCCCAGATTTCCGGGCCCATGGTTTCATAATGGGCTTTGCGATTGGCCTGATTGTCGAATTGATTGGCCCAGATGGCGCCATTTGGATTGCTCTCATTCAGCTCTTCAGCGAGGCGTCCAGAATAGCGTGCATAATGGTTCGGGTTGGAGTAGGGAACAGCGTCCACCTCGACGAGCTTGGCGCCGAGATTGCGCACAGCGTCTTTCTTCTCTTTCGATTGCGTACGTGGCATCACAATGACGACTTCATAACCGAGCGCGGCGCCGACCATTGCGAGGCCGATCCCGGTATTGCCTGCCGTGCCCTCAACAATCGTTCCGCCAGGTTTCAATCGGCCAGAAGCTTCCGCATCCCGGACCATGCCGAGTGCCGGCCGGTCTTTCACGGACTGACCTGGATTGAGGAATTCACATTTGCCCAGGATTTCGCAACCCGTCTCTTCCGAGAGTTTGTTCAACCGCAGGAGGGGCGTGTTTCCGATCAGGTCCAGGACGGAATTTGTTATATTCATTTCAGGCCTTTTCTATTGGACGCCACGCTAGGCCGCACGGCAAGGTAATTCAACTATGTTCTGGTGATCCAGTTGGGGATGCGCTGCGTAAAAAGCCATACAACAATCATGTGAGTTTTGCTGAATGAATTCCGATACTTATCACGCGTTCATGATGGACCATGCTGGCGGAGCCTTGTCATCTGACATGGCGATTGCGGCAGAGCTGCATATTTTGCTGTCTGAAACGGGGCACAAGACCTCAGACATCTGGGATGCGGCGCGCCATGCACTGGGCCTTGAATCCCGGAACGAAATCGATTGTGAGCACGCTTTCCTCCCAGAAGCTCTCGAACTTGCGCGCAGTGAGTTTTCAACAGTCCCATGGAAGCGCGGCCTGTCCGGTGTGCATTACGCCAAACGAGGCGGCGGCAAGGGCAAGCTGATGCGCCTCGATCCTGGCCAGTCCGCGCCGGAGCATAGTCACTCCGCGCTGGAAGCCACCGTCGTTCTCAAAGGACAGTTTGAGGACGGTCATGGTATCTACTCGCGCGGCGATCTGGTTCTTGGGCGTCCGGGCGTGCGCCACCGACCCGCAGCGCATGGGGACGAAATGTGCATCTGTTACGTCGCGCAGGAGCCATTGCCGTTCTGGAGATTCAGCTGATGTTGAAATCTTTCGTCACGGGCGCGGCCGTCTTGATGCTGGGCTCAATTGCAAATGCAGATGAGATCGCGACGCAGACATCGCTGCCGACGCCATGGGCGGCGACGGACGGTGCGGTAATTGATTTCACTGTGCTGCGCAAAGGCAAGCCATTCGGAAGCCATGTGCTCACGTTTGAGCGCGATGAAAGCGGGACGCTGGAGGTCACGACGGATGTCGACCTGCAAGTCAAATTCGGCCCCATCACGGCGTTCAAATATCGCCTGGACAGTGTCGAGGAGTGGATCGATGGACAGCTCGTCGCGCTGAATGGCAGGTCGAATAATGATGGCCGTAAGGGTGAAGTCTCTGCCGAAGCCGAGGATGGCGATCTTATCATCGAGAGTACCAAGTTTGACGGGACCTTACCGCTCGGGATCATCCCTTCCAGCCACTGGAACCGCCTGCAAGTGTATCAGAACCAGATGCTATCAACGGAAACCGGGGAGATCCTCGACATCGAGGTTGAGGTGATTGGAGACGACGAGGTCGAGGTCGGGGATCAGATCATTGACGCCACGCATTACCGGCTGAAGTCGGATCTGACCGTCGACCTCTGGTATGATCGCCAATCGCGCTGGGTCAAACTGGCATTCGAAGTACGTGGCCAGGACATTGAATATGTCCTGAACCAGCTCTACTGATCGGTAATCGCCTTTAAAATTTGTTCAGCGTGAAGTGGCCGACATTGATGCGGCCATTGTCAAAGCCAGCTTCGCAATAGCTGAGATAGAAGCGCCACATGCGGCGGAACCGTTCATCAAAGCCAAGTGGCTCGATCTGGCCCCATTTCTCCTCAAACGCCTTCGCCCAGAGGCGAAGTGTTCTGGCATAGTCACGTCCAAAATAGTGGGTGTTCTCCACTCGCAATCCGGCATTTTTGACCTGCTCGCGCAGCGCGAGTTCGCTGGGCAGCATGCCGCCTGGAAAAATGTATCGCTGAATGAAGTCGGCCCGTTTGCGATAGCGCGGGAATAGCTGGTCATCGATAGTGATGATTTGCAGCGCGGCCCGGGCGCCGTGCTTGAGACTCTCTGCAACCTTTGAGAAATAGCTCGGCCAATAGCTCTCGCCGACCGCCTCGAACATTTCGATAGATGCTACTCCGTCATATTGCCCGCTATGATCGCGGTAGTCTTCAAGCCGGATCTCGACCTTCTCTGACAGGCCCTCGCGTTGCATGCGTTGCAGCGCCCAGTCGCGCTGGGATGGGGAGATGGTCAGACAGGTGACGTTGGCCCCGCGGTGTTTCGCGGCATACTCTGCAAACCCACCCCAGCCGCAGCCAATTTCCAGCACGGACTTTCCTTCACTCAGGTCGAGCTCGTCGGCAATACGCGCATATTTTGCTTTCTGCGCCTGTTCGAGGCTGGCGCTCGGATCGGTATAGAGCGCCGAGGAATAGGTCATGGATCGGTCGAGCCAGAGCTCATAGAATTCATTGCCGAGGTCGTAGTGCGCTTCAATATTGCGCTTCGATCCAGCCTTGGAATTTCGATTAAACACGTGCCGGATCATATTGCTGAGACGGACCATCATCCCACCGACCGCCAGTTGGCCTGCGGCTTCGAAATTCTCGGAAAAGAATTCGAGGACGGAGGTCAGATCCGGGGTCGACCATTCCTGGTCCATATAGCTTTCGGCAAAGCCGACATCACCGCCCGCGATGGCGCGTTTGGCGAAATTGAAACTATGCACCTCGACAACCGCGTTAGGCCCTTTTTCGCCGTGATCGAACAGGACGCGCCGTCCATCGGGCAAGTCGAACCGGATGGTTCCGCGCCGCGCCCGCAGCAGCATCATGCCTGCCAGCCTGAAACCGGCTGGAACCCCTCTTAGCTGCCGCAACGTCTCTGGCGAGGCTTGAATGAAGTTCGATTGGTCTTCAAGGGCGTGATCGAGGGTGGTGAAGCTCATGCAGTTTTCTCCAGACGTGGGGCTGTCTCGGGGGCGTTTATCGGAGCGCGCGCGGGGACGCTCTCGGGGAGGTTTAGTGGGACAGACTTTTTTGGTGTCGCAATTGTTGTACGCACGGAAGACTGCTTTGGTTTTGAATGATATTTCGCGCCCTTCAGCCACAATTTCAGTGCCTGCCAGTGAATGCCAAGCGACAAGGTAAGACTGGACAAGGGCTTGGTGATTGCGAGTGACAGGAAGTTCGCTGATGTCGCGGGCCGCGCCTTGGCAGAGATCGTTGCCACATGCGATTGCGCGCCTTGTTCCTGCGTGGCGACGATCAGTCGGAGATCGGACTCATTCGCGCGGAGCGTGAATTGGTACGTTCCGGAGATGTCGAAGAACGGAGAGACGTGGAAAACTTTATCGGTAGCGTGTTCGTGGCGCGCGTCGCCAGGGGTCGCAGCCACATAGACATGGCTTTCGCCAAACGTGTTATTGACCTCGTATAGAATGCCTTTCAGCGCACCATCACAGCCATATCCGAGCCAAAGCGAAATCGGTGCAAACTTGTAAAAGGCATGACGCGCAAATGTGATCAGGCGAATTTCGCCGCCCTTGAGGTCAATATCTGCATCGGCAAACCTGCGTTCAGCCCAAGGCCGAAGGTCATCGGCTTTGCCATCGCCATGATCGCGCCGATTGAATGAGAACAGGTTCAGTCGTTCAACACTGAACAGGGCACATTGCTGACCCGCTTCATCGAGGCGATCAATATCGATATCGATCAGCGCAAGCCCGTATTTAAATCGGTGCATGAACGGCATCGATCTTTGGTGGATCGTGTGACCTCTCCACAGGCGTAGGGCAGGGCGTTCCTTCAAAACTAAATGGCTCCTATCGCGACTTTACCATTTTCTGACGCACGCGTCATGGTTGTCACGAGATCGACGCCTTCTGCCGTCCATGGGATATGTCCACCCAATGACAGCGCGCAGGACAGGCCCGCTTTCAGGCCGTCCTCATGGAAGCCGCTGCCCATCCACGCGCCAGCCAGCCAGATATGGTTGTCTCCCTGGATCCGTTTCAGCTCGCGCACAGCCGCTTCTGCCGGTGCGTCGAATTGTGGATGCGCTTTGTCCATGGTTGCAAATGTCAGGTGCGGTGCTGGCGGCGTTTCCGGGTTCAGCGTTACAAAGAGTGGTCGGTCATCCGGAAGATTTTGCAGCCGGTTCATCCAGTAGCTCAAGCACATTTCCGGGGTGTTTTGTTTGATCACATTCCAGCTCGCCCACGCTGCCTTGCGTTTCGGCATGAGGCTTGGGTCGCGGTGCAGAAAAATCTTGTTGGGCCGGTACCGCGTTGAGCCGAGCAGGAACCGCTGGGTTTCGTAGTCTGCATCGAGCAAGGCGCGCGACGTATCAGAATGCGTCGCCAGAATGACGTCGTCGAACACTTCTGTGCGGCCATCGGCGAGGATGACCCGCACTTTCTCTCCAAACGGCGCCACAGCCTGCACGGGTGCGCCAAGCTTCAGGCGATCTCCGAGCAGACTCGCGACGCGCTGAACATAGTTGCGCGACCCGCCTGTAACGGTCCGCCATTTGGGGCGTTCTTTATGCATCAGGCGATGGTTTTCGAAGAACTGAAAGAAACTCCGCGCCGGATAGTCGAGCATTTCGGCTTCCGGCGTTGACCAGATGGCACCCCCCATGGGCAGAATGTAATTGTCGAGGAAATCCTGCTCAAACCCGTGCTTTTCCAGCCAGAAACCGAGCGAGATGTCATCAATCTTTCCGGCTTCGAGCTCGGCGCGGGCGAGATCGTTGAATTTCAGGATCGTTCGCCAGAATTTATGGAATTTCGGGCGGAAAAAGTTCCGCCGCTGCGCGAAGATTCCCTTCAAGGTGGACGCCCATTCATAGCCATCGGGGTTCGAAACCGCGAAGCTCATATCGCTGGCTTCGGTCTGCACACCGAGCGCATCGAAAAAGCCGATCAGATTGGGATAGTTGAGGGCGTTGTAGACGATGAAGCCAACGTCGACGGCGAGCATTTCGCCCTCATAATCGATATCGATTGTGTGGGCATGGCCGCCCGCGCGGTCATTAGCCTCGTAGACAGTGATATCGGCGGTGTCTTTTAAGGCATAGGCTGCGCCCAGACCTGAAATGCCAGATCCGATGATTGCGATCCTTTTCATGCGGCGTCTCGTCTTTCTTTCAGTGTTTCGTAGGCGTCCAGCGCGCGTTCGCGGCCCGTCTTGTGGTCCACGATGGGGTTCGGGTAGGTCTCACCGAGCGTGATACCGGCTTTCTCGAGGACATCCGCCTCCGCCTCCCACGGCTGATACAGATACTTGCGTGGCAGTTCGGCGAGTTCAGGGCACCATTTGCGGACATATTCGCCGGTCTCATCGAACTTCTCGCCTTGGGTGATCGGATTGAAAATCCTGAAATACGGAGCGGCGTCTGCACCTGACCCAGCGGTCCATTGCCAGCTGGCGCTGTTCGAAGCCGGATCCGCGTCGACCAATGTGTCCCAGAACCAGTCTTCGCCCTCGCGCCAATGGATGAGCAGGTGTTTGGTGAGAAAACTCGCTACGATCATCCGCACGCGGTTATGCATCCAGCCTGTGTGCCAGAGTTGGCGCATACCTGCATCGACGATTGGATAGCCGGTTTGACCGGCCTGCCAGGCTTCGAGCAGCTCCTGATCATCCTGCCAGGGCATCATATCAAAGTCAGACTTGTAATTCTCGGTGGCGAGATCCGGATTGTGAAAGAGCAGCACATAAGAGAAATCGCGCCAGGCGACTTCAGACAGGAATTTACGGCCATTCTTCTCATTCACGTCTCCAGAGTCGATCCTGCTGGTCGTCGCGCGCCAGATCTGGGCTGGAGAAATCTCGCCAAACGCCAGATGCGGTGAAAGAGAAGACGTTCCATCTTCGAGATCCGGGCGGTTGCGGTCCGCTCCATAAGCATTGACGGGGCCGCTCAGGAACGCCTCTAATCGATCTTGAGCGCCTTGCTCGCCAGGTTGCCAGATCGGATCGAAACCTTTCGACCAGTCTGGTTTTTCCGGATGCAGAGCCCAGTCATCCAGCGTTTCGGATTGAATGGAGAATGGCTCCAGGGCCACTGGCGATTTGACTGGGTTGGGACAGGCATAATTCGCTTGCACAGCGCGCCAGTAGGGCGAGTAGACCTTGTAATATCCGCCAGATCCCGTCGTCTGGGTCCATGGTTCGGTCAATAGCGATCCGTTGAAGCTTTTAACCGTGATATCTCGAGATTTCAGACTCTCTTTGATTTCAGCATCGATCTCGCGTCCGGCAAGATCGTATCGGCGGTTCCAGAATACCGCTTCGGCACCGGTCTCTTCAATGATCGATGCGAGTTCGGCTTTGGCGTCTCCCGTGCGCAGGACAAGTTGACCGCCAAGTGCTTCGATAGCTGAGCCCAGCGATCGCAACGACTTGTCCAGCCACCAGTCGGAAGCGCCGCCGAGCGGGCGCAAGCTTTCATCGGTTTCGCGAACATAGAGGCAAATGACATTCGGTCCTGCAGCGTCGATTGCAGCCGCCAGCGCAGGATTGTCAGTGAGCCGCAGGTCACGGCGGAACCACATAATGGCGGGGGATGGGCTCACGGGTAGCGGGCTCCTGATCGTTTCAGTCCTACTCGTTCTACGCGTGCGTGCATTGATCGGATGCCAAAAAAGACAAGCTTTTGCAGCTTCGCTGTGACTTTCTGACTGTCGGGCTGTGGTTCCCATTCTATTCTGATTCAAGCTATCCTTCACGGAACGGGCGTGACGCCGCCGAAAGGAAACTTAACGTGACAGCACAAACGCGCCTCAGCTTTGGCATCGGGATGTTGTGTTACAAACGCTACGACACGTTTCGGGCGGCCTTAGAGACTTACAAGGAAGCGGGGCTATTCGACCTGGCAGACGAGGTCGTGATCGCTTTCAATGGCCTGGATGATGAAGGGCGCGCGCTGGCGGACGCGTTTGGTCAGAGAGTGATCGGTTCTGAGGCGAATACCGGTATTCTTGGCGGGTTCAGGATGCTCGCGAATGGACTGACATCCGACATCGTCCTGCTGCTTGAAAACGACTTGCCGCTGATCGAGTCCGCGAGAGAAGCGAGGCGCCAGATTGAAAATGCCCGGCGCGCGCTGGAGTCCGATCAGGTGCAGGTCTTTCGATTCCGCCACAGGATTCACCCCGGCTATCGGGATCAGGCGAGTTGGAAATTCTTGCGTTACTACCGCCCTTCAGTCCTGGCGCAGGTGCGACGGATTTTGCGTCCGGGAAAAGCGGAAAAGATGATCGGCAATGCGATCTACGTCTATACCGAGCCGGATAAGCTGTTCGACGATATCGAGAAGATGCCGGAAGGGTGGTTCCGGATCTCCGCCAAGCATATCACCTGGTCGAACCAGTCGATCATGATCCGGCGGCAATTCTTTCAGGAACAAATTCTGGATTATGCCGAAGCGCATCCTTCAAATCGTACAGTCAACGGGTTTCCCGACATCGAAAAGGAACTTAACTCAGCCTATTGGCGCAAGTCCGGCTGGCATGTCGGTGCAGACCTCGGTCTGTTCACGCACGCCGAGCCGTAAGAGGGTCTGATGGTCAAGAATGTCGTCTGCATGAAATGGGGCACGCGCTATCCGGCACCATTCGTGAACCGTCTTTATCGGGCGATCCGGCGCAATACGACGGGCGATTTGAGATTTGTCTGCTTTACCGACGACGCTTCCGGATTGATGCCCGAAGTCGAGCACCAGCCCCTGCCGCCGATCGATATTCCGAATGGCCTCGAATGGACCCCTTGGCGTAAACTGTCGCTGTGGCAACCAGGATTGGGCGGTCTGGAGGGCGACGTCTTGTTCCTCGACATCGATCTCGTTGTGACCGGAAACATGGATCCGTTCTGGGACTATCATCCAGGTGAAATGTGCGTCGCGGAGAACTGGACCCAAAAGGGCGAGGGGATCGGCAACACTTCGGTCTATCGCTGGAATATGGGCAAGCATACAGAGATTTATGAGCAATATCAGAAGGATAGTGCGTCTGTTCATGCCGAGCACCGGGTCGAGCAGCACTATGTCTCCGCCATGGTGCCGAAGATGATCTACTGGCCCGACGAATGGTGCGTGAGTTTCAAACACTCGCTGCTGCCCAGGTTTCCGATGAACTGGTTCAAGACACCGCCATTGCCGTCTGAAACCAAGGTTGTAGCCTTTACTGGACGGCCAGACCAGGATGAAGCGCGCGACGGGAAATGGCCGGCGCCCTGGTACAAGAAATTCTACAAGCACGTGAAGCCAACCCCCTGGATCGCGGAGCATTGGCAATAATGTCAGATCCAACCAGCGCGCGTGACGTGGCGGTGTCTTTGTTGGCGCAGTACGGCGAGGATGCGAGCGTGATTGCGACTCTGAGGGCTGCAGAAGTGGCTGCCATGGGCGATACAGAAGCGCTTGCGCATTGGGATGAGGTCATCGTTTTCCTGGAAACCGGACCGGATCCCGGTCAGGTAAACTAATTCCGCCGCCGTCACGTGTTTGTGACTTCGAAAATCAGGGGCACGTAATAAAAGGACCATATGGCAGATACCCAATCTCTACCCGCCAAGTTTTCTGATCCGTTTGTTACGGCGAAGGGAGAAACGCGCGCGGACGTCGCTTATGGACGAACGAAGACGCTGTGGTTCAATACCGGCACGCTGTGCAATATCGAGTGCGTAAACTGCTACATTGAGAGCTCCCCGACCAATGACCGCCTGGTCTATCTGACCATGGCCGATGTGCTGCCTTATCTCGATGAACTGGATGAAGCCGGCGAGACGGGTATCGAAATTGGCTTTACCGGCGGCGAGCCGTTCATGGCGCCGCAAATACTTGCCATTCTGCAGGTCACTCTTGAGCGCGGACACTCGGTGTTGATGCTGACCAATGCCATGCAGCCCATGATGCGCCCGCGCGTTCGGGAAGGCCTGCTGGCGCTGAAGGCGCGCTACGGCGAGCGAATGATCATGCGCGTCAGCCTCGACCATTATTCGCAGCCGCTCCATGATGAGGAGCGCGGTGAAGGATCGTTCGATCTGGCGATGGAGGGGCTGCGCTGGTTGTCGGAGAACGGTTTCAGGCTCGCGCTGGCCGGACGTACAGTCTGGGGTGAAGAAGAACCGGTTTCGCGGACAGGATATTCCGATCTGATCTCGCGAGAGGGCCTGAAGATTGATCCGGATGATCCAACTCAGCTGGTCCTGTTTCCGGAGATGCGGTCAGATGAAGATCCGCCGGAAATTACCACGGCATGCTGGGACATTCTCAACAAGGATCCGGCTGACCTCATGTGTGCGTCCCAGCGTATGGTCGTGAAACGCAAGGGGGCCAGCAGCGCGAGCGTGGTCGCTTGTACTTTGCTCCCCTATGACCAGCAGTTTGAGCTCGGAGAAACACTGGCAGAAGCGCGTAAGAACGTGCGCCTGAACCATGCCTATTGCGCGAGTTTCTGTGTCCTCGGCGGCGGCAGCTGCTCGGCCTAGGATTTCGCCGTCTTCAGCCCGGAATAGCGCGGCTGGTCAATCTCGACCTGCGCAATCGTGGTCGCTTTCAGGTGCGCCAGAAGGCCGGGCGTTTCGGCGGTCAGCGCGCCGGAGCGGATTTCCTCGCTCAGACGCGCGTTCAGGCTTGCGAGATCCTCACCAGGCGATGCGTTGAGGAGCGGGATGAGCCGTTCGGCCTCAGCCGTCTCATTCTCGGGTCGCATCGCCAGGTCCCGCAATACTGTTGCCAGCGCATTGCTGGCGACGCGGGCGTGAAATGCGGCATGTCCCGTCAGATTTGGACCCGCCGTTTCATCGATGAAATTCTTCACCGCCTGAACGAGCTCCGACACACTTGGCTGGTCATGCATGGGCGGCCTCCAACAAATTGATCAAGTCGATTTCGGTTTCAGACACACGTCGTCCGATGGCAGCGCGTTCGACGCTTGCATCAGCCCCGGACCTGAAAGCTTCATACATGATCATGCACATGACGCCCCATTTGAGGGATCCGAGCATCTCCCACCAATCAATGTCGCGCGCGGTGATGTCTGATCCAGCCGCCGCATTGTAGGCAGATAGCAGGTCTTCCAGCTGGCCGAAGCCGCCAACCCGGTTGTGCGATTGGCCGAAGCGCCAGGAATTGACGCACAGCCAGGCTATGTCCTCACGCGGATCGCCAAGATGCGCGAGCTCCCAGTCCAGCACGGCGACAAGCCCGTCTTCATCCACCATCAGATTGCCGAGCCGGAAATCGCCATGCACGAGGACCGTCGCCATTGGATCTGGTGCATTCGCCTTGAGCCATTGCAGCGCGAGTTCGAAAACCGGACGCGGGGCGTTAAAGGATCGATAGATTTCTTCATATTGAACGATCTGGGCGAGACCATCGCTCGACTGGAGTTCTGGTGGTGCGGCTTCAAGCGAGATGGCGTGAATACTGGCAAGCGCTGAACCACATTGCCCCGCCAATACCTGCCGCGCCTGTTCGAATTCCGCATCTCTTAGGATCGGACGTGCGATTGTTTCGCCTTTGACGAGGCTCATCACGAACCCATCGCCGATTTGGTCGTCGGGATCCAGAACATGCAGGACTTTCGGAACCGGGACGCCGGTCTCTTCTGCGGCTGTGATCAGCCTGGCCTCGGCCGATAAGCCAATGGCTGCCGAGGATCGCGCATTGCTGGTGCCACCGGGCGCGCGTCTGAGAATCGCTTCGTGGTGTCCTCCCGAAAGCGCCCAGGTCTCCTGGCTCGCGCCGCCGGAGAGCCGGCGAAACGATTCCAGTGTGGCGGAATCTCCAAAAACTCTTGTGAAAAGAGTATGAAGGCTATTTTCAAAGTCGGATTTGCTTCCCATCTTCGCCACAATTAACGTCAAACTAGGTATCGCCAACCTATAACGTGCGGGAAAGCCTGGCTGAGGAGCCGATTATGCCCAAGGGAAAAACCCCTGACGAGATGATCCCGAATATGGGAAACCCCAAACCGGTCGGCCTGTTTGCCTGGTTGAGAGGGCGTTTCTTTGCGGGCATGGTGATCGCAGCGCCGCTGGCGGCGACATTCTTCATTCTGCAATTCCTGATCACCTTCATCGACAATCGCGTTGGCCCGCTGCTGCCGCCTTTGTTGAAGCCGGAAACCTATACGAACTATGCCATCCCCGGTTTCGGCGTTCTTGTCCTGGTGATCGCGTTGACGGTCCTTGGCGCAGTCACTGCAAACCTGATCGGACGATCCCTGATTTCGCTTACCGACCGGGCGCTGAGCCGTATTCCGATCGTGCGCAATGTCTATGCCGCCATCAAGCAGTTGACCGAAGTGCTGGCGAATAATCAGCAAGCGAGCTTCGACCGCTGCGTTATGGTTGAGTATCCGAAACAGGGGTCGTGGTGCATCGGATTTGTTTCGTCGCACGCCAAGGGTGAGATCGGTGCAAAACTGGGCACTCAGAAGATTGGCGTGTTCGTTCCGACAACGCCGAACCCGACATCCGGATTCCTGATCTATGTCGAAGAGACGGAAGCCATCGCTCTCGACATGACAGTGGAGGAAGGCGCGAAGATGATTCTGACCGCAGGGCTGGTCGTGCCCGATTTCGTTCCGCCGGAAGCCGCAGAGGGCACCTCAGTCACTGAATCTGAGGTCGGGACTGAGAAGCTGGCTCAGCAGGCTTAGCGCCTCCGCGCGCTTTGGATTGATCGTATCAGCCGTTTCAGTGGCGACGCGCGCATCTTTTGACGCGATCTCTATCAAGGGCGCATGCTCATTGATGTCGATCAGACGGTAGTCGACCAACCCGGACTGGGCTTTGCCGAGTAAATCCCCTGCGCCTCTGAGTTTGAAGTCGGCTTCAGCGATCTCAAACCCATCCTCCGTGCGCCGGAGCGTGTCGAGCCGCTCGCGGGCCATCTCGGTCAGCGGTTGGCGGTAAAGAAGCAGGCAAAAGCTTGCGGCTTTGCCGCGACCGACCCGGCCGCGCAGCTGGTGCAATTGCGCGAGCCCGAAGCCCTCAGCGCGTTCGATGACCATGATCGTGGCTTCCGGCACGTCGACACCCACTTCGATGACGGTTGTCGCAACCAGGATGCGCGTCTGCCCGGTTCGGAATGCGTCGAGCGCTGCATCCTTGTCGGCGCCTTTCATTCGTCCGTGTACGAGGCCGACATCTGTGTTCAGAGCATCCCTGAGCATCGCTGCCCGGGCGACCGCTGAGCTTCCATCTTCCTCATCCGCATCGACGCGGGGGCACACCCAGAACACGCGCTCGCCGCGTTCGAGTGCGCGGCCGACGGCAGAGATGACATCACCGATCCGAGTATCCGGAATAGCACGCGTCTCAACCGGCTGACGTCCTGCAGGCTTTTCATCCAGCACAGAGACATCGAGATCGCCATGTATCGTTTGCGCCAGGGTCCGCGGAATAGGCGTTGCGGACATGACCAGCATGTGCGGGAACTTCCCTTTGCTCATCAGTTTCATGCGATCGGCGACGCCAAAGCGGTGTTGCTCGTCGACAATGACCATTGCGAGCTGCTTGAAACCAACGCCTTCCTGAAACAGGGCGTGCGTACCAGCGATGATCTGGATCGAGCCATCCGCCAGCCCCATCAATGTCGCTTCCCGGGCTTTGCCTTTGTCGCGCCCAGTCAGGACGGCGACCGAGTAGCCTAGCGGTGAGAGAAGCTGATCCAGCGTATCGTATTGTTGCCGCGCAAGAACTTCTGTCGGTGCCATGAAGGCTGTCTGAAAGCCGCCTTCAGCCGCCTGCACGGCCGCAAATGTGCCCACTAAGGTCTTCCCGGATCCAACGTCGCCCTGGAGCATCCGGCGCATTGGGAACGGTTCGCCAAGGTCGGCCATGATTTCCTTGGTCGCCCGGATCTGCGCGCCTGTAGGTTTGTAGGGCAGGGTGGCGACCAGCCTGTTCAGCGCGGCGCTTTGCGGCGGGACGACATTGGCTTCGCTGGCGCGCCGCGCTGTGCGGGCGCGTGCAAAGGTGAGCTCACGGGCCAGGGCTTCATCATAAGCCAGACGCGTGCGCGCCTTGTGTATGGCATCCTCATCGAAGACTTCTGGCGCGTGGACGCCTGCCATTGCCGCTTTGAACCCCGGCCAACCCTCTTTCTCGATGAGGTTCGGATCGATCCATTCGGGTAGATCATCAGAGATCAGGTCGATCGCGGCCTTGGTCGAGCTGTGGACGCGCTTGTTCGTCAATCCGGCTGTGAGCGGATAGATCGGTTCGACAGGCGGCGGCATCTCGCCGCGCGCCGGATCCATGACGAAGTCCGGATGGCTCATCTGGCGCTCGCCCTGCCATTCAGTGACCTTGCCAGAGACAATTCGCTCCTTACCGACCGGGAATTGCGCCTGGAGCCAGCGCGAGTCTGCGCGGAAATAGGTGATGGTGAGAAATCCCGAGCCATCAAACAGCTGAATGCGGGTTGGCGCCCGGTCGTTGTAGGGCGCTTTGACGGCGTGCACTTCACCTCGAACGGTGGCGACTTCCTCCGGAACGAGGTCGTCAAAACTGTCTCGCGGGCGACGGTCGAGCCAGCGCTCGGGCATATGCAACAATAGATCCCAGACTGTTTCGCCATCGACCAGCCGCTCGAGCACCGGTTTCAGCTTGGGCCCGATACCCGGAAGCGCATCCAGCGGCTGAAACAGGGGATAAAGGCGTTCATCGCGCATGCGACCTTATGCGCTGATCTTCATGCCAGTTACAAGGGAGGTTGATTGGCGCGACAGGATAACGCTGTGCAGAGCTTCGCGATCGTCCTAGGATACTGCAGATAGGAGTGCAGAAGATGAGCCAACCGCAACTGGATGAGCGCCGCCGTAAAGTGAAGTTTCGCGCCTGGCGTCGCGGCTTTCGCGAGATGGATCTGCTGATGGGATCCTTCGCAGACGCGCACCTTGCCAGCATGACGGATGAAGATGTCTCCGAGTTTGAGCGCCTGCTCGCCACACCCGATTGGGAAGTCTATGCCTGGCTTGTCGGGCAGAAAGATGTCCCGAGTAATTTTAAGAGCCCGCTCCTGCAGCGCATGATGGAATTTCGCTACGAGGCGCATGCCGGATAGCGACCCCTGGATCATACAATGATGGACTATCCTTGCCCGCGGCGTATGCTGGCGGCGGAGGAAAGCATATGAGTTTCAAGGTAGAACCAACCGGCGCGATTTGCGGTGCCATCGTGACCGGAATCGATTTACGCGGCGACTTGTCTCAAGATCTGGTCGCGGAATTGAGGGCGCATTGGGTTGAAAATAAATTGCTGGTGTTTCCCGATCAACAGCTCAGCGATGACGATCTGGAGCGATTTACGCTCAACTTCGGCGCGTTCGGCGAAGACCCGTTTTTCGGTCATATTGACGGCCATGAAAATATTGCTGCCATTCAGCGCAATGCTGACGAAAAGACTCCGATCTTTGCCGAAGCCTATCACACGGACTGGAGCTTCCTCGAGATTCCACCGGCCGGCACCGTCTTGTACGGCATCACGATCCCGCCGCATGGCGGCAATACCCGATTTGCCGACCAGGTTGCGGCTTATGAGCGCCTTCCGGACAGGCTGCGGGATCGCGCCGATACGCTCACCGCCATTCACTCGGCCGAACTCGGCTACTCGCCCAAGGGTGTTTATGGTGATGATGATCAAGAATCCGGCCGCAGCATGAAGATTATCCCCAGCGAGAAGGCGCTGGAAAAGCGCGAACATCCATTCGTTCGTACGCACCGCGAAACCGGGCAGAAAGCGCTGTATAGCTCCCCGGCCTATATTCAGGGATTCACAGATATGGAGCCCGCTGAAAGCACCTCTTTGATGATGGAGTTCTACCAGCACCAGACCGATGAAGCGCTCGTCTATTCCCATAAATGGGAGAAAGACATGCTCGTCATGTGGGACAATCGTTCGCTGCTGCACGCCGCTTCGGGCGGATATGATGGATATGACCGATTGCTGCACCGCCTGACCATCGCAGACACCGCGTTCTGACCAGCTAACACAAAAAAAAGCCGCCCCAATGGAGCGGCTTTTTGAATTGGGTTCGAGATCGACTAGTCGTCGCCCTCTGGAGCCGTATCAAGCTCTGAAGCAGCTTCTGCCATTTCAGTGGCTTGCTCATCGGCAGCGGCTTGCTGCTCGGCTTGCAGGGTCTCGATAATGTTCTCACCAGCCGCCTGGCGTTCTGCCTCATCCGTAGAGCGCGCGACATTGATGGTAATCTCAACGCGAACTTCTGCGTGCAGGCGGATGCCGACCTCGTGCAAGCCAAGAGTTTTGATCGGGGCGTTCAGGCGAACCTGCTCGCGTTTGATCTTGTGACCGGCTTCACCAGCGATTTCAACGATGTCGCGGGCATTGACCGAGCCATAAAGCTGCCCGGTTGCGCCAGACTGACGGATCAGGACGAAGGTCTCACCGTCAAGCTTGGTGCCAGCCGAAGACGCCTCGTCTCGGGCTTCTGCATTGCGCTTTTCAATCGCCTCACGCTCTGCTTCGAAGCGCGCACGGTTCTGTGCATTTGCGATCAAAGCTTTGCCTTTTGGCAGCAGGAAATTGCGCGCAAAACCGTTTTTGACGCTAACCTCGTCGCCGAGGCCGCCCAGGTTTTCAACACGTTCAAGGAGAATGATTTGCATCTGTGTTTCTCCTTATTTCACTGTGAAAGGCAGCAGAGCGAGCATGCGGGCACGTTTGATGGCCTTGGCAAGCTTGCGCTGGTTCTTGAAGTTCACAGCCGTGATCCGGGAGGGGACAATCTTGCCCTTCTCAGAGATGTAACGCTGCAGAAGCTTCACGTCTTTATAGTCGATTTTCGGCGCTTTATCGCCGGAAAACGGATCAACCTTGCGACGACGGCCGAACGAACGACGCGCCGGAATGTTGGTGATGTTGATGCCAGAGGTGTTTCTGGAAGCCATGATATTTGTTCCTTCCTCTAGTCGTCGCGACGATTTTTGCGGCTCATCATCGGTGATGGGCCTTCGTCGAGTTCATCGACCTTGATGGTCATGTAGCGCATGATGTCGTCGGAAATCCGGTGCTGGCGCTCCAGTTCGTGGATCGCTGAGGCCGGGCCGTCAATATTGAACAGGGAATAGTGTCCCTTGCGCTGTTTGTTGATCAGGTATGAAAGGTTGCGCAGGCCCCAATATTCGGACTTTGCGACTTTCGCACCCTGTTTGTCGAGGAAGCTCGTGAGCTCTTCCATCAACGACTCGACCTGTGCAGGTGAGATGTCCGGCCTCGCAATGAGGACGTGCTCGTATAGTGCCATAATGTCTTTCCCAAAGTTCTGGCTTGCGGCGCAGATGGGCGGGAAAACCCTTCCACGATGGCCCCTCTTGTCCGGCTCATTCCGGAGTCGAGGACCGCAAACCGTGCGAAGCGGGTCGTAAAGCGCAGACAAGGCTGAAAATCAAGCTGAAAAAGCACGACGGCCGGTGGGTTACGGCCGTGTGTTGCCGATCTTCAACGCGATAATTTCGGTCTCGCGCGTGATCTGACGCGACGCGCATACTTCTCCCAGGCTACTTGCTTCTGGTGACAGAGCGCCTTAAGCGGGCGCCAAATGCAGTTAAGGAGTGGATATGAGCGACTTCGCATTCATTTTCCCCGGCCAGGGCAGCCAGTTCATCGGCATGGGCAAGGACCTTGCCGATACTTACCCGGCCGCAAAAGCCGTTTTCGAAGAAGTCGATGACGCACTGGGCCAGGATCTGTCTGGCCTGATCTGGTCAGGCAGCGAAGATGATCTCAAGCTCACGGCGAATACGCAGCCGGCCCTGATGGCGGTGAGCGTTGCCGCGATGCGTGCTTTGGAAGCTGCGCATGGGATTGGTGCGGACAATGCGAAATTTGTCGCTGGGCATTCGCTCGGTGAGTATTCCGCTCTGGCCTCTGCTGGCGCCATCTCTGTTGGTGACTGTGCAAAAGTGCTGCGTATTCGCGGCAATGCGATGCAAGATGCCGTTCCTGCTGGTGAGGGTGCTATGGCGGCCTTGCTGGGTGCCAGTCCGGAACAGGCAGCGGCGCTTTGCGCTGCGGGCGCTTCAGAAGGCCCATGTGAGATCGCCAACGATAATGCTCCGGGACAAATCGTTATTTCAGGCGCAAGAGCAGCCGTCGAACTGGCGATTTCGGGGGCAAAGGAAGCTGGCGTTAAAAAAGCTGTGCTTTTGCCTGTCTCCGCTCCGTTTCATTGTTCACTGATGCAGCCGGCGGCGGATGCCATGGCCGAAGCCTTGTCCGGGATCTCGATTGCTGCGCCGATTGCTCCGGTCGTGGCAAATGTCACGGCGGTCGCGGGCCAGAATCCTGATGCCATTCGCCAGCACTTGATCGACCAGGTGACCGGGCAGGTGCGTTGGACAGAATCTGTGCAATACATGGCCGCGGAAGGCGTTCAAACGATGATCGAAGCCGGTGCGGGAAAAGTATTAAGCGTCATGAATCGCCGAACGGTTCGCGAATTGGAGGGGCTCACCATGGGCACTCCGGAAGAAATAGACGCCGTGGCGGAACGCCTGAACGGCGCGTCTTAAACAGGCAGGAGAGCAGCAGAATGTTCAATCTGAGTGGAAAAACGGCTCTGGTGACCGGAGCAACGGGCGGGATCGGCGAAGCGATTGCTCGCACCATGCATGCAGCCGGTGCTGAAGTCGTCTTGTCAGGGCGTCGCGTGGAGAAACTGGAAGCCCTGGCGTCCGAACTTGGCGAGCGAACCCATATCGCCGCCTGTGATCTGGCCGACCCCGACCAGGCCGATGCCCTGGTCGGCACCGCAATCGAGAAGGCCGGCAAGCTCGGCATCCTCGTCGCCAATGCAGGCGTGACGCGAGACAAGCTGCTCATGCAGATGAAAGATGAGGATTTTCAGGACATTATTCGGGTGAATCTGGAAAGCTATTTCCGTTTGTGTCGCAAGGCTGTGCGCCCGATGATGAAAGCGCGGGGCGGTCGGATTATCGGAATAGCCTCCATCGTTGGCGTGACGGGTAATCCCGGGCAATCGAACTATTGCGCATCCAAGGCGGGCATGATCGGCTTCACGAAATCCATGGCGCAAGAAGTCGCCAGCCGGGGCATCACGGCCAATACGATTGCCCCTGGTTTTATCGAATCACCCATGACGGATGTGCTTCCAGATGCGCAGAAAGAGGCGCTCCTGGGCCAGATTCCATCCGGTCGATTGGGGCAGGGCGGAGACATTGCAGCGGCAGCTGTATATCTCGCGTCTGACGAAGCTTCATATGTGACGGGGCAAACCCTACATGTGAATGGCGGAATGGCGATGATCTGATTTCATAGCACTTTCCACAGTATGCAGGGCTTGGCGTTGTCGCAAAGTGTGTGCTAACGGCAACACCATGGCTCCTGCGAGGGCCTATCCATCAGGCAGTATCAGAGAGGTATCCATGTCTGACGTTCTTGAGCGTGTTAAAAAAATCGTTGTCGAAAATCTCGACGTAGAGGGTGACAAAGTCGTTGAGAGCGCAAGCTTCATCGACGACCTGGGCGCAGACTCACTCGACCTGGTCGAGCTGGTCATGGCATTTGAAGAAGAGTTCAATATCGAGATCCCGGACGACGTGCAGGAAAATATCCGCACCGTCGGTGACGCGGTGTCTCACATCAACGCTCACATCGGTTAGAGGCTGATACATGCGCCGCGTTGTCATTACGGGTATTGGAATCATTTCGCCTCTCGCGGCTAATCGCGAGGCGTCATGGGAAAGACTGATTGCTGGAGAGTCTGGGGCCGGTCCGATCGACACGTTCGATCCGGAAAACACAGCCTGCAAAATCGCTTTCCAGGTTCCATACAAGGATGGCCGCGGCGGTGGCTCTGAAGACGATCCGCACGCATTTGACCCTGATACGGTCGCAAGCGCCAAGGAACGTCGCCGCATCGATGAATTTATCCTCTACGCCATCGGCGCCGCCGAAGAGGCTGTTGAGGACTCTGGGTGGGTCGCTGAAACGCAGGACCAGCAGGAACGGACAGGGGTTCTGATTGGGTCTGGCATTGGCGGCCTGCAAAGCATCTACGAGTCATCGATCAATCTATACGAAAACGGGCCGCGAAAAGTGAGCCCGTTCTTCATCCCATCCGCCTTGATCAACCTTGCCTCTGGCCAGGTCTCCATCAAGCACGGGTTCAAGGGACCCAACCATTCCGTCGTGACCGCATGTGCCACCGGCGCACACGCGATTGGCGATTCAGCGCGCCTCATTCAGTACGGCGATGCTGATGTAATGGTCGCTGGTGGTTCAGAAGCAGTGATTTGCGAACTCGCGATTGCGGGCTTCTGCTCAGCCAAGGCGATGTCGACCAAATATAATGATGAGCCCAAACGCGCATCGCGGCCATATGATGAGGGCCGCGACGGCTTCGTCATGGGCGAAGGCGCCGCCGTTCTGGTGCTAGAAGAATATGAGCATGCCAAGGCACGCGGCGCAAAAATTTATGCCGAAGTGGCCGGATATGGCCTGACCGGCGATGCCCACCATATCACAGCCCCTGCCGAGGGTGCTGAGGGCGGCTACCGCGCCATGAAAATGGCGGCAGGTCACGCTGAGCGCAATCTTGGGCTCAAGTTGGACCAGATCGACTATGTCAACGCGCACGGGACATCAACGCCGCGCGGCGACGAAGGCGAAGTCGGCGCTGTCGAGCGTCTGTTCGGCGACCATTCAAAGAACCTGTCTTTGTCCTCGACCAAATCAGCGGTGGGGCACCTTCTTGGTGCGGCAGGCGCGATCGAGACCGCGTTCTGCGCGCTCGCCATTCGCGATCAGGTCATGCCGCCAACTCTGAACCTCGATAATCCAAGCGTAGAGTCGCCCATCGATCTTATTCCGCATAAAGCAAAAAAAGGTCGGGTGCGCGCGGCAATGACGAACTCGTTCGGCTTTGGCGGAACCAATGCATCTCTCATCCTTAAGCAGGTTGACTAGAACAGCGACTAACGCGACCAATTAAACGCTGGGGCCAGAACAGGACTTTGCGTCTGCATGCGTTTTCTAAAAGCTCTTTTTGCCTTCACGATTGTGATCGCCCTGATTGCGGGCGGCGCAGCCGCATACGGCTGGTACTGGTTGCAGGGCGAACTCGCTGAGCCAGGACCGTTTAGCGCGGAATACGAATTTACCATCGAGGCCGGCGAAGCGCTGGCGAGCGTCGCGAACCGGCTCGAAGCTGAAGGTCTGATCACAGACAAAAGGGTGCTGCGCCTGAAAGCACGTATCGATGATGTGGAAACGGACTTGAAAGCCGGATCCTACGTCGTGCCTGCACGCGCCAGCATCGCTGAAATCCTCGACCAGTTCATTCAAGGCGATGTGATCGAGTATCGCCTCACCATCCCAGAGGGCCTGACAACGGCGCAGATCCTCAGGCGCGTCGAAGCGGCCGATAATCTCACAGGCGATATGCCGGAGCGAGAGTTTGCCGAAGGTGTATTGTTGCCGGATACCTATGCGTTCGGGGCCAATACGACACGTACTCAATTCCTCGAGCGAATGGAGACCGCGCAGCAAGCCTTGCTGGAAGAGCTGTGGCCGCAGCGTCAGGATGGATTGCCGATTTCGACGCCTGAAGAAGCGGTCATCCTGGCTTCGGTGGTCGAGAAAGAAACGGCCTCTGCAGATGAACGCCATATCGTGGCGGGCCTGTTCGTCGGGCGATTGAAGAAAGGCATGCGCCTGGAAAGCGATCCGACGATCATTTACGGCATTTCCCAGGGTGAACCGCTCTATAATCGCCGCGGGCAACGTCGGACGCTCTATCGATCAGAGATTGACCGTAAAACTGACTGGAACACCTATCAGATTGATGGCCTGCCCAAGACCCCGATCTGCAATCCAGGGCGAGATGCCATTGCCGCGGTGCTCAATCCGCCCGAGACGGATTACGTGTTTTTCGTCGCGGACGGAAAGGGCGGGCACCTGTTTGCTGAGACCTATGCCGAGCATCAGAGAAATGTTGCCGCTTACCGGGCATATGAACGCGGCGAAATCGCGCGCGAACGGGAGAATTGATGGGTATATCAGGCATGACCGGCTTTGCACGCATCAGCGAGGAAGCCGGGTGGGGCAGCTGGAGTTGGGAAGCACGTAGCGTCAATGGCAAGGGCCTCGACGTTCGCGTAAACATGCCGTCCGGTCTTGAAACCGTTGATCAGGCCATTCGCAAGACGATTGCGAAGACATTCAACCGCGGAAGTCTGCAAATCGGCCTAAGAATCGAGCTCTCCGGTGCCGAGACGGTCAAGATCAATGAAGACGTTCTGGCGACCCTTATGGGCGCTTATGAGCGCGCTGAAGGCGCTTTGGCGACGGGGCCTGCGCTCGCAACCCTTATGGGCATACGCGGCGTGGTTGAGGCTGAAACGCTCTCCATGCGCGATTTGAGCGAGACAGAAGGGGCCATTGATGCGCTGACGGAGACCGGGAACGCGGCGATCGAAGCCCTGAATGAACGTCGCCGAGAAGAAGGCGATACGCTGAGATCACTCTTTGTCGGACAATTGTCTGAGATGCACGCGTTGACGCAACAAGCCCTTGAATACGCGGATGCACAGAAATCTGCGATTGCGGAAAAGTATCGCGCACGGATCGCCGAGTTCGATTCGGAGGGAGCGGTCTCGGACGAACGTCTGGCGACAGAAGTGGCCGTCCTCGCGGCGAAGGCAGATGTCACCGAGGAGCTCGATCGCCTACAGGCGCACATCACACGGGGGCAATCCCTGATTGAAAGCGACGGCGCCGTGGGACGCGATCTCGGCTTTCTCGCACAGGAACTCAACCGGGAAGCGAATACACTCTGCTCAAAATCCGCATCGCTCGATTTGACGAATGCCGGACTCGCACTCAAAAGCGTGATTGACCAGTTCAAGGAGCAAGCCGCGAATGTCGAATAGTGCAGATCACGAACCGCGTCGCGGGCTGATGCTAGTCATCTCCAGTCCTTCTGGCGCAGGTAAAACGACGCTCGCGCGGATGCTGATGAAAGAGTTTGACGATGTCGTCCTGTCTGTCTCGGCGACGACGCGCGAAGCCCGGCCAAACGAGACAGATGGGGTCGACTATCATTTCCGGTCTGAAGAAGAGTTCCGCCGCATGATTGCGGGGCGGGAATTCCTCGAATGGGCGAAAGTTTTTGACCGCTATTACGGCACGCCGCGCGCGGATACGGTTGCGCAATTGGAGGCCGGGAATGACGTCCTGTTTGACGTAGACTGGCAAGGCGCCGACGCATTGCACGACCAGATGCCAAACGATTGCGTCTCCGTCTTCGTCTTGCCGCCGAGCATCGAGGCCCTGGAAGAACGGCTGGCCGCACGCGAGGGCTCAACCCCGGACATGGTGGCGCGGCGCATGCGGGACGCCCAGGCCGAAATCCTGCATTGGCGGCGCTATGACTATTGTATCGTCAATGACGATCTCGACGAGGCCTATGCCAAACTGCGCCGTATCCTGCTGGTGGAACGCACCAAGCGTCTTCGTGAACACAAGCTCGAAGATCATGTCCGCCGCCTGCTTGGCGAGCTTTAGTGGATAACGGTAAGTTTGATCTTGCCTGACAGAGTCTGACCCGGCGCCAGCCATTTAAGGCCGGTGACCTCGTCGCTGAGATCGCTGTTCACGGCATTTGGCGCGTGCGTAATGGGTTCGACGCAAAAATAGTCCTGACCGGCGGGCACAAAGACAGTCGCATGCCCAAATACGGGATCCGACTTGATCGAGACACCGTGTGTCGGCCAATTGATTTCCGTCGTTCCCGCTTCAACCGAGAAGGATGTATCGAGCGTCAGTCCATCCACGATGCGCGCCCGCGAGAGGTCATCCGTAATCTTGACCATTGATGGTGTGTTTCCCCCAGATTCCGCGTCAACGGTCCAGACCTGTGTGGTGGGGACGATCAGCGTCGCATCCTTGCGCGAGAAATAGGGATGCCAGCCCAGTCCAGCTGGCATCGGCATATCGCTCAGGTTCTCCACAGAGAGGTCGACGGTCAAATGATTATCTGAAAGTTTAAACGTCTGGAGCGCTGTATAGCTCCACGGCCAGGCATCGGCGGCATGATGATACCGCAGCGTCGCGAGCGTTTTAGACTGCGAGTCCACTTTCCAGACATCCTGCCAACCATGTCCATGAATGGCATGAGATTCTGGAGGCAGATTGGCGTGAAGCTCAATGTCGCGGTCGCCAATCGAAAAATGGGCCTCGTGAATACGACCGACGAACGGGACCATGGGAAATGCCCCATATTGCAATGGATCAAAGGCCGGTCCGACGCGCTCAGGCGCTGGGCGAAGGACATCCAGATCTCGGTGCATGAGCTTGCTGACGGCGCCGCCTGCGCACGGGTCCAGCTCGAGCAACATGTCGCCTTTAACCAGGGTCACCCGCATGTGTCGCCTCCCCAAACTTATCGGCCAGCGCACGAAAATCTGATTGAGATAGAGTTTCTGCTCTTGCCGTCGGATCTATGTTGCAGGATTCGAGCCAATGGACAGGGTCGAGCTCCGCTGTCCTGGCAAGGGACCGGAGCGCGGCACGCATCATTTTTCGCCGCTGCCCAAATGCAGCCGTGGTGATCTTTTCCAAACTGGCCAGATCGCCGTAGCACGCGTCCAAAGGCAATGGCTTGAACACCGCGACAGCGGAGTCGACCTTAGGTGGAGGCCTGAAGGCGCCAGGTGGCAGCGTGAACGCGATATGGGCCTCGCAAACGGCAGCGGTTAGAACCGCCAGTCGTCCATAGTGGCGATCGCCCGGCGCAGCGCAGGTGCGCTCCGCGACTTCTTTCTGGAACATCAAAGCCATCTCGCCGCGCCACGCACCGGATTTGAGCCAGGAAACAAGGAGCGGTGTACCGACATTGTAGGGGAGGTTTGCGATGATCATCGCTGGCTGGGAGGATTCAGCGATTACGGGCAGCTGCTCCCAAGCAACTTTACGGGCGTCCTTTTCGATGATGTTCAGCCGGCCATCGCGAGCCTCTGGCCAGGCGCGCAAGCCTTCCGCAAACCGATCATCGGCCTCGACGCAGGTCAGCGTATCAGCGCCAGCATCAAGTATTGCGCGCGTGAGCCCTCCCGGGCCGGGGCCGACCTCAATCACAGTGCGGCCTTCAACAGGGCCAGCCGCGAGCGCCGTGCGACGAAGGATATCAGGATCAAACAGGAAGTGCTGACCGAGCGCTTTTCGCGCTCGCGCCTGCGTCAGGTCCGGTCGATCAGCCATCGTAGGAATCGCGATTCGAAATCATTGCGTGCGCCAGCTTGATCGCGGCAATCAGGCTGTCGGGGCGGGCTACTCCTGATCGGGCTGCGTCATAGGCCGTGCCATGATCAGGACTGGTACGAATGATAGGAAGGCCCAGCGTCGTATTGACCCCGCCCCACATATCCAACGTTTTTACAGGAATGAGTCCTTGATCGTGAGTCATGGCAATGACTGCATCAAACTCGCCGCCCAACGCTTCGTGAAAGACTGTATCTGCGGAGCGGGCATCTGTGATATTCACGCCCTCGGCGCGCAGATGCGCTGCAATCGGATTGATAAGGTCGACTTCCTCACTGCCTATCGTCCCATTCTCGCCAGCGTGCGGATTGAGCCCGGTAAAGGCGAGGCGAGGAGATTTGACGCCAAAATCCCTGCGCAGAGCGGTATCTGTAATTTTGACAATTTGCGTCAGGCTGGACGGTGTCAGATGCTGACTGACTTCGAGCAGAGGCACATGAATCGTCGCGAGGGACACACGCAAGCCACCGCCGACGAGCATCATGACCGGTCGAATGGGGTGATTAGAGTTTGCGCTGCAGAGGTCTGCGATAAACTCGGTATGGCCCGGATGCGAAAAACCGGCACTGTAGAGCACGGCTTTGGAAATCGGGTTGGTGACCATGCCCGCAGCTTCGCCTGTCAGACAAAGCTGCGTCGCGCGCTGGATGGCGTCGATCGTCGCAGACGCGCCGATGGCTGATGGTTGCCCGATTTCAACGCGATCGAAGCCCTCCATTTCAACCGGAAGGACGGGAAGGGCGGCTGCGAAAACGCGTTGCGATTCCGCAATCTCAGCGACTGTCTGAACCGGAATCTCTGCCTCATAGAGGCGCGGATCACCGATCACGCAAAACGGGGGTTCGCCTGCTTCCACGGCCGCTTTCCAGGCTTTGATCGTGATTTGTGGGCCGCATCCTGCCGGATCTCCCATCGTCACCGCGAGAGGTCGATGCGATTGCGCCAACGTGATTACTGGCGGCGAATGATCGTCGCTTCGCGGCGAAGATTCCGCAGGCTTCTTTCCGAGATCATACCCAGCTGTTCGCTGTACAGGCGATCCTCGATCTGATCGCGGCTTGGCGCAGCTTCGACATCGTCCCTGCGATCGCAGACATACATGACGGCGAGCGTCCCGGATTGAGCAAAAATATCAGTCGCTTCACCGATTGGCGTGGACGTCACCATCGCCTTAGCTTCCGGGCCAAGGTCTTCGACGTTGAGATCGGTCAGCGATACGGCACGCAGATTTTCGTCCTCATTCGCCACCGCCTCGACAGAGTCGCAACCATCAATTCGTTCTACGGCGGAAATCAGGTCAGCATCGCTGCCATTGTTCACCGTCAATCGCGTAACATCGACCATAGTCGTTGCTTGCGACGGGTCACGCTTGCTGCGGACATTCATGAGATAAATCCCATCTTCAACGGTGATTGGCACCGTCAATCCGGGTCCGGTCATGGCTTGCAAGACGTTTTTTCGTAGGTCATCGATATTATCGAGCACAACCCATCCCATGTCGCCGCCTGTGGCTGCGGTTGGCGCCGATGAAAAGCGCTGGGCCGCTACTTCAAAAGGGGCACCTGCGCGCAGCTGCTCAAGGATGGAATTCGCAGCAGTCAATGCCTGCGCTTTGTCTTCCGGTGTCGGCGCGAACAGGAAGATTTCCGACAGGAGGAATTGCTCTTTCTTTGCATCTGCCTGAAAGCGCTTGAGTTGCTCTTGAATCTGATTGTCAGAGATCCGAATTCGGGATCCATACAAGCCGCTCATAATACGACGCCAGGCAATATCGGCGCGCGTTTGATCTTCCAGGCTCGCCGGATTTACGCCGGATTGCAGCAGACTGTTGAGCAGCGAATCGCGAGTCAGCCCTGACTGCTGAGCCAGGCGGTCAATCGAGCTCGCAATATCATTGTCGGAGACTTCGACCTCATATTCCGCAGCTTCCTGAAGCTGCAGTTTTTCATCGATCAGCTGCTCCAGAGCCTGCGCGGTAATTTGTTGAACCTGCTCCTGCGTCGGTTGTTGGCCGCCGAGACTGAGCAGAAGCAATCTTGCGCGCTGGCGGACGTCGGTGAAGGAAATCGGGTCATCGTTCACGACGGCGATGATGCCTTCAATTTGGAGGGCTTCGGGCGCAGCCGGGGCCGCGTCCTGGGAATGGACTTGCCCAAGCCCCGCAACTGCCATCAATGTCGCCAAAGCAAATGACCGTATCATACTCTATCTCCTGCAGCAGGTAATGTGCCGCGTTTTAACCAGGCGGAACATAACGCTTGCTGAACAATGCGCAACGCACGTGGCTGCAATGTGTCCATGCTGCGATCAGGTGTTAGTCGACATCATTGGAACCGAGCCCGCCAAGGGTCTTCAGAGCAAAGCGGAACTTGATGGAATCTGTTGGTCCAAGGGTACGATCAAGCGCCTCAGAGCGTTCGAAGGACACTTCGAATCGCGAACAATCATCTTCATAGGCCACACCGATGGATTGGCTGATATCGCGCGGACTGGATAGCGCGCCCTGCGAGTTCACTCGCCCGGAAATGTCGCGGCTGAGTCCATACAAGAAGTAGTAATTGTCGGTTATCTTGAAGTCTGCCCTGACCTGGATGCCTTCATCGTTCAGCCCGGAATTGGTTATCCCGCCATCGATACGATAATAGCGCGCATTTCCGCTGAACCGCCAGATATTCGTATCGATCCGCGCATCAATCCTGTTCAGTTTTAGATCGTCATCATCCAGGCGCACACGGGTTTCGAGATGCAGGGGATTGCCAAAGTCCGCGGAGATTCCAGCGACCCAGTCGGAAACGGTTCCATCCAGGTTCGAACCGACATCGAAGATGGGGTCGCTCATATCGCGCCAGCGACGTCCCCCCAGGGCCGAAATGGACATGCCATTCTTCCAGCGCGCCGTAATCGAGGTGCCGAGAGATGCCTTGCTGCCGCCCTCATAGGTATCAAAGCCTGAAGCGGCATTCGCTTCAAAAAGCGAGGATTCATCCAGCTCGTAAAACAGGCTGTCCTCAATCGGAATGTCCGGATCATTGGTGCCGGAGGTTCCGTAGGCCACCAGGGCTTCCGGTTCGACGATCAGGTCCACATATTTTCCTGGGCGGAAGAGGGGATATGAAATGCGCGATCCAATCGTCGCAACGCCGCGCGAAACCTCTCCCACGCCGCTCGGCGTGTCGTCGAGTTGGTAATAATCGAACCGTCCTTCTGCAAAAGGATTGACGAGAACGCCGCCAGGCAGGACGCGATTGGCATTCCACTCGACACCGCCGGACGCACGATAGCTGTCAACGCCGAGCTCGCGCTCAAGGATCGCAGTCGATCCGGAAAGTGCCACCGTTCCATACTTCCCGTAATCCAGCAGTTTCTCGCCATACATCAGAGGCAGCGCGCGCGGCAGGCGGGCGTCTGTATCATTGTCGCGATTGGTCTCGAAGGTCAGGATTGAACTGTCAAAATACCAGTCCCGACCCTGCGCCTGCGTGTAGAGCTGGTTCAGCAGATAGCGCGGCTGGCCCGCATAAAGCCCGCGATCTCCATTTTCACCTTCAATATCATAGCGGCGCGTATAGAGGTCGTCGCTTACCTGTTCGATGGCAAATCCCCATCCCCAACCTGGGCGGATTTCGAACCCGCCTTCAGCGAAGATGTGCCCGCGCAATTCATTTTCACCAAATTTCTCGCCGTCAGAATCGAATTCCTGCTCTTCGGTCAGGCTGAAATCGGCCTGGACAGAGCCGGACCAGAATCGCTTGCGATACTGCACTTCCAGCAGGGGATTCACATTCGCCATGACGCGTGGAGAAATGGTCAGGTCCTGATAGGGTGAGATCGCCCAATAATAAGGCTGTTGATAATAGACACCCAGCTTTGATGACGTCCCGAAATCTGGAGGCAACAAGCCTGATCGGCGCTCCGAAGTAGGATCAGGATGCGCAAAATAGGGCAGGTACAGAACCGGGAACCCGGCAATTTCCAGAACCGCATCGCGGTAGGACATCATTTCTGCCTGATTGTCGAGTACGGCTCGCCGCGCACGCAAGGCCCAGGTCGGTCGGTCATTCTCGTCGCAGACTTCGCACGACGTATAAACGATTTTGTCGAGTGCATTGTACCCTTCAGAGGAACGAACCGCAGACTCCGCAACAGCGATCCCGCCTTCCGCCGTACGGGTGGAGAAACCAATTGCATATCCGTCGATCAGGTTGCTGCTGGTTTCGATCTCGTTGGCAAACGACTCGCTGCCATCTTCATCTATAACAACGACATTTCCAATCGCCCGAACCCGATCGGTTTCCCGAAAATAGATGAGGCGGTCTGCTCTTAGGATTCGCCCCTCATATTTGGCTTCAACATTCCCCTCTGCGATGACTGTGTTGTCCGCTTCGCTGACGAATATGTTGTCCGCATCCAGGACGACTTTTGGTTGTTCCGTGGAGGCGGGCACAGTGGCGTCCTGCGCGCTCGCAATGCCCATCTGGGACAGCGCTGCCGCAAAAAGCAGGAAACTGGTCCATTTGTGCATTCTGCGACTCCGAACTCCTAAGCCCTAAGTCGCATACGCTGTGCCTATGCCAGCGTCTAGCCGCGGCGCCAGCTTATGCGATGAAATAACAGTCAGTTGTGTCTTTGCTGCGTCTTTCAACCCGTCGACAGGGATGCCAGCCCGCCGGGATGCGTCACCGCCCGGCCAGCGAGCTCGAGCTCGACCAGGATAGCCGCGCAGCGATGCTCTCCGATTTGCGTACTGCGGGCAATCTCTTCGATCGACATCGGCGTCAGCGACAGCAGGCTTTCGACCCTGGCGATCTGCGATGCGGGGATGTGCGCGTCCGGGTCATGCTCCTCAAAATAGTCTGAAGGATCGGGCGCCCGCAGCGTCCGGCGGATTGGGCTCTCTAGGACTTCCATCACATCGTCGGCGTTGCGGATCAGGATCGCGCCGTCTCGCAGCAACCTGTTGGTCCCGGCATATCGTGGGTCGAGGGGGGACCCAGGCACAGCCATGACATCCCTGTTTTGCTCTGCCGCGGTCCGCGCGGATATGAGAGAACCCGAGCGCTCCGCTGCTTCGACCAGCAAAACCGCCGCTGAGATGCCCGTGATGATACGATTTCGGCGCGGAAAGTCTCGCGCAGTGGCTCTGTAGCCAAGCGGGCTTTCGCTAATGAGCAGGCCCTGATCAGCGATGGCGCGATAAAGCCGTTCATGCTGGGGCGGATAGATGTGATCGATCCCGCCGCCCAGAACCGCCACCGTTCCGCCGTCGAGCGCGGCGGCGTGGGCTTCTCCATCAATCCCGCGCGCCAGGCCAGAGACCACGACAATTCCGGCCTTTGACAGATCATGTGCAATATCACGCGCGAGTTTCCGGCCAGCGGCAGAGGCTTGCCGCGCACCGACAATTGCCACGCACGCGCGACTGGCGAGCGCCGGGTCTCCAAGCACCGTTAAAACGGGCGGCGGCGGGACGAGGTGTCCAAGTAGTACTGGATAGTCCGGGTCGTCCGCGCGGAGGATTCTGGCCCCCGATGCGAGCGTTGCTTCATATTCCTGCTCGATCTGCGAACGGGTCGGAATGAGATTTTTGCTTTTGCTGTTTGAGAGGCCAGGAAGGGCTGCCAGTGCCGCGCTGGCCGTTTCAAAGCGGCTCAGAAGCTGAAAAAACGTTACGGGCCCGACGCGCGGCGTTCGCGCTAGTTGGAGCCAGTCCAGTGTTTTAGCATAATCCGGTCCCCCAGATTGATCGGCTATTTGGATTTACTCCCGAATTTGGGCTCCGTCCCTTTGAGCAGACGTTTGATGTTTTCACGATGTGTCCAGAAGACCAGGATACTCAAGCCCAGAAGTAGCAAACTTGCAAATTGTGTTTCGCCGAGCAGATAGGCGCCGACTGGAACGAGCGCGGCAGCGGACAGGGCTGAGAGTGACGAAATTCGGGTCGTCGCAAACAGAAGCAACCAGATTGGTGCCCCGACAGCGAGCGCAAGCGGCGAAGCGAAGACCAGAAGCCCTGCATATGTGGCGACACCTTTTCCACCCTTGAAGCCCAGCCAGATTGGATAGCAATGGCCCATAAAGGCGAAGGCACCAGCGACAAGACCGACATTGCGTTCGCCGGAAATCATGGTCACTAGCAGCACCGCGAGGCCCGCTTTGAAGCTGTCGAGCAGGAGCGTTGCGAGCGCGAGGTCCTTTCGACCGGTCCGCAACACATTTGTCGCGCCAATATTTCCCGAACCGATGTTTCGGATGTCTCCGAGGCCTGCAATCCGCGTCAGGAGCAAACCGAACGGGATTGATCCCAATAAATATCCGGCCAGCGCCGCGATGAAATACCAGTGCATAACACCCTCTCTTCGAGGCTGCTTATGAGCTGGGTTCTTTCAACTGGTCAAGCTTGCAATTACCGCCTCAAATACGAGTGGTGCGCAAAATTATTGTTAAAAAACATGACTTAAGATGGAATGCATTGAGGTTGAATATCGGGGCCCCAGCGGGACTGAAAAACCCTAGATACGCGCTATGATATTGAGTTTGTTCATCGTTTCTGCGCTCAGGAAACCGATTTCGAGGCCATTCTCAGCCTGGAAGGCTTCAAGTGCCGCTTGCGTCTGCGGTCCATGAATACCGTCCTGTGCGGCGAAGAAGCCCGCTTCAGAGAGGGCGGCCTGTGCCGCCAGGACCGTCGTCTGCGCGCGACCCGACGCACATTCCTGCGGCGCGCATTGAACTGGTGAAACCTGCAATGCCTGCAACGATTCCAGGGTCATGTAGCCGCGCGAAAGGGCATGATCGCGCTGGAACTGCTCCATCGCGCCTTGTGTTTCCGGGCCATAGATCCCGTCGATCCGTATATTGTAGCCCCGCTCCACCAGGGCACTCTGCAGGTTACGGACGGTTTCCCGGCTCGCATACTGATCACACAGCACTTCGGCCTGGATGACCCTTGACGCAGCCTTCAGGACCTTTTGGTCGACATCGGCATAGGTCGCCGGAACCGTTTCAGTCTCGGCCCGCGCAGCAATCAACTGTTTCTCGTAGGGCAGCGAGGCATACTCGGCCGAAACGCGGGTTTTTTGCGCAAAAGCCGGGCGCCTTACGACTTGTCGCGCCACCCTTTCATACCGTGCGGGTATAGTTTTGGTCTCGCGGCGCGGTGCCGAGACCATCCTGGTATGGTGAACGATCCGTTTCGTTGCTGGAATTGTGGTTTTGCACAGGATATCAGTGATTTGCGGTTCCGCGTCTTGTGTAATGTTTACTGCAGATAGCGTCGGATTGTGCCCGTAGAGACCCTTGCAGCGTTTCCAGATGGTCTTTGCCGCTTCAACTTCGATCGTTTCGGTCCAGGACTCGTATTTTGCCGGGATACTAACCACGATTTCGTGTTCAGGTTCGACCAAAATATCTTCATATATCAGGGCGTAAGTCGGCAGGGCGGTCTGATAGGAAAATTGTGCATCCTTAACCAGGACACGGATACGCCCTCGCTCATAAACTGCGGGAATGTGCCGGGTGCGCTCAAATTCTGGCTGAACCACCACGCGATTGGAGACCGTTTCGTAGATTTCCTGTGTTATCGCTTTGGAAAAACAGCGCTTTTCCGGATCCGGCTGGAATGTCGAAGCCGTTGGAATAGCGTGCGCCATTCCAGTCATCGCGCCGATCAAAAGCGCGATACGTCCAAAGTGCCGAATCCATTTCAGCATCTTAACCCCGTCATTATGCCCAAATCTAACGGGTCAACGTTTCGGCGCGGTCAAATAAATCGATGAAAATCAACAGATATCTGAGGTTCGCACAAAAAATCGGTCGCAGCCGCCAATAGGTGTAATTTCTGGCGGATAACATTACCAATTTGTTGAGAATCTGGTTTGACTTGGCGCGAAGCATTTGCCCTAATCATTAAGAACACACCAAAATCGCACATTTGTGCAATAAGGCTGTACGTATGTCCAACACCGCAGAACAACGTAAGCCGGGGCCAAGAGGCGCCAACCGAGAACGGATTCTCCGGGCCGCACTCGACATCATATCTAAACGCGGCGTCGACAAGGTCACGCATCGCGCCGTCGCAGCCGTCGCAGGCGTGTCGCCTGGCACCACGACCTATCATTTCGCCACGCGTGAAGATCTCGTACGAGACGCGTTTTCCCTCTATATCGACGACTATCAGCGCACACTGGTCGAGACACTGACGTTGCGGCCGGTGCAGACTCGCGAGGATTTCGTGCGGTTCCTGGGCGGGATGACCACCCTCAATCCTGCGCAATCCGGGCTCGAAGCGATTGAATATGAGATGGTTTTGTTCGCGGGCCGCGATGAGGCGATGCGTATGCGTGTCGCCGCCTGGTCGCGGACGCTCGAAAGCTGGTTGTCTGATCCGCTCGAGCGATTGGGGGCGAGCCGGCCGCTTGAAGCAGCGCGAATGCTGGTCGCAATGTCACGCGGCAGCGAGTTCGAAGTCCTGTCCAGAAGTCAGGAAATACACCGGGATCAGTTTGCGGGCCGCCTGAGCGCGCTTCTGGACGCGGTGCTGCGTTAGCTTCCGGTGTTTGCGAGCCGGTCGAGCGCTGTTTGCAGAATTATCGCCGCCGCGGATGCATCGAGTGTTTCGGCGCGGCGCGCCCGGGTCATGTCCGCCGCCAGCATCGCACGCTCTGCTTCCGCGCTCGACAGGCGTTCATCCTGAAAAGCGAGCGGAATATCCCGAAACTGTAATAGATTATACACAAGCGCCCGGGCGGCCTGCACGCGCGGACCCGAGCTGCCATCCAAGTTTAGTGGGAGGCCGACCACCAGACCAACACAAGCGCGTTCGTCATAAAGCGCGAACAATCGATCAAGGGCGGGGCGGAGTTTCTTCCCGCGATTGATGATCTCCACCGGGCTCGCAATCATCCGCAAGCGATCACTCGCAGCGACGCCAATGGATTTTGCACCGGGATCTATCCCGAGCAGGGGGCCTTGGTCTGGCAGGTCGATGAGGTTCAGTTCAGGCATGGGCTTGTCTTCCGCTTCACTCGCGCGTATCGCTGCGCCGGTCAATTGGAGTTGCTGCCTGATGAGCGTCACTAAAGATGATGTCCGCAAGATTGCCCGGCTCAGCCGTATCGCGGTGCCGGAAGACAAGATGGAAGACCTTGCAGAGGATCTGAGCGGGATTCTCGGCTGGATCGAGCAGCTGAACGAAGTCGATATAGAAGGCGTGGAGCCGATGACGTCAGTCGTCGCAGCGAAACTTCCTATGCGCGAGGACGTGGTCACGGATGGCAACATTCAGGACCAGGTCCTGGCCAACGCCCCGAAATCGGATGAAGGCTTCTTTGTTGTCCCGAAAGCCGTTGAATAGAAGCTAGTTCAGCGACGCCTCATCAATCGGCGCGTCCGTTTCTGCTTCGGGCTCTGAATCACTCTTCTCTTCTTCAGCTGCGGCCTTTACTTCGGCATCGGGGTCCCAGGCATAGATGGCCTTGACGCGGCATGACTGTCTCAGATCCTGTCTGTCGAAGCCGAATGCGCTGTCAGAAGCGAAGATCCGATCGCCTTTGCTCAGGCAGGTGCTGAAGGAGTCAATCGCCAGAGATTGCGCCCAGTCGAGATCAAAACATCCGCCAAAGGTCTCGATCAGGTAACGATCGCGGCCTTCGCGGACCACCACGGCACGGCGGGTTGTTTCTCCGAAACTGTCAATATTGCTGGCGAAGCAGACGCGATCGACCTGCTCACCGCGGCGAATATCGTTGGCGAAGACCTCATCTGCGCGCGCATGCTCGCGTTCGGCGGTCGCCTCTGGTGAACTGGCGGTAGCGCAGGCGGAGAGAGAAAGGAAAAGGACGGCAGCGGCAATTCGATGGGTTAGCATAGTAGCTCCTATTGCTAAGTTCGGTGGTGCGTCCCTTTCGAGACTAAATCACAGCCTGGATGAATGATCGACAACAAACTGATCAAACTACCGCGATTTGGACTTGCTTCACGGGCCCAAGGCGGCATACGAAAGCGCCAAAATACACGGATACAGGAGATCGCATGAGCGAGCTCACAAAACTCACTTTGACAGCCGCGCTGGACGGGCTGGACAATGGCGAATTTTCAGCTCTCGAGCTGACGCAGGCCTTCATCGATACGATCGAAGCGTCGAATGACGCGCTGAATGCGTTTGTGGTCAAGACGCCGGACCAGGCGCTCGCCATGGCGGCTGAGTCTGATGCGCGCCGCGCGGCCGGTAAGGCAGGACGCCTTGATGGCGCGCCGTTGGGCGTCAAGGACCTGTATTGCACCAAAGGCGTGCGCACCACGGCATGTTCGAACATCCTTGGCGAGTTCACACCCACCTATGAAAGCACAGTGACGCAGAACCTTTGGGACGAAGGGGCCGTGATGCTGGGCAAGCTCAATATGGACGAGTTTGCCATGGGTTCCTCGAACGAAACATCGCGGTTTGGTCCGCCCTCAAATCCCTGGCGCCGGGGTAGTGGAAACGCGACCCTTACAGCGGGTGGATCGTCTGGCGGGTCTGCGACGGCTGTGGCTGCAGATCTCTGTCTTGCGGCGACTGCATCCGACACAGGCGGATCGATCCGTCAGCCAGCGGCCTTTACCGGCACCGTGGGGATCAAGCCGACCTATGGCCGTGCCTCGCGCTATGGCATGGTCGCGTTTGCGAGTTCGCTGGACCAGGCCGGCCCGATCGCCAAGACGGTGACCGACGCGGCCCTGTTGACCGAAATCATGTGCTCGCACGATGTCAAAGACTCGACATCTCTGAATGTCGACACGCCGGATTGGATGTCTCATGTCGGTAAAGGCGTGAAGGGCATGAAAATCGGCGTGCCTAAGGAATATCGCGTCGAGGGCATGCCGCAGGAAATTGAAGACCTCTGGCAGTCCGGCATAGAGTGGCTGAAAAACATGGGCGCCGAGATTGTCGATGTTTCGTTGCCACATACCAAGTACGCTTTGCCAGCCTACTACATTGTGGCGCCGGCGGAGGCGTCTTCCAACCTGGCGCGCTATGACGGCATGCGCTATGGCGCGCGCGTCGAAGGCGATGGACTCACAGGCACTTATGAAGGCACCCGCGCGGATGGTTTTGGCGCGGAAGTGCAGCGACGCCTGATGATCGGAACCTATGTTCTGTCATCCGGATACTATGACGCCTATTATTTGCGGGCGCAGAAAGTGCGAACCCGCATTCTGCAGGACTTCGAGACCGTATTCGAAGAGGTGGATGCGCTGCTGACCCCGACCTGTCCGAGCGCAGCCTTTGCCTATGGCGAGAAAACCGACGATCCGGTCCAGATGTATCTCAATGACATCTTTACCGTCACCGCCAACCTCGCAGGACTGCCGGGCATCTCAGTGCCCGCCGGAATGGATAATGACGGACTCCCGCTCGGGCTTCAGGTGATTGGCAAGGCGCTCGATGAGGCTACTTGTTTCCAGGTCGCCGGCGCGCTCGAAGAGGCCGCGGGCTTCGTCGCGAAACCGAACAAATGGTGGTAGGCTGAGTGCATGAGCAGCCGGACGCGCTTCTGGATGATTGCGCTGGTGACCTTTGTCATCAGCTGTATCGTCGTGCTCGTCACGGCCTATAGCGTCGGTGCAGATCCGTTCCATCCGAGATCCCGGCATATCTGGGCCCTCTCACTGGTTGCTGCCGCCTATGCGTCGATCCGGATTGCGATGGTGGTAAATCGCTTTTTGAGTGCGCGCGAGCATGAAGACGGGGGATCGGCGCTCAGCGGCGTGCCATTCTTCGGCAAGAAAGATCACCAGATCGACCGCCGCATGGCAGAACGGCGCGCGCGGGTTGAAGCAGCGCAGAAGCGCGATAAAGAGACTATGAATTCTGAAGAGGATAAAGGCGATGAGTGAGCGCCCGACATATACGCTGAAAGGTGACACGGGAGACTGGGAAATCGTTCTCGGCCTGGAAGTCCATGCGCAAGTCTCTTCCAATGCGAAACTGTTTTCCGGTGCCTCTACCAAATTTGGCGCTGACCCGAACCAGAACGTCTCACTGGTCGATGCAGCGATGCCGGGCATGCTGCCGGTGATCAACAAATATTGCGTCGAGCAGGCTGTGCGCACCGGCCTGGGGCTGAACGCCAAGATCAACAAGGTCTCTCGCTTTGATCGCAAGAATTATTTCTATCCCGACCTGCCACAGGGCTATCAAATCAGTCAGTTCGAGCATCCGATTGTTGGCGAGGGTGTGATTGAAGTGGATGTCGAGCCGTCGCATGGCGACCCGGCCTACGCGTTTCCGGTTCGCATTGAGCGCCTGCACCTGGAGCAGGATGCCGGCAAGTCGATCCACGACATGGACCCTGGCGCGACTTATGTCGATTTGAACCGCTCCGGTGTCGCTTTGATGGAAATCGTGTCCAAGCCCGACATTCGTACACCGCTCGAAGCCGCGGCCTATGTGAAGAAGCTCAAATCAATCGTTGTCGCGCTCGGCACCTGCGATGGCGATATGGAGAAGGGCAATCTCCGCGCAGACGTCAACGTGTCGGTCTGCAAGCCTGGCGCTTATGAGAAATTCCGTGAGACCGGCGATTTTGGCGAACTCGGCACACGCTGCGAGATCAAGAACATGAACTCCTTCCGCTTCATCCAGGCGGCGATCGAATTTGAGGCGCAGCGTCAGATCGAGATCCTCGAAAATGGCGGAAGCGTTGACCAGGAAACGCGCCTCTACGATCCGGACAAGGGCGAGACGCGCAGCATGCGGTCCAAGGAAGATGCGCACGATTATCGCTACTTCCCGGATCCGGACCTGTTGCCGCTGGAAATCGATGATGCTTTCATCGAAGGGATCCGCGTGAACCTGCCGGAACTGCCTGACCAGAAGCGTGCGCGGTTCGAAACAGAGTATGGCCTGTCGCGTTATGATGCCGGTGTTCTGACATCAGATGCGGAAAGTGCTGCTTTCTACGAGACCGTGGCCAAGGGCCGTGATCCGAAACTCTCAGCCAACTGGGTCACGCAGGAGCTGTTTGGATACCTGAACAAGGCAGAGCTCGAACTGTCAGAGACGCCGGTATCGGCCGTACAACTCGGCGGCCTGATCGATCTGATCAGCGGCGAAGTGATCTCCGGCAAAATCGCCAAGGACGTGTTCCAGCGGATGATCGATGGCGAGGGCGACCCGGCCGACATTGTTGAAAAACATGGCCTGAAACAGGTGACGGACACTGGCGCAATCGAAGCGATCATCGATGAGGTGATCGCGTCGAATCCGGAGCAGGCGGCTGCCGTCAAGGAGAAGCCGAAATCCATGGGATGGTTTGTCGGACAAGTAATGAAAGCCTCTGGCGGCAAGGCCAATCCGCAGGTGGTGAATAAAATCCTGCGAGAAAAACTCGGTCTTTAGAGCCTTCTAAGGCAGCAACAAGCCACATCCGATCCCTTTCAGAACGGCGCTGATGCGGTTGTTGACGCCGAACTTGGCGAAGATCCGCCTGAGCATGGTGTCGACTGTATTCTCTGTCACGCCAAGGCGCTCAGCGATCGCATTGTTGGCAAGGCCAGCGGCTACCAGTGTCAGCGCTTCTGTTTCGCGCGGGCTAAGTGGTTTTTCCGGTGCTTCATCATTGATGTGCGCCAGGTCGAAATAGCGATTATGCGTCTGGTGACAGGCAAACTGAATCTCGATCTCCTGAGCGGGTGTCAAATCCAGTTCGGCCCCCTGGCTGGCGAGGCTGAACAAGGCGATCGTGCCCATCGGGCCAAAGACGGGAACGGCAATCCCGTCGAGAAAATTCGCATCCTTATGGGCATCGAAAACTTGCTTCTGCTGCGCGTTCAGAGAGAGCGACTTGGCGACATCGCTCCAGTGAAAGGGACGAGACTCCTTTCTCGCTTGAATAATAATTGGGTCGAACTTCGCGAAGTTTTTCGAGATGTAGACCTTGGCAAAATCTTTAGGATAGTTCTGCCGCACCAGCCCAGCTTCAGGCGGGATCGCTCGCAATTGTTTGGACATGACAAAATAGGCGCTGTGCGAGAGCCCGCGCTCGCGCATGAACTTGTCGAACTTGCGGAATAAATCTTGTTCGCTCTCGCAAGCTTGAGTGCTTTCGATAAAACCTTCTAGCGTCTGCATTGTCCCCTCGCAGGGGACTATATTAGCACACTACTCAGCGAAAGGGCGGATTTTGTTGGCGATTTCTTCCAAATACGGAATCTCAGCCATTTGACCGCTGGCATGTCCGCCAAGGGATCGGCCTTCCCATCTGGGAATGATGTGAAAGTGAAGGTGAAACACCGTCTGACCAGCTGGAGCGCCGTTAAACTGAGTGACCACCAAACCGTCCGGCTGAAGGCCCTTTTCGACAGCGCGTGTCACGCGTTGGACACGCTCGATATAAGCGCCAAGAGCCTCTGTCGGCATATCCAGCAAATTTCTCGCTTCCACATCTTTAGGGATGACCAGCGTGTGTCCTTCAGATTGTGGAAACACGTCCATGAAGGCGAGCGCCACTTCGTCTTCGAACACTTTAACGCTCGGCATGTCACCGCGGAGGATTTTGGCAAAGATATTGTCGGGGTCATAGGCGGCGTGGAGGGTCATACCTGAGGGTCCTTTGAGGTCGGTTTGTGCTGGGTGGTTAGCAACTCCCACAAGAGAAGCAATGCAATTAGCATGAAGAGTAACACCCCTTCAGCTCCGGGGCCTGGGGGAGCTATACTAACGCCTTCGGAAACGCTGACCCAGAAATCATTCGGATCTGGATCAGGAACCCACTGTTTTGGAATGACTTTGTTCAGCCACACCAGGAGTGGCGTAGTTGCCAGCTCCAACACTCCAATCCAAATGATCAGCATGCTTAGCGCGCGCCAGCGACGTGTTCTGACGATCGGATCAGTTTTTCCGGCGGCCGCGGTGAGCCGTTCCGGCGCCGACGATATTGCATCGATGATTACCCGTTTCGCTGTATCGTAATCTGACGCGAAAACCCGAACACTCACGCCTCCGAAGGCAGGTATTGATCCCCAATCTACAGCAGCATGTTCTGCATTGTCGATTCTGGCCCAGATGCCATGCGAATTTAATAGACCTGCGCATATATGCGCTTCGGAAAGCGTCGCGCATCGTCTGATTATGACGCTATTGCTCATTCGGCTTTCTTGAACGGGGTTCGTTGGTTCAGGTATTCGCTTTCGTGACGAACAGCGCGGCGTTCGCGGGAGAGATAGTCAGCGATCGCGTCTCTGAGGCCTTTATGCGCGATCCAGTGCGCGGAATAGGTTGTCCCAGGCGCATAGCCGCGCGCCAGTTTGTGACCGCCCTGCGCGCCCGCTTCAACCACCGCCAATCCGTTCGCGATGGCAAAATCGATGGCTTGATAATAGCAGGTCTCGAAATGCAGGAAAGGGCGGGGGGCCGTGCAGCCCCAATATCGTCCATACAGCGTCTCAGATCCGATGAGATTGAGCGCGCCCGCGATGGGCACCTCATCCTCACAGGCGAGGATCAGCAGAATATGCTCCGCCATACGTTCGCCGAGCAGCGCGAACGTCTCCCTGTTGAGATAGGGATAGCCCCATTTGCGTGAGCCAGTGTCCATGTAGAATTCGAAAAACGCATCCCAGTGATGGGGTTTGATGTCGTCGCCGGTCAGGTGCAGAAAGGTCAGCCCCGCCTGCGCCTTGGCACGTTCTTTTCTGAGATTCTTGCGCTTGGCCGACGAAAGCGCCGCCAGAAAGTCGTCGAAGCTCTGATACCCATTATTGCGCCAGTGAAACTGCTGGTCATTTCGGATGAGCAAGCCGAGCTCTTCCAATTGTTCGGCTTGATCCGATTGCACGAAATTCACGTGGAGGGATGAAAAGTCATTCTGGGCGGCCACCTGAATGGCTGCGGAGACAAGCGCATTGCCCAGCCGCGTCTGGTCTGGCCCGGGTTTGGTGAGTAGGCGGCGTCCCGTCACCGGCGTGAAGGGCACAGCGGCGAGGAGCTTTGGAAAATAGTCGCCGCCTGCACGCTGATATGCTTCGGCCCAGCTGTGATCGAACACAAACTCGCCCTGGCTATGGGTTTTGGCGTACATCGGCATGGCCGCGAGAATGGTGTCGCTCGGGTCTTCGATAAGGATATGGCATGGCGACCAACCGGTTTCCGGCGCTGCGGCACCAGATGCTTCCAAAGCCTCCAGAAACGCCCATGTCAGGAAGGGGTCAAACGGTACTCCAACCGGATTAGCAACTGCATCCCAGGCGTCTGGATCGATGTCCTGCATCTGGCTGACGATGCGTGCGGTGAAGACGGGTTCGTCCATAGCAGTCTTATGTATGCAGAATGTGTCGTTTTGCGAGCGAAGGATCAAACCCTTCGAAGATTTGGCTGTCGGTGACCGATGCGAGGGCAGCACACATGGCCGCTTCTTTTACTGTCCAGGTGATGAGGGGTGTCTCCTGCCGGGCCTTTTGGAGGATTGGATGGCGCGCGTCGCTGACATGGCAGGCAAAATAGTCCACCGGCCCTGGGGCAATATCTGTCGGGTCTTCCGCGCCGCTCATTTCCGATGGCAGGATCAACTGCCCGCGTATCAGTTCTGGCGGCAATGCGTCGACGGCGATTGGCGAGAAACTCATTGCTGCTGCAGGGCCTTGATGATCCAGTAGCATACGGCTCACGATTGAGGCGAACGCGCGCGGATCCGTGTCCCCGTCGATCTTGAGTTCGCAGAGGAGCGGCGTTGTAGCCGGCCAGGCGGACAGCAAGTCTTCCAGCGATATGATCGCGCCGCCGCCGTTCAGCGGTGTACCGATCAGGTCGGTTGCGGAATAATCTGCGACCGATCCGGACCTCGCCGTCATGCGGTCCAGGACAGGGTCATGAAACACGATCGGTGTTCCATCAGCCGCGGGGCGGACATCAAATTCGATCCCGAGCCCGGCATCCGACGCCGCGAGAAACGCCTCCAGACTGTTTTCTGTTAAGCCGCCATCGGTCCACAAGCCGCGATGGGCATAGACAAAATCAGATAGAGCGAATGCTTCAGCCAATCTCGAACACGCCATCGACTTCGACGGCGACCCCTCGCGGCAAAACAGGGCTGGCAACCGCGGCGCGAGCGTGGCGCCCCTTGTCGCCGAACACATCCACCATCAGGTCGGAGCAGCCATTAATGACTTCCGGTAGATCAGTGAAATCTGGATGCGCGTTGACGAAGCCTCCCAGCTTCACAACCCGTGCGATACGAGAGAGATCGCCGACAGCAGCCTTGCACTGCGCGATCAGATTGATGGCGCAGAGGCGCGCTGCCGCCTGGCCTTCTTCAAGGGTCAAGTCTTCGCCGAGGCGTCCTTGCATAAGACCATCTGGCCCCGCGCTGACCTGGCCGGATACAAACAGCATATTCCCGGAGATAACGAACGGAACATAGTTCGCGACGGGGGCCATCGGGGCAGGGAGTGTGATTCCGAGTTCCGCCAGGCGAGATTCTGGTGACGACATGGTATTTCCTTCGCGTTTTGCCACGTTGCTAGCGCTTCACAGCCGGGGACCGCAAGGCTCAATCATTGTTTTTGCGCCTTGTCCTGCGCCAGCCGAATGGATCGGCCTGTGACAACGGAGGCATCGCCGAACTTGGAACGCGCGGCATCGCTAGCGCGCTCCGCCCGTGCGCGTTTCTCAACGCCAGGATCAATCAGGTCTTTCGTCTCCCAGCGCGCGTCTTCGAGATGCGAAATCCCGATGCCGATCAGACGGTAGGCGCGGCCGGATTGCGTCTCACGTGCCAGCAGCGGTTTGGCATGGCGAAACAGGACATTCGCAAGATTTGTCGGCGTCGAAATTGTTACGGACCGGGTCAGATTGCGGAAGTCCTTTGATTTAAGCTTCAATGTGATGGTCGAGCCTTCGACATTTGACCGTTTGGCGCGAACCGACGTTTCCTCGCACACTTGCCAGAGGCGATCTTCGAGCATTTGATAGTCTGAGATGTCGTCATTGAAGGTCCGTTCCGCCGAGACTGACTTGCGCAGTGTATCTGTGCGGACCGGACGATTATCGATGCCGAGAGAACGCTGGTGCAGCCACAATCCCGTTTCGCCATAACGGCGAATGAGGTCCCGTGCTTCGGCCTGCTGAAGGTCTCCCACAAGCCTGTAGCCGTCGCGTTCCAGCTTATTGGCGAGCTGTTTTCCGACGCCGTGGAGGAAGCCGACAGACTTCTCCGCCAGCATGTCCACCGCTTCCGCCGTGGACAGCAGCGCAAACCCGCGCGGCTTGTCGAGTTCACTTGCGGTTTTTGCGAGAAACTTATTCTCAGACAGGCCAACGGATATCGTGATCCCAACCTCGCGCTCGACATCTCTGGCGAGGCGCGACAGGGCTCGCGCGGGAAAACCGGCATTCACCCGGGTCGTGCCAGTCAGGTCGAGGTATCCCTCATCGACGCTGAGCATCTGCACTTTCGGCGTCAGCGCCTGGAACATGGCGCGGATCTCGCGAGAGGCCTCGGTATAGGCGTGGCGGCGCGGCTTGACGACCACAGCCTCCGGGCAGGCCTTCAGCGCTTTAAACATGGGCATTGCCGAGCGGACACCATTGAGGCGCGCGATATAGCAGCAGGTCGCCACCACACCGCGTTTTCCGCCGCCGACAATCACCGGCTTGTCCTTCAGGTCCGGATTGTCCCGTTTCTCGATGGCAGCAAAAAAGGCGTCGCAATCAATATGCGCGATCGACAGGGTTTCGAGCAGCGGGTGGCTGATGATGCGATAGGAGCCGCAAGTCGGGCACGAATCCGATTGCGTCGAGACGTCAGCGTCGCAGTCTCTGCACATTGAAGGCATGGATGTTCATGCCATGTTCCGCGAATAGGTGCAATTGGAAAAGAAACGTTAACGAACCGGGCTATAGAAAGAATCGGGGCAGAAACGATCCCTGGTGATTCGGAATCGCGATTATGGCGAAACAAACCGCTCAGAAAGTCCTGATCGTTGAGGACAATGCGCTGAATATGCGCCTGTTCAGCGACTTGCTTGAGGCGAGCGGCTACGAGACCCTGCAATGCACAGATGGCGGCAAAGCCGCTGCCCTCGCGGTGGAAGAAAAGCCTGATCTGATCATCATGGACATCCAGCTGCCGGAGGTTTCGGGCCTGGATATCACGCGATGGCTGAAAGACGACGAACGAACCGCGTCTATTCCGGTCCTGGCGGTGACGGCGTTCGCGATGCGGACCGATGAAATCCTCGTCCGCGAAGCGGGATGTGAAGGCTATCTGTCAAAGCCCATTCAGGTGCGATCATTCCTCAAGACGGTTGATGACCTGATGCCGAAAGGCAAGCAGACATGACGGCGCGCGTCCTCGTCGTCGATGATATCGAGGCCAATCGACGTCTGGTTCAGGCCAAGCTCGAAGCGAAATATTACACAGTGCTGCTGTCGCATTCTGGCGAGCACGCGATCAGCAGCGCGATTCACCAGCAGCCAGATATCATCCTGCTCGATGTCATGATGCCCGGCATGGACGGATACGAAGTCTGCCGGCAGCTGAAGGCGAATATCTCCACACGTCATATTCCGATTGTCATGCTGACAGCCCTGACCGACCGTGATGACCGTTTGCGCGGGCTGGAAGCGGGCGCGGATGACTTTCTGTCAAAGCCCGTCGATGATTTTGCCTTGTTCGCGCGCCTCGATGCGCTCTCACGTTACAATGCGGTGGCCGAAGAGCTGCGCACGCGCGAAGCGGCGAACCCTCACACCGCTAATTTTACAGAAGGCGAGCTGGGAACGCTCGCCAAGCCTGCAAGTATCCTCGTCGTAGATCAGAACAACAGCGAGGCGCGCCGGGTTGCGACCGCCCTGCATGCGGTTGGGCATCATGCAGAAACCTGGATTGATGCGCAGAAGAGCGGGATCAAGTTCAAGGAAATCGACCTGGTCGTTCTGGCACTATCCGGGCAGCGGCATGACGCCCTGAAACTGTGTGCGCAGCTACGATCCTTGAGAGAGGCGAGAGATTTTGCAATCATCGTCACCTGCGACGAGAAGGATCACCAACGCGCGGCGGAAGGGTTGCGGATCGGCGCCTCGGATATCATCCAGACGCCGCTGGATCTGCAGGAACTGCAAGCCCGCGTCTCAACCCAGGTTCGGCGCAAACGCTATATCCAGATCCTGCGCAAACGGGTGGATACCGGGCTGGAACTGTCCGTCATCGATCAACTCACCGGCTTGTATAATCGCCGATACATGCTGGAGCGATTGCAGCTCTGGATGCAGCGCTCTGCGCTAGACGGAAAGCCGGTGTCTGTCGTCGCCTTCGATATCGACCACTTCAAACGCGTCAATGATGAGCATGGACACGAAGCGGGCGACCTGGTGTTGCAGGAATTCTCCGAGCGACTGCGCACCAATATTCGCCCGAAGGACATTGCCTGTCGGCCGGGCGGTGAGGAATTCCTGGTTATCATGCCGGAAACCCCGGGCGATCTCGCCTATATCGGGGCTGAAAGAATCCGCCACGCCATTGCGGCTGAGCCATTCCTGGTCGAGCGCAATAATGAAGAAATACGCGTTACGGTCAGCGCTGGTGTGGCCACGCACTATGGCGAGGACGCCTTGCTGGCAGACTTGCTGCACCGCGCCGACCAAGCCCTTTACAAGGCCAAAGAGAATGGTCGAAACCGGATCGAGAAACTCGCGGCATAAAAAAACCGGGCGCGTGGCCCGGTTCCTTAAATCTCGGAAGAATCAAGATCTTACTTGATCTTGCCTTCTTTGAACTCGACATGCTTTTTCGCAATCGGATCATACTTCCGCTTGACCATTTTCTCGGTCATGTTGCGTGGGTTCTTCTTCGTGACGTAGAAGAATCCGGTGCCTGCTGTTGAGTTCAGGCGAATTTTAATCGTTGCCGGTTTGGCCATAACGGTGCGCCTTTTGCTAAGGGCTGAATCTCGAAAACGCGTCTAATGATGCGTTGTGAGGCGGAAGTCAACCGCGCGGACGCATCAAATTCTGTCAGCCGAGTGTCCGCTGCGGGTCCAGCGCAGAAATGGCGGCCCGAGATCGTCATTCTTGCTCAGGCGTTCTTCGATTTCACCGAGCATAAAGCGCGTCACATTGGGCAAATCGAGCGCCAGGGCGTCTTTCAGGGTCACCCACTGCAAATCATGCAGCTCAGCGCCATCCATAGGTGGACGGTCATCAATCAGGGTCAATTCTGCTTCAGCCATAAAGAATCGCGCATCGAATCGCTTCGGGCGGTAGGGCGGGGTGATCGCCCGGCCTATAAAGCGCAGGTGTTCGAGGTTTGGCGCGATATCAAGCGCGTATAGTTTTTCCCAGCCTTCGGGGGCTTTCGCAGGCATTTCCGCCTCTCTGCCGAGAAGCAGACCCGTTTCCTCAAATGTCTCGCGAATGGCCGTGAGCGCAAAGGCGCGCGGGATACGTTTGGTTTGGAAGCGCAGGCGTTCCTCTTCCTGGGCTGCCAGCTCGGTATAGCTCGCCACCCGTCCATCCTGCGGGTCGACGCGTCCGCCCGGGAAAACGTATTTATCTGGCATGAAGTCATGGCGGCCCGAGCGTTTGCCCATCAGAACGCGCGGCTGCGACTGATCTCGGCGCACGAGAATAAGCGTCGCGGCATCTCGTGGGCGCGGGCTCGGTCGGTCGGTCACGAGAACTTCCCCCGCGTCTTCGCGATCATATGCGTTTCCGAGATCAGGCTTGCTCATCGCCGCTTCTTGCCTTTTCCGCCGGGTTTCCCTTTGCCGCCGGAATTTCCTTTGCCGCGTACAGGTTTGCCAGAGCCTTTGCGCCCGTCATAGCGCTTCCCTCGCGTCCGCGGCTGTAGTTTCTCACCTGGGCGGCGGGGTTTCGGATCAGACAGAATTTCCAGGAGCAAGCCGCCTTCCAACGGTGTCACCTCGGAAAGACAAACATCCACGGTCTGCCCAAGCTCATATCGCTTGCCTGAATGTTCTCCGACCAATGCCTGAGCGGTTTCGTTGTACCGCCAATATTCATGCGAGATCCGCGAGGCAGGGCAAAATCCGTCTGCGCCGGTCTCGTCGAGCTTAATGAACAGTCCCGACGCGGTGACGCCCGAGATTCGTCCTGAAAATTCGGCCCCCACGCGATCGGCGAGGAAGAGGGCGAGATAGCGATCTGTGGCCTCGCGCTCGGCCGCCATGGATCGCCGCTCTGTTTGTACCAGGTGCTCCGCAATCTCATCCAGCTGCGCCGCCTGCTTGTCGGTCAGGCCTTCAGGGCCAAATCCGAGACCTGCAATCAGGGCGCGATGCACGATCAGGTCGCTATACCGGCGAATTGGACTGGTAAAGTGGGCATATTTCTTCAGATTGAGGCCGAAATGTCCAATATTGTCAGGGCTATAGATCGCCTGACTTTGCGTGCGCAGGACGATTTCTGAGATCGCTTCGCTATGCTCGGTATCTTCGAAATCATTGAGAAGCCGATTGAATCGTCTCGTCTGAGTCTGCTCGCCGAGCGGCCAGTCAATGTCGAGGGTTTTCAGGAATTCTGACAGAGCTGCGATCTTGGCGTCTGTTGGGGCATCGTGAATGCGGTAAAGGAGGGGTTTCTTGAGCCTCTCCAGCTCCTCCGCGGCGCAGACATTGGCCTGGATCATCAGCTCTTCGATCAGCTTGTGCGCATCAAACCGGGCTTTCGTGCGTATGCCGGCCACCGTTCCGTCCTCGGCGATCTCGACTTTGCGCTCCGGCAGATCCAGCTCCAGCGGGCCGCGGTGGTCGCGAGACTTGGTCAGCGCGGCATAGGCGTCCCATAGCGGTTCCAGGACAGGCTTGAGCAAGCCCCTGGCGCGCTCGGTCGGATTACCGTCTATCGCCTGCTGCGCCTCTTCATACGACAAGGCTCCTGCCGAGCGCATCGTGGCGCGCAGAAACTTGTGGGATCGCTTGCTGCCAGATTGGTCGAAGCGCATCTCCACCGCCATACAAGGGCGATCCTGGCCCTCTTTGAGCGAACAAGCATCGGCGCTCAGCTCAAACGGCAGCATGGGCACCACCCGATCCGGAAAGTAGGTGGAGTTTCCGCGCTTCAAGGCCTCATGATCAAGCGCACTGTCCGGGGTGACATAGGCTGCGACATCCGCAATCGCGACGATTACGCGGAATCCGTCCTTGAGGCGCTCTGCAAAAACAGCATCATCATGATCTCGCGCATCGGCGGGATCGATTGTGATCAGGGGTGTCTCGCGAAGGTCCGTCCGGCGAACAGGTTCAGGTTTGTGCGTCTTGGCTTGCTGCAGAACCTTGGCGGGAAATTCAGTCGGGATATCGTGCGCAGCAATCGCCAGCAGCGACGATGCACGCGGATCTTCGCGCCGGCCGATAATCTCCGCAATACGCGCACGCACCGGCCCATATCCGCGCTGGGGCATGGGCAGCGCCACGACCAGGTCGCCATCCGCGGCGCCGTTCGTATCGGCTTCGCGGACATGTAGCTCGTGTTTGACCTTGCGGCTCGCCGGTTTGACGCGTCCGCCACGTGCCGTCTGCAAGTAAACGCCGGTCACCGGCCGTTCCTCATCGCGTTGCTCAAACAGCTTCATCAGCCGCGCCGACCAGCCATCCTGTGTCTGCTTGATGCGGGCGAGGCCGCGGTCGCCGACACCTGGGGCAGGGCCGCGCGACTTGCCGCTATAGCCGTCGTAAACGAGTTCCGGACCGAACGGACCTTCCTTGCCGGTGGCTCTGGCGATCAGGTCACCATTTGCATCCGTCTTTTCAAAAACCACAACCGATGTCGGTGGCGGCGCATCTGAGCGGGACCAGGCGCGCTTGCCGGTTTTGGTCAACGTGCCGTCCGATTCAAGCTCTTTGAGGATGGCGCGCAGGGTTTGCCGTTCACGGCCTTTCACCTTGAGGCCGCGGGCAATATCTTGTTTCGAAGTGGCGTCGGGGTTCTGTTTCAGAAAGTCCAGAACCGTCTGTCGATCGGGAAAGCTCATGGCGCGCGCATACAGGAAGTTGTGCGGTTTGGCTTGGGGTAATTATCAGCCGCCGCGGATTACTCATCCAGATTGAGACGCATCTCGGTCAGATAGGGCCTAAACCCGACCTTTTCATAAGCGCGCAGTGCAGGCGCGTTATCCGGGTAAACCGTCAGGTGAATTTCCGGCAGATTGTTGGCGCGAGCCCAGGCAAACAGGTATTTGAGGACACGTTGATTGACGCCGCGCCCGCGAAAATCCGGGTCGACATAAAGAAACCCAATAAAAGCGTGCTCTTCCGGTGTCAGATAGTGCCGCGAAGCCTTGCGGCAGGCATAACCTGACCCGATGAGCCTGTCCCCGGATTGGGCAACAGCAACTTCGGCGCCCGGATCTTGGACAAGAGCACCGACATCATAATAGCTAATGGGATCTGGTTTCAGTGTGTGATCATAAGGGCGCTCAGCCTGGATGATGCCTTGCTCAAAGGTCAGAAGCGTCGGCAGGTCTTCAAGCTTCGCGGAGCGGATCGTAATATCGTCAGTCATCAGGTGACGTAGTCTGAGGAGATGGGCGACGTCCAGTATTTGCGCAATTAAACACATTCCCGCCTGCTTTCGACCCGCTATGCAAGTACACACGCCCAGATAGAAAGTAGAAACACTTTATTTAAGAGTTGCATTTAAAAAACAAATCAATGCAGAAAAACAACTGCATTATACTGCGTAATTACATGGTGATCTGCATCGCTGAGCGTATGGCTCGCAACACAGCGATTGCTTCACCTCCACCGACCGGGCGGAATCGCTTCGGTGAAAAGGGTTGCGCAGATGAGTACACAGATCGAATTGCTGCAGTTCTACAGATGCAAGACCCTGCCGGATTTGTTGGATCGTGCCTCTGATACATTCGCCAATATTGGCTTTCCACACCTCGTCTTGAAATGGAATCCCGCTCCGGCGAGTGCCTGCAAGATGAAAGAAAACAGTTCCATGATTTGGAACAATTTCGATGTCCGGATAGGCCATTCAGCGAAAGAGATCAGCCGGACGTTGCAGGAGTCGATCGTAATTGGCACCTCTCGCGCGCCCGAAGATACTTTGAATCTTCAGCGCTGGCGGGAGACGCAGGAAGGTTCCTATCGACTTGCCGGCGATGCCCCAAAGCCATTTTTCCTGACCAAGTATCAGCAATCCATCATCCAGGATTTCGGGGAAGCCCCATGGACGGAGTTCCTGGTTCGCCGTCTGACCAGAGAACGCGAACGCATGCTTGTGGTTGAGGCGAAAACACAGGAACGCCTGACACAAGGCATGATGGAAGATGCCCACGCAGTCCTGTCCGTCGTCGCGAGCGTGTATCTATGCTTGCATCGGCCGATCAATGGCGGCGATACTAAGCCGGACCGCGAGCACCTCGCCGCCGAGTTATCAAGGCGAGAGATCCAATGTCTGCAATGGCTTGCAGCCGGAAAGACTTATTCCGAAGCAGCGATCATCCTTGATGTTTCAGAGCGCACATTGCGATTCCATGTCGGCAATGCCCGAAACAAGCTGGGCGTCTCGACCACCATGCAGGCGGTTGTGGCGGCGGCGCTGGAATATGGCTTTGATCCAAAGGATCCTCGCAGGTCCATCTATCAGACCAGTCGGACGCCCGTCCCGTCGCTCACGCGAAAGGTGGTTTGAGGTCAGTCAGCGTACGTGATCGTGGCGTGACCCGAAATATATTTGCCATCTACGGTCAGGCCTTTGGCGGCATTGCCTGATGTATACGAATTATGACTGGACGATTGTTGATGGTCGTATTTGCCGGTACCTTTCCCGGTGCCATGGTCGAAGCTCCAGTTGGACGTATAGGTCGTAATCGGTTTGTCACCAGAGATGCCGCAATACTGGAAAAACTCGACCGATGGTTCATAGTAATTGTTGCGCTGTTCGTTGCCCTTTGAGTCTGTGTGATAGGCGTACACCTTGCCGATTGTCGGCGTGCATGCGCCGCAATCTGGAGAGCATTTCTGACCCGTCGGCTGAACCCCGACAATATCGTACGCACCCGCCTTGATCGTGTGGCTGCTGACCGCGTTTCCATCATGGGTCAGGCGCGCATGCTTGGACTGGCCATCATGCAGGCGAAAGGTCAGATCGGTGTCGGTATCGTTGGTGATGCGCAACTCAAAAATCGAAGCCGTCGCCGACGCCGTTCCTGCCGACAAGACGAGCGCACTGGCAGCAACACACGCTGATCCAAAGGCCTTTAATATCATAAGAGTTCTCTCCCTGTGACTTGCCTGGTCAGTGTCTCGCGGCGGGAATCACAAGCAAACTGTCCGATGTGACAGTCGAGGGCCTGGCTCAGCTCCATTAGGTCTGGATTCCTCTCAGCGAAGAAGATGAAGGGAGAGTCATGTCCATCAAGATCACGAAGTTTTTTGCCGGTGCCTCTGTGGGGCTCGCGTTCGCAGCCACCGCTTTTACAGGTGCTGCTCACGCTGCGACGTCAGAAGAAGCGAGTTATACCCATCCGGCCTGTGAAGGCGCGAACGCGATTTGCGGAGTCGTCGTCATGGGTAATGCTGGTGCCTACACACTTAACTGGGTGGCCTTGAACGCGCATACATCGCAGCCAAGTCCCGCCACGCATTCCTCCTGCAAGGGCTTTGACAAGAAACTGTCTGCGGATGTTCCGGGCGGCAATTATGATACGTTCATTGTGCCTGCCAGTTGTTCCTACAAACTCAAGACAGACATCAAGGACGGCCCGAGCAAGGACTTGAATATTTTCCTGACCCCAGGATGTCAGATCATTGCCAAGGTCGACGGCACCATCTCGTCAAACAGCTGGAAGACACTCGAAATTTCGAGCCTGTCGGACAAGGTCTCGACAGATAGCAATGGCAAACCGCTCGACCCTGCAGGTTACAAGTGCGGTAAACTCAGCGGTGCTGATGCCTATGTCGACTAATCCTCAAGTTTGAGAGGATTGTTCGAATGTCGGGGCAGCGCTTCTCAAAGCAAAACGCGTCGCGGCTTCTGTTTCCAGGAGCCGCGATTGCGCCTTTGGTCTTGCTCGCCGGCTGTATCGCAAGTCCGAATTTCGCCATTGGTGACGCAAGAGAAGCGATGCTTGAAGAGCTGATCGCGCTCAATGCGCAGGAACAGGCGCGGCAAGCGACCCAGGACCGCGCGGCAATCAGACGGCTGGTGCTGAGGGATGGCGCATCTCTTGAAGCGATGCAGTTGAGCGTCGATCTGGAGCAAGCAAACCTGGCCGCCGTGATGGCTGAGATATTGCGCGCCGAAGCCGTGGAGTATCTGGCGCCATCCATTTCATTTTCCGGGCGCGTGTCTGCGCGTTTTGAAAACCGTCCGCTGGTCGAGGCGGTCAACCTTTTGCTGGCTGGAACGGGCATTGTCGCGCGAGCTGAAAACCAAGTGCTTCGGCTATCCTATGGGGATGCAGTCTCGGTGAGTGCGGCATCTGATCCGGACGAAGATGACCCGTCGATCAGTCGAGAGATTACGCTCAAACACCTGGCGGCGTCTGATGTTGAATCCATGCTCGACGATTTGTTCGAAAGCGATGACGATGAGGACGAGGGGCGTCAGCTCACCGTGAGCGGCGTCGCGGAGTTAAATGCGATCTATGTCAGCGGCCCGGCAAGTACTGTGTCGCAAGCCATGAATATTGTCGCCCGAGCCGATCGGCCTGTGCCACACGTCATCATTTCAGCCATTGTCGTGAAAGTGAACACGTCTTCGGTCGAGACTTTGGGTGTGAACTTTGCGGATATGGCGGATGGAAGTTTCAGCATTTCCAGCATTGTTCCAAACACGGCTGGCGGCAATGTCGTCGCTACTTTTGAAGAGCTCGCTGGCAATACTGCGCAGCTCACAGCAACGATCAAATTCCTCGCCGCGCAGAACGTCGCTCAGGTCCTTTCCAGGCCCTATGTCGCGACGCGCAGCACCATGCCGGCAACCATCGAAATCGTCGACGATCAATTTGTACGCGTCGATACGACCACAGATGACTCTTCCATCATCGCAACGGATTCGATCACAGCCGGGATTTCGATGACGATCACGCCGATTGTCATGGCGGACACCTCGGTTCGTCTTGATCTGACAATAGAGGACTCACGTTTCAGCGCGACAGCTGGTGACGTGCTGATCGCCAAGGAACGCAACTCCGCCACGACGTCCATGGTGGTAGGAAGCGGGAATACGATCGTTATTGGCGGACTATCGTCGCGCTATCGGATCACCGAAAAATCCGGATTGCCCTGGTTGCGCAAGATTCCGTTGGTCAACTTCTTCGCCGCCGAGCAGGACGCTCTGCAGTCCGAAGATGAGCTGGTCGTCTATTTGACCCCTTATATCTGGACGCCCGGCATGGAATTGCCAAAGGCAATCAAACAGCAGAACGGCCTCGAATACCCAACATTGCTCAGCGTTGAGAAACTTGGCCGTGAATAACCGGCCCGGCTATTTTTTCTTGGCCGGTGCCTTTTTCTTTTTCGGCGCGCGTTTCTTCTTGCCGCCTTTGGCTTCCTTCGCCGCCAGGATTTCGAGGGCCTGATCGATATTGATTTCTGTCGGCTGCATGTCCTTCGGCAGGGTCGCGTTCGTCTTCTGGTGCTTGATATAGGGCCCATAGCGCCCATCGAGCACCTGAACCGGGTCGCCGCTGGTCGGATGCGCTCCGAGATCTTTCAGGACTTTCGGCGCCGCACGGCCACCGCGTCCGCCGCCCGCCCGTTTGTCTGCGATCAGGGAAACCGCCCGGTTTAGGCCAATCGTGAACATCTCTTCCACACTTGCCAGGTTGGCAAAGGTGCGCTGGTGCTGGACGTAGGGCCCATAGCGTCCGAGATTGGCGAGGATCGGCTCCTCGTCTTCCGGGTGCTTGCCGACTTCGCGTGGCAGACTGATCAGCATCAGCGCTTTTTCCGCGTCGAGATCCTGCGGCGACCAGCCCTTGGGCAGGCTGGAGCGTTTCGGTTTGTCCTCGCCTATGTCCATCTCAAGGTAGGGGCCAAACCGCCCGGATTTCAATAGAATAGGCTGCCCGGTCTCTGGGTGCGTCGTGATCTCCTCACCATCGGGATTGATCGCGTTTTCTGCTTCCTCCTGGGTCGAGAAGGGACGAGTGAACTTGCACTCGGGATAGTTCGAGCAACCAACAAAGGCACCGTGACGGCCAAGCTTCAGGCTGAGATCGCCCTCATTGCAGAGCGGACAGAGCCGCGGCTTTTCTTTCTGGTTCCCGTTCTCATCGAGCGGCGGAAAGACGTGATGACCGAGCGCATCGTTCAGCACATCCAGAACCGCCGACACACGGAGGTCCTTGGTCTCATCAATCGCTGCAGTGAAAGTCGTCCAGAATTCCCGCAGGAAGGCTTTCCAGTCGAGTTTGCCGTCAGAAATGACATCCAGCTTCTCTTCTAGGTTGGCCGTGTAATCGTATTCGACATAGCGCTGGAAGAAATTCTCGAGGAAAGACGTGACCAGGATCCCTTTGTCTTCAGGGATCAGCTGCTTCTTTTCGATCCGGACATAATCCCGATCGACCAGCGTCGACATTGTGGACGCGTAGGTGGACGGGCGACCGATGCCGAGCTCTTCCAGGCGTTTGACCAGGCTCGCCTCGGTATAACGCGGCGGCGGTGTGGTGAAATGCTGCTCGCTCTTGGCTTCCAGCAGATCGGCATGCTCGCCTTCGCTCAGCTTTGGCAGACGGGCTTCGGCATCCTCATCCTTGTCGGTTTCGTCACGTCCCTCAGTGTAGAGCTTGATAAAGCCGTCAAAGATCAGCACCTGGCCGGTCGCGCGGAGCATCGCGGACTTGTCCTTATTGTGCAGATCAATCGTCGTACGCTCGAATTTGGCGGGTTCCATTTGCGACGCAACAGCCCGGCGCCAAATCAGCGCGTAGAGTTTCCAGAGGTCGCCATCCGATTGCTTATAATCGTCCGGACGGAGTCTGAAATTCGTGGGCCGAATGGCTTCGTGCGCCTCTTGCGCATTTTTCTGCTTTGACGAATAGCGACGAGGTTTCTCAGGCAGGTACTGAGCGCCATAGTCGCTCTGGATGTGGTCGCGGGCGGCATGGTAGGCCTCTTCAGCCATATTGACGCCGTCCGTCCGCATATAGGTGATGCGGCCCTCCTCATAGAGTTTCTGCGCCGCCTGCATGGTTCGCTTCGCGGAGAAGCCGAGGCGCCGCGAGGCATCCTGCTGCAAAGTAGACGTAATGAAAGGCGGCGGAGGGTTGCGTTTGACCGGTTTGGCTTCAACGCTGGTGACACTGTAGCCACCAATCTTCACCTTATCGAGCGCAGTTTGCGCGGCCGCGGCGTCGGGGAGGCCGAACTTTTTGAGCGTTTTTCCATCCAGGGAATGCAGGCGAGCCTCGAAATCGCTGCCGTCTGGCGCGCGTAGTTTTGCGCCAATCGTCCAGTATTCTTCAGGTTTGAATTTCTCGATCTCAAGTTCGCGATCAACAACGATCCGCAGCGCCACTGACTGCACGCGGCCCGCTGAGCGCGACCCGGGCAGTTTTCGCCACAGGACCGGAGAGAGATTGAACCCGACCAGATAATCCAGCGCCCGGCGTGCGAGATAGGCATCGACCAATTCCTGATCAATCTCGCGCGGATTATCCATCGCGCTGGTAACCGCCGCCTTGGTGATGGCGTTGAAGACGACCCGCTCGACCGGCGTATCCTTTTTCAGAGCGCGGCGCTTCTTGAGCGCGTCGAGGAGGTGCCAGGAGATGGCCTCGCCTTCGCGATCAGGGTCAGTCGCGAGGATCAGCTTGCTGCCTGATTTAACCGCCTCTGCGATTTCACGGATCCGCGCCTGGCTCTTCGAGTCAGCTTGCCAGATCATCTCGAAATCATTGTCTGGATCGACCGAACCGTCCTTGGAGGGCAAGTCCCGAATATGACCATACGACGCGAGGACTTTGTAATCGCTGCCGAGATATTTGTTGATCGTCTTCGCTTTGGCGGGGGACTCAACAACAACAACTTTCATGGGAGGGCGGCTCCTGATTGGGCTTCAAGGCGCCGGAAACTGGTTGTGCCCGCGCGCTCTGTCAAGAGCCCCGTGGCGTTAGCCGTCTTCCTGATAGGCCAGAACGGTAAGTGAGATGAACAGCGCGCATAGCGCCGGGGACCAGGCTGCTATGACGGCGGGAATGGCACCCGACGATCCAAAGCTGGCGGCGATTTGTGTTACGAAAAACAGAGCTACTGCAGCACCAGCGCCCGTTGCAATCAACCGGCTGGTGCCGCCCAATCTCGACAAGCGCAGGCAAACGATCGCGCCAATCAGCGCCATCGCTGTGAACAGAACGGGTAGGGATGTCAGCCCGTACCAGCGCATCGAGAATCGCGACGTATCGAGGCCTGCACGTCCGGTCTGGCTGATAAAGCCTGGCAGTCCCCAGAAGCCGATTGTATCTGGCGAGGTAAAGCGCGACAGCAGCGTATTGGGATCGAGATCCGTTTCAATGGCGAGACTGTCGAGATGAAGCGGGGCACCATCTGGTGTGTTTTCCACCAGATTTGTCAGCTGCCAAAACCCTTCAGATATGGTCGCCGTTTCGGCGTCTATGCGCCGGATGAAGCGGAATCTTGAGGTTGGGCGAGCGCCTTCATAGACCCGGCCCTCTTCAAGGAAGCGGACCTTGGTGAAGATCTGTCCCGTGCTGTCCACAGACGCAGCGTGGATAACGATCTGGCTATCATCATTGCCCTGACGCAGCCAGACGTCTGTGCGCACGCGGTCAACGACTTGTCCGCCTTCCTGCAACAGATTGGCGCGGGTTTCCTCGAAGCGTTCGGATAGCAGTGCCCCGAGCGGGTTCAGGATGACCATCGCGAACACACCGAGCCCGGCCGCGAGAACCGCAACAGGCGCCAGGAATTGCCAGGCAGACTGCCCCATCGAGCGGATGACAGAAAGTTCCGAACTCTTGGACAATTGGTTATAGGCAATCATCGCGGACACCAGGATCGCGAATGCGAGTGTTTCCTCAATCAGGCCGGGCAGCTTCATCAAAGACAGTTGCACCGCGCCCCAGGGTGACAGCTCAACGTCTTCCCCAACGGTACGCAGCTGCTCAACGATATCGACCAGCATGATCGTGATCGCGAATATGCCAAGCACGAGCGCCAGCGCGAACAGGCATCGCAGGAAGATGTATCGCTGAATGCGCGAACCGATCATCTGGAGGGCGCCCCCTTGATCCGTTCGCCGCGATTGAACAGGACATAGGACAGGCTCGCAATTGCCACGATCGGGACGATCCACTGGACAATGTTGAGAGACGGGTCACTTCCGCTGCTCGATTGGACGGACAGCTGGATGATGATCAGCAGCAAGGCCCCGCCTGATGCGATAACGATCCGGCGAGAATACCCTCTACGACTGAAATTGCCGCCCATCACCGCAAGGATCGCCAACATGGCCATCGCGATCCCGATCAGGGGCGATGACAGCCTCGAATTGGCCTCGGAGAGATATTCAAGTTCATTCCTGCGTTCATTGTAGCTTGAGCGGTCAATGAAGAGCAGTTCGTGCAGATAGCGGTCCGAGGCTTTGTAGATCAGCTTGCGATCTTCACTTACAAAAGGGGAGAGATCGAAGGTTGATTGTTCAAAATTCAGGATGTTCAGCGCGCCATTCTGATCGAGCTGATGGATCTGCCCGTTATACATCACGATGGCGGGCTGGCCGTCGATTTCAATGAACCGCCCGCGTTCCGCCAGATAGTCGCGGGCATCTGGTTGCCCGACCCGTTCTGCAATCTGTACACCGATCAGGTCCGGCCCGCGCTGATCCCGCGCAAACACGGTGAGATTGGCGTCCGGTGTTGTGAACTGTCCCGGGCGGACCAGCGATGAGGCGAGATCGGCCCGCGCCTCGTTCACGGTTGTCCGCATCTCGCGCTGTGCCGAGGGCTGCACCCAGAGATTGACCCCGAGATGGATTACGGCACCCAGCACCGCGAGACGGAGAATGGGAGAGGCGACTTGCCAACGCGTCATCCCAGCAGCCTGCGCGACTACGACTTCACTATCGCGATGCAATCGGTTCAGTGCCCAGATCGTGGCGACGAACATGGCCATCGGGGTCAGCAAGGCGACAATTTGTGGGACCCCGAGCGCTACAATCTTGAAGAAGGTGAGCGCGCCCTGGCGGTTCTCAACGATGATATCGGTTTGCGACAGGCCTTGAGCGAGGATGGCAAGCAAGGTCAAACCGCCGACAATAATCAGCACAGACCGCAAAACGCGGTTGAAAAGATAACGCTGAACCCGGTTCATAGTTGAATTTGTTTGTTTTCCTGTCTGTTTTCCTGACTAGCGAGTTGCGTCGCGCGCGTCGATGCTTACTTTGCGCCTCAAATGGAGTTGTTGCATGAAAATTACATTCACCGATGGTTCTAAGTCGGAAATCGTCGGATTTATGGTCGACGAAGGTGGAAAATTGCCGGCGGCGGCCGACGCCCTGGATAAAGATACTGGCGGACTGCTTAGCGAAGCCAGAAATTCGGGCAGGTTCAACGGCAAGAGCAGCCAGCAAGCCTTTGTTGTCCTGCCAAAAGGTAACGCGGCCAAACGTGCCGCGTTGATCGGGGCCGGGAAAGCGAAAGAACGCGATGAACGCGCCTGGGAACGAATCGGTGCGAGCGCCTATAAGGCGCACGCCAATAGCGGCTTCAAATCCATGGACATCCATATTGACGATGCTGAGAACGCGGCACGCGCGGCGCTCGGCGCGAAACTCGCCGCATACCGGTTTGACAATTACCGCACCAAACTGAAAGCGGACGACAAACCGAGCCTCAACGCGATCAATTTCATTACGTCTGACAGCAAAGCGGCAAAGGCGGCGTTCAAGCCACTCGATGCGGGCGCAGATGGGACCTATCTCGCGCGTGATCTGGTGAACCTGCCGCCAAATGACCTCTATCCCGCAAGCTATGCGGCGAAGATAGAAGGCCTCGCTGAGCATGGACTCGAGATCGAGATCCTCGGTGAAAAGGAACTGAAAAAGCTCGGCATGCACTCGATGCTCGGCGTCGGGCAGGGCAGCGTCAAGGAATCCAAACTCGGCATCATGCGCTGGATGGGCGGCAAAGAGGGCGATGCGCCCGTTGCACTGGTCGGCAAAGGCGTCTGTTTTGACACCGGCGGTATCTCTCTGAAGCCCGGCGCTGGAATGGAAGACATGCGCGGAGATATGGGTGGTTCAGCGGCAGTCGTGGGCGCAATGCTCGCGCTGGCTAAACGCAAGGCCAAGGCCAATGTGGTCGGCCTTGTCGGTCTGGTAGAGAACATGCCAGACGGCGACGCAATTCGCCCCGGCGACATCCTCACCTCTGCCTCTGGCCAGACAATTGAGGTTCAGAATACCGATGCCGAAGGGCGCCTTGTTCTGTGCGATGTGCTTTGGTACGCGCAGGAACATTACAAACCGGCCGCCATTGTCGACCTCGCCACCCTCACGGGCGCCATCGTAATCGGTCTCGGACATCATCATGCCGGGCTGTTCACCAATGATGACAAACTTGCAGGGCAACTGACGGATGCGGGCCTCGCGGAAGGCGAGCGTGTCTGGCGCCTGCCACTGGGATCGGAGTATGATCGCCAGCTAAAATCCAAGTTTGCCGATATGCGCAATATTGGTGGCCGGGCAGCAGGCTCCATCACCGCGGCGCAGTTCCTTCAGCGCTTCATCAATAAAGGGCAGGTCTGGGCCCACCTGGATATTGCGGGGGTTGCGTGGGTGGAAGGCGAGAAGGCGCCGACAGATCCGAGCTGGGCCAGCGGCTTTGGACCGCGCCTCCTGGATCGCTGGATCGCGGATAATTACGAAAGCTAAGGCATGAGCGAGGCCCAGAAGCCCGAATGGTGGTTCTATCACCTGCAGCAAACAACGCTGGAAAGGGCGGTTGGGCCTCTGCTTGAAAAATGCCTCGAGCGGGGCTGGCGCGTGCTTGCCATCAGCCCCGACGTGACGCGGCGCGCGGCGCTGGACGAGGCGCTCTGGACATATGACGATCAGAGTTTTCTGCCGCATGGCCAGGCCGAAGCCGAAGGGCTGGAGCCGGCGGATCAACCAATCCTGATCAGCAGTTCGGCCGATAATCTCAATCAGGCGGACGTCGCCTTGCTCATGGATGGTGTGGACCTGCCGGCCGATGCTGCATTTGAGCGATGCATGGTGATGTTCGATGATGGCGATCAGGCGACGCGCCAGAAAGCGCGGGAACAGTTCAAAGCGGCAAAAGATGTCGGGCTCCCGGCGCGCTACTTTCAGCAGGCTGGTCGCGGCTGGAAAGAGGCTGGAAAATGACCGAGCTCGTTCTCGGCAATCTGAATTATTCCTCCTGGTCGATCCGGGCCGCGCTGGTCGCGCGCAGCTCCGGGTTGGATATTCCTGAAACGATCGTGCCGCTTGGTTTCGACCAGACTCGGCAGGAGCTGATCGCACGAACCGGGCATCATACCGTGCCAGTCCTGCTGACGGACAATCTGATCATCCGCGACAGCCTCGCCATCACTGAGTGGCTGGCGGAGAGAACTGAAAAAGGCCGGGTCTGGCCGATCGACGCAGGTAAAAGGGCGCTCGCGCGCTCTGTTGTGGCCGAAATGCATTCTGGTTTCTTGCAAATTCGATCCAGAATGCCCGTCGATATACGGTCCCGCAAAACAACACCTGATATCGACGAGGCGCTCGATACTGAGCTTAAGCGCGTGGTGAAAATTTGGACCGAATGCCGAACTCGATGCGCAAGTGATGGGCCGTTTCTCTTCGGAGACTGGTCAGCGGCAGATGCATTCTATGCGCCAGTGGTGACGCGCTTTCGAACGTACGGGTATGCGCTGGCCGGACGCGCCGCCGAATATGCCGATGCCGTTTGGGAGACAGATTTGCTCACGCAATTGCGCGAGCAGGCAGAGGCCGAGCCCTGGGAGATTGAAATGGGCGTCCTCGGCCCTGCGCGGGCATGGATCCGCGAATAGTCAGTGCTTCTCGCCCGCCGGTTTGGTGATCAGCGTAATTACAAAGACGATGAGCGTCAGGATGCCATACGAGCCTGCGACTTTGAGCGTGTGCGCCGGGAGTGTTCCGGTCCACAGGAAGTAAAGCCCATATCCAGCCGCGATCAAAACCGCGAATGCCAGCATCATTCTGAGTGTTCCGCCCATGGTCGTCTCCTGTCTTGCGGTGCGATCGTATCAGACTCGCCTGCGGGGATGAAGATTGGATGAAGCTGTGCAGACGATGGTTGCCGCCGCTAGAATGCATCGCTATAGGCGCGCCAAGTTCTCTCTTATTTTTGATTACAGGAGCCTGACATGGCTGGAACGCGTACATTTTCGATCATCAAACCAGATGCGACGGCTCGCAATCTGACCGGCGCCATCAATAAAGTGATTGAAGAGGGCGGTCTGCGCATCATTGCTCAACGCCGCATTCAAATGACCCAGGCTCAGGCCGAGCGTTTTTACAGCGTCCATAGCGAGCGTCCATTCTTTGGCGAACTGGTTGAGTTCATGACCTCCGCACCAGTCGTTGTTCAGGTTCTGGAAGGCGAAAACGCTGTGGCGCGCTACCGTGATGTCATGGGCGCGACTAATCCTGCAGAAGCCGCGGATGGCACCATTCGCAAAATGTTTGCTAAGTCTATCGGCGAAAATTCAGCGCACGGTTCTGATAGCGACGAGAATGCTGCGATTGAAATCGCGCAATTCTTCAGCGAAGCGGATATTGTCGGCTAAGCCAGAGCCGAACTGAACAAATAAGGGCCGCTCTCAGACCGGGAGCGGCTTTTTCTTTGAGCGAATCTGCTGCGCGGCAACTGCCACGGCTTCGGGATAGAGCTGGTGCTCGGCAATCAGAACGCGGCTTGCCAGTGTTTCGGCACTATCGTCCGACAAGATCGGAACGCGTGCCTGCTGGATCACATGGCCTTCGTCCACGCCTTCCGTGACCCAATGCACGGAGCAGCCTGCTTCCGCATCACCGGCGTCCAGCGCGCGTTGATGCGTGTTCAGGCCGGGATATTTCGGAAGCAGGGAGGGGTGGATATTGATCATTCGCCCGGACCATTGCTGCACGAACCATGGTGTCAGGATGCGCATGAACCCCGCAAGGACCACCATTTCGATTTCATGTTCGATCAATGCAGACTGCAAATCACGCTCAAATGCTTCACGATCTTTGCCATAGGGTTTGTGATCAATCGCGATGGCGGAGAGCCCTGCATTGGCCGCTATGGAGAGGCCCTGTGCATCCGGCCGGTTGGATAAGACCAATACAGGCTTTGCCGGATAGTCTTCAGCCTTCGCGGCCCGAAGGATCGCTTCCATATTGGTGCCGCGACCAGAAATCAGTATCGCAAGCCGGAGCCGGGTCATTTCTGGACAAGATCGCCGATCACGACGGGTGTTTCACCGAGCGCGGTGAGCTCAGCCATGACTGCATCGACCGCATCGGGCGCCGCGGCGAAGACGAGTCCGATCCCCATATTGAACGTCCGGTGCATTTCGTCTTCCACGATTTTGCCTTCGGCCTGCAACCAATCAAATACCGGCGGTGCAACCCAGGCTGTTCGATCAATCCGTGGGGCCAGGTGATCGGGGCACATACGCGGGGTATTTTCAGTGAGGCCACCGCCGGTAATGTGAGCAAGGCCTTTGATTTTACCTGATTTAATGACGGGCAGCGCTGACGCAGAATAGAGCCGGGTCGGTTTCAGCAAAGCGCGTCCAAGCGTTTGATCGTTCGAAAATGGCGCTGCATCCTCGTAGGACAGACCCGTGCGCTCGACGACTTTGCGGATAAGCGAATAACCATTGGAATGCGGCCCGCTGGAGCCGATCCCGAATAAAACGTCACCGGCCTGCATATCGTCCATTCGGGGAAGAATATCCGCTCTTTCAACTGCGCCGACCACGAAGCCTGCAAGGTCATAATGTCCCGGCGGGTACATACCCGGCATTTCAGCGGTTTCGCCGCCAATCAGCGCGCATCCGGCTTGTTTGCAGCCGTCCGCGATCCCGGCAATTACCTGTTCGGCGATCCCGTTCTCGAGCTTTCCCGTGGCAAAATAATCAAGGAAAAACAGAGGCTCAGCGCCTTGAGCCAGGACATCATTCGCGCACATCGCAACCAGATCGATGCCAATCGTGTCGTGAATACCGGTTTCGAACGCGAGCATCAGTTTTGTGCCGACGCCGTCCGTACCTGAGACCAGAACAGGATCTTGCCAGCCATCCTTCTTGAGATCGAACAGCGCGCCGAACCCGCCCAGGCCCCCCATCACCCCGGCGCGGCGAGTGGCTCTGGCCAGCGGACCGATGGCTTTAACAAGCTCATCGCCTGCCTCAATATCGACACCAGCGTCACGGTAGGACAGGGAATCAGAAGCGTTTGTCGTCATGGCGCGCGCGTTAGCATGGCCTCTGGCTGCTGACCAGCGCGGATCAGCGGTTCACGCGCCCCCAGACTGTTGATAGAACAGTTTCGAGTTTAGAGGACCGCCATATGATTCGCCTGATCCTGATTGCCGCTACTTTCGTCTTCATGTCGCTCCTGAGTGCGCATGGTCAGAGCCGGGAAGTCTATACAATTCATGGTATTGCGGTGGATGAACGCGCCCCCACGGTTGGCGAAGCCCAGCAAAAGGCCTTTGCCTATGCCAAACTTGTCGGGGCGCAACAATTGATTGAGCGCTTCACACTGCCCGAAGATCGCGCGGCAGCCACGGATCTGATTATCGATCAGGCCTTGGCTGACCGCATCGCAGCCGCCGTTGATGTTGAAGAGGAAATTGCTGGCGCTGGTCGCTATCGCGGCAGCCTCGCCGTCGTCTATAACCCGACCCAGCTTCGTCTGGCGCTCACGCAGGTCGGCCTGCCATTCACCGATAGCCTTGGCCCCAGAGCGGTGTTGTTCACGACCACCTCAAACGGGATGGATTTCGCGTGGAAGCTTGCCTGGGATGAGTCCCCGAAGGAAAGCCTTGTCCCGCTGCTCGTCAGCGACGCATCGGGTTATCAGCCCGACACAGACTGGCAGGTCCTGCAGGACGAAATCGCGCTGTATGGCGCGCAGCGCGGCATGTTCGCAAACCTGCGCGGCGGGCAGGGCGGCTACCTCGTGGACCTCGTCTCTGTGACCGCATCGGGCACGCGCGCGATCGGCACGACCCGCCGCGCCTCGACGCTTGACGGGGCGAAGGCTGCGGTTGTCGAACTCCTCAATGAAAACTGGAAGCGAACCTCGATCGTTCGAGATACAAGTCGCACGCTGATTGAGGCCACAGTGCGCTATACCTCGCTGACCGAGTGGAATACGTTGCGCGGTGCGCTGGTACGATCTCCATTGGTATCGAACTTCCAGACCCGCGCAATTTCGACCGATGGCGCTTTCATCGCCTTTGCATTTGCCGGAGACGGCCAGCGACTGACATCCGATCTCAGAGATCGCGGTGTCGTCATCAATGCCGAGGAAATCGGCTGGGTGATGACCTCCGCGATCAGCGGCGGGCAATAGACCAAAGGGCAGACTGTATGCCGCCGTCGAGGCAGATTCCAATTCAATTCCCGGAAGCAAGCCTCGGCTTTGATGATATGGCCATCACTGCGGCCAATCGCGCCGTTTGCGCCGCCATCCGAAACACCGATCGATGGCCCTATCATGCGTTTTGCCTGATCGGCGCGGTCGGGAGCGGCGTGACGACACTCGCCAAAGCCTGGGCACAGGAACGCCGGGCCAAGTATCTTGATGGAGCACAATTGTCCGGGCTCAGCGACAAGGCATTGGAGGCGCTCAGTCAGGCAGACATTGTCATAGATGATGTCGACCAGGTGAAGAAAGCAGAGCGGCTGCTGATCCTGCTCAGTGCGATTAAGCGCAACGGCAATCGTATCCTGCTGGCATCGCACAGCGCGCCTGCCTCGTGGCAGGTCCAGTCACCAGACCTCAATTCGCGCCTGCACGCCGCGCCGCTTGCCGAAATCCCCGCTCCGGATGAGGAATTGATGCGGGCGCGGCTCAAACGGGCTTTTGCGCGGTCGGTCTTGAAGCTCCCCAAACCGGTCGAAGACTACCTTGTCACGCGGTTAGGGCTGGATTACTCGCTCATCGAACACTCTGTGGAAATCCTTGCGGGCGCGAGCGGCGAACGACCGCTGACCATCCCGCTCGCAAGAGAGATCCTGGAGGAAGAGAATTCGTAGGGCTGTCAAAGCGGGTGAATGTAAATGACCAATCGGGTGAAGGCACCAATGGATGCTGCACATCGCTATATCAATCGCGAACTGTCCTGGTTGAAGTTCAATGAGCGTGTGCTGGAAGAGGCCCGCAACGTTTCGCACCCTTTGCTTGAGCGCCTGCGCTTCTTGTCGATCTCCGCGAACAATCTCGATGAGTTTTTTATGGTCCGCTATGCCGGACTGCGTGAGCAAGAACGCGCCGGGATCCTGAAGCGCAGCCTGGAAGGGCGGACGCCGGCTGAGCAAGTCCAGGAGATCGAGGCGGCCACTGAAACGCTGATGAAAGATCAGCAGGCCTGTTGGAGCGAATTGCGGGCGGAGCTCAAGCAAGAACAAATCGAAGTGCTCGCCATGTCGGAGCTGAAGCGCTCAGACACGACCTGGCTGAAGGAGCGGTTTGAAAGCCATATCTTTCCAATCCTGACACCGCAGGCTGTCGACCCGGCACATCCGTTTCCGTTCATCCCGAACCTTGGATTTGCCGTCGCTTTCCAACTGAACCCCACAAATGGTCGCGGTGGCGAGCCAATGGTCGGACTGGTGCCGATGCCAGCCTTTTCCGCGCGTTTCATCCGGCTCCCGGACAAGAAGTCTGGCGTGCTCCGTTTCGTGCGGCTCGAAAGCGTCATTGCGCATTTCCAGAAAATGCTGTTCCCCGGCTTTGACGCGAAGGGGCATTGTGTCTTCCGGATTGTGCGGGACAGCGATATCGAGATCGAGGAAGAGGCCGAAGATCTGATCGCGGAGTTTGAGATCCTGCTCAAACAACGCCGAAGGGGCCGCATCGTCCGAATTCACATCGACTCTGACGGTCCTCAATCATTGCGTGAATTCGTGGCACGGGAAATTGGCGCTGAACCCCGGGACATCATGCTCCTGGACGGATTGCTCGGGATGAAAGACCTTTCGGGCCTGATCATGAATGATCGCCCTGATCTTCTGTTCAAACCGTTTGAAGCACGCTTCCCCGAGCGTATCCGCGAGATGGGAGGCGATTGTTTCGAGGCGATCCGGGCGAAAGACATACTTGTCCACCATCCCTACGAATCCTTCGACGTGGTCGTTCAGTTCATCCGGCAAGCTGCGCGGGACCCGAATGTCGTCGCGATCAAGCAAACGCTCTATCGAACGACGCTCAATTCGCCGATCGTGTCGGCGCTGATAGAGGCGGCTGAAGAAGGAAAGAACGTCACAGCGCTGGTCGAAATCAAGGCGCGCTTCGATGAAGAAACCAATCTGCGCCTTGCCCGGGATCTGGAACGTGCTGGCGTGCAGGTCGTTTATGGGTTCATCGACTATAAGACGCATGCAAAAGTCTCGTTGATCCTGCGCCGGGAAGGCGCGGATCTGCAGACATATACGCATTTCGGGACTGGCAACTATCACCCTGTGACGGCCAAGATCTACACCGATCTCGCGCTGTTCACTGCCGATCCGGGATTGGGACGCGATGCGGGACGGCTGTTCAATTACATCACCGCCTATCGAGAACCTCCCGAAGAAGGGCCGGAGCTAAAGAAGCTCGTCATGTCGCCTTTCGCGATGGAATCCTTCCTGATCGACCAGATAAATGCCGAGGCCCGCGCCGCAAAAGCCGGAAAGCCGTCAGGAATCTGGGCGAAAATGAACTCAGTGGTCGACAAGGAGGTGATTGATGCGCTGTACAAGGCAAGTCAGGCAGGCGTCCCCATTCGACTGGTCGTTCGCGGGATTTGCTGCCTGCGACCCGGTGTGCCCGGACTGTCTGAAACGATCCAGGTGAAGAGCCTCGTGGGCCGGTTTCTTGAACACTCCCGCATTGTTTGTTTTGCCAATGGCGAGACGTTGCCGTCCGAGCAAGCCAAGGTTTACATGTCGTCGGCTGACTGGATGGATCGCAATCTGAAGCGGCGGGTCGAAGCGCTGGTTCCGATCGAAGTTCCGACCGTTCACCGTCAGGTGCTCAATCAGATTATGGTTGCGAATTTGAACGATGATGAGCAGAGCTGGGAAATGGACGCTGATGGAAACTATACACGGATCTCCGCAACTGATCCGGAGGGCGGCTTTAGCGCGCACAAATACTTCATGGACAATCCCAGCCTGTCCGGACGTGGTTCGGCGCTCGTCGTGAGCGAACCGCCCCGGCTCGCGCCGCGCAAACGAGAGCGCAAATCGAAATGAGCCCTGTCAAGAAAATCGCCATCATTGATATCGGGTCAAACTCGTGTCGAATGGTGATCTACGAGCAGTCTGGCGGCGCGCTGATTCCCTATTTCAACGAAAAAGCGATGGCGGGCCTCGGCCGCGATCTGGCAGATACTGGTCGTCTTTCTCCGGCCGGCAAGGAACTCGCCTTGCAAACATTCCATCGCTTTCGCGCGATTACGTCCAGCCTGAAAATAACCGATGTGCGCGCAGTCGCGACGGCCGCCGTTCGCGAAGCCATTGATGGCGAAGAGTTCAAAGTGGTTGCGGAAAAAATACTCGGTGTTCCGATAAAGGTCCTCGCCGGCCCGGATGAAGGGCGTTTGTCAGCGGTGGGTGTCAAAGCAGGTTTTTTCAATCCAAAAGGCATTGTCGCAGACCTTGGCGGAACCAGTATGGAGCTGCTGCCACTCTCCGATGAGGCAGGTGGTGAGACTTTCCTGCTCGGACCATTAGCCCGCGAAAAAGATGCCGAACTGAGTCTCGATAAACGCGCCAAGGCGATGCGCAAAATTCTGGGGACAAGCGAGCTGATCGATGATCATCAGGGTGCCAAGCTCTACGCGGTCGGGGGCGCATGGCGTAATGTGGCGGCGGTTCATATGATGCTTCGCAATTATCCACTCCGCGTGGCGCATGGCTATACGATGTCGCGGACCGATGTCCGCAATGTCATCGACGCCGCTGATCTTGCCAATTCAGACAAACTGACGCGTGAGCAGTTGCAGGCCGTCTCCAAGCGCCGCTTTGATACCCTCCTGCATGCAGCCATTCTGCTCGATACGCTGATGCATCGCCTGGACACGGACAAAGCGGTGATATCGTCATACGGTTTGCGGGATGGGGTGGCGTCCGATACGCTCGACATAGATGGCACCAGCGGCCTGCTGGAAGCGGTCCCGCTCTTCCTTAGGTCGGCCCAGGAATCGGTCCTGTTCGGGCGCGAACTGTTTAGTTTCATTTTCCCCATTTCAGACCAATTCAAACAGTCTGAGACCGTGCTGCGTGCGATTTGCCTGATGGCGGACGCAGGCGCGCGAATGCATCCGGACCACCGTGCTAACCTGGTCTATGAACAGGTTCTACGCGCCCCCGTGCCAGGCTTGTCTCACACGCAGCGCCTATTCGCCGCCTATGCTGCGGCATCGCGCTACACGTTCAAATTCGTCGAAGAACCTGGCTATGCTGGTATGCTGAAACTGAGCCTCAAGCGACGCGCCAAAATTCTCGGCTGCGCGATGCGTCTGGCATGCGTTTATTCCGGACGTTCGGGTCCGATCCTTGCCACGGCGCGCCTGCACGTTTCCGATGGTGCACTGTGTATGCACGTCGACCGCAGCTATAGCGACCTGATTTCGGACACCGTGGAGAGGCGTCTGGCACAATTGGCAGGATTGATGAAACTTCACCCGCGATTGATCGTGGAGTAGCTACAGTTCGAAGAGGCGAACCTGGCCATCCTGAAACGACAGCGCCAGCTTGCCAGACAGCAAGGCGAGCGCCTTCTTGCCAAACAGTTCAAAACGCCAGCCGCGCATCGCTGCAATGTCGTCGCTGGTTTCACCGCGAGCGAGACGTTCAATATCCGCTGCATTGGCTATCAGGCGGGGAACGACATTGGCCTCTTCGCTGACAGCCTTGAGCAGAACTTTCAGCATTTCCGGGGCGCCCGCCGGCATTTCCGGATTTTGCTGTCGTCTGGGTAGTTTCGGAGCGTAAGCATCCGGATCTTCGATGGCGACGCGGATCGCATCCATCAATCCGTCGGCATATTTCGATCGGATAAACCCTTTCGGGACAGCCCGCAGGCGGTCAAATGCCTTTTCGGACCGCGGCTTCTGACCAGCAATCTCCTGAATGGCATCATCCTTGAGGATGCGTCGACGCGGCTTGTTCAGCGATTGGGCTTTCTCTTCTCGCCATGCGGCAACAGACGCAAAAATAGACGTATAGTCCTTTTGCGGCTTGCGGATTTTCAGACGCTTCCAGGCATTCTCAGGCGATGTGTCATAGACTGCGGGATCGGTCAGCTCGGCCATTTCCGCCTCAACCCATTCGAGGCGGCCCATCTCTTTCAACCGCGCCACCATTTTAAGGTAGGCATCACGCAAATGCGTTACATCGCCGAGCGCGTAGACGAGCTGTTTGTCTGTCAACGGGCGGCGCTTCCAGTCCGTGAACTGGCTCGATTTGTCGATCCTGCGCTTTAGAACGCGTTGAATGAGATTGTCGTAAGAGATCGAGTCTCCAATCCCGAGCGCCATGGCGGCAATTTGTGTATCAAATACCGGGGCAGGGGGGTGGCCGATCAGGCGGTTGAAAATCTCAAGGTCCTGACGTGCAGCATGGAAGACTTTTGGCCGGGATGGCTCTGCCAGAAGCTGTAGAAACGGCCCGATGTCCAGATCATCCGACATCGGGTCAATCATCACTTCATAATCTTCGCACGATGCCTGGATCAGGCAGAGTTCTGGCCAGTAAGTCGTTTCGCGATGAAACTCTGTGTCCACGCACAGAAACGTGCCCTTCGCGAGCCGGTCACAAGCGGCTGCCAGGTCGTGTTGATTCGTAATGGGAATAAGAGGGTCACCAGACATTGCACCGCCCCTAGAGCAAGCCGCGATATTTTTCGAGTGGGAATCTGCAAATTGCGCAGACTAACCGGTTTTCCGGCGCAGCAAAGAGCGCGGCTTCACGGACGGTTCTGCGACTTGTTCCGGCACAGAGAGTGGTTCGGGAAACCCTTCATTCTCGTCGCGGACCACCCATTCTTCGGACTCATCATGCTCATCATAGCCGTTCGTCCCACGCATCGATGCGACGATTTCCGTGAGGCTGGTATTCGCCTCCGCGGCCGTACCCGTATCATCGGAGACATTCTGGCTGGAAGGACGCGCGCTGGCGGCAAGATTGCGGAAACGCATCCGCATCGGAGTCGAAATCGCGCTACCGAATGCGATACACTCTCGATCAGCGAGCGAAGACAGGAAGGCAAGGGTCGATCGAGACCCGTTGGCGATGGCCTTGCGCATAACATCCTGGTCCGCATCGTTACCGAGGCGAAGCGAGAAAATCGTGTTGCACTGGGATAGGATGGTCGGGTCAAGCTCGTTCGGACGCTGCGTAATGATGGCGATTGAAACGCCATATTTCCGGCCCTCCTTGGCGATTCGGGCAATAGCCGCGCGTGTCGGAGCAAAAGCGGTTTCTGTGTCCGCAGGGATGTATCGGTGCGCCTCTTCGCAGACGACCAGCGTTTTGACCTTTGAATTGGACGCCAGCGCAATGTCAAAGGCCATCCGGCAGAGCACCGACGCGACTGAGTTCACAACCTCCGAAGGGATGCCCGACATCTGGAACACGGTGATCGGTTTGCCGCCAATCGGGACGCGGTAAATATTGCCGAGCACGTCTTCAATTCGATCTGTGGCATTGTGGGAGCCGAACAGGAAGGCAAAGCGTGGATCATTGATCGCCGCTTCAATCCGCGCCTTGAGCCGCCGGAGCGTCAATCGGCGAAGGGCACCGTCCAGGGAACCGATTTCTTCCTCGATCAGCTTCAGCAAATCTGCCAGACGATAGGGCACAGGTGTGTCGGCCGTGAAGGCAGAACTCGAACTGGATTTGCGACGGACACCCTGATTGCCATGCTTGTAAACAATCTTCGCCTTCGGAATGAACTCGCGAAGGGCGTCGACCTCCTCATCGGAACCTTCGCGCCCTCGGAAGATAACCTGTTGAAACTCCTCGAGATTGAGCAGCCAAAAGGGTAGATCAAGCGTATCTGCGGTAATCGTATTGGCCTTCGCGCCGAACGCGCTGGTATATTCGTTGTGCGGGTCGAGGATCAGGATGCGTTGGTTGAGCTTGTGCTTGGCAATCAGGTGCAGGATCAACGTCACCGCAGTCGATTTACCCGTACCAGTCGTCCCGACAACCGAGAAGTGGCGCGAGAGCAGCGCATCGACAGAGACAACTGCCGGAATATCCGGCGCCTGGCTGAGCGTACCGATTGTGACAGCAGACGGATCGCTCGATTTGTAAATCGTCACCAGGTCATGCTTGCGGATGCGGTGGGCGATCGCACCGACATGCGGATACTGCGAAATACCGCCTGAGAACATTGCGCCACGTTGCTCATCCTGTCGGACCTCACCGGAAAGTTCGACAAACAGGGTAACGCGGCGTTTCTCGGGCTGGTCCCAGCCAATCTCGCCATTCTCAACCTTGTAGAGCAGACCAACAACCCGGTTCCGGCCAACCTGGATTGAGATAAGCTGGCCAACCGCCCAGTAATTCTCGGAATCGGGTCCGGATCCAGCGAGAGCAGAGATCCGGGCTTCGGTGCCGTTGCATTCGATGACATAACCCTGAGCGCGGTCGCGATCCACGTCTTCAGAGAGTTCAGTTGGCGCAGTCTGCAATGTTTGATTCGTCATGCGCCTAAGATGTCCAAGAGGCCTGAAAAACAGGTTAATCAGATTGATCAGGTTCGAACGTGCGGCCAGCCCTTGACTTTCAGGCGCGACCGGAGCCAAAAGCCGCCTTTATTTCTCCTTTCAAACGGAGCGTATCATGCACGCGTATCGCAGCCACACATGCGGTGAACTTCGCAAGTCCGATGTCGGTCAAACGGTCAAACTGTCAGGTTGGCTTCACCGCCGCCGCGACCATGGCGGCGTGATGTTTATCGACCTGCGCGACCATTATGGCCTGACGCAATGCGTATTTGATCCCGATTTCCCGGCATTTGCGGTTGTCGAGCGCCTGCGCACCGAGAGCGTCATCACGATTGAAGGCGAAGTGCTCGCCCGGGATGCGGATCTCGTCAATCCAAACCTGGCCAGCGGTGAAATTGAAGTGCGCGTCAAGGAGGCGAGCGTGCAGTCCGAAGCGGCTGAGCTGCCTCTGCCCGTGTTTGGTGAGCCGGACTATCCCGAAGATATTCGCCTGAAACATCGCTATCTCGATCTACGCCGTGAAACGCTGCATGCAAACATGATCCTGCGCGCTGAAGTGATCGCCTCGATCCGTCGCCGCATGGTGGAGCAGGGCTTTACGGAATACCAGACGCCGATCCTGACGGCCTCGTCTCCTGAAGGCGCGCGTGACTTCCTGGTGCCGTCCCGGCTGCATCCCGGTGAGTTCTACGCGCTCCCGCAGGCGCCGCAGCAATTCAAGCAATTGCTGATGGTGTCGGGCTTTGATCGCTATTTCCAGATTGCCGCCTGCTTCCGTGACGAAGACGCACGCGCTGATCGCTCGCCGGGCGAGTTCTATCAGCTTGATATCGAGATGAGCTTCGTCACCCAGGAAGACGTGTTCCAGGCGATCGAGCCGGTCATGCATGGCGTCTTCGCCGAGTTCGCCGATTGGAAAGGCAAAGGCCGCACGCTGCCAGAGGGTCCATTCCCGCGTATTCCCTACAAGGAAGCGATGGCGAAATATGGCTCGGACAAGCCTGATCTGCGCAACCCGATCGAGCTGGTTGATGTCACCGAATTCTTCGCAGATGACAGCAAGACCGGCTTTTCGATCTTCGCCAAGATCATCAAGGGCGGCGGCAAGGTCATTGCTGTGCCTGCGCCAAAAGCCACAGAAACCCAGTCGCGGAAATTCTTCGACGATATGGACAAGTGGGCGAAGAAGGAAATGCAGGCGCCCGGTCTCGGCTATGCCCGTCTGCGCGCTGGCGATGACGGCGATGTTGTGAGCCAGGATCCTGTCCTCAAGAACTTTGACGCAGATCACCTCAAGGCGTTTCTGGAGCATACCGGCCTCGGTGATGGTGACGGTATCTTCTTCTCAGCTGGGAAGCCTGCTGACGCCTACAAGCTGGCAGGCGCAGCGCGCCTCAAAGTGGGCCAGGAGCTTGATCTGGTCGAGAAGGGCGTGTTCCGCTTCTGCTGGATTGTCGATTTCCCGATGTATGAGTGGGACGAAGACAACAAGAAAGTCGATTTCAGCCACAACCCGTTCTCGATGCCGCAAGGCGGCCTGGAAGCGCTGGAAGCGGCGACGACCGACGAAGAATTGCTCGAGATCAAGGCGTATCAGTACGACATCGTCTGCAACGGGATTGAGCTCTCTTCTGGAGCGATCCGGAACCATCGGCCTGAGATCATGTTGAAGGCGTTTGAAAAGGCGGGCTACGGCCCTGACGTGGTCGAAGCCGAATTTGGCGGCATGTTGAACGCGTTCCGCTATGGGGCGCCGCCGCATGGTGGGATTGCGCCGGGTGTTGATCGGATCGTCATGTTGATTGCCGACGTCGAAAACCTTCGGGATGTCACCTTGTTCCCGATGAACCAGCAGGCCCGCGACTTGATGATGCAGGCGCCAAGCCCGGTTCGCGATGAGCAGCTACGTGAACTCCACATCCGCCTCGCCCCGCAGGTGAAGGACAAGTAGAGCCTGAATGTTCAGTCGTCTGCGGCGGGGCATGGCGTTTTGAACCACGGCATACGGCGCTGAATCGTGCCGTATTTGTCGGTTTCACGGTAGAAATCTCGCCAGTCGCTGACGCGCGCATCATCATCGAAAGTCATCGTTGATCGCAAGCGCCACAGATACTCTGTGCAGGGCGTCAGTGAGGCCTTGATCTGGTGGCTTGCTTCGCGCAGATCACTCGCGGTGTAGACCGGCTCTTCCTGATAGATCGCGCGCGCCGCATCCAGTTGTGACAATCGGTCAAAGCGTAGCCGGAGCGGAGACGTGACTTCATACACGCGAACCTCATAGCTGATCCCTGGCACCGCCCCATCGTCGACGATCGTCTCCGCCGTCATCGGGAACCAGGAGAGCTCTGGCGTCAGTGAGTTTACAATTTTGGGTTTGCATTCGCGGAACAGGCATAGCAATTCCGTGCGCGGTTGATCGATTTCGAATTTTTCGCTCAACGCGTCAAAGCCTGAATAAATGTCGTCAGCGATTTCGCTGGCCATGGCGTCGATCGCACGCGGTATCCAGGCCTTTAGCGTTTCAATCTCTTGCGAGAGCTTGCCGAGCTCACGCACGCGGTAAGCCTGGGAATATTCCTTCGAATAGTTTTCCCAACCGCCATCAGCCGGGTTCATGATCGCGAACGTGACATAAGCCCTCAAACGCGGACGCACATTCTGTCGTTCAAGGCGTTCCCCTGAAATCGAGAGGGGTCGCATCCTTATATCGAGAAATGCGTCAGGCAATTCCTTGGGGTCGGCGATCTGATAAGGCGTTTCCGACGAAATCGCGGTCATCACGGCCTCACGAACGAGGGCGCTCATATCCCATCCCTCGAACGCCGCAAGAATCTCCTGTTCCTGACGGGCGATCTCTTCGGCATCATCGCTCAAGGCCGCATTTCCGGCACCTGCCATCGGCATGATGAAGGGCAGCAAGAGCGGTATCACGAGACATTCAGCGTCGTTGCAATCATTGAAAAACGAATCTACGGCCTGGTTCATACCTTCGCCGAAGGCGGAACCCGCGCCTTCTCCTGCGGCGCCCCATCGGCTCCTGATATAATCATGCATCACCACCGTTTCCTCCGGCGCCTGATACAGAATATCGATGGTTTCAATGTCCGACGCCACGGCCGGTGGAACCCAGACAGGTTCCTTGTGCACCCCCGCCTGACACGCCCCAATCAGCCCAAGTCCCGCAAAAGCTCCCACCCAATCACGGATATACCTCATTGTATGACTCCCTCCGGACAGAAAAATACCAGAAAGTCGATTATTGGTCGAATTGCCTGCGTGGTTTAGGCGCTGGACGTGCCAAGCACATCAACGTAAACGCCATATCGAATTGGTATTCCGAGGCTCTTCCCATGTTCGATATCCGCGCCATTCGCGATAATCCTGACGCTTTTCGCGCTGCCTTTGAGCGCAAACAAAAAGGTCTGGGTGAGGTGGTTTCGCATATGCTGGATCATGACGCAGCTGTGCGCAAAGCAGTCTCCGACAAGCAGGAGGCCGAAGCGGCGCGCAATGCCAAGTCGAAAGAGATCGGCAAGGCCAAGGCGAGCGGCGATGACGCGCTGTTTGAGCAGCTCAGAAACGAAGTTGCCGAGGCCAAGGACGTGATCGAGGCTGCGGGTGAGCAGGAAGCTGCCGCGCGGGCCGAGCTCGACAAATTGCTCCTCGGCACGCCGAACGTTCCGATGCCGGATGTGCCTGAGGGCGAAGACGAGGACGGCAATGTCGAGCAGCATGTATGGGGCGATCCGAACGCGCGACAAGGCGGCCGAAACAATGTTCAGGACCATGCTGATCTCGGCGCGGGCCTCAAGAATGCCATCGGCCAGCCCTTGATGGACTTCGAAGCGGCCGCGGCGATGAGCGGCGCGCGCTTCGTGGCGCTACGCGGCCAACTCGCCCGCCTGGAACGGGCGCTGGCGAGCTTCATGCTCGATAAACAGACACTTGAGAATGGGTATGAGGAGGTCAGCCCACCATTCTTGGTGCGGGATCAGGCGCTGGTAGGTACAGGTCAGTTGCCGAAGTTTGAGGAGGACTTGTTTAAAGCTACAGGAATAGATTCCAAAACGATTCAATACCTTATTGATCGATACGGAGCCAACGCAGCGGCGATTATGAGTGAAGCCGAGGGTTTGGAGCAAGTATACTACACCATCCCCACCTCCGAAGTCCCGCTCACCAACCTCGTGCGAGAGCAGATCCTCGCTTCCGACCAGCTCCCGATTCGGATGACAGCCCACACTCCGTGCTTCCGCTCTGAAGCCGGCAGTGCCGGGCGGGATACCAAAGGCATGATCCGCCTGCATCAGTTCAACAAGGTCGAGATGGTCTCCATCGTCCGGGGCGAGGAGGAGGGCCTCTCCGAACTCGAGCGCATGACCAAGTGTGCGGAAGGCATCCTCGAAGCGCTGGATCTGCCATACCGCCGCATGCTGCTCTGCACGGGCGATATGGGCTTTGGCGCGCGCAAGACCTACGATCTGGAAGTCTGGCTGCCGAGCCAGAATACTTATCGCGAGATCAGCTCCTGTTCCTATTGCGGCGACTTCCAGGCGCGGCGGATGAACGCCCGCTGGCGTCCCGGGCCGAGCGAAGACAATCCCAAGCCGAAACCCGAATTCGTGCATACGCTGAACGGTTCAGGCCTCGCGGTTGGTCGCACGCTTGTCGCGGTGCTCGAGAATTACCAGAATGAAGACGGCACGATCACAGTGCCGGAGGCGCTGCGCTCCTATATGGGCGGCCTTGAGGTGATCTCGTGAGAATACTGCTCACCAATGATGACGGGATCAACGCGCCTGGCCTGGAAGTGCTGGAGCATATCGCACGGCAATTGTCGGATGATATCTGGATCGTCGCGCCAGAGCTTGAACAGTCCGGCAAGGGCAGGGCGATCTCACTCACCGAGTTCGTCCGCGTGCGTGAGACCGCGCCGCAGCGATACGCCGTCAATGGCACACCGAGCGATTGTGTCCTGCTAGCGCTCGACGAATTGATGCCGGAGCGGCCGGATCTCATCCTGTCCGGCGTCAATGCAGGCCAGAACATTGCCGAAGACACGACCTTTTCGGGCACCATTGCAGCGGCCTTGTTTGGCATGCAGCACGGCGTACCCAGCATCGCGCTCAGCCAGTCCAAGGGCTTCCAGAACCCGCATTCGTGCCCCTGGGAAACGCCAATGGTGTGGGGCGCAGAGGTCCTTCGCCCGATTATCGAGAAGGGCTGGCCGAGTGATCTGATCATCAATATCAATTTCCCGGATCGTGACCCGGAGGATGTCGGTGGCGTCCGATTCACCAGCCAGGGCCTGCGCGATGAACGAATCATTCGGACAGAAGCACGGGAAGACCTGCGCGGAAATGCCTATTACTGGATCGGATATCGCGGAAAACTCTCGAATCCGGACGAGGGCACGGATCTGCGCGCCATCTACGATGGTTACATCTCTGTAAGCCCTCTACATGTGGATTTGACGCATGATGCGTTTCTGGCAGAGATGCGAAAGACATGGCCGACTTGATTCCTGACCCCTTGCGAGCCGCACGGCTCGTGCTTTCGCTGAGACGGCAAGGGGTGACAGATGACGGGGTCCTGACCGCCCTGGAAACCGTGGATCGCGGCGTCTTCGTCGCGCCGCATCTCGCCAGCATGGTGTCGGAAGACTGCGCATTGCCCATCCCTTGCGGCCAGAGCATTCCGCGCCCCATCGTGACGGCGAAACTGCTGCGTGCGCTGCAGGTTTCACCGGGCAAGCAGGAGCGCGTCCTGTTGATCGGATCAGGGTCTGGCTATACCGCAGCCTTGCTCAGTCAAATCAGCCGCCACGTCTACGGGATCGAGCGCTATGAGCGTCTGGTGGAACAATCGCGGAAGCGCCTGAAAGAGCTCGATGTGGAAAATGTCTCGATCCGGCATGGCAATGGCCTGACGGGACTGCAGGAGCATGGGCCGTATGACCGGATACTGCTGGCGGGCGCTGTTAAAACCATCCCAGCGGTGCTGATCGAGCAACTCGCTAAGGACGGGCTATTGGTCACCCCGATTGAGACCAGCTCCGGACCGCAAATCCTGCGGACTGTGAGTCAGACGAAAGATGTAATCGATGAGCAGATGCCTGATCGGCTGGCCCTGCTTTCCGAAGGGGTGTCCCAGCGCCTTTAGAGCGCGCTCAGGCGATTATTGCAGATCCGGGCTCGCGCATTCGCCCTCGATGGCAACGCTGACACCAGCGGCGGCCGCTTCGCAGGCATTGCTATAGGTTTGCCCATCACAGCCACAGACGGGTCTGTATTCGCGTGTGCAGATTTCCGGGCGTGGCTGGCAAGTGCCTGCGCCGTCCATGATTTCAATGCATTGCCCGGGCTCCTGCTGGCAGAAGAACCCTGCTGGACACTGAAGGCCCGCAATCCCGCCGCATGCCTCACCGGTGGGATCAATCGCTGGCGTCGTCGTTTCGACAATGGTTTCAGAGACTTCAGGTTCGGAAACGTCCGTATCAGGCGCATCCTCGCCCCCACACGCGGCCAGCAAAGCGGCGCTGAGTGATAAGATTAGTACACGCATCGGGTACTCCCCTTCAGTCCCTGTTCCCCGTGCAACATAGAAAAGAAAAACCGGCGAGGCCATAGGCACCCGCCGGTTTCGTCTTTTTTGTAATGAAATGCCCGTAAATCAGGCTTTTGCAGCGGCCTCCTGCAGGCGCGCGAAGATATTCTGGCCATGACCGGAGCCGGAATCGAAGTGGGTCTGGACAGATGTATCAGTGATTTCATCCCATTTCGCTTCGACTGCTTCAGCTGTCAGCGCTTCGCCCTGGCCGACGAAAGCGCCTTTGGTTTCGACGATTTGCGCCATCGAGAACGCACCTGCGCCCGCAGACAGAATCACGCCTGTCGGTGCGTCTTCCTTGACCAGGTTCATCACGCCCGGCGTGACATATTCCGGCTTGAGATTGTCGAGCATCGCTTGAGGCATCAGGCCTTCCGTCATGCGCGTGGCTGCAATTGGGCATACAGCGTTGACTTTAATGTTGTTTTTGGCGCCCTCAATTTTCAGCGTGTTCATCATGCCGACCACGCCGAGTTTGCCTGCGCCGTAATTGGCCTGGCCGAAATTACCATACAGACCGGTCGAGGAGGTGGTGACGACGATCCGCCCGTAATTTTGCTCCTTCATGATGTTCCAGGCCGCGTGGACTGGCTTGAACGTCCCGCGCAGGTGCACGTCCAGCACCAGATTGATGTCCTCAGTGGTCATCTTGGAGAATGACTTGTCACGCAGGATACCGGCATTGGCGATAATGATGTCAATCCGGCCGAAAGCTTCCATCGTGTCGTCAATCATCTTCTTGACGCCAGCATCGTCAGACACCGAAGATCCGTTCGCGATCGCTTCACCGCCCATCGCCTTGATTTCAGCCACAACCGATTCAGCGGCTTCGGAGTTGCCACCAGAGCCATCCATGGCGCCGCCCAGGTCGTTGATCACGACTTTTGCGCCGCGACGGGCGAGTTCCAGAGCGTGCTGACGGCCCAGACCGCCACCGGCGCCGGTTACGATGGCAACGCGATCATCAAAACGAATGGACATGGATGGGTCTCCTCAAAATATTGCGCATTGTGCGATTGCGAAGGCCTTGCACCATCCGCTGACGTAAACGTCAAGCGTCGACGCTGCGTTACCTCTTGTCAGGGCAAGGCGGGCATGGTGGCTGGGCTTGAAAACACCCACAGGAGACCCTGCATGCTTGCTTATGTTACCCTCGGATCCAACAATTCCGAAAAAGCACTTGAATTTTATGACGCCGTCCTCGCCGAAATGGGCGCAAAGCGCTTTTTCGACAATGGCCGTCTCTATTTCTACGGCATCGAGCCAGGACAGCCCATGCTGGCAATTGGCGGCCCTTATGACGAACAAACTGCGACCAATGGCAATGGGGTGATGCCGGCGCTCGGCGTGGCAGATCGCGCGACTGTGGACCGGGTCTATGCCAAGGCAATAGAACTTGGTGCCCCGAGCGAGGGCGAACCGGGCGAACGGATGCCAACCTTCTATGGCGCCTATTTCCGTGATCCGGATGGTCATAAAATCTGCGTCTGCAAACTCGGATAAGTGACATTGCTGACAGTAAGGCTGGCCCGCTCGACAAGAGCGGGTTAGTCCTTTCTCAGGGAAACGATCAAGCGAGGATCTGCGGATGGAATGGGGCTGGGATAATGCGCGGGCTTTGCTCGGAATAGCGATGATTTTTGCCATTGCGTGGGGGCTCTCAGAGAACAAGAAGGCCTTCCCTTGGAAGATCGCCCTGGGCGCTGTGGCGATCCAGTTCGCGTTTGCCCTGATCCTGTTCGGAATTCCGATCATTCGCGAGGCATTATTCGCGGCAAACATTGTAGTCGACAGTCTGATTGCTGCGACGGCCTATGGCACGCAATTCGTGTTCGGGCCGGTCTTCGGGACACAAGCGGGCTGGGAAGAGTTCACAGGCAATCCCGGACCCATTTTCGCGGTTCACCTGCTGCCTCTGATCATCGTCGTGGCGGCACTATCGGCCATTCTGTGGCACTGGCATATTCTGCGCTGGGTTACCAAAGGATTCGCCTTCGTCTTTCGCAAGGGCATGGGGCTTGGCGGCGCCACATCGCTGGCTGTCTCGGCAAATGTCTTCATGGGTATGACGGAAGCACCCGTGCTGGTGAAACCGTACCTGAAAGGCATGTCACGGTCTGAGATTTTCATTCTTATGGTGGCCGGTTTTGCGACCGTGGCTGGCAGCGTGCTCGTGCTCTATGGCGTGTTCCTGAAAGACGTGCTGCCGAATGCTCTGGGGCAGCTGCTTGCGGCGTCCCTGATCGCCGCTCCCGCCGCTGTCGCCCTGGCGCTTGTCATGGTGCCAGAAACGGTCGACTCCAAACTGCGCGCGCATGAGCCGGATTTTGAATATGAATCCACCATGGACGCGTTTGCGACCGGGGCCTCCGATGGCCTGAAAATCCTCGCCAATATCGTGACGATGCTGATCGCAGCGTTTGCATTGCTCTATCTCGCCAATGCCGGGCTAGCTGCGTTGCCGGATGTGCGCGGCGCACCACTATCGATTGAGCGCGTGCTTGGTTGGGTGTTCGCCCCGATCATGTACATGGTCGGCGTGCCAATGGCGGAAGCGGCGCAATCAGGCTCCCTGATCGGGATCAAGACGGTGCTGACAGAGTTCGTCGCCTTCCTGCAGCTTTCCGGAGAAGGCGGAGAGGGGCTGTCGGAGCGCACCACCATGATCACCGCCCACGCCATTTGCGGGTTCGCCAATTTTGGCTCGATAGGCATTCTGATTGGCGGCCTGTCGATTATTGAACCACAGCGGCGCACGACCTTCCTCGAACTCGCCTGGAAGACCCTGGTCGCCGGAACGCTGGCAACCTGCTTGTCGGGAGCTGTCGTCGGGGCGCTGCCACAGGCCCTGTTCTTCGGGAGTTAAGTGTATTTCATGAGACGCAAATTCGCGGTGCTCACACTCGTTGCCAGCACGATCTGTGGCGTGCAGGCGGTTGCTCAGGACGGAAAAGACGAGGCCAGTGCGGCGCGGGTGTGTGTGGGGGTTGCGCGTTCAGCTGAGCCAGATACCGGGATTGGCGTTTTTCGACCTTCAGACAGTGACGGGTGCAGTGAAACCGTCTGGCGCATGCGCTCCATTGAAGTCTTTGGCGACCGCCAGCCAGATCGCGCTGGCACGTTTACAGCGCTGACCTCAACCGAAATTCTGAACACATCAGCGGACCATCCGGCTGAAGTCCTGAATACGCTGCCGGGCGTCAATATCCACACCAATTCGGGCCAGGAACATCTGATCGCCATTCGCTCTCCCGTGCTGACCGGCGGCGCGGGGCAGGGCAGTTTCCTGATCCTGGAAAATGGGGTCCCGACCCGCTCGCCCGCTTTCGGCAACGTAAACAGTCTGTTGGAGCCGCACCATGAAACCGCCGAAGCGATTGAAATCGTACGCGGTCCGGGCTCGGCCAAGTATGGGTCGAATGCCGTTCATGGATTGATCAATGTCATCCTGACCGACCCGGGCGGCGAACCGCTCAAGCAAGTCAACGCCTCCTATGGATCGCTGGGGCGCTACAAGACAGATTTGATCTATGATCAGGGCTATCTGGGACGCGCGTCCCTGTCAGCGTTGAAGGATATTGGCTGGCGAGATGATACCGGTACGCTTCAAATGAAAGGCTCCGGCGTCGTTGAAACCGTGCTGAAGGGCTGGAACGTCACCGCCTGGGGGTCTGCTTCTTATCTTGAGCAGGAAACAGCTGACTTTATCGAAGGGCCTGACGCGTACAAGGATCGAGATCTGGCCCGCGCAAATGATGATCCGCTCGCCTATCGAGATGCCTGGTCGGCGCGGGGGGCGATCCAGCTGGAGCGGGAAGTTGAATCCGGGACGCTGAAGCTCACCCCGTTTATCAGAACGCAGCAGATGGATTTCAGGCAGCATTTCCTGCCCTATCGCGGGTTTGAGGAGAATGGTCACACGGCGATCGGCCTGATGAGCCGCTACGACATAGACTATTCACCCCTGATCGACTGGCGGGCTGGCGTGGATATCGATCTCGCAAGCGGCTATTTGAAAGAAACACAGCCAGAACCGTTCGGCTTCTTCCCGGGCGATATGCAATTCCCCGTTGGCACGCATTATGATTACGATGTGAACACAGCGGTCGGCGCCGTCTGGGGCGAGATTGATCTCAGCGTGACCGAAAAACTGAAAATTCTCGCAGGACTACGCGGCGAAGCACATGCCTTTGACTACGAAACCAATGCGGATGCGGGTATCAATGGCCGGTTCAATGTGCCTGCGAACCGGACCGACAATTTCGACTTCATCACGCCGAAACTAGGACTGGTTTACGACGCCACCGATACGCTCTCGCTGTATGCCAACTATGCGCGCGGCAGCCGTGCCCCGCAGGCGAGCGATCTCTACCGCCTGCAATCGCGGCAAGGGACGGCAGAGGCCGAGGTCGAGACCCTGGACAGTTTCGAAGTCGGCGCACGCGGCAGCGCGTTTCGCGGCGCTTTAGTGTTTGATGTCGCTGCCTATACCGCCGACAAGGACAATTTCTTCTTCCGGGATTCAGACGGCCTGAACGTCACAGACGGATCGACACGTCATCAGGGGATCGAAGTCGCAGCGAACTGGATCCTGAGTGAGCAGTTCACACTGGGCGGGAATGTCAGCTGGTCTGACCAGACTTACACGTTCGACCGCATCGGTCAGGCCGGGAACGAAATTATTCGTGATGGCAATCAGATAGATACCGCACCAGAATGGCTCGCCCATCTCTCGCTCACCTGGACGCCGCGCGATACCCTCACTTTTCAGCTCTCGACCGACTATGTGGGGGAGTATTTCACTAATGCCGAGAATACTCAGGATTATCCGGGTCACCTCGTCACCAACCTTCGCGGAAACTACGCCGTCAGCGAAGCGCTTGAGGCCTTTATCATCGTGCGGAACCTGACAGATGAGCTGTATGCCGACCGCGCCGATTTCGCGTTTGGCAACCAACGCTTTTTCCCGGGCGAGCCGTTGAACGTCACCGTCGGAATCCGTAAGACATTTCAGTAATTTAGATCGAGGCGCATACTATGAAACTTTATCACTCGCCCCAGGCCGTCAATCCGGAGCGAACCTTCAACTTCCTGAAGGCCAAAGACAAACTGGATGCGGTGGAAATCGTCGAAATCTCGATCATGAAGGGGGAGCACAAAAAGCCAGAATATCGAGAGCTGTCGCCGTTTTCCCAGGTCCCAGTCCTGGTGCTGGATGACGGCACGACGATCACGGAAAGCCGGGCGATCTGCAGCTTTTTTGAACATATGTTCCCCGAACCGAACCTGATGGGGGCGGATGCGCTTGAGAAAGGCCTGATCGAGATGTGGGACCGCCGCATCGAGTTCATGATGATGATGCAATTCGCAATGTGGTTTCGAAATGCACACCCGATCATGGCGCCGCTGGAAAATCCTCAACTTCCTGAAGCCGCTGCGAAAGCCGAGAAGAGCGTCCGGAAGTTTGCTCAGCGCCTGGACAAGCACCTAGCCGGTAAGGACTGGCTGGCGGCGGATCGGTTCTCAATCGCCGACATCACGCTTTACCTGACCTGCGGCTTTTGCGGTGTCATGCGCTGGAAACCTCAGGAAGAGCACGAAAATATTGGGCGTCACTTTGCAAATGTCGCCACGCGCCTAGCGTAGAAGATCAGCCAGGGCAGGGCGGACCTCGGCGACAAGGTCCTGTGGGATCAATCCCGGCCCGACTCGCAGGCTCGCATCGCCGTGCAGCCAGACGCCTGCACAAGCAGCCTCAAACGCGGGCATGCCCTGTGCCAGCAACCCGGCGATCATACCCGCCAGGACGTCTCCCGTGCCTGCTTTGGCGAGATAGGGCGAGGCATGACGGTTTTCAGCCACGCGCCCGTCTGGCGCCGCGATGAGTGTCGCCGCGCCTTTTAGAACGACGACGATTTTATTCACCTGCGCAATTTGCGAGACACGGGCAGCCTGATCGCTACCGAGATCACCGAAATAGCGTTCGAATTCACCCACGTGAGGGGTGATGATCTGTTCTCCGTGCGGAAGTGAGCCCGCGAGCCGAGTGGCATCCGCGTCCAGGACCAGGCCAAGGGCAGGATCTGAGGACTTAATCATCTCCGCCGAGCGGGCATCGCAGCCGCCTGGCCCTGCCAGAATTACCGATGGGCGATTGAGTTCGCCCAGTCCTTCCTCACGAACCATGATATCGGAGGGAAGTGTTGCCCGATAAATCTGCGCCTGTTTGTCGCTCAGAACCGTAACCAGACCGCTGCCAATCCTGGAACAAGCTTCTGACGCGAGGCGCGTCGCCCCGGTATAGCGTGTGGCGCCCATCACGACGGTATGGCCTCTGGTATACTTATGGTCCGCTGACGAAGGCCGCGGAAAGGCCGCGCGCCAAAGATCAGGAGTGTTGGGCAAGATGTTCACGCCACTTCTATGCCGCCAGCCACCGCAGAAGGCCAGTCACATCTCGAAAGCCTATCAGGCAGAAATGGTTTCTGACTGACCCGCCAGCCAGGACTCCACGTCAACGAGTGCCCGCGCGGCCTGCGCGCGTTTCTTTGCGCGGCCCTTATCCTTACCTCTCAGGCGTTTGCCGGTTTCCGGGTCCTTGGTCTGAACCGAATCCGGATCGGCAGGCGGGAACAGACCGAAATTGATATTCATCGGCTGGAAGGTCGCTTTGCCCTCCAAATGTCCGCCGGTGATATGCTTGACCAGCGCGCCAAGCGCCGTGGTCTCCGGCGGTCCCGGCAAATCACGGCCGAGTCGCTCGGCAGCTGCGAACCGGCCCGCGAGCAGTCCCATTGCGGCGCTTTCGACATAGCCTTCGACGCCGGTGACCTGACCGGCAAAGCGGATCCGCGCCATTGACTTCAGCCGCAGCCGCTCATCGAGCAATTTGGGCGAGTTCAGGAACGTATTCCTGTGAATACCCCCGAGCCGCGCAAATTGCGCCTTCTCCAGGCCGGGAATTGACCTGAAGATCTCGCTCTGCGCGCCATATTTCAGCTTGGTCTGGAATCCCACCATGTTCCACAGCGTACCGAGTGCATTGTCTTGTCTAAGCTGCACGATGGCGTGTGCTTTGACGTCAGGATTGTGCGGATTGGTCAGGCCAACAGGCTTCATCGGTCCGAACCGAAGCGTCTCGCGGCCGCGTTCGGCCATGACTTCGATGGGAAGGCAGCCCTCGAAATAGGGGGTGTCCTTCTCCCAATCCTTGAATTCGGTTTTCTCACCCTCAATCAGGGCGTCGATGAAGGCGTTATACTGCTCCTCGTCCATCGCGCAGTTGATATAGGCTGCAGTGTCGCCATGTGGGCCCGGTTTGTCATAACGCGACTGGCGCCAGGCTTTGCTCATATCAATGCTGTCGAGATAGATGATCGGCGCAATCGCGTCGAAGAATGCGAGGTCGTCTTCGCCAGTATGCGCCCGGATCGCTTCCGCAAGGGGAAGGGAGGTCAAAGGACCTGTCGCGATAATCACGCTCTCCCAATCCTCCGGCGGCAGTCCTGTGATCTCCTCGCGTACGATTATGATCAGAGGATGTGCTTCAAGTTTTGCGGTGACTGCCTCGGCAAAGCCCTCGCGATCCACGGCGAGCGCGCTTCCGGCTGGCACCTGATGCTTGTCTGCGGTTGGAATGATAATCCCATTGGCGCGGCGCATTTCTTCATGCAGCACGCCGACTGCGTTCAGCTCATGATCGTCTGAACGAAACGAGTTGGAGCAGACCAGCTCAGCCAGTTTGTCCGTCTGATGGGCTTCGGTACCTTTCACCCCACGCATTTCGTGGAGGATCACCGGCACGCCCATATTTGCGGCCTGCCAGGCGGCTTCGGAGCCCGCCATGCCGCCGCCGATAATGTGGATAGGTTTGATCTCGCTCATGCGGGCGATTTGCGTCTGATCCCCTCCGACGTCAAGCGCGTGGCCGCAGACTGGGGCTAGGCAATCGGAAAGGCGCTCTCTAAATGAGGCGCATGACAACAGACCAACTTTCTCCTGAATCCATCCTCTCGAAACTGCTCGATACCTGCACCAAGGCGGGGGCGACGGGCGCAGATGCGTCCTACGGGCGATCCGACGGCGTCAGCGTTGATGTCAGAGAAGGCAAACTGGAAGGCATTGAACGGTCTGAATCGCAAGGCGTTTCCCTGCGCTGCCTGTTTGGACAGAGACAAGCTTCAGTATCTGGATCTGACGTATCTGAAGCCGGTTTGACCGCACTGGCCGAACGCTGTGTGGCTATGGCGAAAGTGGTACCGGAAGATCCCTATTGCGGCCTCGCCCCGCGCGAAGATCTCGTGGCTGAGCTGCCAGAGATCGATGTCGCTGGAGATGGCGAGATCCCGACCGATACGCTCGAACGGGAGGCGATCGCTGCCGAAGCGGCTGCTCTCGCGGTGCCAGGCGTCAAGCAAGTCTCCGGTTGCGGCAATGGCTGGAGCACGAGCGAGCGATGGGTCGCGGCGACTAATGGCTTTACATCCCATCGGCTGAGTGGCTCGACCGGTCTCGGGCTTGCGGCTGTGGCGGAAAAAGACGGCGCTATGGAGCGCGATTATGAAAGCCGCTCTGTCCGACGACTGGAAGATCGCCCGTCCGCTGAAGAGATCGGACGCGTTGCAGGAGAACGCGCCATCGCCCGGTTGGGATCTCGCAAAGTAAAAACGCAAACCGGAACGGTCATCTATGATCGCCGCGTGGCTGGCAGCCTCATCGGCGCGTTCCTGTCGGCGATCAGTGGACCGAGCGTCGCACGCGGCGTGTCTTTTCTGAAGGACTCGCTGGAAGAGCAAGTCTTTGGCACTGGTATCAATCTCGTGGATGACCCATTCCGGAAACGCGGCATGGGAAGCCGCGCGCATGACGGGGAAGGGCGGGCAGTGTCCCGCACAAATCTGATCGAGGACGGCGTGCTGACGCGCTGGCTCCTGAATGGCGCTTCGGCGAAACAACTCGGCGTGGCACCAAATGGACACGCGAGTGGGGGCTTCGGCTCAACGCCCGGCGTGGGTGTATCCAACGCCTATATCGAACCCGGTGCGCAATCGCCCGAGGAGATGATGCGCAGCGCCGGCAAGGGCCTGTTGGTCACTGACATGTTCGGGCCATCGATCAATCCTAATACAGGCGATTATTCAGTCGGCGTCGCAGGTTTCTGGTTTGAGGGCGGCGAGATCCAGCACCCGGTCTCTGAAGTCACGATCGCCGGCGACCTGCCGGGCATGTTCCGCCGCCTCGTTCCGGCTTCAGATCTGGAGTTTCGAGGATCCCGGGATGCACCATCATTGCTGATTGAGGATATGTCGATTGCTGGTGAATGATCTCGACCGCGAGGATCTAGACATATTGCAAACGGTCGCCCGCGAGGCGGGTGAACTCGCCATAGACTATTTTGAACGTTCAGACGTTCGATTCTGGGATAAATCCAAAGGAAACCCGGTCACCGAAGCCGATCTTGCGGTCAATCGTCTGATACAAGACCGGCTGATGAAAGCGCGGCCCGATTATGGCTGGCTTTCGGAAGAAACAGCACTCGAGAATGAAACGCGGACGGCAAAACGGGTCTGGATCGTGGATCCGATTGATGGCACCCGCGCCTTCATGCGACAGGAACCGTTTTGGTGCATCGGCCTTGGCGTTCTTGACCAGGGCTTGCCCCAGGCAGCGGTGGTCAACGCGCCGATGCTGGGCGAAACCTATACTGCGGTCAGGGGCGGCGGGGCTTTTCTGAATGGAAAGACGATCCAGGTGACCGATTGCGGCCGGGAAGATGGCTGCCGAATCATCACCAATGAAGGCATGCTGACACATCCCGCATGGCCCGTTCCCTGGCCCAAGGTCGATCTGATCACACCAAAGCCTAATGCAACACTTATCCGGATGTGTTGGGTCGCTGCAGGCAAAGCCGATGCGGCGCTGACGCTGTGGCGCAAATCAGATTGGGATCTCGCTGCGGGAACTCTGCTCGTGGAAGAGGCGGGCGGCCGCGCAACAACGCATCTTGGCGAACCCTATCTGTTCAATCGCGGAGAACCTGCACAAAGAAGTCTGTTGGCGGCTGGAAAGCCCCTGCATTCCCTGTTATCAGCGCGAGTCAAAGGCGTCAGATTGCCAGACCCGAACTGGACCGTACGCCCCTATGAACCGACACAGACGACGGAGCGCCAGACCATGGGCGAGACTGCTACGAAACAACTCCTTCACCTCGTCATTGGGGGTGAGCTTAAAGACGTGACGGACGTTGAGTTCGAAGATCTATCTAAAATCGACTTTGTCGGCGCATTCGCCAGCTACAAAGAAGCCTATGACGCCTGGAAAGGCGCCGCACAGCGTACCGTAGACAGCGCCGAAACGCGTTACTTCATCCTGCACGCGCACAAACTGCTTGATCCGGAAACCGGTGACCACCATCACGTCTAAGCCAGCCAAAGATGGCAACCGGCGGTCTCTGGCCCGTTTGCTCGGCAAACATTTCTGGCCGCACCGCAACTGGTTCATCGCCGGAACATTCTTTGCTGTCCTGACATCGATCAGTGCCGTCGGATATGGCGGCGTGCTCGGATATGTTGGCAACTCCATACAATGCCAGATTGAAGGCGGAACCGGGGACGCATGCAACTCGGTCCAGAGCATTGCGCAAAGTGTCGGACTCACTGCCTCCAGCGGTTGGATCTGGTTTGGCATATACGCGATCATCGCCCTGACGGTGGTCCGCGCGATTTCCATGTATGCGATGAATATGCTGAACAATACCGGCGTGCAGCGCGGGCTGGTGTCTATTCAAAGCGTTCAGTTCGATGCTCTGACAGATGGTGACTATGCGCGTGTGGCCGGGGACAATTCCGGCGGATTTGTTTCGCGCTTTGTCAATGACGTAAACGCCATACGCGATGCGGCGCTGAGATTTGCAAACAATTTTACCAAGAGCCTGGTGACGATTATCGGCGTGCTCGTCGTGCTGGTCATTGTCGACTGGCAGCTCGCTGTGATTATCCTCGTCGTTTATCCGCTTGCGCTTGGCCCAGTGATTGCGCTCGGAAATTCCATTCGTGCGCGCTCGAAAAAGGCGCAGCAACAGATTGGCGAAGTTACGGCACTGGTCTCGGAAGGGCTGCAATCCGCGCGTGTGGTGAAAGCCTATGGCCTTGAATCTTATCAAAAAGAGCGGGGCAAGATCGGCTTTGCGGAACGATCGCGCCTGTTCCTGCGGGTGCTTTCTCAGCGCGCGGCGGTGGATCCGGTGCTCGAAGTGGTCGGCGGGATCGCGATTGCGGCCTTGCTGGGCTTTGTCTCGTTCCGGATCGCAGAAGGGACCAATACGCTAGGTGACTTGCTGGCGATCATCGCGCTGATCGGTGTCGCCTCCCCGGAAGTGCGTGCGCTCGGTTCAATCACCGCTGTGGCGCAAGAGGGCGCGGCTGCGGCCGACCGGGTCTATGATATTATCGACGCCCCAGCGACTGTCACGGACAAGCCGGACGCTGTGAAAGTTTCAGACGCGAAGGGCAAGATCACGTTCGAAGACGTCTATTTCTCCTATCCAGATGGCACTGAAGCTCTCAAGGGGTTGAGCTTCACGACTGAGCCCGGTGAGACGGTCGCGATTGTTGGCCCGAGCGGCGCAGGCAAATCGACCATCTTCAACCTCATTCTCCGCCTCTATGATGCCACAGACGGTCAGGTGATGGTTGAGGGCCATGATGTCCGTGACCTCGATGCCAATTCTCTGCGGGGCGCGACAGCTCTGGTGTCTCAGGATACGGCGCTGTTTGACGACACGATTGCGTCAAATATCGCTCTGGGGCGCCTCGGCGCCGATACAGCCGAGATTGAAGCTGCGGCAAGAGCGGCCAATGCGCATGACTTTATCCAGAATCTGCCGGATGGCTATGAAGCGCAAGCTGGGGAGATGGGACGCAATCTGTCTGGCGGACAGCGGCAGCGCGTCGCCCTGGCACGGGCCATCCTGCGAGATGCGCCGATATTGATGCTGGACGAGGCGACGTCTGCGCTCGATGCAGAGAGCGAAGCAAAAGTACAGGCGGCGCTGTCTGAACTCGCCGCGAACCGCACAACGCTGATCATCGCGCATCGGCTATCCACCGTGCGGGCGGCAGATCGGATCATCGTTGTGGACAATGGCCGCGTCGTTGAAACGGGTACGCATGACGCGCTGATGGAACGAGACGGTGTTTACCGGAAACTCGTCGAGCTGCAGCTGAGCTAGGCCCCAGCGAGCGGGCGTTCCTGCGGTACTTGCGCCGCGGCTGTTGTGAGGAAGCGCGCCAGCTTTTCGGAGCTCTCTGCGCCTTGCACGGCGATCTGGCGCATGGCGATGAATGTCGGCACACCGGACACACCCATTTGCCGGAACAGGTTCTGCTCATTGCGAACCGTTTCCACATCTGCATCGCTGGCAAGCAGGTCGGAGACGATATTCGGATCGAGGCCAATCTCTGACGCCAGTGTGACCAGCACCTCGTGATCGCCAATATCGAGGCCCTTTGAGAAATACGCTTCGAATAGCGCCTCCTTGGCTTGCAGGCCCAATGACTGCCCCTGTGCCCAATGCACCAGTCGATGCGCGTTGAAGCTGTTCGGACGCCATGAGATACGGTCAAAATCAAACGGAATGCCTTCTTCCTTGCCGTATTGAATGAGCGCATCGCGCATCTGATTGGCGCGATCCCGGCTCTGATCGGAGCCAAATCTCGACTTCATATACGCTTTGTAGTCAGTTCCGCCCGCGGGGATCGTGGGATCAAGTTCGAAAGGTCTGAACAGGATCTCCACGTCCAGTTCCGGCACCAGCGCCATGGCGCCTTTCAATCGGCGCAATCCCACCCAGCACCAGGGACACACGAGATCCGAGACCATTTCGATATGTAGCGTCATGGGGGAGTTCCTTGGTCTGCATGGGCCTTGAGGTGGGCCAGGTCCACAATGGACAGCGTTTTATGGTGTGTCGCGTTCAGATCAACTGGCGGCGCGACGCCCATTTGCCGGGCTTCTTCCCAACGGGAAGCGCAAAGACACCATTTGTCGCCCGGTTTAAGCCCGGGAAACCGGAATTCGGGTCGCGGCGTGATCAGATCATTTCCGCGGTTGAAGCTGTATTGCAGAAACTCAGCTGTGACCGTGACGCAGACGGTATGCATACCGTGATCCATCGGTCCTGTATTGCAGCAGCCATCGCGAAAGAAACCGGTCAGCGGCGCGTGACTACATGATGCCAAGTCGCCACCAAGCACATTTCTGGCCTTGCTGGTATCTTCACCCATTACGCTGGAACGGTTTGGGGTTTGCTCGCCGCCGACCGCAAGACACCCCAATACCCATGCCGGACTTCCATGCGATCCGTGACGCCTTTTTGCTCCAGCAGACGGTGCGCTTCGGCCAGTCGATAGAACGGCAAGTGCATGAACATGTGATGCTCACAATGATAATTGACCCAGTAGGGGGCGATGAAGATGCGCTCCAGCAAACTGGCTCTCGTCGTGCGCGCGTGGCGCATCGGGTCATCATGGTCGGGCACCACCGCATGCTCGGCAATGTTGCGCAGCCGAGTGATCATCATGTTCCAGGTTGCCATCGGCAACAGCCAGAGCACGAAGAAAGCCCACCAATGCCCGAGGAGCGCCAGGATTGCGAAAATGGCACCGTTGGTGATCAGAAACGGAATAACCGCCTCTCGCGCGCTCTGAGAGCGGTTCTCTGAGCCTTTTTGATTGCGAATCCCAAGGCCAAGCGCATTGGAGAATTGATTGAGGCGCTGCTTGTAGAAGGTCTGCCCGGTCAGGTCACGGATGATCTTCCGGCGAAGAGATGTTTTCGTGATGGGGAAGGGCGCAGACAGGATCAGATCAGGATCTTCCGGCTGCTGTGCATATTTGTGGTGCTGCAGATGATACGGGCGATACGCTTTCAAACTGCCGCCGATCGGCGCGCCGGATAGCCAGTGACCAAAGAAATTATTCAGCGCCTTGCTCTGCGAAAGTCCGCCATGCGCCGCCTCGTGCATCAGGACTGCCAGACCGAGCTGGCGTGCACCGATGATCGGGACCGCCAGAATGATGAGCCATGGCTGCCAGATCGCAACCGCCATTGCGAGCCCGATGACGACCCAGGCATGCACCACCATGCCGAGCCCGAGGAGATCGGACCGGCGGGACACATGGGTCCATTCCTCACGGGTGAACAGATCAAGTGGTCGGATTCTTTTCGCAGCGGCCATTCGGTTATAATACAGCCCTTTCCTTAGGGCAGACAAGTCTGTCCTAAAGCAAGGCCGCGAGTGTCAAACCAGCCAGGATAATCGCCCCGGCCCAGACGTTCGACTTGAACATGGCCAGAGAGAATGCCTCACGATCCTTGGAGAGTGTCGAGACCTGCCAAATGCCGTGCGCAAGGAAAGCCAGCGCCAGAAGCGCTCCGATCCGACCCGCCCCGGCAAAAGAGGCGCCGAGGAAAATCAGTGCCGTCGCTGCCATGTGAAAGACGAATATGCCGGTCAGGACCTTGTCCCCGAACAGCCGAGCGGTCGACCTCACGCCGACCAGTTCATCATCTTCGCGATCCTGTAGCGCGTAAATTGTATCATAGGCGACGGTCCAGCTTACCAGTCCAAGATACAGAACGACCGTTGCGCCGGTTACATGGGTTGCTGTAGCAGCCCCGACCAAAACCCCGAAATTAAACGTAAATCCCAGCCAGGCCTGTGGCCACCACGTGATCCGCTTCATGTAAGGATAAGCGGCCACCAGCGGGATCGCGAGCAGGGCGACGATCTTCGCGTCAAATGGCAGGAAGATCCACACGACAAAGCCGACCGCCAGTTGCGCAGCCAGGAACATATAGGCTTGTGAAACCGTAAGGTCCCCCGCCGGTAACGGTCGCTCAGCTGTACGCGCAACTTCGGCATCTACATCCCGATCGCGAATATCGTTCCAGGTGCAGCCCGCGCCGCGCATGGCGATGGCACCGATGGCAAATAACAGGATCCAGATGAGATCTACCCACGCGAACCCGGCTGGAACACGCATGAGTGCGAGCCCAATCCAGCAAGGCAACAAGAGTAACCAGATGCCGACGGGGCGGTCCCACCGCGCCAGCATTGCATAGGGCCGACTACCTTCAGGTAACTCTCGCAACCATTGCGGCAGAGCGCTGTCCAGCGGGATGCCCTGGCGGTCATCGTCATGGGAATCAAACTCGGTCATGCGCCCTCTATAGCGAGTTTTATTTGTCGCGCCACGGCTTAACGCGGCAATCAGAGCACCTTATAGAACCCAGCATGAGCCATATCGCCCGCATCTTCATTGAGCAGCCCTTAACCGCAGAGCAGCCGGTTGCTTTGCCAGAATCGCAGAGCAAGTATCTGCTGCGGGTTATGCGACTGCAGGACGGTGCCAATGTCCGCGCCTTTAACGGCCAGGACGGGGAGTGGGCCTGTGCGCTGTCCGTAGAGCGAAAATTGGCCGTCCTGACGCCTGTCTCGCAGCTGCGCACTCAGGAAAAGAGCGCCGACCTGACACTGCTATTTGCGCCCATCAAGAAAGCGCGGACTGACTTTATCATCGAAAAGGCGACCGAGCTCGGCGTTTCTGATCTTCGGCCTGTCTTGACGGATTATACCCAGTCCCAACGGGTTCGAACCGATCGGATGCGATTGCTGGCGATTGAGGCCGCAGAGCAGACCGAGCGCATGGATTTGCCGACAATTCACGAAGCGACTCCCTTGGCGAAAGCGCTCGCCGCCTGGCCTAAGGAGACGCCGCTCATCTTCTGCGACGAAGGTGGGGCGGCTGCGCCACTTTCACAATGGACGAATCAGCTCACCGGAACGCCTGCAGGTATGCTGATCGGGCCGGAAGGCGGGTTTTCGCCGAAAGAGCGCGAGATGCTGCACGCTCTCGAATTCGTGATCCCAATTACACTTGGACCGCGCATCCTTCGCGCAGAGACAGCGGTTGTCTCCGCTCTCACGCTTTGGCAATCCATGTTTGGAGATTGGCAAAAGGCACCCTATCTGCCTGAAACATAAAATTTTGCCTGGAGGGCAGGGGCGTGACGACTCCAACGACTGATATTGACGAGAACGCACCGCGTATCTCCGGCAAGACCGAACTGGTGGAATGGTTTGAAGCGGGCAACAAACCCAAAGCCGATTGGCGCATCGGAACCGAACATGAAAAGTTCGGATTTACCTGGAGCGATCTGAAGCCTCTACCTTATGACGGCACGGCGTCGATCAAGGCAATGCTGGAAGGGCTGCGCGATCGCTTCGACTGGTCGCCAATTGAAGAGAATGGCTATCTGATTGGCCTGAAAAAGAATGGCGCCAGTGTCAGCCTGGAACCAGGCGGTCAATTCGAGCTCTCCGGTGCGCCGCTCGAACACATTCACCAGACCTGCAATGAAGTCGGACAGCATTTGAGCGAAGTCCGCGAAATCGCAGAGCCGCTGGGCATCGGCTTTATTGGCCTCGGAGCAAGTCCGATCTGGTCCATGGAAGAGACACCGATCATGCCCAAAGGCCGCTATCAGATCATGCGCACCTATATGGAAAAAGTCGGGCGTCTCGGGCGCCAGATGATGTTTCGCACCTGCACGGTCCAGAGCAACCTGGACTATGGCTCCGAAGCCGACATGGTGAAGAAATTCCGGGTTTCCCTCGCCCTGCAACCGCTGGGCACGGCCTTGTTTGCGAATTCTCCGTTTCTGGAAGGGCGGCCAAATGGATTCCTGTCCTATCGCTCACAGATCTGGACAGATACCGACCCGGATCGCACCGGCATGCTGCCCTTCGTGTTCGAAGACGGTTTTGGGTTTGAACGCTATGTCGATTACGCGCTTGATGTTCCGATGTATTTTGTGCGGCGCGGCGGCAAATATCTCGACGCTTCTGGCTTGAGTTTTCGTGATTTCATGGATGGCAAGCTCTCCATCCTGCCAGGAGAGAAGCCGGCGATTGATGATTTCGAAGATCACCTTTCAACCATATTCCCGGAAGTGCGCCTGAAACGGTTCCTGGAGATGCGTGGAAGCGATTCCGGCCCATGGTCACGTCTGTGTGCATTTTCGGCCTTCTGGACGGGACTGCTCTATGACGAGGACGCCCTCAACGCCGCCTGGGACCTGGTAAAACACTGGACAGCGGGAGACCGCGAGGCGCTACGACAGACTGTCCGCACAATCGGCCTCAAAGCGCCCGTGCCAGGCGGCCGGTCATTGCAGGAGCTCGGAGCAGACATTTTGCAGATCTCCCGCGCCGGTTTGCGCGCCCGGGCAAAGCTCTCTGTATCTGGCGATGACGAAACCGGCTTCCTGCACGAACTCGAACGCACGTTGGAAACGGGCATCACACCCGCAGAAGACTTGTTGCGCGCCTACCACGAAGACTGGGATCAGGACGCCAGCAAAGTATTCAAGGAATTGGCGTACTGAGGCTCTTGTAGCAGTTTCGTAGGCTGGCCAGCTCGACCGTCTATCACCGCCTGATCGCTGGGCTTTCTAATTCCAGCCCGCTCGACCGTGCCGCCAGGTAGAGTTCCACCGCCACATAGAGCGGGTCGCCGTAGGGGAGGGGCTCGGCGCGGACGCCGAGGTCACAATCTCGCAATCGTCGGTGCATGGAGCCAAGGGACTCCCATTCCAGGCGATAGGCAGGAAAGCCGTTTCCGTGCCCCTGGCTCAGCGTGTCGCCGCGCAGGCGCTTGCCCCAGTTTTCGGTGTGGCATTGGTGACAGGACAGGTTGAACTGTCCGCGCTTGGTCTGGAAATAGTCTTTGCCCGCTTCGTAAGTCGCTTGCGCCGGACCGGTGACATCCACCGAGGCAGACACTCCCAGTGATTGATTCGCGACATAGGCGGTGATCGATAGCAAGTCCTCGGATTCGTAGGCCCACGCTGTCTCGCCCTGATGGGTCTGGCGGCACTGATTGATCCTGCCTTCCAGGTTGAGGACACGGCCCATCGTCTCATCATAAGCTGGATAAGTCGCGGCGACGCCGGAAAGACCATTGACGTGACACGCAAGACAAGCCGGGCCCGAGGCGGTCGCCTCTGCGAACAGACTGGCGCCGCGTTCCACCCAGAGATAGCCCGGATTGGCAAAAGCATCAGCCTGAAGCGCGCGAGTCTCTTCGGTCAGGAATTCTGTCGCAGAAACAATGTCTTCTGCCGGCAATTCCGCATAGGCCGGGGCTTCTGGAGGTGCGCTGCAGCCGGTCAGGATCGCGATGAACGCTATTTTGCCGGCTTGCCTCATGTGACCGTCAGGAGAGACGTCTCAGACCATGAGGCACCGTGCTGATCGGTCCATTGGAACTTCATCTCTCCGGATCTCGAAGCGCGGACATAAAAGGTCAGTAATGGGTTCGCAGCGATGCCTGGATGAAAGTCCGCCGCGAAAACCTGTTCGCCCAGATAGTGACACTCAAACCGGGTAATGATGTCTCTCTCGATCACTTCACCGCGGGATCCGCGCCGATAACCGCTCTCCATCGGGTGCCGGATCAGCGCCTTCACCTCGATCACCTCTCCGGCTGCGGCGGTTTCGGGAACTGCAAGACGAATGCTGGCCATAGACGCCTCCTACAACACGATACAGGCGGCGAGCGTGACCACCGTTTCCTGGCTGCCGGACCAGAGGGAACCATCGTTCATCTCTGCAATCGCCTGGATCGATTGCGTTCCCGACATACGGATGCGGGCATCCACCCTGGCGCGCCCGGAGCTGGGGGTAAAATGAAATTGAGATATCAGGGGCAGGGGGTTTCGCGGCGACAGAATGGCGACACGTTTGACATAATCCTGCTCCGTCATCGGACTGTCCACATCTACCGAAAGCGGGACAGAGTAACCATTCTCCGCAATCGGCGGCAGCTTGATCGATACGCGCCCTTCCGTGACCGGGCGGCTGCCGAAGAGCTCCTCGCGCGCGCGCTCGAAATCAGCCTGATCGGCATGCGCACGCAAAGGCGACGCAGCAATCAGGACAGTCCCTGCCCCGAAAGCGAGGAGGTCGCGTCTGTTGAGATCGAAGGTCATATCACGGCTCATCACGCCGGGCCTTTTGTTGCACCAGATAGGCAATGATATCCTCAATCTCCTGCGCCGACAAAATCGTCTCTCCTGAATAGGCTTCACCTACCTGATGTAGGTCATGAATACGATAATAGGAGGGCATCAATGCGCCGGGTTGCACGGCTTGATAGTCTATAATGCGCAGGCGCATTTGGGCGGCGGTCAATCGACTGCCTACCGCAGACAGGTCGGGACCAATATTGCCCTGAAATTCCGCACCCAGACCCTCGACCTGGTGGCACAGAATACAATGTCCAGATTCGCGCGATGCGAAGATCTGTTCGCCGCGCGCCGCATCGCCAGGCGTTTGCGTCAGCGGCGCCTCAATTGCGTCTTCGGTGATCATGTTTGCCGGGACAAGCGGTGTTTCTTCGACGCTACAAGCCACCAGCATCAAGATAGGGACGATGCTGGTTCGGATCACCCAAACGCCTCTTTTGTGATCGTTTCGAACCAGGATTTCGCCTGGGCGGCCTCCTGGGCACGAATAGATGGTTCAGCACCGAGCGGGCTCACGCCGCCTGCGCCTGAAATGCTAACCAGCCCATTGTTTTCATTGGAGTATACGCCGGCAATAGAGATTGCCTCGTCTGGCGTTGTGAAGGAATAGCAGGTGTTGGAAAGCACCGTCGCTTGGGGCTCCAATCCCGAAACGAGGCGCGCAACACCCAGGGCACAGATCTTCGCCTGCAGATTGGCCGAGAATGCCGATTTTGGCATAGGCGCCGCGATCGTCGCATCGCCAATCACGTGGATATTGGGTTGTAGCTTGGATTCGAACGCCAAGGGATCAATCGGACACCATCCTGTCGCGTCGCTCACACCGGCGCGGTCCGCGATCATCCCGGCTTTCTGAGGCGGGATCACGTTGATTGCGGTGCCTTCGAAACTCTCAAAATCGGTTTCGATCGTACCAGAGGTGGCGTCGACCCGAGATACGGTCCCATCATTACTCGCGCCGCGCCATTCAAGGTGATCGGGGTAGTGCTCGGCCCAGGCTTCCTGAAACAGGGCCATTTTCGAAAAACTGTCTTTCGCGTCGAGGACGATAAGCTTGGATCTTGGTTTTCGGGTCTTGAGATAATGCGCAATCATGCTGGCGCGTTCATAAGGACCCGGCGGGCATCGAAACGGCGCGAGCGGGACGCTCATGATCACGGGGGCGCCATCTTCCAGCGCGTCGAGTTTGCGCCGCAAGAGGAGCGTCTGCGGACCAGCTTTCCAGGCATGGGGGAAGATTTCTGCCGCGGCCTGATCGTAGCCTTCGACTGCGTTCCAACGCATATCAATTCCGGGTGAAAGGATCAGGCGGTCATAGGCCAGCGTCTCGCCGGCCTCCAGACTGACAGTCCGCGCCGCCGGATCGACATCCAGGGCGATTGCGTTCACGACGTTGACGCCAAGCGCGCGCAGGCCACCATAACCAAATTGTTGCTCGGAAAGCGATCGATCCGTTCCCAGCACAAGATTACTGAAAGGACAGGCCGTATAGACCACATTGGGTTCAATCAGCGTGATTTCGGAAGAGGGGAGGAGAGTGACGAGCAATCTCGCCGCGCTGGCACCGCCAAAGCCGCCTCCAATGATAACAATCTTGGCCTTGGCGCGCGCAAATGCGCTGACAGGAAGCGCGAGAGACGCTGCTCCCAATCCCATGGTTTTGAGCAGAATACGACGGTCAAGCATCGTCATGGCTGACTTCTGTCTTTTGCAAAATAGTCCGCGAGCAAGTCGATATCGGCGTCAGAATATCCTCTCGCAAGGCGGTGCATCACGGTTGTTCCGTCCGTCTCCGCCTTGTACGCGCGCAGCCTGTCGCGCATCGCATCTGCCCCGTATCCGTCCAGGGATGCGAACGCGCTACGCTTCGCCGAATGGCAGCCGGAGCAGGCCTGTGCGAGCGTCGCCGAGCGATTCGTCGATTCTGCGATCTGAACGTGGTCCACTTGGTTTTGAGAGCCGTCCGAGCCGTCGCACGCTGCCGGTCCAGAGAGAACCAGTAGCGCTGCGACGCCAAGGTGAAGCGGTTTAGACATCCCGTAGGTTCTGATCCTTGATCGGGAGCTGACGGACGCGTTTGCCGGTGGCGGCATAAACCGCATTCAAAACCGAAGGCGCTGCGACGGCGATCGTCGGTTCGCCGACACCGCCCCAGAAACCGCCGCTGGGCATGATAATGGTCTCGACTTCCGGCATGTCTGCAATCCGCATCGAGTTAAACGTGTCGAAGTTCAATTCCTGCGCTTCGCCATCGACAAAGGTGACCTCCCCAAACAGCATCGCCGAGAGACCGTAGACGAATGATCCTTCGACCTGCGCCTCGATCTGCTGCGGGTTCACCGCGTGACCCGGGTCGGTGGCGGCGACAATTCGATCGATGGAAAGAACACCATCCTCATCGACAGTCACTTCAGAGCAGGCGGCGACATAGGAACCGAAGCCGTACATCACGCACAAACCGCGATGCTTGCCATCATCCTGCCCCCAGCCTGATCGATCAGCGACCGCTTGCAGGACCGCGGCCGCTTGCGGGCTGTTCTGCAGGTGAGCGAGGCGGAATTCGAGCGGATCACGACCCGCCGCGTGCGCGAGTTCATCCATGAAACATTCAAGATAGATCGCGTTCTGGTTCAGGTTGACCCCGCGCCAGAAACCCGGTCGAACCGGCGGATTTCTCATGGCGTGATCAATCAGGAAATTGTCGAACGTGTATTTCAACGTCTGGTCTTCAACTCTTGGGTCAACACCGGACGGCAGCAGTCCCTGGAAGGTCGCAAAATCGACCCCGTCGCGAAGCGCTTGCGGCATGAGGGCCGCCAGGATCGATTGCCCTGAAATGCGCAGATGCAAGCCCGTCAGATTGCCGTCGGCGTCCAGTGACCCGCGGACACGCGCCTTCGTGGTCGGGTGAAAGAAGCCATGCTTCATGTCTTCTTCGCGCGTCCAGAGCAGCTTGACCGGTGTCCCAGGCATTTCCATGGCCAGCATAACGGCTTGCTGAACATAGTCGCCAGCGCCGCGCCGTCCAAAGCCACCGCCGAGATGGATTTTATAGACCTCGCAGTCTTCAATCGGCAGACCCGATGCCTCTGATACAGCCGCTAGCGCGGCTTCGCCATTCTGGGTCGGACACCAGACTTCACAGCGACCTTCTGTATAGAGCGCCGTGGTATTCATCGGCTCCATGCAGGCATGGTTCTGGAACGGCATATTATAGGTCGCCTCAATGATCTGGGCCGCATTTTCAAACGCGCCCGCCAGATCACCGCCGCCATTTCCGACAAAGGCCTCGTCAGAAGTGAGCCCGTCATCAAGTTCGGCCTCAAAGGCATCCGTAGAGAAGTCCACGCCGCCTTCCCATTCCATCGGAAGCGCGTTGAGCGCCGCATTGGCCTGCCACCACGTCTCAGCAATCACAGCGACCGCATTCTGGCCTTCGCCGAAAGGATTGTCCAAAGCGACAACCTTCCGGACACCCGGCATACCTTCGACAGCAGACGCATCGAAAGACGCGAGGGTCGCACCAATCTTTGGAGACTGGCGTATAGAGGCGCTAAGCAGTTCATCAGGTGTTGCCGAACTGTCTCTCAACACATCTTCAAGACTGATATCGGCGCCATATACCTGCTTACCCGTGAGCTTGTCGGCAGTATCGAGGCGCTTTTTCGCGGATCCGATGATTTTCCACTCGCTGGGATCCTTGACCGTAACTTCCAATGGCGGCGCGAGTTTGGACGCTGCTTCGGCCACGGCGCCATATGATGTTGTGCGTCCGGACGGACCATGCGTGATGATGCTGTTCTCCGAGCTGCATTCAGATACAGGCACGTCCCATTCGTTCGCCGCGGCCTCGATAAGCATGGCTTTCGCCGCCGCGGCGCCTTCTCGAACATAGTCCTGCGATCCGCGAATGCCCTGACTGCCGCCAGTCGAGAAGCTGCCCCAGATCCGTTCCCGGGCGAGGTTCTCCCCAGGTGTCGGATAGACGGTCGTCACTTTGTCCCAGTCGGCGTCCAGTTCGTCGGCGACGAGCTGCGCCAGCCCGGTTAGCGTGCCTTGACCCATTTCTGAGCGCGCGATGCGGACGGTGACGGTATCGTCTGTGTCGATATGGACCCATGCGTTGACTTCATCAATCGCGGCCGCCTCCGTCCCGGTGCCAGGTTCGGGACCAGATCCTTCGGGCGAGCAACTCGCGAGAATACCGATGGATAGGCCGGTTGCCCCTGTGCCAATGATAAAGCCGCGGCGGGAGAGAATTCCTGTATCAGCCATGTCTCGTCCCCTTATGATTTCTCGACGGCGAGCTTGATGCCCTTGCGGACGCGCGCCAGTGTTCCACAGCGGCAGATATTGGTGATCTCGGCATCAATATCTTCGTCTGTGGGATTAGGATTGTCGTTGAGCATGCCGGCGACCGCCATGATCATGCCCGGCTGGCAGTAACCACATTGAGGAATGTCGAGCTCCGACCAGGCTTGTTGGACAGGGTGGCTGGCATCCTCCGACAAGCCTTCAATCGTCGTGATTTCTTCGCTGCCAGAGAGTGCGCCAACGGGGTAGACACAAGAGCGCACCGGGCTGCCATCGATATGGATCGTGCAGGTTCCACACTGGGCGATGCCGCAACCATATTTTGCGCCGGTCAATCCGACCTGTTCGCGAATAACCCAGAGCAGGGGCGTGTCATCGGACACATCCACCGTCACCGTTTCGCCATTGATCTTGAGTGTCGCCATTCTGTGCATCCTCCAGCACTTGGACGCGGGGACCCCGATAGGTCTCTCCTTCACGCAGCTATCTAAATAATGAGCCAATCGTTCATCGAGTAAAGGCTTGCCGGCAAGAAAATCGTTGAAACGCGGAAGCTTCAACAAAAATAGCGGTGGGCAGAGCGCTAATCCCAGCGTTTCGCGTCTGCATAGTCCGCGTCTCGCGGTTCGATCCAGCTGTCGCCCAGGTCGGTTTTTTCGCGCTTCCAGAACACGGCTTTGGTCTTCAGGTAGTCCATCAGGTAGTCTGCCGATTCGAACGCCGCCCGGCGATGCGCTGATGCGGTCGCGACAAACACGATAGTGTCACCGGCCCGCATTTCACCAACGCGGTGCTGGACGCAGACATGCGAAACGGGCCAACGCACCTTGGCCTCGTCGATTGCCGCTTGAATCCCGTTTTCCGTCATCGGCGAGTAAGCCTGCAGGAACAGTTGATCGACTGCGCCTGTCTTAGCTTCGGGGCGAACAATTCCGGAAAAACTGACAATTGCGCCGGCCCCTGACGCCTCCCGTTCGAAAGATTTCAGGAGCGCGCTAGCATCGATAGGGTCCTCGCCAACCTTGAGCAATTACCCGCCTCCGACCGGAGGCATGAACGCAATCTCATCGGTTTCGTTGATCGATGTCGTATCAAAACAAAGTTCATTATTGACCGCGATCCGTACTGTCGGCTCGAGCAGTGCCCCCTGGGCATTAAAGCGCAGGTCCAGATATTGTCGCAAGTCGCCCGCGGTTGAGATGGACTCAGGTAGCGAAAGTGTCTCTTCCGCCGCTCCGGTAATATCGCTCAGGCGCCCGAAATAGAGAAGCTTCGCCATTATCCGCCCGTGACAGACATATGCCGCGGCAGAGCAGGGGCCTCGCCGCGGGTTTTGATGCTGAAATCATGCCGTTCAGGTTTCTTGAACAGCGCCCGATCCAGGCAATCGTCGAGGGCACGAACCGGATCGTCCGATTCGCGGAGCGCCGCGCGCAGATCAATGTGATCATCCTGACCGAGACACATATAGATGCGGCCCGTACAGGTCACGCGCACGCGATTGCATCCGGCGCAGAAATTATTGGTCAGCGGCGTGATGAAGCCCAGCTTGCCACCGGTTTCTTCAACGCGGGCGTAGCGCGACGGCCCGGCATTTGAGTCCTCCACCGGCACTTCGCTCAACGTCCATCTCTGTTCAAGCTGATCACGCACCATGGGTAATGGAATATACTGGTCGACGCGATCCTCGCCGGTATCGCCGAGTGGCATCACTTCGATTAGTGTCAGGTCCATCCCTTTCCCGTGCGCCCATTCGATCATCGTGGGCAGCTCGTTAAGATTCCCGTGCTTCATCGCAACTGTGTTGATCTTGATCTTCAATCCGGCATCAAGCGCCGCATCTACTCCGTCGAGAACCTGGTCCAGCTTGCCCCGGCGGGTGATTGCCTCAAATCGCTCAGGATCGAGGGAATCCAGAGAAACATTGATCCGTTTCACACCGTTTTTCGCCAACAGATCAGCGAACTGCGTGAGCAGTGTTGCGTTTGTCGTCAGCGTCAGCTCTTCCAGACCGTACCTCAAATAGCTGCCCAGGCGCTGAATAAGTTCAGGCATGCCGCGCCGGACCAAAGGTTCTCCGCCAGTGATCCGGATCTTCTGAACGCCGCGCCGAATGAACGCGGCAGCAACCTGATCGAGCTCTTCAATCGTCAGCAATTCCTGTTTGGGCAGGAATTGCATCCGCTCCGCCATGCAATAGCTGCAGCGCAGGTCACAGCGATCCGTCACCGACAAACGCAGATATGTGACCTGGCGACCAAACTGGTCGACGAGCGGCTTCTGGCTTGGCATGGCGAGGCCATCAGGCATCTGCGGACTCCACGGCGCGGATTAAATCGTCAGTGACATCGATATCGGCTGCATTCTGAGGTGCCAAGTCGACAGTTCGGTTTCCATGCTCGATCGCGAGGAACAGCGCCTTGGCGCCGCGGTCACCCGACAAGCCGGCAAGCGCATCAAAATGCTCACGCTTGAACAAGGCGGGAGGCGACAGGACGCCGTCACTTTTCGACATCACGCAGGACGCCCCTGGAACATCGGCGCTCTGACGCAGAGCGTCCAGGTGAGACGGCGGCACGAATGGCATGTCCGCCAAAAGGACGATGACCTGGTCGATAAACGCCATCTCTCTCAACGCCTCAATGCCGACCCGCAAGGAGGTGGACTGACCTTGATCCGCCGCCGGATTTTCGACCACCCGCCATCCGAGCGTAGTGAGCGTATTGTGGCGTTCGGGAGCGTCCGGTGGCACGACTGCAAGCCTGAACAGGGTCGGATCTTCGGGAATATTCTCCGCACTGCATTTAAGCACCGACCGGCCGCCAAGATCGGCGAGCAATTTATCGCCGTCTTCAAACCGACTGGAGGCGCCCGCCGCCAGAAGCAGAACCGCTGTGCGTGGCAGGCGGCTGGAGGATCGCGCGGGAAACGCGCTGACAATCTCCGCCATGATGGATACAGCCAGCATCGAAGCGTCTCGCAAGGAGGGCACCAGTCCGATTGGGCCTTTTACAAAAGCGACATCGGAAGCCTTGCAACCAGCCGCCTTCAGCGCCTCACAGCGCGCCGCATGCGTACGCGAGGAGCCAACGGCGCCGATATAGAATGCGGGACCATTCAGGGCCTGCATCAGTAGCGGGATCTCCCAATCCTGGTCGTGAAACAGCAGGACGAACGCGGTCCAAGCATCATCTGAATTTCCGGACAGATCAGACGGCGTCGTGAGTTTTTCAATCGAAGAGAGATGCGCCGCACGCGCTGTCGCGATATCTTCGTCGTCGACGAGCTGAACGTGGGTCGCATAGCCCGCCACATCGCTCATCCTGGCAAGCGCAAGCGCGTCGGCGCCGCGACCAGCAATCCGCAGCCGAAGTTTGGGGACATAGGAAAAGACCAGATCGTCGCCTGACGGGCGCACTGTTTCGCTGCTCAAAGCGATCTGCCCTTCGGTGCGAACGATCAATTCGATTTCTTGTCGATTGCACAAGCCTTGATGCGCGAGCCTGATGGTTTCCAAATCTGGATCTGCTGCAATCTGCACCTCAATCGCGCCGCCGCAGGGCAGAGGCAGATCAACGAATGGAGACCCCGCGCCATAGCGGATCTGCTTTGACGTGCGCGCTTTGATGGCGGACCGCGCCTGCAACGCCACATCTGCATCGATGCAGCCGCCGGAAATATAGCCGACGGTCTCAGTATCGCTGACGGCAAGGAGCGCGCCTGGCGCACGCACTGCGCCGCCTTCTGTTGCCGTAACCACGATCAGCGCGCACGGCGTGCCTGAGGCCAACCAGCCAGACAGCCGCCCCAAAACGTCTTCCGCGTGCTCACCAGAAAGGGCGGTCATTGTCTGCATGTCCTATGATTTAGGCGAGAGTTCAGACAACGGCTAGAGCCCGTGCGTAATTAGATCAGGTCTCAGTCGCAGTTCAGACCGAATGCGGCTCCGGAGATAATGCCTGCGCTGATCGCTCGGAGCTCGACGTGGATGAGGCACAGATTCCAACACGCGCAAAACATTAATGAGATCCTATCGCATGATCGGCGACAAAAAGGTGGGGAAGAGGGGGTACGTATGAGCGCCGATACCCGGGCAGCTGCAACCGTGGCCGCACATAACCGCCAAATCCATCCAAGCGCACATGCCAGGCATGGCCGGGACCTCAGATCCAATTATTCGATAATCTACATTATGGGAACTTTTTAAATCTGCAGATATTCCAATGGACTGCGGGAGATCGTGTCGTATCGTGGCAGTCTGGAGGAATGGTACGCCCAACAGGATTCGAACCTGTGACCTACTGATTAAAAGTCAGTTGCTCTACCAACTGAGCTATGGGCGCATCCGAACGGCCCACATAGTTGAGTGCCTGTCTGTGGTCAACGGTTTTTGCTGCGGAAAACAGCCCTGTAGGAACATTCTTGTCAGCAGGGCTGGAACACCGCAAAATCGGCTCATGAACTCTTCGTATATTGCTCTCTCATTTGTCCTGCTCAGCGCCGCCTGTGCGTCCGGCCCCTCGGCCCAGGAAGACGCGTCCGGGCCAAGCGCCACGGAACGCGCCATCAATCAGTCCCAGGACGGGTTCAGCGACGCAGCGCTCTCCCCGCTCGAAGATGTGAACCTGAAGCGCGACAAAATTCCTGAAAAATTCAAGGAAATTCGAAATCCGTATCTCGTGGCGGTGGAAACCAGCTGCGAGAAAATTGGCGAGGAAGTGCTCGAGCTGGATGCCTTGCTCGGCCGCGACTGGGATATTCCGCCGCCTGACAAGAAAGGTCTGTCAGAACGCGCTGCAGATGGTGCCTCCACGGCATTCCTGGATACGGTGGCCTCTGGCGCCTCCGGACTGATCCCATATCGCGGGATCGTCAGGACGATTACCGGCGCCAATAGCCATGCCACCAAAGTCCGCAAAGCTTATGAACGTGGCTCCCACCGCCGGACGTTCCTGAAGGGAATCGGCCTGGCCAAGGGCTGTGAGTATCCAGCGGCCCCCCTTCCCCCGGTGGAAGAAGAGTCGAAAATCGAATTTCGCTAGTCTGCTGTCTCGGCGCGCGGAGATGATTTCGTCTGCGCCCAGCGCGTAGCGAGCTCGTTCCTGAGCGTTCCGAACGTGCCATCAGCGATGGCCTCACGCATGCGCTGCATCAGCGCCTGGAAGAACGCGATGTTGTGCCAGCTGAGCACCATCGAGCCGAGATATTCCCCGGATCGGATCAGGTGATGCAGATATGCACGCGAATAATCCTGGCTCGCCGGGCAGTCGACCGCCTCATCCAGCGGCGCTTCGTCCTCGGCAAAACGCGCATTCTTGAGATTGATCGGACCGTCCCATGTCCAGGCCTGTCCATGACGCCCGGCGCGGGTTGGCAGCACGCAATCGAACATGTCGATGCCCCTGGCGACAGCTTCAACCAGATCGATTGGCTTGCCGACTCCCATCACGTACCGCGGAAACGCTGATGGCAGATGCGGGACCGTCATATCGATGGTGCGGCACATCTGGTCATGACCCTCGCCGACAGCCAGTCCGCCGAGCGCAATGCCGCCAAATCCCTGCGCAGCGACGGCCTTTGCCGAGGCTTCTCTCAGATCCGGAAAGTTCGAGCCCTGAACGATCCCAAATAGGGTCTGGCGCTCACGATCACCGAACGCGTCCAGTGAAAGCTGCCCCCAATCGAGTGACAGGCGCATCGAAGCCTCGGCTTCCTCATGCGAGCATGGGAAATCCGTGCACTCATCGAGTTGCATTGAAATGTCCGCTCCCAGGAGATCGGCCTGGATCTCGATGCTGCGCGCTGGCGTTAGTCGATGTTCGGAGCCATCAATATGGCTGCGAAACGTCACGCCATCCGGGTCCATCTTGCGAAGCTGCGATAGCGACCAGACCTGGAAGCCGCCGCTATCGGTCAGCATCGGACCGTCCCATTTTGCAAATGAATGCAGGCCGCCAAGGCGTTTGACGCGCTCAGCACCCGGGCGCAACATCAGATGATAAGTGTTTCCGAGGATGATGTCGGCGCCTGTCTGTTTTACCTGGTCCATGTAAAGCGCCTTGACCGTGCCAGCGGTGCCCACCGGCATGAAAGCGGGCGTGCGAATATCGCCTCTCGGCGTCTTCAAAACGCCGGTACGGGCCGCCCCATCTGTGGCAGAAACAGAAAACGCGAACGTCGCCACTAGATCAGTTGCTCCAGGTCGAGGACGCGCAATAGACGCTCGCGCGCGTGCAGGCATTCCTGCACAAAAGCTCGATCTGTGAGATCGGCCACGCTGAGCCGGTCACGATAGGTGTTGCGCACGACATCCTGGAGTTGATCGATACGGGTTTCGTCGAGCAACACGCCCTGGTGACAGGCGGCGCGTTCTTGCGGTGTCATCACCACGCGCAGCCGCAGACAGGCTGGTCCGCCGCCATTGCGCATGGACTGGCGTACATCGACATATTGCACACGCCCGATCGGACCGTTGCCTTGAACGAGGCGCTCACAATATGACCGGGTTGAGTCCGTCTCCTCAGTTTCCAGAGGCGCCAGCAGAACCAACCGGTCTTCCCCCGGCCATTTCAGAAGCTGAGAATTGAACAAATACGATCTGATCGCATCGGCGAGCGGAACCTCGTCATCAGGCACCATAACAGGTTTGAGGTCGAACAAACCGTCAGCCGCCGCGCGAAGGTCGTTCAGTGTCTTATCGGTGTCTTCAAACGCGTGTTCGTGGAAGAATAACGTATCCAGCGTGCCGACACAGACAACGTCATTGTGAAAGGCCCCCGCATTGATCGCGGTCTTTGATTGGCGCGCAGGGACGGCTCTTTTATCGTTCAATCCATGCGACCGAATGATGGACTGGCTGGCAAGCCGCGTCTGGCGCGCCGGAAACCCTGCAACACTTTCGCCAGCCTCACGCCCAAAGACAAACAGTTCCACCCCGGGCGCGCCATGTTCAGCGCTGAGACGCACATGATTGGCCGCGCCTTCATCGGAAAAATCTGCATGCATCGGCAGCGCGGCATGGACGCCAAAAACAGCCTCATCATCAAAAATGGTGGCCAGGGAGGATGTCGTGTCCGGGTGCTCGATCGAACGGTGCAGCATGGATGACAGGTTCGCTGCGGTCATGTGCAGACGTCCGTCCGTCGCATCCGCAGATGGTGAGATCGTCGCCGCATTCGCTGTCCACATGGAGCTTGCAGAATATGCCGCCTTCAGCAGCGCCGGCGCGTGCTGGGCTGCGGATTGGATGATCTGCTCGTCAGAGCCGTTGAATCCCGCGTCGACCAGAAAGCCGAGATTTGGACGCTCCAAAGGCGGTAGTACACCTTGCACGAAGCCGGCTTTCACCAGCATTCGCATTTTTTCCAGACCCTGCAGCGCTGCTTCGCGCGGATTGGAGACGTCGCCGGCATTGGTCTGGCTGGCGAGATTGCCGTCAGACATACCACCATAATTATGGCTCGGCCCGATCAGGCCATCGAAATTGACTTCGAGCGTTTCGGTTGAAGACATGGGAACCCCTGTCTTGTGCCTGTTGAAGGGCGCGCTTTCTCCGCACCCGAACGGATTGGGTCAGCTGCGCGTCTCAACAGGCTCAGGGCGCAACTGATTTGGAATCTGGGTCTCTACTTCGGGAAACCGATTGCGCCAAGCCTTGTCGCTTGATCAGAGACCTGGCTTGCCTGCGGCCAGGCGCAATAGTCGGCGGCGTAGTAGGCGCCGGGCCTGAAATTGCCTGACAGGCCCGGCCCGCCAAATGGCATCGCGCCGCTGGCGCCTGCGGTTGGTCGATTGCGGTTCAGGATACCGGCTTTCATCTCAGCATGGGCGCGCAGCCACAAGGCATCATCATCACTGATCAGTCCGCCAGACAGACCAAATCGCGTATCATTCGCGCGCGTGATCGCTTCATCGAAATCGTTGACGCGGATGATCTGCATCAGCGGCCCGAACAATTCATCATCCGGCACGTCCGTGGCATCGGTGACGTCAATCACTCCGGCGGTGACGAATCCGCCGCCGCGATCCATCCGTTTCAAGCGCCGCAGCGATTTGCCGCCTTTCTTTGACAGCATCATCTGGAAATCAGTCGCATTTTGTGCGGCCTGTTCTGACACGAGCGGCCCCATAAACGCATCCTCTTCCGACGCATCGCCGATTTTGAGCTTTTTCGCCCGCTCCACGATGGCCTCAACAACCTGATCGCCCCAACTCCCATTGGGCAGGATCACGCGCCTCGCACAGGAGCATCGCTGGCCGGTGGTCAGAAATGCAGATTGCGCCGCGATGTCTGCAGTCGACTCGACATCGGCCGGATCCCAGACGATCAGCGGGTTGTTTCCCCCCATTTCCAGCGCCAGGATGACTTCGGGCCGGCCTGCAAAGTGCTTGTGGAAAAACAGTCCTGTTTGCGCTGATCCCGTAAAGAGCAAGCCATTGATATCGCCGTCCAGCAAGGCTGCGCCAGTGTCTCGGCCGCCCTGAACGATGTTCAGCACGCCATCCGGCAGACCCGCAGCGGCGAACGCATCAGCCATGACGCGCGCGACCGATGGCGCGAGCTCTGATGGCTTAAACACGCACGCATTACCCGCCAGCAATGCCGGAACGATATGACCGTTCGGCAAGTGCCCCGGAAAGTTGAACGGCCCAAACACCGCCATGACGCCGTGCGGACGATGCATCAGATGCATCGAACCGAACGCAGCCTCGGAATAGGACGTACCAGCGCGCTCCACCTGCGCCTTGACCGAGATTCCGACCTTGGCGGCCATAGCGCCAGCTTCGCCTTTAGCTTCCCAGGCTGTCTTGCCCATGTCGCTACTGATTGCAGATGCGATCTCGTCAGAGCGCTTCGCGACTTCCTCGGCATATCGCTCGAGAATGGTTGTTCGGTCATGTTGCGGACGTCGCCCCCAGTCGATCTGCGCTTCGCGCGCAGCGCGCGTCGCGTCTGCAACTTGTTCGGGGCTGCTGGCTTGTCCGTCCCAGCTTGTTTCTCCAGTGGCGGGATTGGTCTTCTCGAACCAATCATCTGCGCCATCACTCCAGCGGCCGTTGATATAGACACTCTTGGCCATGTCAGCTCCTGAGCCAGATGCGGGCTTTGTCCCCGCGTTTGAGTTTAAGTTTCTCTAGCGTATCGGCCGTGGTCATAAACCGATGCTCGCTGAGGACAGCCCCCTCGATCAGACACGCGCGATAGTCTTCCAGCGAGGTGCGCGCCGCGATCCCGCTTGCGCCTTTGGTATCGCCGACTTCGAGTTCCATGACGCGACTTTCCCGTGATGTTCGGATCATGTCGCGTGAAGCCTGCATGATCGGCCCACCGTCAAAAATATCGACAACGCGTTCGAATTCGAACCCTTCCCATTCAAGCAGCTTGAAGGCCGGCACACCATCGGCATGGCATCTGCCGATGACCTCACGCGCCTCATTCGGCAGCAGATCGACATAGATCGGGTATTTCGGCATCAGATCGAGAATGAATTGATTGTCGGTCGTCGCCGATAGATAGTCTGCCTCCGGAAACGACATTCTGAAGAATTGCCGGCCCAAGCACTCCCAGAAAGGCGTTTCTCCGTCGTGGGAGACCACGCCGCGCAGCTCTGCGATCACTTTCTCGCCGAACCATTCCGGACGCGTCGAGATGAGCAAGTAGCGTGATTGTGCCAGCAGTCGCCCGACGCCCGCGCCGCGATGTTCCGGCCGCAGGAACAGAGTCCCAACTTCCGTGCACCCGACAAATTCATTGGTCAGGATCAGCGCGTCCATATCAAAGCGACGGTCGGCCTCCTGGCTCGCCTGCGCCAGCGTGATGATGCGGTAATTGAAGAATGGCGAGTTGATCCCGACGCCGCATTTGACCGCGCTACAGCCACCGATTTCGCCCGTCTCAACATTTTCGAGCATCATCAGATATTTGCCGAATTCGGGCTGGTCTATCCGGCCGGCAAAGGAATCGACAGATTTGAGGAGCCGTTTGCGCAGAATATCCTCATCGACGGGTAGCGATGTGAAGCCTGGACCCGACTCAACGGCCATGGAGCGAAGCGCATCAAAATCAGATAGCTCCGCCGGCCGCATTACATAAGGAGAACTCATCCCATCAACGCCTTGATTTTTGGAGCGTCCAGCCGCCCGTCTGCAATACGATTCAAAAGCAACGCCGAGAGCTGAGCCCGTTCGACGAAACTCGACATGACGACATACTCCTCATTCGAGTGAATACGTCCACCCATCACGCCCAGTGTATCAACATTCGGCACGCCTGCGGCGAAGATATTGTTGCCCTCGCAAACCCCGCCTGTATCGACGAATTCGAGCTCCAGACCGATGGCCTTGCCTGTCTCTGAAACGGCTGTAAAGAGCGCATCCTGCGCGGCATTTCGCGGTTTGGGCGGGCGATAGAAACCACCATGCATATGGCCGGATATTCCATCCAAAGCGCGCGCCTGATCAAGGAGTTTCTCGACTTCCCGTGTCGCCCAGGCGGCTGCATCTGCATCAGGCGCACGCGCACCGAACCGGACTATTGCGAGATCCGGAACAATGTTCACGGCGCTGCCGCCATCGATCGATCCGACGTTGAAAGTCACGCCCTCGCGCTGGCCGTTCAACTGCTCCAACCGGACAACCATTTGTGCGGCGGCCTCAACCGCGCTTCGTCCGTCTTCCTTGGCCCGGCCCGCATGCGCCGAACGACCCTTCAGGACAATATCGAATACAGCCGAGCCCTTGCGCCCGCCGGACATCGCGCCGGTATCCATACAAGGCTCATAGGTCATGCCGATCATCGCCCCTGATTGAGCGGCTTTGGTCAGAAAGGGCGCACTGGCAAAATTCCCGGTTTCCTCGTCAGGTGTAATGACGATCTGATAGCCGAGCCTGTCTTTGTCCGGCCCGGCTTCGAACGCTTGCAGCGCGCCAAGCATGACGGACAAGCCGCCTTTCATGTCCGCCAGACCCGGACCATTCATTTTATCGTCGCCAATATCGGAAATGGCTTCGAATGTGCCCGGCGGAAAGACGGTGTCATAATGCCCACTCATGACCACTTGCGTTTGCGCATCGGGGCGGGAAGAGATCCGAATTACCGGTCCCGTTTCAAACCCTTCGACCTGACCATTGTCTCCGACTTTTTCAAACGGATCAGTCGCGATCAGCTCGACATCTGCTTCCAGCGCGCTGAAGGCGTCCGCGAGCTGCGGCGCCAGCGCATCGAGACCATCCCGGTTCCAGCTGCCCGTGTTAATATTGGCCCACTCAAACGTGCGGCCCTGCATTGTGTCCTGAAGGTCTGAAATGCGCTCGCAAATCGCTTCGTCACTGGACGTTTTCAAACTGAGATCGACCATGTCGCCTTGGTTTCACGCTTTCGATAAAACAACAAGCCCCGGACCGTGAAGTCCAGGGCTCTGATTGAGATGATCACCAGGATCAGGTGTTTCTGTCAAACTCAGCCAGACGCTCCCGCGCCGCGGCGAGACGCTCATCCACATCAAGACAGGTGTCCGGCGCATTGCCGATGACTTCGAGGTCTTTGCAACGCTCTTTCTCTTTTTGGTAGTCGCTGACTTCGTTGAAGAGTTCGAAGCGGGCCAGCGCAATCGCTGTATTGTCCTCTGCTCTCATAAAGTCGAGCCAGCCGCGACCGCCGCGATTATTCGCATTGCGGAAAGCTTCGCGTGCCCCAGCCCGGTCGTCGCGCTCATAGCGTGACTGTCCAACCAGGACCCAGGCGAGACCCGTATTGTCCAGGCCGCCTTTATTGATCGCCTTGATCAATGCTTCTTCTGCTTCAGCCCACTGCTGCAGCTCGCTGAAAGAGCGGCCAAGGCGCTCATACATCTTGCCATTGGGGGCCAGGTCCGCAGCTTCTTCAATGACCGGGATGGCGCGGTCAAATTCGCGCGCGACCTGATACAGGTTCGCGAGCAGTTCAAGGCGCTGATAGTTCTTTGAGATGCGGCCCGCATTCATTTCTTTTTCCAACGTTTTGGCGGCCACATAAGGCACGTCGAACGTGTTGTAGAAATTGACGATGCGCATCAGCTCTTCTTCGGTTTTGAGCATGCCGCCGAGATACATGGCTTTCTGGACCTCAAATGCCTTGCGGTCCTCACCAGCCTGGAAGTACTCGCCCGCGATGGCTTGCCAAAGCTGTACATCGGTTGGGTCACGCTCCAGCAGGAGCTCAAGCAATTCAGCTTTCTTGGCGCGATTTCCGGTCTTGTCATAGAGGAAGATCAGGAAGTCATAGACCTGCCGATCAGCCCCTGGACCGTCCGCTTCCAGCACCTGTTCGGCCCACCGGAGCGATTCCGGGAAGCGATCCATCTGTTGGTATAGCACCGCCAGCGTCCATTTCTGGTTCCGGTCCGGCACACCGCCCGCGGCCATCCACTTATTGTAATACTCCAGAGCCTCTTCTTTCTTGTCGATCGAGAGATAGATCTGCGAGATGTTGTAAAACGTCGTTTTCTGTTCAGCCTCTGGAATATATCCACGATCAATGGCGGTCAGAAGATCGCGCACCGCCCCTTCATAGTCTTCGGTCTCGATCTTGATAGCTGCGCCAAGGCGCAATGCAGCGCCTTCTTCATAACAGTTGAGCTCCTGTGCTCTCAACAAATTCAAGGCCGCCAAAGCCGCTTGCGCGTTGTCATTAACGATGAGTTCGGTTTCAGCCTTCAGATAATTCTCTGCATTGGTCGAACTGAACTGGGTTTCTTCACAAGCCTGCGCGTTCGCAACGCCACTCCCCATGGCGACCATGATGGCAACTGTGGCTGCGCTCTTCATGACGTTCTTGATCATACTGTTTCACTCCTTTCCGCCAGATTGGCGGTTAATCTCCTTTGAACCGGAAGTTCTCTCCGATTTCAAGCGCTTCAATCGATTTGTTGAAGCATTTTCCCAGACTTTTACACCTGCAGTGTCTTATGGTTCCATGCGGAACTCAAGGGGATAGACCACACCTGTCACAGTAACCGGGAGTCCATCACGGATTTGGGGCACAAATTTGACTTTCTGAACGGCTTTCGTGGCAGCAGCCTCAAAGACGCGATCCGTACAGTCTGCCTGGACGTTCACTGGTTCGCCCCTCATGGTGACGCTGAAGGAAACCTCGCATGTGCCGTCTAGTCCAAGCGTCTGCGCGCGCCGCGGGTAGACAGGAACTGGCGGCGTGATTGGCTGCAAGTTACGCACTTGTATGGCGCTGACCCGCTCTGGAAGAATTGGCCTGAATTCTGAAGCGCCGTAATCGGCAGGTGCAACTCCCTCATATCCGGAGACTGGCAGATCGACATTGCTGATCTCCTTCACCAGGCTTGGTGGGCGCGGCGGTGGATCGATTGGGTCGAGTTTCGTTGGTCGGCGCTCCGTCCGCTTCGGATCCTCTTTCACTTCCGCTTCCATATATGGTTCCAGGATGTAGCCAGTTAACTCGGGCGGTGAAAAATCATCGACCGCAATCATGTGCTGCATCGCGGTGAATAGCGACGCCGTCACAAGCCCTGCCGGGATAAGGACCGCGCTCAGGCGTTTAAGATGCGATTTCGCCGGCGCCATTTCCAACGGTCTGAATTCATTTGTCCGCACAATTCCCCTCCCTGATGCTTGTTATATTATTACTATATGTAACTTTATAACAATGTCAACACAAAAAGAAAGGGGAGATCGTGAGACCTCCCCCTACCCTGTTGTATTTAAGCCGATTTAATCCGCGAGCGTGAACTCAAGTGGATAGACCACGTTGCGGCGCTCGGCCGCCTGGCCGCGAATAATCTTCGGCGCGAACTCCACACGGCTTACCGCACGCTCGGCTTCACGCTTGAACACGCGGTCCGTGCAATCGGCTTCCACATTGTAAGGCTTGCCGCGGGTGTCCACGTCAAAACGAACATCACAGGAGCCTTCAATTCCGCGCTCCGCAGCCCGGCTTGGATAAGTCGGTACGGGCGGGCGAATCGGCTGCGCATCCCGGTCAGAAATCGCCACCGGATCGATCGCGAGCGAATTCAGCCGCGTTGGCGGAAGTTCACTTGGCGGTGCACCCTGAATGTTCGGCGTCGGCAGGTCGATGTCCGACTTGCTGGCCGTCAGTTTTGGTGGTGGTGGCGGCTTGTCCGCATTGTTCAGCTTGCGCGGCTTGCTCCGCGCCCGGCGCGTCACGTTCTCTTCCTGAGCCTCAGGTGTAATGCTTTCGAGATTGTATTCCCGGAGATTATCCGGTTCCTCGAAATCATTGCTGATCACGATCCGCATGACGTGGAACAGAGCCAGCGTCACGATAAGCGCGACCGGCAATCCGACAGCGAAGCGAATTAGTGGATTTGCAAACATGAGATCCTCCTAATTATTGACAACCGAGAGCGGCACGCGCCCGAGGCCATCGATTTCGTTGACGATCTCCATGAGATCGATCAGCACCCCGGCTTGCGCATCGGCATCGGCCTGAACGACCAAGCGCCCTTTCGGGTTGTCTTCGCGAAGTTCGCGAATGCGAAACCCGACTTCAGACATCGAAACGACCTGCTTGTTCATATAGATCTCGCTGTTCGAATCGATCGCGATCAGGATCCCCAGCGGATTCTGACGCTCTTTATTGTTCACTTCGACACGGTCGATTTCGACGCCAGGTTCACGAATGAACTGAGCCGTAACGATGAAGAAGATCAGCAGGATGAAGACCACATCAAGCATCGGTGTGAGGTTGACATCATCTTCAGCACTCTCTGCTGCTGCGCGCATTTTGCGAGCCATAACTAGCCTCCTCTAACCTGCGGACCGGACGATATTCACCCGCTCCATTTGTGCGTCATAAGCAATATCACGCACCTCAATGATGGTACCTGTACGGGCCTGGGGATGCGCCTGGATAATCAGGGCACTCTCCGGGTTTTCCGCACGGGCGCGCTCCATACCGCCGCGAACCGCCGAAATATCCGTAAGCTTGCGATTGACGCGGATCTGATCCGTTTCGTCGATATAGACGATGATCGCAGGCGCCGGATTGCTTGGCGCATTGGTTTGCGGTGGTGGGGGTTCTGCACCGAGCGCCTCTTCCTGAATGAAGGTCGAGGTGACGATGAAGAAGATCAACAGAATGAAGACCACGTCGAGCATGGGTGTCAGATCGACATGGGCCTCTTCGGATGGGCGACTGGCGCGTCCTCTCATCAGAAAATCTCCATCTGGTCTTCGACCTTTTGCACCAGGCGGCGGACTTTCTTGTCCATGCCTGTGGCAAATGGAATGCCTGAAATCGAGGCCACCATACCGGCCATAGTCGGGATGGTCGCTTGCGACACACCCCGTGACAGAGCCTTGGCATCCGCACCATCAGTGATCGCCATGTTATCAAACACGGTAACCATACCGGTCACGGTTCCGAGCAGTCCGAGCAGTGGGGCCAGCGCAACCATTGCCTTGGCAAATGATACATTGGCTTGTGCCTTCTGGCGGACTTCGGAGACCAGTTTGTCTTTGACCCAGTGCGCGAATTTAGACTTGTGGTCAGAGCGCGAGCGCCACTCCGACAAAGCCTCTTCGGCTACAGCAGCATGCGCCACACGGAAGTAGAACAGGCGCTCCAGGATCAGGGCCCACATCACAAATGTGGCTCCCATGATCCAGAGAAGCACTGGTCCACCGCGGGCCAAGAACTCCTGTAGTTCGGTCATTCCCAACATATTTGGGCTCCCGGGTAAGGGACGGCCTAAGCCGCCCCGCCTCGCTCTGCGCGCTCAGCCACAAGGCCGGCCGCCTGCTCATCCAGAATCTGCTGGTTGCCACGTGCCATGGCAGCAGCCAGAGCGTGGGTCAGCAGAAGTGGGATCGCAGCTACCAGACCAAGCACCGTGGTCATAAGCGCAACGGAAATACCGCCTGCCATCAGTTTCGGATCACCGGCACCGAAGTTTGTAATCGCGGTAAACGTAATAATCATACCGATAACCGTACCGAGCAGACCCATAAGCGGGGCCACAGCGGCCAGCACTTTGACGATATCGTTATAGCGTTCGATCTTCGGAGACTCGCGAAGGATTTGCTCGTCGAGTTTCAGTTCGAGCGTTTCAAGATCAGCGTTCTTGTTGGTCTCATATGCCTCAAACACACGGGCGAGCGGGTTGCCGTCGCCAGCTTGCTTGGTTTTCGCAGTCGAACGGATCGCATTGCCCATGAAGAACAGGGTGATGATCTTGAACAGCGCAACCGCCAGACCGATGACCAGCAGGCAGAGAACGATGTATCCAACGATACCGCCCTGATTCACACGCTCACCGAGGCTTGGCTTGTCGCCTTCAATTTTGAAGAGCTCGCCGCGGTTCGGGTCGAATGGCACGGTCAGGGTTTCACCCTCATCCGCACGGATAAGAGACTGGAACGCGCTGCGGAAACGACCGCCTGGCTGACGCTCAAGTTTCTCCAGGAAGAAGTCACCGTCACCTGCGGGCTCAATCGTTACAAAGCCTGCATCGTTGTTCGTTGCGGCAATGAACGTACCGACGCGCGTGACTTCAACGTCTGCAACAGACTCATCGTCGCCGCCCATAGAGACAGGCGATGTGAAGGTTTTTACTTCCGACTGAGCAATCATTTCCTGAAGGATCGCTTTTGGAAGACGGTCAAGCTCTTCGCGTGTCGGAAGCGTTGTTGCCTCCGCAACTTCGGCGAGACCCTCATAGCGACCAGGATATTCGAAGCTAGCAAGGCTCTCACGCATCAGAGGCTGAACCTCACCGACAACCGCGCGGAATTCACCGACGAGTTGGGCGAAGTCACCAGCCTGAACGTCGAGTTCAGTCGCCAGCGTGTCGATTTCAGCCTGAAATGCATCAAACTGCGCGCTGAGCGCGTTACCGCGAGCGTTTGCAGCGTTCAGTTCAGAACGCGCCTGCGCCATTTGGTTTTCTTGCTCAGATGTCGCGCGGCGGAACTCGTTGAGACGTTGTTCGTTCTCAGCCGATAGCTCCTGGCTGTCCTGCTGAACGCGCGCGAGAATGTCTGAAAGGGACTGCGCCACTGCGGGCGCAGATGCGGCCATTGACGTGACAGCAAAAGCTGCCGCGATACCAATGGTTTTAAGTGATTTTGTGAACGGTTTCATGTGTTCTTTCCTCAACTCCATTGGGCTTACTGGACGTTAAGCTTGGTTGCTGGGACGTACATCACATCTTGAGTACGCTTACCCTGAATGATGCGGATCGCTTTTTCGATCTCGGCCTTGTACTTGTTTTCAAGGTCGACCCATGACTGGGTTTGGCGATCATAGCGTTTTGCATAGCGCCCGGTTGGATCCATGTAGACCATGGCGACGCGGCCGAAGAGAACCATATCAACGATCACTTCTTTCTCGCCATCGACCATGATGGTTTCTTTCCAGGTGTCCGTCTTACGACCCACTTCCATTTCGGAAGTGTAGGCGTCCATGATCTGGCGGTAACGCTCGGTCACGGAAATAGCCGGATCGCTGAGATAGTCGCGAAGGCGCTGAATGCGCGCTTTACGCTCCTCAAGGCGGAAGGGAAGGTCCGCATCAATGAAAGCGTCAAGATCATCGATCAGCGTTTCGAGCATCGGAACGGTCTGAGAGGTGATCTCGTCCACGCGGCTGAGCTGATCAGTCAGGGACGCGATTTCGCGCTGCTGACTTTCCACGGCTGCTTCCTGCTGTCTGGCGTAAAGCTCAGCGGCTGTTTTACGCTGCAGCAGTGTCCGGAATTCACCGACCATGTCTGCGCGCTCGTCATCGAGCTGGTTGATTTGCTGCTGAACTTGTTCGGCGCGGCGGGTCGCCTGCTCGCCGGTCGCGATCGCGCGGTCCAACCCTTGTGCAACTGCAGGCGCGGTCAACCCGACGACAGTAGCTGCTAGAATGGCTCCGCGAGCCGGTGTCAGAACATTCTTCATGAAGTCTGCCTCTCACTCTCCTAATGGTGCGCCGCCATCAGGCGTCGCTGAAACTTTTGTTGAACTCCAACAGGATGTTGAAGCGATCTTCGCGGGGCACACACAAACCCGCACAGTTATATAAAGGAAACAGGGCCAGGCCCACCTCCTCCCATTTTTGACCTCGAGACTTTTCGTCTTTCTATTCTACGCAGCGACCGGGATTAACCGGAGGTCATTTTCGCATACACGGTCACCTCTGCAAAATGCTCGGGACCTTGTCAAACTCTCATTCATAATTGAGGCAGTTGCAAGGCCTATTTGAAATATTATTACATTCGTTTGGCGCGTCAATAGTGACAAGAAGTCGTGTCCGCCGACAAGGACACACTTCAAACGAGTGAGGAAGAGAGAGCGTGGCTGGGGTGCCAGGATTCGAACCTGGGAATGCCGATACCAAAAACCGGTGCCTTACCACTTGGCGACACCCCAACTGAGCGGCGGACATAGCCAATCCATTTTCGGCTTGCAACACCCAAATCGCCGCCGTGTTTGAATGAGCTGCTTTTTTGCGAAAATCCACTGCCGCATCACATAGCTTAGTCGCCCCAAGTGAGATCATTTTTGAATTAGATGTGATCTTTGTGTTTTGACAAACCAGATCTTAACGCCCATATCGTTATCCGATAAGAAACATTACGGAGCCTTTCTCCCATGAAAACCTTTTTCGCATCCCTGGGTGGGGCCGTCATCGGGTCAATCGTCGGATTGATACTGCTCTTCTTCATCGGCGTTGGCCTAATCCAAATGACCGTCAACAATGCGATGCGATCCGCAACCGGTCCGGAAACAGGTCAGGCAGATGGCGATCCCATCGTTCTGACGCTCGATTTGCGCTCCGACTATGCAGATCAGGCGCCGACCTCAGGGCCAGAGCTTCTATTCGGTGGCGGGACAGGCTTTATCGATATTATCTCCAAACTGGATGCCGCGGCCTCTGATGATCAGGTCAAAGGCCTGTTCATTCGGGCAAGTGAATTTGGAATTGGCTCCTCCCGCGCGGAAGAGTATCGCGATGCTTTCCTGAAATTCAAAGCCGCCGACAAATTCATCATCACGCACAGCCAGGGCAGCTATGGTGGCGGACCGTCAGGCTATCGCGCGATCGCGCCGTCCGATGAGATCTGGATCCAGCCTGGAAGCGATTTGATTGCGAGCGGTATTGTCTTTGAAACACTTTTCTTCAAGAACCTGCTCGACAATATCTCGGTCACGCCGGATATCGAAGCGCTCTACGAGTACAAGAACGCGCCGAACGTCTACAAAGAAGAGACATTCACCGAGCCGCACCGACGCGCGATGACCGAACTCGCCGAATCAATCTGGGAAGTCTCTCTGGGCGACATCGCAATCGACCGCGGCATTACAGTCACGCAAGCGCGTACAGCGCTTGAAGCGAGCCCGCTTAGCGGCCAGGAAATGATCGATTACAGTCTGGCCACCGAACTCGGCTGGCCGGAACAGGCGCTCGACAAAGCCAGAGACCTCGCTGGTGAAAATTCGATCACGATCGATGTGGCATCCTACAAGGCTCCGGAAACCAAGTTTGGCGCGCCAGTCATCGCAGTTGTCGGCGGCCAGGGACCGATTGTCACCGGCGATGAAGGCGGCAGTCTGTTCCAGGAAGGCAACGGATTTGCGTCTGACACGATTGCTGCCGCACTTTACGAGGCAGGCCGGGATGAAGATGTCAAAGCCGTCGTCTTCCGTGTCGACAGCCCCGGCGGATCTCCAACCGCCTCAGATCAGATCTGGCATGCTGTCAATTACATCCAGACCGAGGAGCAGAAACCTGTCGTGGTCTCCATGGCATCCGTCGCAGCGTCTGGCGGCTACTATGTATCGACCGGGGCCGATTGGATTGTCGCCAATCGCACCACCATTACCGGCTCGATCGGTATCTTCGGCGGCAAGATGGCCATTGATGAAGGCCTCGCCCGGATCGGCGTAGACGCCGAATCGATCAAAGTCGGTGGCTCGTTCGCTGGTGCCTTCACGACGACTGAGAAATTCACCGATGAACAGCGCACGATGATTCGCGCCTGGCTTCAGCGCGGATATGACCGGTTTACCGAACTTGTTTCTGAGGGTCGCGAGCTGTCGCTCGACGATGTTGACCAAATCGCGCGTGGCCGGGTCTGGAGCGGCGAAGACGCCCTGGAAAAAGGGCTCGTCGATGAACTGGGCGGCTTGACGACCGCTATCGCCAAGGCGCGTGAACTGGCCGAGATCGATGCAGATGCAGAGATCCGCGTAAAAACCTATCCGATGAATGAAGGTGGTTTCTCATTCTTTGGCGCATCATCGTCTGCGTCAGCGGCGGAACTGAAAGCCATTGGCCAGCTCGCGCAGGTGCTGAACGATCCTGAAATCCAGGCGCTTCTGATGGAAGCTGAGACCATGCGTAACAGCCGTATTCAGGCGCGCATGCCCACTTTCATCGAACGCTAGAGCTTTCTGTCTGCGATTGAGGCCTTCCGACTAATCCTCGGGAGGCCTATTTCGTATGCGCGCTCCACCGCGTCGCCGCACCGCATCGCTATTGTCAGGGAAGATCTTAAATATGGATCAGAAACAAAGGTCAGAAGCGATGTTGAAATCCGTCGATAAATCCGATCAGCAGCGACACACGTCAGAAACCGCGCAAACCATGGCCGATGTGCGTCATGAAGTTGATCGCATAGATCGCATTCTGGTCAGCCTGCTGGAGGAGCGCCAATCCTTCATGGACGCAGCGGCGCGGATCAAAGGCTCCAGAAAAGCCGTACTCGATCGCCCGCGCATCGAAGACGTTGTCAGCAAGGTGAAAGCTGAGGCTGAGCGGCAAGGCTTGTCACCCGCGATTGCCGAACCGGTCTGGCGGACTTTGATTGATCGCTGCATCGCCTATGAATTTGAATCTTTTGATCGGCTCAAACCTGGTTTGGACAATTCATAACTGGCGCGCGCGCAGGCCTCGATCACATGGACCAGCCCATCCTTGAGGGATGACAGCAACGCGGCGGCTTCCACCCTGGAAACCTGTTCCTCTCCCCTGCCCCGCTTCTCGACCAGAGCGCAGGCCTCGGCGAATTCTCCCGCGCCTATACTCAGCGCTGCGCCCTTGAGGGCATGTGCGGCGTCGGCCCATTCTCGCTGGGGGCTGTTGGCAGACAGCATGCGCCCCCAGGTCTCTGCCTGGTTTCGGAATATATCCAGCACCTCATCGGCGAGGTCGGCATCTCCGCCTGTCATGTTCAGCAAATGATCGAGATCAAGTTGCATGGTTCCGCTCTCCGATTCGAATCACCAGCACAGTTCAATTTTATCTGCTCTAGCCTCTTTTCGTTAAGACGATTCTGGTTTAATGTTTTTCGATAATTTGTAGGGATTTATCATGTTTGGGATTCTGATTGCGGTCCGCAATTTCACCATCGCTGTTCTGCTCGCTTGGATGGGTTTCTCCGTCGCACCAGACAGTGAAAAGCAGGACGATTCAAAAGCGGACGCGCCAAATAACAGCGTACTGTCAATTATGGGCTGAGACTGAAGGTGGGCGAAAGCTCGCCAATCAGTCTATAAGGTCGCGATGACGCTTGGCCTGTATCTATACAAAATACTGACCTTTCTGATGACGCCCTTTCTGGGCGTTTTCTTTCGTCGCCGCGTCAAATCCGGAAAAGAAGACCCATCCCGGCGCCCCGAGCGGCTCGCCCGCCCCGTCACGCCGAGACCTGATGGGAAACTGATCTGGCTTCACGCTGCAAGCGTTGGAGAGAGCCAGATCCTGCTTGAACTCGTCCGGCGCCTCGCCCGTACAATCGCCCCCGATTTTTCGGTCTTGATGACCTGTCAGACCAAAACCGCGGCGGATCTCATCTCTTCCAGCTTCGAAACGGATGCTGACCTCAAACGATTGACGTGCACCCAGCAAATGGCCCCCTTCGATACACCAACCGGCGCGAAGCGGTTTGTCCGTCAATGGTCGCCCGATCTGGCGATATTTGCAGAAGGTGAAATCTGGCCAAACCTCCTGTTTGAGCTGGCAAGGACTGACACACCCGCCGTGCTCGTGAATGCCCGCATGACCGAGAATTCAATCAAAGGCTGGATGCGCTGGCGAACCACAGCCCGTGCCGTGTTCAATTGCTTCACCTTGCTGATCGCCGCAGATATGCAAACCAAAACCGGCCTCGAAGCGCTGTCTGAGCAATCTGTCGAAAGTCCGGGCAATCTAAAATCCGCCCTGCCCGCTCCGGACGTCAACGAGGCCGAACTACAGGCGCTCTCGGGAACTATCGGCGCGCGAAAGACGCTCCTCGCGGCGTCGACCCATGCTGGCGAAGAGGCACTTGCCCTCGACGCCTATATGCGTCTCCCAGACGATACGTTTCTGATTATCGCCCCACGGCATCCTGAACGCGGCGATGAGATCGATTCGCTCCTGTCCTGTACGAAATACGCAATTGCCCGCCGTTCTGAAGGTGATCCGGTGACCGGGGTCACCCACATCCTGCTGGCTGATACAATGGGCGAGATGGGCTTGTGGTACCGGCTCGCCGATACGGTCTATCTTGGCGGCGGCCATACGCCGGGCGTCGGTGGCCACAACCCTCTGGAAGCGTTGCGCCTCGGGAAACCCATCCTTACGGGGCCGAGCCTCTTCAATTTCAAGGACCTCAGCGAGCGCCTTATAGGCCATGACGGCTTTTCGATTGTCGCGGATGCGGAAGAACTGGCCGACAACTTTCCAGCGCCGCCGGTTTCTGCTGAACTGACCGCCATTTTAGAGTCCGATGCGATGGGGCCTATGGCGAAAACACTGGAATTGCTGGATCCCCTGCTGCGCCGGGTTGGGCTCGCGACATGAGGGAGCCGCGTTTCTGGGCCCGAGACGTCGATCCGCGTTCTCGTGAAGCTGCGCCGCTCTTGCGGATCCTGCTCTCACCTCTGGCCTGGATCTATGCCGAAGCGACGCATCGCAAGATTGCGAGGGCGAACTCGCTCAAAGTGCGCTCCAAGGTGATCTGCGTCGGCAACCTGACCGCAGGCGGGGTTGGAAAGAGTCCGATCGTGGCCGCCTTGCGCCAGCATTTCATCGATACGACCGATCTCCGCGTCGCCACACTCAGCCGCGGCTATAAAGGGAAGCTCAAAGGTCCGCTCCGGGTCGATCCCGAGACCCATACGGCCGAGGATGTCGGCGACGAGCCTTTGATGCTGTCGCAATCAGGAGAGGCCTGGATTGGTGCGGACAGAGCCGCAACGGGGCAACTCATGTCCAATGATGGCGTCGACATCATCATCATGGATGATGGTCACCAGACCCCAAGCCTGCACAAAGACCTGTCACTCGTCGTCGTCGATGCGTCAGCGGGTTTCGGCAACGGTCATGTCATCCCGAAAGGACCGCTCCGCGAACCCGTAGACGAAGGCCTCTCACGCGCGGATGCTATTATTGTCATGGGCTATGGCACGCCCCCAGAGCAGATTGAGCAAAGCGGCCTTCCGGTATTTGAGGCGGTCCTTGCCGCATCGGCAACACCGCCTCCGCGGCCCTATGTTGCATTCGCTGGAATTGGTCGGCCCGAAAAGTTTTTCGACACGTTGAAAGTGATGGGTGTCGACGTACGGGACGCGGTGCCGTTCCCGGATCATCACACCTTCTCCGGTGGGGATCTGAACTATCTCAACAAGCTCGCCGCGGACAATGGCGCGACCTTGATTACAACCGAGAAGGACTTCGTGCGTCTGTCGCCTGAACAGCGCAAGGGTGTCGTAACCCTTCCGGTTGAGGTGATTTTCGAGCGCAGAGCAGATCTCGACAAGTTGCTCGCAGATGTGATCAAACCCGTGGCCCATGACTGAGACTGCGCAGCAATACATCCGTCCCAAGGATATCGACAATCGCTCGACCTTCCAGCAACGCATGGTGTGGCGGCTGGAGGCTCTGGCATGGGACGTCATCTACTGGTGGCCGATGAAAGCGCTGGGCGCAGACAATGCGTCGAACTTCCTCGGCTGGCTGTTCAAAACCATTGGGCCGCTCTTTTCTCAGAACAAGACGGTGCATCGCAACCTGCAACTCGCCTTTCCGGATATGTCGCAGGAAGAACGCAAGCGTATCGCCGGACAGGCCTGGGAAAGTGTTGGCCGAACAGCCGGCGAGCTGCCGCATCTGCCCAAGATCCATCCCTATAAGGGAGACCGCGTCAAAGTATTTGGCGGGGAGCATCTGGACGCGATTGAAGCATCTGACCGCGGCGCGGTGATTGTCGCGGGGCATTTTGCCAATTGGGAAGTCATGGGCGCTGCGATCTGTTGTCGTCCGGTCGATTGCCTGGTCACCTATCGCGCCCTCAACAATCCATATATCGACCGCCGGCTGAACAAGGTCCGTCACGATTACGGGATCGGTGTGCTTGCGCCGAAGGGCGCCGGGACGCGCGAACTCATGCGAGCTTTGAGTGCTGGCCGCGTGGTCGCGCTGATGAATGATCAGAAGTTCAATGAAGGCCTGGCAATCCCGTTCTTCGGGTATAATGCAATGACAGCGCAGGGACCGTCGCGCCTGGCCCTCAAATATGAGGTTCCGATTGTTCCCATCTCGACGCGCAGAACCGGCCCCGCCCGCTTTGAGGTGACGGTGCATCCCCCTTTTACGCCAGAAAAGTCCGGCAATGCCGAGGCTGATCTGATCGCCAGCGTGAAACGTATCTCCGCTTTTGTGGAACAAGAAGTCAGAGCCAATCCGGGTCAATGGTTCTGGCAGCATCGCCGCTGGCCGAAGGATGCCTGGAAAAGCGCTGGCATCACTTAGTCGCTGTCAATTGAGAGGGACTGCCCTATTGTCTTTCCCGTACTGGTCAGGAGTTTCCTCATGCCACCTATTCTAGATCTGATTGCGATCATTGCGCTCGGATTCTGCGCCGCGCTCGGCCTTGGCGCCTTGTTGGTCCCGAAATGGGCAGCGGGCGTGGTTCGCCTTGTCGCGGACCCTGATCCGGAAAAGCCCGGCGGTTTTTCTGAGTTTCGTGCCACCTATGGCGGATTGCTCCTGCTGATCCACCTCTCAGTCCTGATCATTCTGCTTCAGGGCGAACTGGCACTGCAGTACAAGGTGTTTGCTTTGTTCCCAGTAGCAATGGGCTGGATCGGGGCTGGCCTTGGGCGCTTGCTGTCTCTGGTGCTGGATGGCAAAGAAAACCGAGAACAGGGGCTTATCTCTGTCTGGATCCCCTTGGAACTGGCGCTCGGATTTGCCATTCTGTCACCCGCCTTTGGCCTCTCATCCTGATTGGAGCTTGATATGACGGACCGTCGTGAGACGAACCGAAACCGCAAAAAACGCCCCACCCGCAAATCGGCGGGCCCTGACCGGGACTGGCAGGACGGCGAACGGATCGCAAAATACCTGGCGCGCGCCGGTATTGCCTCTCGCCGTGAAGCGGAGGCGATGATTGAACGCGGCGAAGTCCGGATCAATGGGCGCAAGCTCACCACGCCCGCATTCAAGGTGACAGGACGAGAGGACATTCGCGTCAATGGCAAGCCGGTAAAGGCGCATGAGCAGACGCGGGTCTGGCGTTATCACAAGCCGTCTGGTCTGATCACAACGACATCAGACCCTGAGGGTCGGCGCACCATATTCGAAGAACTGCCAAAATCTTTGCCGCGCACGATCACGATTGGCCGTCTTGATTTAACCACTGAAGGCATATTGCTTCTGACCAATGATGGTGAACTCGCGCGCGCGATGGAGCTGCCCAAGACCGGCTTTATCCGTCATTATCGCGCCCGCGCGCATGGAAAGATCACCCAGGCGGACCTCGACACGCTAAAAGGCGGAATCACCCTGGACGACGGAACGCGCTACACCTCAATCGAGGCCGAACTGGAGCGCGAAACCGGGACAAATAACTGGATCAATGTCAGGCTGTCCGAAGGCAAGAAGCGTGAGGTGCGCAAATCGCTCGAGCATCTCGGCCTCAAGGTCAATCGTCTGATCCGCACCCAGTACGGCCCATTCGAATTGTCTGATTTGCGACCGGGCGCCGTCGAAGAGATTCCGAGCGACACCCTTCGCGCCGCGCTTTCTGAGTTCATTCCTGAGCACCTTCTTCCCAGGGAAGAGCCCGCCAAGCAAGAGCGCCGAAAGCCTCCCGCGGGGGCACGGGTTCACGCGCGCAAGCGTTAGGATAGTCTTTTCACAGGCGCAGACCAGAGAAACAGGTTCCAGCCGCGCAACCAATCCGCGAGGGAGCAATCATATGGGCTTTCAAAACGTCACCGAGACCTATCAGGAAGAAACTCCCTCTGGACCACCCTCCAATCCGCCGATCTATGAGCTCAGCCCGCCTGTGCGTTTGAACGAGCCCGATGTGTTCTCAAGCAATGGCGGTTACACATTTGAAGCGTTCGATACGATGCGCCGGGAAGCGCCGATCATGTGGCACCCGGAAGAGCATGGAAGAGGGTTCTGGGCGCTCACGCAATATGACCTCATCAAACAGGTTGAGCTAGATCCGGCGACCTTTTCTTCCCAGCGGGGCGGAATATTGATGACGTATGGGCTGCCCGAAGTGCCGCGCCATCCCCTGCTCCACTCGTCATCGCTCAATTCCCTGATCAACCTGGACCGTCCGCACCATACGCCGCTGCGCATGGAGCACATGGCCTGGTTTCGACCCGACTATGTCGCCGAATTGAAGAAGAAGGTGAACGTCAAGGTCAATGCACTCCTCGATGATATGGAGCGCAAGGGCCCGGTGGTGGATATGGTCGAAACTTTTTCGGCAGAGCTTCCGCTTTTCACGCTATGCGAAATCCTCGGCGTGCCTGAAGCCGACCGACCGAAGCTGGTGCATTGGATGCACTATCTGGAAAATGCGCAATACCAGGCGCAACAGGAAGGGCTCGGCAATCTCTCGCCTGAACAGATCATGGAATTCATGAATGAAATCCAGGCGCTGTTTGACTATGGCCGGCATCAGCTCCTGGAGCGGCGGAAAAATCCGCGCAATGACCTGCTGAGCGCAATTGCCAATGCAGAGATTGACGGCGAATTGCTCTCCGATGAGTTCCTCGATGGATCCTGGCTTCTCATCGTTTTCGCCGGGAACGATACAACGCGAAACTCCCTGTCGGGAACGATGAAGCTGCTGACCGAGCACATGGATCAGCGCGAAAAACTAATTGCCAATCCCGCCCTCTTCCCGAATTTTGTCCACGAAGCCATTCGAATGGTCAGCCCGGTTACCTATATGCGCCGGACAGTGACCAAACCGGCAGCACTCGGAGGTCAGACCCTTAGCGAAGGCGACAAAGTCGTCATGTATTACGCGGCGGCCAATCGCGACCCGGACAAGTTCGACCAGCCCAACGCCTTCAACATTGAACGCGCAAACGCCAATGAACACCTGGCCTTCGGCAACGGACCGCATGTCTGCCTCGGCAAGCGGGTCGCCATCATGCAACTCGAGACCGCTTATCAGAACATTCTGCGACGATACCCGAACATTCGCTGGACCGGAAAAAGCACGCTTGCGCCGAGCAATTTCGTGCATGCGATCTCGACGCTTGAGGTCGATCTAGGCGTTTAGGAATGCCTCTGCCTTGTTGACAGACATTGGGCGACCCAGCGCAAAACCTTGCGCATGGTCAAAGCCGAGTGTTCGCAAGAGCGGCATGATCGCCGTATCCTCAACGCCCTCTGCCGTCGAACTCATGCCGAGCCGCCGCGCCATCAGCGTGAGCGCCTCCAGAATCGTTTCCACGCGTGGATTGTTGATCTGCTGGATCAATGACGCATCCACTTTCAGCGCATCCGCAGGCAGGTCGGCCAGCCATTGGAACGAGGAATGACCCGAGCCGAAATCGTCCAGGACAATCCCGGCCCCCGCCGCTTTCAGATCCTGCAGGCGGTTGAGCGTTTGCTGCGTATCGCGCAGTGCATCCTGTTCGGTCAGTTCGAGACGAATTGAGCCCGGCGCGAGTTTGTGTCCGCTCTGCAGCGCCGAGATCAGGTCAATCAATTCCCCGTCTTCAAGATCCAGGCTGGTAATGTTGACCTGCACAAACAGGTTCGGATTGCGTGCAACTTTTCGAAATCCGACGAGCGATTCAGCAGCGTGAATCAGCATGGACGATGCGAGGCCCTGCGTGTCCCCTACGGGCGTCTGCGCGCCCTGCTCGCTTTCCCAGCGCGCCAATGCCTCGAAGCCTTCAACCCGGTGGCTCCGCAAACAGACGATCGGTTGGAAAACCGGTAACAGTTCCACGACAGAATCCTCAGCATCCCCGGCGGTTTCGCCAACTGAGAGAATAACCCCGCGCGACCAGTAATCGTCAACCGCGCCGCCGGCGAGATGCACGACGCTGCCTTCCGCGGTGACCAATTCCAGCGCGACATCGCCATCCGCCGTTTCCAGACCATTGCGCAATCTCTGTCGGCTCAGCCCGTCCAGAACATTGCTGAGATCATCAAGTGCCCAGTCGCCGGACAGCAAGCGCTCCAGGGACGGCGGCACCAGCGACAAGGTCAGTCGCTGCGTGCTCTTGTTCCACTGCCATTCGCCAATTGGTACGCTCATACTCTATGCCTCAGCGGCGACATGTCCGCGAATGCGATCCTTGATCAGCTTGAGATCATTGTCGACACGTTCAAATACTTCACCACGCTTGCGCAATTCGGCGCAGCGCTTCGGTAATGGTGCGTCATCACCTGTCGCCTCGCGAACGGTTTCCGGGAATTTCGCGGCGTGGGCTGTCGACAGGATCACGGTCGTCGCATCCGTTGCCGGTAATTGTCGCTCAGCTGCCGTTCCAACCGCCGTGTGCGGGCAGATCAATTCGCCAGTCTGTTGTTTGAATGCGCGCATTTCCTCGAGCGTCGCTCCATTGCTGATCACAGCCGAACTAAACCCGGTACACGCTAATGGACCGCGAACAGACTCCGGTAAAATTGCCGAACCTGATTGACGATACTGATCATAGGTCCGGCGCACCATATCGCCATCGCGTCCGGCAACTTCGAAGAACAGGCGCTCAAAATTGCTCGGGACAGAAATATCCATAGCCGGGCTCGGCGTGGCCACAGCCTGCTCGCGCTGCATCAGACCGTCGCTGAGCAGCGTCGCCAGCGTCTTGTTCTCATTCACTGCGCAGACCAGCTCAAATCCAGCCAGCAGCCCGCAGCGCGCGGCGACATAGCCGGCGAAAGCATCGCCCATGTTTCCGCTTGGGACGACGAACCGAATGGGGCGACCCGTCCCGATCACAGCTTGGGCTGTGGCATAGTAAACCGCCTGCGCCGCAATCCGGGCCCAGTTGATCGAGTTTACCCCTGACAGGCTGACTTCGGCGGCAAATGCCTTATCCGCGAACATTGCTTTCACGAGCGACTGACAGTCATCAAAGTCACCAGTGACGGCAAGATTGTGGACATTGTCAGCGCCGGTCGTCGTCATAAACAACCTTTGCACCGGAGAGACGCGTTCATGCGGGTGGAGAATGAACAGATCCACGGAGGATGAACCTGCAAAAGCGGCCGCAGCTGCGCCGCCAGTATCGCCTGATGTCGCGCATACAACGCTCATACGCTCGCCGCGGCGCGAAAGGACCAGATCATAGAGCTGACCAATGAACTGCATCGCTACGTCCTTGAACGCCAGCGTCGGGCCGTGATGCAATTCCATGATGAACGTGTTGGGTGCGCACTGAGACAGCGGCGTCACGCTTTGATGAGAAAAGGTTCCGTACGCGCGTTCACACAAGCCGCGAACGTCGTCCTCGCTAAGTGATTCTCCGGCGAAGGCACGCAATACCCGTGTCGCAACCTCGACATAGGTTTCGTTCGGTGCCGCAGGCGCAATCTGCGGCCAGGTTTCAGGCACATAGAGGCCGCCATCCGGTGCAAGCCCGGTCAGGCAAGCGTCGACAAAGCTCACCGGATCGGATTGGCCTCGGGTTGAAACATATTTCATGATGCAAAGGCCTTATCTTAAAAGTTCAGGCGACCGCGTGCGCGATGCAGCGCCACATACACCCCTATCAGCCCCAGTGCCATCCCCCACCAGGTTAAAGCATAGCCAAAATGCCGCTCCGGCGGGAGAGGATCAATCGGCTTCGAATAGGCGTATGGATTGGGTGTCAGTCTCGACTGATTGAGGTCTGCAGAATTTCGGACCGTCATGATGACTGGCTCCGCGACCAATGGCACGCCCTCGAGGCCGAGATGGCGCCAGATCCGCCCTGGCGACATCGAGTACCATTGGTCCTGATCCGGATTGTCTTCGGCGTTGAACGCGCTCCTGCTGTCATCTCGTCCAGCGAGGATGCCATCAAACTCTATCCTGTCCGGTAAATCAGCAATCAGATCGCCAACCGGAGTGGCACCGCCGGTCGCCTCAACCATCACCAGCACGGGCTCTCCAGACGGAACCACGCGCCCCGGCGCATATCGGCGCCAGAGCGGTTCGCTGTCGGCGAAACCGTAAACTTGCTGGATGTTGCCCGGATGGCTGCGGTCAATCTCGATCTCGAGCGCAGACACCGCCGCCTCGGCCTCGGCCTGCACTGGACCGTCAATTTTCTCGGCGTATCGCCGATATTGCCAGGACCCGAGCATCAGCAATATCACCAGACTGATCAGGCTCAGCACCGTCAAGACGGGCATGGGACGAAAGGTCATTTTCCGTGGGTCCCGGTCGATTCCCATTGCGCTTCTTCCGCGTGGTTTTTCCACTGCAGCGCAAACAGCAGGGACTTGAACGGCCGCAGCAACCAGACGCTCAACAGCACAATCACGGGGCCCCAAATCAGCATGTGCACCCAAACCGGAGGATCAAACAGGATCTGAACCAACAGGACGGGCGGTGTCACAATGATACCGACGAGAAACATCACGAAGAAAGCGGGACCATCCCCGGAATCGGCTTTGGAAAAGTCGGCCCCGCATGCTGAGCAGGAAGGCGCAAATCCCAGATAGGATTTGAACACGGGCCCTTCCCCGCATTTCGGGCATCGGCAGCGAAGGCCTGCCGATATCGGCGAGACCTCGCGAGGCATCGCCTTAGTGTCCCAGCACCAGGTGCGGCAGCACGTAGACGAATGCGAACAGGAACAACCAGACGACATCAACGAAGTGCCAATACCAGGCTGCAAACTCGAACCCGAGATGCTTCTTCGCCGTCATATTATTCGCATACAGGCGCAGGAGGCAGACCGTCAGGAATATCGTCCCGATCACCACGTGGGCGCCGTGGAAACCCGTCGCCATGAAGAATGCGGAACCATACAGCGTGCCGTCGAATGTGAACTGTGCCTCAGAATATTCGTAGACCTGTAGGCAGGTAAACGCGATCCCCAGAATGATCGTCAGCAGCAGCATGAACTTGGCATTGTCCATCTTGTCATGCTGCAGCGCGTGGTGAGCTGCCGTCACGGTTGTGCCTGAAAGCAGCAGAATCAGCGTGTTGATCAGCGGCAGATGGAACGGATCAAACGTCGTCACGCCAGTCGGGGGCCACTGCGCAAAGGCGTTCAGGCCTTCCCAGACTGGGCTGGCGGCATCAAATGTCTCGCCCACCCGCGCCGGGTAGAAGATTGCGAGTTCGAAGAAGCTCCAGAACCATGCCGCGAAGAACATGATTTCCGACACGATAAACAACACCATGCCGTATTTGAGGCCGATCTCGACAACTGGCGTATGGTCGCCAGTGCGGCCTTCCTTGATGACTTCGCGCCACCAACCAATCATCACCCAGATCACCATCAGGAAGCCCGGGAGAAGCGCCCAAAGCTGGCCGGCCTCGATCCCGAACAGGCCCTTCATATAGGTAACGCCGCCAAGCGCGAGCGTGGTCACCGCAAGTGAGCCAATCAGAGGCCATGGCGATGGGTTTACCAGGTGATAATCGTGTTGGACGTCGTCGGCCATGAGAGGGAATCCCTTGTGGCAATTGTTTCAATTCTCGGCGCTTTTAGACCGGTGCGCCCGGTTTCTGCAATAGTTCAATCAAGAGATGCTGTTTTCGCCGCACCCTTGAAATCATCGGTTTGGAAAAAGGTGTACGAAAGCGTGATGGTTTTCACATCTGCCGCATTACTTTCGTCCTCGATCGCGGGATCGATAAAGAAGATCACGGGCAGCTTTTTGGTCTCACCGGCCTTGATGATCCGCTCCTCGAAACAGAAGCATTCGAGCTTGCTGAAGAAGCGGCCAACCTTGTGCGGCGTCACATTGTAGCTGGCAATCACGCTGACATCGCTGGAAGACGTGTTGGTGACTTCATAGAAAGCCAGGCTATGCGCCCCGACCTGGACGGGCAAAGAATTTTGTGTGGCTCGAAACTTCAGAGGCGCATTCGCGACATTTGCATCAAACCGTACGGTGATTTCCCGGTCGCTGATCCGATCCGGCGCCTGCTCGGCAATCCGCGTCGTGCCCCCGAAACCTGTGACGCGGCAGAACGTGTCGTAAAGTGGCTTGGATGCGAAGGCCAGGCCGAGCATGAAGACCGCGGCGCCGACTGCGATTATGGCGATACGGGAATTATTCATCACCAACCTCTTCCGCTGCGGCTGGCTCGCGAGCTTCAGTATCCGCCTCAGCAGCGCGGGCCCGTTCTATCGCCTCGCGATCCCGTTTTTCCTTCGCTGCTTCATCCAGATAGCCAGAGAAATAGAGCCGGTCGCTACCGCTGAAATCGGCTTGTTGAATTCTGATCGCGGTCGAGACCCCGACAATCACGACGAAGGCAACCAGCGCCCATGCGAGCCAAACATTGCGGCGTTTCTGGGCTTTCAGAATCGCAGACGCATCAGTTTCCGGAGGCGTAACAGGATCACTCATCAAGCGCCTCCAAGCGGGAAATATAGCCCGAAACCATGCTCCAGGATAACTGCCGCAAACAGCCCGAACAGGTAAAGGATGGAAAAGGCAAACATGCCCATCGCCAGTTTCCGCTCTGCATCGCCTGCGTCAGCGCCGCCCGCATCACTGCGGTAAACCTTGATGGCGTGATAGATGAACGCCGTCGTCAGAAACGCCCCGACCCCGGCATAGAGCCAGCCACCAAGCCCTGTCGCGAGGGGCGCTAGTCCGACCGGCGCCAGCAGGATTGTATAAAGCAGGATATGCATCCGCGTTGATTTCGCGCCATGGGTTACTGGCAACATTGGAACACCGGCTTTTTTGTATTCCTTATGCGCGACGAGGCTGAGCGCCCAGAAATGCGGCGGGGTCCAGAAGAAGATGATTGCAAACAGGATCCATGCATCTATCGGCGTTGTCCCCGTCACCGCCGCCCATCCAATTACGGGTGGGAAAGCTCCTGCAGCGCCGCCGATAACGATATTCTGCGCTGTGCGGCGCTTGAGTATCATTGTGTAGAACCAGCCATAAAAGGCGATGGAAAATGCCAGCAATCCAGCAGCAAGGACATTTGACGCAATCCACATCAGCAGGACAGACAGCGCCGACATGATCAGGCCCATGGCCAGCGCCTCGCTGCGCGGGACCGCGCCTGATGGAATAGGCCGGGTCGAGGTCCGCACCATGACGGCGTCAATATCGGAATCATACCACATATTGATCGCGCCCGCGGCGCCTGATCCAAGCGCGACAGCCAAGATAGCGACCGTCGCCAGGACGGGATTGATCCCCTGCCCCGTGACGCCGACAGCCGCGATCAGACCGGCCAGCGCGGTGAACACCACGAGCACCATGATACGCGGCTTCATCAGCTCGAGATAATCGCGGGCGGTGGCGAGCCTGGCGTGGGGTTGAGATGCTGTCATGTCGAGAGACATAGTTCGATATCCTTTGCGGATCTAGAAAAACGGCCCTCTGCGCTGATCTGCGCAAAGGGCCGCTCAAAGCTGTTTCATCAAGCGGCCTAGTGACCACCCTCATTCTTGACCACGGGCAGCTCATTGAACTGGTGGAATGGTGGCGGGCTTGGCAATGTCCATTCCAGCGTGGTTGCGCCTTCGCCCCATGGGTTTGCTTCACCCTTGCGACGACGGACCATGGCTTCCACCAGGCCGAAGAAGAAGAGTAGCGTGGCAACCATAGACAGCGCGTAGCCAATCGACGAGACGCTATTCCACAGCGAGAACGCTTCCGGATAGTCGACATAGCGCCGTGGCATGCCGTTCAGGCCGAGGAAGTGCTGTGGGAAGAAGATCAGGTTCGACGCGACGAACATGATCCAGAAGTGCGCATAACCGACCATCTTGTTATACTTGATGCCGAACATTTTCTCGAACCAGTAATACCAACCCGCGAACAGGCCGAATACGGCGCCGAGCGACAGCACGTAGTGGAAGTGCGCGACAACGTAATATGTGTCGTGCAGTGCGTGGTCGATACCAGCATTGGCCAGCACGACGCCGGTCACGCCGCCAACGGTAAACAGGAAGATGAATCCAATCGCCCAGACCATCGGGACCGAGAATTCAATCGAACCGCCCCACATTGTGGCAATCCAGGAGAAGATCTTGATCCCCGTGGGCACCGCGATGACCATGGTCGCTGCCACGAAATAGGCTTTCATGTCAGACGGCATGCCGACCGTGTACATGTGGTGGGCCCAGACGATGAAGCCAATCGCGCCGATCGCGACCATCGCATAGGCCATCCCGAGATAACCGAAGATCGGCTTCTTGGAGAAGGTCGAGACAATGTGCGAAATCAGGCCGAAGGCAGGAAGGATCATGATGTAGACTTCAGGGTGTCCGAAGAACCAGAACAGGTGCTGGAACATGATCGGATCACCGCCGCCGGACGGATCGAAGAATTGCGATCCAAAATTACGGTCAGTCAGCAGCATGGTCAGCGCACCGGCAAGGACGGGCAGCGCGAGCAGCAACAGGACAGCCGTCACCAGAAGTGACCAGGCAAACAGCGGCATCTTGTGCAGCGTCATGCCCGGCGCGCGCATGTTCAGGATGGTGACGATAAAGTTGATCGCCCCCAGGATGGACGCAATACCGGCGGTGTGAAGCGAGAGAATGAGCAGGTCCATTGATGGGCCTGCATGCCCCGCGGAGCTCGACAATGGCGGGTATAGCACCCAGCCGCCGCCAAACCCGTTGACGCCATTACCACCCGGCACAAGCATGGAAATACAGGCCAGAATGAATGCTGCGACGGTCAGCCAGAACGAAATATTGTTCATCCGCGGGAACGCCATGTCTGGCGCACCAATCATCAGCGGCACAAACCAGTTGCCAAATCCACCGATCAGCGCTGGCATAACCATGAAGAAGATCATGATCAGGCCGTGATAGGTGATCACCGTGTTGTAGAAACTTTTGGCTTGCTCAATCGCTTGCGGACCGCTTGTGCCGTAAAGCATTTCAACGATACCGGTGAGCGGCCCAATGCCCGGCTCTGCCAGTTCCCAGCGAATGAGACCGGACAGCGAATAGCCAACAATCCCCGCCACCAGAGCGAAGACGAGGTACAGCGTCCCGATGTCCTTGTGGTTCGTCGAAAAGAACCAACGGACGAAAAACCCGGGCTTGTGGTCGTGATCGTGATGATCGTGAGCAGCAACTTGATCCATAGGCATGATCTAAATCCCTCTCTTACTCGACCGAGGCGAGGCGCGTATCCTCACCGTCCGAGTCAATAACTTGTACGAGTTGCGTCGCCGCATCGATATCGCCGGTCTTCATCACCTCAATCCAGCGATCATACTGGTCTTGTGGCACGACGCGCACTTCGATCGGCATAAAGGCGTGGTTCTTGCCGCACAGCTCTGAGCACTGTCCGTAATAGACACCTGTCTCTTCAACCAGGAACCAGCCCTCGTTCAGGCGGCCTGGAACGGCGTCCGTCTTGACCCCAAACGCTGGCACGGTCCACGAGTGAATCACCCGGTCCGAGGTCGTCTGATAGCGAATGTAGCGGTTCACCGGAATGACCATCGGATAATCAGTGGCGAGATAAAGCGGCTTCTCTGGTGTCGGTGCCGGGTCTGTCGGCAAACCGAAGTGAATGCCGTTTGACACGTACTGCACCGGGTAACCGTCCGCATCGACCTCATCCATATAGTAATAGGTCCAGGCCCAGTTGCCCATGCCTTCAGCCTTGACGGTGATCCAGCCTTCTCTCGCCGCATCGACAAAGATATTCGGATCATCGAGATCGCCGCTCTGAGCGATCATTTCCAGGTCCGGCTCATTCTCCTGATAGAACAGGTTTGAGAATGATGGCCCGGCAATCGCAACCAGGATGATCACCGGCACAGCCGTCCAGATCACTTCGATCGTAGTATTGTGGCTGAATTTCCGCGCGACCGGGTTGGCGCGTCGATTATAGCGCACGCATACCCAGATCAGCAGCGCGAGAACGAAAATCGAAATCGGAATAATGATCCACAGCAGATAATTATGGAAATCGTTCACACGCTCCATGATCCGCGTCGCGGCAGGTTGAAATCCAAGGGCGCCAGGGGTCGGCTGCCCAACTAGTTCTTGAGCGAATGCCGATCCGGTCATCAGCACCGCAGAGATCCACGCAAAGATGTAACGCAAGAGTCACTCCATCCAGTCTTGGCTGATGCCATATATACGACAGACGCGCAGGTCTACCCAATACAACCAGCTCTTATAAAATGTCGCACTCGCTCGCTAAATCCCGCGCTTTATTGTATGGTTAAGAAAAGGAGGTTCGTCATGAAGATCAAACTTATGATTGCCGCAGCTGCTACCGCACTCGCAGCGGAAACGGCGTCCGCTCAGGTATTCGTAATTGGCAAAGGCCTTGGCGGCGAATGCTACCAGAAAACCAAGAACCGCTATTCCAATTTCAGGGCCGCCGACGAGGTCTGCACAAGGGCGCTGCGCGAACAGGCGATGACGCGGGAGAATCGCGCCGCAACATACGTGAATCGCGGCGTTCTACGCATGCGCGAAGGCGCTTACGAAGATTCGCTGGCCGACTATGCAAAAGCCTTGGAATTACAGCCTGATATGGGCGCCGCCTATCTCAATAAGGGCGCGGCGCTGATCTATCGCAAGGATTTCGACCTGGCACTTGCCGCATTGAACAAAGCTGTGGACCTGAATTCAACGGACCTGTTTGCGGCCCACTATAATCGTGCGATTGCCCGCGAAAATACAGGCGATGTGCCCGGTGCGTATGATGACTTTGTCACCGCGCTGGAGCTCAACCCCGGCTGGGATCTCGCCGAACGCCAGCTCAACCGATTCAAGGTGGAAGATGTGAGTTAGGCAGCTTTGCCCCAACGAAGCGCTTGATCTCCCGCCAAGGCATCGTCACATAGCGGGCATGACTTACACGCCCCTGCCCTTCGACGCACAAGACGCCGCCCACCTCCTCTCTGACGCTGCCAGCGGCGCAGATGATGGCGATATTTATGTTCAACGCTCCAGCTCTGAAGGATTCGTCTTTGATGACGGACGCTTGAAATCGGCGACGTATGACACAACCCAAGGATTCGGTCTGCGCGTGGTTGCCGGCGAAGCCAGCGGCAATGCCCATTCCGGCGAGCTGTCTCTCGCAGCGATTCGCCGCGCAGCTGACACGGCTCGCCAGGCCAAACGCGGCTATACCGGATCGCTCGATACCGGTCCCGTGCCGACCAATCGCCAGCTCTACGCCCCGATTGATCCAACAGAGGCCCCAGATTTTACAGTTAAAACGGGTCTTCTAGCCGAAATCGACGCCTGGGTCCGCGCGAAAGATCCCCGCGTAGTTCAAGTGTCGGTCTCCCTGGCCGGGAGCCATGAGCAAATCGATATTCTCCGCCCAGCCGGAGAAGCCTTCCACGACATTCGTCCATTGGTCCGTCTGAACGTCTCCGTCACGCTGGAGCAAAACGGTCGCCGCGAATCAGCCTCCGCCGGCGCTGGCGGGCGTGCAGCTTACGACGAGTGGATCGCGCCGGAACGCTGGCAGGGCCTCGCCATGCGCGCTCTACGAAAAGCCGAGGTCAATCTTGAATCCATTCCGGCGCCTGCGGGCGAAATGGAAGTGGTTCTCGGGCCTGGCTGGCCAGCTGTGTTGCTGCACGAAGCGGTCGGGCATGGCCTGGAAGGCGATTTCAACCGCAAAGGCACCAGCGTCTATTCCGGACGCATCGGCGAGCAGGTCGCCGCCAAAGGCGTGACCGTGATCGATGATGGCACAATTGACGCCCGCCGCGGCTCGCTCTCCATCGATGATGAGGGCACGCAAACGAATCGTACCGTCCTGATCGAGGATGGCGTGCTCAAGGGCTACATGCAGGATCGCCAGAATGCCCGCCTGATGGGCGTTGCACCAACTGGAAACGGGCGCCGCGAATCCTATGACGCGACGATCATGCCGCGGATGACGAACACGATCATGCTGGGCGGCAAGGATGATCCGAAAGAGATTGTGTCATCAATCAAGAGAGGTATCTGGGCCGTCGATTTTGGCGGTGGCCAGGTCGACATTACGTCCGGGAATTTCGTCTTCCAGTGCACCGAGGCATACCTGGTCGAAAACGGCAAAGTGGTCGCGCCGGTGAAGAATGCGACGCTGATCGGACACGGCCCGACAGCGCTCAGCCAGGTCGAAATGATCGGAAATGATTTTGCGATGGATGACGGCGTCGGCACCTGCGGAAAAGCAGGACAGTCAGTTCCCGTCGGCGTCGGCCAGCCGACTTTGAAAGTCGGCGGCCTCACCGTCGGCGGTGCGGGTTAAGCGGGTTTTTCGCCGCTCGCCCGCAGCTCGTCGTCTACCGAATCAACGGCGCCAACATCTGTGCTCATCCACGATTTGATGATCGGCGAGATCAATAGCATAACGACGCCGATCCCCATCGCGACATAGCCGACATTGGAATAGACTGCGGCATAATTCGCCTTGGCGGCGGCGACGTCAGTGATCTGTCCACCGATGGTTTCCGCGCCCGTCCCGCGCGCGATAATGCCCGCCAGATAATTGGACAGACCTGAATAGAGGAACCAGGCCCCCATCGTCATGCCCACCACGCGCGCCGGCGCCATCTTGGTCACAGCTGAGAGCCCGACGGGTGACACCATCAACTCACCCATTGTGTGCACCCAATAGATCAGGAAAATGAAGTAAACCGCGGTCAGCCCCGCCGTCCCGGATGCTCCGATGCCAGCCACCAACGACAGGAAGCCAAGACCTGCCAGGAATACACCGAACGCGAACTTAACCGGCGTCGATGGTTCTCTTCCCTTCTTCGCCAGCCATATCCAGAGCCAGGCAAGAATGGGCGCAAAGATCACGATATACCCGGCATTCAGCGCCTGGAAGACCGGCGCGGGCACGTTCACACCGAACATGGTCTTGTCGACCAGACGATCCGTAAACAGGTTCAACGATGAGCCAGCCTGCTCAAACAGTGCCCAGAATGGGATCTGCGCCAGGACAAAATAGATCGCCGCGAACATGCGCTTGCGCTCGGTACCCTGCAGCTGCGCGAAGGAGTAACTCACCAGTCCGATGAAAATCAGGATGCCAAGACTTCCGACAAACCAATCCGGGATAATCTCCGCATTCATCACAATCGCCATTGCCACAGCGATAATCGCGAGTCCGGCAAGGTAGCAGGCCAGCTCAATATTGATCGGCCCGATAAATGATTTCTTGAGAACATCAGGATTTGGCGGCTCTGCCTTGCCGTCGAGATATTTCTGCCCCCAGATGAACACGGCGAGACCCGCCAGCATGCCAATTCCGGCAAGGCCGAAGCCATACTGCCAGCCATAGACGATACCGAGTATGCCGCAGGTAATCGAAGACAGGAATGAGCCCAGATTGATGCCCATATAGAACAGCGTGAATCCTGAGTCCCGGCGCGGGTCGTCAAACTCGTAGAGGGCGCCGACAATCGTTGAAATATTCGCTTTCAAGTATCCGACGCCGGCAATGATCAGCGCGAGAGAGAAGTACAGGATCAGCGTGAAAGTCTGTTGCCGTTCAACCCGCGTAGAGTAAGAGTCTGCCGGAATGGTCTGATAGACGCTGGCGGTGGGTTCGTCGGCGGTCTCAAGGAAGTTGATGCTGCCATCGTTTCCAAAAGTCACACGGCGCTCAGCGCCATCAATATCGACATAGAGTTTTCGGTTGTCGCCGCGCCCTTCATCCAGCAACTCGATCTCGGCGCCATTCGTGACAATGTATTCCTTCGAACCACTCCCCTCGAACGCCATGCCGAAATGGCCGAGACAGAGCAGAATGGCGCCGAACGTGACCGCCTTGCGCTGTCCCAGATACCGATCCGCCAGCGTTCCGCCGATAATCGTCATGACATAAACAAGCGCGGTATAGGCACCATACATGACGGCGGATTTTTCGTCCGAGAACAGGAAGTGCTGCGTCAGGTACAGGATCAGCAGCCCACGCATCCCGTAATAGGAAAAGCGCTCCCACATTTCAGTGAAGAACAGGATGGCCAATCCTTTTGGATGGCCAAAGAAACTCGTGTCACGAGGTTTCGCGCTCGCAGAATCAGCGACAGCTTCAGTCAAATGTGCCTCCCCGGCTCAAAATAACGTCTAGATTGTTAGACTTTGGAATCAGGTACACCATGCACGGTGCGCACGCTCAAGACACAAACTGCGTCCGGAAGCGATTGAGATCGGAATAATCTTGCTGGGAACGCCCGATCTCAGCACAAAAAAGCCCGCCTGGTTTCAGGCGGGCTCTTCTGATTTGGTCTGATGTGAGGCTTAAGCTTTCACAGATGCCACGACACCGGCGCCGACGGTGCGGCCGCCTTCGCGGATGGCGAAGCGCAGGCCCTGGTCCATGGCGATCGGCTGGATCAGCTCA
>JBHIYI010000005.1:0-273514 GCA_041984335.1 Henriciella sp. | reverse complement strand
AGAACCATCTTGCCCGCGACCTTCATGCCGCCTTATAGGTTGGAGGCGGCATGAACGCCGCTACAAACCAACCGTCGATCCTAACATTACGGTTGGGCCAGTCAGATCAGGCAGGCCAATCTCGCGGCAGCGTTTGTCATCACAAATTCCTTTGGTGTCGTCGATACTGGCTAAAGAATGAGTCCGGCATCTAAAGCCCTAAATTTGTATATGTCAAAAAATTTTATATACAAAAATGCCGGTGGATTCTACGGCCAAAGCCAGACCACCTAATCCAAGCATGCCAAACCGTCGATCCTGAGTATTACGGTTGGGCCAGTCGGATCAGGCAGGCCAGGACGGACGTTCGAGTTCGGGCGAATCTTTGAGCGAAGATTTCGCGCTCTCTATATTACACGAGCGTCTCTCTTGATCGATGCTGCTAAGGTTGTGGAAGAAGATTCTTAAATAGCAAAACGAACCCATGGATCTTCAAAACCGATTAAGTTTTCCAGGTGGCCGATTTCGGGCGATCCTTCCTTCTGTTACTCTACCTAATTTGGGAGACACAGCGAATGGGAACATCAATTAGCAGGCGTCGCGTTCATAAATCAGGCGTTCGAGCAAGAAGAAAATCAGCCCATTCGTTCAATAGCACACGGCGTTTGTCCAACAAATCTGAGCGTTGATAAGCGCGCTCGACTTTGTTCCCAACCGAATGCCCCAAGCTCAGTTCTTTGGTCTCCCAAGTCGAATTCGTTTTCTCCTCGGACCAACTTCTAAATGTCGCCCTAAATCCATGTGGGCGAGCATCAAAACCGTTATCTTTCATAAACTTTGACATCATTGGATCGGCTAGAGGGCGTCCTCTTTGTGAGGGAAAGATCATGTCGTTCATGCGAGTGCGCTTCGCGATTTCCAATACCACCAGGGCTTCGTTGGAAAGCGGCACTCGGTGTTGAGTGCCTTGTTTGGTGCGTGACGCAGGAATGGTCCAAATATCATCGTAAATCTCATCCCAATGAGCATGACGCACTTCGCCTGAGCGAGCCACTGTTAGCATCAAGAATCGCATCGCAAGCGCGGTTCTCGCTTCTTTCTGACATAAGAACTCGTAAAACGCAGGCACATCTTGGTACGGCATTGACGGAACATGTTTGCTCACATGTCGTTGCTTTCCAAGAAGCGCCTTCGCTTTCATGGTGGCTTGCAGGTCTACATCCAAACCCAGAGCAGCAGCATGCTGAAGCGTCAGGTTGAGACGGTTGAGTGCTTTTCGCGCTGTATCGGCCTTCTCATGCCAAATCGGTTCTAAGGTCGAACGAAGCACATGCTGGTCCAGATTTTCGATGGCCTGATTGCCGATTTTTCCAATCACGTGATTGCGAAGTGGCGACATCCAACGGCCTGCCTTGCCATCGCCTTTCAGGTCAGCCTGTCGCGACTGAAAACAGCTTTCGATGGCTTCCGTGACGGTCATACGCTTCGGCTTGAAGCGCAGAGCAGCGCGCTCTTCAATTGGGTCAACACCTGCTCTAACTTTTCGCCTGGCTTTCGCGGCGAGTTCCCGCGCTTCGGCCAAGCTCACATCGGGGTAGGGGCCAAGGCCCATTTCTCTTCTGCGGCCACGAATGACCAGGCGCACAAACCACTTGCCTCGATGCTTGTCTCGCTTGTGTAGCCAGAGCCCATGACCATCGCTAAACTTGCCCGCATCGAGCTGTTTTGCCTTCATTGCATTGAGAGCGTTATAGAGCACAGTCCACCTTATTTTCTTAACTATTGCCCACCCTACAGTCCACCCTTGGGCTTGTGAAGGTCTGGATTCCTATGTTCTCGTATGAGGAGCTTGAATTCAGAAAATGTCATTTAAACAGAGTGTTGAAGAAGCGCTATGTTCCGATATGAGGAAATTTTCAATATTCGGCCCCCGGGCACCATCTTTCTTCACAATGTAGTCGTTCACGGCCCGCTCGCAGGGAGCAGGCTCGATCCCTATTCCACATCCTCTCCGGTCACGCCGAGGCGGGGGAGCGGGTTCGGGGTGAGATCGGGGATCGGCTCGGCTTCGATCTTGTCGCCGAGATAGGACAGGGCGCGCGCGAGCTGCGCGTCTTCGCCGGCATACGTGGCGCGTGGTGGATTGATCACCTCGATTTCCGGCGACACGCCCCGGCCTTCGATCAGCCAGCGGCCATCGGCGCCAAACTGGGCAAACTCGGCGATGCGCGCCTGTCCGCGATCGCTTAGCGGGTTGCGGTCCGATAGCCAGATCCCGGCACCGGCCGTCTGGGTTCCGATGGTGGGAGCAAGATCAAGCGCCTTGATCCCGGCCGCGAAGGTTTCGCCGTCCGAATAGGTGCCTTCATTGATCAGAACCGCCAGATGCCCGCGGAACGTCTGCTGCATATTGGTCGTCGCGGGACCTCCGGCCGGAGACTTCCAGAACGCCCAGGCCTGGCGCAGCAGCGTGCTAAGGATGATGCTGTCGACATTGCCGCCGCTATTGCCGCGCACATCGATGATCAGCCCGGACTTGTCGTGATGCTCGTAGAAATCGCGCGCGAAACTGGCGAGATCTGAAGACGTCATGGCGCGCAAGTGCATGTATCCGATCTTGCCGCCCGATTGCTCGGCGACGCGCGCGCGGTTGCGCTCGACCCAGTCGCTATAGCGCAGCGCAGCGGCGCGGCGACTGTTCATCGGCGTGACGATTTCCTGGCGGGCCTCGCGGCCACGCAGCAGGTCCAGCAGGATTTCTTCCCCGGCTTTCATTGTCAGCGCGTTGGCAAGCTCGGCTTGCGTCAGGACCGGAGTGCCATTGACGGCGCGTATGATATCGCCAACCGCCACGTCGATCCCTGGCTGGTCCAGCGCGCCGAGCGTCTCGACCCGGTCGGCTTCGCCGGCATAAATGTGGGTGATTTCGAGTCCATTCGGCCGCTGCGTGTAGGTCGCGCCGAGAAAGCCCGGCTCGCCGCTTTCTGCGTCTTCAGGCGCATCGCCGCCGCGCACCTGACTGTGCAGAATGCCGAGCTCCGCCGCCATCTGGCGGAGCAGGTCGTTGACCTCGGATCGATGCCCGATCCGATCCCGCAAGGGGACATAGCGCTCGCGCACCGCGTTCCAGTCGACCCCGCGCAAATCGGGATCATAGGCGAAGTCGCGGTGCAGTCTCCAGGCGTCGAGAACCAGCTGTCGCCACTCATCTCGCGGATCGATCTTGAGCGTCCAATCCGACAGACGAATGGTCTGATTGCTTGTATCTGAAGGATAATCCTTGTCCGACGGGACGATGACGAATTTCGGGTTTCGCCCATTTCCGGTCTGCACAAACAGTTTCTTTCTGTCGGCAGAGAGTTCGAAACTCTGGACGTTCGAAACGTATTCGGAAAGCTCGGGATCTTCGTGCGAGAAGCTCAGACGGTGCAAAGACGCGCCGCCATCGACTGAGACGACGAAGAGGTGCTTTGAGGTTGCCGCCAGCGCAGCGAAATTCCCGGCATCAACCGGCACCTGATAAAGCCGCGATGACAGTCCGTTGAAATTGATATCGGCTTCAGCGCTATCGTCGTCCGCGCCGTTTTCATCGGCACCGTTTGTCTCAGACTCGTCAGCGCCTGTCAGTTCGCTGGGCGGGTCGAACGGGAAGGCCGCGTCCGGATCAAGCTGGACGGCATAAATCAAACCGCGCGACTGGAAGGCCGGTCCCATATTTCTGTCCCCCCAGGGCGAGCCGGGAGAGGCGTTGAAATTCCGGTTCGAGATAAAGTAGAGCCAGGCGCCGTCGGCAGAAATGGCAGGCGCAAAGGACTCATACTTTCCGGTCGTGACGACGGCTTTCTGTCCGGTCTCGGTGTCGTACAGCCCGACCCGTCGCATCGCCCGGTCGTCATAATAGGTGTAAGCGACATAGCGCCCGCCAGACGACCAGTTAAAGTCAAAGAACGCGAAATCACTGCCGCTGGTCGTGGTCTCGATCAGCTGGCTTCGCCGTGTTTCCGGGTCCAAGCTGAAGAGACGTCCACCCTTGTCGGAATAGAGCAGCGTATTGTCGTGCGGCGACGGATAGAGCCCCCAGATATAAGTATCGGTGTCGCTCGTCAGCTGGACCGGATCGCCCTGGCCATTGGCCGGGAACTGCCAGATATCGCCTGACTCGTCGTGGTCGAGAATGACATAGATAGACTCGCCGTCGCCGCTATAAGCGGCGGACCGGGCGCGCTGTTCCTTCGGGAATTGATGGTCGATCCGTCGGCGTTGCCCTGTAAATGCCGAGGCCATCCGCCCGCGCGCAGTGACCACAACCGCATCGCCTTGCGGGTTCATGCGCGCGTTTTCGAGATAAGTAAGCGGCTCATCGATCCAGCGCTCGCGCCCATAATCGCCGTCGCTCATCAGGAACAGGTCGATCTGTTCGGTCTCGCCGCTGCTCAGGCTATACGTGAACAGGTCGGCGCCGCTTTGGAAGATAATTGTATCCTCGCTCAGCTGCGGGGTGCGGATTTGCCATTGCTGGCGATCGGTGTGCTGCTGCGCATCGCCGCCATTTCGGTCGACGGACCAGATATTGTCTGCGCCCGATTTGTCGCTGATGAAATAGACCCGGTCATTGGCATACATGGGGTGGCGGATCGGGGCGCCGAAATCAGCCGCCAGGCGTACCGCTTCACCGTCGCCGCCAAGATCGCCCCGCCAGAGCTGCGCCATGCGCCCGCCGCGATACAGCACTGCATTGTCCGAAAACATGGACAGGCCGTACCGGGTGAAGAAGATCTGATCATTGTCCCCGTCAATCGCCGCAAGATCGGCATTGTCATAGGGAATATCGGACGTGCTCAAGCTGCGATGGTCTACGGTTCGCAGGATGCGCGGGATGCGACCGGAAATGCTGGTCGTGCGATAGAGAACGCGGTCATTGTCGATCCAGCCGCGCACTGTCGCGCCGCCGCCCTCATGCGTCAGGCGCTTTGGCGTGCCGCCTGTGACGGACATCATGTAGACTTCAGACGGACCGTCATAGCTTGCCTGGAACGCGATCCATTTGCCGTCTGGCGACAGCACAGGTGACGTCTCGACTTCCGGATGCGTTGTCAGCCGCACGGCTGTGCCACCCGCAGCATTCGCGCGCCACAAGTCACCTTCGCTTGAAAAGACAAGCGTGTCCGCGTGCAGGGCGGGTGATTGGTAATATCCGCGTTCCTGCGCCTCAGCCAGGCCTGCAATTGCGGCGATGGACAATGTTGCGAATGCGAGCAGTGAATTCTTCATCGGAGGCCCCCGGCGTTACGACTGTGGCGACCATAGGTGCTCCATCGGATCGGGCAAGGGCAACTGTAATAAATCGGGCGTACTAGGCCTCAGCCTGAACCAGCCAGCAGGCCGATTTCATGGTCACGCGACCATCGGATTGGGTATGTCCCGCAAGCCGGTCCATGACCGCATCCAGAATGGTTTGCGCGTCGAGATTCTGTTCTGCGATCAATCGCGACAACGGCCCAAGCTGAAGCATGAACTGCGCGCTGGTTTCGACCGTCTCGCCCGGCAATTGAATATCGGTTTCGAATGGCTCGATCGAGACGTTCTGCCAGCCCGCTTTGGTCAGGATGGAGGCGACGCGGTCTTTGTCGGCAAAGGCAAAAGGTCCGGGCGCCGTCGGATCGGGGGTGGGCGGCGCTTCCTTCAACAAGGGCAAGGCCGCCTGGAAGGGTGCGAAGGCCCAGTCATTCAGCGTGAGGGCCTGCCAACACATGAAGGCCAGGCGTCCACCCGACCGTACCTGCGCGCGGATATTCGCGAAGGCAGCGTCTGGTTCGTCGAAGAACATGACGCCAAAGCGCGAGATGATGAGATCAAGCGGATCATCGCTTGCATATGTACTGGCATCCGCCTGCTCAAATGTCGCCGGCGAGCCGGCATCTGCGGCGCGCTTTCGTGCGAGCGCCAGAAGCGGCGCGGAGACGTCGACACCCAGCGATCCTGCGGTTCCGCCCGCGCGCGCGGTCGCACCGAGCGTCAGCGCCCCTGCGCCGCAGCCGACATCCAGGGCGCGCTCGCCGGGCTGTATCGCTGCGGCGTCAAGCACACCGTCCGCATACTGGGCGAGCATCGCGTCCAGCCGGTCGGATTGGTCGACCCATTTCTGACCGGCCGCGCCGTTCCAGTATTCGATCATGGCATCATTGTTCATGGGTTGTGGGTCCTCATCTATTTTTTACCGCACCAAAATATGCGGCGCGCCTGGGGTGATGTCACCAATCTTCCAGATCGGCTCATGCGCAGCCCTGAATGCGTCGAAAACGCTCGCCTCTTTTGCGGCAGGAATGGTCGCAAGCAGACCGCCGCAGGTCTGCGGGTCGAAGAGAAGATCGGTTCGCGGTGAGGCGTTCATCGTCATCTGCGCCGCGCGCCGGGCATTGGCCCGCCAGAGGGTCGAACGAACGCCTTTCTCTGCAAGCGCCAGAGCGCCGTCCAGAAGCGGAATATGTTCAAGGTCCAATCGCGCCGCGGCGCCGGATGTTTTGAGGATGTTGAGCAAGTGACCGGCGAGGCCGAAGCCGGTAACATCTGTGAGTGACGTGGCGCAATCCCGCAGCAGACGTGACGCCTCGGCCTGCGACCGACACATACTCAACAGGGCTGCGTGATAGTGGTCGCCGTCAACGCGTTGCTGCATCTCTGCAGCGAGCAGCACGCCTGTCCCGATAGGTTTGGTCAGGATCAGGCAATCACCGGGGGATGCTCCGGACTGCGTGATCGGCGGGCGGTCGAGATTTCCGACAATTGAAAAGCCGATCGTAAGCTCGGCGCCGCTGCTGGTATGGCCACCGGAAATTGTCGCCCCGCAGGCCGAGAAGACTTCACTGGCGCCTGCCTGAATCTCCCGCATCATTTCGACCTGTTTTGTCGCGGATAGCGGCGGAAGGATAATGTGAGAAAGCACCGCGTCCGTAGACGCGCCCATCGCCCAGATATCGCCCAGGGCATGAATGGCGGCGACTTTGGCAAGCGTGTACGGATCGAAATTGAACGCGCGCAAGTGGTCGGTGCTGAAGACTTGTGCGTTCTCGCCATGGCTGATGATTGCTGCATCTTCGAGCGATGCGTCGGGCGCACTGCCGAGGCCTTGCTCCAGCGTATCCTGCCCGACTTTGGCACCGCACGCACCGCATTGCGCCATGTGCGCCTCGTAGACCTCGTCGAGGCCCGATGCGCGAACAGCAGGAAGTTCCGGAGGATCCATCCTAGTCGGATGGCGAATCTGCTCCATGAACGCCTGATCGATGCGATCCTTCAGGCGCCAGATCCGTTTCCCCGCGATGCCAATTCCCCACTTGTCCGTGACCGCGGATTTTCGTCCCGTCGAGATCAGCTTGAGATAGGATTTTTGCGGTTTGAAGTTGCGCAGCGCGCCGCCGGAAAGATCTGCGCGGAGGTTCTCAAATAGGATCGGCGCCTGGCGCACCGCGAACACACCTGCCTTGGGGCGCGGTGCGTGGGCCATATGCGCGCAATCGCCTGCCGCGAAGACGCCAGGCGTGTTGATCGAGCGCAATGCCGCGTCCACCGCAATGTATCCGCCTTCAAGCGCGAGCGAGGTCTCGGCCAGCCAGGCATGCGGCGTTGCGCCAGCAGCGCTGACGATAAAGTCGGCAGGCACCGCCGCGTTCTCTGCGTTCAGATGAACGCCGGTGCCGGAAAATGCCGTGACAGCCGCGTCAGTGATGACGTCAATCTCAGCACGCTTCAGTTCTGAGACCAGTTTACGCCGCGCCGCGCCGCTGGCTTCGTTCAGGATAGAATCCGTCGCTTCGATCAGGCTTATATCGCCGCGCACACCGATTTGTCGCAAGCGATGATCCATGGCGAGGGCGAGTTCCACACCTGCAACTCCGCCGCCGATGATTGCGATACTGGAAGGGCGTTTTTGCGCGCGCGAGGTCTCGATCAAAGCTGTCCATGCGTCGGCGAAGCGGCCCAGGGGCTTGGCCGGAATGAGATGCTCTGCAGCGCCGGGAAGGTCCCCCAAGGCTGAGGTGATGCCGATGTCTATCGAGAGCGAGTCATAGTGAATGTCCGGGCGCGATTTCAATTGGACGGTCTTGGCCGCCGTGTCGATCCCGATGGCAGAGTCGATAATCAGGCGGGCCCCGGCCTGACGGGCGAGGCGAACCATATCGATGTCCAGGTCCGACCTCTCATAGTGCCCGGCAACAAATCCGGGCAGCATACCTGTATAAGGCGCTTTGGTGCCTGGATTCACCAATGTCACGCGCGCGCCAGGCAGCGGCGACATGGCCCATTTCTTCAACACCAGAGCGTGCGCATGTCCGCCGCCCAGCAGAACCAGGTCGCGCGTGATTGGCAGCGGTCGATTGGAATGCAAGCCGGCGGCTCCCACAAAAAGTCAGGCAGACCCATTCCGCCAAAAACGCGATCAGCCCGGTTTCCCAACCGGGCTGACCAGATCGGAAGAGATTATGATCATACGGTCAGCGCGTCGACCACCTGATCATAAACCGCCGCCGCCTTAGCGCGCATTTCATCATCTGTCGCATCCTGTATCGGATGATCGACGAGGACAAAGCGCGCATCGCTCATGCCCAGCGCTTCGCGCTGTGTGACGGCGGCGTTATGGAACTCGCTCGAAGCGATAGTGACTGCCGGAAGGCCCTGGATTTCAAACCAGACTGTGTCGTGCATACTGCACGTCGTACAAGACCCTCAGTCAGCCAACCCTTCAACGACGAAATCACACTCGGCCTTCATCTGCGCCCGTAAATCATCGGGGCAGGGCTTGGTGAACGTAGGCTTGGCATAGCGCCGGATCTCAATCTCCGGCATTCGTTCACCCAGCAGGCGCTCTAGCTCGTCGAGCAGAATGTCGCCCCTCGGTTTTCGAATGTCCATCAAGCCAACCACACCGGTAACCTGACCGGAGCGCGGCGTGATTTGCCGGCTCACTGGCACCTTTTCGTCAGTTGGATCCAGAATGACTGTCATTCGTCCTCCTTCTTCTAAACATCTTCGATCTTACGTGACACCGATTGCGAGCCCATCGGGCCGGTGACCCAGCCATGATAAGCGCTCGAGAACTTCCCGGCATCCGAACCGGCGACCACAATATGGATATGCTCTGGCTTGGCAAATTTCGGAACGCGCTTATCGAGTTGCTCGTCGTCGAGCTTGGCGGCGGCGGCCCGGGTCATGCCGGCCCCTGAGACCTCATTTGCCACCATGTCGCGCAGCGGCCGCGTGGTGACGTCCTGAATGCGTGTCCGTAAGCGATCCTTCTCATACACACCGTCGCGCATCAGCGTATCAATATGTTCGGGGCAGACGACCAGTAGCGCGTCGACGGGCATCATGTGATATTTGGGCAGGAACATGGACTCAAGGCCAAGTCCGAGCGTGCCAGCGATCTCATCCGGCGCGCGTGATTCCTGGTCGACGATGTGCACCGGTCCGGACGTCATCGCGAACGCAGTGACGACAGACTCCTCCGCCTTGAACCCGCGCTCAACATGCAGAGGTGCCCAGGGCGAGCGGTCCTCGCGCTCGGCGAAGCACATGGTGAACTTCATCGGGTTGCCCAGCGTCGAGCGATCGGTACCGCCCGGCTTCGAGCCGCCAATATTACGGATGGCGAGGCGAACGGCTCGTCCGATCGTCGCATTCGCGCGATTGCCGGTACCAAGCGCCATCAGCCCGCTATTCATGTCGAGGCGATCTCGAATGGGGCCATTCACGACGAGGACGGGCGAGGCACCCATGGTTGTCGCCATCACGCCATGAATGTTGAACTCATCGGTACAGACAGCTTCAATCGCGGCAATGACGACGGGAAGATATTCCGGTTTGCATCCCGCCATGACTGCATTGATAGCGATCTTTTCAACCGTGGCCTCGCCCATGTTCGGCGGCATTTGCGCGATCACGTCTTTTGCAGACCGCTTCGTCCCGCTGAGCATTCGGATCACGCGCTCAGGCGTCGGCGGGACGAGTGGAAGGCCGTCTGAAAAGCCCTGGTCAAACATGAACTCGGCGACGTCATCGGCGCTGGCGATCTCGATCTTGCGGGCGCGGATCGGGCTGCCCGAAGCTTCGGCGAGCAAACGATCGTGAATGTCAGGATCAAGATGCTTGGAGCCACAGCCAGGGCGCCAGTCCGGAAGCGCGTCCCAGTCGACATCAGCCAGATCCGTTTTCAGCGTTGACGCAACTTTTTGATCCAGCGCCTGCCATTCGGATTTCACGAAGGCCTCAAACTGCGTGTCAGCTTCAGCGCCGTCCGGGCACCAGTAAAGCGCTGGAACAATGTCAAAGCCAAATGCAAACGAGGCTTTCAGGTCTGAGTCGTCGAGAACGGGTACCGTCAGGCCATGCCGATCTTTCAGGATGAGGCTGCCTTCGCGGGTCTGACTGATCATCCAGACATTCGCGGCCTGACCATGCGCCTGGGCCAGCGCCTCAAGCACCGGTGCAGCGATATTGCAGGTTTCGCAGTCTTCCTTGACGAAACAGAACAGGCTGGGTCGCGGCGACGGAAAGACGCGTCCGGCACCATCGAGGTCTTCCAATTCAAAACCGGGTAGTGCCGCCATCTCAACCTCCGACACCACGCTAGGCGAACTCTGCCGGACTTGTCCATAAGTTGCGCGGCGTCACGTGCCTGGCGGAGGCGGATGGGAATCGAACCCACCACACGCCGGTTACGACGCGTCGCTGGTTTTGAAGACCAGGGAAGCCACCAGACTCCAGTCGCCTCCGCACAGGGTCAGACTTAGACGCGTCCCGGCCGGGTGCAAGAGGCAAAGGCGCAGGACTATGAGGTCAGAATTCTGATATCGCCTTCGCGGCGGGTGATAGATTCTTGGTCAAAGTGCTCCAGCAACGGCACGATGGTTTTCCGATTGGTTCCGAGCGCGCCGCGCGCCTCGCCCGTGGTGAAGGGCGTTCCGGGCGGAAACCGCGCCCGCAACGCATCCCGAGCCGCGTTGACCGTATCCGTGTGCAAGAGAATGTGCTGGCGCAGCGCATGATTGTAGAGACGCACTATGACACCCTGGCAGATCAAAAGTTCGATCAGATCCGCTTGCTCGGCGCTGGTGGGCTCGGCGTCAGAAAGCACCCCGGGCTGCAGTCCCACTTCTTTTAAGCGCGCCGCAAGGGCTGCATAGTCCTGCCGCTGCTGCGCGTTCATACCGGCAAGTGGGTCATGATCACAATGCGCCAGGCCGGATGCGCGCTCGATGATTTCTCCGGATCGGATCAGATCGCCCAGGGCCGAGTCGAAGATTGTTTCAGGAACGTGCTGCATCATCGTCTTGATCGCTTCGCTTGAGTGGAACGGGCGTATCGGGCGCGCATGATGAAGCGTTGAAAGCCGCTCCAGTAAGTCGCCGCGCGCGCGTCGAATATCTGCTTCACGAATGGCGCGCGCTTGAGAGGTCATGCGAAACTCAGCGCCCATGGGTTTCGACATATCGGACGCCAAGGATCCGCTCAGCCGGACCACGTCTTGCACATTGACCTCGCCTCTGTCGCGGTCAGCCAGGGCGTGCGCGACGAGGGCCGAGTCTCCCGTCCGTGCGGCGTGCAAAACCGCGATGTGCAAAGGCTTCCGCCCGCGAATACCGTGCGCGACCGGGTCGAGAATTTCGCCGCCACATATTGTCTGCGAAGAAGACGGATTGCGCAGAACGAATGCTTGTCCGCGATATGTGACAAGCGGTCGGAGCGCCTCGATCTGCGCAAAGCGCGTATCGCCGCCATCCTCTTCACTGGCGAGGAGCCGTACCCGCGCCGAGACGTGACCGGTGCCTATCAGCATCATCACCTGATCCATATGCTTCAGGGCAACGCGCTCGCCATGACCTGAGCGAAGAAGCACGTCTAATCGCGGCGAAGGGGCGAAAGCGTTTGGCGCGCAGGCGACATCGCCTTTTCTCACTTCGCCTCGTTGCAATCCTCGAAGGTTGAGCGCGACACGGGTTCCGGGCGCAGCTGATGAGACCGGATGCCCTGCGACCTGAACGCCGCGCACAGCGTAACGCTTGTCGCCAATTATGACTTCGGATCCGATCTCAATCTCAGCACCGATCAAGGTTCCGGTGATGATGGTGCCGACTCCTGCGGCGCTGAACACGCGATCGATGGGAAGGAAAAATCCCGGGAGGCGGGCCCGGTTGGCGGGTTGAGAGAGGGCAGATGTCAAAGCCGCTTCAAGGTCGCGAATTCCATCCTCCGACCGCGCAGAACAGGTCACGACTGAGGCTGATTCAAACCCGGCCTGCTTCGCAAAATTTTCAATCTCCTCGCGACGTTGAGCAAGGTCGCTCGTATCCACCAGGTCGCATTTTGTCAGCGCGATGGTCAGGTCGTGAATGCCCAGAAAGCGCGCGAGTTTCAGATGCTCACGCGTTTGCATCTGAATGCCTTCCCTTGCCGATATGACGAGCAATACGGCGTCGACTCCGCTGAGTCCCGAAACAGTGGTGCGGATAAAGTCCGCATGCCCTGGCGCATCGATCAGGTGTATCGTTCCGATGGGTGTCTGATAGTGCGCAAAGCCGAGATTAATCGTCAGGCCGCGCGCACGTTCTTCGGCAAGCGTGTCAGTATTTGTACCCGTCAGCGCCTCAACCAAAGCTGTCTTGCCGTGGTCTACGTGTCCGATAACGGCGATAGATTTATGCGTCATGCGGGAAAAGTGATGCCGCGATTGCTGCGATCATGGGAACTTCCTGGTCCGTCACCGCACGCAGGTCGAGCAGGAAAGTGTCACTGGAAATGCGGCCAATCACGGGCGTTTCCGCGCCTCGAAATTGCGAGGTCAACGCATCCGAAGACGTCGTGTCGTGGGTGAGTGCAACCGCGACGCTGGGCAGGTCTTGTTGCGGCAAGGATCCAGCGCCAGCCCGCGCGGTCGTCTCCACGAGTTCGGCTTTCAGCTGCGTCGCATCACCGATCGCTCGTGCCAGAGTCTCAGCTCGGCTTTTAACCGCTTCAATCGGTTCAGACAGCATTTGCAGGACCGGAATACGTGCCACGGGGTCATGCGGCGGGCGATAAAGCTCGAGCGTCGCCCGCAGCGCCGCGAGAGAGAGCTTGTCGATCCGGACAGCGCGCGCGATCGGATGGCGGCGAACCGCGTCGACCAGCGCCCGCTTGCCAGCGATGATCCCGGCTTGCGGGCCGCCGAGCAATTTGTCTCCCGAGAACGTCACCAGATCGACGCCGCTCTCGATCACGTTGCGAACGACGGGTTCGTCCTTCAATCCATATTTCGCGAGGTCAATGAGCACGCCGCTGCCCAGATCCTCGACCAAGACGGTTCCGGTCTTGCGCGCGAGGGTCGCAAGCTCTTGCCGACTGGGCGTCGAGGAGAAGCCGACTATGCTGTAATTGCTGGTATGGCTTTTCAGCAGAATGGCGGTGTCTGCGTCTATGGCTTGCGCATAGTCGCTGAGATGGGTCTTGTTCGTGGTGCCGACTTCCTTCAGTACGGCGCCGCTTTGGGCGATCACGTCCGGCATCCGGAATGAACCGCCAATCTCGACCAGCTCGCCACGCGACGCGATAACTTGCTTTCCATTCCCAAGCGCGCTGAGGCAGGACAGGATCGCTGCGGCGCAATTATTGACGACCATCGCGGCTTCAGCGCCGGTGAGTTGGCAGATCAATGTCTCGACATGTGCGTGACGGGACCCGCGTTTGCCATCTTCCAGGGCGAGTTCCAGCGTCGCGTAATTCGCGGCGACCGTCTGCATCGCTTCAATCGCTTCCGGAGCAAGCCGCGCCCGGCCAAGATTGGTGTGAATAATGATGCCGGTGGCGTTGATCGCGCGTTTCAGCGTATTGGCGTTCCGAACGCTCAGGTCAGCATCTATTGCAGCAAACAGGTCAGTCTCTGAAACCGGGCTGGTCGATGCGCCGCCCGCGGCCATGATCCTGGACCGGACGAGGTCGAGCCTGGCTCTCACAGCATCGGCGACATCGCGGCGCCCGTACAAGGTGATCAGCCGCTCTGCAGCATCGGATTCCAGCAGGGTCTGGACTTTGGGAAGGCCTCTCAACGCGTCTTGCATAGGCTATTGTTTCCGAACTGAAGCCCGCGTGCAAGATCGCGCGACGGAGGGTGATTTGCCACTTGGATTGCAATTAGGTGTTGAGCCGCATCTCGAATAGCTTCTAGTGTCTCGGTTTGCCGCGCCGTTGGCGCGTACCCAACGCAAAGCGAATGGATGTCTTTTATGCGCCTTCCAGTCATTGTCAGCATGGGCGGGGTGAACGCCGCTGGCCGTACATCGGGTCATCAGGCCTATCGCCGGATGGTCTTAGACTCCCTGCCTGAGCAGGAAGCGACCAGCACGATTGTCGGCCTCGCCGTCATGATGGGACTGGTGAAGGCTGACGACGCGGCGGGGTTCATTGATGGAGACGGCGATACGCTGAGCGCCGCTCAGGTCGTGGAGCGTTACAAAGAGGACGTTTTGAGTGGCACGCTGGTGCGCCGGATCGAGCCGGAGCGGTTCGATGTTGACGCCCTCTACTGGCAGTCCAGTGCAGCCTTTTCCCCGGTGTCCGACGCGGGCGAAGATACGATCCGGGTGGTTGCAGACAAATCGGCGCTCCCCAATCCGGTGCCGGACTCCTGGACGATTGAACCGCATGATGATGACCGGGTTCAGATCACGATCAAAGGCGATCTCAACGTCTTTCTTTCCAATGCCCGCGAATTTCCGGTGAAGGCGGCGGGGCAGCTGCCGCGCGGGTTCGATATGGCGAGCCTGTATAATTCGCGGTTCCAACCCCGCGGTCTGCAAATGGCGCTGTTCGGGGCGACGGATGCTCTGCGCGCGCTCGGCGTGGACTGGGATGATGTCCTCGCCTGTATCGAGCCGGACGAGGTCGGGGTCTATTCCAGCAGCGGCTTCGGCCAGATGGACAAGGAAGGCTATGGCGGCATGCACCAGGCCCGGATGATGGGGCAACGCGTCACCGCCAAGTCGCTCGTCATGGGTATCAACTCGATGCCAACCGACTTTATCAATGCCTATGTTCTGTCCAATGTCGGGATTGCCAGCAGCGCCGTCGCGGCCTGTGCGACCTTCCTGTCCAATCTGCGCCACGCCGTCTCGGACATTCAGGCCGGCAAGGTTCGCGTCGCCATGGTCGGCAATAGCGAAGCGCCGGTTGTGCCTGAAATCATGGATGGGTTCGGAACCATGGGCGCGCTCGCCACCGACGACAATATGACCAAGATCTATGGCGAGGGCGAAATTGACTATCGCCGTGCCAGTCGTCCATTCGGCAACAATTGCGGCTTCACGATCGGCGAGGCCAGCCAGTATTTCATTCTCATGGACGACGCCCTGGCGCTGGAATTGGGTGCGCCGTGCCTCGGCTCGATCACGGATGTGTTCGTCGACGCGGACGGAACGAAAAAATCGATCACGGCTCCTGGGCCAGGCAATCATATCAGCATGGCCAAAGCCGTCGCTGCCGCGTGCGCCGTCGCCGGCCGCGAGGCGGTTCAGAAACACAGTATCATCCTGGCGCACGGGTCAAGCACGCCGCAGAACCGGGTCACGGAATCTCAGATCTTTGACCAAGTGGCGAAAGTCTTCGGGATCGAGGACTGGCCGCTGATTGCTGTGAAAGCTTATCTTGGCCACACGATCGCGCCAGCCAGCGGCGATCAGCTGGCGACCGCGCTGGGCTGTTTCGCGCACGGGATCCTGCCGGGGATTCCGACGCTGGATGGCGTAGCGGATGATGTCTATCAGGACCGGTTGCGGCTCGGACCTGAGCACCAGAAACGAGACCCGGGCGATCTCGAAGTGGCGATCCTCAATTCCAAAGGCTTTGGCGGTAACAATGCGTCAGGGGTCGTGCTGTCACCGCATCGCACCGAAGCGATGCTGGAAAAACGGCACGGGAACGGGGCGTTTGCTGACTATGCCAAACGCCGGGAGGCGGCGCTCAAACGATCAAAAGACTATATCGAACGCGCTGACCGGGGCGACTATGCACCGATCTATCGCTTCGGCGAAGAAGTGATCTCGGATGCCGATGTGCTGATGACGGAAACTGCGATTTCTCTCAAAGGCGCGCGTAATCCGATCTCCTTGCCCACCGAAAACCCGTACGCAGATATGACCTGAGCGGGTCTATTCCGCGGCAGGGCGAATGTCAGGGCCGGGTTCCGCCCAGGCTTTTTCTTCGATCGCCGCGTCGTCGTCCTGCGCATCGCGGTTCAGCATTCGCTTGATCATCCGATCGCGCCAGCGCCCGATCTTGGCCGGTGCGGCGAGCCAGACCGGCGTCACGATCAGCGTCAGCATGGTCGAGAAGCCAAGCCCGAACACAACAGCCGTTGCCAGGGGCACCCACCATTCAGCGGTAATGCCGCCGAACGAAATCGCGCCTTTGATGAAGCTCACATTCATCATGAATACCATAGGCAGAAGGCCGCAAATGGTGGTCAGCGTGGTCAACAGGATCGGGCGGATCCGCTGCGCTGCCGCGGCAATGGCGGCTTCCTCGCTGGTCCGGCCATCGCGCTTGAGACGCTGATACGTGTCAATGAGGACGATATTATTGTTCACCACAATTCCCGCCAGCGCGACGATCCCGGTACCGATCATCAAGGTCGAGATATAGGGCAGGATCAGCTGGATCCCGATCAGGACGCCTGCGGTCGAAAGCACAACTGCGGAAAGGGTCAGCACGACATGATAGAAATTGTTGAATTCCCAGAGCAGGATGATGCCCATCAGGAACAAGGCGGACAGCGCCGCGACCTGGAAGAAGGCGGCAGCTTCTGCAGCATCCTCATCCGCGCCTTCAAACTGAACGTCGACGACCGGGTTCAGATTGGCTGTCTCCAGCCACGCCTTGATCTCAGCGACCTTGGCTGCGCCTTCACCCTGAACAACAGCATTCGCGCGCACCAGGATGAGACGCTTCCCGTCCCGGCGTTCGATCTTGGTAACTTTTTGCGCAGGCACACGCGTCACGAATTGTGACAACGGAACCTGGCCGCCCGGTGTTGCGATCCGCAGCCTGTCCAGGGCCTGGACGCTGCGTTCGTCTTCCGGCAGGCGCACACGAATATCGATTTCATCCAGGGCATCGTCTGGACGGTAGCGCCCCACCAGGATCCCGTTTGTGACCAGTTGAACCGCAGCACCGACCTGGCTGACATCAATGCCGAACTTCCCGGCTTGCGCGCGATCAACCTCGAGCTGGTATTCAATCCCTGGCAGCGGACGGCTATCCTCAACTTCGCGAAGGCCGTCCATGCTGTCGACAAATCCGCGAACCTGCGCTGCGACTTCCAGAAGCGCTGCGCCATCATTGGAGCGGATGGCGATCTGCACATCCTTGCCGACCGGTGGGCCTTGTTCGAGTTTCTGGACCTCTGTACGGACCCCGGGGACGCCGACCAGCGCATCGCGAATATTCTGTTCCGTGACGCGGCCGTCATAGCCCGTCTCCCGGTCTTTCAAATTAATCAGAACCCGGCCAACCGTATCCTGCGGCGGTGAGCCAACGCCGTCGAAATTGAACGACCCGGACCCCTCGCTTCCGGAGGTAGAGGCCATGGACTCGATACCATCGAGCGGCAGCAGGCGATCCACGACACGATCGACGATTTCATACTCTTCGTCCGCTGACAGATTACCCTGCGCCTGCACAAACACATACAGCTGCTCTGGCTCCACATCGAGGAAGAGCTCGGATTTGTGATCGGTGGAGCCGAACCAGATGAAGATGGCCATGATCACGGCAATCGCGCCGCCGGTGACCAGGAAGGGGCGTTTGATCAATTCATTTGTCGCGCGTGCATAGCGGCCAAACCAGCCGGGTGCCTCCAGCGGGTCGCCGTCGACGCCGGACACTTCCGCCAGGCCGTCATTTGTCTCAGACGTTGCGCGTCCACCGAGGACTGAGCCCAGCACCGGCAGGAAGATCAGCGCCATGACCAGCGAGGCCACCAAAACGAAGATCAGCGTTATCGGCAGGTAGGACATGAACTTGCCGACCAGACTGTCCCAGAACAGGAACGGGAAGAAGGCGGCGAGCGTCGTCGCGGATGAGGCAACGATCGGCCAGAACATCCGCTTTGCGGCCATGGCGTAGGCCTGTTTCCGGTCCAGCCCTTCGGCCATCTTTCGGTCGGCATATTCGACAACAACAATTGCACCATCGACCAGAATTCCGACCGCTATGACCATGCCGAACATCACCATCATATTGATCGTGTATCCAAACATTCCGAGCATCAGGAAAGCCATGACGAATGAGCCGGGAATGGCCAGACCAACCATGGCGGCGGATCTCAGGCCGAGCGCCGCGACGACGATGATCATCACCAGGACGACAGCCACACCGATTGAGGATTGAAGCTGGCCCAGCTGGCTATCGATCATTTCAGACATGTCCGATGTCAGCGTGACATTCACGGTATCAGGCCACCGCGTTTGCTGGGCGTCGACAATCTCCCGCACCTCAGCGACAGTGTCGAGAATGTTCGCGCCCGTGCGCTTGACGATTTGGATCGAAACTGCGGGTTGGCCATTGAACTTCGCATATTGCTCGCGGTCCTTGAACGTGCGCCGCACAGTCGAGACATCGGCGAGCGTAATCGAGGAATCGCCTTGCGATTTGACCGGCAAGTCAAAGGCGTCCTGCGCTGTCTTGATCAGTCCCGGGACTTTGACCGGGAAGCGGCCTTCACCCATGTCGATCCGCCCGGCGGGAACGAGGCGGTTATTGTTGGCGACGGCGGCGAAAATTTCCTGATAGGAGAGATTGTAGGCCTCAAGCTTTGCCGGATCGACGACAATCTCGAGCACTTCCTCCCGATCGCCTTGCAGGCGGGCTTCGAGAACGCCTTCAAGGCCTTCGAGTTCTTCCTGCAGTTCCTGACCAATCTTGTACAGACCGCGCTCAGGCGCGTCGCCGTAAAGATTGATGTTCAGGATCGGGAACAGCGAGGCATTGATCTCTGTAATGATCGGCTCACGCGCCTCATCCGGGAACTCGCGCTGCGCCAGGTCGACTTTCTCCTGAACGTCTAGGACTGCCTGGTCCTGATCGAAGGAGACATCAAATTCGATGATGATCTGACCCGCGCCTTCAAGCGCGAAGGAATCGATCTGCTTGACGCCTTCGATACTCTTCAGCTCGGTTTCTACCGGGCGGACGAGCAGTCTTTCGGCATCCTCGGGTGAGACACCCTCGAGCGGGATGGTCACACCCACGAATGGGATCGGCACATCCGGATCCGCTTCCTTGGGCAGGTTCATATAGGTGATCGTCCCTGCTATCAGGGCGACCAGCAGAATGGCGAGGACCATCCGGGCGCGATCAATTGCACCATCGATGAGAGCGTTCATGGTCTAACGCTCCTCGGCTCGTTGCGGTTTGACTTTCACGCCTTCGCGGAGAAAGTCCTGACCGGCTGCCAGCAGGTTTGCGCCTTCGGGGATGCCGGTGACCCAGATGCCGTCTTCGGAATCGTCGACGACTGTCACTTCGGTAAATCGCACCGTGTCGGATGCATCAACATAGCGCACGCCCACCCGTCCGTCATCGTGAAGCACGAGCGAAGCGGGGGTCATGAGAATTGCCGGCGCGTCGCCGAGCCCCACCTGAACAGAAGCGGTCAGCCCGGCTGCGATCTTGTTTTCCGGGTTCGGAATCTCGATCTCGACCCGAAATGTCCGGGTTTGAGCGCTCGCGGTGCGGGCAATATAGCGCACGCGTCCCGTCGCTTCGACGCCCGTGGCGAGCGTTACGCTGACCGGCGTTTCAGGATCGATGGCGACGAGCTGATTTTCCGTGGCGTCCACAGCCACGATGATCGGGTCAAGATCGACGAGACGTCCGCAGGCCGCTCCGACAGACAAAAAGTCGCCGCGTTCGGCGAGGCGGGTTTCGAACACGCCATTGAACGGTGCCGTGATCCGCGTCTTGTTCAGCTCAATTCGAGCCGCGGCGAGTCCGGCCTCGGCCCGGTCCAGCGCAGCTTTGGCGGCGGCGGCATTGTTGGACGTGGTCCAGCCTTTTTCTTCCAGTTGCTGTGCGGCATCGTAATCCAGCTTGGCGGACGCGACGCTGGCTTCCGCCTCGGTAATCCGCGCGGCGCGGCTCTCCACATCCAGCCCGCAAAGGACTGCGCCGCGGGACACGAATTGTCCTTCGGCAATCCGGGCGTCGACAACTGTGCCCATCGTTTCTGCGCGAACGGTGACTTCGCGATCCGGCTCGGTGCTGCCTTTGAGCGTCGCGAATATCGTGTGCGGTGTCGCCCTTGCCGGCGAAACGATCACGTTTGGAACCGCGCGCTCCGCCGAGGTGACGGACGGGCTGTCGACCGGAACACTTTCTTCAGCAGGCGCACGGAACAGCGCGCTGCCAACAAAATAGATAAGCAGTGCCAGCAGGATGAAGCCTGCAACACGAACGGAGTTTGGCAAGGATGGCATCGGGAGGAAGCTCTTTTTTCTGCGCGCACGCAAACGGCTTTGGTTGATCGGCGTTAACCGTAATAGCGACCAGAGATTTCCATCCAGAAAAGACGGGCCGGGATTTTGATTGAACGGATAAACATATAGTTCATTTTTCAGGGAATTTGAGCCCCCGAATTGTCGCGCGGTAATTTTGGGCAGAAAGACTGCTCGTCCGGTATTATTCCGATGCTGAATTGAACGCGGTTCAGGCCTCGATTCCCAGTGTCTGATAGGCAAATGCGCGAATGCTTTTATAGTCGGCCTTGCCATTTGGCGCGCGCTTCAGATCATCGACTACAAGTACACGTTTCGGGGCTTTGTAGGCGGCAAGACGCGTTCGCACGAAGGCTTTGAGTTCGTCTTCCGAAACACTCGCCCCATCGGCCAGTTCGACCACACCGGTGACGGCCTGGCCCCATTTGTCGTCCGGAACACCGACCACGAGCGCATCGCGGACGGCGTCATGCTCCTTGAGCGCTTCCTCGACTTCCTCGGGATAGATTTTCTCGCCTGCTGAATTGATGCAATTCGAGCCCCGTCCCAGCAATGTCATTGTCCCGTCGGCGGCCACCAGGCACCAGTCGCCAGGGATGGCGTAACGGACGCCATTGATCGTCCTGAACGTTTCTGCGGATTTTTTCTCATCCTTGTAATAGCCGAGCGGAACCGCGCCGCCGCGGGCGATCAGGCCGGGCTTGTCTGATCCCGGTTCGATTTCGTCATCATTCTCGTCAAAGACCTTGCAATGCTCGCCAATTTCGAACTTGGCGGTCTCGACAACGCCTTCGGCGGTGGTGACGGACATACCGAACCCAACCGCTTCAGAGGCTCCAAAGCTGTCCATCAGGGCGACTTGCGGAATGTGCTCGATCAGGCCCTGCTTCACCTCATGGCTCCACATGACGCCAGACGAAGTGATGCTCGCGACGCTGGATAGGTCATACTTTCCGGGCGCCGCATTCAATACGCTGAGCATCGGCTTTGCAAAGGCGTCACCGACAATCGCCATCGCAGTCACGCCGTTGCGCTCTACGGTTCGCCAGAGTTCTTCCGGATCGAATTTCGCCTTGTTTTCCAGCGTAACAATCGCGCCGCCCATCAGGAATGCGCCAAGCGCCGTGAACAGGCCCGTGCCGTGCATCAGCGGGCATGCTGGGAGCTGGCGACCATGTTTGCCGATTTCCTGGACAAACGTGCGGTGCCCTTCCCAGGACATCGGCGCGGCGCCATAAATGCGTTTTAAACCGTCGAGATTGGCCTCCCGCCAGATCTTGTGCGACCACATCACACCCTTCGGCATGCCCGTTGTTCCACCGGTATAGAGAAACATTAGATCGTCAGGCGAACGCTCAATATCGAGCGGGCGGCCATCGCCCTTGCTGGCCAGGCTCTCATAAGCCGTCGCGAAATCCGGGGCGTCGCCATTGCCCCCGATCTCGACCCATATCTTGACCTTGTTGAGGCGCTCCTGCACCCGCTCAACATTGGCGCGGAACTTAACGTCATACAGCACGACGGCGCTGTCTGAATTGTCGATGATGTAAGACAGCTCGTCATCGAGATAGCGATAATTCACATTCACATGCGTGAGCCGCGCTTTGAAGGCGGCGGCAAGGCCTTCGACATATTCAGGCTGGTTGCGCAGGTAGAAACCGATCTTATCCCCAGGCTGTGCGCCCCGTTCAATCAGCGCGCGCGCGACATTGTTCGACCGGGCCGACATTTCCGGCCAGGAGACGACCCGATCGCCATGAATCAGGGCCGGATCTTCAGGGCCCAAATGCGTGGCATTATCATCCAGGATGTCGCCGAAATTCCAAATCGATCTGGTCATGCTGCCGGGTCTCCCAAAACCGCTTTTGGTAAGCTTATCAATCAATTGAAGATCGAAAAGGGCCGCCGCAGGGGCAAGCATGGAAGACGGATTGGAAGAAGGTTAGAAAAGGTCGCCCTGATCTGGTGCGTCACTCTTCTGTTTGGCTTTTTTGGGCTTGGGCGGCGCTGGTGCCGGGCGAGGGGAGGGTCTTGGCGTTTGACCTGATGGCGTGAGCGAGACCGTTCCATCGGACAGCGTAAGGTCGACTTGCTCGGACGCGGTCACAGCCTTGGCCGAACGCAGGAGTTTGCCAGACGGATCACGTACAATCGCATAGCCGCGATCCAGCGTCGCCTGGTATGAGAGCGTTTCGAGGAGCTTCGCTTGCGATCCAAGCGCCGTTTTCTTCGCGTCCCAAATTCGATTAAGCGCGGGGCGTGCGCGTCCCGCCGCATCTTTCAGGGCTGTCCGTGCCCGTTTGGCATCTGCTGCCAGGGGTTCAGGACGCAAGCGCGACGCCGTTCGAGAGAAGGCGATGCGCTTGTTTGACGCCGCTTTTGACAGACCCGCGCCGAGCCGGTTCGTCAGGTTCTCGAGTGTGGAAAGCTTCGCAGAGACAATTTGCCGGGGACTGATCAGTCCGGCGCTTATGGTCTCGAGCTTGCCGCGTCGACGTTCGACCAGCGTACGGATCGCTTGAGGCAAGCGGTCGGCCACGCCGTCATAGCGCTGACGTTTATTGTCGAGCAATCGGTTTGGCGGCGGCAAGCGGCTCGCCTCGATCCGGTCATGCCCGCGTTTGATATATCGGACCAAAGCCCGTTTCAGGCGCTGTTCCATATCGCCGATTTGCAACTGCAATTCTGAGCGGACAGGGACAGCGATCTCGGCTGCCCCTGTCGGAGTTGGTGCACGGGCGTCCGAGACGAAGTCGATCAGCGTCGTGTCCGTTTCATGCCCGACGGCGGAAATCAGTGGAATCTCGCTTTCGAACGCGGCGCGGACAACCTCTTCTTCATTGAACGGCCAAAGGTCCTCGATCGAGCCGCCGCCTCGCCCGACGATCAGAACGTCTGGTCGGTCCGGTCCCGTCATCGCGTTGAAACCGCGAATGGCGGTAGTGATTTGCGGGGCGGCCGTGTCGCCCTGGACGAGGGCTGGCCACAGGATCACGCGGACGGGAAACCGATCCCGGATCCGATGCAGGATATCCCGAATGACCGCGCCCGTGGGCGATGTCACGACGCCGACCGTAGCGGGCAGAAAGGGGAGGGGCTTCTTGTGACGTTCATCAAACAAGCCTTCGGCGGCAAGCTTTTTCTTGCGTTCTTCGAGCAGGGCCATCAGCGCGCCGACACCGGCCGGGCGCATATCGTCGGCGATCAGTTGATAATTCGACCGCCCCGGATAGGTCGACATGCGCCCCGTCGCGACAACTTCCAGGCCTTCTTCCGGTCGGAACGGCAGGCGAGAGACCTGCCCTTTCCACATGATCGTATTGAGAACGGCCTTGTCGTCTTTCAGATCAGCGTACATGTGTCCCGAGCGCGCGATCGTCACGCGGCCGAGTTCTCCGCGCACGCGGACATGGTCGTAAGCCGTCTCGACTGTGCGTTTCAGCGCAGCAGACAGCTCAGACACGGTGAGTTCCGGCATGTTGGATGAGGGTGAATCAGCCATTTAAAGAGCTTAGCTTCGCGCAGCGCGGACGTCATCCTCAATTGCGATTGAAGATCGAAACACCAGGCTGATTTTCTCTCGTAATACCCATGCTAGGCGCGGAATATGAAACGATTTTCTGCCCTGCGCGACCTTGTCAAAACCGTTGTGCCGCGTCCGGTCATGCGTCTCGTCTGGAACCTTGCGGCAGATCTCAAGGACATGCCGGGCCGTGTGTCAGGCGAGCTGTCGCCGCAGCCATTTCGGGTGATGCACAATGTGGGCGGCGGTCATTATCATCATATCGGGCGCTATTTCGCCGACCAGATCGCCGAGCGAACGGGTCTGCTGGGCGACTGGTCGGTTCTGGACATTGGATGCGGTACAGGCCGGGTTGCTGCCCCGCTGATCGAGAAACTCAACGCAGACGGACGCTATGTCGGGTTCGACCTGTCAGCCTCCGCGATCGAGTGGGCCAACAAGCATATCAGCCGCGGGCGCCCGGAAATTCAATTCCTGCACGCCGATCTCAGTAACACCGAATATAATAAAGGCGGCGTCGTGCGCGCCAGCGCATATCGCTTCCCAGCGGAAGATGCGAGCATGGATCTTTGCATTGCCATCTCGCTGTTCACGCACCTGAAGGCCGATGACGCGATCCACTATATGAGGGAGTGCGCCCGCGTGCTGAAACCGGGCCGCCGGGCATTCATCACTGCCTTTTTAATGACCCCTGAAACCCAGGCGCAGATCGATCGGGGCGTTTCGCGCATGCGGTTTCAGCGCCTGGATGAGCACAATTATACCACCGACCTGACAACGCCGGAGCATGCCATCGCCTTTGAGCGGGATGATTTTATAGGCTGGGCAGAGCAGTTCGGACTTGTCTTGTACGGGTCTTGCAAACGCGGTGCGTGGTCTGATTCAAATGCACGCGGCGATTTGCAGGATGAGCTGGTTTTCCAGAAATCAGCATGAGCGTCCTCTGCAAAGGGACTTGATCGAAAGAGCCGTCCGGTCCAGTAGCTGCGCGCATGAAAGTTCTTGTTGTCGGCTCGGGCGGCCGCGAACACGCCCTCGCTTGGAAAATCGCGAAGTCTGAAATCGTCGACGAAGTGTTCTGCGCGCCGGGCAATCCAGGCATGGATGCAGTCGGACCCTGCTTCGATGTCGATCCAACCGATCTGCACAAGATGCAGGAACTGGTGCTGCAGCTTTCGCCCGACCTGATTGTGATCGGGCCGGAGGCGCCGCTCGCTGCCGGTCTGTCTGACGCGCTGCGGGCCCGCGGTTTCGATGTGTTTGGCCCGAGCGAGAAAGCTGCGCAGCTGGAAAGCTCGAAAGGGTTCTCAAAGGATATCATGCGAGAGTTCGAGATCCCGACCGCCGCCTATGGCCGGTTCACGGATCTGACCGAGGCACTCGACTTCCTCGAGACCATGGACGCGCCTTATGTGATCAAGGCGGATGGTCTCGCCGCCGGCAAAGGCGTGGTCATCTGCGAAACGCTGGAAGAGGCCGAAAACGAAGTCGAAGCGATGATGACCGGCAAGTTCGGTGAGGCATCGAGCGAAATCGTGATTGAAGAATTCATGCAGGGCGAAGAAGCCTCGATCTTCGTGCTGACCGATGGCGATGGTGCGATTTATCTGCCGCCTGCCCAGGATCACAAGCGTGTCGGCGATGGCGATACAGGCCCGAATACAGGCGGCATGGGCTCCTATGCCCCTGCGCCAGTGGTGACGCCGCGGATCATGGAATTGGTGCAGACTCTGATCGTTGAACCGCTGCTTGCGGGCATGGCAGAGAAAAGCATGCCTTATCAAGGCGTTCTCTATGTCGGGATCATGGTCACGCCTTCCGGCCCAAAAGTGGTTGAGTTCAATGCCCGCTTTGGCGACCCCGAATGCCAGGTCCTGATGGCGGGCCTGCCCGGAGATATCGTTCCGGCGCTCCTCACCTGCGCCACAGGCGGCCTGGTGCACGGCCACCGGGAAATCGCCGAGATGATGGGCATCAATGAGTTCCAGCCGACCGCCTGCGTCGTGATGGCCACAGAAGGCTATCCAGGCTCATATGCGAAAGGATCGATCATCGAAGGCGTCGCAGCGGCCGACGCATTGGACAATGTCACGGTCTTTCATGCCGGCACAGACAAGGATAGTGACGGAAAGCTGATCGCAGTTGGTGGCCGCGTGCTCGGCGTTACCGCGACTGGCGCCGACCTGCGCGAAGCTGTCGACAGCGCTTATAAGGGCGTTGCGGCAATCGACTGGCCGCAAGGCTTCAATCGGACCGATATTGGCTGGCGGGCCCTGAAATAGTGGCCGAACGCGATCTCTCGACGCTTCTGTCGACTCTGCAAGTCGAACAGCATGATGGCGTGTGGCGGTTCGAGACGATTCCAGCGGATCAGTCCTCCTGGGTTGAGCTCGTCAATCTCAAGGATGCGCGCGGCGTCGCCATGCTGTTCCAGGAGCGAGAGGGTTTGACGGTTGTCACAAAAGCGACCGATGAGACGCCTGAGGACAATCGATGGGCCTGGCTTGAGTTGACGGTCTACTCGGACTTACAGGCGGTCGGCTTTCTGGCGCAGGTTGCGGCGGCGCTATCCGACGCGGGAATACCCTGCAACGCCGTCGCCGCGTTCCACCATGATCATATTTTTGTGCCGCAAGCGCGTGCCAGGGGCGCGGCAGACGCCATTCTGGCGCTTCGCGAGGACAGCTGACCCTGCGTCTGACTTGTCGCGCGCGACGGCTTCGCTACACAGACAGCAGAAGAGTTATCCACCTTGGGAGGTGCGCCATGGTTCATAGCGGCAATGCGCAAGAAATGTTCACCGGCACAAAGGATGTGGCCGAGTCGCACAAATTCAATGAAGCCAATCTCGAAGCCTGGATGGTCGAGAATGTCGAAGGTTTTGAAGGTCCGCTGACCGTCAAGCAGTTCAAAGGCGGACAATCGAACCCGACTTACAAACTGTTCGCGGGCGGCAAGACCTATGTCATGCGCCGTAAGCCGCCGGGCAAACTTTTGCCGTCGGCGCATGCGGTCGACCGCGAGTTCCGGGTCATCAATGCGCTCTATCCCTTGGGGTTTCCGGTCGCGCGCCCGTATGGCCTCTGCATGGATGAAAGCGTCGTTGGCACGATTTTCTACATCATGGACTGTGTCGAGGGGCGCATCCTTTGGGATGGGACGCTGCCGGGCATGGACCCAGCCGAGCGCCGCGCGATTTATGAGGCCAAGGTCAAGACGTTCGCCGATCTCCACAATGTCGACTGGCGCGCCGCTGGCCTGGAAGGGTTCGGCAAGGAAGGCGACTATATTGCCCGCCAGACCCATCGCTGGACCAAGCAGTATGTCGCGTCTGAAACCAAGAAGATCCCTGAAATGGACGCGCTGATCGAATGGTTGCCAAAGAATATTCCGGATGGTGACAAGACCACGATCGTTCACGGGGACTATCGTCTCGACAATATGATCCTGCACCCGACTGAGCCGAAGGTGATTGCCGTCCTCGATTGGGAGCTTTGCACGCTGGGCGATCCGCTCGCTGATTTTACCTACCACCTGATGAATTGGGTGATGCCAAGCTCCGATCCGTCTCGCGGGGCGCTGGTTGATATTGAGGATATGAAAGCCTACGGCATCCCGACCATGGAAGAGTATACGGCGCTCTATTGCCAGCATACGGGCCGCGATGGCTTGCCAGAAGTGGACTTCTATTTCGCTTACAATGCGTTCCGCCTGGCGGCGATTTGCCAGGGGATTGTTGGCCGTGTGCGTGATGGCACCGCCTCCAACGCTGCCGCCGCGACCATGGAAGCGCGCGTCGCGCCGCTGGCGCAATTTGCCGCCGACTGTGCGCGAAAGGCTGGGATGGAAGGATGAGCTTCGACACGCCCATCACTGAGCAAGACGGCGTTCTGAGCGGCCCGCTGCGGGCGCCGGCAAACATGCTGATCGAGCAGGAATATGGCGGCCACAAATCGATTCATGATGACGCTGAAGCTGAGCGACTTGGCTTCAAAGCGGGGCCAATTGAAGGGCCGACGCATTTCAGTCAGTTCGATCCGCTGCTCGTCCGCCTTTGGGGCCAGTGCTGGTTCGAACAGGGCTGCATTTCCTGCCACTACAAGAATATGGTGGTCGAGGGCGAACAGGTCCGCGCTTTCGTGAAACCCGTTTCCGACACACGGGCCGAGTGCTGGGCCGAGAAAGCCGACGGCACGCCTGTTCTGGAAGCGTCTGCGACGCTCGGGCCGGATCATGGACAGACCCTGCTCGAAGCGCGAATGGAAAAGCTCCGTCCGGCAGGCGAACTTGTCATTCTTTCGGATCTGACGGTCGGCATGATCGGCAAGCAGGATGAGCCGATCCGGATGGCGGCAGACCAGAATATGGGCGCGCTCTATCCATTTTCACTCGAAGAAAAGCTCGAGAAGATCACCGAACGCTCGCCCTGGTATGACAAGGCAGACGCCTCGCCCTGGGGCCGCGCGATCATTCCGACAGAGATGATCAGCGTGCTGGCAGAATACACCAATCGGATGGCCGGTTTTCCGGTCAAAGGCCCCGCAATCGGCTTGTTCGCGGATCTCGAAATTCGCTATGTCGACGGGCCGATCTTCGTCGATGAGCCCTATCTCATCCGCCGCGAGATTGTGGCGCTCTCACAAGGGCGGCGAACCGAGAATTACTGGACACGGACCCGCATCTTTGATGCTTCTGGCAAGACGCAGAAGGCTGAGACGCTGCTCAATCATGGCGTGCTGAAACATTCCTTCGAGGCTTATCCGCCGGAGCTGCTAGCCTGATTCAAACCGCGCGCAGGTGGCCAAAAGCGTGAGGCTCTGAGTGCCGCGAAAATCTCTTTTCGAGGTTCACAACTTCAGCGGTCAGCCACTGATAATGATGTTCCAGGCGTGTAATCATATCCAGATCGAGATCCGGACGGCTGGCCACGTCTTCGCGCCAGACCTCGATCACGCGAACCTGGGTCTTCAGCCATTCAAGCATATCGCTGGATTGGAAATGATAGCACATAGAGTTCTCCTGCAAATGAGAATGATTTGCAACTAGTGGCACGAGTCAAACCAACTCGCAAGGGGGAGAGGTTTTCGATTTCGGGCTTTGACGCAAACGCGGGCGGGGCTAGCAGTCAGCGTTTTCCAGATCTCGTTTGAAAATATAGGTCTGATCGGAAATCGGCTCCGTGATCTGCCTGTAGATCTGATTATTCGGATCATCCCAGGACTGTGCGAAGGCTTCCATGCGGACGATCCGGTCGCCCAGGAATCCGCGAATATGCTCTGCGTCGAGCATGCCCCAATAGTCTTTCGGGTCTACACGGCACTCATATTCGAGGGCCGCGTCGAGCATGCTGTCGCTGATCCGCTCAATGTATTCAACATCGACATGCTGACCCTCCAGGTGATCGCGCATGTGATCGGCGCCGCTGCGATGCATCACGTATCCGAAGTCATAGCCGAGCTGGGCCGACATCAGGGCGATCGGTGTTGGCGGCGCATCATTCTTCAGCCAGCCCCACCAGGTGCGGTAGTCCATCATCGTGATGCCATGCACGGCGATATGTGCGGAGTGGTGAATATGGACCTCATCCAGACCTGGCAGGATCACCATGGCGCAGGCCGACATGCATTGTCCCGCAATCACCGCTGGCTCGCCGCGATTGTCCAGAATTGTGCTCATTCCCCGCGCTGTGGCGACGTTGCCGCCGGGGCTGGTAATAATGATACGGCTGGCTTCAGGCAGCGCATTCAGTTTCAGGAATTGTTCGGGAAAGATCGCGGCATTGTAGCAGATCACATCTGTGCCCTCGAGCATGTTCACGCCTTCGGTCTCCAGGCATTGCTCAACCAGCTGATCCGTCGTCGCATCCGGGCGGTCAAAGACAAGGGCTTCCTGAGCTTGCGCATGCGTGGGTATCGCCAATGCGCAGAGCAGCGCAAATAACCATGATCTCATTTTAGATCCTTTCCTGACAGATCGAACATGGGCGAAGAATCCGGCGAATCCAAGGCCCACGCCGCGCTCAAGCTTGCAGAATGCAGGGACGAGGTTCAAGGTGTGGCAAAACGGGAGAGTACGATGAAAACATTCGCAAAAGCCTGCCTCGGCGTCCTCGCGGGGCTGGCATTGGCCACAGGCGCCAGCGCGCAGGAATCCAGGACAGTGATCGAAGCGGGCTATGTGCTGGCGCAGCCTGGCGAAGGCTATCTGAAAAACCGCACGATTACGATTGAGGACGGACGGATCGTCAGCCTGGAGCGCGGGTTCAAGGACCAGCCTGCATCTACAAAGGTCATCAATCTGCGAGAGTCTTATGTGATCCCGGGCCTGATTGACAGCCATGTGCACCTGACCAGCGAATTCTCTCCGACCATGCGGTTGAACTATCTGAGCGATTCCGACGTAGACGCCGCGCTCAACGGGGCGTCCTACGCGAAGAAAACATTGCTGGCAGGCTTTACCACGGTCCAGGATGTGGGCGGGGCTAATGAGGCGATCTTCTCACTCCGCGATGCGATCCGGGCGGGCAAAGTTCCGGGCCCCAGAATTCGGGCATCCGGCGCAGCGATTACGCCGACCGGCGGCCATGGCGATGCGAATGGATTTTCGCCCGCGCTGACCAAGGTGTTTACCGGACCAAACGCCTGTAACGGCGCAGATGATTGCCGCCGCGCGGTCCGCGAGACCATTCGTTCCGGGGCAGATGTGATCAAGATCACAGCCACGGGCGGTGTCCTCTCCAACACCAGAGCAGGGCTGGAGCAACAATTCTTCGACGATGAAATCGCCGCGATTGTGGAGACTGCCGCAATGATGGGGCGCAAGGTCACCGCGCATGCGCACGGCAAAGGCGGGATCGAGGCAGCGCTGCGAAACGGCGTTCAGTCGATTGAGCACGGCACTTATCTCGATGATGAGACAATCGAACTGTTCCGCGAGACCGGCGGGACGCTGGTGCCGACAGTGCTTGCAGGTGTGACCGTCGCCGGCTGGACTGAGCAGCCTTGGCTGCCAGCACCATCGCGGGAAAAGGCGGCGACGATTGGCCCACTCATGCTGGACATGCTGCGCCGTGCGCATGAGGGCGGGGTCAATATCGCGTTCGGAACCGATACCGGTGTGTCCAAGCATGGCGACAATGCCGAAGAGTTTGTCCTCATGGTCCAATCAGGTTTTTCACCGGAGGAAGCCATCCGCACTGCGACGATTATCGCCGCCGAGCACCTGGAAATGGCGGACCAGATCGGCACGCTCGAGGCGGGGAAATTCGCCGACATGGTGGTGCTGGACGCGGATCCGCTGCAGGACATCTCGGCGCTGAAGTCTGTCCGATTTGTCATCAAGAATGGCGAGGAATATCGACCGTAATCCTACCGGTTCCCTTTCAATATGGCCCAATCGAAGTTAGGATTCGGCTGTAGAGTACAGATTAGGGGCGAGATATGCATTCAACGCGGACGCGCGTGATTGCGGTTTTATTGGGTGCAGGCCTGGCAGCTTGCAGTCCTGGCGGCGACGCTGATTTTGCCAGGGCCTCTCAATGCGTCGACATTCCGGACGGACAATTCTTTCAATTCGTTGATGGCAAATTGGAGAGAGTGTCGTCACTGGACGAGCAGACGCAAGAGCCGCCCATCCTGACGGCGCAGCGCATCGGACGCAGTCTCGCTGGACAGGGCTTTCCCTGGCTCACGGTTGCCTGGGATGGTCAGACAGCCACGATTGGTGGGCTGGCGCCGAGCGAGGCAAGTCGCATCGATGGCTTCCGGAACGCGCGGGATGCTTTCGAGAAAGATCCAATGATCGGCGACAGCGTTCAGCAAGTCGTCGACAATATCGAATTGCGGTTTCGCAACGACGATGTCTCCGCAGTACTTGATGACGCTTTTTCCGCCATGGGGATTTCCTGGCTGGAAGCAGACGTGAAAAACCACGTTGTGGTCCTGCATGGACTGGCACCCAATGAGGCGACCAAGCAGGAGGCCTACAGATCGGCGCTGAACGCGATCAGCATTCAGCTGAATGATGATGATACGAAATTCGTTGCGGTGGACGCAATTTCCGTCACCGGACAGTCGGAGCGTGTGGGTGAGGCCTTGCTGACGCTCAGTGATACGCCGTCGCTGATTGATTGCGACAATGCCTTCTTCGAGACCATGGACGATCAGGCAATCAGCTTTGTCGACGACCAGGCGATTGTCGCAAATTCGAGCAAGCCGTTGATGGACGCGCTCGCGGCTGTGGCCAGTCTGTGCCAGGCTTACGAGATCGAGATTAGGCAGCACGCGGCGGGTCCATCGGACGAAATTGACGTGCTGGAACTGTCTCAGAACCGCGCGTCAGCGATCCGGGATCAGTTGTCGATTTTCGCCGACCGCGATTCGATCGAAGCGCGGGGGTTTGGGGCAGAAAACCCCCTGGACGAGAGTGACACGCCTGAGGCGCGCGCCCGCAACCAGCGCACCGTATTCCTGGTCCGCGAACGCGAAAACTAGAACTTACAGACAAGGCCCTGATCCGCGGGGACCTTTGCCTCTACTGTATCGCGCCAGGCCTGCGTGATCGCGTCTTCGCCCTCTACCATCTTCGGGGTCACGAAGGTCCGCGACACTGGATAGAAGGCGACGAGGTCCTTGCCGGTACGTGCGTCTAGCTCGCCCGGTGGCAGCTGCTTCGCGCGATTGGCGGCATAGTCCGGAACGAAGAACAGGGTTGGCGTCGGGCCGGGCAAATCCGCTGTCGGGGCGCGGTCAGTCTCCCAGTCCGTCGCGCCAATGACCATGCTGTGCGCGAGGTTCTCACCGCATGCCAGATGCACGGCTTTGGTCAGCTCAGGGCGGCCGACAAAATCAACATAGGCCGCAACACCCGACCCGTCATAATTGCTGACCTCATCATAAGTCAGCACGTCGTCATAGAGGCCGCTATTCTTCACGAAATCCACGTTCCGGGGTGAAGTGATGCCGACGGTGCGGACGCCCCTGCGCTGCAGGCTATGCGCGGCGGCGATGGCTGTCTTGGACGAGGCGCTGGAGATGAGCGCGACGTCGGGGCGAGGGCTCGCTTCCATCAGGAAGTCGCAGATCATCCATCCTGTCAGATAAAGCGGTCGAAACAGCATCTGCTCCGGCTCAGCGCCTTCGACATAAGCCGGGTCTGTCGAGGTGAAGGCATATGTGTTGTAAATCGGCGCCAGTCCCTGGCGATGCGCCGCGCCATCCATGAAGCCGCGCTCGGAAACGCGCACAGGCGTCACCACCAGCTCTTCCGAGATCGGGAAGTATCCATAGACGCGCTGGCCTTCTGCAACGCCCTCGGCTCGAGACTCAGCAACCGTCGCAAAACCCCAGACCGGGACCCGGCCCTGCGTCGAATCAGCGGCCGGAAAGAAATTCCAATAATGCATCGGCGGTCCACCAAAGGCTGCGTAGGTGACATTATTGGCGGTCAACGCGAACGCGTCGAGGCGCAGGCGAACATCGCCATCGGCCAGATCTCCTGCAGGCTGGTCCACCCACTGCGTCTCGCGCAGATTGGATTTCGAGATCTGGTGTTGTCTGGCCATTTTACCCTCCGCTTGTCCCGGTTATTGCGGGCACCTTGGGCGGATGATGCGCGAGAATCAAGCGTGACGTTGGAGCATCTGGCGGTGGGTCTGACCTAGTGCCGCGTCGGCGTGGTCTTGTTTCCGGCCTGCGTCAGCTCGAGGTCGCGTACGTGATGTTTCAGTGCGGCAAGCGCTTCTCGCGCTTCTTCCAGCACAACCGGGGCTTCGGAGCGATAGAACTTGTATTCCTGACTTTCTGGCGAGGCCGTGCAGGCGGACTCGAGCTCATTCAATGCCCGGGAAAGTACCTGCGCATAAAAGGTCCACGGTGAGGATGTCGACGCCATGTTGGTTTCCGCAAAAAGAATCATCTTTCTGATACACGGAATAAAGTAATCGCACAATTCTAAAGTGCAATTATTCCAATACATTCCAAAGTAGACTTGATGATTATTTTTACGATGAGGCTCGAGCGCGCTTGGTGTTTTCGACCAATTGTGCGAGTTCCGCAGGCAGTTCGGGCGACTGAGATCCTGGAACAATTTGATCGATCAGATCCTGGGGGGCGACCTGCGCGCCACTTTTGTCCTTCAGAGCGAGCAGGGTCACAACGCCTGCATGATTCTTTGAGTTGCGTAGGAAACGTTGACCCAGAACGAGAAACTCATCGTCCCAGCCATGGATTTGTGTTTCGAGCAAAAATGGCTTTGGCGCTTTCAGCATCCGGTTGATCGTCATGGTCTGCGCGCAGATTTCGGTTTTCCAGCCCTTGCGTTTCTGCTGCTTGCTCAGTCCGGAGCGAGTGAACAGATTTATCCGCCCCAAATCGCTGAAAGACAGGTAGCGGCTATTGGTCATGTGCAGGAACATGTCCTGATCGGTCAGCCAGACGCGAAATTTCAGCAAGGAGGGCGCGGTAACCGGTGAATGCCGGGCGGCAAACCGCGCGCGTAGCAATACCCACAGCAGGCGAAACAAAAGATTCATACGCGCTGCTCGCGATCGGCGCGCACAGAGTCCAATGGGACAGATTTACTGGAATAACTCATCATATAATACGCATGGGGACTTATTGAGACGTTTTGCAACCCAATCAGCCACAGAATTCAAGCGCTAATTTTTTAAATTAGTCCCGCCAAAGCTTGTCCAATTCTGCGGCAATCGCAAATGACTTTCTTGCCGCCGCGCCGCCGATCCGCAGACCGATCATGGCCGAGCCCTCGAGTGCAGATGGATCGTCGCTCGCGCGAGACCAGCGACTGCCGGCCACGAATCCCTCATCCAGTTCGGATAGAAAAGCGCCGAATTCTTCTTCGCGACCATCGGCAAACAGAGGCAACCAGATCAGAAACCTTGCTTTCGGCCATTTGCGCATCGCACGCGGCACCCAGTTGGCGAGCGCGTCCATATCCGCTTCGGTCTCATAGCTTGGATCCAGCATCACGAGCATGTCCTCGCCCCGCCGCGGCTGCATGCGCAGGGCTCCGCGATACCCATCCTCTTTACGAATTTGAACACGGTCATCTTTGCGTAGCGCCTGAGACAGGGCCGTATGTTCGGCTGGATGCAGCTCAAACAGGGCAAGTCGCGCTTTTGGTCCGAGGAGCTGCGTCGCCAGGGCAGGGGAGCCGGGATAAGAGCCCGGGCCTTTCGATTGTACATGGCGCAGCCAGGCCTGTAGCGCGGCGGGCGCGGACTTGGCCTTCGGAAGGGCGAGAATGCCGCTCTGCGCTTCGCCTGTTTTCACAGATTGCGCGCTGTTCAAATCATAGAAGCCGCGCGCAGCATGAGTCTCGACATAGAGGAGCGGCCGATCCGCTTCGGCTTCGGTTTCCAGCACGGCATGCAAGACGGCGTGTTTGAGCACGTCCGCCTTGTTGCCGGCGTGAAATCCATGCTGATAGGACAGCAATAGCTTTGCTACTCGTCGCGTTCGGCAAGCGAGGCCTGACGGATCGCTTCGAACTCATTGCCGGGATACCAGGTCGGCCAGGCGTCAGACTGCGCGATTTTCAGGCCAACGGAGTAAAGCGCTGCGATATCCTCCTCCATGCCGGAGAGATCCCAATTGTCATTATATTCGTCCATTGGCTTGTGATAGCGCTGCGCGGTATAGGTATCGCCAATCGCTTTGCCCGCCGCGACGCCGCCATCCACCTTGTCGACCCCGCCATCTGCGTACAGCATCGGTACGCCTTTCTTGGCGAATGAGACATGGTCGGAGCGGTAGAAATAACCGGCTTGCGGGTTCGGGTCGGGCAAAACGACCCGGCCTGTTTCGTCGAGATGTTCCTTGAGCAGATCCTCAAGCTCGGAGGCGCCATAGCCGACCACGATCATATCCCTGGTTCGGCCCACTGGCAGCATGCCGTCCATATTCAGCCCGGCGACAATCTGGTTCAGCGGAACGGTTGGGTTTTCGGCATAGTAAGCTGATCCGAGCAGACCTGACTCCTCCAGCGTTACCGCCAGGAAGAGGGCTGATCGATCAAGGCTTTCAGCGGCCATGGCCTCGGCCATCTCCAGGAGAGCCGACGTCCCGGTGGCGTTGTCGACGGCACCATTGAAAATGTCATCGCGGTAGAAGTCCTGATTGGGCTCGCCGGCTTTTTCCTCTGACTTCTTGCCGAGATGATCCCAGTGCGCAGTGAACAACATGTATTCGTCCGGAGCAGTCGCCCCGGGCAGCATGCCGACTACGTTGCGCGATTCGGTCGTGCTGACGGATTGAACCAGGTTTCCGCTGACCGTCAGTTCGCCCATGTCGACCGGGCGGAAGCCTTGCGTCTTGGCGGCGATTTTCATGTCAGAGAAATCAAGACCTGCCTCTGCAAACAGTGCGCGGGCGGTTTCTTCTGTGATCCAGGACTCAAAGAGCGTGCGATTGTCGCCGCCATCTGTGCGCACCAGATCCGCCTGAGCGCCCGACCAGGAATTCGCCACCACATCCCAGCCATAAGAGGCTGGCGCGGTTTCGTGGACGATGATCGCCCCGGTCGCGCCCTGGCGGCCTGCTTCCTCGAATTTGTAGGTCCAACGGCCATAATAGGTCATGGACTTGCCTTTGAAGAGCTCACCCTCCAGTGCATAGCCGGGATCATTGACCAGCATGACGACGGTTTTTCCCGCCACGTCGAGGCCCTCATAATCGTTCCAGCCATATTCTGGTGCGATGACGCCATAGCCGACAAAGACCAGTTCGGAATCGGTCCATTCGGCCTGGTCGCGGTCCTGCTTCTTGGTCCACAGAACAGCGTCCTCTTTCAGCGTCATCGAAAAATCTTCGCCAGACGCGCCGCCCGAGAACGTCAAAGCAGACGCATTTTCGTCCAGGGTCTGCTCGACCATGCCGACAGTCTGGAACCAGCTGCCATTCTCGCCCGCCGGTTGCAGACCGACGCGCGCCATTTCAGCGGCGATCCAGTCCGCCGCTTGTTCGCCTTTTTCAGAAGCCGGACCGCGTCCTTCGAAAGTGTCATCGGCAAGGGTCGCGATGCGCTGGCGCAGATCATCGGCGCTGATGGCCGGGCTCGTGCCCTCCGGCAGCGGCATCAGTAGAGCCTGTGCCTCGGTCGTCTCAGTTTCGACCGGCGGGGTATCTGGCGTGATCGGGTCAGTGTCCTCAGTCGTCTGTCCGCAAGCTGAGATGAGCGCCAAGGCGGACGCCGCAAGTGTGAGACGGATCATGGTCTCTCGCTCCTGTATTTATCTATGGCGCCCGGTGTGACACACGGCGCTCAGAGCGACAAGGTTGCTTCTGAAACCGTTTTAGTCTTCGGGCAGCGGGATATATTCAGTCTCGCCTTCGGGCAGGGTGAAAGGGGTATCCTTCCAGCCGCCTTCTGCAGATGCACGCCAGTCCGCCTTTGCCTGCTCAATGCGCGCCGTATCGGTGGCGACCAGGTTCCAGTCGATCTTGCGCGGCCCGTCCATTGGCTCGCCGCCCGCCAGCATGAAGCGTGTCCCGGCAGAGACGGATACATCTACATCGACGCCGGGCGTCAGGACCGCCATCTGGCCGGCTTCGACGATCTCATTGTCGATATTAGCCTCGCCAAAGGCCACATAGAGGGCGCGTTCTTCGGCTTCATCCGCGGCGATCTTGAAGGCAGCGCCCGCGTCCGCCGTGGCGCCGACATACCAGATCCCCCATGGGAACTCGACCGGCGAGGAATGTCCAAAAGCGGTCCCGGCGAGGACGCGCGCCTTCGCGCCGCCGAGATCAAATTCGGGCAATGTGTCGGCAGGGTGGTGAACAAAGTCCGGCGCCGTCTCCGCGTGATCCTTGGGCAGGGCGACCCAGGTCTGGATGCCATGCATGGATTGACCGGCGGCGCGTTCCGCATCGGGGGTCCGTTCGGAATGGCAAATCCCGCGCCCCGCCGTCATCCAGTTCACGGCACCCGGGCGAATGACGAGATCATTGCCCAGACTGTCCTTGTGGCGGATCGCGCCTTCAAACAGGAACGTCACCGTCGACAAGCCAATATGCGGATGCGGGCGCACATCGAACCCGTTTCCCGGTTCATAATCAACCGGCCCAAAATGATCGAAGAAAATAAAAGGCCCGACCATTTTGCGATTGTGGAAGGGCAGGATCCGCCGCACGATAAAGCCATCGCCCAGATCTTTTTCTCGCGGTTTTATGATTTGCTCGATCGGCCCACTCATGGTTGTCGTCCTCATTCTTCGTCATTCAGGAGTTACATAGACCAATGCGCACCGATCTCCATGAATTCGTCGGCGATATCCGCGCATGTCAATTATGCAAGGCTGACATGGACCGCGCGCCGCGTCCGGTTCTGCAGGTTTCGGAAACCGCAAAAATTCTGATCGCAGGTCAGGCACCGGGCAATCTTGCTATGGAATCCGGTCGCCCCTTCACCGATCCGTCCGGGGTCAGACTGCGCGAGTGGCTCAATCTCGACGAGGACACGTTTTACGACGCGTCCAGAGTTGCGATTGTGCCGATGGGGTTCTGTTTTCCGGGCTATGACAAGAATGGCGGTGATATCCCGCCGATGAAGCGCTGCGCCGAAACCTGGCGTCAGCCGCTGCTTGATCGTCTGCCAAACATCGAACTGACGGTGCTGATCGGCGGTTATGCCCAGAAATGGCATATCGGCGATCAAATGGAAAAGACGCTGACTGCAACAGTGCGCAAATGGCAGAGCTTCCTTGATCAGGGCGTCATGGTTACGCCACATCCGAGCTGGAGAAATAATGCATGGCTGAAGCGCAATCCCTGGTTCGAAACAGAGCTGCTACCCGAGCTGCGAAAGCGGGTGCGATCCTTGCTCTGCTGATCGCAATCGGCTTTGGGTTTCTGGCGGCCTGCGTCACGCCTGCCACGCTGAAGCCGCTGAACCTGGAGACCCCGCCCATGCCGAAGCTCGAGCCAGACGCTAACCGGATGATCAGCTTCGATGGCGCTGAACTCGGCCTGACCGTATGGGACACCGATGCGCCGCCCGAAATCGTCATTGTCGGCGTGCATGGTATGAATGACTATGCCAACGCGTTCCATATGGCGGCGCCATACTGGGCGGCACGCGGTGTGAAAACCTATGCCTATGACCAGCGCGGCTTTGGTCGCTCCTATGGGCGCGGACAGTGGCCGGATGAAGACGCCATGCGCGAGGATTTGCGGACCGCGGTTGAGCTCGTCAGGGACAAGCATCCGGAGGCGATCCTCGCTGTCGTGGGGATTTCCATGGGCGGCGCTGTAACGATGACCGCCTTTGGTTCAGACCGGCCGCCAGAAGGCGTGGACCGGATCGTGTTCTCTGGACCAGGCCTCAGAGGCTGGGGATCGATCCCTGTCATCCAACGTATTGCTCTGTGGACCAGCGTGCGGGTACGTCCTGGATGGGTGGTTCGCCCGCCGCGCTTCGTGAAAATTGAGCCGAGCGACAATGTCGAGATGCTGCAGCGCCTCTGGAACGACCCTCTCGGGCTTAAAACCAACAGGATCGAGCAGGTGCATGGGGTTGTTTCCCTGATGGAAAATGCGCACCGTGCGGCGTCGGACCTGCCGGCGGATATCCCGATGCTGTTGACCTATGGGGCGAAGGATATCGTGATCCCCGAAAACGGTGTGCGACGCACCGCGAAGCGCCTGCCAGAGCATGTCCGCACCGCCTATTATCCGGATGGCTATCACATGCTGCTGCGCGACTTGCAGGCAGATATCGTATTCGAAGACGTGCTGGCATTCCTGCGTGACCCGAATGCGCCACTTCCCAGCAATGTGGCTGACGTCCCGGGTCGAATTTCTGACTGATTGTTGACCCAGCGCCAAGACACGTTACACCGCCGCTTTGTTTCAGATGCAACCATGACGATGGGCGGCCGGTATGTTTGACAATCCCGCATTCGATAATCACGAGCGCGTACACTTTTTCTCGGATGAGCCAAGCGGCCTGCGCGCGGTGATCGCAGTCCACTCGACCGCGCTCGGACCGTCGTCTGGCGGCACCCGGATGTGGGACTATCCCGATAGCCATTCCATGATCACGGACGCGCTGCGGCTGAGCCAGGGTATGAGCTATAAGAACGCGATGGCCTCGATCCCTCATGGCGGCGGCAAGGCCGTGATCTGGGGAAATTCAAGAACGGATAAGTCAGACGCGCTGTTCCGCGCGTTTGGACGAGCGGTCGACAGCCTGCAAGGCCAATACTGGACCGCCGAAGACGTTGGCATCGACACTGCCGACATCGAGATTGCGGCGCAGGAAACCCGCTATGCAGCTGGATTGACGACCGGAGCGGCCGCGAGCGGCGATCCATCCCCGGTAACCGCTGTCGGTATTTTCAAGGGCATTCAGCAAGCCGCGCTGCGGGTATTTGGAAGTGATGACTTGAATGGCAGGACGATTGCGGTGCAGGGCGTTGGCTCAGTCGGTGGATATACTTGTGAACACCTCGCCGAGGCCGGCGCCAATCTGATTATCGCGGATATTGATCAGGACGCGCTCACCGAAATCGCGCGCAAGACGGGCGCGAAAATCGTCGCGCCGGATGACATCTATGATGTCGACGCGGATATCTTCTCGCCCAACGCCTTGGGCGCAATCATCAATGAAGACACGCTGAAACGCCTGAAAGTGAAGGTCATTGCCGGCGGGGCTAACAATCAGCTGGTCACGCCGGCCATGGGCGAGTTTGTTCGCCGGGCGGGGATCCTCTACGCGCCGGATTATGTGATCAATGGCGGCGGTATCATCAATGTGGCGGCAGAAATCTCGGGCAATTACTCTCGCGCCTGGGTCGATCAGAAGCTGGACACGTTGATCGAAACTCTGGGAAGCGTTCTGGATACAGCTTTGAGCAGCGGCCGCGCCACAAATGAAGTCGCTGACGAGATTGCCCGCGCCCGTATCGCAGCGGCGCGCGCCTAGGTTTCGTCTACGGTATCGTCTTCTGAAGTGTTCTCATCCGATAGCCCTGCGGGGTCGGCGTCTGAAACATCGTCTTCTATCGCCTCAATCGGTGCCGCCGCACCTTCGCAAACAAACGGATCAGCTGCGACGGGTTCGCCCTCAATCAGCCGAACGGCCCGGGCTCTGCCGCGTGCATTGCCAGCGGTCAGAGCGAATGTGCCTTCCAGCACGTTCACATTGCGCTGGTAAAAAGGCAGGTAACCAGACCAGGTCCGGCGCGTCAGTGTTGGCGCAAGTTCAAATCGGCCTGTCGAAGCACGGCGAGCGCCTTCAAAGCGACCGGTCAGCGATACGCGGTTGATTTCCTTGGTCCCGACAAAACTGACCGGGAAACGGCCGCGCGGCGCAATGGTTTGAAACGCCTCTTCGACTTTCTCGCCATTCCCGACGACCGGCGCCGCGAGGGGGTCATCTGACAGAAACACCCGCCAGGCGAGGTGAAGGCCTTCATAAGTCGAAAGGTCCGCCGTCTCGGTACAGGTATCGATCTGCCATTCCCCGTCGAGCCTGAATTTTTCATATTGCATCCAGCCCGTGACCACTGCGGTGGTCGCTGTGAACGCTACGGAAGCGTATTTGATGAATTCCAGCATTGCCCATCCCCTCTGACCGCAGACTTGCAAGCCTAGCCTAACCGGCGAATGAGCGTAAGTCGGTTATCAGAGCGAAGGCTGGATCGGGCCTTCCGCGCGACCGTGCACGAATTGATCAACGTGATCATTGCCGCTGTCATCAATTTGGCTGGCCGGACCGCGCCAGATAATCTTGCCTTCGAACAGCATGGCGATCTCGTCCGCAATCTTGCGGGCGCTGGCCATGTCATGCGTGATCGAAATGGCTGCGGCCCCGAGTGCCTTGGTCTGCTCCACGATCAGGTCATTGATGGCGTCTGCCGTGATCGGGTCGAGGCCGGTCGTTGGCTCGTCAAAGAAGATCAGTTCGGGACGAGAAACAATCGCCCGGGCGAGGCCGACGCGCTTTTGCATCCCGCCTGAAATCTCGGCTGGCGTCAGATCAGCGACATCGGATCCAAGGCGCACCTGTTTTAGTGTTTCAATCGCCCGCTCCTTGGCTTCCTTGCGCTTCACGCCATCGGCATTGAGCAGTCTAAAGGCGATATTCTCCCACACGGTCAGGCTGTCGAACAAGGCGGCCGACTGGAACAGCATGCCGATCCGGGCGCGCATCGCCTCGCGCGTCTTACCCTGGTCGTGCGTCACGTCTTCGCCATCGAACAGGATCTGGCCTTCATTCGGCGTCATCAGCCCGAGCGCGTTCTTGAGCATGACAGATTTACCTGAGCCAGAACCCCCGAGCACGACAAGAGACTTGCCCGGAGCGACATCAATGTTCACGCCCTGGAGGACCTGTTTGGGGCCGAAGGATTTGTGAACATCCTTCAATTCGAGAAGCGGCTGCGTACTCATGATCCGAAATCCACCAGGACGGTTGAGATGAGATAGTTGAAGGCGAGGATCAGCACGGCGGCACCGACCATGGCAAAGGTCGCCGCGCGGCCAACGCCCGTCGCGCCTGCTGAAGACTTGTCGCCGTGATAGCAGCCGAGGATCGCAATCACCCCTCCAAACACCACGGCCTTGATCAAGCCGACCGTCACATCCTGCCAGGTCAGGAAATCAAGCGTGTTGCGCAGATAAGTGGTCGAGTCGAACCCCAACCCCAGCGTGCTGACGGCCCAGCCGCCCATCACGCCGATCACATCGGCAATCAGGACCAGCATTGGCAGGGTCAGGATCCCGGCGAGGAAGCGCGGTGCATACAGATACCGAAACGGGTTGGCGCTAAGGGTCTTCAGCGCATCGATCTGTTCCGTGACGCGCATGGCGCCGATTTCCGCGGCAATGCCTGCGGATACGCGTCCTGCCAGCATCAGGCCGGTAATCGTCACGCCGAGCTCTCGCGTAATGCCGAGAACCACAATGTTCGGGACGAACTGCTCGGCGCCAAAGCGGCTACCGCCGGAATAGATATTCAGGGCCAGCGCCGCGCCGATAAAGATCGCCGACAGGCCGACCACGGGCAGGCTGTAAAAGCCGATCGCGATCATCTGGCGGATAATTTGCGCTGGGTACCAGCGTGGGCTGAAGCTTGCGCCCATGGTTTTCCCGGTGAAAATCGACAGGCGACCCACCTCGCCCAGCATGGCCAGTGTTGCGCCGCCGAGCCATTGAAGCGGATTGGGGAAGCCCGATTTAGCTTTCGTAGATACGTTTGACACGAGGCGTCAGTCCTGTGGTGAGTTCGTAACCGATAGTGCCCGCAAGGGCGGCTTGTTCTTCTAAAGGCGCATCAGGCCCGATCAATTGGGCATAAACACCAGGACGCGCAAGGTCAGCGGCATTCGTGACGTCAATTGTAATCAAATCCATGGAGACGCGCCCGACGAGGGGGCAGCGGGTTTTGCCGAGCGTCGCAAACCCTTTATTGGAGGCCGACCGGGGAAACCCGTCGCCATATCCGATCGCAAGTGTAGCGATCAAAGTCGGCTCGGTCGCGCGCCATGTGGCGCCGTAGCCGACCGTATCGCCCGCTTCGATTTGGCGAACCTGCAGGATCGGAGCTTCCAGAGTGAGGCCCGGTTTCAGGACAAGCCCTTCAGGCGGGAAACCACCGCCATAGAGCGCAATACCCGGCCGCGCGAGTGTGTGATGGTAGTCGGCGCCAAGCCAGACGCCGCCGGAATTACTCAAACTGATGGGCACCGATGGAAATGCACTCGAAAGCGTCTTTAAAGCCTCAAGCTGGTGCGCATTCATCATCGCGCGCTTGTCTTCGGCGCAAGCGAGGTGCGACATGATCAAAACAGGGTCCAGCGCCTCGCTCGCCGTCGCCAGATCATGCGCATCCTTGGGTGGCAGACCCAGCCGGTTCATGCCGGTATCAAAGTGCAGGACATAGCCCCGCGGCATCTTCACGCCGTCAACCAGCCAGTCTGCCATGGTCCGGAACTGGAAACTGGAATTGATCACCGGGATCAGCGCGTTTTCACGGTAGAGGGCCTCCTCATCCGGGGACGGGCCGTTCAGCACGTAGATGTTTGGATGACTGCCCAGCGTCGCGCGCGTGGCTTCTGCTTCATGGCTATGGGCGACAAAAAAGTGATCGCATCCGGCATCATGCAGGACTTCCGCGACTTGCGGCAGGCCGTGTCCATAGGCGTCAGCCTTGATCACGGCAGCTGTCACGCCGCCAACTTGCGCAGCGCTGACCGTGCGCCAATTATCAGCGATATTGGAGAGATGGATATGGGCGCGCGGTCTGAGGCTCATACGCGCCGGATTACAGCGCTTTGCGGCAGATGTAAGGCCTATTCCTCAAATGCGCCCTGTGATGGCCGTGCGAGATTGCCGAAACGCGTCACATTGGCGTCGAAGGAGAGGACGACTTTGCCGATCGGGCCGTGCCGCTGTTTGCCAAGGATGACTTCCGCCGTGCCATAGACCTCATCCATGCGCTGTCGCCAGGCCGCCCACTTGTCCGCCGCCGCAGGGTCGCCGCCATCGGCCTGAGGTTCCGTCCGCTCGAGGTAATAGCTCTCCCGGTACACAAACATGACGACGTCAGCGTCCTGTTCGATCGAGCCGGATTCACGCAGGTCAGACAGTTGCGGGCGTTTGTCGTCACGCTGTTCGACCTGACGCGACAATTGCGAGAGCGCGATGACGGGGACATTCAGTTCCTTGGCGAGTGCCTTCAGCGTCGTCGTGATCTGGGTGATTTCCTGGACGCGATTTACATCGGCCTTGCCAGACGTCCCGGTCAACAGCTGGAGATAGTCGATAATGACCAGATCGACCCCTTGTGAGCGTTGCAGACGCCGGGCGCGCGCCGCCAGCTGGCTGACAGAGATGCCGCCCTGGTCGTCGATATAGAGTGGCAGGTTCTGCAACTCTTCCGTCGCTTCTCGCAGCGTTTCAAAATCATGCTTGTCGAGATCGCCCTGCCGGATCTTGTGCGCATTGATACTCGTGCGTTCGGCCAGGATCCGGGTCGCGAGCTGCTCGGACGACATTTCCAGAGAGAAGAAGGCGACCTTGCCGCCATCCATCGTCTTGGTTGAACCGTCTTCCTGTTTTTCACCGCGATAACTCGCCGCAACATTGTAGGCGATGTTGGTGACGAGAGAGGTTTTTCCCATGGACGGGCGACCGGCGAGGATGATCAGGTCGGATTTATGCAGTCCACCCATCTTGTGATCGAGGTCATCAAGCAGCGTCGCAATCCCGGCAATCTTGCCTTCGCGCTTGAACGCTGCCTCGGCCATTTGCAGCGACTCGGTCAGCGCCTCTGAGAAGGTCGAGAAGCCGCGTCCGGTTGATCCGCGTTCGGCCAGCGAAAACAGTTCGCGCTCAGCCAGCTCAATCTGCTGTGTACCATCGACCTCGCGGTCGTGATGCTGCGCGCGCGATTGAACGCCGGCACCAATATTGATCAGCTCCCGGCGCATCGCGAGATCGCGGATGATGCGCGCGTAGTCCTGCACCTCAGGCCCGAAGGCGGCGCTGTCGAGCAAGTCGGCGAGATATTGCGCGCCGCCAATCTGCGTCAGTCGCTCATCTTTCTCAAATTGCTCGCGCAAGGTGACGCCGTCTGCCACCCGGCCATTCTGGATGAGCGTCATGCAGGCTTCAAAAATTTCCTGATGGGCAGGCGCGTAGAAATCACTCGGCCGCAGGAAATCAGACACACGCTGAAACGCGTTATTGTCATACAGGATCGAGCCAATGACGGCGGCTTCCGCAGATAAATTATGCGGCAGTTCGCGCCCAGCTTCGTCCGATTCCGGAAGGTGAGAGATGGCAGTGCTCATGCGCACGTGTTAACCATACTTATCGTTTTTTATCATCCCCCGGTTGCAGGAAACCCACGGACTAAGTGGCACTTATCCACAGTTCAACGCGGTGCTCTTTGCGCATGGAAATCGTCACTGCTATGCGCCGGGTGGTGTTTCTGAATCTATACGCTATGTAGCGCCCGTCGCCCCTCTTGATTCACCAATCTTCTGCAGAGAGCTTCCTTGATGAGCCCGGTCTCAATGCTGTCCAATCTGTCCAGTCCGGCGTCGGTCTATGGTGCGCCGTTCGGGCTCGATGTGTTGCGCCTGATTGAGGCGCTGGATGCACGCGGCTCTGCCGCGCTCTATGTGGCGCGGGATGACAAGCAGGCGGCCACTGCGTTCAAACTTGCGCAATTCTATCGTCCGTCTCTGGAGATTGTGCGCCTGCCGGGATGGGACGTGTTGCCCTATGACCGGGTCAGCCCTTCGCCAGCCGTCGCTGCCGCGCGATGCGCCGGGCTGGCCTTCCTGGCCCAGCGCGCCGCAAATGCGGAGCCTTGCCTCGTCATCACCACGGCGAGTTCGCTGGTCCAGCGCGTGCCGCCGGTTGAAACCATGCGGGCGAGTTCGCTGTCCGTCTATACTGGCGGGCGCATTCAGCAGGATGAATTGTCCTCCTACCTTTCGATCAATGGATATGTCCGCGTCGCCTCGGTCTCGGAAAAAGGTGAGTACTCTATCCGGGGCGGCAAAGTGGACATCTATCCGCCAACCGGCGACGAGCCGGTCCGGCTCGACCTGTTCGGCGACGAGATTGAGACCATTAAGGCATTCGATCCAGAGACCCAGATCTCGACCCGCGTATTGAACCGTGTCGCGCTGGCTCCGGTTTCAGAAGTCTTGTTCAATGAGCAGACGCTTGGCCTTTTTCGCGAGCGCTACCTGGAAGCGCTCGGGTCGCCGGTTGGTGATCCGATGTATGAAGCCGCGCGGGCTGAAATTCGCCGCGGCGGTATCGAGAGCTGGCTGTCGCTTTTCCATGACCGCCTGCACACTCTGTTCGATTATCTTGGCCCGGGCGTGCTGATCGGCCTCGGCGCGCTCTCTGCCGAAGCGGCGAGCGAGCGCCTGGCGCAGGCCAAGGACTATTATGAAGCGCGGCTCGAAGCCGTTGGCGAAGAGCGCCAGGCCCGGGTCCTGCCGCCGCATCATCTCTATCTCACCGAGAAAGAACTGTCGGAAGCTTTGCAGACACGCGGCGTCGCTCGCTTCCATGGCGGCTCGGGAGAAGGCGGCGTCGATCTTGGCGGCGCGCAGGGCCGCGACTTCGCACCAGAGCGCGCGCAACCTGAGGTGAACATTTTCGAAGTCGCTGCTGCCCACGCCAAAGCCAGGCATGAGGCTGGGAAAACCGTTATCTTCGGTGCCTGGACCGAAGGCTCGGCCAGTCGTCTGGAAGGTGTGCTGGAAGATCACGGTTTGCCAGATGCAACGCGGATATACTCGCTCGAAGCTGCCAGGCAGGCAGAGATTGCCATTTGCGAATTGCCGCTGGAGAGCGGCTTTGAAACGGATGATCTCGTCATTATCGGCGAGCCGGATATTCTCGGTGATCGCCTCGCTGCACCGCGTCGCAAGCGCAAGGCCGCGAATTTCATTGCCGAGGCGGGAAGTCTCAATCCGGGCGATCTGGTCGTTCATGTTGATCATGGGGTCGGGCGCTATGTCGGGCTGAAGACTCTCGACCTGGCCGGGGCGGCGCATGACTGTCTGGAACTCGGTTACAGCAAGGGCGATAAAGTCTTCCTGCCGGTCGAGAATATCGATCTGATCAGTCGCTATGGCAGCGAAGACGCAGAAAGCGCGATTGATGCGCTTGGCGGCGCCGGCTGGCAGACCCGCAAGGCCAAAGCCAAGAAGAAAATCCTCGAAATGGCGGCCGAACTCATGGCGATTGCTGCTGCGCGCGAGATGAAGAAAGCCGACGCAGTCGTCACCGGCGATGGCTTGTACGAGGAGTTCGCCGCGCGCTTCCCTTATGAAGAGACAGACGACCAGCTGAACGCCATCGAGGATGCGCTCGGAGATCTCTCCTCCGGCAAGCCGATGGACCGCCTGGTCTGCGGCGATGTCGGGTTTGGCAAAACCGAAGTTGCCCTCAGGGCGGCCTTTGTTGCAGCGATGGCTGGGCAGCAGGTCGCCGTCATCGCGCCGACAACCCTGCTCGCGCGCCAGCATTACAATACCTTCGCCGAGAGATTTGCCGGATGGCCGCTCAATGTCCGTCCGTTGTCGCGCTTCGTGTCGGCAAAAGATGCGAGCGAGACCAAGGCCGGTATGGCTAAAGGCACGGTCGATGTCGTCATCGGCACCCACGCGCTGCTGGCCAAGAATGTCGAATTCAAGCGGCTTGGTCTGCTGATTGTCGATGAGGAACAACGGTTCGGGGTGAAGCACAAAGAGCGGCTCAAGGAATTGAAGGCTGACGTGCATGTCCTGACCCTGTCGGCGACACCGATCCCGCGAACCCTGCAAATGGCGCTCACCGGGATCCGCGACCTGTCCATCATTGCGACGCCGCCCGTCGACCGTCTGGCTGTGCGGACCTATGTCACCGAGTTTGACACCGTCACGATTCGCGAAGCGTTGCTGCGCGAGAAATATCGCGGCGGACAAAGCTATTATGTGGCGCCGCGGATTTCAGACCTCGACTATCTCGAGAATTTCCTGCGAACCAATGTCCCGGAAGTGAAATTCTGCGTCGCCCATGGCCAGATGCCGGCAGGCGAACTCGAAGACCTGATGACCGCATTCTATGAAGGCGAATATGACGTGCTGCTCTCCACGACGATTGTGGAAAGTGGTCTCGATATTCCGCGCGCCAACACGCTCGTCATCCACAAGGCGGACCGGTTCGGCCTGGCGCAGCTATATCAGCTTCGCGGCCGGGTCGGACGAGCGAAACTGCGCGCCTATGCCTATCTGACAACCCCAGCCGACCGGGTGATTTCGCAGTCGGCGGAGCGTCGCCTGCGCGTGCTGCAATCGCTCGACAGTCTCGGCGCCGGGTTCCAGCTGGCGAGCCACGACCTGGACATGCGCGGCGGCGGCAACCTGCTCGGCGACCAGCAATCGGGTCATGTCCGCGAAGTCGGGGTCGAGCTCTACCAGCAAATGCTGGAAGACGCGGTCAAGGCGCTGCAATCGGGATCGAATGATGTGGATGATGTGGTCGATGATTGGTCGCCGCAAATCAATCTCGGTCTGTCAGTCCTTATACCGGAAGGGTATGTCGAGGACCTCGGCGTTCGTCTTGGTCTTTATCGACGGCTCGCAGACCTCGCGACCGAGCAGGAGCGTGAGGCATTCGCAGCTGAACTGATCGACCGTTTCGGGCCGCTCCCCAAAGAGACTCAGCAACTGCTCGACGTCACCGCCGTCAAAGTGAGCTGCAAGGCGCTGGGCATTTCGAAACTCGACGCCGGGCCAAAGGGCGTTGTTCTGACCTTCCGGGAAGATACCGCGGTCGATCCCGCCAAGCTGATGATGCTGGTCCGGTCGCGGCCCGGTAAGATGAAGCTTCGTCCGGATAGCAAACTCGTCATCATGGGCGTCCCGACGGACGCGGATGCGCGCATGCTGTCCGTCAAAGGTCTGCTGACGGAGCTCTCAGCGACGACAGTCGCCGCCTAGGAAGCGGTCCGTTGCCGGGTGAAAGGTGACTTCGCCGTCAGGCCGCCGATCAGCGTTTTCAATGTATGGAACTGGCGGCGTTCAATGGCGCGCCAGGTAAATCTGCCGCCAACGGCTTGCTCGATCCGGCGCGAAAGCACCACGGCCCCGCGATAAGACGTTTCTGGCAGTGTGATGCAAATGTGTTGTGAATCCAGACGTGCGGCGAGATCAGTATCGCGCAGCATGGATTTGACGGTCAGCGCGACGGCGCGGATGTCATGCTCGGGCGTGAGCGTGAAGGCGACGACGGAAAGCGGGATCAGCAAGCGATCGGCTTGCTCCATCTGCGCTTCCAGATGCGACTCCAGATAGTCGCGGGACACCAGACCGGTGGCGTGATCCTCGATCATCCCCGCCGGAATGTGGTGTGCGTCACGCTCAACCATGACCTCATGCGACAAAGCGTGGAGGTTGTTGGCGATGCTCTCCAGGTCAGCGCTCAGATCCAGGATTTCGTCGGCGTTCGCCATGTCCTCGCTTGAAATTTCGCCGGCGAGTTCAGGGCGCAACAGCAAGACCACTCGCGGAATGGTGACAATCTGCATCGACTTCACGCGCATCAGCAGTTTTGCCGCTTCATCGTTGGCGCTGGCAGGACACAGGACCAGGGTCTGGAACTGCCCGCTGGCGAGATAATCTTCAGCCGTCAGTCGGCTAATCGCCGCCACCAGGGTCACCTGAGCGTCGGCAAGGCTCGATTTTATCGCATTCAGGAACAGCGCGTCCTGGCCGAGCCATAGGACGCGCGCGCGGCCAATCGGGACGCCAGCCCCTGTGCCCGATCCAAATTTTTCCGCTGTGCGCGCCCGCAACTGGATCTCGCGCTGGCGCTGGGTTTCGCGTTGACGGATGGCGAGGCGGGCGGGCAGGGACTCGATCTGGGCGACATCGGCAAGGTGGATGTCGCTATGCACCGTCGACAGACCTTGCTTTCCAATCGTCACGATCAGGCGATTGTCCAATCCGTCAAACTCGCTACGGCGGGTCAGATTGTCGATCAAAGCAGGCGCCGAGTCTGGCGGAAGGTAGGACCCGCGCACAGGAACCGGGCGCAGACCCGCCTGCCGAAGCCGTGCCTGGAGCATTTCCAGCCGAGGGCTTTCGGATACGACATGTATCACCGGTGCATCAAACCGTTGGTCGTTCAGCATATTGTTCGCCCTCGAGTCGACGTTGCGTCAGGCCTTTTCTTTGCGCCCTTGAGTCTTAAGGTCTGGTTGATCTGAGAGCATATTTAGCCCGCACGAGAGGGAGAAAACGATGGCGCAAGGTCCATTGGATGGCGTGAAAATTGTCGAATTTGCAGGGATTGGCCCCGGACCGTTCTGCGGAATGTTGCTGAGTGACATGGGCGCAGACGTCGTGCGAATCGACCGGGCGGGCTCCAACCGGCCCGGCAATCCGGCAGATGTGATGAGCCGCGGACGGCGCTCCATCGCGCTCAACCTGAAGGATGAATCAGACCGGGAAACCGCTTTCAAGCTGCTGGAGCAGGCAGACGCCCTCATCGAAGGCTTTCGCCCGGGCGTCATGGAGCGCAACGGGCTCGGTCCTGACGCTGTGCTGGCGCGCAATCCAAAGCTCGTCTACGGACGCATGACCGGCTGGGGGCAACACGGCGCGCTTTCCCATTCTGCCGGACATGACCTCAATTATATAGCGATTACGGGTGCCCTGCATGCCATGGGTGACGGCGATGGTCGTCCGCGCCCGCCGCTAAACCTGATCGGCGATTATGGCGGCGGCGCATTGTATCTGGCTATGGGACTGCTCGCAGGCATTATCAATGTGAAGAATGGCGGGGAGGGGCAGGTGATTGATTGCGCCATGTCGGACGGCGCGGCGTCGCTCGCCACCATGTTCTACGGCATGCGCGCCATGGGCATCTGGACGGACGAGCGAGAAGCCAACCTGCTGGATGGCGGCGCCCATTTCTATGACACTTATGAATGCGCCGACGGGAGATGGGTCTCCATCGGCTCGATCGAGCCCCAATTCTACGCGCTGCTTGTTGAGAAGGCCGGTCTCACCGATCCTGATTTCCAGGCGCAGATGGACCGCTCCAAGTGGCCGGATTTGAAGGCAAAACTCATGGAAGTGATGAAAACCAAGACGCGCGACGAGTGGTGCGCGATCATGGAAGGTACCGATATCTGTTTTGCGCCGGTCCTCTCAATGTCCGAAGCCCCAGAGTACAAGCACAATGCGGATCGCGGCACTTTTGAGACGATTGACGGCGTGGTGCAGCCAGGCCCTGCGCCGCGCTTCTCAAAAACGCCCGGTGCGATTCAGGGGAAACCGGCTGGTATCGGTGAGCATCAGGAAGAGGTGCTCAAGGATTGGGGAATCGCGTAAACACCGCCTCCGAAACCTGATTGACTGGAGACCAGTATGGGCGCGCTTCCCGGAACCACCGGACGACGACGACTTTATCTGATGCGACATGGGTTCGTCGATTATACATCGCCGGAGGTTCGCGCCGCGCAGGATCCATCGATCGCTTACCTGACCGAACAAGGCCGCGAAGAAGCGCGGGCGGCGGGGATCGCATTGTCCGAAGTCCCGCTGGATGCCGCGTTCCATACCGGCCTTCGCCGAACCCAGGAAACCGCCGAGATTGTCTTGTCTGAACATGAGCTGGCGACGCCGGAGCTCGAAAAGGAAGCGCGGTTTCAGGAATTGCGATCGGGTCAATATATCGACTTCAAGTCGGCTGAGCACCTTGCGGCGACGATGACGTTCCAGTTCGAACAGGCTGGAAAGCCGGACGCCACTTTCCTCGAGGGCGGCGAAAAGTTCTCCGATGCGATGGTGCGGATTGAGGATGGATTGAAGGGCCTGCTCTCCCGCCCAGGCTGGGCGTCTGCGCTGCTCGTGGCACATGAGGTCGTCAATCGGATGATTCTCGCCTGGGCGATTGGTGCGCCGCTCGGCTCCAGCGCGGGCTTCGAGCAGGATACAGGCTGTATAAATATTATCGATTTCGATCTTGTGCCGGATGAGGCGGGGGACACAAGGATTGAACGGGCGATGATCAAGGCGGTGAATCTGACGCCAGCTAACTATCTGAAAAACGGAATGAATTTGCGCTCGCTCGAGGCGATTTTTATGCGCGCTGACGCTTAGGCCAGCGCCAACTAAGGCGGAATCTGGGCGCGAAAATGAACGGAACCTTCAGATCCGGCTCCGACTGCGTTCATATTGGTTGGACTATAAGGGTGATGTCGACGGAGTTCCCGTCTGGTTTCAGACGCTCCGACGACGTCCTTCTTGCTTGACCTTGGCCGTTCTTATGAACGGCCTTTTTTTTGCGCGAGGCTTTCAGCCCGGGCCATCGCCGTCTGCAAATTGGTTTCGAGACGCTGACGAAGGATTTCGCGATCATCGCCTTCATTTGGAATCACGGCTTCACCAAACACCAGGGCGCCGCGGGTAAACGGGTAGGGGATACGAAACCCGTCCCAGGTGTTCAGGCGTTTGCGCGGTGCTGACACAATCGCATAGGGCAGGATCGGCGCGTTCGTCCTCTGCGCCATGATGATGGGTCCATTCTGCGCAATCTCGGCCGGACCGCGCGGGCCGTCAGGCGTGATGCAAATGCCACCACCATTCTTCAGAATGCGCAAAGCCTCAGCCAGCGCTTTCATGCCGCCTTTATCACGTTTCTTGCGCTTGTGGGTTGAAGACCCGCGCACGGCTTCGAGCCCGAGATGCTTGATCGCCTTGGCGACGGGCTCGCCATCCTTGGAGAGAGAAATCAACATCGCCGAGCGGGTTTTCTGCTGCGGCCACTTCTGGATGATGCGGTTCCAGCCGGATGGCAGGAGCAGGATGGTTGAATGCCAGGCCGCCACGATGATGCCTGGATAGCCGAGCCAGACTTTCAACGCTTCTTCATCGCCCTCGACCGTCCAGCGAATAGTGCGATTGCACAGCGCCATATAGGCCCAGATCATCCAGCCCAGAAGGCTGGCGACAAATGCGCTGCGCAGGATCGCTTTCATGGCGCCGTTATGTAGCGGTGATTGCAGACGGCGCATAGGCCCGGATACAGAAACGCTCAGCCCTGATGATCAGGGCTGAGCGCTGTAACCCGATGGCTCGAGTAAGTCGATATCGACGCTTACGGAACGTAGACCGTGTAGACGACTTCGGCTTCGACTTCACCGGCACCCATAGACAGGTCGTACCCGGTTGTACCCAGCTCATAAGTCGCGTCGAAACGAACCGACTGTGCCGTGATCGAACCAGCCGAAGAGGCTGTGCGGACGTTGCCTGTATAAACAGGTGTGCCGCCGGTCATCGCGCCGAGGTTGGCAAACGTACCGAACGAACCGCCCGGGTCCTGTGCGCTGCCGCCAAAGTCGATGCCGTCATTGGCCGCTGTACCTGAAACCGTCACGCCCATAGAGAAGCTGATATCGGTCATATCGAAATCGCCCGTTTCGGTCACTGGCGTCGCAGCGCCATCGATTGCGAAAGCGGTATTCGAAGCGACGAAGAAGCTTGAATTGTGGGTCAGATCGCCGGACAGCGACTCACCGGTGACGTCAAAAGCGCCGAAAGAGGTTGGTGTGCCCGTGTCGATAGACTGGGTCACGCCATTGGTGGCGTCACCATCATTGTCGATCGTCAGGATGTCACCCAGGGCTGCTGTAGATACAGAGTCCTTGGTTGGCGTCAGAGAGCCAGTGACCACTGTGCGGCCGTCTGCGGCGGTACCGCCGATCAGGTCTGTGTCGTCGGAAGCGACGCCACCGATATTGTCATTAATGACAAAGTCAGTTGCGATAGGGGTGTTACCCGTCGTCTCGTCAGCTGCCCAGACAATCACCACGCCGAGCACCTTGAAGTGCGGACGGTCAATGATTGAGGCGTGTGCCGGGGTTGCGACAGCGGCAGTACTGGCCGCAAGTGCGGCACCTGCCAGAAGCAGTTTGCGAAAGCTCATTATTTTCATCTCCATTGGATGGCAGCGTGATTGCCGCCGTACGGGCCTTTTGACCTCATGTTCCCAATGTCTCAGAAAATTTCTTATATTCCGCTAAAGGCTTACGAAATTCCGGTTCGCGCCGTTAACCATGTTTTAGGAGGCTAGGCGGGCTTATCAGACAGTTCTGCATACCGACCGCCATGATAAACAAGCGGCATCGCAGCCGGGTTGGATGTCAGGCGTTCTACCTTGGCAATAAACAGAAGATGATCACCCGCGGGATACTTCGCATAGAGAGAGCATTCCAGTCGCGCGGCACAATCGGGCAGGAGCGGAGCGCCCCCAAGGCCCGGTTCCACGGCCAATTGGTCAAATTTATCCATTCCGGACGTGGCAAACCTCTGTGACAGATCGGCCTGGTCATCACGCAGGATATGCACCGCAAATGCCTCAGCATCAGAGAAGGCGTTCAAGCTGAGAGCTTTCAATCCGACCGACCAGAGAATCAGGGGCGGGTCCAGCGAGACCGAATTGAAGGAGTTCGCCGTGATGCCGACCGGGTCACCGCGCTCATCCCGTGTGGTGATGATCGTCACGCCGGTCACGAATAGTCCGAGCGTTTCGCGAAATGTGTGCAAGTCAAAACTCATGCTGGTCTATTTGGACTATTTGAGACCCGGGTCTAGCCCCAGATTATGCCGGATGTGTTCGAAATCCGTGTCCTGAGCAGCGAATCTGGCTCGCAACCGCTATGTTTGTTTCTGAATTGATTCTTTTCGGTAGCGAAAATCGCCGCACAAGCGCAAATTCCAATGCAAATAAATGGCGAACGCTGTCAATTCGCAAGAGTTTGGCTGTGCATAAACGCATGGCTGGTATGCAGTCTTGGAATATTAGTTGTATTCGCAACAAGTATTAAGAGTGACGTTAACCAGATGTGCAGCCATGGCGTCTGCGATAAATCATGACAATCATTGGGTTTTCGACACTTTTGTGAAAGCAGGATGTTAACGGTTCATCCGATGAATATCTGTTCATTATGAACAGCTGTTCATCGAAAATCCTTATCGAAAATTCATCCAAAAAAGGCCTTGTATGTCGGATTTATAACAGGCATCTAGGGAGCGCTTAGAGCGGGCAGCAAGCCCCGAAATGCAGTGAAGGACATCTTTTAACAGTTGCCGGAATATCTGCGAGGCAACGACCAAGATGCAGAGAGTGAGAACAATGAAAGACTGGTGTAATAATGACGGCGCTCGCCGTCTTAAGGATAAAATTGCTGAATATTGGTCCGAGCGTGGCTACGATGTCGAGGTCGATCTCGTGGATGCCGGGTTCGTTCCGGCAATGCGCAGTGCACGTACCGATGTGCGCAGCAATATGGTCAACGGCATGCCACGCCGTAAGCTCGTAAATGTGAACGAAGTTCGCAGCGAGTATCGTCCAGACTAAAGTCTGGCCAGGCTCAGGCCTGACAGGTGGGCTTTGGAGAGAGCCCGCCGCACACCGCGGCAGAATTTCTGGAAACAGGCGATTACAGGGGTGGCAGGAGAGTGCCACACTCTGGTGACGCGGACAGAACGGGCAGCTTCGCATTGCGAGCTGCCCTTTTGTGTGTCCGGCGTGCGCGTATCGGACCTGTCAAACCTGCCTCAAAATTCCATCCCAGCCGTTTTATCTAACAAATTCAATTGAATCAGCCGCTGGTCGGGCACAATAGGGGTCGCAACGACTCAGATCTTGCTCTAGGCCAGTCCCAGAACGTTCACGAGGGAACATGGGCATGGCAAATCGTGCAGCAGTGATCTTGGCGGCCGGGCAGGGGACACGGATGAAGTCCGATCTGCCGAAAGTCCTGCATTCGGTTGGGGGGCGCCCGATGCTGGATTGGTCGATTGCACTCGCGCAATCCGTCGGATGTGACCGCATTCTCGTTGTTTGCTCCCCTTCCGCAGCCGCTGTTCAGGCGCACGTGATCGACCAGCTTGGTCCGGGGGCAGTGACAATCCAGGACCCGCCGCTCGGAACCGGACATGCCGTACTGACAGCCCGTCAGGCGCTCAGCGATTTTGATGGCGAGCTAGTGGTCCTGTGCGGTGACGTGCCGTTGATCGAGACCGAAACGCTGGAAAGCCTGTTTGCGCTGGTCGGTGAGGGCGCCGCCGTCGGCGTGCTCGGCTTTGAGGCGGCTGATCCAGGCGCGTATGGCCGCCTGATCACCGACGAAGCGGGTAATCTCGAAGCAATTGTCGAGGCCAAGGAGGCAACCCCCGAACAACTGGCTGTTTCATTCTGCAATTCCGGCGTCATCGCGGCGCCGTCTCGCACCATGTTCGAACTGCTGGATCAGGTGACGAATGATAATGCCAAAGGCGAGTATTATCTGACTGACATCGTTGGACTGGCGCGGGAGGCAGATGCCTCCTGCCGAACCGTGAGCTGCGAAGAAGCGCAGGTCATGGGGATCAATTCGCGCGTCCAGCTGGCCGAAGCGGAAGCCGCGTTCCAGATCCGGAAACGACATGAGGTGCTGGCGTCCGGCGTCACGATGACGGCGCCAGACACAGTCTATTTCAGCTATGATACGGACATCGAGAATGATGTCGTGATCGAACCGAATGTCGTCTTCGCGCCCGGCGTGACCGTCAGGCGCGGCGCACGCGTGCGGGCGTTCTCGCATCTCGAGGGTGCGCATGTCGGTCCGGGCAGCGTGATCGGACCATTCGTCCGGCTGCGCCCAGGCGCCGAGCTGGAAGAGCGGGTCAAGATCGGCAACTTCGTCGAGGTCAAGAACACCAAAATGGGAAGCGGTGCGCAGGCGAGCCATTTGTCCTATCTGGGCGATGGCGAGATTGGCGCAGGTGCCAATATCGGAGCGGGGACCATTTTCTGCAATTATGACGGGTTCCTGAAATACAAGACCACTGTCGGCAAGAATGCCTTTATCGGGTCGAACTCGGCCCTGGTGGCGCCAGTGACAATTGGTGACGGCGCATTTGTCGGATCAGGGTCCGTGATCACCAAGGATGTCGAATCAAATGCGCTGGCTGTCGCGCGCGGACGGCAGATGCAAAAGAGCGGCTGGGCGACCGCGTTCCGGGATAAGATGGCGGCGATCAAGGCCGCTCGAAAAAAGGGTTGATGGAGGCTGAATGTGGCAAATGAGCTAGAGAAAGAAAACGCGGCTCAAGCGGCCATGGATTTTGTTGAAGATGGTATGACAATTGGGCTTGGGACCGGCTCAACTGCGAAATTCTTTGTCGAAAACCTGGCCGAGGAAATCGCTGAAGGCCTGGTTGTGCGCGGTGTCCCGACCAGTGAACAGACGAGGCGTCTGGCTGAGTCGCTCGGTGTGCCGCTGGTCGATGTTGAACAGGTCGACCGCATCCATCTGACCGTCGATGGCGCAGACGAAGTCGATGAGCACGCGCAACTGATCAAAGGCGGCGGCGCGGCTTTGCTGCGCGAAAAAATCATCGCCAATGCGAGCGACCTGATGATCGTGATCGCTGACAGCTCGAAACATGTCGACATGCTGGGAAAGTTTCCACTGCCCGTAGAGGTCACGCCGTTCGGCTACACGATTACCGCCAAAAAGACCTATGACGCGCTGAAGAAAGCAGGCGTTCTGAAGCCGATGATCAATGTCCGCACCGGCCCCGGGAACAAGCCCATCGTGACCGATGGCGGGAACTATATTCTCGACTGTTCGTGCGGTGCGATTCCGGATGCACCACTGGCCGCGGCCTTGCTCTCTAATATTCCCGGCGTGGTCGAACACGGATTGTTCATCAATCTGGCGCGGACTGTGATCATTGGGGCAGACGACGGCGCCACCATATTTGAATACTAGAGCGGCAACGCCATATACGGCGTTCCTTGCCCCACCTCCGCGCAATTCCCGATAAGGACCAGACCATGGCTGATCATTCATATGACTACGATCTTTTTGTGATTGGCGGCGGGTCGGGTGGGGTCCGCGCCGCGCGCATTGCGGCGGGCCATGGCGCCAAAGTCGCACTGGCGGAAGAGTATCGCATGGGCGGCACCTGCGTGATCCGCGGCTGCGTACCAAAAAAATTCATGGTCTATGCCAGTGACTATGGCCGTAAGCTCGAGGAAGCGAAAAAGTTCGGTTGGGATGTCACCGTCGGCGATTTCGACTTTCCGGGATTCATGGCCAATCTGCACGCTGAGGTCGATCGCCTCTCGGGCCTGTATATGAGCGGGCAGGTGAATGCCGGAGTAGATGTGTTCGAAGAGCGCGCGGAATTTGTCGACGCGCATACGCTCAAACTCGTCAGCAGCGGCAAAACGATTACGGCTGACAAAATCCTGATTGCTGTCGGCGGTTCGCCCTGGCGCCCATCGCCGGAAGAGCTGCCAGGGGTTGAGCACACGATCACTTCCGACGGTGTGTTCCAGCTCACCGAACTCCCCAAGCATATCGTTATCGCAGGCGGCGGTTATATTGCCTGCGAGTTTGCGCATGTCTTTGCCGGGCTCGGTGTGGAGACCTGCCTGGTCTATCGCAGTGATACAGTGCTGCGCGGCTTCGATATGGATGTCCGGACGGAGGTCCATGAAGGGCTGAAAGAGGCAGGTGTTCGCGTCATTACAAACACTGTGTTTGAGAGCATCGAAAAAACAGACAATGCCGATCGGCCGCTGCATCTGACCCTAACCAATGGCATGACGCTCGACGCAGATGTGGTGATGATGGCAGTCGGGCGCCGCCCGCATATTGATGGCCTCGGCCTGGAACATACCGGCGTAAAGGTCGGGGACCGCCACGAGATCGTCGTCGACGAATATTCAAAGACCAATGTCGATAATATCTGGGCCGTCGGCGATGTCACACGCCGGGCCGAACTGACGCCGGTCGCGATTCGTGAAGGTCATGCCTTTGCCGATACGGAGTTCGGCAGTAATCCGCGCACGTTCGATCATGACAAGATCGCGACGGCGGTGTTTACCCAGCCTGAAGTGGGGACGGTCGGCCTGGCGGAGTATGAAGCCCGCAAGAAATTTGGTGACGTCGATATCTACAAGACGAAATTCCGCCCGATGAAGAATATGCTGAACGGAAAGACCGAACGCGTCTTCATGAAGTTGGTCGTCCGACAGGAAGATCAGGTCGTCGTCGGTGCGCATGTCGTCTCACCAGACGCGGGCGAGATGATCCAGATGCTCGGCATTGCGATCAAGATGGGCGCCACGAAACAGCAATTTGACGAAACGTGCGCCGTCCACCCGACAATTGCCGAAGAGATCGTGACGATGAAAACCAAGTGGCAGCCGAACGCCGTTTGATCACCTGAGATCAGTGCGCGCCGCGCGTCACAATCTGTGTTGAGCATGCAGCGATATGCTAAGCAGAGTGCAGCAACGCGGAAGAAAGGGTGCAGAATGAAGCCGCCGATCATGATTATGGGAATCATGGCGTCCGGAAAGTCGCGGATCGGTGCGCAGATCGCAGCCGCCCGCGGGGGGCGTTTCATCGAGTGCGATGACTGGCACCCGGAAGCGAATGTCGCGAAAATGGCTGCGGGGATACCTCTGACAGATGAGGACCGCGCGCCCTGGCTCGAACGCCTCGCGACCGAAGTCGCAGCTGCCTCGCAGAACGGGCCACAAGTCGTATTCTCCTGCTCGGCGCTGAAGCGTGCCTATCGCGATCAATTGCGAGCGAGCTTGCCAGGACTGGCAACGATCTGCCTGACGCTGGATGCCGAGACGGCTGCCAGCAGAGCCAGCGGACGCGGTGATCATTTCATGCCGAGCGCGCTCGTTGAGAGCCAGATCGAAACGCTCGAGCTGCCGGACGCGGAGCCTGTCACGGCCATTGTGGACGCGGCGCAACCGTTTGATCGCGTTCTCGATGCGGTTGAGTCCGCGCTGAAAAATCTGGATCAAACAGGCGTGTTTGCGCGCAGTTGCTAGAGCTCAGCAAGTGCGATGTGGACTTGCGAGGTTTGCGCCACCAGCTGAGCGACAGGTGTTGGTATCGACGCCGCAAGCGGGCCGGTCTCTGGCCACATGGACAGAAGCGTCTCCAATTCAGCAATCAGACGATCTGTGTCTCGATCTTCGACCCGGCGTGCGATGTCGAGCGCGACGACCGTAAAGCCAAACGCATCCTGATACTCGCCTGGATCGGTGATCACACCATCCGTGACGCCAATCCGGTATTCTTCGAAAACCGTATCCATCAAATAGCTGATTATTTCGACGGGATCGCCGCCTGCATTTTGTTGCATCAGGGCCATGTTGGCCTCGGCCGCGGCGAGTTGCGGTTCGATTTCATCTGCTGGACGTCCCTGCTCGAGTGCGTCCGAGACCTGCAGGAAGATGTCCTGATCAAATCCCAGCGCGTCGATACCGGCGCGTTCTGCCTCGTGTGTTTCTGACACGGGATGAAGGAGGTGTTTGGCTGCTTGATCCGGCGCGCCGGCGCGGAATAGTGCGAGCCCCGCCTCGACATGGCCAGACATGAATGCGACCCGCTTTTCGACGGGCAGCACATCCATACTATGTCCCGCTTCGCCGCCTTCACCTTCGCCCTCTCCCTCGCCGCTTTCGCCCGCCTCGCCTGCGTCGGCGATAGAGACCGGAGGCGTGTCTGCCGACAGACCATCATCACCTGGTGCCTGGCCGCACGCCGCGACAGCTCCGGAAGCCAGCGCTGTGCTCAGTCCCAGTTTTCCCCAGGTCTTCATGCGGAGCTTCATCGATTTATTTCCTTCAGATTTTCTGCAAGATGAACTAGGCCTTATGCGCTTAATGATAATCAGTCGCAAGTAGGGAAACATGCTTATTTCCATTTCCGAGGTGCTAAATTCACATCAACGGGTCCTGCTGGAAGGGATGCTCGGCGAACTGATCTGGAAAGATGGCACCGCGACGGCGGGCCGCGTGGCCAGACAGGTGAAACGCAACCAGCAGGCGGACCTGAGCAAATCCATCGGGCCGAAAGTCGAGCAGATCCTGTTCGACGCCATTTCCACACACCCGGTGCTGCGCGCCGCGGCGCAACCGAAAAGGTTCTCGAGCATCGTGGTCAGCAAGACAGGCGTGAGCGGTGGATATGGATTGCACGTGGACAATGCTTTCATGGGGGAAGGGGACGACGCGCTCAGGACCGACCTCTCCTTCACGCTGTTCCTCTCCTCGCCAGAAACCTATGACGGGGGCGAGCTGGTGATTGAGCATGCCGGACAAATCCAGTCATTGAAACCGAGCGAAGGTGATCTCGTCCTCTACCCATCCTCCAGCCTGCACCAGGTTGCTGAGGTCACCTCCGGCGAGCGACTGGTCTGCGTCGGCTGGATAGAAAGCCGCGTCCGCCGCGCTGACGACCGCGAGACCTTGTTCGACCTGATCAACCTCAAGGCAGAACTAAGCGGTCGGCTGGAGGATCAATCCGCGGAGATGCTGACCCTGTCCAAGGTCATCGCCAACCTGAAACGCCGCTTCTGAGCCCGTATCCCGATTAAAGAAAAGGGAGGCCGGTAAGGGCCTCCCTGAAGGTACAGTAGAATTTTTGTATTTGAGAGCCGACTTGCGTCGGCGCTCATGATTAGAAGGCGTATCGCAGCGAAACTTCGAAGCGGCGATCGTTGACAAAGCTGGAGCGCGCGAAACGCTGACCGGCCTGGTCGACCTGCTGGCTCGCAAAGGCCTTGGTGTCGAGAAGGTTGGCACCGAGGACACCCAGCTGCACCTGATCAGTGATGTCCCATTTGAACGAGGCATCGAGGAAGCCGATTTCTTCCTGAATGATCGGGTTACCGGTCACGAAGTCGCGGTAGGAGCTGAAATAGTCTGACCGCCAGTTATAAGCGAGGCGCGCCTCGAAGCGATCATCCTGGTAGATACCAACCAGGTTGCCCGAGATATCAGACAGACCCAGCAACTCAGCAACACCCCAGCGGTAAGTCTGCGTGAAGTCATCCGCATTACCATCGCCGTCCGCGTCAACAAATGCCGGAAGCGGTGTCGCCTCTGATTCCAGGAGTGTCAGGTTGGCCTGAATACCGAGGTTTCCGAAAATGCCCGGCCATTCGGTGTAGAATTGCTGGTAAGCAATCTCCACGCCCTGGATCGAACCATCGTTCAGGTTGGTATCACCCGCGAAGTTGATCGGCACGTCATAGCCATCCAGCATAATCGAACCCTGGTTCGTGACGCTGTAAACGATGATGTTCTCGATATCCTTGTGGAATGCCGAGACGCTGAACTGGCCATCGTCGCCGAAATACCACTCGTAAGACAGATCGAAGTTTGTGGATTCGATCGGATCGAGATTTGGATTTCCGCCATCAATCCGAATTTCGTCAGGAACGATGTCGATAATGCCTGGCGTCGTTCCAGGTGCTGGGTTCGGATCCACGATAAATCCGAGAACTGCCCGCTGCCCCTGGCTCGCGTTGAGCTGATCGATCCGCGGTGGCGTAATCGACTGGCTGGCAGCGAAACGAATCAGCATTTCGTCGTTCAGGTCCCATTTCACGTTCAATGTCGGGAAGAAATACTCATAGGAGTTTTCGATCTCGATGAACTGATCGGTCTGATCGAGATAAGCCGCCAATTCAGGCAGGAATGTCCGCGGATTCGATGCATCACTCGCCGTTCCATCGAGCGGATTGAATTCTGCCCATGTGCCTTGGCCGCCACCGGTGATTTCGGTACGCACGTAGCGTAGGCCGACATTACCCGAGAGCGCCTGACCGTTGTCGAATTCTTCGCCGAAGTTCAGCATCCCATAGAGGTTGGTGACTTTCTCATTAACGAGACCATCCACACCGCGTCCGGCGTAATCAATTGAGCCATCTTGAACCAGTGGAACCCAGTCGCCGTGCTGACGTCTGCCGTCGCCGTTGGTGACGCTCGTGATAAGTGGCTCGTTCTCAAGGAAGTTCAGGAAACCGCTATAGTTCTGAATCAGGGATCGAGACGGGAATACGACGCTTGCGTCTCCAATAAACAGTCCACCGCGTTGGAAGTCTGAGTAGTCGAAGACTTCATACGTATCTTGATCCGTCAGGTTTGCATAAGGCAGGTAGCTGCCGTCGCCTGCCCAAGGTGGAGCGATACCCGCCCAGTTCAGACCAGCGTTTCGGTTGATTTGCTCACGTTCTGCAAAACGACCACCAAACTTGACTGAGTCGAACCAGCCATCATTGGCGAACTCATACTCAGCGTCACCGCGAAGCGCATACAGGTCGCCTGTATTGTCTTCAAATTGGTCAGCTGCGTATAGAAGGTACGCTGTGGCAGGGTCCGCAAGCGAGGTCGGTGAATTAACCGGTCCGCCGCCGCGTGGAACCCAGGACTGAAGTGCCGTTCCGGTCTGGAATAGGGCAATTGCCGGGTTCATCGGATCGGTGAAATCATAGGCATAATCCGCAAAGTGGTTGCCGCCGATCCAGAGCCTGTCGAGCGTCGCTTCAGCATCTGTATACTGAGCATCGAACTCGAAGAACCACTGGTCATTCGCGCGCCATTTCAGGTTTGCGCTGATGTCCTGGGTAACCGACTCGCGCGCTTCATACACAGCAAGAGATTGGAACGGTGTGCCGAGGCTGCCGGTGCCGGTTGCGCCGTCGCCAAGCCAATCGCGCAATCCGTTTGAAACAATACCGCGATCGAACAATCCGCCATCGACTGGGCGAAGGGTCTCACAGATGCCGAATCCGCCATTCGCGGCTTCGCCATTACCGTTACATTGCGCGATGCCGTCGGATGTGAATGGGCGTACATTGAACGCTGAACCATCACCCAGAAACTCCCAGTTCGCCCAGGACTCTGCGTCGGTGAAGAACTCGAATGTGCGTTCATCAGATTGCGTATCGTTTTCGACACGGATCGCTTTCACGGTCAGCTCGGTATTGCCATCTGGTGCGCGCCACTGGCCGGCCAGATAGTAGCTGTCACGCTGGCGTTCAAACTCGACGTCGCGCGCCTGCCAGCCGCCTGGCAGCGCGATGGTCGAGCCAGGATTGAACTGGTTGTCCAGGGTCAATAGAGGACCGTACTGGAAGCCGTGAATGGCTGAATTCAGCTCGGATGTTGAGAAAGAGCCCAAAAGGCCGAACTCACCTGAAGCGGTATCCCAGCGATTGCCGAGAACTGCGGAGAAACCTGGGCTCCACTCTTCAGCGAGGTCCGTATAGGTTCCGTCGACAATTGCGACTGCCACGAGGCCGTCACGATCGAATGGCTCCAGTGTGCGCAGGTTCACGACACCAGAGATGCCGCCTTCAATCATGTCAGCGCGCTGGTTTTTGAAAACGTCGACAGCGCCGATCAGTTCTGGAGGGATACTTGCCCATTCCAGTGCGCGTCCACCGTTCGCGGAGAATGCGTCACGACCGTTAAACTCCGAGCGGACATATTGCAGACCGCGAATGATGTTGCCTTGGCCTTCCGGGGTTGGGAAGTCGCCATCGCTGCCGCCAAGCTCGAAGCGCTGGGTCACAACACCAGGGACCCGCGCGAGTGCTTCTGCAACCGACAGGTCTGGCAGCTGAGATACATCCGACGCTGTAATCGAGTCGACGAATGTGTCTGAATCCCGCTTCAGGTTCCGCGCGGTTTGCAGCGCGCCGCGAACGCCCTCAACGACGATGACGTCCTGACGTGCTTCCTCTTCGGTTGTGTTATCGCTAACATTTTCAACCTGAGCGTCATCCGTCTGGTCGTCAGCCTGCGCCCAGGCTGTTTGTGCGCCGAACGCCGCGAACAGAGCCGTGGTGCCCAGAAGTGTGAGTTTGTTTGGCCCTTTGCGGCCGGTCTTCAACTTCGAATTCACCGATGTATCTCCCTCAATCGAATTCAGTGATCTTGATAGCAAAACCGTACAGCGAATGTCGGTTTTGTGGTCCGCATCTGAGTCAGGAACGAGTGTGCCTGTATCTCAAGCGCGGAAAAATTGCGAATTATCAGATTTCTTCCCTGAACATGTGCCACATCATAAAGTGGCATTGGTTTCCTCCCTGACACGCTCTGGTTTTTTCTGCAGTCCGTGAGCTGTGCCTCGAATTGATAGCGCTATCATTTTTTCTTCCTTGATGGCAAGAGAAGAGTCATAAAAGTGATATGTAGATGCAGGATGAGGGCTGCGAGGTGAGCGAGATGCGGAAAATCTGTATCCTGGGTGGGGGCACTGCCGGTTGGATGACGGCCGCTGCATTATCCAATAAATACAACAAGGTAGGGCTTGAGATCGAGCTGGTTGAGTCGGATCAGATTGGCACGATCGGTGTGGGTGAGGCAACTTTGCCACACATTCGCTTTTTTAATCAGGTGCTGGGAATCGATGAGCGGGAGTTCATGAAATCAACCCATGCGACGTTCAAACTCGGAATCGAATTCTGTGATTGGGGGCGACTCGGCGATCACTATATTCATCCATTCGGGGACTATGGATTCCCAGTGGATGAACTGGACTTTCATCAGCTTTGGTTGCGCTTGAATGCGGACCAGAAAGTGCCACGAATGGATGAGTATTCTTATCCGATCGTTGCAGCAGAGAAGGGCAAGTTTCAGCTGCCCGGACCTGACACGAACAAGATTGGGTCGAACTTCGGATATGCCTACCAATTCGATTCGAGCCTGTATGCGAAATTCTTGCGGACCTATTGCGAGAACCATGGCGTGACCCGAACAGAGGGTAAGGTCACCAATGCGGAGCGAGATCCGGAAACGGGAGACGTGTCCAGAATTGTACTGGACGATGGCCGGGCGATTGCCGCGGATCTCTATATTGATTGCTCGGGCTTTCGCGGCGTGTTGATCGAGCAGACCCTGGAAACCGGGTATGATGACTGGAGCCACTGGTTGCCGTGTAATCGTGCTGTCGCCGTGCCGAGCGCTTCGAGCGGTCCCTTGCTGCCTTACACCCGCGCAACCGCGCGTACGGCCGGATGGCAATGGCGCATCCCTTTGCAGCACCGCACCGGCAATGGGCATGTCTACTGGAATGAGTATATATCCGACGACGAAGCGACAGAGCAATTGATGAGCACGCTGGAAGGGCCAGCTCTGGCTGATCCCAAACAGCTTTACTTCAAAACAGGCCGTCGGCGGAAATTCTGGAACCAGAACGTGGTCTGTATCGGACTGTCCGGTGGCTTCCTCGAGCCATTGGAATCAACATCGATCCATCTCATCCAGGAAGGCATTACAGCCCTCATCGAATTGTTTCCCGACGGCGCCATAAGCGCGCTGGATCGCGACGAGTATAATGAGCGCATGGCGCTGAATTTCAAGCGGGTTCGCGATTTTCTCCTGCTCCATTATGTGGCGACGCAGCGCGATGACAGCGAGATGTGGCGCTATTTCCGCAACATGACGCTCCCCGACAGTCTGCAGGAGAAGATCGAAGCCTGGCTGACCCGCGGCTATATCTTGAAGTACGAGTTTGGTGTGTTTCTGCCGCCAAGCTGGATTGCAGTCATGCTGGGTCAGAACCTCGTGCCGAAAGGGTATGATCCGAGGGTCGACCGCTTTTCGGCCACAGACCTGGTCAATCAGCTGGCGCGCATTCAAAGTGACAGCCAGAGGGCGGTGGAGGCGACACCAGATCAACAGACATTCCTCATGCGCTACGGCGCCGAATCCGGATCTGCGCGCATGGCGGCCGCTGGCGTCAAAGCATAAGGACGGTAAGAAGGCTTGATGACTCCTCCTCCGCGCACGATCGTAATCTATGGCGGCGGCTTCGCTGCGCATCTGACGGCGGCAGCGTTCGCGCGTGGCCTCGGCAAAGCTGCGCGCGTGATTTTGCTGGCGCCGGATGAGACCGCGGCCTCAGACGCCATGTATGGCAATGTTTCCGCGCCCTCGGCGTTCAATTTCTTTACATCTGCGGGGCTCGACGAGCCGACCATCATGCAGCGAACGAGGTCGGCTTTTTCGTTCGGCACACGGTTTGAGAACTGGCCGTCCAGATCATCGACCTGGATGCAAACCTTCCATTTGCCCTTGCCGCTGCTTTCGGGCGTACCGTTTCAGCAATTCCTCAGCGCAGAAGGGCGCGCGCTTGAGCCTTATCTGATTTCCGCTCAAGCCGCCCTTAAAGGCGTGTTCGCGCATCCGCCGGAAGATCCCCGCCATCCTCTGTCTCGCGCCGAATACGGGTATCAGTTCCAGGTTCAGGAATTGCGTGACCTTTTGGCCGCGCGAAACGCGTCGCCCGAGATTGAATTTATTAATGAGGACCTGGGAGAGATCGAGGTCGCAGGCGGGCGCATTAATGCATTGGTTCTCGCGGGCGGTCGACAGATTGAGGCTGACCTGTTTGTCGACTGCTCAGAGGAACAACGCCGCCTTATCTCTGCACTCGGGGTGCCGTTCGAGGTGCGCCGCGAACTGCGCGCGAAAGTCACCCTGGAGACGAGTGGACAATTAGGGCCCGCCTATCGCTCGCTCCGCGCGACCGAAAATGGCTGGACTGCGCGCACGCCATTGCAAGGCGGGGCAAGCAGGCTCACCGTCACGCATCCGGACACCGCGCATGACGCAGCAGATTTTGACTTCCAGACCGGCAGGCTGAAGCAGGCCTGGGTCGGAAATTGCGTTGCCATCGGTCATGCAGCCTGGGGCGTGGAGCCGCTCACGCCGGCGCCAATGCTATTGCTGCAGCGGGATATTGGGCGCGCACTAGACCTCATTCCCGTCACCGACAATTGCGAGATGGAAGCGCGTGAGTACAATCGCCGGTTCGACGATGATTTTGTGCATGCAGCCGCTTTTCAGCGGGCACTTTTCGTCGGCGATGAGATGCCGAATTCACCTTATTGGAATGCGGCTGTGGCAGAACCTGTTGGGGACAAGCTCCAAAGAAAACTCACACAGTTCAAAAGCCGCGGACTGTTTGTTCGATATGACCTGGAACCGTTCAACGAAGAGGATTGGGCCATCCTGCTGAACGGTATGGGGCTAAAGCCGGAGCGTTATGATCGACAGGTTGACGGGGTTGAGAAAGCAGCCATCGCGCAACAAATGCAGGGGATGGAGCGGGCGGTGGCTCAGATGGTTTCCAAAATGCCGCCGCACCATGTCTATATGACCAATATGAAACGATATCTCGAGAAGCAGAAGCATGGATGACGCCGCAAACCATCTGATCAAATCCATTGTCATTGTCGGCGGTGGATCTGCGGGCTGGATGACCGCGGCGGCCTTGTCGAGCCTGCTCGACCCGCGATCGGTGCAGGTTACCCTGATTGAATCTGATCAGATCGGCACCGTCGGTGTCGGGGAAGCCACGATTCCAGATATCATCAACTTCAACGCCATCCTTGGTATCAATGAGTCCGAGTTTCTGCGCGCGACCAATGGAACCTTCAAGCTCGGCATCGAGTTCAACAATTGGGGACGCATCGGCGACACCTATTTCCATCCCTTCGGTGAGCATGGAGTCGATATGCAGGGGATCGACTTCCATCAATACTGGATGCGCTTCAAGCGCGCCAATCCGGGCAGCTCGATCGAAGATTTCAGTCTGAGCGCTGTGGCGTCTCGCGCAGGCAAGTTCGCCATGCCGGAAAACGATCCGCGCTCGGTCCTCTCTCGATTGCGATACGCCTATCACTTCGACGCAACGGCCTATGCGAAATTTCTGCGCGAGTATGCGGAGAAGCGCGGGGTCAAACGGATGGAAGGTAAGGTTGTCGATATCAATCAGAACAGCGAGAGCGGGTTTATCAAGGACGTCCAATTGGAGGATGGGTCGCATCTCAGCGGCGACCTGTTCTTTGACTGCTCCGGGTTTCGCGCGCTCCTTCTCGGCGATGTGCTCGGCGTGGATTATGAAGACTGGACGCATTGGCTGCCGTGCGACACGGCGCAGGCAGTCGCCTGCGACCGCACTGGCGATCTGCTGCCCTACACAAAATCCACCGCCAAGAGCGCAGGCTGGCAGTGGCGTATTCCGACCCAGCACCGCACCGGCAATGGCCACATCTATAGTAGCGCCATGATGGATGATGAGGCCGCGATCGAAAGCCTGCTCGCCGATCTGGATGGTTCAGTGCTGGGGTCGCCGCGAAAAATCCGTTTCAGAACGGGGCGTCGCACGCGGTTCTGGGAAAAGAACTGTATCGCCGTCGGTCTGTCGGGCGGGTTTCTCGAGCCGCTCGAATCGACATCGCTCTATTTGATACAGGAAGGGATCAGCAAGTTCATTTCCCTGTTTCCCAGCCGCGATATGCCAGCTGCTATTTGCGACGAGTATAATCGCCAGCTCACCAAGAAATTTGAGCAGGTGCGGGATTTCATCATCCTTCACTATAAAGCCACGGAACGGGACGATAGCGAATTCTGGACCTATTGCCGGAATATGAGCATTCCTGACTCGCTCACCCAGAAGATTGAACTTTTCCGCGAAGCCGGGCGGGTGTTCCGCTATGAAGATGAGCTCTTCTCCAAGCCGAGCTGGGTAGCGGTCTTGCTTGGACAGAACATTGTTCCGCACACGGTCGACCCAATCGTCGAAAGCGTCGCCGGGGAACAGATTGAACGCAGCCTGCAATCAATGAAGGCGGCAATGAATAATGCCGTTATGAAAATGGAAACGCACCAGGCGTTTGTGAACAGATACGCGCCAGCGATGCGCGGCGAGGACATGAGAAATGCACGATAAGAATATCAGGGAAATTGTAATTGTCGGCGGTGGCACGGCAGGCTGGATGGCGGCTTCTGCTTTGGCGATCATGCTGCGGAACCCGGCCATACGAATCCGGCTCGTCGAGTCTGAGCAAATCGGAACGGTGGGCGTCGGCGAGGCGACCATTCCGCACATTCGGTACTTCAATCAGCTCCTCAACCTCAACGAAAATGATTTCCTTCGGCAAACCAATGCGACGTTCAAGGTCGGCATCGAATTCGTGAATTGGGGGCAAGTGGGTGAGCGCTATTTCCACTCTTTCAGTCCCTATGGCGTGAACATGGAAGGCGTGCACTTTCATCATTTCTGGCTGCGCCACGCGCAGCGGGACGGTGCGGCACCGATTGATGAGTACAATCTTCACTGCCTCGGCTCCAAGCAGAACAAATTCGCGCACCCCAAGCCTGAACTCAGGGGATCACCCCTGAGCACGATTGAATACGCGTTTCAATTCGATGCGGCGCTGTATGCGAAATATATGCGGGGTGTGGCCGAGGCGCGCGGCGTTCAGCGGATTGAAGGGAAAATTGTCGACACAAAACAGCGCGCGGAAGATGGGTTCATTGAGAGCGTTGTTCTGGAATCGGGCGAAGAGGTCGCTGGCGATCTGTTTATTGATTGCTCTGGGTTTCGCGGACTGCTGATCGAACAGGCGCTTGAGAGCGGGTATGATGACTGGTCAAACTATCTGCCATGCAATCGTGCCGTCGCGCAGGGCTGCGAGCCGGATGGTCCGCCAATTCCCTATACGCGCGCAACGGCTCACAAAGCCGGATGGCAATGGCGCATTCCGCTACAGAATCGCATTGGCAATGGCCACGTCTATTGCAGCGAGCATATCAGCGATGATGAGGCCTATGCCCAGCTGAAATCGGGTCTCGATGGCACCCCGATGGGCGAGCCGAAATTCCTGCGCTTTACGACTGGCATTCGCAAGAAGACCTGGAACAAGAACGTTGTCGCGCTCGGACTTTCTGCCGGATTCCTGGAGCCGCTGGAATCGACCTCCATCCACCTCATTCAGTCCGCGGTTGCGCGCTTGCTGACCTATTTCCCGGACAAGCACTTCAATCAGAAAGACATCGATTACTTCAACGCCAAGACCCAGCTCGAATTTGAACAGGTTCGCGATTTTCTGATCCTGCACTATTACGCCACGCAGCGCACAGACAGCCCGTTCTGGAACTATGTGCGCACCATGGAAATCCCTCAGACGCTGCGCGAGCGGATCGACATCTACATGGAGAATGGACGCCTCTATCGCGACAATAATGAACTGTTCAGCGAGAATAGCTGGTTCGCCGTATTCGAAGGCCAGAACTTCCGGCCAAAACGCTATCATCCGGTGATCGATTTCATGTCAGACGAAGCGCTTGACCGACGCATGGCTGAGGTGCGCCGAACCATGCACAAATGCCTGGAGGCGTTCGAGGATCACTCAACCTATCTTAACAAGCTATGCCAGACAGGCTAAACTGCCACGGGGAGTTGAGGACACAACAGAAAAGAAAAGGCATGAAAATGCGACAGAATACAAAACGTTTCCTCTCCATATTTGTTTTGGCGGCGGCCATGGGGATATCTGCGCCCGTCACCCTCGCTCAAGATGAAGCGACTGAGACAGAAAGCGAGGATCGCGTCCTCGACACGGTTGAAGTTGTTGGGGTTCAGAACGACGCCGCCATGGCCGCGTTCCGGGCGGGCGACTATGAGACGGCTGAGGTCGAATTTCTCGATAATGCTATGTGCGCCCTGCGCCGCGAGCGCAATGTGAGGGCATCGGTCGACACAGCCCAGATCAACTCACTGAGAGCTGAAGTCTTCAATAATGCAACCGGGGTTGATTCAGGCGCCTCTTCGCGCGGAGCAAATGCAGGTTCGGGGCAGACGACCCCATCCGGCGTCGCGGCAACCGATGGCATTGCTGCTCGAAATCTACGCAATACCTATAATCGAACCTGCGATGCCCGCGCGCGGCAACTTTATTTTGCCGGCCTGTCCCAGATACAACTCGGCAAAACCAATGAAGCTTTGAGAAGCTTTGAAAAGGCAACCGCCTCGAGCCGGATTCTGTATGATGCGCACTACAAGATTGGATTGATCAAGCTTCTGACCGGCGATACGAGCACGGCGGAGTCCGAGCTGAAGAAGATCGAAGGCATCCTCAAGCGCTGCCGCAATTGCGAGGCCAAGCAAGAAATCGTGGATCGCATTGATCATCTTTCCAAGGCGATCAATGGCGAAGTCAGCCTGCAATAGGCCGTTTGCTTCTCGAATCTGCCATATTTTGCAGAGAAATACTGGATCATCCCTCGACGAGGGATGGCCATATTGTGGCGATTATGATAGCGCTAACATTTGCTCCGGGCGTGCTCATTCCGGGTCGGATAGCGGCGCTCAGTGAGATTTAGAGAAGACCGGAACGGGAGTCCGGACAAAAGGGAGAGATGAAGATGAAATCAGTCAAATTGTATGTTGTCGGCGGCGCTCTCGCTGCTTCACTGCTATGTGCCCCGACTGTATCGGCTGATCCGCAGTTTGAAGTCGCACCTGTGACACAACGTGCTTTGCCGGGCAGCCTGATCCATAACCCGATGGCGATCAAATGGAATCCGGAAGGTGGAAACAAGAGCGTATCGATCGTCGAATCGGAAGGAGTTCCCGGTTCGCAGGCGATTAGTTTCCGCGTGCGCAAGAAGAGCAAGAAGCCATGGGATATCCGCATGCGGGCACCCTTCGATAAAGACATCCTGGCGGGTCAGGAAGTTGAAGTCTATTTCTGGGCGCGCGCGTCCAAGCCGCCTCGCCGCAGCGAGACCGGAAAGATCAGCGTTGCAGTTGGCAGAGACGTCGAGCCCTATGACACTGTGGTAAACCAAGAAATTCTGCCCACTGAGGAATGGAAAATGTATCGCGTCGCAGGGGTCGCAGAACGAGATTTCCCGACCAGCGAGTCCGACATGGGATTTAACTTTGGGTTCGAAAAACAAACCATTGAGCTTGGTCCATTCTATGCCATCACCAAAGAAAAGCCCTCTGAGTGATTAAGTTAGAATTCACTCAAACAGCGATCACGGACCAGCGTTTGCCATGTATCTCGGAATAGACGTTGGAACATCTGGAGTAAAAGCGGTCCTTATGGACTCCGCGGGCGATGTTGCGGCGCAAGCCACTGCGCCCTTGTCCGTTTCCCGGCCACAGCCACTCTGGTCGGAACAGGAGCCGGATGATTGGTGGCAGGCCGTGCAATCCGCTGTGTGCGCGCTGCCGCAAGACGCGCGGCAAGCAGTGAAAGCCATCGGCCTGTCAGGGCAAATGCATGGCGCGACTTTGCTGGACGCGAATGATGCGCCAGTCCGACCAGCCATTTTGTGGAATGATGGGCGCAGTCATGCGCAGTGCCAGACCCTGGAGGTTCGCGTGCCGAGCCTTCATGAACTGGCCGGAAATCTGGCCATGCCGGGGTTCACGGCACCCAAACTGATCTGGCTGGCGGAGCATGAGCCCGATGCGTTTTCCAAGGTTCGAAAGGTGCTCTTGCCAAAGGACTATGTTCGCCTGCGCATGACCGGAGATCATGCATCAGATATGTCTGATTCAGCCGGGACGCTGTGGATGGATGTCGGCGCGCGCACCTGGTCTGATGAATTGCTTGAGGCCAGCGGACTGACGCGGGATCATATGCCCGATCTGTTTGAGGGATGCGAAGCAACCGGCGGCGTTCTGAAGAGCGTTGCCGAAGCCTGGGGCATTCCGGATGGCACACCTGTGGTGGCAGGCGGTGGTGACAACGCGGCCGGCGCAGTCGGGGCGGGTATCATCGCGCCGGGCGACACGTTTCTGTCGCTCGGAACCTCTGGCGTTTTGTTCACCGCGAACACGGATTATCAGCCGAACGCAAAGAACGGCGTGCATACATTCTGTCACGCATTGCCGGACCTCTGGCACCAGATGGCGGTCATGCTGTCTGCGGCGAGCTGTGTGGATTGGGCCGTCCGATTAACAGGGGCGCGCTCAGCTGAACACTTGATTGACCAGGCGGAGCAGGCGGGTCGGTTCGGGACGGACACGCCAACATTCCTGCCCTATCTTTCCGGAGAGCGTACGCCCCATAATGACCCGAATGCGACAGGGCTCCTGTTTGGAATGACGCACGATAGTGGCCCAGCTGACATTGCTCAGGCGGTGCTCGAAGGTGTCGCGCATGGCTTCGCGGATGGGCTTGAAGCCTTGTCGTCGGGTGCTGAGATTGAGACGATCACCGTGATTGGTGGCGGCTCTCGGTCGGCCTATTGGGGGCATATTCTGGCCGCAGCGCTATCGCGACCGCTGGTCTATCGAAAATACGCAGATGTCGGCCCGGCTTTGGGTGCGGCCCGGCTCGCTCAGATGGCAGCGAACAATCAACGGGCTGCGTCATTCGCGGCGCCAGAAATCGAGCACATCGTCGAGCCCCGGCAGGAAGATATCGACATCATGAGCGCCAAGCTCGAACGCTATCGCCAGCTTTATAACAGAACAAAAGATTTGAATTGAAGGATGCCTACTCATGTTCGACGCAGCCAGTTTCTATGACGGAATAACGCCAATCACCTACGAGGGTCCGGATACGAACAATCCATTGGCCTATCGCTACTATGACGCGGATCGTCTTGTCCTTGGAAAGCGAATGGAAGACCATTTGCGTCCATCAGCCTGCTACTGGCACACGTTCTGTTGGGACGGGTTCGACGTGTTCGGGGCCGGGAGCTTCAATCGACCCTGGCATGCGCTCGAAGGGCAGGCCATGGCGGAGGCCAAGCTTGAGATCGCCTTTGAGTTCTTTACGCGCCTGGGATGGCCGTATTTCACGTTCCATGATGTCGACGTCATGGCACCCGCCGAGAACATGGTTGAGCATACCGAGAATTTCGCGCGTATTCTGGATCCGATCCAGGCGCAGATGGAGCGGACCGGTGTCAAACTCCTCTGGGGAACGGCAAACGTGTTCTCGCACCCGCGCTACATGTCGGGTGCGGCGACAAATCCGGACCCGGAAGTGTTTGCCTGTGCCGCAACCCAGATCCGACAGGCGCTTGAGGCCACGCATCGGCTCGGCGGAGAAAATTATGTGCTTTGGGGTGGCCGCGAAGGCTACGAAACATTGCTCAATACAGACACAACGCGGGAGCTCGACCAGCTAGGGCGTATGCTCTCCCTGGCGGTCGAACACAAACACAAGATCGGTTTCAAGGGGCCGCTCCTGATCGAGCCAAAGCCGCATGAGCCGACCAAGCACCAGTATGACCGGGACACGCAGACGGTATACGGATTTCTCAGCCGCTACGACCTGCTGGATGATGTGAAGGTCAATATCGAAACCAATCATGCGACGCTTGCGGGCAACGCGATGGATCATGAAATCGCGATGGCGTTTACCCACGGAATCTTCGGGTCCATTGATGCCAATCGCGGAGATCCGCAAAATGGGTGGGACACGGATCAGTTCTGGATGGAGCCGTTGGATATCACACGTTCAATGATCCACATCGTCAAGAATGGCGGCTTCGAGACGGGCGGCTTTAATTTCGACGCCAAGGTCCGGCGTCAAAGCATTGATGCAGCAGACCTCTTCTACGGGCATATCGGGGGTGTGGATGCGCTCGCGCGTGGGCTTTTGTCGGCAGAGGCGATGTTGAACGAAGGCTCCTATGAGGCCTTCCTGTCGGACCGATATGCAGGCTGGACCGAGGATTTTGGCAAGTGGATGCTGCAGGATGCCTCCCTGGAAGAGATTGCCGCCAAAGTGGAAGCCGGCAGGATTGACCCGAAACCGCGCTCAGGTCGACAGGAAATGCTGGAAAACCTGCTGAACCGGTTTGTCTAACGCAGACGCCGCTCAGGCTTTTGGGGGACCAGCAGACTCCCGGACGATCAATTCATAATCGAGCGTCTGATGTGTCATATCCGGCTGGGTCATGGGTGCGCGACGTCCGAGATACTCGATCGCGCACCGCGCCATCTCACGGATTGGCTGCCGGATCGTGGTCAGTGGCGGCCACATGGCTGAGGCGTTCTGCGTGTCGTCAAAGCCTACGACTGAAATATCTTCCGGAACGCGCAAGCCAGCCTGATGAACGGCGGCGATGGCGCCAGCTGCCATATCGTCATTACAGGCAAAAATCGCAGTCGGAGGATTATCTGTCGCGAGCAATTTCTCCGTCGCCCGAATTCCCGAGACGTAAGTGAAGTCGCCGCGTTCAATGATGGTCTCATCGATCTTGATGCCGGCAGCCTCGCAGGCATCCTTATAGCCATCAAACCGCAACTGGCTCGATTTGTGATCCGGTGCGCCAGTGATCAGGGCGACCCGTTTGTGGCCGAGGCCAAACAGATATTCCATCATATCCCTGGCTGCGGCGCGGTCCATCATGCGGACGCTGGGACCGGTATAGCCGTCGAGTTTGGGACTGACGCAGACGAATGAAATACCAGTGCGCTCTAACGTATCGATGAGTTTTGGATCGTCCGACAAGGGCGGCACGACGATCAGCGCCTGGATACTCGTGTCGAGGAACCGCTTTTCGATCTGCTCCAGGTCGACCATATTATCATCAACGAGCGGCTCCTCGACGATCAGATAGTGGCCGAGTTTGCGGCACGTATCGAGGGCGCCGAGCAAGAATTCACTTAGATATCCGTAACTCGGATTTCGATAGATCAGTCCGATGAACAGCCCGGTCCGACCGGCAAGGTTTCGCGCCATGATATTCGGGCGATAATTCAGCTGCCGGATCGCCGCTTGCACGCGTTTGCGAGTCGTCTCCCGCACCGCACTCTGATCGTTCAGCACTCGCGATACGGTCATTTGTGACACTTGCGCGAGTTCTGCGACTTCCTTGATCGTAGCAGCGGATTTCTTGTTCATGAGAGGAAAATCAGACTCTTCGCGGCTCGCCCGCTTTTTCATTTCGAATATATCCTACACAACTTTTGCGATACAAGCGCTAAGTTCGGGTTTGGGCGTTTTTCAACTATTCGCACAAAATACGGTCGATCCCGGCAAAGCGGGACCGACACGTTGCTATCTCTAGCCGCAATCGGCGGCGGCGTCCTGATCCTCCACAAGGCGTACATTGGAAATGCCGATGGCTTGACCTGCGTCTCCAGCGACCAGCAAGGCGCCTTTGATGACCGCCATGTCGACACCGGCGTCGGAGAAGCAGGACAGGCTGAGGCGGACTTCACCCCAGTCGTCGGTCAAAGCGACTGGCAGGAAGCGTTGGCAATCATTTGCGTCGCAGCGCATCCCGACTTCGACCCCTGCATCGCCTTCCAGTCGGATGGCATCGAACACAAGTTCCATAGCGCCATTCGCCTCGCGAGACAGATCAACCGGGTAGCTCGATGCAATCTCGAAATTCTCCTCGCCGGTCTTGAACGTGACGCGAAGGGAGTCCTCCTGTGCGGCTTTGTCATAGGCGGTAACGATCAGGCCTGCGGATTCAAATGGCAGCGACGTGACAGGTGATCCATAGCGAATGAGCTCCCAGGGGGCCGGGAACTCTCCTTTTGCGAAGAACACGCCTTTGCTGGTTTCCGCAGCGCCCGCGAGGCCCGAGTCCTCAGACAGTTCCGCAAGCGTGCCATCGTCGCCATAGGACAGGCCATAGCCGAGGGCGAACAGGGGATCATAAGGCTCTTTGCCAGCGTTCAGTTCAACTTGCGTGGCCAGTTTAGGCCAGGAATAGGACAGGCGACCGGTAAAATCGTAAGACGGATCTGTCTGGAAGAGCATGTCGGCGATGCCGCCGCCTTCGCTGCCCGGGAGCCAGGCCGCGACGAACGCGTCCGACGCATTGATCTCAGGATTGGTCCACATGGGCCGACCGGACAGGAATACAGAAACCGTCTTCATGCCCTTGTCCTGATAAGTGTCGAGCAGCGCCGTATCGAACCCGTTGGGTTGGAAGTCGAGATTTGCGACATCGCCCTGGAACTCCGCATAGGGATCCTCGCCATAGACGGCGATGACGACATCCGCTTCGACGTCTGATGTCCCTTCGGGATCGAAGACAAAGCTGCCGCCGGCGGCGGTGATCGCTTCCGTCAAACCAGACAGGACCGTCTCGCCATTCGGGAACGCTTCATTCGGATATCCACCCCCTTGCCAGGACAAGGTCCAGCCACCGGCGACTTTGGTGATGCTGTCTGCGCCGTCCCCGACAATCAGATAGGTCTTGCTGCCGTCGAGCGGGAGCAGGCTCTCATTGTTCTTGAGAAGAACCAGGGATTCCCGAACGGCTTGTCGTGCAACCGCGCGGTGATGATCTGATCCGAGAATACTGACATCGCCGGCAAGGTGCCGTTCGCTTGGCTTCACGGCGTCGAATAGTCCGGCATTGATTTTTACGCGGAGAATGCGGCGAACAGCATCATTGAGGCGTTCCATCGAAATCTCGCCTGACTGGACGTGTGCATAGGTGGAGTGCCACAAACCCTCCCAGCTGTCCGGTGCCATGAACATGTCGACGCCGGCATTGAAAGATTCCGGGCAATCTGTTGCGGTACAGCCGGGGATGAGGGCGTGACCATTCCAGTCGCCGACGACAAACCCGTTAAAGTTCATTTGGCCTTTGAGAACATCGGTAAGCAGCTCTTTCTGTCCGTGCATCCGCTCGCCGTTCCAGGCAGAGAAACTGGCCATGACAGTTTGGGCGTTCGCGCCGATGGCCGTGACATATCCAGCAGCGTGGATGTCACGGAGCTCTGCTTCACTGATTTCCGTGTCGCCCTGATCGACGCCGTCCGTCGTGCCGCCGTCACCGACAAAGTGTTTGGCGCTGGTCAGGACGCGTTCCTTGCCGAGAAAGTCTTCATCGCCATAATGGCCCTGCAATCCGAACACGATCCGGTCGCCATAGGCGGCGACGATGTCCGGGCTTTCAGAAAAGCCCTCATAGGTCCGGCCCCAGCGATCATTCTGCGGCACGGCGAGGGTTGGCGCGAAGGTCCAGTCATGACCGGACACACGAAGCTCTCGCGCCGTGACCTTGTAGATCTCTTCGATCAGATCCGGATTATTGGCAGCCCCGAGCCCGATATTGTGCGGAAACACGACGGCGCCTTCAAGATTTGCGTGCCCGTGAACAGCATCAATTCCCCAGATGGTCGGGATCGCGATCTCAACGCCTTCCGGATCGATGGAGGCTTCGAAATAGGCGTCCGCGGCCTCCAGCCAGGTCGCAGCATCTGCGTACGGTTCCGGGCCAGGGGCCGAATTACCACCGCTGAGCACCGATCCCAGGCGATATTGCTTGACCTGCTCTGGCGTCACAGAACCGCTATCTGCCTGGATAACCTGTCCGACTTTCTGCTCCAGCGTCATCTTTGCCAGGATGTCGTCAATCTGCGCTTCCACAGCAGGATCGAGCGGCGCTGTTTCCACGACCGGCCAGTTTGCAGGATCGATTGTGGGCTTGGTGACGGCAGGATTGGCCTCGACCGTTTCATTCGCTTCGACGACCGGTGCCGGGTCTGAAGTGACCGGATCGGAAGCGGTATCTTCTGTGACGCATGCGGATGCGAGCATCATAGTGCTCATTGCGATGACGGATGCAGTGGTGCGAGGTGAAAATTTCAAGACTCTTCTCCCATGAGACTTTGTCTGTCAGCGAAGACAGGGTGTGATGAACGCGCCGCGACGACCGACGTCTGATTTGTATTCACTGGTGATATACCAGGATAATTGATAGCGCTATCATTTTCTCGAGCCGTATGGTACCGAAAATCTAAGTCTTGCCGAATCTGCCCCTCTCGAGCGTCCTAGAGGGAAGGTTGGAAACACAAAAATATGCCACGGGAGGGCAACCAAAATGGAACAAGCGGCCGAAGCCGAGAACGAGAATTTTTTTCAAATCATTCTGATCAGTATCATCGCAACCATAGGAGGCTTTCTCTTTGGATTCGATAGTGGCGTGATCAACGGAACGATTGACGGATTACGGTCCGAGCTCGCAGACACGGAATGGGCGATTTCGTTCAGCGTTGCCAGTATGCTGATGGGGTGTGCCGTGGGCGCGATGGTCGCGGGCCGCACAGCCGATATATTCGGACGTCGCGGTGTACTGATCGTTGCGGCCTTATTCTTCTTTGTCAGTGCCTGGGGATCTGGTGTCGCAACGGGGGCGTCCGAGTTTATCGTCTATCGCATTTTGGGCGGGCTCGCCGTCGGCGCCGCAAGTGTTCTTGCGCCCGCCTATATCAGTGAAATTACCCCGGCGAGCATTCGCGGTCGTCTGTCCAGCATCCAGCAAGTGGCCATTATTGTCGGACTGACCGCGGCATTCTTGAGCAACTATTTTCTGGCCGGCGCGGCAGGTGGGTCGACGAGCGAATTCTGGTTGGGCTTTGCGGCCTGGCGCTGGATGTTCTGGATTGAAATGGTGCCCGCTGCGATTTTCTTTTTCGCGCTGTTCACGATTCCAGAGAGCCCGCGGTTTCTCGTCATCAAAGAGCGCCACGATCAGGCGGGCGGTGTTCTCGCGCGCCTGTTTGGTGAGCGCGCAAGCCAGCGCAAGCTCGACGAAATCAAATCGTCGATTGCAACTGATCACAAGCCGCGTCTTGCTGACCTGCTCGACAAGGGCAAGGTCCGTCCGATTGTCTGGGTGGGGATCGGTCTCGCCGTCTTCCAGCAACTCGTCGGGATCAACGTCGTCTTCTATTATGGTGCCGTGCTCTGGCAGTCTGTCGGCTTTACGGAAGACAATGCGCTGTTGATCAATGTCATCATGGGCGTGGTCAGTATCGGGGCTGTGATCATCGCGCTCAGCGTCATCGACAAGATCGGTCGCAAACCGCTTCTGCTCATCGGATCGGTGGGGATGACCATCACGCTCGGAACCATGATGATCTGTTTCTTCAACGCCTCCACCAATGAGGCGGGAGACCTGGTCCTGCCAGGCTTCTGGGGGCCGCTCGCGCTGTTCTCTGGAATTGCCTATGCAGCGATGTTCAACCTGTCCTGGGGGCCGGTGATGTGGGTCATGCTTGGGGAAATGTTCCCCAATCAGATCCGCGGTTCAGGCTTGGGGGTCAGCGGCTTCTTCCAGTGGTTCGCGAATTTCTGCGTTACCTTGACCTTCCCGATCCTGCTCGTTTCGATCTCGCTTGGAGGGGCCTACGCCATCTACTTCCTCGGTGCACTGGTCTCGATTTTCTTCGTCTCGAAGATGGTCAGCGAAACCAAAGGCATCGAGCTCGAAGACATGAAGGGCTTCGATTAGGAGGCTTTCATTTTGACAACAGAAAGCCCGGCGATCCGTTTCGATTGCCGGGCTTTTCATATGGTGGATGCGCAGACCTATCGAACTGTCAGGACTGTCGACTTGTGCGAGACCGAACTCGACCCGACCATGATCTCGAACTCGCCAGGTTCGACGACCCGTTGCATGTCGAGATTGTAGAATTGCAGGGCGTCTGGCGTGATCGATAGTTCCACCGTCCGGGATTCACCAGGCGCGAGGCTGACACGTTCAAACCCTTTCAGTTCCATAACGGGGCGGGTGACGCTGCTGACTTTGTCCTGGATGTACATCTGAACGACCTCGTCGGCTTTCACGGGGCCCGTATTGGTGACTGTGACGCTGACGCTGGTCGATTCGCCCGCCGCAATCTCCGCGTTTGAGAGGCTGGGCTCAGAAATCTCAAAGGTCGAATAGCTGAGGCCGTAGCCAAACGGATATAGCGCACCTGACTCTGAAAAGGCGTAGCCGCGGCGCGCTGTGGGCTTGTGATTGTAGAAGACGGGAATCTGGCCGACGCTTCTGGGAACCGAAACCGGCATTTTCCCGCCTGGCGACACACGCCCGACCAGAAGATCTGCAACCGCTGTCCCGGTTTCCTGGCCGAGTTGCCAGCCATAAAGGATCGCATCGAAATGATCCTCGACATTGGTCAGGGACAAGGGGCGGCCCGAGATGATCACGCCCACCATGGGTATGCCCGTCTCAGCGAGCGCCTCGACCAATACTGTCTGCTGGCCGATCAGCGTGATGTCGTCGCGGTCGCCCATATGCGTTTCCGACCAGGCTTCGCGGGAGGTGGATTCGTCGCCGCCAATGGCGAGGATGATGAGGTCGGCACCGCGCGCAGCCGCAACAGCCTCCTCAATCATCTGGAAGTTGGTTTCAGGATCTATCAGGTTGACCTCATCATCCCACCAGGAGCGATTATCCGTCAGCTGAACACCCTTTGAATGCACAATTTCTATCTCGTCGCCAAACTCTGTTTTCAGACCATCCAGAATGCTGATGGTTTGACGCGGTTCGTCTGAATAGCCACCCAGGACAGTGATGTCGCTATTTGGACCGATAATGGCGACCCGGGTAAGCGCCGATTTGTCCAGAGGCAGGGCACCAGCATTGTTCTTGACCAGAACAGCCGCTTTCTGCGCCGCTTCCAGTGCGACGGCGCGGGCCTCTGCATTGCCGGTCAGCGCATCCGCTTCGGCGCCGTCGGCAAATGGATCATCAAAGACGCCGCCACGTTTCTTCATACGCAGGACGCGCTCCACCGCCTGATCAATGTAGCCAATGTCGAGGTCGCCTGTCTCGACCGCATCTTTCATTGCGTAGAAGGCGACGCCATCGGGCAGCTCCAGGTCGACGCCGGATTTAAGGGAGAGGGCACCAGCCGCGCCAATTGAGTCGGTGATCCGGTGACGGACCTGCAACTCGTTGATGGCGAAATAATCGGCCACCACCGCGCCGTCGAATCCCCATTCATCGCGGAGCACCTCATTCAGGAGCCAGGCATTGGCGTGCGACGGCACGCCGTCAATCTCATTGTAGCTGGCCATGACGCTGGCGGCGCCCGCCTCTTTCACGGCCGCTTCGAAGGGTGGGAAAAAGATTTCGCGCAGGACGCGTTCGGGAAGTTGCGCAGGGCCGACATTCATACCTGCTTCTGGCTGTCCGTGCCCGGTCATGTGCTTCAGGGTCGTCAATACTTTTCCATCAGGAACCGTATCGCCTGTGCCCTGGAATCCGCGGACCGCCGCGACCCCCATTCGGCTGACGAGGTAGGGGTCTTCGCCAAAGGTTTCCTCGATACGTCCCCAACGCGGATCCAGCGCAACATCGACCACAGGCGAGAGCACATGGTGGACGCCGCGCACGCGGATTTCCCGCGCGGTGATTGCGTACACCCGTTCTAGCAATTCCGGATCGAATGTGCTGGCCAGCGCGATGGATTGCGGGAAGGATGTTGCATACCTGCCCTGGAAGCCATGCAAGCCTTCCTCGTGGAACAGTGTGGGAATGCCAAGGCGGGTTTCCTCGATCATCCAGGTCTGGATCGCATTGGTGAGCTCGACCGTTTCGCTCGGTGTTCGCGCAGACTGGCGACGGACCACGGTCGCGTCATTTACATCGCGCTCCACCTCAGGCGCGTCCATGCCGATCGTGTCTTGCGGACGGGCAATGCAGCCCACGCCATGCGGGAAGGCGGCTTGCATCTTTTCCGGGGAAAAGTCGCCATTTGAGTCCAGAATTTGCGCCTTGTTGAACCAGATGCAGCTGATTTGAGCGAGTTTTTCGTCGAGGGTCATTTCTGCAATCAGAGCGGCGATCTCGGCATCTTCGGAAACGGGTTTTGCCGTTTCGGCTGTGACATCGACAGGCGCCGCCTGGACAGGTTCGGCGAGTGTGGTTTCGCACCCGATGAGCGCCAGGCTTCCCAATGTACAAAGTGTTGTCGCGAAGAGCGTTGAGCGGAAAGAGCGGACGTGCATTTGGCGTTCCTTTCAGGCTGCAATACATGTTAGCGCTAACAACAGTCGTCCGATTAGGCAAGAAAAACCCGTCCCGCGAGAAGTCGGGACGATTAGATTGCGCCTTGGAAGCTCTAAAAAATAAGAGACAGGATTAACGCCGTTACGAAGCCGACGCCGCCGACCAGCGTCGATACAATCGTCCAGGATCTCAGCGTTTCATTGACCGACAGATCCAGATACTTGCTGACCAGCCAGAAGCCCGAATCGTTGACATGAGACAGGATGGTCGCGCCTGCGGCAATGGAGATCACAGCAAGGGCGCGATCGAAATCCGAAATGCCGCTGATCGCGAGCAAGGGTGCGGTGAAACCCGCTGCGGTGATCATGGCAACAGTCGCAGAACCTTGAATGACACGGACCAGCCCGGCGATCATGAAGGCGAAGATCAGTACTGAAACATTCGCACTCGCAGCGAGTTCCGCGATCCGCGCGCCGGCTTGTGAATCGATCAGGACCTGTTTGAACGCGCCGCCTGCTCCTGTCACCAAAACCACCGCGCCGGCCGGTTCCAGCGACTTCATGGCCGCCTGGTTCAGGCTGCTGGCCGGGAGCTTCAGCTGCGTCGCCGCGAATGTGTAGTACAGACCAACAGTCAGAAGCAGGGCGACGAAAGGGTGGGACAGGAACAGGATCAGGCTCGGAACCTGTTCTTCGCCGAGGCTCATTTTCAGAACGGTGCCGCTCGCGACGAGGACAATCGGGAAGGCGAGCGCGAGAAAGGCTGAGACGAACGTTGCGGTCGTCGCGGGGCGCTCCTGTGCGGTTGCTGTTGGGCTGCTCGCGACCGCGATCGGCTGATCATACTGACGGCGGGCAAATAGGACGCCGCCACATAGGATCGCCGGAACTGCCGCGACCAGGCCCGCAAGGATCACCAGACCAAGATCGGCATCCAGCAGCGCTGCCACAGCAATGGGGCCGGGCGTCGGCGGAATGAAGGCATGCGCCGCTGCCAGACCAGCGAGCAATGGTGCGGCCACGTAGAGCGGTTTGCGCTGAACGGTCGTGGCCAGTCGTTTTACCATTGGCATCAGGATCACCAGGGCAACATCAAAAAAGACCGGGATCGCAATCAGAAGGCCGAGAAAGCTCATCTTGGTCGGGATGCTTTTGACCGATCCATGCGCCAGTCTGTCGGACAAGGCTTTGACGCCGCCGGACTGCTCCAGAACCGCGCCGAGAATAGCGCCCAATCCGACAACCACGGCGATGAAACCGAGGACGCCCGCCATCCCGTTCTGGATCGAGGTGACGACGCTGGCCGGATCAAGCCCCAGCAGCAAGCCTGCAATCAGCGAAACGAGAAGCAACGCAAAAAAAGCGGGGACCTTGGCACGAATGACCAGCAGGAGGAGCCCGGCTACGGAAGCGGCCAGTGTTGCTACAATGTAGATCGGATCTGACGTGTCCATGCCGCGGCTCAGAAGGAGATTGGCACGCGCGCGAGCACAGACGATGAGGTCATGTAGAGATAGGTTTCGTCATCATTCAGCGTGCAGTTTGACGTTGGCATCCCCGTAGAGATGACGCCCAGGACCTCGCCTGTGCCGGGTGCCAGAACATAGACGCCCTCCGGGCCTGTCGCGAATACGGTGCCGTTGCGGGCAACCACCATGCCGTCCGGCAAGCCGCCGCCTTCCTTCAGCTCATCCGTCGCATCGAAAAAGGTACGGGCGTCGCTGACGCTGCCATCCGAGCCGAGTGTGTAGGCCATGATTTTGGCGTTGCCTGGATCGGATACGGCAACATACAGCGTTTCTTCATCCGGCGAGAGACCAATCCCGTTCGGAAACGTCAGATCGTCAATGATCAGCTTCAACGGTGCGTCCTCTGTATAGAGATAGACCCCATTGTGCTGGAGCTCTTTTTCCGGTGCCTCGTTCAAGCCGCGCAAGCCATAGGGAGGATCGGTGAAGAAGATGGCCCCGTCGCTGCGCGCCACCATGTCATTCGGGGAGTTGAGCGACTGACCCTCGAAGGAAGAGACAATCACCTCGCGTTCGAACGTATCTCTCGTCAGGACTGACAATCCGCGGGCGCCATGATCGGCGAGGAGGAGTTTCGACGGATCAGCCGGCCACAAGATGATGCCATTCGCGCCGGGTTCTCGCATCGTGCCTGCGACCTCGGGCGACGCGCCGCCAGACGGAGACAGGATCATCTTATGCCCGGTCGCTTCAGACCAACGGTGCATCTTGTTTTCCGGTACATCATTGAAATAGAGCGCTTGCTCTGCTGCGACCCAGACAGGGCCTTCAGGCCAGGTAAATCCTTCGGCAAGGATTTCGATTTCGGCGCCTGGTGCAACGACATTATCCATCGCAGCCATGCGTCGATCAATGCTGCCAATCGTCTGGATCTGTTGCGCCGCAGGTTCAGGACTTGTGAGTTGTTCTGACGATTCGCAGCCTGCCAAAAGTGCCGCGATTCCGCCCAATAGCGCGAAGCCAATCCGTGTGCGCATGCCTATAAGTCCTCCCAGATGTGACAGACCAGATTTTTTCTAAGGGGTCTGAACGAGAGCAGGCGTAGCGACCGTATTCAAGGTTGTCCAGAAAAGATTGATAGCGCTATCAACGTTCTGCGGCGAGGGACTGTTGCATCCTCCAGGACAAACTGATAGCGCTGACAAAAATAATAGAATAAACATAATTCAGAACTGGGCAGGGAGGCTCAAGGCTTGACGGAAACAACGCTCCGAATGGGAATGGTGGGCGGTGGACAGGGCGCTTTCATCGGCAACATCCATCGACTGGCGGCGCACCTTGACGGCAAGATCGACCTGGTTTGCGGCGCGTTCTCGAGAGATCCGGAAAACTGTCTCGCCACCGGGCGTCAGCTCGGGATAGATCCGTCTCGCTGTTATGCGAATTATGAAGACATGATGCGCGCCGAAGCGGCATTGCCCGAAGATCAGCGCATGCACTTCGTCGCCATTGTTACGCCGAACCATGTTCACTTTCCGGTCGCCAAAGCGGCGCTGGAGGCGGGATTCCACGTTCTGTCAGACAAGCCTGCGACGCTCAATATGGACGAAGCGCGCGAGCTTGCCGAGATTGTCCGCAAGCATGACACACTCGCTTATGGTTTGACCCACACTTATCTCGGCTACCCGCTGGTCAGTGCAGCGCGATCGATTGTTGCGAGTGGCGGGATCGGCAAGGTCCGCAAGGTGTTTGTCGAATATATCCAGGGCTGGCTCGCCGAGCCGCTCGACAATAAGCAGGCCGACTGGCGCACCGATCCGTCCCGCTCCGGTATCTCGGGATGTATGGGCGATATCGGCACGCACGCGCACAACCTGGCGGAATTTGTCACCGGTAAAATCATGACCCATGTGGCGGCGGACCTGTCCATCTTTGTGGAAGGTCGACGCCTTGATGATGACGGCTCTGCGCTATTCCGAATGGAGGATGGCGTGAAGGGCGTGCTCAGTGCCTCGCAGGTTTGTGTCGGCAAGGAAAACGCGTTGACCATCCGGGTCTATGGCGAGACGGGTGGCCTGGAATGGAATCAGGAAGAGCCAAATTCGCTGATCCGGACCTATCTTGATCGACCGACCGAAATCCTGCGCGCGGCGCAGGGTTATCTGCCGGACGAGGTGGCCTCAGGATTTCGCACGCCCCCGGGGCATCCGGAGGGCTATATCGAGGCGTTTGCGAACATCTATCTCGAGTTTGCGCAGGCGCTGCAGACGCGCGGCGGGGTCAAGTCCGGTATGGACGCAGCCTTGCGCGGCATGGCCTTTGTCGAGGCGCTGGTCGAGAGCAGTAACAATAATTCAAACTGGACGGAGATTGCCATATGAAGACGATGCAAGGACCGGCGATTTTCCTGGCGCAATTCATGGGCGACGCGCCATTCGACACGATGGAGAATGCCTGCCGCTGGATGGCTGATGCGGGCTATAAGGGCGTCCAGGTGCCATCGGATAATCCAACCTGCATCAACCTGAAACTGGCCGCTGAGAGCAAGGACTATTGCGACGAGTTGAAAGGCAAGTGCCGCGAATGGGGCGTCGAGATCACCGAACTGTCGACCCATATTCAGGGCCAGCTTGTCGCCGTGCATCCGGCCTATGACACTGCCTTCGATGCATTCGCGCCGACCCAGCTGCATGGCAATCCCAAGGCGCGCCAGGAATGGGCGGTCGAGCAGGTCATGTATGCCGCCAAGGCGTCTCAAAATCTCGGGCTTGATCGATCCGTGTCATTCCCGGGAGCGCTGGTCTGGCCGTTCATGTATCCCTGGCCGCAACGTCCCGCAGGGTTGGTCGAGGAAGGCTTCAAGGAGCTCGCCAAACGATGGCGTCCGATCCTCGACTATTATGACGAATGCGGCGTTGATGTCTGTTACGAGATCCATCCGGGCGAAGACCTGCATGATGGCGTCACGTTTGAGCGCTTCCTGGAAGAGGTTGACGGCCATGCCCGCTGCAACATCCTGTACGATCCGAGCCACTTCATCCTGCAACAGCTCGATTATCTCTCTTTCATCGATCACTATCATGACCGCATTCGCATGTTCCATGTGAAGGATGCCGAGTTCCGCCCGAACGGCAAGAGCGGCGTCTATGGCGGCTATCAGGGCTGGGTTGAACGGCCAGGCCGGTTCCGTTCGCTGGGCGATGGGCAGATCGATTTCGGCGCAATTTTCAGCAAGCTCGCGGGCTACGATTTTGACGGCTGGGCAGTGGTCGAATGGGAATGCGCGCTGAAGCACCCGGAAGACGGCGCCCGTGAAGGGGCAAAATTCGTCGCGGATCACATCATCCGCGTCACCGACAAAGCTTTTGACGATTTTGCTGGCGGCGATGTCAGCGTTGAAGCCAACAGAAAAATGCTCGGACTGGCATAAGACCAGCTGAGCGCAGGAGGAAACATGACCGCAACCACAGCAGACGGCGGGCTCGCCGTTGGAATAAATCGCAATAAGCTGTTCTTATTGAGCTGCTTGTCCCTTATCGTTACAGCGATGACCTTTGCCATCCGGGCCGGGATTCTGACCCAGCTATCGGAACAGTTTGCGCTGAGCGATACCGAGCTTGGCTGGGTCAACTCGATGGCCTTCCTTGGCTTTCCGCTGGCCATGGTCGTGTTCGGGTTTCTGTATAACAAGCTTGGCCCGCGCCTGATTATGATCCTCGCCTTTGTCGGGCACCTGCTCGGGCTGGTTCTGACCATTTTCGCTGGCGGTTTTCTGGGTCTCCTGATCTCGACCTTCTTTATCGGCTTTGCCAACGGCTCGGTCGAGGCGGCGTGCAACCCGCTGGTGGCGGACCTGTATAAGGATGACAAGACCAAGTGGCTGAACCGGTTCCACGTCTGGTTCCCGGGCGGGATCGTGATCGGGGCGGTGGTGTCCTATTTCATGACCAATGCCGGGATTGGCTGGCAGCCGCAGATTGCGATCATGCTGATCCCGACCGCGATCTATGGCTACATGGTCTTCACGACGCAATTCCCGGATATTCCGCAGATTGAAAAAATCGTTGATCTCGATGCTAAGGGGCTGATCCTCATGGCAGCGATTTTCGGTCTGCTGGTGCTGATCGGGACGCCGAATGATATTGTCTCTGGTTTGCCTGGGACGTTCCTGCTTCCGCTTCTGCTTGTGCTTGGACTGACCTTCCTGCTGATGATGTTTCGAGCCGGGCGGGCGCGGGATGCGGCGCTGCTGATCGTCCTGATGGGGCTGATGAGCATCACGGCGACATCGGAACTTGGGACGCAGCAATGGGTCGACCGTATCCTCGGCGCTCAGCTTGGCGGCGTGCCAGGGCAGGCCATGATCGTGCTTGGCATGGTCACTGGTATCATGGCGGTCGGGCGGTTCTTCGCCGGTCCGCTGATCCATGCATTGAACCCGGTTGGGGTCCTGCTGATGAGCGCCATCCTGACAACGCTCGGCCTGTTCCTGATGTCAACTGCGGCGGGCGTCATGGTTTACGTGTCGGCCATCGTGTTTGCCTTTGGGGTCTGTTATTTCTGGCCGACCATGATCGGTGTGACGGCGCAATATGTGCCGCGCTCTGGCGCGCTCGGGATGAGCCTTGTCGGTGCAGCGGGCATGTTCGCGCTGACCATCTGGAACCCGATCATCGGTGGCTGGATCGACAGCGCCCGGGCCGAGGCTGAAGCCTCCGGTCTGGAAGGCAGCGCGGTGGAGATCGCCGCCGGGCAGGGAGCCCTGTCTCAGCTGGTCTTCTTCCCGGTCGTCCTGATCGTCGCGTTTGCCGCTCTCTACATGGCCCGCAACTGGATGAAGGCTACCGCCGGCGAAAACGTTGCCGACGCGCATTGATCGGAGCCGTAAATGGGACGCAACCTCATGCTTCACAGACGACAGGTCTTTCAAAGCCTGATCGCACTTTCGGCCGTCGGCGGCCTCGCGGCTTGCGGCGGCGCGGATGAAGCGTCATCTGGCCAGGTCGCAGGCACCGTTTCTACAGGCGTCTTGAATGCCGAAGAGATGGCACTGATCGCGGCCCTGGCGCAGACGATCATCCCGCAAACCGATACTGCGGGCGCTGTTCAGGCAGGCGTGCCCGATACACTTCAGAGCCTCGCGACGGATTGGGGCGACACGGACTTCCAGCAATATTGGAAGGCGGGCCTTGCGGATCTGGGAACAGCGCTGAAGAGCGAAACAGGGGACGCGTTCACGCAGCTGTCTCCGAGTGAGCGAGAGGCGACGTTGGGCGAATATGACGCGCAGGTTTTCTCCGGCGCGATCGAAAACAGCTTTTACCGGGATTTCAAAGCCACGGTGGTGCAGGCCTATTACATGTCTGAGCCGGGAGCGACGGAAGAGCTCGCCTATGAACCTGTTCCGGGCGAATGGATCGGCTGCGTTCCGCTTTCAGATTTTCCAAAAACATGGGCGACATGAGCTATGGCTGATTTTGACGTAATCGTAGTTGGATCCGGCATGTCTGGCGGCTGGGTCGCCAAGGAAATGAGCGAGCAGGGATTCAAGGTCGGCGTGATCGAGCGCGGCCGCAAGGTCACAGTCGAGAAAGACTATACCGATTTTATCGACCCGTGGGACGTAGAGCACCTGAACCGCAAGACAGACAAAGACCGGGAAGACTATCCGCTTCAATCCACGGTCTATGCGTTCCAGACCTATACACGGCAATTCTGGGTCAAAGATAAAGATCATCCGTTCGAGACCGCGGAAGGCACCGACTTTGCCTGGCTACGTGGCTATCACGAGGGCGGGCGCTCGATCATGTGGGGGCGCCAAAGCTACCGCATGTCCGAGATCGATTTTGAAGCGAATGTGCGTGACGGCCACGGCATCGACTGGCCGGTACGCTATGCCGATCTGAAGCCCTGGTACGACTATGTCGAGCGCTTTGCCGGAATCTCCGGTTCCGTGGAAGGGCTGGATATCCTGCCAGACGGTGTATTCCAGCCGCCACACGATCTGACCTGCGCCGAGCTTGATTTCAAATCAGCCGTCGAGAGCACTTTTCCCGGGCGCAAAGTCATCCCAGGTCGCGTAGCGAATCTGACCGAACCAACACAGGAGCAGATGGACCTGGGACGCGGGCGTTGCCAGGCGCGCAACCATTGTTTCCAGGGCTGTAGTTTCGGCGCTTATTTCAGCTCCAACTCTGCGACCCTGCCTGCGGCGCGACGGACGGGCAACATGACGCTCATCCCGGATACAGCCGTGCACAAGGTGATCGTGGACGAGGCCACCGGACGTGCGACCGGGGTTGAAACGGTCGATATTGCTTCTGGCGAGCGCAAAGTGGTGACCGCCCGCGTGGTGTTCCTGAATGCCGGAACCATTCCGTCTTCGATGATCCTGCTCAATTCAGCCAACAGCAATGCGCCGAACGGACTGGCCAATAGTTCGGGCCAGCTCGGACGGAACATCATGGATCACCATTCGGGTGCGCGCGGATCTGCCATTCTACCCGGCAATCTCGACAAGCATACATTTGGGCGCCGTCCGAATGGGTTCTACATCCCGCGGTTCCGCAACCATACCGAGGAGGCCGAAGGCTTTGTCCGAGGCTTTGGATATCAGGGCGGCGCGATGCGTGATCGCTGGTGGACATCCATGGGCAAGGAAGGTGTCGGCGCTGACTTCAAGGCCGCCGGTCGCACACCCGGACCTTGGCGTATTGGTATGGTCGCCTTCGGCGAGGTGCTTCCGAACGAAGCCAACCACGTTCGTCCGCATGCCAACAAGACCGACAAATGGGGCTTCCCCGTGCCGGTGCTGGACGTGCGTTGGGGTGATAATGAGCGCAATATGGTGCGCCAGGCCATCCGCGACACGCGGGCGATGCTGGAAGCTGCAGGCGGCGTCGATATTGAAACAGATGATCCCGAAACCGCTGAACCGAACACACCGGGAAGAGGCATTCACGAAATGGGCACGGCGCGCATGGGTCATGACCCGGCAACGTCGGTGCTCAATTCCTGGAACCAGGCCTGGGATGTTCCGAACCTGTTTATTACGGATGGATCCTTCATGGCTTCCGGCGGCTGCCAGAACCCGTCTCTGACCTATATGGCTTTCTCGGCGCGCGCTGCAAATCATGCTGCCGAATTGATGAAAGACGGAACGCTTTGATGCGTTAAAACTTGACGCGGTTCCTGGGCCCACACCAGCAAACCGCATCAAGGTTTTTTACAAACCGGAACGAGTGGCGTATGGCCGTTGGCGTTAAAGCTTACGGAGAGGTCCGCCATGAAAATCGGTTTTGTCGGTCTGGGAAATATGGGCGCTGGCATGTGCGCCAATCTGGCAGGTGCGGGCCATGATGTGCGGGCCTTTGATCTGAATCCGGAGGCGATTGCCGCGGCGGTCAGCGCAGGCGCGATGGGCGCAGAGTCGCTGGCAGAGGTCGCGCAAGACGCCGACGTGATCGTCACCATGCTGCCCGCCGGAAAGCATGTCCTGTCTGTCTATTTCGGCGATGATGGCATCGCTGCGAACGCCAAAGATGGGACCTTGTTTATCGATTGCTCTACAATCTCCGTCGATGAGGCGCGCGAAGCGGCGGAGCAGGCGGCGAGCGGCGGTTTCCACATGGTCGACGCACCGGTCTCTGGCGGCACGGCAGCCGCAACGGCGGGCACGCTCACCTTCATGGTTGGCGGCCCGGATGAGGCCTTCGCCCGTGCGAAGCCGGTCCTAGACATCATGGGCGCAAATGTCGTGCACGCGGGCGGAGCAGGCAATGGCCAGGTAGCAAAGATCGCCAACAATATGCTGCTCGGGATTTCAATGATCGGGACGTGTGAGGCGTTCAACCTGGCTGAAAAGCTCGGACTCGATGCGCAGACATTTTTCGATATTTCATCGACGGCTTCGGGTCAGTGCTGGTCGATGACCAAATATTGCCCGGCGCCTGGCCCGGTGCCAGCCGCGCCGTCCAACAATGACTATCAGCCGGGCTTTGCCGTGGCGATGATGCTGAAGGATTTGCGTCTCGCCCAGAAGGCTGCCGGAAGCATTGATGCCGCCACGCCGCTCGGGGCGCAGGCTGAAGCGATATATGCGCGCCTTGATGAAGACGGTTTTGCCGGGCTCGACTTTTCCGGCGTCATGCGCCGCGTGCGTGGTGAGATCTAGGTGCGGCCGAGGCGAAACGGGGCTAGTCCAGAAGAACACACTCGACGGCGTCGCCCTCGTCGAGCGCGAGTGCATCAACAGGTCGATGAATGAGCACATTGGACGTCACGAAGGGCGACAGCAATGAGCTGTCCTGATTGCCCGCGGGCATCACGACGCACCCGCCATCGGACGAATAATCCATTCGTCCCCGCAGGAACGACTCGCGGCCTCCATTCGCACTGAGCGAGGCGAGCAAGTTGGCCGGAACCGTCTTATGCAAATCCTCTGAGCCCATCAGGCGCGCGATCAGCGGTTTCAGGAATAAATGCGCGCACACGAGCGCGGAAGCCGGGTTGCCTGGAAGGCCGAGGACGAGCCGATCACCCCGCCGCGACATCCAGGTTGGCTTCCCAGGCCGCACCGCGACCTTCGAGAAAACCGGCTCGAATTCGAGGTCTGCGAACACAGTTTTCATATGATCATGATCACCGACCGATGCACCGCCGACAGGCACAAACACGTCGGCCTCATCCGCTGCCTCAATCCGCGCGCGGATGTCCTTTGGATCATCCGGCGCGATGCCGAGATTGATCACCGTGCCGCCCCAGGCTTCGATCAGCGCAGTCAGGGAATATTCGTTGGACGCAATGATCTGACCCGGTTCAAGCGCGGACCCGGGCGGGCGAAGTTCGTCGCCATTTGCCAACAGGGCAACGCGCGGGCCCCGTCTGACGCTCAGGTCGGCATGATTTGCCGAGGCACAGATAGAGAGCTGCCGGGCCGTCAGTCTGGTGCCTTCGGGGATCAGGACATCACCGGACCGAAAGTCGATACCCGCAGCGCGTATGTGCCGCGCAGTGCCCTGGGCCGCCTTGATCGTGATCGTGTCGTTCTGGCGCTCGACATCTTCCTGGATGATTACATGGTCTGCGCCGGCTGGCACCACAGATCCGGTAAACAGGCGCACGCATTGCCCCGGGCCGACAGTACCGGAATAGGGGTGTCCTGCGGGCGCTTCCCCAATCACATTCAGCGCAGCGCCCAGCGTGCAGTCGTCTATGCGCGCGGCGTAGCCATCCATGGCGGACATGTCTTTAGGCGGATGTGTATGCTTCGCGATGACCGGCGCTGCCAGCGTCCGCCCCACACCCGACTGGAGTGGAACGCGCTCCGTATCGTCCAGGGCGGGCAGGGCAGCGATATGCTGCAGCGCCTCAATTCGTGAAATCACTTGTCAGCCTCCAAACGCGCGCAGCAATAGCCGCGCTGCGACGATCAGGATGAGCACGGCAGTCAGCCCTTTGACAAGCCGTTCCGGGAAAATGCCAAGCATGAACCTGTGTCCGATCCAGCTGCCAATCAGGACCGCGGGAATAAGCGGCCAGAAAGAGATCAGACTTGCGAGATCGCTGGACGACGCAAGCGCAATGGTTTTGCCGGCAAGCCCGGCCACTGAATTGGCGGCGATGTAGGCCGTGGCCAGCGCCGCGATCTTGCGCGGCGAATTCCAGTTCAGCACATGCAGTACCGGCGCCAGGAAGATCCCGCCGCCAATGCCGACCAGACCTGACAGGTAGCCGATCCCTGCGCCAATCACCGGGGCAATCCATCGCGACCGCGTCCGCACACCTTCACCTTCCGGCGATGGGCCGGATACCGCATTCCATCCGAGATGCGCGCTGGCAAAGAGTAGGGAAAGTCCAAGCAGCAGGATGAGCGTCTGATCATTGATCGGCGTCAGCCCGCCGAGAAAGGCAGCGGGCACCGAAAAGGCGAGGATCGGCCACACATCAGAGTCCGCATACAGGCCTGCGCGGTGGGCTTTCCACGTGCCGGTGCTGGTCACGGTGAGATTGCAGGCCAGCGAAACAATTGGCACGAGCCCGATCTGCAAGCCTGAGAAAACCAACAAAGCGGTATAGGTAGACCCGCCGCCAAAGCCGACGCTGGAATAAAGGACAGCCGTCACCGCAAATGTGACTACGAGCCACACTGGGATCATCTGGGTCGCCTTGTAAGCTTCATTCTGCGCGCCTGACTAAGAGATGGCCAAGTTGATCCAGAAACACTAGCAATAGTGGTCTGAAACTAAAGACTATTAGGACACAAAGATGACGAATGTGCCAGATCTGCCAGCGCCAGCGGGGCGATTGGATCCTGACCTTGCGTTTCAAACGTTGAACATTGCGGTGCTGACCGTTTCCGACACCCGCACCCTGGAGAATGACACGTCCGGGCAGTTGCTCGCCGATCGGATCAAGGAAGCCGGGCATGCCGTCGTGGATCGAAACCTGGTCCGCGATGAGATTGACGCAGTCGCGGCGCAGGTCAGAGCCTGGATTGTGGATCCGGCCGTCGACGCTGTGATCTCGACAGGTGGAACCGGGCTCACCGGGCGCGACATAACTTACGAAGCTGTGACACCGCTCTTCGAGAAACGGATCGAAGGGTTCGACACGGTCTGGCATATGGTCAGCTATCAAAGTGTCGGCCTGTCGACGCTGCTCTCTCGCGCTTGTGCGGGGGTGGCCAATGGGACGGTCATTTTCTGCCTGCCTGGGTCAAACGGAGCCTGCAAGGATGGGTGGGACAAGATCATTCGCTGGCAGCTTGATAGCCGCCATCGCCCCTGCAACCTGGTCGACCTGATCCCGCGGCTGATGGAGGTCTGATATGGCGACAGGCAATAAGCTGACTCATTTGGACGCCCAGGGGCGCGCGCGCATGGTCGATGTCGGCGACAAGCCGAGCGCCTATCGGACCGCAAGAGCCGAAGCGCGGTTGATGGCGCGCCCGGAAACGCTCGAACTGGTCCGAAGCGGCAGCGCCAAGAAAGGCGACGTCATCACCGTCTCGGAGATTGCCGGAGTGATGGCCGCCAAGAAGACGGCGGACCTGATCCCGCTCTGCCATCCGCTGCCATTGAGCAAGATCAATGTGAAAATTGAAATCGAGGACACGTGCCTGCGCGTTACCACCGAAACACGGACAAAGGGTCAGACCGGTGTGGAAATGGAAGCCCTGACCGCGGCCGGCGTCGCCGCGCTCACGCTCTATGACATGCTGAAGGCGGTGGATAAGGCGATGACGATAGAAGGGCTGAGGCTGCTCGAGAAAACGGGCGGCGTTTCTGGCGACTACATGCGCGACGAATAGTGGCTCCACCGGCGACTTGCCCAACTCAGCGCGCCGGAGTAAGCGAGCGGCATGACTGACACGCCTTTAACCGTCGCAGGACGGACCTTCACCTCTCGCCTGATTGTGGGCACTGGAAAATATGCTTCCTACGCGCAAAATGCAGACGCCGCGCGGGCCGCTGGCGCCGAAATGGTGACCGTTGCGCTGCGGCGCGTGAACCTGTCAAATCCCGACGAAGACCGGTTGCAGGACCACGTCTCCCCGGACGAATTCACCTATTTGCCCAACACCGCCGGATGCTTCACCGCGGATGAGGCTGTCCGGACATTGCGTCTGGCGCGCGAAGCGGGCGGATGGGATCTGGTCAAGCTGGAAGTCCTGTCCGATCAGAAGACGCTGTATCCGGACATGGAAGAGACGCTCAAGGCTGCCAAGGACCTGATCAGCGACGGGTTCGAGGTCATGGTCTATTGCTCTGACGACCCTGTCTATGCGCGCAAGCTGGAAGATGCAGGCTGCGCCGCGATCATGCCGCTGGGCAGCCTGATTGGTTCCGGCCTTGGCATTCAGAACCCGCTCAATATTCGCCTCATCGTCGAGCAATCGCGGGTGCCGGTCATTGTTGATGCAGGAGTCGGTACGGCGTCAGACGCTGCCCAGGCAATGGAACTTGGCTGCGATGGCGTGCTAATGAACACTGCGATTGCAGAAGCCAAGGATCCGATCCGCATGGCGACCGCGATGAAGCATGCGGTGATTGCGGGGCGCGAGGCCTATCTTGCCGGGCGTATGGGCCGCAAGCGCTATGCCGACCCATCGTCGCCTCTGGCTGGCTTGATCTAACTGTCAGCGAGCGCGGTCTGGATCAGCGCTTCAACCTGGGTGATGTCGGCGCTCGGGACAAATTCTGTGCCGATAATGAAATTCGGCGTACCAGTGATGCCAAGCGTCCGTGCCAGGCTTTTAGAATCGGCGACCGTTTTCTGAACTTCAACAGACTTCATGTCGGCGCGCATTTTGGCGACATCGACGCCGATCGACTCGGCCACCTGATCAATCATTTCCGGGCCAAACCCAGAGCCATTGTCGAGCTCCATAAGCCCCATATGCATTTCGATATATTTGCCTTGCTTACCTGCTGCGATAGCGGCGAGCGCCGCTTTCTCGCTTTCGGTCGACAGAATTGGAAGTTCCTTGAACACGACGCGAACCTGATCGTCATATTTGGCTGGCAGCGCCGTCGCCCAGCTGGCTGAGCGTTTACAGAAGCCGCAACGGTAGTCGAAAAACTCGACGACAGTGACCTTCGCATCCGCCGGGCCGATGGAGTAATCGGCCGGGTTATTCTGCAACTCGTTCAGGTTTTCTGCGATCGCGGTGCGCGTGCGCTCATCTTCTTCGAACTGGCGTTTTTGCTGAAGCGCGATCAAAGCCTCTTCAATAATTTCAGGGTTCTCTATGATATACTCATAGACGACTTGCTCGATCGCTTCGCGGCTGGTCGTATCGATTTGTTCCTGCGCGCAGGCGGGAGTCAGGGCGATGGCGGTCGCGGCGAGGGCCATGCTGAAAGTGCGGGTCATAGATCAGTCCTGAAGTTCGAAGTCGTATATATGTTTCACGCAGATGATTTATTTGCTGTGAATAGCAAGGTAAAATTGCTGACAATCTCGTGATGGCGCTATCTCCGGCGACGCCAGAATACCTCGTTTTCGGGCAATGCAGGGTCGGTGGCATTGCGAATGTCGCTCGCCTGTCTGAACGCAGGCGTTTCGGGTGTGAGGTCTCTGATCGCGCGCTGGGCGAACGCGTGCGCGCGCGGATAATTGCCAATATTGTAGGCTGCCTCTGCTGTCGCGACCTGCGCCATCGGCCGGTTGTCCTGCTTTTCGAAGACAATGGCGAGCTGCGTCCAGGCGAACGCATTGTTCGGTTCTTTGATGAGGGCATCTCGCAAGGCGTTCTCGGCCAGGTCCATATCGCCATCGTCATTTCGCACCAGCAGTGAGCGTGCAAGTGCAACCTGAATCAACGGATTGTCTGGGAGCAGGCGGTTCGCTTCAATGAGCGGCTCGACTGAATCGACCGGGCGACCGGTTTCGAACAGGATCTGACCTTTCAGTTCGTGGAAGAACGGGTTTTCCGGTTGCTCCTCGATCAGGGAATCAATTTCGCGCAGAGCTGTCGTAAGGTCCGCCGCTTTCATCGCCGAAATGGACCGCGCGTACCGCGCTGGCGCAGAGGTGTCGGTTGGCGGATAGTCGCGGAAGACGCGCGCTGGCGGTTCGAGAAAGCCAACCAGTTTGGCTTTCATCATCTCGAACTGTTCAACGACGCGCGGATCTTCGGGCTTGTCAGCGAGGCCGGATTCTTCAGCCAGGGTTCGCGTCGTGCGTACACGCTGCGAGGACAAGGGATGAGAGCGGAAATACGGGTAGCGCCGTGATTCCGACAGCACTTCCTGATAGCGGAACTTTTCGAAGAATTCGACAATCCCCATTGGCGACTGGTCCAGCGCGGTCAGATACTGCACCGCGCGCGTGTCCGCCATGGCTTCTTCAGCGCGGGTATGGACGAAGAAGTTCAGGGCCGCAAACTGCTGCGAGCTCGCAATCAGGGCTGCTCCGGCATCCGGCGCACCGGCAGCAATGGCGAGGACCCCGAGCCCGATCGAGATCAGGGCGGGTCTGGACGCCACACTTGCGGCGCGCGTCCGCGTTACTGTGTGGCCGCAGGCAATATGACAGGTTTCGTGCGCGATCACGCCTTTCACTTGCCCGGCATTGTCAGCGGCCATGATCAGGCCGGTATGCAAGTGGATACGCTGACCACCCGCGACGAAAGCGTTCAGGCTTGGATCATTGATGATGTAGAGCCCAACATCATTCGGTTGCAATCCGGAAACCTCGAGGATCGGATCTGTCCACTCTCTTAATGTCTGCTCGATTTCCGCGTCGCGAATGAGGCTTTGACTGACGCCCGGCAATGCTGCGGCAAGCCAGATCAGGCTTGCGGAAAGGACAGTCAGAATCAGTCTGGGCATACAATAATTCCTTGTTTCGCCGACAGGCTAAGCAATTGATTGTGGCTTGGCGAGGGCAAGACCTGATTCATGACGGAATTGTCAGAGAGAATTTCAAGCGAAATCAAACACCAGTTCCGTGTTAAGCGACGCTTTTACCTTATCGCCAGCGGCCAGAGCGCGATCTGGCTGGCAGGCTGCGATTATTGTTGCCGTTTCAGACAATTGGAGTTCGAGCGCTGTGAAGGCGCCAGCCAGCCGGGTGCGGGTGACAGTGCAGACCTCGCCTGCGCCGATCCGGACAGCTTCCGGGCGATAGTATAGTTTCGCTGCTGTACCGCTGACCTGCGCGCGCCAGGCCGCAGGTAGCGACGAGACATGGATCTCATGCACGGGCCCCAGCGCGCGCGCGACCTCGATGCTGTTTGGAGCGCGGTAAATCGTATCGGGTGTGCCGGATTGCAGAATTCGCCCGTCGTGGATAACGGCGACGTGGTCGGAGTGGACCAGTGCCTCAGCGGCGTCGTGAGTCACCAGCAAAGCCGGGATGCCCGCGGCGCGAACCGCTTCCAGCGCGGCATTGCGCGCCTGATCACGCATGGCCGGGTCGAGCCCGGAAAATGGCTCATCAAGCAGGATCGCAACAGGCTTGGGCGCCAAAGCGCGCGCAATTGCGGTGCGTTGCTGCTCGCCGCCGGAGAGTTGATGTGGATAGGCCTCGCGGCGATGTCGAAGCCCAAGCCGCTCGATCCAGAGATCTGCCTGCGCGATGCGCTCCGGTTTCGGAAGCGCCTGTAGTCCGAACATGACATTGCCGAGGACGGTCAGATGCGGAAACAGGGCGAAGTCCTGAAACACCAGCCCAATGCGCCGTTTCTCGATCGGAATGAAGGTGTGTGGTCCAGACAGGACGGCCTCGCCAGATCGAACCGTACCTGCATCGGGCACTTCCATACCGGCGAGCATACGCAGAAGTGTGGTCTTGCCGGAGCCGGACGGGCCGATCAGGGTGGTGACCTGTCCCGGCGCGATTTCCAGATCGGCCTGGTCGACAACGGTGCGCCCAGCGAAAGACCGGCTCAGCCCTTGTGCGATGAGGGAAGGGATTTCTGCCATGAGCTCTATGCCCTTTCCGTACGGCTGAGGCGCCAGGAGAGTAAAATAACCGGAATGAGCCCGGCCAGAACGATCAGCAGCGAGGGCAGGGTTGCCTGCGCGAGGCGTTCATCCGTTGCGTAGGCATGCGCCTGGACCGCCAGTGTATCCCATCCAAACGGTCTCAGCATCAGTGTCGCAGGGAGTTCTTTGAGGATTTCGACAAACAGGATCAGCCCGGCTGCGATGGCTCCGGGCGCGAGGAGAGGCAGGTCGACGCGGACGAGTTGATCCAGCCCGCGGCTGCCGAGGCTGCGGGTGGCATCGTCGAGACTTTTCGGGAGCCGTTCCTGCGTCGACTGCAATGGTTCAACCCCGGCCGACGTGAATCGGCTGACATAAATCCAGAGCAGGAAGCCAATTGCGATTGTTCCGGACAGGGCCTGGCCTGAGACCTTGAGAATATAGAGTGCGCCAAGGCCGAGCACGACACCTGGCGCCGCATAACCGGCCGCGGCAACGGTTCGCGCCCCGAAGCGAAGCGCGCCGCTTCGTTTGGTCGACAGAGTGAACACCAGCGCCGCCACGAATGCCAGGACGGTTCCCACGCTGCCGAGCAGCAAACTCGTGCGCAATAAAGGCCAGAGATCCTGCGTCGTCGCACGTGATTCTATGGCGAGCCAGATCAGGCGCAGCACCGGGGCGACGAAACACAGCGCGAGAATGCTCGCACAAAGCAGTGTCGCCGTCATGCCCCAGACACGCGGGAGAGGTGTTCGGCGAGGGGTAAGCCAGCGTTTGCTGGTTTGCTGACTGCCGCGCTGGCCCTGAAATATCCGCGCGGCGATCAGACATGCGCTGGCGATAAAGATCAGCATCAGTGCGAGCCGCGCGGCGGTGTCGGGCTGACCAAAAGATGTCCACGACCTGACAATGCCGACGCCGAGCGTCTGCACGCCGAGAAAATCCGCTGCGCCATAGTCGGCAGCCGCTTCCATCAGGGCGAGCGAGATGCCCCCCAGAATGGTGGGTAAGGCCACCGGTAATCCGACATTCCAGAACAGCCCGAGCGGCGGTGTGCCGAGACTGCGGGCCGCTTCCAGTGTGGCGAGCGACTGCATCGAGAAGGCTGCGCGCGCCGTGATGTACACATAGGGAAAGAGCGTGGAGGCGAGGACAAAGCCAAGGCCCGGTGCGCTGAACAGGTCCGGGAACCAATAGTCCCTCGCCGACCAGCCGGTCATCTCCCGGACAGAAGACTGCAAGGGGCCAGCGACGCCCATCAGATCGGCCCAGGCATAGGCCATGACATAACCAGGCATGGCCAGCGGCAGGATCAGCGCCCAGCTGAAAAAGCGGCGTCCCGGAAACTCGTACAAACTGGTCAACCACGCCGCAGGTACCGCAAGCCCGAACATGATGATGGCGGATATGGCGAGAACAATCAGTGTGGTGAGCGTGTACGGGATCAGTCTGTTATTGAGAATATGATCCCAGGTCTCTCCGCCGCCCGCGGTCAGGCCTGTCCAAACAGCCACCAGAACGGGTAATCCCACCAGGCCTATTATCAGAGCTGGTGGGATTGCACGTGGAGAGAGAGTCAGACGCGGCATCTGGGCCACTCTTGGCTGCGTCGAACCTAGTTCCATCCCGCAAGGTCGAACAGGCGCTGGGCTTCGGCCTGGTTTTCGCCATAGACCTCAAGAGAGGTATCTGACGCCGTAAACTCAGGAACATTCTCAACGCCCTCGGGCAGCGGCGATCCATCCAGCAGCGGCAGTTCCTTGGTTTCGCTTGTAAGATAGGACTGACCGGTTTCGGTGAGCAGGAAGGCAATGAATTCTTCCGCCAGTGCAACATCATCCGCTGTCGCGGAGACGGCTGCACCTGTGATGTTGACGTGCGAGCCGGAGCCTTCGGAAAATTCCGGAACGCGGAAAGTCGTCGCGGCGGCAACATTGCGATCGGCCTCGTTCTCGCTGGCGCCGAGGCGCACCCAGTAATAGTGGTTCACGATGGCGATTGAGCATTCACCTGCCGCAATCGCGCGGATCTGGTCAGTATCGCCGCCCTGCGGATTGCGCGCCATGTTTTCGACAATGCTCGTCGCCCACGCCTGCGCCTGATCAGCGCCGTAGCGATGAATGATCTCTCCCATCAAAGAAAGATTGTAGATATTGGAGGACGAGCGCACGCAAATTTCACCGGCCTTGTCATCCTCAGCCAGCTTGTCCCAGGTCGACAGGTCTTCTGCCGTCCAACGCGAGGGGTCATATGCGATTCCGCGCAGGCGACGGGCAACGCCGTACCAGTGGCCCTGGCTCTGGCGATAGTTTTGTGGGACGCGTTCGCCAAGCGCGTCGCTGGTGACCGCCTGGGTCAGTCCAGCGTCCTGAAACCGCCAGAGGCTGCCAGCGTCTGAGGTGATGATCACATCCGCCGGGCTCTGGTCGCCCTCGGCCTTCATGGTTTCAATTAATTGGTCCGCTCTCGACTCTCGAACATCAAGTTTGACGCCAGCCTGCTCTTCAAACATCGCGTACAGCGCTTTGTCAGAATCATAGTGGCGCGCGCTGTACAATGTCAGCGTTCGCTGCGGCTGCGTAGCGGCTTCAGTATCTGCAGGTTCGGCCGGATTCGAGCATGCCGCGACTGCTCCAACGAGCAGACCCAGGACAGCGATCATATGCGTGTATTTGGTCATGCGTGCCTTCTGTCACAAATGAGAAGCATTCGCAACTAGGTATTTTTACGCGGCTTTTCCCGCAGTTGGCGCGCGCTTTGCAAAGACTCGCGCGATTGGGGAACACGCTTGAGCAGGGTGTTCTTTTTGGCACTAATTCCCGCCGTGGTGGGACATGTAGAGTATTGGGGGACGCATGAAGGACATCGTATTGGATCTTGGTCCGGTCAATTCGGTTGACGAAGCCGCGTTCGCACAAGCGATCGAGAATCTTGCAGAGTGGCATAAGCGCACCGGTGGCCAGGGTTGGCGCGAGCGCGATGCGCCGGATGTGATGATCAAGACCGTCTGCGACAAAGCGGGCGAATTGCGCAAGGCCGTGATTTTCCAGAAGCAGGAATGGGCCTCTGCCTTTATGGGCTTCTGGCTGAACGAGCGCGAAGCGCAATAATCAATACAGGTATGCGATAACGTGATGGCACCTCGTGGCGAGCCTGCTACAAAGCAGGCATGTCTCGGGTATCCTCAGATCTTCAATCCGTTGCGGTCATCGGTGCCGGGATCATTGGCTTGTCCAGCGCGCTGGAACTGGCCGATCGCGGTGCCCATGTCACGCTCTACGAGACGCATTGGCCGCCGCGTGGGGCAAGCTGGGCGGCCGCCGGTATGCTCGCACCGGCCTTCGAAGCAGCGGCTGCACCCGGAACGCACCCACGCCTGTTCGAGCTTTGCGACGCAAGCGCGCGGCTTTGGCCAGACTGGTCTGCCCGGCTCGAAACGCAGTCTGGTCGTTCCGCGGGATATTTTCCCGGGCCATCTCTCGCCATTGCGCTCACCTCCTCAGAAGCCGCCAAACTGGATGCTGTCCGAAGCAAATTGTCAGGATACGATTTTGCCCCGCAGGATTGCCTGGACCGGTTGCGTGAGGTCGAGCCAGCGATTGGCGCAAATGCGTGCGGGGCGTTGCTGCTTCCGAGCGATGGGCAAGCCGACAATCGCGCCACGCTGAAAGCGTTGCTGGCCTGCGTGGAGAAACATGAGCACATCGACATTCGGGTCGGAGAGGCGCCGCTGCGTGCAACGGCCAGCGGTATTGATCATGCCGGGCATGACGCGACTTTGATTGCGGCGGGCTGGCGTTCGGCCAAGGTGGCAATCGAGCGGGTACAGGGCAAGGCGGACCTGGCGGCGCTGGAGCCTCTGTTTGAAGATATCCATGCCTATGGCGGTCAGATGCTGGCCGTCGCTCCGGTCAAGAATGGACCCAGGCTGACAGTGCGAAGTGGTCACATCTATGTCGTGCCAAAGCCGGATCGGATCATCATCGGCGCGACAACAGAGCCCGGACGGACCAGCCTCACGCCTGACCCCTCGGCCATCGACTCGCTGCGCCAGGCGGCGATTGAAATTTGCCCGGCGCTCGCCGACGCCAAAGTGATTGAGTCCTGGGCCGGGGTGCGTCCGGGAACCAGAGATCATGCGCCGATCCTTGGCGAAACCTCGATCCCTGGCCTGTTCGTCGCCGCCGGGCACTATCGCAACGGCATTTTGCTGGCACCCCTGACGGCGAACATCATGGCGGACCTTATTCTCGATCAGAACAGTTCAGTTCTCGCGCGGGCATTTTCCCCTCAGGCGCGCTTTGCAGAGCAGCTGTGACGCCTCGTCAGAGTGGACGACCTATTCAATGCAGCATAAATGATCCGCGACAGGAGATTTTGCATGCACACGATTGGCCCGCTCAGCGAAGATCAACTCGCCATCCAGGATGGTGTCGCCCGCACGGTGGCGCAGTTTGATGATGAATACTGGGCCAAGACCGACGAGACAGGCGACTGGCCTGAAGCCTTTTGCGACGCAATGGCAGAGGGTGGCTGGCTCGGCATCGCGTTTCCGGAAGAATATGGCGGCGCCGGGCTCGGCCTGACCGAAGCGGCGCTGATGATGCAGACGGTGACGCACTCAGGAGCTGGATATTCCGGCGCGTCGGCGATCCACCTCAACATTTTCGGGCCGAAGCCGCTCGAAAAATTCGGTAATGCGGAACAGAAGCAGGAAAACCTGCCCAAGATCATCTCCGGCGAAGAAAAGATGTGTTTCGCGGTGACGGAGCCGAATTCCGGTCTCGACACATCTTCGCTGGAGACCAAGGCGGAGCGCACAAATTCCGGTTATACGATCAATGGACGCAAGATCTGGACGACCGGTGCACAGCGCGCTGACAAGATCCTGATCATCGCGCGGACGACGCCGAAGGATCAGTGCGCGAAACCATATCTCGGCCTGTCACTGTTCTACACCGACCTCGACCGCGGCAAGATCGAAGCCAATCCGATCCCCAAGATGGGCCGCAAGGCGGTGGAGTGTAACACGCTCTTCATCGACGGCCTCGAAGTGCCGAAAGATCACTTGATCGGCGAAGAAGGCGCGGGGTTCAAATACCTGATCCAGGGGCTCAACCCGGAGCGTGTCCTGTTTGCGGTTGAAAGTATCGGGCTGGGCTTTGCGGCGCTGGAGAAAGCCTCAACCTATGCCAATGAACGTGTCGTGTTCGGACGTCCAATTGGCCAGAACCAGGGCATCGCTCACCCGCTCGCCAAGGCCTGGGCTGAGCTCAGCGCCGCCGAATTGCTTGCCTACAAGGCAGCAGCCTTGTTCGATCAGGGCCAGGAATGCGGCGCGGAGGCGAATGCCGCGAAATATCTCGGCACCGAAGCTGGCTTCAAGGCGTGCGAGACGGCCGTTCTGACGCATGGCGGCATGGGCTATGCGCGTGAGTATCATGTCGAGCGCTATATGCGCGAAGCCATGCTGGCCCGGATCGCACCGGTCAGCCGCGAAATGATCCTGAACTTCATCGCCGAACGCGTTCTGGGGCTACCGAAGAGCTATTAGCGGCTGGAGCGCGCGAGCGCAGCTAAGACTCCGAAACCATGGCCTCTCAATTAGATGGTTGGCGCACGGACGTTCCGGGCCCCTCGGCCGCCGCTGGACTTTCGTGCAAACAACCAGCAGGTTGTGCCAATAGATAATGGTCGAGGATTGGGAGGTCGGCATGAAACAGGTATCAATCAGCGCAGCATTGGTGCTCGCCCTCGCGGCGTGTGGGGCTCCGGATGGCGGCGACACAGGCGATACTGCGTTGCAGGCCGATACGCCGCCAGCTGTCGATTCAAGCGATAGCGTGGACGTCGCCTCTGCCGCTGACACGCTCAAGCTCTACACGCTCGATTGCGGTGAACTCGATGCCGATCAGACGCCTTTCGCCAGCGAAGGGGAGTATGACGGCCAGACCGCGAGCATGGTCGTGACCTGTTTCCTGATCCGGCATCCTGATGGCGACCTGGTCTGGGATGCCGGTTTGCCGGATGCGATATCACTTTTACCTGACGGCCAGGAGATTCCAGGCGGCAAGATGACTGTCCCGACAACGCTGCAAAGTCAGCTGGTTGATCTCGGTGTGCCGCCGGCGGATGTCGAGTATTTTGCTTTCTCACATTCGCATTTCGATCATGTCGGCAACGCTAACCTGTTTGTCGATTCAACCATTCTGGCGAACGAAGCCGAGGTGGATTTCATGTACGGGGCCGGGCCTGAATCTGGCGTCGTGTTCCCCGACCTTGTCGAGCCGATGCGCGATGCGACTGTGGTTACCTACACTGAAGACTATGATGTGTTCGGCGATGGCCGCGTGACCATTGTTCCGGCACCCGGACACACGCCTGGCCACGGCGTTCTGCGACTGGACCTCGAAAATGAAGGCATCGTCTGGCTGAGCGGTGATCTCTATCATTTCATCCAGTCGCGCGAGGAACAGATCGTACCGGCGTTTAATTTCTCGAAACCGGATACGTTGGCGGCGATGACGGCGATCGAAGCGCGCATTGAAGCGGACAATGGCAGGCTGATTATTCAGCATGTGCCGGAACACCGCGCCGAGCTGCCAGCCTTGCCGGGATATCTCGACTAAGACGGTCTGAAGGCTGCCCCGCTATTCCCGATTGACTCTTTCTCCTAAAAGAACAAAAACAGAACATATGAGACAGGAAGAGTTGAAAAACCTCATTCCGCTGGGCGCAATCCTGCACCGGGCGCCGCACCGCTCAAGGCCACTGGACCTTGGTGCAGGCGTGCAGCTGCGCCGGGGGCGGACACATGAAGTGACGGGAGCTGGCGCGGACATGTTTGCCGTGCAGGCGGCCGCCGTGCAGGATCAGCCCATCCTCTGGATCGGACTGCACCGGGATATTGTCACACTGAACCCGGTCGGCTTGCAGGCCTGGCTTGAGGTTGAGCAGATAATCCTGGTCGAGGCGGTGTCGCGCGGCGAGCTCTTATGGGCGGCGGATCAGGCCCTGCGCGCGCCAGGCGGCTTTTGCGTCATTCTCGATATGCCGGACACATTGTCTTTGAAGGAAAGTCGGCGGTTGCAGCTGGCGGCTGAGCAGGGCGGCGGGATTGGGCTGGTCCTGCTGCGCGGCCCGGCGAACACCAGCGCTGCGCAGACGCGGTGGGAGTGCCAACCTGTCTGCGCCGACCAAACGAGCTGGGACTGGATCTGCCTGAAAGGCAAGAATGGCGAGGCCGGGCGCTGGCGGATGACAGGGGAAGGGCCTCAGAAGCGAGGGCAGAATGCCGAGGATACTCTCCATATGGCTGCCGCAGCTTCCGCTTGATCGGCTGACCCGGCAAGGCGACACGCGCCTCTCCGGGGCGTTCGCCGTGATTGCCGAGGAAAGCAATGCCTGGCGGGTAACGCATGTGAATGATGCGGCGCTGGCGGCGGGCGTGAAGGCGGGGCAGGCTCTCGCCGATGCGCGGGCGATCTGTCCTGACCTGCTGACGGAGCCGAGCGATCCGGTGCGGGAGGATTTGCTGCTGCGCGCGCTCTGGCGCTGGGCTGATGGCCTGTCACCGCGGGTGGCGCTGGACCCGCCGGATGGGCTCCTGCTTGATATTACAGGCTGTGCCCACCTGTTCGGCGGCGAGGCGGCGATGGGGCATGAGGCCCTGACCCGGCTCAGCGACTTGCAGATCCAGGCTCAGATCGGGATAGCCGACACCAAGGGCGCAGCGCAGGCACTGGCCCGGTTCGGCGCGCGGGAGGTCTCTGTCGCGCCGCCGGGTCAAACGGCTGAAGCGCTTGCCGCTCTGCCCGTCGCAGCGCTGGCGCTTCCGGACAAGATGGTGAGCGAACTCGCCCGGGCGGGACTGACCACGATCGGCCATCTGCATCAGCAAAAGTCGGCTGAACTGGCGCGCCGGTTTGGTCTGCCTCTGACCCGGCAGCTTGGCGCGGCGAGCGGGATTGAACCGGATCCGGTCACGCCGAAAGCAGCAGACCCCACCTATGCCGCGCGGATGACCCTGCCGGAGCCAATTGGCTTTCTTGAAGATCTCGAAAATGTGCTGCAGCGCCTGGCAACGCAGATTTGCGGGCGACTGGAAAAGGATCAGCGCGGCGCACGGCGCTTTCAGCTCACTGTGCGCTGTGTCGATACAGGCGACCATCATATGGGGATCGGCTTTGCCCGGCCCTGTTCGGACCCGGACGCGGTGCTACGCCAATTCTCGCATCCACTGTCTAAACTCGAGATCGAGTATGGCGCTGACTGGTTCCGGCTCTCGGCTGAGCATATTGAACCGATACGTTTGAAGCAGGGGAGTTTTGGCGAAGATGCACAGCGTGCGGATCAGCGCCTGATCCTGATCGAGACGCTCGGGAACCGGCTTGGCTTTGATCACATCCGGATCTTTCATGCCCGCGACAATCATGTGCCGGAGCATGAGTTTGAACAGATTGAAGCGGCAGGGGCGATCCCGGCATGGCAGGCCGCCCCGCGTCCGCGTCCGGTCCGCCTGTTCACGCCGCCAGAGTTCATTGAGGTCGAACATCCAGGGCGTCCGCCGCTCAATTTCAAATGGCGCCGCATGCGCTTTACAACCGATCGGGCGCACGGACCTGAACGGATCACGCCGCGCTGGTACCGCGAAGATGATCCGCGCACCCGTGACTATTGGCAGGTCCAGACGCAGGAAGGACGGCGGCTCTGGTTGCTGACCTATCCGGGGGACACCGCCGAAGACTGGTATGTCGCCGGAGAGTTCGCATGACTTATGTGGAACTGTTCGCGATCAGCAATTTCACCTTTCTGACCGGGGCCTCGCATGCCGAAGAGCTGGTCACACGCGCCCGCAAGCTCAGCCTTGGCGGGCTCGCGATTGCTGACAAGAACACATTTGCCGGGATTGTGCGTGGCCATAGCGCGGCGAAGGAGCTTGGTCTGCGCTATCTGGTGGCAACGCGGCTTGTGCTCATGGATGGGACCGAAATCCTGGCCTATCCGCGCGATCGCAAGGCCTTCGGACAGCTCTCGCGCCTGCTGACGCTTGGCAAGCGGCGCACGGTGAAAGGCGAATGCGAGCTCTATCTTGAGGATGTGCTGGCCTATGCCGACAATTGCATCCTGATCGGGCTGCGCGGCCCGGAGTTTGAAGCCACGCTCAGTGCGCTCAGGTCCAGCTTTGATGATCATGTCTTCATCGGCCTGCTGCCGCACTATGATGGGCGCGATCCTGAGCGGTTTGCCGAGGCGCAGGCCCTGGCCGAGCGGGTCGGGCTCGAGATCGCCGCGCTTGGCAATGTCATCATGCATACGGCGGCGCGGCTGCGACTGGCAGATGTCTTGTCCTGTATTCGGGAAAAGACCACGATCGATAAGCTTGGCCGCCGCGCGCTGCCGAATGCGGAGCGCCGGATCAAGTCCGAGTTCGAAATGCGGCGCCTGTTTCAGCTCTATCCGGATGCGATTGCCAATACGGCCCGGATCGCAGAGGCCTGTCCGTTTTCTCTGGATGAGCTGCGCTATGAATATCCGGACGAGATCACGGATGGGCTGGCGCCAGATGACCGGCTACGCAAGCTCACGGAAGAGGGGCTTGTTCGCCGCTATCCGGACGCGGTGCCGCTGAAGGTGCGTGCGAGCGTGGAAAAGGAGCTGCGACTGATCGCAGAGCTTGATTATGCCCGCTACTTCCTGACCGTGCATGATGTTGTGACCTTTGCGAGATCGCAGGGAATCCTGTGTCAGGGACGCGGGTCAGCAGCGAATTCAGTCGTCTGCTATGCACTTGGCATTACTGAAGCCTCGCCGGACATGATCACGATGGTGTTTGAGCGGTTTATCTCCGAAGCGCGTAACGAGCCGCCGGACATTGATGTCGATTTCGAGCATGAGCGGCGCGAGGAAGTGATCCAGCACATCTATCAGAAATATGGCCGCCATCGCGCGGGCCTGTGCTCAACTGTGATCCATTACCGCTCCCGCAGCGCTATCCGCCAGGTGGGGCAGGCGATGGGATTGTCGGTAGATGTGGTTTCGGCCCTGTCGAGCCAGGTCTGGGGCGTTTCTTCGTCTGATCTGGGCGATGAGCGGGCCCGGTCTGCCGGGCTTGATATCGAAGACCATCGCCTGCGCCAGACGCTCGACCTCGCCAAGCAGATTATCGGCTTCCCGCGCCATCTCTCGCAACATGTTGGCGGCTTTGTCATCACCAAGGGCCGCCTGGATGAGCTGTGCCCGATCGAGAATGCCGCCATGGCTGACCGGACGGTCTTGGAATGGGACAAGGACGATATTGAAGCCCTCGGCATGTTGAAGATTGATGTGCTTGGCCTCGGCATGCTGACCTGTATCCGCAAGTGCTTTGACCTGCTCGAAACCTGGAAGGGGGAAGCCTACACTCTGGCGACGCTGCCGCAGGAAGACCCGGTGGTTTATGACATGCTGTGTGAAGCCGACACGATCGGGGTTTTCCAGGTCGAGTCGCGGGCGCAGATGAATTTCCTGCCGCGTATGCGTCCGCGGACATATCAGGACCTGATCGCTGAAGTCGCGATCATCCGGCCGGGGCCCATTCAGGGCAATATGGTGCATCCCTATCTGCGCCGCCGCCGCGGGGAAGAGGAGATCATCTACCCGTCTGAGGAATTGCGCGAGGTCCTGGAGCGAACCTATGGCGTGCCGCTTTTCCAGGAACAGGCGATGCAGATCGCGATTGTTGCTGCGGGCTTCACGCCAACCGAAGCCGACGCTTTGCGACGGGCGCTGAATGGCTTCCGCCGCCAGGGTGCGGTCGAGGATTTCAAGGAACGTTTCCTCGCCGGCTGCCTGGACCGCGGTTATGAGAAAGAGTTCGCAGAGAATTGCTTCAAGCAGCTCGAAGGCTTCTCCAGTTATGGCTTCCCGGAAAGTCATGCGGCGAGTTTTGCACTGCTCGTCTACGCCTCCTCCTGGATCAAGTGCCACCATCCGGAAGTGTTTTGTTGCGGCCTGCTCAATGCCCAGCCCATGGGCTTCTACGCCCCGGCGCAGATTGTTCGCGATGCGCGAGAGCATGGCGTCACCGTCCTGCCAGTCTGCGTCGAGCGCAGCTTCTGGGACAATGTGCTCGAACCCTTGCCGAATGGCGGTCTCGCGGTCAGGCTCGGCTTTCGGCAGATCAAAGGGTTTGCCGAAGAAGATGGACACTGGATCGCGGCCGCGCGCGGGGCTGGCTATGGCGATATTGAAAACGTCTGGCGCAGGTCCGGAATTGGGCGCGGGGCGCTGACCCGGCTGGCCGGGGCGGATGCGTTTGCTGTTTATGGCCTAGAGCGCCGCGATGCGCTCTGGTCGGTCAAAGGCCTTGGCGCGGATCGTCCGCTCCCGCTGTTTGAGAAAACAGGTGAAGGCTTGCCGGACGAGGCGGCGGACCTGCCACGGCTCAGCCTGCAGGAAAGCGTGTTTGAGGATTATGTCGCCACGCGCCTGACTTTGCGTGACCATCCGGTCCGCTTGCTGCGCCCGCAATTGCCGCGCTTTGCTTCAGCAGACCAGCATCGCACGACCGCCGACGGCGTCTGGCTGTCTGTGTCCGGCCTGGTGATCACGCGCCAGCGGCCTGGCACAGCAAGTGGGGTGATCTTCCTGACGCTGGAGGATGACACGGCTGTCTCCAATGTTGTTGTCTGGCCGAAAGTGTTTGCCAGGTTCCGCAAGGAGGTGATGGCCGGACGGCTCTTGCATGTGAAAGGCAAGTTGCAGCGCGAGGGGACAGTCACGCATGTGATTGCAACGCAGATTACCGACTATTCGTATTTGCTGGATGGGCTTGGCTATCCGGAATTTGCCGGCGACAGTATCGATCCGTCCCGGGACAATGCAGATGAAGCCAGGCGCCCTGTGCCGGATATGCGGTCTGGTCCGCGGAGCGAGAAGCGCCGCGCTGTGACGGATGCGATTACGTCTGAACTGCAGGAGGCCCATCGCGCGCGCATCGCCGCGGGTATTCGCCACCCGCGTGAGCAGGCCAAGAAGCTGTTTTACAGCCGGGATTTCCATTGAGGCAGCCGCCTGCCGACTACAGGACACGCACTGCGAGTGCGATAGGTATCTGGATACTCTCACGAACTCGTTATTTGAATGTCGCGTCGATGACTGCTTTGTCGGCAAAAGGGGGCCTGGTTGTCGCGGCTGGGATGTAAAAGGGAAACGCAAGCCTCTGAGCTTGCGCATAAAAAGATAAAAATGGACCGGCGTTCTTTTCAGACGATACAAGTTGGCGAACAGGCCTTCGTGTTTGATTGCATGATCTATGGCGGCGAGGCTGGCGAGAAACAGCCGCTGCTGATTTTCCATTCGATTGAATTTCCGATGCCGCCTTCGGAATCCTTCTGCCAGATCATGTGGGACGCCGGGCTGCAGGTGATCTTCGCGCGGCGTCCAGGCTACGGTAACACCTCGCCCCTGCCGGTCGTGATGATGGCCAAGGGGCCAGTCACCTCCGGTGCGACGGCGATTGCGGAAGCGGCAATGCTACGCGCCCTGATCAGCACGCTGAAACTGGAAAATGTCATCCTGATGCCGGTCGGAAGTTCGAACCCGATCTGCTACCGTCTGGTCCACATGATGCCCGAGCTCGAGCGCGTCCTGTTTGTAAATCCGATCTTCAACCAGGATATCATGCAAGTGTTTCATCCGGGCTGGTTCCGGGAAATGCTAAAGCAGATCATTGCCTCGCGCAGCGGGCTGCGGGTCGCTGAAGCCGGCATGAAGCTGCTGATCAAGAATGATCCGATCGCCTACTACCGCACCATTCTGCGCAAGAGCCCGGGCGATATGGCTTATGTCGACGAACATGCCCGCGACTACAAGCATGCAGGCCTGCTCGCGCTCGAGACCAATGCGACAATGCTCTATTATGACTCGATCATGTGCCTGACCAAGGATCCACTCCTGAAAGACGGGTATTTTGAAGGGGTGAACGCATCGATCCTGATCGGAGAAGAGACAACCGATCACTGGCGTACAGAGATGGAAGGCGAGGCCGCCCGTCTTGGCATACCGCTCTACCGCGCTTCGGTCGGGGACATTTTCTGCGCCTACGCCTCGCCCTCGGATGTGCTGGCCATTCTTCGCAACGATCCTGCGGCAGGCGCTCTCCTGACGGATACGACCGGGCGCGTTTGGGCGAACACACAATAAGCGCATTGATTTCCGGCAGGATCTGGTGAACCAGACTCCGGCGACCGACCGGACCAGGTCTCGTTCAGGAAAGTGCGTTCCATGTTGCCGCTCCCTCTACATCATTTGATGAGCCCGAGCTTGCTTGAGCTTGGCCGCTTGCCGGCGCGGGCAACGCTCTATCCCTTTGCGGATGAACAGGAACGAGCAGCCGGGAAATCAGCGTGGCGCAAGTCCCTCGATGGGAACTGGACGTTTCAGCTGGTACCTTCGCCCGAGCAGGCCCCACAGGACTGGATAACGGCCGATCCCTGGGCGGAAGACTGGCGAGCCATCAAGGTGCCCGGCGTCTGGACGCGGCAGGATACGGGCGATTTCCCGCACTATGCCAACTGGAAGATGCCGTGGGACTGCCAGAAACCGCCTGCGGTTCCGAGAGACAATCCGACCGGGCTGTATCGGCGAAGATTCGAACTCCCGACAGGTTGGGCCTCGCGGCATACGGTATTGCACATTGGCGGCTTCGAGAGCCTCGTCATGGTCTGGTGCAATGGCACTTTCATCGGCATGGGCAAGGATTCGCGCCTGCCGAGTGAATTTGACCTGACTGAGGCTTTGCAGCCCGGATTCAACCAGCTCGCCCTTATGGTCCTGCGCTGGTGTGATGCGACATGGATCGAGGATCAGGATCATTGGAACCATGGCGGCTTGCACAGGTCGATCTTCGTTGAGTCACGCGCATCCACCCATGTCAGCGATCTGATTGTCGACACGGATTTTGATCCCGCATCTCGATCAGGGCGGGCGGATATTCGCGTCGAAGTCGCTGGGGATTCGCTGGGCTATAGCGCGCGCGCCAGGCTGGAAACGCTGGAGGGAGTGACTGTTGCCGATGTCCCCGCACAGCCGGTGCAGCAATTTGATCAATCCCACCCGGACAGCGCGCAATGGGCCCAGTCCTTCACATTCAAATCCTATGCGGCGGAGCTGCAGATCAATATTGCCGACGCTCAGGCCTGGTCGGCCGAGACGCCGTCCCGATACCGCTTGATTACTGAGCTTATCGACGCCGACGGCGACGTGGCTGAGGTGCATCAAACCAATATCGGGTTCACCCGGATCGACGTGTCGGATCGGCGCCTGCGCGTGAATGGCAAGCCGATCGTGCTTCTGGGCGTCAATCGCCATGACCACCATCCGGAAAATGGCAAGACCTGCAGCTATGACGATATTCGCGCGGACCTCGTGACGATGAAGCGGCACAATATCAACGCCATCCGCACCGCTCATTATCCGAACGATCCGTTGCTGCTCGATCTCGCGGACGAACTTGGCTTCTATGTGATCGACGAAGCCAATGTGGAGTGCCATGCGCGTTGGTCGGAGGTGGCGCATCATCCAGGATACCGCGCGGCCATTGAGGATCGAACGGTTCGTATGATTGCACGGGATCGCAATCATCCTTGTATTATCGGCTGGTCGACGGGAAATGAGGCCGGACATGGACCAGCCCATGATGCCGCTGCAGCCGCCGCCCGGCATCTCGATCCGGCGCGTTTCGTCCATTATGAAGGCGCGGTGTCGCAGCGCTTCAGCTTCCCATTCGGGCGCTCACCGGAGAGCACCCAGCAACCACCTTCGGATCGCGAGCTTGCTGCGACTGACGTGGTTTGCCCGATGTATCCGCCGATTGATCATATCGTCGATTGGGCACGCTGGGCCGAGCAGACTGAGCTGGATGATCGCCCCTTGCTGCTCTGCGAGTATTCGCACGCTATGGGGAATTCGAATGGATCGCTTGCTGCATATATCGATGCCTTCTTCGCCGAGCCCGCTCTTGCGGGCGGATTCGTGTGGGACTGGCGCGACCAGGGGCTGGCGGAGCAGGATGAGCATGGCCGTTTCTATTGGGCCTATGGCGGGCATTTCGGGGATGAGCCGAATGATGCCAATTTCAATATAAATGGCCTGGTCGGACCGGATGGCACGCCGCACCCGGCGCTGCGAGAATTTATGTGGGCCGCGCGTCCGTTCGTGCTCGAGGCGATCGCGTCAGATCATGTCACGATCCGCAACAGACGCGTATTCGTTGATTCCAGCGATGTGGAGCTCCATTGGATCCTGTCGCGAGATGGTGTGCGGGTTGAAGAGGGGACGGTGACACCGACCATTCCTGCTGGCGCCACGCAGAAGATAGGCTTGCCTCTCGCATCGGCGCGCCCAGCCGATGGCGAATGGTATCTGGAGGTTCAGTGGCGATTGATTGAACCGACAGCGTGGGCGCCAGCCGGTCATGTCGTGGCCTGGGATCAGGTTCAGCTCGCTGCGCCTGAAGTCGAGCTGCTCTCACTGCCAGAAACATCGCACCTGGCTTCCGGTTCGCCCGGCGCCGAACGCATTGAAGTGGGAGACCTGGCACTCGCTCTGGATGAGCAGGGCGTAAGCGGCATTGCGCTCAGCGGCGTTCCGGTCATTACCACCCCGGTGACGCCATGCGTGTGGCGAGCGCCGACGGATAATGATGGTGGGAAACCTGGGACACGGCCCTTGTTTCAAAGCCGTACGGCGGAATGGGTCGGCTATGGTCTGCATGATTTGACGCCCGGACCTGTATCGATCCAATCAGGCACGGTAGACGGCGCGCAAATGCTTGCCACGCGCCGGCAGTGGACGGGCGCTGAAGAGCAATCGCTGCAACACCAGACCGTTATTTGCATCATGGACGGACAGATCCTGTTCGATGAAACGATCATCATTCCCGAGGCGTGGGCGTACCTGCCGAGAGTCGGGGTGCGATTTGAGGTTGCGGCACCGTTTGATCAGCTGTCCTGGTTCGGGCTGGGGCCAGACGAATCCTATCCGGATCGCTGCGGGGCGCAGACTGTTGGCGTCTGGAAATCATCGGTGGCCGATCAATATCATCCCTATGTGCGCCCGCAGGAATATGGCGCGCATGAACAGGCGCGCTGGATCGAGCTTATGAATGACAAAGGGGCTGGGGTCAGGATTGGATTCCCGGTGCCGCTCAGTTTTACAGCGCGCCCGCATCATGATGCCGATTTGAATGAAGCTGAGACGCTCGCCGAGCTTGCGCCTGCAGAAACAACAGAGGTCCACATTGACGCTGCTATGCGCGGACTAGGCACCGGAGCGTGCGGACCGGATACGCTTGAGCCGTATCGCGTTGGTCCCGGCACGTATCGATTCCAATGGACGCTGCAGGCATTGAGCGACGTTTGACCCGGAGCGCTATTTCGGGCGCGCGGGTTCGAACTCAAACAGCGAGATGCCGCGCGCATGGGCGTCGAATTTCAGCTTTCGGTTCAGCGGCGCATGCGCGCGTGAGGCGCAGTTCTGGCGGTCGCAAAGATAGCAGTTCACGCCGATGAGCGTCGGCGCCTCCGATCCGAGATTGGAGCGCTCGAAATAGACGAGATTGTCGGCATAGGCCTGGTCGCACCCCAGTCCGATCGCGACACGGGCCGGTGGTCGGCCATGGTGACCGCGCGAGCGGGTAATCGCTTTTGAAATCGACACATAGGTCGTCTCGTCCGGCATCTGCACCAGTTGCGTGAGGGTTTCGCCCGGCTGCTCGAACGTCCGGTGAATGTTCCAGCGCGGGCAGGCGCCGCCAAACTTGGAAAAGTGAAACCGCCCGGCACTGAACCGTTTCGAAACATTCCCGGCAGCGTCAATACGCAAGAAGAAGAACGGAATGCCCTTGGCGTCCGGTTTCTGCAATGTCGTCAGGCGATGCGCGGTCTGCTCGAAACTTGTCCCAAAGCGGTGGCTGAGCAGGTCGACATCGTAGCGTGTGTCTTCGCAGGCCTTCAGAAACTTGTCGTACGGCATCAGAAGCGCAGCCGCGAAATAATTGGCGAGCGAGACGCGGGCGAGCCCGATGGCGCTCTCATCCTTGATCTCGGAGGCGGCGACAATGCCGTCAATCAGCTCCCGATATTCGATGAAAACCAGTTGGAAGGCGAGCTGGAATTGCCGTCCGGTTGGGTGCAGCAGCTCTGAAATGTCGATGCCGGAACGGTGCCGGTCAAAATAGCGGAATGAGGACGGCATGGCCGAACTCGGCAGGACGCGCACGCGCAATTTGTGAACCTGTTCCAGGCGATCCTGAATGGCGACTTCGATGGACTTGCCATTGGCTGTCAGGCGTTCGTAAAACGCGCTCGCCGTTTCATCGAGCGCCGGGAAATAATTGCTCTGTTCGTGCAGGAATTGCCGAACCGTCTCGACCGGGCGGGCTGATTCTTCAAGCAGCTCCACTTTTTCGCGGTCTGCGAGTGGATTGGCGTCCGAATAGGTGCTGAGCGCCAGCTCCCGGTAGCGTTCGTGCAGCCGCAGGAAGGCTTTGACCGTCTCGGGACTTGCGCCGACCAGGTCTTCCAGCTCGCTCTTTTCCGCCTGAGCTCCGCCAAAGACCGGGTCGCGCAGGGCGCTGACCAGCTCATTCACGAGATTCGCATCCATGTCCTGAGCCAGTTCCGCAACATTTACGTCGAACTGTTCGGCGAGCTTCAGCAACACTGCGGCGCTGACGGGTCGCTGATTGCTTTCCATCAGATTCACATAGGTTGCAGAGACATCCAGCCGCCGCGCGAACTCAGCCTGCGTGAGGCCGAGCTGCGTGCGCAAACGCTTGATCCTTGGACCGATAATGAGCTTCTTTTTCATCGCTGTTATCCATAACAACATTTACAAACATTACATATCAAAATTTACATAACAAACAATGAAACCCAATAGATATGGGGTTTGTGTAGACCTGGCACGTGATTTGTAAATAAGACACAATCGTTACAAGTCAGGAGGGCATTGTGCCAGATACATTGATCAAGGATGCAGTTTCAGCTGCTACCCCAACCCCGCGTCACCGCCGCCCGGCAGAGGTTATCGGAAAGCTACCCGCTGAATATGACCGGGTGCTCACCCACAGGGCCTTGCTCTTCATTGCAGATCTGGAGCGCCGCTTTGGGGGGCAGCGCAGAATCCTGCTCGAAAATCGCAAATTGGCACAGATGCGCTATGATGATGGCGAACTGCCAGGCTTCCCGCTTGAGACCGAGCACATTCGCAGATCCGTCTGGGAAGTCGCGCCGGTGCCGAAGGTTCTGCAAGATCGCCGCGTCGAGATTACCGGTCCGGTTGACCGCAAGATGATGATCAATGCGCTGAATTCCGGCGCCAAAATGTTCATGGCCGACTTTGAAGACGCGTCTTCTCCGACATTCACCAATATGGTCGAAGGCCAGGCCAACATGATCGACTATGCCGATGGCAATCTCGCATTTGAAGATAAGGCCAGGGGCAAATCCTATCGCTTGAATGAAGAAACCGCGACGATGATTGTCCGCCCGCGGGGCTGGCACCTCGAAGAGGCGCATGTCACGGTTGATGGCAATCCGATGTCAGCCAGCCTGTTCGACTTCGGCCTGCACATTTACCACAATGGCAAGAAGCTGATGGAGCAGGAAAAAGGTCCATTCTACTACCTGCCGAAAATGGAGACCTATCAGGAGGCGCGCCTCTGGAACGATGTCTTCAACTTTGCCCAGGCCGCGCTCGGCATTCCGAACGGGACGATCAAGGCGACAGTGCTGATCGAAACGCTGCCAGCCGCCTTCCAGATGGATGAGATTCTGTATGTGATGCGCAATCACATTGTCGGTCTCAATTGTGGCCGCTGGGACTATATTTTCAGCTATATCAAGACCTTGCGCAATCACCCGGAATATGTCCTTCCGGATCGCGCGCAGGTCGGCATGGATCGCGCCTTTCTCAAGGCCTATTCCCTGAAGCTCATTCAGACCTGTCACCGCCGCCGCGCTCACGCAATGGGCGGCATGGCCGCACAAATCCCGGTCAAGGGCGATGAAGAGGCCAATGCCGCCGCTTTCGACAAGGTCCGTGCCGACAAGAAGCGCGAAGCACAGCAGGGCCATGATGGCACCTGGGTCGCGCACCCGGATCTCGTTCCGGTCGCCATGGAAGTGTTCGACGCCGAAATGCCGCGCGCCAATCAGGTTCTGAGCCAGCGCCAGTTCCCGAACATCACCGAAGCGTCGCTGCTCACGCCGCACACCGGAACCGTGACCGAGGCGGGCATTCGCACCAATATTTCGGTTGGAATCGAGTACACCGCAGCCTGGCTGCGCGGCAAAGGCGCCGTGCCGATTCACAATCTGATGGAAGACGCGGCAACTGCTGAGATCTCCCGCAGCCAGCTTTGGCAGTGGCTCACGCATGGCACCACGTACGAGACCGCAGATGGTGGCACGGAGACCTTCACAGCCGATGCGTTCGATCGCCTGCTCAATGATGAGCTCGGCAAGATCAAGAGCGCGCTTGGCGATGATGCTTATGCCGAAGGTCGATACCCGGAAGCCACGGAAGTCTTCGTTGCCACGGCAACCGGCGAGACCCTTGCCGACTTCCTGACACTCCCCGCTTACGACGTCCTGCGCGCCGTCAATTAATTTTCCCAAACACTCCCGAACTCAGACGAGGATAGTAAAATGACCCAACGTCCAACCTATAAACAGCTTATGGCGGAAACCCTTGAACGCTACCCGGAAGGCCGCACGCGCGCCGGGCTCAGCATTGAAGATGTGGTTCAGCTGAAAATGCAGAACACCTATAACACGCATCTCGACATTGCCCGCGCGATGGCTGGCGTGATGCGCCAGGATATGGCCGCGTATGATGAGGATTCGTCCAAATTCACACAGTCGCTCGGCTGCTGGTCCGGCTTCCACGCGCAGCAAAAAATCAAGGCTGTGAAGCGGATGCGCGGCACCGCCAAAGGCACCTATATCTACCTGTCCGGCTGGATGGTAGCGGGCCTGCGCAACAGCTTCGGCCACCTGCCAGACCAGTCCATGCACGAGAAAACCGCCGTCACTGACCTGATCAAGGAGATCTACACGTCTCTGCGCCAGGCCGATGAAGTGGGTCTCAATGATCTGTTCCAGGAGCTGAAAGCGGCGCGCGATTCCGGCGCTGACCAGGCGACAATCGATGAGATCATCTACCGTATCGATACGTTCGAAAGCCACGTTGTTCCGATCATCGCAGACATCGATGCAGGCTTCGGTAACGAGCATGCGACTTACCTGCTTGCAAAGGAACTGATCCTGGCTGGCGCCTGCTGCCTGCAGATCGAGAACCAGGTGTCTGACGCCAAGCAGTGTGGCCACCAGGATGGCAAGGTCACGGTTCCGCGCGAAGACTTCATCACCAAGCTGCGCGCCTGCCGTATGGCGTTCGAAGAGCTTGGCGTCGATGAAGGTGTTATCGTCGCTCGGACGGACAGCCTTGGCGCTGGCCTCACGCAGAAAATCCCGGTCTCCAATGAGCCCGGCGATCTTGCGGCTGAATACATCAAGTGGGTCGACACCGAAGAGGTTACCGACGCCAATCCACTGAAGGAGGGCGAAGTTGCCCTGATGCGCGATGGCAAAGTCGTGCGCCCACTGCGCATGCCGAACGGCCTCTACCGGTTCAAGGAGAATACCGGCCGCGAGCGCGTGATCGAGGATTGCATCAGCTCTTTGACCGAAGGCGGTGCAGACCTGCTCTGGATCGAAACGGCGACACCAAACGTGGATGAGATCGCTTCAATGGTGAACGCCGTTCGCGAAGTCGTTCCGAACGCGAAGCTGACCTACAATAATTCGCCAAGCTTCAACTGGACGCTGAACCTGCGCAAGCAGGTGCGTGAACAGTGGATCGCCGAAGGCAAGATTGCGGAAGAGGACTATCCGGCAGATGTCGCACTGATGTCGGCCAAATTGGATGACACCGAGCTGGGCATCGAAGCCGATGCGCGTCTGCAAAGCTTCCAGGCTGATATTTCCGCGCGTGCCGGTGTGTTCCACAACCTGATCACGCTGCCGACCTTCCACCTCACGGCGAAGGGTATGGACGAGCTGTCGAATGGCTATTTCGGCGAAGAAAAAATGCTCGCCTATGTCAAGAATGTCCAACGCGAAGAGATTCGCCGCGGCGTTTCGGCGGTGAAGCACCAGCACGAAGTTGGCTCCGATCTCGGCGATACGTTCAAGGAGATGGTGGCTGGCGACCGTGCCCTGAAGGCGGGCGGCGCGCATAACACGATGAACCAGTTCGTCGCTGCCGAATAATCGGCCCGAAACAGAAACACCAAAAAAGCGCGCCGGTCTGATGATCGGCGCGCTTTCTGTTCAGCCCCCATAGCCCCAGGGGCGTTGGTTTAGCTCATTAGTTCAGGTCGTTCAGGGCTTCGGCAACAAGTTGCAGGTCTTCGCTGGAGACATCATCCAGAATGCTCTGCCGATAGACACGCACGCCCGCACGTTGTTCGCGCATGGCGCGTTTGAGCTGCTCGTAGAACGCTGTGGAGCGATAGTGGTAGGGATAGTATTTGCTGTACTGGCGTCTGGCATCCTTGTTGCCGCGCACCATGATGCGCATCATTGCGTCTGACAGTGCAACGTCCTCGTCTGTATCGCGTGTGTCCAGGATCTGCTGGACCTTCCGCTCGAGCGTGAAGCGTTCAACGCGTTTCTGATAGGCCGTCTGGCGATCCTTGCCCCAGGCAATGACTTTCGCAGGACGATCGGTGCCGGTCTCGACAATGCGGGACTTGCCGCCGCCATAAACAGTGACATCGCGGGCAAGGGCAGGGGTGGCGAGAAGGCTGACCGCACCCATAAGGGCAAGCAATCGCGGGGCAGAGACTTTGATCCGTCGCATGAGTTTTCTAGCTCCAAACAAGCCATTCTGGCTTTTGTTAATGCGACTTTGGCAATTTATTTCGAATTTGCAACGAATTACTATAGTTAATGCGGAATTTCCCTATTTGGGCGAGCCATGTAAGGTGATCTAACGATGCCCTTACAGCTGGAGACGAGAGCCAAACATGCCCAAGGCAGTGATTGTAGGAGGAGGCATTGGCGGGCTGACGGCCGCGCTCACTTTCCACCATTTCGGCTGGAAGGTTGAAGTCCTTGAACGTGCCTCCGAGCTGAGTGAAATCGGGGCCGGGATCCAGATCACACCGAACGGCATGAAAGTCTTCCGCGCGATGGGGCTGGAAGATGAGATTTCGCAGAACGCTTTCGTTCCGCGCGCGCTGGAAATGCGCTTTGGCCGATCGGGGCGACAGGTCTTTGAAATCGAAGCGCGGCAAGCCGTCGTCGAGCGATGGGGCGCGCCCTACCTGCATCTGCATCGCGCGGATCTGATTGATACGCTGAAGTCCTTGCTACTGAAGCGCCAGCCAGATGCGGTGCGACTGGGCGCTGAATGTGCGGCCTATACGCAGACGCCGGACGCCGCACAGGTACTTCTGGAGTCGGGCGATACGGTGGCGGGCGACCTCGTTGTCGGCGCTGATGGCATCCACTCCGTCATCCGCACGCAGATGCTGGGGGCAGAACAGCCGGATTTTACCGGCAATATCGCCTGGCGCGCCGTGGTGCCCATGGATCAGCTGGGCGACCTCGCACCGCCGCCAACAGCCTGTGTCTGGGTCGGTGCGCACCGCCACGCGGTCACCTACCGGCTTCGCGGTGGGACACTGGCAAACTTTGTCGGCATCGTGGAGCGCGAAGAATGGACGTCGGAATCCTGGACTGAACAAGCCAGCAAGGAAGAGGTCCTGGCGGCGTTCAGGGGATGGCATCCGATCGTGACCAATCTCATCGAACAGGCGGATATGCACTTTCGCTGGGCCTTGTTCGATCGCGCGCCGCTGTCTCAATGGGTGGATGGCCGGGTGGCGCTCCTCGGAGATGCCTGCCACCCGACACTGCCATTCCAGGCGCAAGGCGCGGTTATGGCGATTGAGGATGCCTACTTGCTGGCAAAGCTTTGCAGCGAGACTCCAAAAGACCTGAATCTGGCGCTCCAAACCTATTTCGAAACACGCCAGCCTCGGACGGCACGAGTGCAGGCCGCATCGCGCGGGAATGCCAGACTGTTCCACCGGCCGACGCCGATTGGCCGCGCCTTGACCTATGGCCCCATGTGGGTGGCCGGCAAACTCGCGCCCAGCATTATCCGCTCCCGTCAGGACCCTTTTTTCGCCTACGACATTCGCGAAGAGCCGTTACGGTGAGGATGCGGCTTCCGGCGCGTTGTCTGCCTGCGCGAGTTCTGGCGGCTCAGATGAATTCACAAACGCTGCGTCGGGCAGGACCGGCTTGAATCGCTCCCCCAGCGCAAAGCCCGCATACCAGCCGAGCTCGGTATTGATCTTGAACAATTGGTTGGCGGGTCTCCTGAAATTGTGCGGCTCATTGCTCGCCTGATAGAGGACTGTCGGTGTGCCGGTTGCGCGGACACCGCGATACATCAGGATCGATTGCGTCGGCGGTACACGCCGGTCATTCTCGCCGACAAAGAACACGGTTGGCGTCGTCACGCGCCAGGCATTGCGGAGGGGCGAATCCTGCTTGTAGCGACCACGCGGGGCGTTGCGCTGCCAGGGGGTGCCACCAAAGATGAACTGACGGGCGAAGCGGGAATCGCTTTCGCCGTGCATGGACAGCCACTCCGACGCGCCAGCGCCGGAGGAGGCGACTTTGAACCGATCAGTATGCGTGATCAGCTTGTTGACCATATGGCCGCCCGCGCTCCAGCCCATTGTGATCAAACGGTCAGGGTCGGCCAGACCGCGATCGATCATTGCATCCACCCCGTCCATCACATCGTGGTGAGCATTGCGGAAATAACGGCCGACCATGTCGCGCATGAATCGGTCGCCATAGCCGGTGCCGCCCCGGTGATTGGGCAGCAGAACCATATATCCCTGACCAGCGAGCACAGGCAGATAGTTTGACGCGTACCAGGTTCCAAACCGCGCCGAGGCCTGCGGGCCGCCATGCGTGATCGTCACCAGCGGATAGCGTTTTCCTTCCTCATACCCGATCGGATAGACGAGCAGGCCTTCGATGCGCGCACCCCAACGCCCACGCCAGCTCACGGCCTCCTGGCGTGGCACAAGAAAATTATCTGGCCAATCGGCGTATTCTGACGTGACGGGTTTAAACCCCTCCCGCTCATCACGCATGATCTGGTATTCGCCCGGGTTTTGAGCGGTCTCAATGCGCGCAATATGCGTGTCTGTGCGACCGTCATAAGACCAGCCTGTGACACTCTGATCGCCCTGCGTCAGCTGGCGCAGCGTCTTTGAAGACAGGTGATAGTGGTACAGGTTTGCCCGCAGCCCGGTATTGCCGAGAATGAACACGCCTTCGCCAGACTGATCCCAGGCAAAACTTAGGGCCTCCATCGCCATTTGCGCGAGCAGGCGCTCAGGCTCACGATCTGCGGTCTTGATAAAGACTTTCGGCTCATAGAAAGGCTCGCCATCCTGGTTGACCGTCGCGATATAGGCGAGCGATGCACCATCCGGTGAAAGCTGCGGCTCCGCTTCGCTGTGCGCATTGCCAGTCCACCGGACCGGAGCGTCTTCACCGCGCCTGTGCACGAACACATCGCCGCGATAGAGCGAGTCAAACCGGTGATCCGGCAGGCGGGAATAGGTGAGGGCGGTGCCATCTCGCGAGACTGAAACCTGCCGGACTGAGAACGCTCCCGATACAACCGCGCGCGAAGTGTTGGTAGCGAGATCAAAGAACCAGATCTCGCGATTGGCATTCGCTTCAAAAGGCGGGATCAGCCAGCCATCCGTCAGCAGCTGACGATCATCCACGGGTTGTTGTTGGGCTGATACGAAATAGAAACCGGTCCCGTCAGGCGCCCAGAACACATCCAGCAGGGTTTCCCCGTGCTGCGTCAGCTGAGTCTGCTCTTCGCGGTCGAGATCGTAGAAAAAGGCCTGGCGCTTCTTCGCATCCGGAGTTTGCGTTTCGATGGCCTTCAGAAAGATGAAGCCGCTAGAATCCGGTTTCCACCAGATCCGGCTGTCAGAACGATCCTTTCCGGAGAATGCTGGCAGATCGAGTGCGACCCCGCTTGCGCGATCGATGACATGCAGTTCGTTTATGATCTTGTTCTCTGCCCATAGCGTCCTTGAGCGCAGATACGAGAAATAACGGCCATCTGGCGACAGTGCGCCGCTCGTCAGCCTCGGCATCTCGATCATGTCGACAGGCGACATTGGTCGCGGCTCGGCGTCGGCGCGGGCTCCAAACAGACTTGCGACCAAGAGCAGGAACAAAACGGCGCGGGTCATGGAAGAAATGTAGCAATCGCGCCGCACGTGGCAAACCCAAACGCTGCTCACTCACTCAAGCGTTACCGCCTGTCATGTGCAGGTGCGCGGGATCAATTCCCAGCATGCCGAGCGTCAGCTCCCATTTCTTCGAGTGGGCGTCGCCAAATATGATGTCCGGATGCGGCTCTGCGACTAGCCAGGCGTGTTCGCTGAGCTCGCTCTCCAACTGTCCGGGCCCCCAGCCGGAATAGCCGAGTGTCATGGTCGCTGATTTAGGGGCGCCTTCTGATGCAAGGGCCCGCAAGACATCGCGGGTTGCTGTCATCGAATAGTCATTCGCGACCTCAACCGTGGCATTGTCGCTGAAATAATCATTGGAATGGACAACAAAGCCACGATCGGTCCCGACCGGACCGCCATTCAGGACGTAAGAATTCGGGACCTGAATATCCTGCTCGATATCCAACTGACTCAGCAGCTCGGGCAGGGTGAGGTCATCGATCGGCTTGTTCAGCACCAGACCCATCGTGTAATCGTCGCTATGCGCGCAGATCAGGATCACCGAGCGTGCAAACCGGGGATCTCCGATGCCGGGCATCGCCACCAATAGTTTTCCGGTCAGATCCTGCACGCTACGCTCCTCTTCAGGTCTCGACGCTATCCAACCCGATGAATTTGGCAAGCTTTTGTCATTGCGAGCTTCGGTGAGGAGCCTATGTATGGCTGTAGATATAGAGGAGATTACGCAATGACCATTTCTGTTGGCGACAAATTGCCAGACGCGACCTTCATGGAAATGACCGCAAACGGGCCTGAGCCGCGCAGCACGGAAGATGTATTCGCGGGCAAGAAAATCGCTCTTTTTGCGGTTCCGGGTGCCTACACGCCCACTTGTTCGGCCAAGCACCTGCCCGGTTTTGTTGAGCGCCAGGGCGACCTCGCCGCGAAAGGCGTGGACGAGATTGTCTGTACCTCTGTGAATGATGTCTTTGTGATGGGCGCCTGGGGCGCTGACAATGGCGCGGAAGGCAAGGTTCGTATGCTGGCAGATGGCAATGGCGCATTTGCATCGGCCCTCGGTCTCGAAATGGACGCCAGCGGCTTCGGCATGGGGCAACGCTCACAGCGTTATTCCATGCTGGTTGAGGACGGCGTCGTGAAAGAAATGAATGTCGAGCAAGGCGGCGGTTTTGAAGTGTCCAGCGCTGATTATTTGTTGGGACAGCTTTGATTTTTTTAAGTCCGGCGACTGCTGCGCAGGTGTCGGCCAAACGCACGGGCAATCTGGAGCCTGTTTCAAAGTAAAACAGACGCTCAGACTTTCGTAACTGAATCTAGCGACAACGGCGTGTTTCCATGGGGAAATACGCCGTTTTTCGATGATTTATTATTGAAAAACGGAAAATATCTTCCCATGTGAATCTTGGTTCAGATCAGGGAGGACCACTATATGGAACAAAATCTAATCGTGCTTGGCCTTTTGGCGATTGCGGGTTTGGTGCTGATAACCTCAGCGGTCAAGGTCGTGCCGCAGGGCTTTAATTTTACGGTTGAGAATTTCGGGCGCTATACAAGGACACTCGGCCCGGGATTGCACTTCATCATGCCTTTCTATCAGCGCATCGGGCGCAAGATGAACATGATGGAATCGGTCCTCGATATCCCGACCCAGGAAGTGATCACGCGCGACAATGCGCAGGTATCATGCGATGCGGTCGTGTTCATCCAGGTCGTCGACCCGGTTTCGGCCGCTTATGAGGTGAACAATCTCGAAAACGCGATCACCAATCTGTCGCTTACCAATATCCGGACCGTGGTCGGTTCCATGGATCTCGATGAGGTTTTGTCCAATCGTGACGATATCAATGCGCGGCTTCTGTCTGTCGTTGATGCGGCGACCAATCCATGGGGCGTGAAAGTCACCCGGATAGAGATTGCCGACCTGTCACCGCCGGCCGATATTACAGAGGCCATGGCGCGTCAGATGAAGGCAGAGCGCCTCAAACGGGCGGAAATTCTCACCGCAGAAGGCGACAAACAGTCTGCCATTCTGAAAGCCGAAGGTCTGAAACAGTCTCAGATCCTGGAAGCTGAAGGACGCCGTGAGGCTGCGTTCCGCGACGCCGAAGCGCGTGAGCGGGAAGGTGAGGCTGAAGCGAAAGCCACTGCCTTCGTCTCCGAGGCGATCGCCAAGGGTGACGTCAATGCGATCAATTACTTCCTTGGCCAGCAATATGTTGCCGCGTTTGAGAAGCTTGCCTCTGCGGGCGGCAACAAGACCGTCATCATTCCGGCCGAGTTCAGTTCAATCCTCGGCACGATTGAAGGCATTCGCGGCCTCACAGATGCGGCCAAGGATAGCGGGCCACGCGGGCGGACAGCCGTTCCGCCGGCCGGTAACAGAGACTAGGAGACCGCTATGGAAGGCTTGGATCTCACCCTCTGGCCACCGACAGCCTGGCACTGGCTGGCTGTCGGCCTCCTGCTCCTCTCGCTGGAGATGATGCTCGGCACGTTTGACCTCTTATGGGTCTCGATCGCCGCTGGACTGACGTCGGCCTATACTGCGATCGCGCCCGACGGCATCGCCGGATGGCAGGGGCAGCTGGTCTTCTTCGCCATCGCATCGACGGCCTTGTTCATTATGGGCCGGACGTTGTTTCGCCGGATGCGGGAAAATGTCGAAGAACATCCGACGCTTAACAAACGCATGGCCGGAACCCTTGGCCAGCGCGCGATTGTGGCAGAGGACTTCTCCGGCGGCGCCGGCCGCGTCAAACTCGGCGACACAGTCTGGTCGGCGCAAAGCGTCGATGGCGCCAACCTCGCCTCGGGCGCAGCCGTTGTCGTGGAGTCCACGCAAGGAAACACGCTCTTGGTGAAACCCGCCTAAAGCGAAAGCCCCTGAATAAAACCGAAAACCGCCCTCCCAAGGGGCGGTTTTTTAGTGGGTTTTGCCTCAAATTCGTCGAAAGTCCCCGCTTGTTCACAAAGCCGTGTATGTGGCGCAGCTGCAACAAGCGGAGGCAGAATTTATTAAATATCGGGCGAGTATCTCACTGACCTCGCGGCAAGCTCCTATGTTGTTTTACGGAAGTAACAGCAAGGAGAACAAAATGAAAAAACAACACCTTTTTGGGGGCAGCGCCCTCGCGCTGGCTATGCTTGTGACCGCCCTCCCGGGTCACGCTCAAACCGCGGATGATCAAGCCGATGATGAACTCCGCCAATCCCAGATCGTCGTAACCGGTACCAGATCCGCAGATCGTACGGCGCTTGAAACGGCCGTTCCTGTAGACGTTTTTCCGGTTGCCGAGCTCACCGAGACAGGTCGCACGGAACTGAACCAGATCCTTGCAGCGACTGTTCCGTCCTTCAACTTCAATCAGACCTCCATCAATGATGGAACCGACATTATTCGACCAGCAACATTGCGGGGATTGGCACCGGATCAGACATTGGTGCTCGTCAATTCAAAACGTCGTCATTCATCATCGCTCGTGAACATTAACGGGTCGGTCGGCCGTGGCTCCTCAGCGGTGGATTTGAACTCCATCCCAACCGCTGCCATCGGCAGCGTTCAGGTGCTTCGTGACGGCGCTTCTGCACAATACGGATCCGACGCGATTGCGGGCGTGATCAACGTGCTTCTCAAGGAGGAGACCTCCGGCGGCGGCGTGAACGCGCGGTATGGTGCTTTTGTGACCGATATTGATGGCCAGGGTCGCGACGCGGTTGATGGTGAAACACTGCAGATCAGCGGCTGGAAAGGTTTCGCGCTAGGAGATTCCGGTTTTCTGACCGTATCAGCAGAATACAAGGACCGAAATCCATCTAATCGCGCTGGGCTTGATCCACGTCAGCAATATATCACGCCTGGCGGCGTCACAGACCCGCGGGAGAACACTTTCAATCGCCTGAACCATAACTGGGGTAACGGCAATGCGGAGGACTTCAGTGCCTTTGCGAATGCCGGGATCGGCATCAATGAAGACTGGGAGGTCTATGGCTGGGCTGGTTACCAGGATCGCGAAGCGGAAAGTACGGGCTTCTATCGTCGGTCGAGTGACTCCGCGCCGAGTCCGCTGGGAACACGCAGCACGCCGCGCAACCTGACAGAAATTTATCCGGACGGTTTCCTGCCGACCATTGTTGGTGATGTCACAGACATCAGTGCTGGCGGCGGTATCCGGGGTGATCTTGGTGGCTGGGATGCGGATTTCAGTATCGTCTATGGCTCCAACGAACTCGACTATTCCGTTGTAAACACGCTCAATGCGTCGCTTGGGCCAACGAGCCAGACTGAGTTTGATGCGGGTGCGCTGGAATATGATCAGGTCGTCCTGAACGCCAACGTCACGCGGACATTCGATAATCTTCTACCAGGCGACACGACGCTTTCGTTTGGTATCGAGTTCCGGGATGAAGGTTTCCAGATCACGGCAGGTGAACCAAACTCCTATATTCAGGGCGGATATCGCGGCATTCCTGGCGTGAACTATGATCCGATCCTGGCGCCGGACCCGAACGCCAATGTTCCGGTTGGTTTCGATATCAATGATCCATCGACCTATCCCGATCCGTTCGACGCAAACTTTGGTGTCGGGTTCGCGGGTGGAAGCCAGGTCTTTGCCGGCTTTACGCCGCAGTCTGAGGTTGATGCAGGTCGGGACAATATCGGTCTTTACGCAGATGCAGAATGGGAGCCGAACGATCAGACGCTGCTTTCAGCGGCGGTTCGTTATGAAGACTATTCCGACTTCGGCGAGACATTCACCGGCAAAGTCACCGGTCGATACGACTTCAATGATGCATTCGCCGTTCGTGGCGCGTTCAGCACGGGTTTCCGCGCGCCGTCTCTGCAGCAGCAATTCTTCACCGCGTCATCGACCAATTTCATTGACGGTGTTCCGTTTGAAATCGGTACATTCCCCGCGGCGTCCTCTGCGGCAGTCGCATTGGGAGCGCAACCGCTTGATGCTGAAGAGTCGACGAGCTTCTCTGCCGGTGTTGTTATCACACCCAAGGAAGATTTCTTCGTTACAGTCGACGCTTACAGCATCGACATCGAGGATCAGATCTTCCTGTCAGAAAACCTCGGCGGCGCGGAAGTTGATGCAGTGCTCGCGAATGCCGGTGTGACTGGCATCAGCCGTCTACGCTTCTTCCAGAACGGAATTGAAACGGAGTCTCGCGGTGTTGACGTCGTGGCGCGTTATGACTGGGACCTCGGAGAACACGGGGAGCTTGGTCTTTCCGGTGCGTTCAACTGGTCTGAAGTTGAAGTGACCAATGTTCCGATGAACACGGTCATTCCGTCACTGACATTCTTCAGCCGCGACAATCGTCTGACGTTCGAAGAGAGCGCTCCAGAGACGAAACTGATCCTTTCTGCGGATTACGCATGGAAAGATGCGGTGATTAATGCTCGCGCGACGCGCTACGGCGAAGTGGTGGATCCGTCCAACGATCCAGCTAATGACTACACGCTGGATGCGCAGTGGATCATTGACGCCTCGGTCGATGTCGAACTGACTGACAAGGTCACGATCGGCTTCGGTGCGGACAACCTGCTTGATCAGTATCCAACTGATACGCCCGCGGGTCAGGACTTCAATGGGATCTTCCCATTCTCGACTCGTTCGCCGTTTGGATTTGCCGGACGCTTTGTCTATGGCCGCATTTCTGTAAATTGGTAATACTTCACTCTTGAAGTTCATTCGGAAACGCCGTCCTCTTGTTGAGGACGGCGTTTCTGCTTTCATTATCGAAATTGCTGCGGAGAAGCGTTCGCTGGATTTAGGCGGTTCCGGTGTTCCGCTTCGTCCGGCGTCTTCGACTACGCCTCAGTCCGTCAGCGCCGCTTTGAAGCCCCAGCCGCCAAAGGATTCCGATACGGCCGCGATGATTTCGTTTTCACCCGGTTTCAAATGCAGCGCGATGCTGTCTTCCAGCGAGATCGTGCCGAGGAAGCGATGGTCGCGGGAGCGCCATTGCGCATTCCCGAAGAAGACCAGCTTGCCATTCACGAACAGCCGGACACGGTCGGAATAACCAAATCGAAGCATGCGTTGTTCAGCGGCCTCTGCGTTCACTGTCATCCGGACGAATACTGTATTCTTGCCATCCGCGATCGCCGTCGTCCGGGCGAGGTTCGCGACGCCGTCTGACTCGACCTCGAGCTCAGTCCATGAGCCCGATGGTATTTGGTCAGCGGACAAATGGAACGCCGAGCTGACGGTATCCTCCGAGACGGGTGCGGAAACCTCAAACGTCTCGATAAGACCCTCTGCCAGGGGCTCGGTCTCCGCAGGTGTGCCGATAATTTCATCTTCGGCGGTCGCAGCGCGGACAACAATATTCGAGATGTAGGCGCCCGTATCATCAATGCCGCCGCGATCGGACGCGTAGATCGAAAATGCGCCTGAGCCACTTTCACTCCGCAGGTCCGGGACGTGAATGAGCGGCGACGTCATGTCGCCGACAAAGATATCGGCGCGGTCGCCAATCGCCACGATGCGGACCTTGATCCAGGTTTGCGCCGGCAGCTCAGTCGCGACGGCTTCGTTCGGCCCTGCGTGGAGTTGCCAGGTGCTCGAATTGTTGATCACGCCCATATATTGCGTCGCGTCGGGCTGTCCGGACTGGTGCGGGCGCGTGTAAAACTGTTCGCGACTGCCGGTTTCGAGATTGTCGCGAAAGCGAACCCCAATAAAGCCCGAGGCATGCGTGGCGGCATAGTCATATTCGAGCACCATGTCGCTCAGCTCCAGGTCCGGCAAACCGGCAAAATTCCGGCCCAGATAAAGCGCGCTTCGCCCGATATAATCCTCAACCCGCGCTTCGCTGCCGTCAAAGTCACCTGTCGTCCAGGTCTTGCCTTCGAATTCTAACTCTCCGGCGGTCGCGCTGACGGGCATGGCGCAAGTGAGCAAACTGGCGAGCAGACTGGTGAACGCAGCGGCTTTCAGGGATTGGTTGAACATGAACAGGTCTCCTTTGTAACATGCTCAGTTGTCCAGCTGCTCGAAACGAGGCAAATAAAGAAAAGCTAAGGAAGCTACAGGACGCACGAGATTACGGCACGCAGCCCATCGGAACGGAAGCATGAACATGTCTGACCCTATCCAGATCGAGGAATGGTCGTTCGCGCCGGATACCGGCGTGCTGAGCAATGGTGCGTCCTCAACACGTCTGGAACACCGCGCCGCCGCCTTGCTCGAGCTGCTGGTCCTTGAGCGGGGGCGTCTGGTATCGCAAGACGAGATCATCGAGAAAGTCTGGGATGGCCGGGCGGTCAGTCCGAACAGTGTGGCTGTGGTCATATCTGACATTCGCAGGGCGCTTGGAGACGATCCAAAATATCCCAGATATGTCGAGACGCTGCCGAAGCGTGGCTATCGCTTGATCGCAGCACAGGACGACATGACCGCGGGGCACGACCCGGAGGTCGTTGCGCCGCCCAGAAAAGTACCGCGCCTCGCGCTGGTCGCCTTGCCCCTGATTGCCGCTTTGGTGCTTGTGATGGGGCAGTTTTACACCTCGTCGACGCCGCAGTTCGAGACGCTCAGCGTTGAGGTCAGCGCCGCGGTGAACGAGACCGGTGATGCCCAGTATGATGCGCTCACCGCTTCAGTGACAGAGCTACTGTCGGTTGAACTGGCGCGGCATGAGACGCTGAAAGTGTCGACACGCTCTGACGCTGCGGTGATTGTCAGCGGAAAACTGATCCTGTGGGACGGGCATCCGTCCATGTCGATCCATGCTCAATCCGCGGAGACAGGCGAAATTATCTGGTCGGGCATGGCGAGCGGTCCTGAAACGCGTTTGCCGCGTCAGGTGCGCAGGGAGATCTCTGAATTTGCAGAACTTGCTGCGAAGGCAGAATCCGAGGGCTAGATCGAGAAGCTGGTGCCGCAGCCGCAGCCGGCGGTCGCGTTCGGATTGTTGATCTTGAACGCCGCACCGATGAGTTCGGTGGAGAAATCAATCTCCGAGCCGTCCATGAATTCGAGGCTCATCTCATCCACCAGAACACTGACGCCATCTCGTGTGATGACGAGGTCGTCCTGATTGGCGGTATCGTCGAGATCGAATTTGTAGGAGAATCCAGAGCAGCCGCCGCCTTCGACGGAAACCCTTAAGTAGGACATTTCCGGTTGTTTCTCCAGAATCGCTTTAATGCGCTTCGCAGCCGACTCAGACAGGGTAATATTGCTCATGAGCAAGAAGATAGTGACGCCGGACATCCCTGAAAAGAGGGCAGTGTTTGCAACCCGCTGGGAAGACTCGCGCGGACGGTTCATTGATGAGCCGCATTCGGCCACGCGAACACCGTTCCAGAGGGACCGCGATCGGATCATCCATGCCTCTGCGTTTCGGCGCCTGAAACAGAAGACTCAGGTCTTCGTGGCGCATGAAGGCGACCATTACCGCACGCGCCTGACGCATTCACTTGAAGTCGCGCAAATCGCGCGGTCAGTGGCGCGGACGCTCGGGCTGGATGAGGATCTCGCTGAAGCCATGGCGCTGGCCCATGATCTCGGGCATCCGCCATTTGGGCATGCGGGCGAAGACCAGCTGGATGAGTGTATGGCCGAATATGAGGGCTTTGATCACAATGCGCAGACCCTGCGCGTCGTGACGCGGCTTGAGGATCGCTATCCGACTTTTCAGGGGCTGAACCTGACCTGGGAGATGCTGGAAGGTCTGGTCAAGCATAATGGCCCGCTGATCACCGCCGACAATTCGGTGCAGGACCTGCCCGTGGCATTTCGCGATTTCCCGTGGCTGGAAGAGCTTGAACTCGACCAGTTTGCCGGACCCGAAGCCCAGGTGGCCGCGCTGGCGGACGATATCGCCTACAATAATCACGATATTGATGACGGCGTCGCCGCAGGCCTGTTTAGTATTGAGGACTTGCTGGAGCTGCCTCTCGTCGGTGACATCTTCCGCAGCGTGCAGGAAGACTATCCTGCCCTTGGTCTCAAGAAGACGGTTGGCGAGGCCGTGCGTCGCCTGATCGGGCACTGGATCCACGACCTGACGACTGAAACGCGGCGGCGGGTGCAGAAACACAATCCGCAAAGCGCCGCCGATGTTCGGGCACTACCTGAGCCGCTGGTGGCGTTTTCCGAGGATCTGGAACGCGACCAGCGCGCCCTTCGCGCCTTCCTCTATGAGCGCATGTACAAGCACTACAAGGTCAACCGCATGCGCAGCCAGGGCAAACGCATCCTGAGCGAGCTATTCGAGCTGTTCATGGCGGAACCTGAAACCCTGCCGGACCTCTGGCGACGCGACGCGGAACAGGCGACGCCGGTGCGCCGCGCACGACTGGTCTGCGACTATCTCGCCGGTATGACTGACAATTACGCGATCGATCTCCACCGCCGACTATTTAGTATGGAATCAATGCTTTGAGTGGTGGTTCCTGCGCGTTCCGGTCCGTCACCAGTACAGGATTTTCTGCACAGAGAAGGTGATGAAACCGATCAAGGCGGTGAGCAGGTTCAAGATAACCGACGCGACATAGAATCCAGGCGCGGCGTCGACCAATATGCTCCAGGCGAGCAGGCTGCCAGACGTTAGTCCGGTACCGTACGAGAAAAACATGTGCAGAATGCCGGCTTCCTTGAACTGCTGCCATGTCAGCCCGAAAGTCATGCGCAGCATGGAAGAAAAATAGATCAGCCCGAACCCGGAAAGGATCACGCTGGACCACCACCAGAGCGCGTCGCCCGTCACATCGAAATGAAACAGCACGATCGGGATCAGTGCGCCGATAAAAGCGACCAGACTGCCCACCAGGATTGAGGCGGCATGATGGGTGATGACACGGGATTTTTCGCGCTGATCGACCTGAACGGCCACGAAGACGGACACAAACCCGGTGAGCACCAGCGCGAGTTGCGCAAACCCGATCAGAAAACTCTGCTGTTCCATGCTGGCTCCCGGTCTTTCGATGAAACGTACCAGAGAGGGCTTTTTTGGCTTTGTCGCAGCGTCTCAATATGCGCGGATTGGAGCGGCGGCGGTGGCAGGTTAGGGGCAGGGGAGGCGTTGCATCGCAAGACCCTCATCCTGAGCGAAGTCGAAGGATCGAGGGCTGGGCTTCCGGAGGTGCGCCAGTCCCTGCGTAGGCAGGGACCCAAGAACTGGACCCTCCAATCTGCCAGGCACTTAGTTCTCCATGGACACCTGCCTGCGCAGGTGTCGGCGAAAGGGTGCTGGTGTATCCGAAAGCCCGCCTCGTCCTTCGACTTCGCTCAGGATGAGGCTCAATTTGCTCGGGATGAGGCTCTTTCGGTGAAGATGAGGCGCGTTGATTCCCGTAGTCCCGGACTTGATCCGGGACCTCATGCTACGAAGCTCTCAAGCCGCCGAGGGAGGTCCCGGGTCGAGCCCGGGACTACGGGGGTTGGAGTGAATAGTGGAATTGTCATCCCGGCCGGAGCGCAGCGGAGAGCCGGGACCCAGATCCTCCCGCCATCTGGGTCCCGGATAAGGGCTCACGCCCTTTCCGGGATGACAAATCATTTTCCGCCCTGCCAACGCAAGTTGGCATCCATGGCGGCTGGCTGTGTATGTCCACGGCCGCCATGGATCCTGACTTTCGTCAGGAACACGGACCGAAAGTTCAACCTGATCAATCAGCGAAAACGCCCCCATTCACGCCGCATTTAGGGCGCGCAATTTAGGCATCGTTAACAAAACAGGCCTAGCTGTTAACGAAAGGAAAGATGGCAGGGGTGCTTTTATGAGCCGTGCACAGAACGGGCCCGACTATGATTTTGGCCCATATGAAGATGAATATCGAGGATTCGAGATTCGCGACGACGATTCCGGTCGTGGCCCGCTGATTCTGATACTCGCTCTGGGCGTCTTGCTGATCTTCGCCGGCGTGGTCTGGAACACTTATCGCCAGGGCGTGCGACCGGCTGAAGGCGGACTGCCGGTCATTGCCTCTGATGACGCACCGTACAAGCGCTCACCGGATGAACGCGGCGGCCTGGAAGTCGCGGGTCAGGACAAGGGTTATTACGATTCCATGGACGGTCTGGGCGACCCTGCCATGCAACAGGCTGCAGCGCGCGATCCGATTGATATTCGCAGGCGCGCGAACCCGACTCTGGACGGCGGGCCTTTGCCGCCGCTCGAAACCAATGACGACGCGCCTGAGACCGTTGTTGCCGAAGCTGAAGCGGGCTCTGCGACCAGCGAGCAGCAGATCCGGATCGCCGCGGTGCAACCGGTCACGGAGACCCCGCGCGCGTCTGTGCCAGAAGTCAGTGCGTCAACGGTTTCGCGCTTCTCGGCAAGCGGGTCCTATCAGGTCCAGCTTGCAGCCTTGCGCAGTGAATCGGCCGCTCAAACGGCCTGGACTGGCCTGCAGGACAGTGCGCCGGACCTGTTCGCTGGCGCAAAGCTTGATATTCAACGTGCCGATCTCGGCGCGAAGGGTGTGTTCTATCGCCTGCGCATCGGTACATTTTCTGATCGCGCCGCTGCAAAAGGGTTTTGCGAAGACGTCAAGGCGACGGGTAAAGACTGTATGGTTGTCGCGAAGGCCAGTGGATGAGCGTATCTGCCTGCATCACCAGCGTTTCGGGCCCGGTTCTCCTTGCGGAGGAACGGGCCTTTTTGCGTGAAGCTGCACCCTGGGGCGTGATCCTGATGGGGCGGTCCTGCGTGGACAAGGCGCAGGTACAGGTCCTGACACGAGAAATCCATGAGGCGCTGGGCCGCGAAGCGCTGATCTTTATCGATCAGGAAGGCGGACGCGTGGCGCGCCTGAAAGCGCCGGATTGGCCGAAATTTCCGGCTGCGGGTGTGTATGGCGAGATGTTTGCGGACGCACCGGAGGCCGCGGCTGAGGCCTGCTATCTCGGCCATCGCCTGATGGGGCAGGAACTCGCGGAGGTCGGCATCCACGCCGATTGTGCGCCATGCTGTGACTTGCGCCAGCTTGAGACGCATGATGCGATTGGAGACCGCGCTTTTGGTTATTCAGTAGATGGGGTTGTGACGCTAACCGAAGCCGCCCTTCGGGGGCTGTCTGATGCCGGTGTGGCGGGCGTCGTCAAACATATGCCGGGGCAGGGCCGCGCGACCATGGATACGCATTATGACTTGCCATCTGTGGCCGCAGATCCGGATACGCTGATGCAGGATATGTCCGTTTTCAAGGCACTTTCGAACCAGGTGACGATGGGCATGACATGCCATGTCATTTTTGAGGCTTTTGACCCACACTTGCCGACAACTATCTCGGAGACGGTTATTTCGGAAGTTATTCGTAACCGAATCGGATTTGATGGTCTTTTGATGACGGATGATTTGGGCATGGACGCGCTGGGCGGGGCGCTGGCAGATCGCGGTGCGAAAGCACTTGCGGCGGGATGTGATGTCCTCTTGCATTGCTCTGGCTTTCTCAAAGATCCGGCGGACATTTTGAAAGAAATGGAAGAGGTCGCTGAGGCGGCCGGGGCACTGGACGGGGTATCGCTCGAACGTGCAAGGGGCGCTGAGCAAGCCGTGCAACCGCCCGCCGAATTTGAATCCGAAAACGCCTGGGCGCGATTCAACCACCTGATGTCAGGCGCAGAGGCGAGGGTATAGGCGATGGAACTTGTCTCGAATGATCTCGTAACGCTGGATGAGGATGTCGAAATCGAAGACATCTTCACCGTTGATGTCGCCGGATATGAAGGCCCATTGCACCTGCTTCTGGATCTGTCCCGCAAGCAGAAAGTTGATCTGCTGCACGTTTCGATCCTGGAACTGGCCACACAATACCTTGAATTCATTCAGGAAGCGCAGGACAAGCGGATCGATCTCGCGGCCGATTACCTGCTCATGGCAGCCTGGCTCGCCTATCTGAAATCCCGCCTCCTTCTGCCGAAGCCAAAGAAAGAGGATGACGGTGAAGGCTGCGCTGAAGATGATGCCCGCAAGCTGGCCTTCCGCCTGCGCCGTCTCGATGCGATGCGCGAAGCCGGTGAAGCGCTGATGGATGGCAATGTCCTCGGACGGGATGTCTTCCTGCGCGGCATGCCGCAGCAGCCAAAAGTCGTCAAAACCACCGAATATGACACCACGCTCTATCACCTGATGCATGCGTTTGGCGGGATCCGGCACCGCAAGGCAAAAGAGGCGCCGCACACGATCCAGAACCAGTTTGTGCTGCCGCTCGAAAGCGCGCGCGACAATTTGCGGTCGCTCAGCCCCAAGCTCACCGAGTGGGCGAGCCTCGACGATATCCGCCGCCAGATGATTGGCGTCGACCCGGACGTGCCGCCAAGATCGGTGACCGCGAGCGTGTTCTCCGCGACGCTTGAGCTGACGCGGGATGGCGATGTGGACGTGCGTCAGGACGCCCATTTCGCGCCGCTCTATCTGCGCAATAAAATTCAACCAACACAGGGGATTGCACCATGACCAAGCCTGAAAGCTCGATCCCGATTGCTGAAGCCCCAGAGGATATTCGACGCGCCGTGCAACAACTTTCATTTGCGTATAAACGTTCGGCGGAAACGCTGTATGAGGCTGAAGATGAGGCCATGGCAGAAGCTGTGCGCCGCGCGGAAGCCGTTCTGTTTGCCGCCGGACAGCCGTTGGAAGCCAGCGAGATTGCGGAAGTCCTGCCGCAAGGCGTCGACGTGCCTGCGGTGCTGATGACGCTTAAATCAACTTATGCTCGGCGCGGCGTGAACCTGGTCGAGGTCGGCGGACGCTGGCGTTTCCAGACGGCAGATGATCTTGGCTATCTGTTTGTCGAGGAACGGCACGAGCAGAAGAAGCTCTCGCAAGCCGCGCTCGAAACCCTGGCGATCATCGCGTATGGCCAGCCTGTGACCCGCGCTGAAATCGAAGCCGTGCGCGGTGTGGCGGTGTCTAAAGGGACGATAGACGTCCTTATGGAGGCCGGTTGGGTCAGAATCAAAGGCCGTAGACGGACGCCTGGCCGCCCGGTCACGTTGGGCACCACGGACAAATTCCTGGAGCATTTCGGGCTGGAGAGCCTTGATGTTCTGCCCGGACGGGCGGAGCTCGAAGCCGAAGGCTTGCTGTCAGACGTGATTCCTGATGGCTTCTACGCCGACGGGACGAGCATGCACCATGAAGCCGATGATATGGGCCCCGATATTGAAGCCGACGACGACGCAGACTTCGTGACCGATTATATTGGCGAGGATGAAGAAGAGGTTCATTAGGCTTTTTCTGCCAGTGAAACGTCTGTCAGGCCATTGTAACGGGCGACCTGGCGCGTTATCTCAACGCTGTTAACGTGGAGAATCTGGATGTCCCCAAGTATCTGGCAATTGTTGATTGTCGCCGTCGTTGCGCTGCTATTGTTCGGCGGTCGGGGACGAATCTCTTCGATCATGGGTGATCTGGCCAAGGGAATCACCAGCTTTCGGAAGGGTCTGAAAGAGGGCGACGAAGAAACCAAGGCTGTCGACAAAGAAGACATGGTCAATATCACGCCCGAGACAGAAAAGGCTGAGTCGAAGGACTGACCAGCCCGTATTGAGCGCGGAAGGCGTAAAACATGCTGCCGCAATTCGGATTTAGCGAGCTTCTTTTTCTGGTCATCATTGCCCTGATCATTCTCGGGCCGAAAGACCTGTCGCTGACCATGCGCAAGATTGGGCAATTCGTGGCCCGCGGGCGCTCAATGGCGAACGAGTTTCGCGCCGCTTTTGATGATATCGCCCGGCAGGCGGAGCTCGACGATTTGCGCAAGGAAATCGAAGACCTGAAACGCGACAATGCCGTGACGCAAGCCGTCGATGAGCTGAAATCCGTCGAGAAGGACATCAATGAAAGCGTCATGCGCGAAGAACGCGCCATGATGGACGAGCTGAAAAAGCCAACCGAAACCGCTTCTGAGCCCAAAGAGCCGGCGGAAACGCCGTCGCCAGCGCCGGATCCTGCACCCAAGTCTGAAGACAAGGCCGCATCATGACGCAGGACCTACCAGCAGACCAGAAACCGGATGTGATTCCGGATGAAGTGGAGGCCTCTCGTGCGCCTTTGCTTGATCATCTGAACGAGCTTCGATCGCGCCTGATGAAGGCTTTGATTGCGTTCGTGATCGCGACGATTGCGTGTTTCTTTTTCGCGGGTCCGATCTTCAACATCCTGGTCGAACCGTTCATGGATGCGTTCCGAAATTCGGGGATCACCGAAGATCCGCGCCTGATCTACACCGCGCCCCTCGAATTCTTCTTCGTCAAGCTCAAGATCGCGCTGTTTGCCGGCCTGTTCGTATCCTTCCCGTTCATGGCTTGGCAGGTTTACGCCTTCGTCGCGCCGGGCCTCTACAAGAACGAACGGGGCGCATTCTGGCCGTACCTTGTTTCGGCACCGGTCCTGTTCACGATCGGGGTTCTGTTCGTCTTCTATGTGATGATGCCGCTAGTCATGGCGTTTGCGCTGAGCCAGCAGCAGGCAGGCGGGCTCGACGCGGTTCAGATCGAAGCCCAGATCAAGGTGTCCGAGTATCTGTCTCTCAGCATCGCTCTGATGACTGCGTTTGGCCTCTCGTTTCAATTGCCCGTGGTCCTGGCCTTGCTCGGACGTGCGGGCCTGGTGAGCTCCGACACGCTTCGAAAAGGTCGCAAATATGCGATTGTCGGCATTCTCGCTGTGGCAGCCTTCGCCACACCCCCGGATTTTATCTCACAGATCATGCTGACTGTGCCGGTCTATGGCTTGTATGAGCTCAGTATATGGATTGTTTCGGTGATGGAGCGCAAAGCCGCCGAAGAAGAAGCCGAACTGAACGAGGCTTAAGGCTCGCCGCAATCCGGCAATTCGAGACCGGATGGAAACACGCTCGCGTCGGACCCGCAGGCGCCCTCGAAAATCGCGGTCTCAATCCCGATCGTGCCTTCAAATACCGCCCCGGCGAGGCGGCCATCGCGGAAGCTGACATCGGTCACATTCGCGCCCCTGAAGTCGACATTTGTCATGATCGCATTGTCGAACACAGATCCTGTCAGATCGGCCGCAGAGAGTTCGGCAAGAACCAGATTGGCGGCAGAGAAGTCAGCCTCATGCACAGTCGAAGACTGGAACTGCGCACCGGTCAGCGTCGCGCCAATAAATTTTCCGCCGCTTATATCCGCGCCTGTCAGGACAACGCCTGGCATTCTTGAGCCGTTGAAACTCGCGCCCTGCAAACGCGAGCCGATAAGGATGGCTTCAGAGAATGAAGCGCCGGAAAAATCGCTCAGGCGTAAATCCGCGCCCACGGCCTGGACACTATCGAAATTGGCGTCGAGCGCCTGCACGTTGCGCAGATTGGCTGCGGTCAGGTCGGCGCCGGGATAGTTTGCCTTGGAAATATTCCAGCCCGACATATTGCGACCGACCAGAGAGCAATCGATGCACGACCCGCTATAGGACGGCGCCCAGGCAATCCGGCTCGGCGATTCCTGGGAAAGAGCGGGCAGGGCGAGTGACGCGAGAATGCCCAATGAAGCAGCGGTGCGAAAGATGTCCCGTGAGTTCATGACAATGTGCATAAGGGTGTGTGCCCGCTTCCTTAACTGAAATTGTGGTAATGCAGCCCGCATTTGCCACGCTGTTGCATTCAGGTCTCACCTGAAAGGGTTAATAACCGCTTGGCTGGTTTCGCACAGACGCGCGTGGCGCCTACTGATCGGAAAGTTCGGCTTTTCCAATCTGACCGCACGTGTCGCACGCTGTCTCATTGTCCACTTCGTCCACGTACAGCGTGAAGCTGCCGCAATTTTCGCAGGCCTCGGTCAGATATGGGACCGATGCGACTTCATCTGCTGTCTCTTCCGCCAGGCCGTCTTCTGCGCGTTCGGCATCCCGCTCTTCGCGCTTGCGATTGAGGATGACGATATTGTCCGGAATCTGCCCGCGGGAATAGCCGCGAGAGATGAGGTGGGCGGCCTCATCGGGCAGCGGTTGAGCATCGGATTTTTCGATTCCGTCTTCCAGGCCTCGACCCAGGCCGTCATGGGTTACGTCCCCGAGTTCAGCAAGGTCTTCCCGGGCAAGATAGGACACTGCGAGTTCGCGGAAGATATAATCCAGGATCGATGTCGCGCGCGTTATTTGATCGTTGCCTGTTACTTTTCCTGCAGGCTCAAAACGGGTGAACACAAAGGCATCGACATATTCTTCCAGCGGCACGCCATATTGCAGGCCAAGCGAGACGGCGATGGCGAAATTGTTCATCAGGGAGCGGAAAGCCGCGCCCTCCTTGTGCATGTCGATGAAAATCTCACCGAGCGATCCATCATCGAACTCACCCGTATGCAGATAGACTTTGTGGCCGCCGACCGTGGCTTTCTGGATATAGCCTTTGCGCCGGTCCGGCAGGCGAGTGCGGGAAACACCGCTCGGCGCCTCGATAAAGGTCTGCGGCGCGGCATCCTCGGCTATCAGGTCTTCGGCGAGCGCGCTGATATGGTCCATCCGGTCCGCTGTGAGACGGTCTATTTCACTATCGAGTGCGGGCAACCAGGCAGAGACATCCGTCTCCAAAAAGGCGGCGAGGTCGATTTCTCCCTGACCGCCAATGGCGAGAACGAGTGGAATGTCGGCAGCCTTCTGAACCGTCGAAGCAAGCGTGATCAGGTCCGCCTTCGTAACGGTCTGGCTGATCCCTGCCTGGTCGAGAGCCGCTCTGGCAAGCTTGTCGGGCCGCCCGTCAAGCGCGTCTTCGGCTTCGGCGATTTCGCGTTTTGAGAAGCCGATCGTTTTCAGCAAGGCGCGTCCGTCAGCATCGAAAGATTCCGGAGCCAGGCGCAGATCATTGGAAATGATATCGTCCCCAAGCACCCAGCGCGAGAAGGCCGCATTGAGCGGGAGACCTTCGCCGAGCGCGCTTTTCACCTTGTCGATGGCCTGTGTTGAAAATCCGCGCGTCCGCAGGATATCGCCGCTAAAATGCGGCATCAGTTCCAGGTCAGCTGCAGAATCGATTTCTGCCAGTAGCCCCGGCAGCTTTTCCGGCGCTTTTCGGGCGAGGCCCAGCCGCGCAAGCAGGTGCAGATTCGGGGTATCCTCTTCGATCGCTTCAACCAAGGCGGTCATCGGGGACAGGCCCTGGGAAATCGGTTGGAACCCGGAGAGCGCCCTGGCCGAGAGCGGCAGTATGGCGATCGAGACGTCGCGTTTGGATTTGCGCGCTGTGCGCGGCGGCAGGTCGAGCAGCTCGGCATGCTTTTTGGCGAGGCTACTGCCTTTCGCGGCAGATTGAAGGAGCTTCAGAAGCGCGGTGAGCTGTGCGCCGCTATCTGCCGTGTATGGAAGGCCGAGGCCCAGAAGGGCGCCAGAGAGGCCGCAGGGCACAATCACGAGGCCCGGACCGTGCTCGTCGCAGGCCGCTGCGATCAGATCATCCAGCACGTCCGCTTCGAATCCATCCGGTGTAATGAAGCGGGCCATATCCAGGGCAATTGCCGGGGTCGCCGGATCAGGCAGGTCCGTTTTTGCAACATAGGTCCCGACGCCGGCGCGGCGAATGTCGCCAATTTCTTCTGCCGAAAGGTCTCCGTTCGAGACGCAGGCAGGCGGCGCGGCCGATTCGATGGCATCGTTGCGAAACGCTATCGCCAGAGCATCGAACCCCTGGCCTTGTTGCAAGGCTTCCTCGATCAGGGCGAGCGGTACGCCGCGCGCCACGGCTTCGGCCAGCTCGGCATTTTGCGGCGCGTCGCTCAATCCCTCGAGCAGCTCGGCCATAGCGAGCTTGCTGGTCCGGTTCAAACGCTGCCTGGAAGCTGCAGAGCGCGCTTCTTCCTTAGATGTCAGATTTGTAAGCGGTATGGCGCATAGCTCAACGAGTGGCATAACTGCGCTGATCAGTCCTTCTTCCATTGCCGTTTCGAGCAATTGTGCGTTGCGATCCGTTGCAGACATGACCTGCGCCCTCCAGCCAGAGCGGGCTTGACCTTGCCCGCGACATGATGTGTTGCCTGTCCTAACTAGATTCGCACGCACACACGCGCCATATTGCGGACAAATATCACTGTCAGGACGTGAAACATGTTCAAGCTCTTTACCTGGTGGAACGGCGTCAGCCCTGGTGGCTGGTTCGATATCAAACGCCGCAGTGTTCATGTCGGCACTGACGACTATGGCAATCGCTATTTTGAAGACCGCAAAGCGTCGGTTGAAGGACGCAAGCGTCGCTATGTGATCTATGATGGCCTAGCCGAACCTTCCAAGGTGCCGCCTGAATGGCATGGCTGGTTGCATTATACATTTGATGAGCCGCCAACCCAGGTGCCGCTCAAGCGCCAGGAGTGGGAAACCGACCACACACCCAACATGACCGGCACGATGTTCGCCTACCGTCCGAAGGGCACATTGCGTGAGGGCGGCGAACGCCGCGAAGCAGACGCCGACTATGAGGCCTGGGATCCAAATGCGTGAATCGATTTTTGAAACCCTGGTCGGCCTTGCGGTTCTGATCGTCGCTGGCGCGTTCCTGTGGTTTGGTCTCGTGCGCGGGTCCGATGGTGGACCGACCGGCGAAGTGGTCGAGCTTGGCGCGCGCTTCAGCAGCGCCGCAACCATTGAGCGAGGCACCGATGTCCGCATGGCGGGCGTCAAGATTGGCACAGTCCGCGATGTGGCGCTCGATCGTGACCGGGCAGAAGCAATGGTCACTCTGGCCGTCGATTCGCAGATACTTCCACTTGGCGACGGGACGACAGCGCGGGTGCAGTCTGAAAGCCTGCTCGGCGGCGCTTATATCAATCTCGAGCCGGCTGAAGGATTTGGCGAAATTATCGCCTGCGGCCCGGAAGAAGAGCTGTTTGGCGAATCTGGCTGCGGCGAGATCCTTTACGCTCAGGGTTCTGTCGACCTGATGACCCTGTTTGCATCGTTCGCAGCAGGCAATGGCGGAGGCGAGGAGTGATCCGCGCTGGGTTGCTGGGGATATGCGGTCTCGGCCTCGCCGCGTTTGCGATCGCTCAGAACGAGACCGAAAGTGAGCCGACGGATCTGGAAACATTGCTATTCGGAGAAGACGGCGCGGAGCTGACGCCGACTGTGGACCGAAACTACAAGCAGTTTGACACGGTCACCCTAAGGGCGCTCGACAAGATTACCGGCCGATCTACTGATTTCGATATGATTGTCGGTGAGCCCAAAGTCTACGGTTCATTGCGGGTGGATCTCGATGTCTGTTTCCAGACCCCGCCGGAAGAGCCGCCGGAAAGCGCTGCATTCCTGCGGATTACCTCTGCGACCTCGAAACAGGTTCAGACCATGGCAGAACCGCGCGATCTCACGGAAGAAGAACTGGCTGAATCAGAAAGCGAAGAAGCGGATGTTCGCTTCAGCGGCTGGATGTTTGCCTCTTCACCCGGCCTCAGCGCGCTGGAGCACCCGGTCTATGACATCTGGGTGATTGCCTGCAGCGAAGTTGACCCATCGGTGCTGAACCCGGCCTTGCCGAACGAATAGAAATCTCCGTCGAGCCGGAGCGCCGCCCAGAGCTGGTCGCGGAAGGCGTCGCGCGTGATCTCCTGCAAGCCAAACTGTTCCAGGTGCGGATTGTGAAACTGGGCATCGAGCAAGCTATATCCGCCTACTTTCAGACGCGCGACGAGATGCACGAGCGCGATCTTGGACGCGTCTGTGCGCCGCGAAAACATGCTCTCGCCAAAGAACGCGCCGCCGAGAGAAACCCCATATAGACCGCCCACCAGTTCGCCTTCATCGCTCCAGCACTCGACGCTATGGGCATGCCCTTCACGGTGCAGCGCCGCATACAGGTTCAGGATCGCGTCATTGATCCAGGTCGCTGGCCGGGTCGGGTGCGGCTCGGCGCAGGCTTCGATAACGCGGTTGAACGCGGTGTCAGCGGTGACGCGGTAGGGATTCTTGCGCACCGTCCTGCGCAGCCGCGATGGCACGTGGAAGCCATCCAGCGGCAACACGCCTCGGACGTCCGGATCCATCAGAAATAGCCGCATATCCTCGCGCGAGTCCGCCATCGGGAAGACCCCGCGGCGATAGCAATTCAACAGATCGGTCGTATCGAAACGCTCTGACATAAGCCGAGTTTAGTCCGGGCGGATGAGAACCACAATTGGCGGCAGGCGGCTTGGGGGCGTGGTGGAGTGCGTGAGAGTCTTATTTGGGGGCGAGTTTAGGACGCTGAATCAATGTCCGCTTCCGGCGTCGGAGGGGACGCTACCCTCCAGCAAGCCATGTCTTCAATGCCAACAGCAAGATAAAGCTTAGGCCAATTCCTGAAAGTTCATACTTAGGGAACGGTAGTTCACCGTCAGGATTATAGAAACCGCCGGGGAGTTCGTCATCAATCGTAATTATCCGCCCGAAAAACATCCAGCCAGAAATGACGAGACCGAAGTCTACGAATTTGATTCCCAGTAGCACTTTGAGAACAGCACCGAACCCTATCATCCAGAGTGCCGTTCTAATCCAGTATATGGCCACGGGGTTCATGTTCCCCGAAAAAGCACAGACCACAGAATGCCGCAATCAGACAATCCGCTTCCGGCGTCGAAGCAGTCCGCTATTCCGCCCGTATTCCTGACGCAAGTCAGGATCCATGGCGGCCGGGAGATTAATCAGCCAGCCGCCATGGATGCCAACTTGCGTTGGCAAAGCGGGATCTAAGTTGTCATCCCGGAAAGCGCGTCAGCGCTTATCCGGGACCCAGATTTTTGGAAGACCTGGGTCCCGGCTCTCCGCTGCGCTCCGGCCGGGATGACAATCGAATATTAGCGTTCCAACCTCATCCGTAGTCCCGGGCTCGACCCGGGACCTCCCTCGGCGGCTTGATGGCACGAGGTCCCGGATCAAGTCCGGGACTACGGAAATATTTGCGCCTCAACTTGAGAAAATTGAGCCTCATCCTGAGCGAAGTCGAAGGACGAGGCGGGCTCCCCAGAACCCACAACCCGCTCGCCGACACCTGCGAAGGCAGGTGTCCATGGACGATTGGTGGAAGCCCGGTCTCTCAAAAGTCCCTGCCTGCGCATGGACTGGCGGACCGCCGAGGAGCCCGGCCCCCGATCCTTCGACTTCGCTCAGGATGAGGGCCTGAGGAGGGGAACATTCTCCTGACCCAATGCAGACATTGCGCGCGTCTGTTTCAGGGCGTTTTAAGACACTGGGTTAACGCCCGCCCCGACACCAGACAAAAGAAACCCCCGCGACCAGAGCTGATCGCGGGGGCCATGTTCCAATGTCCAAACGGTCGTCTATTTCATTCCGAGGAAACGCTCCAGCCAGTGGATATCATAATTTCCGTCGATGACGTCCTGGGCTTCGACGAGCTTGCTGTGTAAGGGCAAGGTCGTTTCGACGCCAAGGACCACCATTTCGTCCAGGGCGCGGCGCAGGCGCATGATGCATTCATTGCGGGTGCGGCCATGAACGATCAGCTTGGCAATCATGCTGTCATAGTGCGGCGGGATTGAATATCCGGCATAGACGGCGCTATCGAGCCGCACATCCGGGCCGCCAGGGGCGTGGAAATCCGTGATCTTGCCCGGTGATGGCACGAAGGTCTCGTGATGCTCCGCGTTGATCCGGCACTCGATGGCGTGCCCGACCAGTATGACGTCTTCCTGCGTGAATGAGAGTTTCTTCCCGTCGGCGACGCGGATCTGTTCGCGGATCAGGTCGATGCCGGTAATCATCTCTGTGACCGGATGCTCAACCTGGATACGGGTATTCATCTCGATGAAATAGAAGTTCCCGTCTTCATACAGGAATTCCATGGTGCCAGCGCCGCGATAGCCCATTTTCTTCACGGCCTTGGCGACGATGGTTCCGATTTCTTCGCGCTGGGCCTGGTTGAGGGCAGGGGAAGGCGCTTCTTCGAACACTTTCTGGTGACGCCGTTGCAGCGAGCAGTCACGTTCCCAGAGGTGACAGACATTGCCGTGCGTGTCGGCGATCAGCTGGATCTCGATATGCCGCGGCTTGCCGAGATATTTCTCAAGATAGACCGCATCATCGCCAAACGCGGCTTTCGCTTCGGTCTTGGCAGACTTGATTGCTGAATCGAGGTCCTTTTCGGTTTTCGCAACCCGCATCCCGCGGCCGCCGCCGCCGGAGGCCGCTTTGACGAGGACCGGATAGCCAATCTTCTTGGCGACTTTCTTGCCTTCGCTGATCGATGAAACGCCGCCATCGGAGCCCGGGACCACCGGCACTCCGGCATCAATCATTGTCTGTTTGGCGGTGATCTTGTCCCCCATCGTACGGATATGTTCCGCCGTGGGGCCGATAAAGATCAGGTCATGGGCTTCCACCATTTCCGCGAACTGAGCGTTTTCGGACAGAAAGCCGTATCCTGGGTGGATGGCGTCCGCACCGGTAATCTCGGCAGCAGCGATGATCTGCGACTTTTTCAGATAGCTCTGCGCACTGGGCGCCGGACCGATGCAGACACTCTCGTCAGCCAGGCGCACGGCCATCGCGTCCCGGTCAGCCTCGGAGTGAACCGCGACCGTTGCGATGCCCATTTCCTTGCACGCACGGTGGATGCGCAGCGCGATTTCGCCGCGATTGGCGATGAGTACTTTTTCAATCATCGTTTCGTGTCCTTATTCGACGACGATCAAGGGCTCGCCAAACTCAACCGGCTGTGCGTCATCGACGAGAATTTCTTTGACAGTGCCCGCCGCGTCGGCAACGACGGGATTAAACGTCTTCATCGCTTCGATCAGCATCAGCGTGTCGCCTTTTTTGACTTTATCGCCAACCCCGACAAAGGCCTTCGCGCCGGGTTCCGGTGACATGTAGACAGTGCCGACCATGGGGCTGGTGATCGCGTTGGACGGCGCCTCGGCAGCGGCCGGCGCGGCCGCGGGGGCTGCAGCGGGAGCGGCGGCAGGGGCAGCGACGGGCGCTGGCGCCGCCGCGACCGGTGCATGGACGACGGCTGGCGCGGCCGGGGCCATGGATGTGGCCTTGCTGACGCGAATGCGCAGACCTTCATGCTCAACCTCGACTTCGCCGAGATCGGCTTCGCGCAAGATTGCGGCGAGTTCGCGGACCAGGCCGGCATCGAGTTTTGACTTGCTTGTGGACATTGGGGACGGGCTCCTCAGTCTTTTTTCTTTTGGAGGATGGCAGTTAGCGCCATCAGATAACCGGACGCGCCAAAACCTGCAATGCTGGCACTGGCACAAGGGGCAACATAATTGGTCGTCCGAAACGGCTCGCGGGCGGCTGGATTAGATAGGTGAACTTCAATGATATCTGCGTTGCAGGCCCGCAATGCATCGTGCAGCGCCACGGATGTGTGGGTATATGCGCCAGCGTTCAAAATCAGGAATTCCGCGCTTTTTGACGCTTCCTGAACCCAATCAACAAGCTGGCCTTCGGAATTGGTCTGGCGAAACGTGATCTGTGCGCCGGGGGCTGCGTCTCTCAATTGCTGTTCGATATCGTCCAGCGTTTCCGCGCCATAAATGTCCGGCTCGCGTGTGCCGAGCAGGTTGAGATTCGGGCCATTGAGAACATATATCTGTTGCGTCATGGTCACACGCTCTTGCGGTGGATCGTAAAGCTTGGCAAGCCCAATTTGTGCAGAAGGAACAGGCCCCGTGCAGATATTCTTGAATGGCGAAAGTCAGGACGTGGCGGACGGCACCACGATTGAAGCGCTCGTCCTGTCCATGACGGATGATCCGCGCGGGATCGCGATTGAGCGAAACCTGGAAATCGTTCCCAAGGCTGAGCATGGACATACCTTGCTCCAAGACGGTGACCGGTTGGAAGTCGTGCAGTTTGTCGGCGGTGGTTGAACCAAAGCCTGTCCGGGCGTCTCAATATTGTAGAATTTGTCCTCTTTTTGCGGGTAAACTGTTGCCGGAATACAACCATACGTATTCGGCATACCCCCTATGCCGTTTCCTGCCCTAGTTCGTTCACAATTGAATTCCCAAATGCGATCCGAAGCGCCCGAAGTGGCGCGATAAATGCAAGGATCCTCCCATGTTGAAGGCACTGATCATCTCAACAGCTTTGCTTGCCGCAAGTCCGCTCGCGACCGCCGGAAGCAATGATTTCAACAGCGCTGAGGCGCTGGTCAGCTCTGCCGCGATTGATATTGCGAAGAGCGAAGATACGCGCGTCGCAGACGCAGTCCTGTCCCACATCGATACGCGCGCGATTGCGAATTTTACGCTTGGACGATACGGACGCACATTGGCGCCCGCCGAAAAAGCGCGCTTCGTCAGCGCATTCGAGACCTATTTGCGGCGGCAAATCGAAGCCAACGCACACCAGTTTTCCGGCGTCGAAGTCTATGTCGTCGATTCGCAAAGCCGGAACGCGCGGGACAGTATCATTACCACTCAGGTTCGCCGCGACGGCGCAGACCTGAAAATTCGTTGGCGCGTGATTGAACGGGGCGGCCAATGGTCCGTCGTTGACCTGGAAGTTGCCGGGATCTGGCTTGCCATTGAACAACGCGCACAAGTTGCCTCAATCCTTGGGCGTCCAGGCGCGAGCATTGAAGACGTTATTGCCCAATTCGGGTGAGGCTTCCCTCACCGGGGCGTTTGGATTAGGCGGACCCGGATGGCTGAATTTCTCGCTCAATATGGCGCACTGATTCTCGCACTCGCAGGTTGCGGACTTGTCAGCGGCGTTGCCGCGGGCTTGTTCGGGATTGGTGGCGGCGCGATTATCGTGCCGGTCCTGATCATCCTGTTTGAAAGTCTTGGCTACACAGACAGCGCCAGCCATGTCGCGATCGCGACGTCTCTCGCGACCATTATTCTGACATCGGCGCGATCGGTCATGGCGCACAATAAACGCGGCGCTGTGGACTGGCAGATCATCCGCACCTGGGCGCCGTGGATCATGATCGGGGCGCTGATCGGACAGCTCGTGGCCGGACAGATGTCGGCGGCGGCGCTGAAAGCCTTTTTCGGAGCGATGGCCTATCTTCTGGCGGCGCAACTCTTTTTCGGGCGACCCAGCTGGCGGCTGGCGGACGATATGCCAACTGGTGCCGGCCGGGTCGGATTTGGGACGGGTGTCGGCGTCCTGTCAGCGCTCATGGGGATTGGTGGAGGGACCTTTGGCGTCAGCCTGATGACCGTCTATGGCCGCGCCATGCATCAGGCCGTGGCGACGGCGGCCGGGTTTGGCATCGCGATTGGTCTGCCGAGCGCGATTACGGCTATTTTTGTTGGGTGGGGGCAGGACGGATTGCCGCCATTCTCGCTCGGTTATGTCAATCTGGCAGCGTTCGCACTCATCTCTGCGTTCACCGTCACCATGGCACCGGTAGGCGCGAGACTGGCCCACTCCCTCGATGCGAGGCTGCTGAAACGCCTGTTTGCCATCTTGCTCGCGATCGTCGCGACCAAGATGCTATACGATACTATTGCTGGATGATCAGACGGTCACCGCGAAATTCGTAAGAATATAGCTCGCGCAGGAAACTCATGCCCAGGAGCGATTGCTCCAGATCAGTGCGCAGGACCATGGCCTCGACATTCTTCACTTTGACCTGACCGATCTGGATCTGATCGATCAGCACACTCGCGCCCAGGGTCTTGCCGCCGGCCGTTCGGATTTCCCAGCGATAGTCGAGCTGGTCGGGACGCAGGCCCATCTTTTGCGCGTCTTTGTAAGTCAATGCCACCACACTGGCGCCGGTATCGACCATGAACTCAACGCTGGTTTTCTTGTTGACCAGGGCTCTGGTCCAATAATGACCGTCCGGACGATTGCGGATCGTGGTCTTGCGGCGGGCCGTTGTCACCGGCTCTTTAATGGCGAGAGAGGCAACGCTTGGTGCAGCAGTCGATGTCGTTGCCGCGTCGGGCGAGGTTTCCGCGTCAAGCTTTGGATCGAGATAAAGGCCGATAATCGCCGCGACCCCTGCAGCGAGCGCGAAAGTCGCTATGATGTGGGACGTTTTCATGCGGTCTCTCCGAGTTTTCCAATCGCGCGAAGATGTTCGAGGCGCTCGGGCAACTGGTCCATCACGTCCCGGCGTCCGGCATCGTCGTACTGCATCCAGCCACCTATCTCTTTGAGACTGCGACCACAGCCAAGGCACAGGCCCGTCTCGCCATCGACAGCGCAGACTTTGATGCAGGGACTTTCTATGTTCGGCCGGGCCATTGATCCACCTGTAAACGAAGACTCTCAAAATATACTTGCGACAGATTTATCAAATTACCAAATCCAGAATTGACTTGCGTATTGAAATGAGGGTGTTTTACGCGCGTAAAGCCGACGAGGAATCAGCGTGTCACAAGCTGAAAACATCACAGGTCCGTTCGATGATGTCCGCGCACTCGCGATGCAGCCAAGTGCGTTCGATTCCGAGAGCTCCCAGAAAGTTTACGATGCCTTGCTTGGCATGGGCCGGGAAGGCGACTTTGGCCGCCTCGGCGATGGCGCGGCCTGGCTTGCGGGGTGGCAGCGACGCTATCCGCCGCGGCTGGAAAATCCGACGCTCGCAATCTTTGCAGGGTCGCACGGTATTTCGCAGAATGGTGTCACACTCTCATCCATCGACAGCACGCGCGAGAAAGTCGAAGCGCTGAGAGAGGGCCGCGCGCCATTGTCGGCTATTTCGACCCAGGTCGAAGCGAATATTCGTGTGTTTGAACTCGCGCTGGATAAGCCAACCAAGGACATCACGATCGATGCGGCAATGACAGAGCGCGAATGCGCGGCAACGATTGCTTATGGCTTCGAGGCGCTGGAGGGGAAACCCGATCTGATCGCGCTCGGTGTGATCGGCGCTGGGATCGGGACCGCTGCGGCGGCGGTGGCCTGCGCACTGTATGGCGGCTCGTCAGACTATTGGGTGCGTCCCGGGCCGCTCATCCCATCCGAAATGAACCAGCAGCGTATGGCGATCGTTGATCAGGCCCTGCGGACGCATCGCGGGCACCTCTCCGACCCGCTGGAGGCACTGAGATGTCTTGGCGGGCGGGAACTGGCGGCCTGTGTCGGCACGATCATAGCCGCGCGGCAACAAGGGGTGCCGGTCCTGATCGATGGGTTCGCCACGACCATTGCGGCCGGTGTGGTTCATGCACTGAACCCGCAAGGAATTCAGCATGTCAGAGCGGCACACGTGACGCGTCGTCCGGCGCACGAAGCGGCGCTGGAACGCCTCGGCATGACCCCCATGGCGGAATTCGAATTCAATACGGGCGGCGGGATGGGATCTGCTGCCGCCATCGGTCTGTTGCGCACAGCCTGCGCACCATTCCTGGGGCAGCCGCAAAAATAAATTTCCCTTCCGCGACGGCATCTGGGACAAAGTGACGTTTACGTTCGCGTTAACTTGCTTTTCGCACGCACGCGCGGCAGATAAGTGATCAAATAACGCCAAAAAAACGCTGGGAAGTCTCGCTATGAATCTAGAATTTTCGCCTGAAGAAGTCGCCTTTCGCGAAGAGGTTCGCGCCTTTATCGAAGAGAACTACCCCGAAGAATTGAAAGGGTTTGGAAGCCGCGAAGATCTGAGTCGTGACCAGTTCCTGGCCTGGCACAAGGTGCTGGGCAAAAAAGGCTGGTCGGCGCCCGCCTGGCCAGAGAAATATGGCGGCACCGGCTGGACCTCTACCCAGCGCTATATCTGGTCGGAAGAGAATGCCCGCGTCGACGCGATGATGCCTCTGCCATTCGGTGTCTCAATGGTCGGCCCGGTCATCTACACTTTTGGGAACGAAGAACAAAAAGCGCGTTATCTCCCGAAAATCCTGTCCGGCGAAGAGTGGTGGTGTCAGGGCTATTCAGAGCCGGGCGCAGGCTCGGACCTGGCCAGCCTGAAGACCACGGCAGTGCGTGACGGCGATCACTACGTCATCAACGGGCAGAAAACCTGGACGACCCTGGCGCAGCATGCTGATTGGGGCTTCTTCCTGTGCCGGACTGATCCGGACGCCAAGAAACCGCAGGAAGGCATTTCCTTCATTCTCGTCGACATGAATACGCCCGGCATCGAAGTCCGTCCAATCATCACCATTGATGGCGGTCATGAGGTCAATGAGGTCTGGCTGACTGATGTTCGCGTTCCTGTTGAGAACCGTGTCGGTGAAGAAAACCAGGGCTGGACCTATGCGAAGTTCCTGCTGGCGCATGAGCGTTCCGGGATTGCTGGTGTCGCCCGCTCGAAGCGCGGCATTGAGCGCCTGCGCAATATCGCGTCGACCGAAGTGCTCGACGGCAAACCGCTGATCAAGGATGACGCGTTTGCGCGCAAGATCAGCCAGCTTGAAATTGATCTGACGGCGCTTGAATTTACCGAACTTCGCACACTCGCGCGCGAGTCAGAAGGCAAAGGACCCGGGCCAGAGAGCTCGATCCTGAAAGTCAAAGGGACGGAGATTCAGCAACGCCTGACCGAACTCACTTTGGAAGCAGTCGGGACCTATGGCGCGCCGGATCATCGCGGCTTCCCGGAGGATGGCTCCAATGAGTTCCCGATCGGACCGGACTATGCACACCATTCTGCGCCAACTTATTTCAACTTCCGCAAGACGTCGATCTATGGCGGCTCGAACGAAATTCAGCGCAACATCATCACGAAAATGATCCTGGGCCTGTAAGGCAACCGGGCAACAGGAGGAACACTTATGGATTTCAATTTTACCGAAGAGCAAACCATGATCCGCGACAGCCTCGCACGGCTGATCCGGGAGCAATATGACTTCGAAACCCGCACCAGCGTTGTGAAGTCGGACAGTGGCTGGCGTCCGGAAATGTGGGCGCAGTTCGCTGAGCTCGGCCTGTTCATGGCGCCGTTCAGCGAAGACGATGGCGGTCTCGGTGGCGGCCCGATCGACGCCATGGTCGTGATGGAAGAGTTCGGCAAAGGCCTCGTAGTTGAACCATTCGTCCCCAGCATTGTCTGTGGAGGCGGGTTCCTGAAACATGCGGGCTCTGCAGCGCAGAAAGAAGAGCACTTGCAGGCTATTATGGGCGGCGCGAGCACGTTTGCATTCGCCTATGCTGAGCCGCGCGGTCGCTACAATCTCGCCGATCTTGAAACCACCGCGAAAAAGGATGGCGCAGGCTATGTCCTCAACGGTCACAAGGCCGTCGTGATCGGCGCGCCCTGGGCCGACAAGCTGATCGTCACAGCCCGCACAGGCGGTGATCGCCGCGATGCTGGCGGGATTTCGGTATTCATTGTCGACAAGGATGCAGACGGTGTGACCACACGGGACTACCCGACCGTTGACGGTCGCCGGGCTTCGGAAGTCTATCTTGAGAATGTTTCAGTCGGCGCCGACGCTCTGATTGGCAGCGAAGGCGAAGGTCTTCCCCTGATCGAACAGGTGGTCGACGAAGCGATTGCTGCAACTTGCGCAGAAGCCGTCGGCGCGATGGGAGTCGCGCACCAGATGACGGTGGAATATTCGCGCCAGCGCAAACAGTTCGGGACACCAATCGGCAAGTTCCAGGTGCTGCAGCACCGCATGGTCGACATGTTCATGGAGCATGAGCAATCCATCTCCATGACCTATATGGCCACGCTGAAGCTCGGCGAGGATGAAGTCGAGCGCAAGAAGGCCGCCTCTGCCGCCAAGGTGCGCATTGGCCAGTCCGGCCGCTTTGTCGGTCAGGAATCGATCCAGATCCATGGCGGTATGGGGATGACGGAAGAGCTGGCCGTAGGTCACTATTTCAAGCGCCTCACCATGATCGATGCTGAATTCGGCAATGTTGATCATCATATGCGTCGCTACACGCAGCTGAGTGCGGAAGATCTGAAAGCCGCCGCCGAATAGGCTACTCGCTCACGAATTGACAATCGCCCTGCCGCGCAAGACTGTGCGGCAGGGTTTTTTCTGTCTGGAGGACGAGATGTATCGATTGGGATTGAACGCGGGACTGGCTGTTCTTCTTGCGAGCTGTGCAATGGCACAGGATGCGGCACCGGCAGCGCCCGCATCACCACCGCCGCCGCCTCCGCCGTGTGAGGATGAAGCCTATCACCAATTCGATTTCTGGCTGGGCGACTGGAGTGTCACCGCGACCAATGGACAATTTGCCGGGAACAATTCGATCACCCGGGAAGAGGGAGGGTGCCTGCTGCTCGAAACCTGGACATCGGCGAGTGGCAACACCGGACAGAGCTATAATTACTACAATCCCGAAACGGACAAGTGGCGGCAGGTCTGGGTCAGCGCCGGCGCCTTGATCGACTATGAAGGCGGTCTGACCGAATCCGGGTCCATGAAGCTAACCGGGACGATCACCTATCACGCCAATGCGCAATCCGCGCCGTTCACCGGCGAGTGGACCCTCAATGAAGACGGGACGGTGACCCAGCATTTCGAGCAGTACAATGCCGAAACGGATGAGTGGACCGCCTGGTTCACCGGAATTTACTCACGCGAAAACGCCGAGGCGGAGACAGCGGCTGAAGCGCCCAATTGATCTGGGTTTGCCCACGCACCCGCACAGGACCTGCCGCAAGGCAAATGGTGACAGGACAGAGCGCATCTGCCAAAGCAGGGCGCATAACATCTGAGGAGCCCGTCCATGTCTGTCATCCAGCTCGAAAAGCAAGGTCCAATCGCCATTCTCACGCTCAATCGGCCGGACATGATGAACGCGCTCGGCCAGGAAGGCGACGGGGCAGCTGTCGTCGCAGCTTGCGCAGAGATTGAGGCGGATCCCGCCATCCGCTGCGCCATCCTGACCGGAGCGGGCCGCGCCTTCTCCGCAGGCGGCGACGTCAAGGCGATGCGCGATCGCAAGGGCGCATTTGCGGGCTCACCTTACAATGTCCGTGAGGGCTATCGGCGCAATATCCACCAGATCGTCAAATCGCTCTACAATCTCGAAGTCCCGCTGATCGCGGCGGTGAACGGGGCAGCAATCGGCCTGGGCTGTGATGTGGCGTGTATGGCCGACGTCCGGATCGCGTCTGACAAGGCGAAATTCGGCGTGACGTTCCTGAAGCTCGGCCTGATCCCGGGCGATGGCGGGGCCTGGCTGCTGCCGCGCATTATCGGCGCCAGCCGCGCCGCCGAGTTGCTGTTTACAGGCGATGTCATCGATGCCGCGACCGCCGAGGATTGGGGGCTCATTTCGCGCGCCGTGCCCGGCGAAACGCTGATGGATGAAGCCATGGCGCTGGCGACACGCATGGCGGCGCAGCCACCGCAAAGCCTGCGCGTGGCGAAAACGCTGCTGCGCCACGGCACGACGGCAAGCTATGAGACGATCATGGAAATGTCTGCAGCGGCGCAATCGATGATGCATCATACCGAAGACCATATCGAAGGGGTGAATGCGATCCTCGAAAAGCGCGCCCCTACGTTTGAAGGCAAATAGATCTAGATCGATCCGGGCAGTGTAAGGCGCGTCAGATCTTCAGCACAGGAGGCCGCTTTGACGTCTCGTCGCACACTTATTTCCACGGGGTCTCCGTTTGAGACAAGCATGGGCTATTCTCGCGCGGTTGTGCAGGGCGATTGGTGCTTTGTTTCAGGCGTGACCGGCTATGATTACACGACCATGCAGATGCCGGATGCGGTGGCCGACCAGGCCCGCAACTGTTTCGAGACGATCAGATCCGTGCTCGCGGAAGCGGGGTTTGAAATGACCGATATCGCAAGGGTTCAATATACGGTTACAGATCGCCAATGGGTGGCGGAGGTTCAGCCCGTTCTGGAACAGTATCTCGGCGACATCTGTCCCGCCGCGACCATGATCATCGCGGACCTTATTGAGGAAGAAATGTTGATCGAGATCGAGGTCACCGCTTTTCGCGGCTGAGCGTTTTTTGCGGTGGCGCGGCAGATTTGAGGCGGCTCATCCTGGCCAGCAGAAGTTCCTTGCGTTTGCGATTGGCGATGTAGAGCGTGCCCGGCAAACCGTGGCCTGATATGGCGATCCGGCCCAGGCCTTGCTCTCCAGCAAGATCGGACCCCAGACGGTAATACCCGACTTGTTTCAGATCTCGCTCATCCGACCGGACCAGCGCGATCGCTTCAGAATGACGGTCGGGTGCAATCCACAAGTGATCTTCATCCAGCGGCAGGCAAGTATAAGGCGTCAGGCTGCGCGGCGATCGGCCAGGTGTCGAGAGCGCGGTCAGACCCGACAGGACTGGCGGAAACTGCGAGGCATCCAGACGTTGCAGAATGCCGCCGCCGCGCAGCGAGATGATAATGTCCTGCGGATCGAACCATGACGCATTGATCGCCCAGGGGCGACCGGCTGTCGGCAGGGTCGCGAGCGTCTTCTTTCCCGCCTGGTCAATGATGGAAATCGAGTCGCTGCCATAATTTGCGACCAGTATGTGCTTGCGCAGCTGATCCAGACTGATCCCGCGGGGTTGTTTGCCGACGCGGAGCTCATTGACGATGCTCAGCGTTTCTTCCTCGATCACAACCACGGTGCCTTGATCAGAGTCGGGCGCCTGGCAGGTCACCATTATTCTTTGTTTTCGAGTATTGTAGCTGCCATTCCAGACCAGGCTTTGCGGCAGGCCCGGCAGCTCTATCCGTTTGACCAGACCGGACGGGTTGATCACGTCCACGCAGCCGGACGTCCGGCAGGCAACATAAGCCACACCTCGACCGCCGCCGGAAATTTCAATCGGATCCTCTGCCACCGCGATCCGCTTCTGGCGCGTTTGGCCGTCTGTCTCAATCAACAGGACAGAATGAGACTCCGACAGCACACTCGCGACGGTTTGCTTTGGCGGCGAAAAGGACAGGGTTTTGACGTCCATGGGGGTCGCGCCCAGGGGGAGACGTTCCAGGATTTCTATATGATATTCAGGGTCCACAGTTTGATCCTCTGTGCCCCGTGGTCTCGTGGGAAGCTCAAATACAACCCGGATCTTTCAGAAGAACGACGACCGGATCTGTAATACCTGCAACAGAAAGCGATCCGTTTGCAGATTGAAATCAACCGCATCATTGCCGTTCTGTCATTCTCCCAAAGTCTCAACCGACATGCGGGACTTTGCTTTCCATCCGAGCAAGCGTACACACCTCGCTCGATAGGGAGTGCGTTTATGCGGGATGGTGGCAGGATAGCGGCGGCGATAGACGTGTTGAGCGATGTTCTTGGGCGGCATCAACCGGTGAAAGTTGCCGCGCGCGATTGGGGCAAGCGGGCGCGCTATGCCGGCTCCAAAGACCGCGCCTGGGTCTCGGGACTGGTGCTGGACGCCTTGCGCAAGCGCAATTCCATCGCCCACGCCATGGGCGATGACACGCCGCGCGGGCTTGTACTCGGCGCGCTGAGCTTTGCCTGGGGCTGGGATATTCGCCGCATCGATGATGCGATGGACGAGCCGCATGCGCCAAGCGCGCTGACGCTGCAGGAGCGCGAGCGCCTCGTCATGGCGCCTGATGTCATGGCTGAGCCACACGTTGCGGGTGACTATCCTGAATGGCTCACACCGCACATGCAGCGGGCTTTTGGCGAACTTGCCGCGATTGAAGGGCAGGCTATGGCCGTACGCGCAGATGTCGATTTGCGTGTGAATACGTTGAAAGTGGATGCAGAAAAGGCTGGTGGTCCATTGCGCAGCGCCAGGGCCGAGCCGTCGCGGCTGCTCAAGAACGCCTACCATATCCCCGCGCGCGATCCCTCGCAACGCGAGGCGAGCCTGGATAATATTCCGGCCTATTCAAAGGGCTGGGTCGAGGTTCAGGATGCCGGGTCTCAGATCGCGGCAGCAGCGTCCAATGCACAGGCTGGCGAGCAGGTTCTCGATTATTGCGCCGGCGGCGGCGGCAAAACCCTCGCTCTTGCGGCGGCGATGGGTGGGAAGGGCCAGGTCTTCGCTTACGACATAGATGGGCGACGTCTCAGCGCCATCATTCCCCGGTTGAAACGGTCCGGGGCGCATAATGTGCAGCTCTTGCATCCGCGCGAACCAGAGGCGCTGGAGGCATTGCGCGATCAAATGGACTGCGTCTTCGTCGATGCGCCTTGCACCGGGACGGGCACATGGCGGCGGAGGCCCGATACAAAATGGCGGGTCAAACCCAAATCACTGGAAACGCGGATCGAGCAACAAAACGAAGTGCTCGAGAAGGCGGCGCAATATGTCAAACCCGGCGGGCGCTTGCTCTACGCGACATGCTCCTTCCTGGTCGAGGAAGATGAAGACCGTGTCGATGCATTCCTGGCCTCGCATCCTGGTTGGGTTCAGGAGGACGCGGTCCAGCACGCGGAGCAGAGCGACTTGCTGACCGAGGACGGGATCGCCGTAATCAAGGCCGGGCAAGGGCAAGCCGGGAGCGTCCGCCTCACCCCAAGGACGGCTGGGACGGATGGATTCTTCTTCGCGGTCATCCGCCGTAAGGGTTAATGCGCGCACGACAAATTGTGTTCTCGGATTTGCCTCACTTTCAGCTGAACCTGCCATAAGCGGTCTCATCGGGAGGACGCTTCATGGCAGTCAAGACAGAAAACGGCGTAACGACACTGACACCGACAGCCTGGAAATGGTTTTCAGGGGCAGCCGTCTCACTGTTTTTCGTGCCAGGCTTTGGCTTGATCCTCGCTGTATTCTTCGCGCTCACGGGCGCAGGCGTCTTGCAACGCCTGTCGCTGACTCGAGACGGCATCACGATCCGCAACTGGTTTTCGACAAAGTCCTATCGATGGGAGGATATTGGCGACTTCAGAACCCGCAAGATCAAGTCAGGCGTTATCACAGCGGCGAACATGGTGTCGTTCACGCATGCCAACAAAGAAGGCACGGCGATGGGCAAGGCGGCAAAGTTCCTGGCTGGGGGCACGCATTCGATTCCGGCCGTGGGCATGCCTGCAAAACGCCTGACGCTGCTGATGCAAGCCTACAAAGCCGGACACGTGCCAGTAGACACCCCAGCCGTCACGCACGCGCCGGCACCGGTTCCCATTCCGGCGAATTTGCCGTCCAGTGCCAATGCTCTGTCGCGCTCCGTGCCAGAGGCGACCGGCCCAGTCCGAGCAAAGCCTGTCTCGAAGCCCCGGACGGCGCAAAGATCTGAACCGACACGCCAGAAATCAGCCCAGCTGGTTCAGGACGGTGGTGGACTGTTCGGGCGCCGCCCATCCGATTCTCCATTCGGATCGTGACAGATCTGGTTGAGCCCGAGACGGGACTCAGCTAAAGGGCCGCATGGCTGAGAACAAACACGAACGCGCCCTGATTATCGACTTTGGAAGCCAGGTGACGCAGCTCATCGCGCGCAGGCTCAGAGAGAGCGGCGTTTATTGCGAAATTCACCCGTTCAACAAGGTCGATGAAGCGTTTCTGGACAGCTATGATCCGCAGGCGATCATCCTCTCTGGCGGGCCCGCCAGCGTTACCTGGGAAGACAGCCCGCGGGTGCCATCAGCCGTTTTCAATCGCAAGATCCCGGTGCTCGGCATTTGCTATGGCCAGCAGGTGATGATGGAGCAATTGGGCGGCCGCGTGGAAAGCGGCACCAGCCGCGAATTCGGACGCGCCTTTATCGACAAGGTTCTGGACGATCCGATCCTGGATGGCTTGGCTTTTGACGGTGCCGGCGAACAGGTCTGGATGAGCCACGGCGATCACGTTGCCGAAATGGCCAGCGGCTTCTTTGTCATCGCTAAATCTCCCGGCGCGCCCTACGCGGTGATCGCAGACCCCGAGCGCCATTTTTACGGCACGCAATTTCATCCGGAAGTCGTGCACACACCGCATGGCGCAACCATGCTGCGCAACTTTACCCACAAGATTGCAGGCCTCAAAGGCGACTGGACGATGGCGGCCTATCGCGAGGAAGCGATTGAGAAAATCCGCGAACAAGTTGGCTCTGGCCGCGTGATTTGCGGTCTGTCCGGCGGCGTCGACAGCTCTGTGGCCGCGGTGCTGATCCATGAAGCGATCGGCAGCCAGCTCACCTGCGTCTATGTCGATCACGGCCTGATGCGGATGAATGAAAGCGAGCAAGTCGTCAGCCTGTTCCGCGAACATTACAATATCCCGCTTGTGCATGTCGACGCATCAGACCTGTTTCTCGGGGAACTGGACGGCGTCAATGATCCGGAGCGCAAGCGCAAGATTATCGGCAAGCTGTTCATCGATGTGTTTGAGGAAGAAGCCAGAAAAATTGGCGGCGCTGACTTCCTTGCCCAAGGAACGCTCTACCCTGACGTCATTGAGAGCGTGAGCGCAATTGGTGGGCCTTCGGTCACGATCAAGAGCCACCACAATGTTGGCGGCTTGCCCGAGCGGATGAATATGCAGCTTGTTGAGCCGCTGCGCGACTTGTTCAAGGATGAGGTGCGGGCGCTTGGCCGCGAGCTTGGCTTGCCGGAGGCTTTCATTGGACGCCATCCTTTCCCCGGGCCGGGCCTCGCCATTCGCATTCCGGGCGAGATTACCCGTGAAAAAGCCGACACGCTGCGCAAGGCCGATGCGATCTATCTCGAAGAAATGCGCAATGCCGGGCTCTACGATCAGATCTGGCAGGCTTTTGCCATCCTGCTACCGGTCAACACAGTCGGGGTGATGGGCGACGAGCGCACGTATGAGAGCGTGCTTGCCCTACGCGCGGTCACCTCCACGGACGGGATGACGGCTGACTATTTCCCGTTCGAGCATGATTTCCTCGGCCGCGTGGCGACCAGAATCATCAATGAAGTCAAAGGCGTGAATCGCGTCGTCTATGACATCACATCGAAACCACCCGGAACAATTGAGTGGGAATAGTGCCCGCCAATTTCATGAACAAAATCAATCCCTAAATCTTAATGACGGAAATTTAAGCTGCCGCATTCTCATCGCGCGCGGCCGTCTTAGGAGGTTGTTAAGGCCCTGCACCGATTTTCAGTACGGTTAATATTTGGGCCGGCTTTGTTAATGGGATTGGGCAATATGAGTAGAAAATCGGTACGCTGGGGCGCGGATATCGGGTATCAGTCTTCGATCAAACCTTTCAAAGCGAAAGAGTCGCTCGCCAAGCACGGTTTGCGCGGGAAGCTCGCAGAGGGCGACCTCGGGTTCAGCCGCGGACGGACCCGCAAGATTGCCCAGGCAGATGCCGAAGATGCGGTCCCTGCCTCTGAAGCGATCACAGAAGATCAGTGGAGCGAGCGCGAGCAGGAAATTGCCGAACGCGCGGGCGGCGTGCGCCGCAGTCTCGAAACCTGGATGAGCGGCACCGCCGCTGGCGTTCGCAACTATATTCAGGACTGTACGCCTGCTGACATTCACCCGGATCACCTGCGCGAGGTGATCAAGGCGGAAGAAAATGAGTTCCGTCATTATGAGGTGGACGACGCGGAATCTGCGCGCGATCACCATGATGAAACCGTGGTCGAATTACAGCACTTCAAGCAGCAGCATGGCGACCGGATCGGCAAACGGACACCGGACATCAAGAAGAATGTCGAACAGACCCTCGCCATTCTCCTCCTGATCATGATCATCGAAGGCTGCTTCAACGCGCTCTTGTTCAAGGACGCTCAATCTTCGGGCCTGATGGGCGGAATGATGGTTGCGTTCGGGATCAGCGCCGTGAATGTGATGACAGGTGTCCTGGCTGGGTTTTTCGGCCTCAGATATCTCAACCATCCCGAAAAAGGCTTCAAGATCGCTGGCGGCATTGTCGCCGGGGTCCTCATCATGTTCGGCGTCATGCTGAATTTCTTTATCGCCCATTTCCGGGACGCGGTGGAAGTCAGCCTCCACGCGGCGCAGGATGCCGGGTCGCTGGCCGGATTTTCCATGTTCGATATTTCGCCAGGCTCTGTCGTCGCAAGCATGTTCCCGAACATTTTCGGTCTGGATTCGCTGGTCGCGATTGGTCTCCTGCTTATCGGTCTGACGATTTTCGGCGTCGCCATTTATGAGGGTTATGACAAGATCTCGGATCGCTATCCCGGCTATGGCCGCGTCTGGCGCAAGGAGCGCCTCGCCTATGAGAAACGTCAGGCCGTGCGAAACGGCGTGCGCGATGATCTCTCAGACTATTTCACGCGCTGCCGGTTCTGGTTCGAGACCCAGCACACGCGCCACACCGCCGCCAAGCGTGAAATCGAAAAATCGCTCAACGTGCTTGAGGCCAATCGTGACAAGGCCGTCGGGATTGCCGCCAAGGCGGGCGACCAGGAGCGGTCTCTGAAGATCGCTTATCGACAGGCCCACCGCCGCGCGCGCAACAAGTTCCGCGACAAGCTCGGCGAGCAGGCGGCGATTCCGGCTTATTTCGACGAGATCGTCACGCCTAATCTGCCAGGCTTCGACCTGACCAAGGAGCGCGAACAGGCCAATGCCGCAATCAAGTCGATTGAGCAGAACCTGACGGCACTCAACCTGTCGCGGGAATGGCTCGAAACCCATATTCAGTCTGTCCAGAAGGGGCTGTCTTCCATTCAGAAGCAAGTGAACAAGGAAGTCGCGAAAGTGCGCGAAGCCCGGATGTCCAGTCAACACCAGGACGACGTTCGGTCGGCTTGAAAGCAGGGAGAGGAATGATGGCTCGTCCGAGAGAAAGAGGTCCCTGGTTCTGGCGCGGCGCGATTGGTGTCATGTTGTTTTCCGTGATTGGATTATTCTCGGTCGCGGCGTTCAACTCTGCGCCGGCGCTGGATGTCGAGAGCGCGTGCCGAATGGACCGCAAGGATCCGGCCCATACGATTATCCTGATCGACCAGTCGGACCCGTTCAGCGAGAACGATCTCGCCTGGGTCGACGAGCTGATCGACAATGAGGCCCGGTCACTGCCGCGGTTCGGCCGTTTGACTGTTATCCTGCCCAATAGTGCCACGCCGTTTGATCCGAAAACGCTCTACACGCAGTGCTCCCCCGGCAGCGTTGAAGATGCCAACCCGATCCTGCAGAACCCGCGCATGATCGATGATACCTGGCGCGAGCAATTCTACCTGCCGCTGACCAATACGGTCGGTGAAACGCTGAAAACGACCAGCCAGCCAAGTTCGCCGCTATTCGAAGCGCTTTACGCTGTCGGCGACCGCGCTGATTTCCAGAGCAATCGCGAGAATCGACGCCTGGTCATCGTCTCGGACCTGATGCAGCACTCGGACGGCTTTTCTTTCTATCGTGCCGGGGCAGATCTCGCCGCCTATTCGGAAGCTTCATTGTCGCAGCAAGTGCCTCAAATGGACGGGGTCACAGTCGTCGCGCGGATTGTTCCCCGGCAGGCCTATGATCTGCCAATCGGCGAAGTGAAAGCGTTCTGGCGCGCCTACTTCGACAAGACCGGCGCGAGCTTCGGATCGACGAATTAAAGCCGCGTGATCGCGCTGACCGGCGCATCCAGAAGGAACAGGTCTCCCAGCCGACGCACCTGGCCGGTGATCGTCACGGGATCTGCGACATAGGGCAGAAGATCCTTACTGTGCCCGTAACCGCCCGTCGTCATGATCATCAAGGCGGTTTGGTCCTTGATATCACGGACATAGAAGGCGGGCGGAAGACCGCCGCGAATACACAGGCTGGCGCAGGATTTGTGCGTCTTGCCCTGGGCGGGGCGCATCGCGCCGAACCAGCATTTCGTATCCAGAATCTCGCCATTCAACGTGACCTGCATCAGATCTTCCGGCTCTGGAAAGGCAAGGCCCCCGACACTGCCCGTCGGGTCTTCCCGGATCCAGTCCAGCCCGTCCACAACCGCAATCATCGCATGCGGTCCGCGCTGAATAAGTGAGCCTTTGACGATGACAGGCTTTCCTGCGAGCGCGCCGATCTTGGCGCTGACCCCGCATTTTCCCTGACACGCGAGAAGCGCTGTGCGTTCGGTGCCATCCAGATCAAGCGTGCGCAGCATGCCATATGGCTCAGCCGTGGCGATGCCGCGCCACTCGCGTATCTCGCCCATGTTCCAGGTACCGGGACCCACTGGACGCTGCCGTGCGGCGACACCGATCCCGACCGCGGCGGTACCTGTGATCACGCTGAGACCGGCAGCCATCATGAAACGGCGGTCAATTTGCGGCGTCTCGGCCCAGCCAATGAAGAAGTCATCGTCGCTCATGATGAGGCTCCTATCTCGCTTGGTGCCTGCGGTGTTCCAGGCGGATTTGGGATTGGATTGACGTAGACGACCCCGTCCATAATCCGCGTCGCGTAGGTTGCTATTTTTTCCCTGAAGGGCGGCGGCGATTGCCCATCCTCCATGCGGTACTGGAAGCCGTGCCAGGGGCAGGTCACGCACCCATCGACGACTTTGCCCTCGCCAAGAGGGGCGCCCTGATGTCGGCAGATATTGGAGACAGCGGCAATGCGATTGCCGTCCCGGAACACTGCGATGGCGTCGCCATCCACGGGGCGAATGATCTTGGCACGCGTATCTTCCAGCTCATCGACCTCAGCGACGCGCAACCAGCCTTCATGACCGATGCGATCAGACAGGCGCAGGCTGGCTATGCTCGAAATCAGATGCAAGGCGACCACGGTCGCAGCGCCCGCGCCCAGGATGAGAAAGAAGATGGGTCGCTTCTCGAATTGCAGGATGCCCAGCGCGATATGCGCCACGAGCAAGCCATAGGCGATGTAGACGCCCATATGCAGCGCCTTCCAGACCCCCGGTCCGAGATTAGTGTTCCAGAAATCATGGCTGGTGGCCGCCATAAGAAACAGGATGATCAGGGCAATGAAGCCGAGCACTTCGAATGGGAACCCCGAAATACTGTCATATTGTGGGTTCGAGATGAACAGAGAGACGAGCGCACTGGTGTCTGAAAAACCGTGATACCAGAGCAGGACCAGACCGCCATGGGCCAGCGCCACGAGGAATGTGGCCACGCCAATATGTCGTCGATTGTACAGGAACGGTTTGAACCGGTGCGTAAAGCGCGCCACAGGTCCGATGCACAGAATGAAGCTTAGCATAAGGAAGGCGAGTGTGCCGGTCGCCCGGATCAGGGCCTGGACCGGCGTCAGGCTATTTCCAGACGGCTGCGTCGCATATGTCACCGTGACAAAGGAAATGAGATACAGCGCGATGCCGCTGACCATCCATAGAACGAAGCGTTTCTTGAACGGATTCCACTGGACCATTTTGTAATCGTGGGACATCAGTTCGGCTCCTCCACAATCTCATCCGGGATCGGCTCATTGTCTGGTGTGTCCGGCAGGTGTGTGAACGCCAGGACGAGCAGCCACATGATCAGAGGCCCGATAATGACCCACATCCCGAAATGTACTCGTCGATGCGCACGTTTCATGAGACCGGAGGCTCCTTTTGCGTGAACAGTTTGAACAACATGAGCGGCCAGAGGCCGGCAATTCCTGGCAGGATGAGCAGCCTGACGCGATACGGCAGCCCCTTGCCTCTGGCTGCGGGGTCAATCCGGCCCGCGCCGCCAAACATGTAGATCAACCCGACAAGAAGCCCGATCAGGGCGTACACCCCAAGTCCCAAGACCAATGTCTCTGCAGCGGCTTCGCTCATCGTCCAACTCCCGCATAACTGACCCCTGACAGGTCGGACATTTCACGACTGAATGTGGTCAGATCATCCACATTGAAGTCTGACAGCTTACTGTGTCCGCAGGCGCGCGCCATAACTTTCATGAGATCGGTGGACGCCTCAAAGAAATTCTTGAGACGTTGAGCCGACTTCTCAATCACCAGGCGTGAGACAAGATGCGGTTTCTGGGTGGCGATCCCGACCGGGCAATTATTGGTGTGGCAGGCCCGCATCGCGATACAGCCAATCGCCTGCATCGCCGCGTTTGAGACGGCAATCGCATCAGCGCCGAGCGCCATGGCTTTGACGAAATCGCCCGGCGTGCGCAAGCCGCCAGTGATGACGAGAGTCACGTCTGAGCGCCCGGATTCGTCCAGGTATTTGCGCGCACGCGCCAATGCAGGGATGGTTGGGACGGAAATATTATCCCGGAAGATGGTCGGCGCCGCGCCCGTGCCGCCACCGCGACCGTCGAGAATGATATAGTCGACCCCGACGATCAGAGCCGATTCAATGTCCTTCTCGATATGCTGCGCAGACAATTTGTAGCCGATCGGGATACCGCCGGTTCGATCGCGGACTTCATCGGCGAAATCCTTCACCTGGAGGCAATCAGTCCAATCCGGAAACCTGGGAGGAGAAATCGCAGCCTCGCCTTCATCAAGGCCGCGGACTTCGGCGATTTTGCCTTTGACCTTATTGCCCGGCAGGTGACCGCCGGTCCCGGTCTTTGCACCTTGCCCGCCTTTGAAATGGAAGGCCTGAACCTTGTCCAGCTTGTCCCAGGAGAAGCCGAACCGGGCCGAGGCGAGTTCGTAGAAATAGCGCGAACAGGCTTCCTGCTCCTCTGGCAACATACCGCCTTCGCCGGAGCAAATTCCCGTGCCCGCCAGTTCGGCGCCGCGCGCGAGCGAGATTTTCGCAGGCTCAGACAAAGCGCCGAAGCTCATGTCAGAGACGAAAAGCGGGATGTCGAGCTCAAGTGGTTTTTGGGCGTTTGGGCCGATCACGGTTTTCGTATCAACTGGTTCATCGTCGAGGAGCGGCATCTTGTGCAGCTGCGCTGTGATGATCTGAATATCGTCCCATTTCGGCAAATCCGCGCGCGGCACGCCCATGGATTCTGTGACCCCGTGATGCCCGGTTTGGCTGAGACCATCGCGGGCATATTGCTGGATCAGGCCATTTGTCGGTTCCGGATGCGGCGCGTGACTTGGGTCCTGGTACAGGCCGAGATACGCATCTCGTTGGTATGGCTGAGGATGGGCATGGCCCCACTCATTGATCTCGTCGGCGTCGACCAGGACTTCGCCATTTTCAATCCAGGCCTCGAATTTCGGCAGGGCTTCAGAATTTTCATATTCTGACACCCCGCTATCGAGGCGATAGTCCCAGTTGTGGACGCCGCAGATCAGATTGTCATTGTCGTCCACATAACCGTCGGACATCAGCGCGCCGCGATGCAGGCAGCGGCCATAGAAGACGGAAACCGTCTCATCAAAGCGCACGACGACAAGATCGACTTCGCCAACAATCGCATATTCGGGTTGGCGATCGGTCAAGTCGTCCCATTTCGCCACAGCAATCTTGTTCATTCGAGAGTTCCCCTTCCTCATAAATTGGTCTCGCCTCTATCGAGCGCTTTCACAACAGACCAATCACAAGACCCCAAAAAAATGTGAACGACTTTTGATATGCCATATCCTACTGTTTTCTATAGGGCAGCGGAATGCAAGCGAGGGGAACGAATTAATGTCTGAAACCAAACCCACTCTGATTTGGCACAAAGTGGCAGAAACTGATGAAGTGGCTGACGGCCGGGTCAAATCGGCGACCGCTGGCACACAATCCGTCGCGCTTGTGCATTTCAATGGCCAATACGCTGCCATGGACAATAAGTGTCCGCACCAGGGCGGTCCTTTGGGGGAAGGCTCCATCGAGCAAGGGATTGATGACAAATGCTGGCTGCGATGCCCGTGGCATGGCTGGGACTTTGATCCGCTGACAGGCAAGCCGCCCGGGGGGCATGAGGATACCGGGCAGGACATGTTCGACGTCGATATTCGCGATGACGGGATCTATGTCGGCGTGCCGGCGTTGCCGCCGCGCGCCCGGACGATTGCGGACGTGATGGCGGAGACGATGACCAATTGGGGCGTGACCAGCGTTTTCGGGATGGTCGGGCACTCCAATCTCGGGCTAGCAGACGCGTTGCGAGTACAGGAAGCCGTAGGCAAGCTTCGCTATTACGGGATCCGCCATGAAGGGGCGGCGGCTTTTGCCTGTTCCGGCTATGGCAAACTTACCGGGCATCCGGCCGCGGCGCTGACCATTGCAGGCCCGGGCGCGACCAATCTCCTGACTGGCCTCTGGGATGCCAAGGTGGACGGCGCTCCCGCGCTCGCTTTGACCGGACAAGTGCAGGATCAGGTGGTCGGCGTCCATGCGTTCCAGGATATTGATCTCGAAGCCGCCTTCGAAGCGGTCGCAGCGTTTTCCCAAACCGTGCACCTCAATTCCGACCATGCCTTGCTGATGACGCAGGCGATCAAGACATCGATCCTGGAACGCGGTGTGGGTCACCTGGTGTTTCCTGACAATGTTCAGCCGAGACCCGCGGGTGATGACGCGAAAGCCTATGGACCGGAGGGGCGTATGGCAAATTTGAGCGTCGGCCCGCCGCCTTCGGCGCTGAAAGAGGCGGCCGACCTTCTGAAAAGCGCCAAACGGCCCATGATCATTGTGGGATATGGTGCCTTGAATGGTATGGAGAGTGTGATCGCGCTCGCCGAACAGCTCGGCGCGCCGATTGCTACCACGTTCAAGGCCAAGGGGCAGATTGGTGACGCGCATCCGCTCGCCGCAGGGGTCATGGGGCGCTCAGGCACACCGATCGCGAGCTGGTTCATGAATGAAGCCGATTTGCTGCTCGTCTTTGGCTCCAGTTTTTCAGACCATACCGGGATCTATGAAGGCGCACCGACCATACAGGTCGATACTGATCCGATGCGCCTCGCGAAACGGCATCCGGTCACCGTGCCCGTCATGGGTGATGTCGCCGTGACGGCTGATTTGCTGAACGCTGAGATCGAAAGCCATTGTGCCGCCGCGCAAGACTTGCGCGATGAAGTCGCCGAGCGCTGGACACTCTGGCGCGCCGAGAAAGCCAGCCGCGTCGGCGAAGACCGCGGCAAGGGCGTGTCAGCCGCTGCACTATTTGATGCGCTGACACGCGCCGCCCCGGAAGATGCGATCCTGCCGGTAGATGTCGGCAACAATACCTATTCCTTTGGCCGCTATTTCGAGCCGACAGGGCAGCAGCGTGTCCTGATGTCGGGCTATCTCGGCTCGATCGGTTTTGCCTTCCCGGCCGCGATGGGGGCGTGGGCCGCAACCCAGGAAGACGGGCCTTATAAGGGACGAAAGGTGATTTCCGTTTCCGGTGATGGCGGCTTTGGCCAATACGCAATGGAGTTCACCACCGCGGTTAAGTACGGCATGAACATCACGCATGTCCTGATGAACAATTCCGAGCTCGGGAAAATCACCAAGGAGCAAAAGGCTGCCGAGTTTGAAGTCTGGCAAACCAGCCTGGTCAATCCGAGCTTTGCCGGCTTTGCGCGATCCTGCGGAGGCATGGGAGTGCTCGTAAAGACGCGGGAAGAGCTGGATGCGGCGCTCGCCAAAGCCATCGCGCATGACGGTCCAGCTCTGATCGAAGTCATGACAGATGCAGAGCTTTTGTAACATGCGCGCCCTGGCCGTCTCGCGGGCTCAGGAGAATGTGTCCGCATACTCGCTCAGAAACCGCAACGCTGAGCGGCTCGGCATGAAGAAATAGCCGCCGCCGCGGACCGTCACGAAGGATTGCAGGCCCTTCACCTCGACCGGCCCGGCGGGCGTTGGGATCGAGAGCCGGTTGGACGCCGTCGCTGCATTCCCGGCCACTGAGTCATATTCGTCTTGCAAGCCGTGAAACCGTGTTCCGTTGAGCCAGGTCTGTTGCACAAACTCGAACTGCCGCTCCAGGTTGGCGTTGAGGCACATGAAGAGGAGACCCTTTTTGCCCGTTTCGGCGTCTTCATAGGCGCGACCACGGCGCAGCAGCCTGTGCCGATTGGAAAGCGCGATCTGACGCTCGCCATTGGCCGGGTCCTGGCTGTCGCGCGGATTGGCGCGGCGAATATGCGCTCCAAACGGGCATTTCAGGCCCTGTGGGTCCTCAGCCCCAAACTGGAAATCATTATCGTCGACATTCAAAGCGGGGGATCGCGCAGGATCCTCCTTGTGTGGTGATCGAATGATCGAGGACCCATTCTTCCACCGGCCCATCAGCTTCGCCGCGAGCCAGTCTTCATCGACATAGTCCAGGCTATAATCTTTGCTCGTCGTCTCGGCCTGTTGCTTCAGATGCTTATCGAACCCGTCCACGTCCTGTTCGAGCTGACGGATGACCAGGAATGATCCGTTCTTGCCGAGATCCTTGGGAGCCGAATGTGGATCAGCCCCGAACGGGGGAAAGTCCGTCCCGAACTGATCAGAGAGCGAAGGCAAATGCGCCGCTCCTGGAGCGACCGCGCTCACGACCGGCGACGTCGGAAAATATTCCGTATTGTCGCGATATCCGAGAACGAACTCACCCGGTTCGACCACATGCATGGCGTTATGCGCGGCGAGGCTACCTGGCATGCCACGCATGACGGGTTGGGACACGCCGTCGACAAATCCGAAGGGCTCCTTCATCGGATTTTCGTCGATGGTCTTCGTTTGGATTTCTGCGAGGACTGAAAACCCTGCGACTATGAGGGCGGCGATCTCACTGCTCGCAAGACGATCAAGGTCGTCTTTATCTTTCGCATAGAGAATGAGCACGGCGTCCGGTTCGGCGTCTCCGCCCCAGGTCCAGTTCGCATGGTTGGTATCGCCCAGGATCTGTCGTCGGCCCTGGCTTGTCATGCCACTCCGGAATGCGGCGGGGAGGGAGGCAAAACTATCGCTCGCCACGCCTTGATTGACGTGATTCAGGTCCTGCAGGCGCAGGCGTCGCAAGCCGCCCGGAGAGATAGCCACATTCACGGCCTGTGTTTCATCCTTGTCGATGCGGCCGTCAAACGTCGCCCGGGCATGGATCGGCGTCGACGAAAGGCCGGATAGATCCGCAAGCCAGCGCGTGAGCGCCGCATGGCCCGCCTCGGTTTCGCTGGGGAAATTCAATGCGATCATCTTCGACGCTTTGAGATTGCCCATGCCGCGCAGGATGAGGCTCTGTATCTCGCGGCTCTCCAACGTGTCTTCCTTGCGCGGACGGGAGGTCATCAGGTCGATCAAAGCGCGATACTCGCTATCGGTCCGTGCCTTGGCGAGGCCTTCGCAGATCATCGCATTGCGCCGAATATCACGGGTCGAAAGCTCTTTGTATCGGGCGAACCAGAATCGGGAGACCCGCTGGTGATGCCGGATCCAGCGCTTGAAGCGCGTCGCGTCCTTGGCGCCCTTGAAGAGCAGGTTCTGCGTTTCCGGGAAGCCTTTGCCATTGCTCCAGACGCCGGTCTGTCCCCATCGCGCTTTGGTGACGAAATCCTCGAAATAGGATTCCCCGCTGCCATCATAGTTGGAGTAGAAAACCATCGTGTGCGACTTGGGGAGCAGGAACCAGCGCGCGAAATGGATGGTGCCGAGATCAAGCACAAACCCGTATCGGAACCGGTACAGGACCAGCGTCTTGATGAAATAAAACCCGATAAACATGGTAACGCGCCGCAGCCAGCCGGGATTGTCCTTCAGCGGCGTCACGAACACGATATGGTTCTGCGCATGGTCGGGCTGGTTTTCCCGCGCCATGATCTCTTCGTATTTATTGAGATCGAGATCGGCATCCTCTGGCGGTAGGCCTTCTTCGCTCGCCTTAAGGAGCCGCAGGAAGAGCCAGCCAAATCCAAGAACCGCGGTCACCCAGAGCAAGGAGCCGAAAACCACTGACAGCGCGAAATTCCAAAGCAGCACAGCGATTTTCGCGAGCCGGGAAACATAGTCTGGATCCGGCGTCGCATCGAGCGCGCCAGCTCCCCAGATCCCAATCGGCGTTACCACGAGATAGAGGAGCAATGTGGCCAGCGCCCAGCCGGTCCGGCTGGCTTTGGAGCCGCCGCCGAACAGTTGCTGCCGCGCGCCGTGAGCGGCGTAGAACAATATAAATGCGAGCCCGATATGGACGATATTGATCGCGAAATGGCCGAGCCCGGGCCAGCTGAGCCCGTCCGACACTCCGCCATTCAAAAAGACAAAATATGCCAGCCAGAAAAGCCCGATCCCGCCTAACACGGTCAGCTGGAATCCGCGATTGCGCGCATAGAGTGCGAGGGTTTCCGAGAGCGGCAGTGTCGGCCGCCGCGACACGCTTGGCGTTTTCTGAACTGGGCGCACCAGTCTGGCACCATCCTCCGGGCTGCTTCCGTGTTTTAGTTGTCTGCGGATGAACATCACCGCGTCGCGCGCCGAAGCGTGGCGTCCCTCGCTCGTGCGCAGGAGCTGATCCAAATGGTCGCGTGCATCCTCCGCCAACGCTTTTTCTTCCGCGATTTGAGGCACGGATTGCTCAGGCAGGCCGTTAAAGTTGAGGCCCATCGTCTTCTGTTTGGGATCTGGCCCGGGGGTGATTTTGAGCGCGTAATTGTGTGCGAGCAGCTTCGACTTGATCTTGTCCGCATCCGGCGCGTGCAGCCCGAGCGCCGTCACCATGATCTTCTGGAACGGTTCATGGTCCTGAAGCCCGTCGACCAGAGCCGCGATCGCGGTTTCCGCGTCGCCATCGGCGTTGAGTTCGATGAGCAGGGTCGCCGGAATGTCTTGTGCCTCATCTGAAATCGCCGTCATGTGTGCGAAGTGAATGTGCGGCTGCGCCAGCAAAGCTTGTCGCACGTCCGGGACAGCCGGGTTGCCAAGCTCATCCAGCCAGCGATTGATCCGCGCGGCGTCGTCCGCTCGTTCAAGCGGAACGCAGATCGTCAACATGGCGTGGCGTCTGAGCCCACTGTCCGGCGTAAACGTCATCTGCATGTGAACGGGGAAGGGGCCGGTGCGCTCTATCTTCCCGGCGCGCCCCGGCGCAGGCTTCAGATCCTCGCAGACGAGGAGCCGCTTAAAAGCCTCCGTGATCATCACCCGAAAGATCCGTTCTCCGATGCAATAGTGCAGAAAATCGGCCCCGCCGAAGGAGAGGTCGTCTCCTGAAAGCGCGCGGGTCTCGTCGAACCGCTTGATCCCGCTGCCAAACTTCCGCCCGTCGAACATGGCGGAGAAAGACGCGGCGAGGATGGTCGCGCCGACCGGGATTTTGTCGATGCGTTTGTGACGCGCCGCGCCTTCCATGGGACTCGTGGCGACATAACGGGGGAGACCTGGCAAGATTGGCGGCTTGAACCGCATCGCCTCAAGCAGGATACGCTCCAGCGTTTTGTCATCCGCGGCGTGCGCGGCGGCTTTGGCGCGCCGCATCACGGCGGGTCGCTTCAAGAGGACTTCGAGAATGCCACCACCACCACCCGCGCCGGTTGGGACAAAGCCGACAGCGAGACCCATGATCATCCCGCGAATATCGTCATCGCTCGGACTTGCGCCCGGATCAGCGAGCTGCTGAGCGACGAGCCGGCCGATAACAGTGTCAGTGATCCAGTCACAATAAGCCTGACCATATTGCTCCGCCGCCTCTGACGGGGATTGCAAGCAATGCCTGGCGTGTTTGATGGCGCGGTTGGTAACCGGATGGATCCGCTTTGCGCCCGCCATGGCGAGCTTTCGCGTGGCCTCGGAGCCATTATAGTCGGCAAAGAGCAGCGCGCTTAGCGACATGAGCCAGCGCGCAAACGCGTTCGGGTCTTCCGGCTCCAGTCCGTAATGGTGACAACACGTCTCCACCGCGATGCGGTTGAGATAATCTTCGATGACATCGAACTCTCCGGCCGCCGCGCGGATCAGCTGATCGGCCGTCGCCGCTGCTTTGGGGATTACGAACTTGTCCAGATCGCCCGGTTGAAACGCTGGAGGTTGCCCCGCTACGCCGTGCATGATGCAGGCGAATTGGCGGTCGTAATCCGCGCCATGCCCCATGCCGAGCAGAAAACCAGCGCCGCCTGTGAGCGCACCCATTTCGCGCCCATAAGGGGCTTCAAAACGTGCATCATTCTGGCGGACATATTCAACATCCTCATAACGCGTCACGAAATAGATGCCGTTCAGCTTCAGGACCGGGAAGCAGGTTCTGAGAATCGCATAAAGCCATCTTTGCTGGAACAATTTGGAGATGAGGCGGCCAAAAAAGGACGCCGATTTCAACGTGGAAAAGTCAAAATCGGTATCATCGACACCGCGCCGGTCTGCGGGAAGGCTTACTTCATCGCGCTCCAGGTCCTTGATGCGCTGATAGTACTTCGCTTGGGCCAATCCAGCCTCCCTTAACCCCATTACAAGCTAGCGAACGGCCGCGCCGCAGACCGTGACCGAAGTTACTTAAGAGGCGTCGGCGCCCGGTTTATTTCCCGACCAGATCGCGACTATTGGCGCGAACTTTCGCGAGGCTCTCCTCGAAGAACTGGTTCCATTTTTTGTCCTGGAAAGGCAGCCAGGCGATAAATGGTTTTTCAAAAAAATACGGGCGGCGAATGAGCAGCGCATCGAGCGCCTGTGCGGCGCGTTTTTCCTGCCCGGAACGCATGAGCGCGGTGATCTCAGTCATCCGCGCGTGCCAGTAGGATTGGCGAAGGTCTAGCGACTGCCGCGCCAGCGAAATCGCGCGCTCATAGTCGCCTTTCATGCAATGCGAGCAGGCAAGCTCGCCGACCGTCACAAACAGATAATAATCGTGCGGATTGAGTCGCAGGGCGGCGTCCAGGCTGGCAATCGCAAGATCCGGCTGGCCCATCAGCATATGGCAGCTACCAATCTGCGAATGCGCATGTGCGTGACTTGGGTTCAAAGCGAGCGATTGTTGAAAATGGCCGAGGGCCCGTTCCGGGCGTCCGAGCAGGATTTGCGCGGCCCCGAGCAGGAAATGCCCGCGGCTATCGTGCGGTTTGGAGGCTTGCGCGCGCTCTGCGAGTGCCTGGAACTGTTCGACATTTTTCTGGGGCTTACGCTGCGTCCAGCAATGGAGCCAGTGCCAGAAACTGAGCTGTATAAGCGCTTCGGAATGATCCGGATCCTGGTCCACGGCCGCCTCAAGCATCTCGCGCGCGAGTTCTGAATCCTTTTGGGTGAGTTTGTTCAGATGCCAGCGCCCGCGCCAGACAAGATCGGAGATGTTCGAGCGGCTGAGACGGCTGGCCCGTGCGCGCACGGTTTCTGCGTGCTCCAGCTGGCCCTCGAGCGTGCCTGCCACGATATCGCAAACCTCTTCGAGCGCGGCGATGATTTCTTCTGGTTCCAGCAAATAGCTGTCGGACCAGAGGATCTGGCTGGTGGAGCCATCATAGAGTCGCAGTGAGATTCGAAATTGCTGCCCGTGATCTGCGAACTCGCCCGAGACAAAATAGCGGGCCCCGAGACGTGCTGCCGCGCGGTGGTGCGGTTCGTGCTGCGCCGCCAGGGCGAAGCTGGAATTGCGATCGATCACCGGCACCTGCCGCATGTGCGAGAGGGCTACAATCAGACTGTCACTGAAACCTTCCGGAATGTGGCTGTGCGGCAAACTGTGGGATGCGTTATTGAGTGGAAACACGGCTATGGCAGAGCGTGCGCCAAATCCGGACACAGGTGCGGTTATGTCGATCTCGAACGGGTCGCTCATCTGCACGGCCCCGTCGGCGCCCGGGACTTCGACTTCGAACGCTTCGATCGGGCGCGGAATATTCTTGAACCGCATGACGCCGATACTCGACATTGGAACGCCCTCGCTTTTAGAGAGTGCGCCGCGAACAGCGTCGGACACCAGCATTCCCCCTGCAGGCGCGGTCTCCTGCAAACGCACGGCAATGTTCACGACATCTCCATGAAGATTGCCATTGTCGACAATCGCGTCGCCGCAGTGAATGCCCGCGCGCAGCCAGATCTGCTGCTCAAGTTCGGTTTCCGAATTGTGTGTTCTCATAAGGCTCTGGATACGTAACGCCGCCTGTAAGGCGTCGGATTCAATGGCGAATTCGACCAGGAATCCATCACCGGCACGGGAGAACAGTTGACCGCGATGATTGTGAGCGGTCTGGCGCAATACCTGTTCGCAATATCGAATGGCGTGGACGGTTGTGTCCGGATCTCTTGCCATCATGCGGCTATAGCCGACCATATCAGTCGACAGGACTGACACTCTGCGTCTCTCAAACGGTTCCGTCATTCCGGCCAGGACCTTCCCTCTCGGACCAGTTTTGGCAATCACTTGCGCTAATGCCAAGTTTTATTGCTATTTTTCTTTGTAGAATTGCCGAATGACCAATCATCCATCCTCAGACGACCTGGCTAGCCTTCAGGCCTGCTTCGAAGGCATCAGGACGCGCCGGATCAGGCGCCAGAGGCCATACAGCAACCCGATCAGCAGCGCCGCGAGCACGGCGAGCATCCAGCCATATCGCTTGAGCAGCTTCTTCAGCGTATTGGCTTCAACCTGCTCCAGCGAGTCGTATCCGTCCGGCATTTCCAGGACGCCGACACGCGCCGCATAGTCTGCATAGTCGGCAAGGAGGTCTGCCTTTATCTGCGGAAATTCAGCAGACAGGTCACGTGTCTCACCCGGATCTTCCGCCATATTGTAGAGCCGCCAGGTCGCGTCGCCGGTTGGTGGCATATGGCGCGTGATCTTGAAGTCGCCTTTATAGAGCGCGGAATTGCCCGAGACTTCCATGCCGATCGGCTCGTCACGCCCATAGACATCCTCCTGCGCCCCGGTCAGGACGGGTTTCAGGCTTCGTCCAGTCATCGCGCCCTCGGACGGATCGCTCGCATCAATGCCGCTCAGATCAAGCAGCGTCGGCGCGATGTCGCTGACGAGGCTCATCGCATCGACACGTTGAGCCGGAATGCCGGGTCCCGACATGATCAGCGGCGCGCGGATTCCGCCTTCAGCCATGTAGAATTTGTACAGCGCGCCCGGTGAGGCTGCCGCATTCGCCCATTCCGGGCCGATAAAGCCCCAGCTGCCGCGCTCGCCGAGGCCTTCAATATCGATATGGTACCCGTTGAAACGCATCCAGAAGGCGAGGCGCGAGTCATTGTCGCCGCGATTGGGCTCCGGGCCATTGTCTGAGGTGATGACGAAAATCGTGTTCTCGAATTTGCCGTTTGCTTCGAGATAGTCGACCAGACGCCCGATATGCACGTCCATCGCCTCCAGCATCGCCGCGTTGACCTGCATACGGCGCGCATAAATGGCGCGCTCGTCATCGCTGAGCGCATCCCACTCTCTCGATCCATCGGGCATCGGCGCCAGCTCTGCGCCTTGCGGGACGAGCCCCATCGCCATGGCTTTCCGGTGGCGAGCGTCGCGCAAAGCGTGCCAGCCTTTCTCATAGACCCCGTCATATTTTGCGGTGAGTTCCGGTGGGGCCTGGACCGGAATATGGATCGCCTGAAATCCGAGAAAGGCGAAGAAGGGGGCGTCCGCGTTGGCTTCACCCAGATATGAGATCATCTTGTCGACAATGAATTCGGACGAATAGAAATCGTCCGGCAGGGACGCCGCCTTGCCATCCTCATACCACGGTGCGTCGTGATAGTACGGCATGTAAGGCTTATCTTCCCAATTGTCCGCGCCAGACGCGTCCAGCGCGAAGGATCGGTCAAAGCCATGATCTGACGGCAAGTCGCCTTTGCCGCTGCCCATGTGCCACTTGCCGGTCATGAAAGTCTGATAGCCTTCGGGTTTCAGGCGTTCGGCAAGCGTAAGCACGCCCGGTTCCAGCGCCATGGAATAGCCCGGCTGGCCGACATGCTCATCGGGCAGGACTTCCGGTATCGTTGCAATCCCGGTCAGGTGATTGTCCATGCCTGTGAGCAACATCGCGCGCGTCGGCGAGCAGAGCGGCGAGGTTCGATACTGCGTGAACATGGCGCCTTGCGCCGCGAGGGCGTCAATGTTCGGCGTCAGGGCCTCGCCGCCATAGATCCCGAAATCCATCAGCGCCGCATCATCGACGAGCAGGATCACGATATTAGGAGGCGCAGAGTCTGAAGTCTGGAGACGCGATGGATCCACGTCTTGCGCGATGCTTGATGTTATTCCGCTCAGTATGAGGGCGGTGAAAAGCAAAGAAGCAATCAATCGACAGAACATTCACCAGCTCTATGAATCGGCAACTCGAATGTCAATTGTGACGCCATGTCAGATGAGACAGTTGAACAAAAAAAGGCCGGAGCAAACGCGCCCCGGTCTGTCTGAGTTTCCGAGAGACGGTTTTGCCTATTCGGCCGGCACCATCTGAGGCCGTTTCTTTGCTGCGCGGCGCGCGGTCTTGATCGCCTTCGCGCGGACCTCCTGCTCATCGAGACGGTCGAGATAATTCGGATGCTCAGTACCCATCCAGCGATCCCACCAGGTGAAGTAGAAGCCGAAATTTCCAGTGCCGCGCTCATGATGCATATCGTGATGGGTGACAGTCGTCAGCCAGCCGAGTACGGGCAGACGCGCCCAGCTGCGCGGGAAGACCTCATAGCCGCAATGCGCCAGAGCGTTTTTGAAGATCATGATCGTCAGCACGATATACAGCGCCAGATTGTGTGTCGGGATCAGCAATAGCGCGAGCGGCACGTACATATACTCGATCACGGCTTCGCCCGCGGCGAAACTATAGGCCGTGAACGGCGTCGGACTGTGTGAGCGGTGATGCTGCATATGCGTGGCCTTGTAGAGCTTTGCCGTATGCATCGCGCGGTGCGTCCAATAGAAATAAGTGTCGTGCAGGATGATCAGCAGCGGGATAGAGACCCAGAACCAGACCATCCCATGCTCGGCGAAATCATCATATTTCTTGAACAGGCCGATATCGGCGGCTTCGAAGATGAAAATATCCATCGCGACGAAGACACAGACCGTCTTGAAAGAGTGTTTCAGCTCCATCTGGATCTGTTTCGCTCGCGGTGTCGGTTTGCGGATCTTCCGGGTTTCGATGAAGCGGTGCAGGACCAGCCAAAGCACAAAGAATGTCACCAGCGTACCCATGGCGTAGCGGGTCGATTCAAACTGGATGCCGTCGAGAATGCGCGGGCCGAGATAGTCCGTGAAGAAGGAGATGAGATCCATTTTTTGTTATCCTCGTCTGTCGATGAGGACAGTCGAGCACAGGCCACGTCGCGCGGCTCCGCATTCGCGAAAATGGGTCTGTAATTTCAAAAATGCGGATATTTTTCTAAGATTGCGCAGCTTTCGCCAGCGCGTCGCTGCGAAACTGGCTGGGGGTTGTGCCTTCTTCCGCCTTGAAAGCGCGATTGAATGTAGCGAGCGACGCATAACCAGCATCCATGGCGATGGTCAGGATCGGAATCCGCGCTTGTTCCGGGCCGGCCAGAGCGGTCTTGGCTTCGGCCAGGCGATACTGGTTCAGGAAGGCTGCGAAATTGCGATAGCCGAGGCCTTTATTGATCAGCGCCCGCAACTGGTGCTCCGGCACGTTCAGTTTCGCCGCCAGATCGCCGATGCCGAGACCGTGCTCGCGATAGAGCTTGTCGTCTTTCATCATCGCGACCAGACGCGCATGCGTGGCCTGGTCCTTGGGATCAATCCTGGCCTCAGGAACGACTTGCCGCGGTGCACGCTCGAAGAGCAACGTTTCGGGAAGTAGTTTCAAGAACCAGAGCGCGCCGAGCAGGATCATCGGGAAGGCGACGATTGCGCGGGCTGTGGTGAACCAGTCAGGGTCGTCATTGTCGAATGTGAGGCCATAATGCATGGTCTCGCCGCTCATGATAATGAAAGAGGTTGCGCCGAGGCCGAGGACGAACCAGAGGCGGGTGCGGCGCCGCGCCTCGATCAGGTCATCCTTTCGCCCGGACCAGGCCGTCCAGAACAGATGCGCCAGCACTCCGAAGCCCAATAATCTATTGGCCGCGATGGTGGCATAGGTGACAGGCTGAATGTTCAAATAGATGGACGACTGAATACCGAGCACAAAAATTGTGGTCGCAATCAATGCGGCCCAGTGAATCCGGCGTATCTCAAAGTCGTCCTGGAACAGGGACAATGCAAATAGCCAAAGCAGAATGATATTCGGAACATGCAGAATCCAGGCAATCGCCCGGACTGCGAAAGGCGCGTCATACCAGCTCGGCATCGTGCTCACCAGCATCCCGGACAGGCAGATACACATGGTCCCCGCCAGGCGGCCCTGAAGAAGGTGGCGCGCATCGCGCAACGCAATCGCCGCGACGAGCAGGAGGATCGTCACCCCGGAGAATCGAAACGCAGCATCGAGAAAGACCATTTGCCGTAGCCATGCCCGCATTCTAGCTGGCGTCAAGCACCGCACTTGCCCCTAGCCAAGTCCGGCAGTTCTGCATAACAGGAGAAAAAGTTTCAAGCCGAACAAAAAGATACACTGATGCGCCTCTCCCGATACTTCATTCCTGTCTCCAAAGACGTGCCTGCTGATGCGACAATTGCCAGCCACAAGCTGATGCTGCGGACGGGAATGGTTCGCCAGAATGGGGCTGGAATCTATTCCTGGCTGCCGCTCGGCTTTCGGGTGCTCAAAAAGATTGAGCAGATTGTCCGCGAGGAAATGGACCGTGCCGGCGCAATTGAAATGCTGATGCCGACGCTGCAACAGGCCGATCTGTGGCGCGAGTCCGGTCGTTATGATGATTATGGTGAGGAGATGCTGCGCATCACGGATCGCCATGATCGCGACATGCTCTATGGCCCCACGAACGAAGAGATGATCACGGATATTTTCCGCTCATTCGTGAAGAGCTACAAACAGCTCCCAATCAATCTTTATCACCAGCAATGGAAGTTCAGAGACGAAATCCGTCCGCGGTTCGGAATCATGCGGGGACGCGAATTCCTGATGAAAGACGCCTACAGCTTTGATCTCTCTGAAGAGGCTGCGCGGATATCCTACCAGAAAATGTTCGCGGCCTATCTCAACACATTCGACCGAATGGGAATCACGGCGATTCCCATGCAGGCCGACCCTGGTCCGATTGGCGGCGATCTCAGCCACGAATTCCTGATCCTGGCCGATAGCGGCGAGAGCGAAGTCTATTGCGACAGGGCCGTCCTGGATGTGCCGGCCCCGGGCGCGGATTTCGATTTCGACGATCTCGACGCGCTGGACGCCGAAATGACCAAGCGGACGCAATACTATGCTGCGACCGATGAAAAGCATGACGAAGCTGCGTTCAACGCCATTCCGGCTGAGCGGCAGGTGAAAGCCCGCGGCATTGAAGTCGGTCACATTTTCTATTTCGGCACCAAGTATTCCGAGCCGATGAAAGCCGAAGTCCAGACCAAGGATGGAGACCTGGTCACAATCCATGGCGGGTCTTATGGCGTCGGCGTCTCGCGCTGCGTCGGCGCCATCATTGAAGCCAGCCATGACGAGAATGGTATTATCTGGCCGGATGAAGTCGCGCCGTTTGGCGCCGGTATCATCTCGATGAAACCAGACGATGCGGATGTCGCAGCGGTCGCTGACGAGGCCTATGCCAAACTCTCGCAAGCCGCCAAGGATCCGCTCTATGATGAAACAGCAGACCGGGCCGGACCCAAGTTCGCACGGATGGAACTGATCGGTCTGCCATGGCAGCTGACGGTCGGGCCGCGCGGGGTCAAATCCGGAACGGTGGAACTCAAACGCCGCGCGACAGGTGAGAAGGAAGACCTTTCCCTCGAATCCGCGATCAACAAGGTGATGGGTGGGTGAGCGACACGAGAAACCGCCGACAGCTGCCTGCGCAGGTATCTTCGGAGGCGAGAGAAATGCCATCATGTTTTGTCCATAATTGCGCCATAGGCGTCATCTCATGAGCAGAGCCACGCCTTTCGGTCAGGTCGAACGGACGCTTGCATGGCGCTATTTGCGGGCGACGCGCGCGAATGGCGGCGTCTCGGTCGTTTCGATTGTCTCCTTCATTGGCATTCTACTGGCTGTGATGGCGCTGATCGTGATCATGTCGGTGATGAGCGGGTTCCGCGCGACATTGCTTGACGCCATGCTGGGCGGGCAGGGGCACGTCTTTGTCTTCACGCAGGATGAGCCAGCGCAAGAGATTGATGATCTGGCGCTCCGCATCGAATCCTTGCCGGAAGTTGATCAGGCTATGCCGATCATCGAGCAGCAAGTGCTCGCCACGACCGATCGACGCCAGAGCGGGGCGATCGTGCGCGGTGTGCGCACGCAGGATCTCGACAATCTTCCCTTCCTCGAAGGCGGCGCTGCGGCTGCGGCGGCCTCCGGGTTCGGCGAGGGCAAGAATGGCGGCGATGTGATCATGGTGGGCCGTTTCCTGGCTGCGGATCTGGGGCTGTATCCGGGGGACAAGGTCACGCTGATTACCCCTGACGGCATCAAGGGGCCGTTCGGCGTTACCCCGCGGCGCAAGACCTACACTGTCGGAAGTTTCTTCCAGACAGGTAGCGTCGAGCTTGATCAATTGTACATCCTGATGCCGATCGAACAGGCGCAGCTCTTCTTCGGGCGCAAGGATGTCTATGACAAGATCGACCTCCGCTTGCCCGATCCAATGCTAACCGAGGGGGCTGAGACAGCGGTCCAGAAAGTCCTCGACTACCGCCTGCCGACTCAGAGCTGGAAGGTCCAGCGCGAAGCCTATTTCAGCGCGCTGAATACGGAGCGGTCGATGATGATGATCATCATGCTGATCCTGATCATGATTACTTCGCTGAATATCATCACCGGCGTTGTCATGCTGGTGAAGAACAAGACGAGCGACATCGCGATCTTGCGAACAGTCGGCACCTCCCGCGGCTCGATCATGCGAGTCTTCCTGATGATCGGGGCCTTGCTCGGCCTCACCGGTGCACTGATTGGCGCAGCGCTTGGCGTGGTCATCGTGATGAACATCAATGTCGTGATCGATGGCATCGGTGCGGTCCTGCAGCGCGATCTGTTCCCGCCCACCGTGTACGGCCTTGATGGGCTGCCCGCGGTGCTGGACTGGGTCGAGGTCAGTTTTGTGACGCTCTGGGCGATGGGCATGTCGATGCTGGTGACAATCTGGCCGGCCTGGTCGGCGGCGCGGCTCGACCCGGTTGAAGCATTGAGGTTCGAATAATGGTTCCGGTCCTCGAACTTCGCGATATCGTTCGGCAGTACAAGTCTGAAGCCGGAACGCTGAATGTCCTGCAAGGGGCGAGCTTGCAACTCAATCCGGGCGAACTGGTCGGGCTAGTCGGGCCATCAGGGTCGGGCAAGTCAACCTTGCTGCATACGGCGGGGCTTCTGGAAAAGCCGGAAGGCGGCCAGGTCTTTCTTGAGGGCGAGGACTGCGTCGCGCTCGGCGATTCCGGTCGCACGCGCCTGCGCCGCGAGAAGCTCGGTTTCGTCTACCAGTTTCACCATTTGCTGCCCGAGTTCAATGCCCGCGATAATGTCGCTATGCCTTTGATGGTCGGCGGAATGAAGCGCGCTGCGGCGCGCGAGAAGGCCGAGACCTTGCTGGCGGAGATGGGTCTGACAGATCGCGCCCGTCACCAGCCGGGTCAAATGTCGGGCGGCGAGCAGCAACGCGTCGCCATTGCCCGCGCCCTGGTCAACGATCCACGCCTGGTCATTGCGGATGAGCCGACGGGAAACCTAGATCCGGCAACGACTGAGCGCGTGTTCCAGAGCCTGATCCGTATGGCCCGTAGCGAAGGGGCAGCCGTCCTCGTCGCGACGCACAATATGGCGCTCACACAACACATGGACCGGGTGCTCACTTTGGAGAACGGAAAACTCACAGATTTTGAGTGAGTTCGCCTTTTGTTCTTTTTAAAAATCTGCTAGTGAGGCCGGGAGTAAGCGGCACGGATGCCCCGCAAAGATGGGCTCTATTTGTGCGCTGCAGAATCGCCCCAGTGTCGCTCCCCAGTGTCGGCACGTTCGCCGTCTGAGCAGAAGGATTTTCAGTGGGACAGACACCGTTTATCCACCTCGCCGTGCGCACGTCATTCTCGCTTCTGGAGAGCATGATCGGCACCAAGGGGCTGACCAAGTGGTGCGTTGAACAGGGCATGCCCGCGGTCGCAGTCACGGATCGCAACAATATGTTCGGGGCGCTGGAAATTTCCGAGAGCCTGGCTGGTGCAGGGGTCCAGCCGATCATGGCGGTGTGTTTCGACGTCACAGACGGGGCGCACCAGGAGACGGTTACACGGCTGTCCATCTATGCCCAGAATGAGACGGGCTATGAACGCCTGATGGCGCTTTCGTCCTATGCCTATCTGGACGCCGAGGATGGCGTGCCGCGCATCCACAAACGCTATCTGGAAGAAAAGACGGACGGCCTGATTGTCCTGACCGGCGGCGCCGAAGGCGAGGTTGCCCGCCACTTGCTGCGCGGTAAGACTGATGAGGCCCGGAAGGCGCTGAAGACGCTTGCGGATCAGTTCCCTGGCCGCTGTTATGTCGAGATCACGCGGCATGGCTCTGCTGAAGAGATACAGACCGAGCCGGGGCTGCTGTCGCTCGCTTATGAGCTCGATCTTCCGATCGTCGCCACGCATGATGCCCGTTTCATGAAAGCCAGCGATGCGGGCGCGCATGATGCAATGATGTGTATCGCCAATGGCGCTTATCTCGGCCAGGAAGACCGCCCGCAGGTCGAGGCGCAGCAATATCTCAAGACGGAAGCGGAGATGCGCGCGCTGTTTGCCGATCTCCCCGAGGCCATTGAGACGACAGCCGAGATCGCAAAACGCTGCGGTGTGAGATCCGTCAAACGCAGCCCGATCCTGCCGAATTTCGGCGATGGCTCGCGCTCGGAGATTGATGAGCTGAAACTGCAAGCCAAAGCCGGCCTTGAAGCGCGCCTGAACGAGGCGCCGCAGCTCTATGCCAGCCGTGAAACCTATTTTGAGCGGCTCGATTATGAACTTGGCATAATCGAAGGTATGGGTTTCCCCGGCTACTTCCTGATCGTTGCTGACTTTATCAAATGGTCGAAAGAGCAGGGGATCCCGGTGGGCCCCGGCCGCGGGTCTGGTGCGGGCTCTCTGGTTGCCTGGGTGCTGACCATTACCGACCTCGACCCGCTTCGGTTCGATTTGCTGTTCGAGCGGTTCCTGAACCCCGAACGGGTGTCGATGCCCGACTTCGATATCGACTTCTGCCAGGAACGCCGCGGCGAGGTCATCCGCTATGTGCGTGACAAGTATGGTGCGGAATCGGTGGCGATGATCATCACCTTCGGGACGCTGCAGGCGAAAGCTGTGGTCCGCGATGTCGGCCGGGTGATGCAGATGCCCTACGGCCAAGTTGACCGCCTGGCAAAGCTGATCCCATTCAATCCCGCCAAACCGCCCAAGCTTTCTGAAGCGATTGAAGACGAACCCAAATTCGACGAGGAAATCAGCCGCGATCCGCGCGTTCAGGAATTGCTGGATACCGCGCTGGCGCTTGAAGGCATGTACCGAAATGCCGGAACGCATGCAGCCGGTGTGGTCATCGGCGACCGTCCGCTGACCGAGCTGGTACCGCTCTATAACGATCCGCGCGCCGACCTGCCCGCAACCCAGTTCAATATGAAATGGGCGGAGTCTGCAGGTCTCGTGAAGTTTGATTTCCTCGGCCTGAAAACACTGACCGTGATCGACCGGGCGCTAAAATTCATTCGCCGGGATGGACACGATGTCGGGCCGGAATGGTTCAGCCTCGATGATCAGCCGACCTATGACCTGATGGCGTCGGGCGAAACCCTGGGCGTATTCCAGCTCGAAGGGCAGGGCATGCGCGACACGCTGCGCAAGGTCCGTCCTGGAAATCTGGAAGACGTGATCGCGATCATCTCGCTGTATCGACCAGGCCCGATGGATAACATTCCGGTCTATGTGGCTGGGAAGGAAGATCCAAATACGATCAAGTATCAGCATCCCGACCTCGAACCGATCCTGCAGGCCACCTATGGCGTCCCCGTGTATCAGGAGCAGGTAATGCGGATGGCGCAGGAGATCGCGGGCTATTCGCTTGGCGAGGCCGACCTGCTGCGCCGCGCCATGGGTAAGAAAAAGCTCGAAGAAATGGTCGCGCAGCGCCAGCGCTTCCTTGAAGGTGCGAAGGCGCTGAAAGGGATCGAAGCGCCCCTCGCCAACGATATCTTCGACACGATGGAGAAGTTTGCCGGATACGGCTTCAACAAGTCCCACGCCGCCGCCTATGCCTTGATCGGCTATCACACGGCGTATCTGAAGCGGCATTTCCCTGTGGCGTTCCTCGCCGCGTCAATGAGCCTTGATCTCCACAATACGGACAAGTTGGCTGCCTTCTTCCAGGAAGCCCGGCGCCTGAAGATCCCGGTCATCGCGCCAAATGTGAACGAGTCGACAGCAGATTTCGATGTGCGCGGCGATTCTATCGTGTACGCCCTCGGCGCGCTGAAAGGCGTCGGACCGGAAGCGATGAAGCATCTCGTCCTGGAGCGCGAAGCAAACGGTCCATACAAATGCCTGCATGACCTCGCTGAACGGGTTGATCCGAAAGACATCAACAAGAAATGTTTCGAGCAGCTCTCCAAAGCCGGTGCCTTTGATCAATTAGAGCCCAACCGGGCGCGGGCGCTGAAATCTGCGCCGATGCTGGCATCTGCCTGCGCCGCCTCTGCCGAGGACCGGGCAGGCGGTCAGGGCGGGCTTTTCGGTGACGCAGAACCGGCCATGCGCACGGATCTGCCGAAAGCCGCGACGTGGAACATGCAGGAAAAGCTCGACCAGGAGTTCGCCGCGATTGGTTTCTACTTCTCAGGGCACCCGCTGGACGATATTCTCGACAGTCTCGAAGACGGACGCATCACCTATGCGATGAATATCGCCGAGTCGGCGATTGATGGTCGACCGATGGAGCTGATCGGTGTGGTCCGACGCCGGGTTGAAAAGCCAGCCAGAAACGGGGGCAAGTTTGCCTTCCTGACCCTTTCGGACCCAACCGGAGAGGTGGAGCTGATGGTGGCGCCGGAATTGCTGTCTGATGTTCGTGATCAGCTCGAACCGGGCTCGGCTGTTGTCATCCTGACGGAAGTCCGCCGCCGGGATGACGAGATCCGGCTCTCAGCCCGCCGTGTCCAGGCTATCGAACAGGCCCGGATCGCCAAAAAGGCGCCTGCGTTGTCGGTCAAGATGGAAAAAGGGGCGGACATGACGGGCCTGGCCGCGATTGCCGCGCGCCTGAGAGGCGTTTCAGGCCAGGACCGCGGCGAGATCTTCGTTCGAATGCCGATCGATGATGGCCGGGTCGTCACGCTGCGATTGCCCGATACTTACCCGACCGGGATCGAAGCCTTGCGGGCCCTGAAAACGGCGCCGGGCGTGGCCCGCGTCGACCATGAAGCAGCCTGATTGGTTGCAATCTGAACTGTACGGTTGCGCCCCGCGTCAATTCATGTATAGACCCGCGCCATAAACCCCCGATGCGTGGTCCTTCCGGTGTCGGTCCTCAAGTGAGGCTCGATAGGGATCATGCCGGTCAACCGGACAAGGAAAATTAAGATGGCTTTGCCTGAATTCACAATGCGTGAACTGCTGGAATCTGGCGTTCACTTTGGTCACCAAACTCACCGCTGGAACCCCAAGATGAAGCAATTCATCTATGGCGCGCGTTCCGGTATCCACATCATGGACCTGTCGACGACCGTTCCGCTGCTGCATCAGGCATTGGTCAAAGTCCGTGACACCGTTTCCAAAGGTGGCCGCGTTCTGTTCGTTGGGACCAAGCGTCAGGCGGCTCAGCCAATCGCCGAGACCGCACAGCGCTGCGCCCAGTATTACATGAACCACCGCTGGCTCGGCGGCACGCTGACCAATTGGTCGACGGTTTCCAATTCCATCAAGCGCCTGCGCGAACTGGAAGAAACGCTGAGCGAAAAAGAGACGTCAGGTCTGACCAAGAAAGAGCTTCTGAACCTTGAGCGCGACCGCGAAAAGTTGGACAAGGCGCTGGGCGGGATTGCCAATATGGGTGGTCTGCCGGACCTGATCTTCGTCATCGATACGAACAAAGAAGCGATTGCGATCAAGGAAGCGCGCAAGCTGGGCATTCCGGTTGTTGCGGTTGTTGATACCAATTGCGACCCTGATGATGCGGACTTCCCGTTCCCGGGCAATGATGATGCGGCGCGCGCGATTTCGCTCTACTGCAACCTGGTCGCAGACGCCGTGCTCGATGGCCTTGCAGAATCGTCCGCCGGACTCGGCATTGATCTCGGCGAAGCGGAAGACATTGAAGCAATGGCCGAACTCGACGTTGCGGCTGCTGATGCCGCCGAAGAAGCTGCTGCAGAAGCGCCAGCTGAAGACGCGGCCGAAGACAAGACTGAAGCTTAACCCCTACAGGTTTAAACAGAAGGAAGACCAGGATGGCTCAAATCACTGCTGCCCTCGTCAAGGATCTGCGTGACAAGACTGGCGCAGGTATGATGGATGCAAAGAAAGCGCTCGTTGAGAATGACGGCGACGTTGAAGCCGCAATCGATTGGTTGCGCGCGAAAGGCCTTTCAAAGGCTGCGAAAAAGTCCGGCCGTACAGCCGCTGACGGTCTGGTCGCCGCTGTCGTTTCTGACGATGGCAAGACCGGTTCTGTGGTCGAACTGAACGCCGAAACCGATTTCGTCGCGCGTAACGAGACCTTCCAGAAGGCGCTTAGCGATATTGCTGCGATTGCCCTGACTACGGAAGGCACAACCGAAGCGCTCGCCTCCGCGCCTGCACCAGATGGCGACGGCACGGTGGAAGACATGATCAAGCGTCTTGTCGGCACAATCGGTGAGAACATGACCCTGCGCCGCGCGGCTCAGATCAAAGCGGATTCTGTGTCAGCCTACATCCATAGCGCCGAAGCGCCTGGCATGGGCAAGATCGGTGTGCTGGTCGGATTGAACGGGTCTGGCGACCTGGCGGACGCCGGCAAGAAAGTCGCGATGCATGTCGCTGCGACTTCGCCTGCATCGGCCACCGTCGCTGACCTGGACGCTGAACTGGTCGCCCGCGAGAAGCAGGTCCTGACAGAGCAAGCCGAGCAGAGCGGCAAGCCTGCCAATGTCATCGAGAAGATGATCGAAGGCCGGATCAAAAAATACTATAAGGAAGTTGTTCTGGTCGAGCAGCAATTCGTCATGAATCCCGACCAGACGGTTGCGCAATTCCTCGCTGATAGCGGCGCGGAGCTGGCTGGATTTGTCATGTACAAGCTCGGCGAGGGCATCGAGAAAGCCGAAGATAACTTCGCTGACGAAGTTGCCTCGATGACCAAGGCTTAAGGCCTTAAAAAAATAAGTGCTTTTGGTTCCCGGCCACCGATGACAGGTGGCCGGGAATCTTTTATGCCCTCTTGGGATATTGGAGACGCGTCATGTCAGGTGAAACAGAACCCTCAAGCGACTTGCGCTACAAACGTGTCCTTCTGAAAATTTCCGGCGAAGCCCTGATGGGGCCGACAGACTATGGCATCCACATGCCGACCTGCCTTGGACTGGCCGAGGAAATATCTGCGGCACGAGATCTCGGCGTCGAAATCTGCCTGGTGATTGGTGGCGGTAATATCTTCCGTGGGATGAAAGGCGCAGCGCAGGGAATGGAGCGCTCGCAGGCGGATTCCATGGGGATGTTGGCGACCATCATGAACGCCCTGGCCATGCAGAGCGCGCTTGAATCGATCGGTGTGCAGACCCGGGTCCAATCAGGCATCCGGATGGATGAGGTTTGCGAACCCTTCATTCGCCGCCGGGCGATCCGACATATGGAAAAGGGCCGCGTCGTGGTTTTTGCCGCGGGAACCGGCAACCCTTACTTCACGACGGATACGGGCGCCGCCCTGCGCGCCGCTGAAATGCATTGCGACGCAATGATGAAAGGGACGCAGGTCGATGGTGTCTATTCGGCTGACCCGAAAACCGATCCAGATGCCGAACGATATGATAATCTGTCCTATCAGGATGTGCTCGCGCGTAACCTGAAAGTTATGGACGCGTCGGCAGTGAGCCTTATGCGTGACACAAACATACCGATTGTGGTTTTCTCTTTGCACAATAAGGGAGCGCTGCAGGACGTATTGACCGGGCGCGGCCCAAGTACAGTCATCTCAGGTTCGTGAGGAATAGAAAATGAGTTACGACAAGAAAGATCTCGAACGCCGCATGGACGGTGCGATCAGTTCCCTTCAGACAGAATTGCAGGGCCTGCGGACCGGCCGTGCCTCGGTCAATCTGCTCGATGCCGTGCAGGTTTCCGCCTATGGATCCATGATGCCGCTTAATCAGGTCGGGTCTGTGTCTGTGATGGATGCCCGCATGATCGGCGTGAACATCTGGGACAAGGGCCTGGTCGGCGCGGCGGACAAGGCCATCCGTGAGTCCGGCCTGGGCCTCAATCCGGTTGTCGATGGCCAGACACTGCGCATTCCAATCCCGCCGCTGAACGAGGAGCGCCGTATTGAGCTGACGAAAGTCGCTGGCAAATACGCTGAGGCGGCCCGCGTTGCCGTCCGCAATGTCCGCCGGGATGGTATGGATGGCCTCAAGAAAATGGAAAAGGATGGAGAGATCAGCGAAGATGATCATCGTTCCTTGTCCGATGAGGTTCAGAAACTGACCGACAGCTATGTTGGCAAAGTCGATGAAGCGCTCAAGAACAAAGAAGCGGAGATCATGCAGGTTTGACCTCCGCCCCATCAGCTGCCCAGACCGGGACGGGCGGACCTCCCGCCGACAGTTTCCCGGACCACGTTGCGATCATCATGGACGGCAACGGGCGCTGGGCGAAAGCGCGGAACCTGCCACGAGCCGTCGGTCACGAGCGCGGTGTGGAAGCGTTGCGGCGGACGGTGGAAGCCGCCCAGGACCTCGGACTTCAGAATCTCACCGTCTATTCCTTCTCGACGGAGAACTGGCGTCGGCCGGTATCGGAAGTCAACGCGCTGTTCGGACTGCTCAAGGCCTATGTGAAGCGCGATCTCGACCGTCTGGCGAGAGAAGGCGTGCGCGTGCGTATTCTCGGCACGCGCAAAGGGCTGCCTGACGATATTCGTGAGCTGGTGGACCGGGCCGAAGCACGGACCAAGGACAATTCTAAGTTCAATCTCTGCATCGCTTTCAACTATGGTGGACGCGAGGAAATTGTTCGCGCCGTACACAATGCCGCAAAATCACTCGCGGACGGGACAATAAATGCTGATGGGCTCGATGAAGACACGTTCGAGCGTTTCCTTGATACATCTGAAGTGCCTGATCCTGATATTGTTATCCGGACCAGCGGCGAATATCGCCTGAGCAATTTCCTGATCTGGCAAGCGGCCTATGCCGAACTCGTGTTCATGGACGTGTTGTGGCCGGACTTCGGGAAAGAGCATCTGGTAGAAGCAATTGAGACGTTCCAGAAGCGCGAACGTCGTTTTGGCGGTCTGGCTTCCGGGGCCGCTTGAACATGGCACGCCAGAAGCAACATGACGGCCAGCTCGGCGATCTGGGGCTGCGACTGCTTTCCGCGGCGGTGCTGATCCCATTTGGATTGTTGGTGGTCTGGACCGGTGGACCGCTTCTGGCCATCGCTTGTGGGCTGTTTGCCGCTTTGATGGCCTATGAGTGGATCCGCATGACGGCATCGCCATCGATGAAATCATTTGTCCTGCTGGCGATTATTCCCTTCGTGCCGGCTGCTTTTGGCGCACCGGTCTGGGCGGTTTGGGCCTTGTTTGGCGCAATGCTTGCGGCCAGTTTTACGCACGCGCTGCCTCAGAAGCGCGGCGCTGAGAGTTTTGGACTGCTCTATGTCTCAGGAATGGCGCTCAGCCTGTATCTTCTGCGTGATGGGCCCTGGGATGGTGCTGCCGCCGCGCTGATCTTCATGGGAATTGTCTGGGGATCGGATTCGGCGGCATATTTTACCGGCCGTCTGCTACGCGGCCCCTTATTGCATCCGGATTCGCCGTCAAAGACCTGGAGCGGCGCGATTGGCGCGGTCATTTTCAGCGCAGCTTGCGGCGGGCTTGCCGCCTATTTGACGGGCGGAGCGACAATCGCCTGGGTCATTGTCGGCGGACTCGTCTCCATCACCGCGCAGGTGGGAGATATGTTCGAAAGCTCTTTGAAGCGGCGCTACGGGATCAAGGATTCCAGCGGGTTTGTTCCCGGCCATGGCGGCCTCCTCGACCGCGTTGACGGGCTCGGGCTGGTTTGCGTCGTCGCCGTGCTGGCATTTCTGTTTGCGCCGGACTTCGTTCGCGTACTAGGGCTAGGCGTATGAGTGGCGTCAGAACCATCTCGATTCTCGGATCGACGGGATCTATTGGGACATCGGCTTTGTCGGTGGTCGAGCATGCCAATGCGCACGCGGCAGATCCGGTTTTCAGGATTGATACGCTGACCGGCGGGCACAATGCCGATCTGCTGATCCAGCAGGCGCGCCAGCACAGGCCGAACTGCGTCGTGATCGCAGACGACTCCCAGTACCAATCTGTGGCTGACGCGCTTTCCGATCTTGATGTCGATGTGCTCGCAGGGGCGAAGGCCATAGAGGAAGTCGCCGCGCGCCCGGTCGACCGATTGCTGGCCGCGATCGTCGGCATTTCCGGACTGCCATCGACCCTGTCGGCGCTCCAGGCCGGCAATTCTGTCGCGCTCGCCAATAAAGAGAGCATGGTTTGCGCCGGTCCGTTGCTCAACCGGGTTGCGGCAGAGAAACAGGTGGCGATCGTGCCAACTGACTCCGAGCACAATGCGATGTTCCAGGTCATGGAACGGCGCGAGGATGTTGCGCGTATTATCCTCACCGCATCGGGTGGCCCGTTCCGGACTGCCAAGCGCGAAAAGCTGAAAACCGTGACCCCCCAGCGCGCCCTCGCGCATCCCAAATGGGAAATGGGTGAGAAAATCTCCATCGATAGCGCGACGCTGTTCAATAAGGGCCTCGAGCTGATCGAAGCCTGTTACCTGTTCGATATGCGCGAGGACCAGATTGAAGTTGTGGTGCATCCGCAGTCAATCATCCACTCGGCTGTGGCCTATCGCGACGGGTCGGTGCTGGCTCAGATGGGGGTTCCGGATATGCGGACGCCCATCGCGCATGCTTTGACCTGGCCGGAACGGCGCGAACCAACACCGGTTGAAGCCCTGGATCTGGTCGCGCTGGGTCAGCTCGAATTCGAGGCGCTCGATCACTCAAAATTTCCAGCCGTGGAGCTCGCCCGCCAGGCGATCCGGATCGGAAAAGGGGCTCCAATCGCATTAAATTGCGCTAATGAAGGCGCCGTAGCTGCATTTCTGGCGGGCCAATGCGGTTTTCTCGACATAAGCTGGGTCGTGGAAACAGTAATGGAGCGGTTTCTGAGCGGCTCAATGTCTTGTGAGGATTGCGAAAACTTGGAAGCGGTTCTAGCAATACAAGCCGAAGCTGAGAGATTGACCGGCGCGCTTCTGGAAGAAGTGAAGAGCCAGAAGCAGGAGCGTACAGCGTGACCGAGATTCTGTCGCAGGGCCCGATCTTTCTGGTGTGCCTGGCATTCCTGCTCGGCGTTGTCGTGATCATCCACGAATTGGGGCACTATTGGATGGGGCGCTATTTTGGCGCGGCCGTCGAATCATTCTCTGTGGGCTTTGGCAAACCGATCTATGAAACGAAAGACAAGCACGGCACGCGATGGCGCGTGAACTGGATTCCGCTGGGCGGATTCGTGAAATTTGTCGGCGAAAGTCAGCTGCCGAGCGATGTGGGGCAGATTGAGGATGGCCCTATCGGTAAGCCTTATCCGCAGCTTGGTGTTGGCGCACGCTCCTTGGTGGCGCTGGCGGGGCCGGCTGCGAATTTCGTCCTGGCCGTGCTGCTCTTCGCGACCTTTTTCGCGTTTCGCGGCGTCGAGACCTATGACGTCTACGCCTACAGCGTCGCGCCCGACTACCCAGCGGCAGAGGCGGGACTGCAGGACGGCGACGTGATCCGGGCGATTGATGGAAAACCCATTCAGGCGCTTGCGGACCTGATCGTGATTACCAGCATGTCTTCCGGACGCGCATTGGATTTCGAAGTGAAGCGCGGCGATGAAACGTTAAGCCTCGCGGTAACGCCGCGACGTGAAACGCGCCAGAATCAGCTCGGTCAGATCGTGCCGCAGGGAACAATCGGTATTGTTCCGGCGCCGGTCATGGAGACCGTGGAATACAAGCGGTACGGACCGATTAGCGCGATTGGCGCGGGCGTGCTGGAAACAAAGAGCACAGTCGAGCATACGGTCTATATGCTCGGTCGGATCGTCACCGGGAAAGAACCTCTGGCTCTGATGAGCGGGCCGGTCGCGATTGGCGATGCCGGGCGACGAATCGTCAACCAGACCATGGGGGCAGAGGCGGTGCCTCTGACGACGCGGCTTAGCTCGCTTGGCTGGTCTGTCCTGCAATTATGTGCGCTGATTTCAATCGGAATCGGCTTTTTCAACCTGTTACCACTGCCGGTACTCGACGGTGGCCATCTCGTTTTCAATGCCTATGAATTTATGACCGGCAAGGTCATGCCTGAAAAGGTGCAGGAGGTGGCATTGATGGCTGGGCTTGGTCTGCTATTGACCATGTTCGTTTTCATCACTTGGGGCGATGTTCTGGAAACAGGTCTTTTCCAAAGACCAACAAGCGAATAGGACGCTTACCGAGGAGGATCGAGGGATCGATGCGTAAAGTACTTGCTGCAGCCTTAATGGCGACGAGCGCGCTCGCGATAACCGCAACTCCGGTTGTCGAGGCAGCCGCGCAATCGTCTGAAACGATCCGTCAGATCCGGATTGAAGGCAATCAGCGTATCGAAGACCGTACGGTCCAGTCCTACCTGCTTGTCTCGCCCGGCGACACGTTTGATCCTTCGCGCATTGATCTGTCGCTGAAAACGCTGTTTGCGACTGGCCTTTTTGCAGATGCTAGCTTCGATAAAGTCGGGCCGGACCTTGTCGTTCGAGTTGTTGAAAACCCGATCATCAACCGCGTCTTGTTTGAAGGCAATCGCGCGTTGGACGACGACAAGCTTCGTGAAGAAGTTCAGGCGGCGCCGCGCGGCATCTTCACCGCCGCGCGCGTACAGGCGGATGTCCAACGCATTCTCGAACTCTACCGCCAGTCTGGGCGGTTTTCAGCAACGGTAGAGCCGCAATACAAACCGCTGGACCAGAACCGGGTGGATCTGGTTTTCGTCGTCACTGAAGGACCCGTGACCGGCGTCCGCGCGATCAACTTTATCGGCAATGAGGAATTCTCGGATCGCCGTCTGCGCAGCGAAGTTGTGACCAAGCAATCGCGTTGGTGGCGCTTTTTCAGTTCGAACGACAATTACGATCCAGGCCGACTGGAATATGATCGAGAATTGCTGCGCCAGTTCTATCAGAACCGCGGCTATTACGATTTCCGCGTGATTTCCGCTGTCGCTGACCTGACGCCGGATCGCGAAGATTTCTACATCACCTACACGATTGAAGAGGGTGAGCAGTACACGTTCGGAGACATCCAGGTCGAAACGGCGCTGGACAAGCTCAGTTCAGACGGTCTGCGCCGCGCGATTGCGATTCAGGATGGCGATCTATTCCGCGGAGACATGATTGAAGACGTCATCGATACGCTGACCTATGCCGCTGGTATCGCCGGCTACGCCTTCGTTGATGTCAATCCGCGCCTGGAGGCCGATCCTGAAACGCGTAAGGTCAACGTGACCTTCGCGATCGATGAAGGCCCACGGGTCTATATCGAGCGGATCAACATTATCGGGAATACGAGCACGCTCGATCGCGTCATTCGACGGGAGCTCCGAGTGGCAGAAGGCGACGCCTTTAACCGCGTTCTGCTTGACCGCTCGCGCAATCGGGTTCGTGCGCTTGGCTATTTTGAAGAGGTGGAAATCACCGAACGCGCGGGATCACGACCGGACCGAACGGTTGTCGATCTGGAGGTGAAGGAACAAGCCACGGGCGAGCTGTCTTTCGCAGCGGGTTTCTCTTCGGTTGATGCGTTCCTCATCGACCTCAGCGTCTCGCAGCGAAATCTTCGCGGTCGGGGGCAGAGCCTGATTGCACGGGTCTCGGCCTCAGACCGTCAGCAATTCGTCGATTTCCGCTTCCAGGAGCCTCGCTTCCTGGATCGCAATCTCTCCGCCGGTCTGGAATTGTTTTCGACGCGGTCAGACTTTCTGGATGTCTCAGACTTTGAGTCCGAGACGATTGGGGCAGGGGTGAATTTTGGCTTCCCGGTCACGGACAATACCGGCCTGCAACTGCGCTATCGACTGCAATCTGACGAAATCAACGTCGAAGATACCCAATTGGTCATCGTAGAAGCTACCGGGGCGCTTGCGACTGAAGACGTTCTAGTGGACCGGAACAATCCTCAGACACCGGATGACCCAAGTGACGACACGACGATTTCGGTTCCCGTATCCCCAGATACGGTGCCCTTACCTGATGGAACAGTTATCGTAGATCAGTGTTCGCCACTTTTCTCGTTCCGGTCGACCATTTGTAACAGCGAGCGGTCGGATATTACCTCCTCCGTTGGATATTCATTCAACTGGGACCGGCGAAACGATCCCATTTCGCCGACCGGCGGTTTCGATTTCTCGATTTCGCAAGACTTTGCGGGCCTGGGCGGGGATGTTCAATACGTTCGCACTGAGCTGACCGGCGCGACATATCGCGGAATCTTCAAGGGCGTACGGGCCAGTGTCAGACTGTCAGGCGGCGTCATCGAGCCGTTTGGCGACGATGACAGCATTCGGATTAATAACCGCTTTTTCCGCGGAGGATCATCCTTCCGTGGATTTGACGTCGCGGGCCTCGGGCCGCGCGTCGTCATTCAGATCGCTGATACGGATGGCAACCTGATTGACGTGATCCCGCAAAACTCGCTTGGCGGGAAAGTCTACTATCAGGGTACGGGTGAGCTGACCGTGCCAAACTACCTGCCCGAGGAGTATGGAATCCGGACAAAATTGTTCATCGAGGCAGGCTCGGTCGGGACGCTGGACGATGCCGATATCGAAGACGAAATATTCTTCACGACCCGCGCCGGGCAATTCAACAATATTCCCGGAGGCCTGCCAGCATCGCGGGTCATTCGGGACGGACTGGGCCTTCGGGCCTCTGCAGGACTTTCAGTGGGCTGGGACTCGCCGTTCGGACCTATTCAGTTCGACTTTTCACAAATCCTACGCAAGGAGGAGTATGACCGGACAGAGACTTTCCGTTTCAGTACGTCTACTCGTTTCTAGTTCAATCATTGTTCTCACAGGAGAGAGACATATGTTTCCCGTTAAATCTATTCTCGCGGCTATCGCGATTGCGGTTTCCGCACCATTCACTCTGGCCACTGCGGCTTATGCGCAAGGCACCAACGTCATTGTTATCGACCGCGCGCAGATCCTGACGCAAAGCAAAGCTGGTCTGGATGTGGCGACCAAGATTCAAGGTATCGAATCTGCCATGCAGGCTGAGCTGCAGCCAACAGCGACACAGCTGCAAGCAGAAGGCCAGGCCATCGAGGCCAAGACAACTAACATGACGCCGGAAGCTATGCGTGCCGACGCGGCTCTGAAAACCGAAGTCGAAAACTACGCGCGCAAGGCAGCCGAATTCAATCGGAATCGCCAGATCGCGGCGCAGGAACTGGCGCTGACTGAGCGCAAAGCGCTGATTGACTTGAACAATGCGCTTGTGCCCGTCCTGCGCGAGGTTGTGGCTGAGAACAATGCCAATGTCATTCTGGACCGTTCGGCCGTGATCTTTTCCGACGAAGCCACAGACAAAACGGCGTCGGTCATCGCGAAGCTCGATGCTGCAACGCCAACCATTGCTGTGACGCGCCAGAAACTTCCGACGCAGCCTGCTCAACAGTAAGTAAGGTATCGGGGGGCTGATGCCAGTCGACGCGCGTTTTTACACTTATAAGGGTCCGCATTTATTGCGGACCCTTCTTGATATCTGTGGACTAGAAGCCAGCGTCGATGCGGATCCAGAAATCCGCGGGATTGCCGCCGCAGCCAAGGCGCGCGAGGGCGATATCTGTTTCTTCGAAGGCGACGTCCGGCGTGGTGTGGATGTCAGTGAAGCCGCCGCTGCGTGTTTTGTTGCGCAGCAGGCGGCGGACGCGCTACCAGAAGGCGTCGTTCCCGTGGTGGTGTCTCATCCTCGATACGCTCACAAGCGCGCTGGAGAGGCCCTTTACGAGCTCAAGGCCTGGGCGCTGGCTGGAAAACCTCCCGCCATTCATCCGAGTGCGACGGTTGCGCCTACTGCGGTGATCGGATCGGGCGCGGCAATCGGCGAAGACGCGCAGATCGCCCCCGGCGTCGTGATCGGACCCGGCGTCCAGATCGGCGCGCGAACCAAGATTGGACCGAACGCGGCGATCCGCTGCGCACTGATCGGCAACGATGTCACCATCCTCGCTGGCGTGAGTATCGGCGAGGCAGGCTTCGGCGTGACCGCGGGGCCGCAGGGCGCTGAGGATGTCCCGCAATGGGGAAGGGTGATCATTCAGGATCTGGTCACGATTGGCGCGAATACCTGCGTTGATCGCGGGGCCTTTGATGACACGATTATCGGTGAGCGGACAAAGATCGATAACCTGGTTCAGATCGCGCACAATGTTGTCATCGGCCGGAACGTCATGATGGCGAGCTTTACCGGCATTTCTGGCACGAGCAGCATCGATGACGGCGTCGTCATGGGCGGCCGCGTGGGCATCGCGGATCATGTTCATATCGGTGCTGGCGCGCAGCTCGCGGCGGCATCCGGGATCTTCCGGGACATTCCTGCGGGCGAAACCTGGGGTGGAATTCCGGCGCGACCTCTGAGACAGTATTTGCGCGAGATCGCCTGGATTCAGAAACAAGTCGCGCCGAAGAAGAAACCAAAATGACCGTCACGATTCACCCCACCGCCGTCGTTGAAACAGGCGCAGATCTCGGGTCCAACGTTTCGATTGGCGCCATGGCTTATGTCGGGCCGGATGTTGTGCTTCATGACAATGTCACGCTTCATCCAAAATCAACGGTGATCGGGCGCACACTCCTGAATGAAAGCGTCGAGGTGTTTCCGGGTTCAGTGCTGGGCGGGCCGCCGCAAGTTCTGGGCTATAAGGATAGTTCGGAATCCCGCCTTGAAGTCGGCGCACGTACGGTCATGCGCGAGCATACCACGTTGCATGCTGGATCGCCGGAGCATGGCGGTGTCACCCGGGTCGGCACGGATTGCCTGTTCATGGCGCATACGCACGCTGCCCATGATTGTATTGTCGGGAACAAGTGTGTCGTTGCCAACAATACTCACATTGGCGGGCATGTGACGGTCGGAGAGCAAGTGTGGTTTGGCGGCGCCGTGGCGGTCCACCAATGGTGCCGGATCGGAGATCACGCCTTTGTCGGCGGAGGGTCCATTCTCGTTGCCGACGTCATTCCGTTTGGATCCGTCGTTGGCAATCACGCGCACCTTGCCGGGCTCAACGTCGTCGGATTGAAGCGGCGCGGATTCTCCAGAGAGACGATCCGCAGCCTTCGTTCGGCCTATCGGATGCTATACGCCAAGGAAGGAACTTTCTCCGAACGCCTGGAAGACACCGCGGCAACATTTGCGGAAACGCCAGAAGTCATGCAAATCGTTGATTTCATTCGCAGCAGCAAGAATCGCGCATTGTGTCTGCCGCGATAGGAGGTCGGATTGGCGCCACTTGGCATCATTGCAGGCTTGGGAGAGCTGCCGGTTCAGGTGGCGAACGCCGCAGTGGCTCGCGGGCAGGGCGTTTATGTTCTCCGTCTGAAGGGATTTGAAGAACCCGCGCTGGAATCGTTTCCGGGCGAGGTCAACGGCCTTGCCGAGATCGGCAAAGCGTTCAAGGCCTTTCGCCAGGCCGGATGTCAGCAAGTCTGCTTCGCGGGCGTTGTAAAGCGTCCGGATTTCAAGGCATTGAAGCCTGATATGAAAGGTATGGCACTACTGCCCAAAGCGATTTCCGCGGCGCGGAAAGGCGATGATGCACTGCTGACCTTCATGATCAAAGTGTTCGAAGATGAAGGGTTCGAGATTATCGGTGCCAACGAGGCGGCTGGCAATCTGGAGGCGCCGGAGGGTTTGCTGGCTGGCCCCGCCCCTTCGGAGACGCAGCGCATGGATCTTGAGAAAGCCGCCTATGTGGCCCTCGAGATTGGCCGAATGGATATCGGACAAGGGGCCATCGTCGCGGACGGGCTGGTGCTTTGCGTCGAGGCGCAAGAGGGGACAGACGAGATGCTGAAGCGCTGCGCAGACCTCCCTCAGGAAATCAGGGGTGCAGAAGCGGAGCGTATTGGCGTTCTGGTGAAGCGCCCGAAGCCGCAACAGGAGCGCCGTATCGATTTGCCCACGATTGGTGCAAAAACGGTTGAAGGTGTTGCCAGGGCGGGACTCGCAGGCATTGGCTATGAGGCAGGCGGGGCGCTGATCGTGGATGTCGATCAGGTCAAAGCCCGCGCGGAAGAGCTCGGTATTTTTCTATTCGGCTTCCCGCGGGACGGGAGCGCGTGACCGCGCCTCGCATTTTCCTCGTGGCGGCCGAGCCGTCGGGAGACTTGTTGGCGCGTGAAACGGCCGAGGCAATCAAAGCCCAGGCGCCAGACGCCGAGCTGGCGGGAATTGGGGGCGGCGAACTCAGAAAGGTTGGGATCGAGTCGCCCATCGACATTGCTCCCCTCTCAATTCTGGGTCTGTTCGAGGGGCTGAAGGCCTATAGCACCGTGGTCAAACTGGCAGATGCTGCAGCTGATGCCATCCTGAATTTTGCGCCAGATGCGGTTGTTCTCGTCGATTCATGGGGCTTCATGTTGCGCGTTGCGCAGCGCATTCGTGAGCGCAATCCAGACATCAAACTGATCAAACTGGTCGGTCCGCAAGTCTGGGCCACGCGTCCGGGGCGCGCCAGGACGCTCTCAAGCCTGGTCGATCATTTGATCTGCATCCACCAGATGGAGACCGATTACTACAAGCCCTTTGGGCTGCCTGTGACGGTAATGGGCAATCCGGCGCTTAGTCGGACGACTCGCGGCGATCGTAGCGCCTATCGGAGCAAGCTCGGCCTGGCGCAATCCGAGCAAATGCTCCTTATCCTGCCGGGAAGCCGACCGAGCGAGATCAAGCGCGTGGCGCCTGTATTAATGGAGGCGGCCTGGCTTTTAAAATCCGAACGCCCGGATTTGAACGTGGTTGTCGCGCCAGCGCCCTCCGTGCGGGGGCAATTCCTTTCAGATTATCCCAGCCTGGCGGATTGGGCAGGGATTGCCGATGAGAGCGACGAACCAGCAGATATCATGGCCGCGGCCGACCTTGCGCTTGCCTGTTCGGGCACGGTGACGAGCGAGCTGGCGGTTCAGGGGACGCCTTTCATCGTCGGTTACAAGACCGGATGGATCACCTGGGCGTTGGCGCGTTATCTGCTCTACAAGCCCGAACACATAACGCTTCTCAATATCGCGGCCGACGATACAGAAATCGCGCCGGAATACGTACAGACGCGATTTCGGGCCGATCTTCTGGCCGAGCGCGCCGGCGAACTCTTGTCAAATGCAGGCGCCTTGCAGGCGCAGATAGACGCCCAAAACAAAGCGCTCTCCCGAATGGGAGAGCGCGATGAGGCGGCGCCTGAGATTGCGGCGCGATCAATTTTGGGCGTGATTAACGCTCCGAAATAGGTACGAAGTCGCGTTTGGCGGCGCCGGTATAGATCTGACGCGGGCGGCCAATGCGCTGCGACGGATCTTCGATGAACTCGTTGAGCTGCGAACACCAGCCAACCGTCCGCGCCAGCGCGAACAGCACGGTGAACATGTCGGTCGGGAAGCCCATGGCATCCAGAATGACGCCGGAATAGAAATCCACGTTTGGATAAAGCTTCTTGTCACGGAAATAGTCGTCTTCCAGGGCGAGGCGTTCAAGCTCTTTGGCGACCCGCAGGATCGGCGTATCGATCCCGAGCTCATCGAGCACTTCGTGTGCGGTCTTCTGCATCACCGTCGCGCGGGGGTCATAATTCTTGTAGACGCGGTGACCAAAGCCCATCAGGCGGAAGCTGTCCGACTTGTCCTTAGATTTTTCGATATATTCCGGGATGCGGTCGACCGTGCCGATCTCGCGGAGCATGTTGAGGCAGGCCTCATTCGCGCCGCCATGGCTTGGCCCCCACAGAGACGCCACGCCAGCAGCGATCGCTGCATACGGGTGAGCACCCGATGATCCGGCCAGACGCACCGTCGATGTCGAAGCGTTCTGTTCATGGTCGGCGTGCAGAATGAAGATCTTGTCCATTGCGCGCGCCAGCGTCGGGCTGATCTTGTATTTCTCCGCTGGAACCGAGAAACACATGCGCAGGAAATTTTCGCCATAGGACAGCTCGTTGAGCGGATCAACGAAGAGCTGGCCCTGTGTGTATTTGTAGATACGGGCCGCGAGCGTCGGCATTTTGGCGATCAGGCGGATATAAGCGAGGTTTCGTTCGACTGGGTCTGAACTGTCCATCGCGCCGGGATAGAATGCAGACATGGCACCAACAGTACCAGTCAGCATCGCCATTGGGTGGCTGTCGCGCCGGAACCCATCGAAGAACCGGTCCATCTGTGTGTGCAGCAGCGTATGCTGGGTCACCAGACCATTGAACTGACTGAATTCAGCCTGCGTCGGCAATTCGCCGTTCAACAGCAAATAGGCAACTTCCAGAAACCCGGACTGCTCGGCCAATTGATCAATCGGATAGCCGCGATGAAGGAGAATGCCTTCCTCTCCATCAATAAACGTAATCTGGCTTTCGCACGAGCCCGTCGAGGTAAATCCCGGGTCGAGGGTGAACACGCCGCCATCCGCGTAGAGGCGTTTGACGTCAACAACGTCGGGACCGTGTGTGCCGCTCAAAACAGGTAGCTCGAGGACCTTGCCCTTGATCTCAAGCTTGGCGGTATCGGTTTGTTTGGTTTTGTTGATCATCTCAGCCCTCATGCATCTTCCGTTCTCTTACCCACCCGCGGCGGGTAAGTGTTTATCTATACGTGCCAGGACTTCTTCGCGGCCAAGCCAATTCATGACGGGCGCGAGATCTGGCGCTGGCAGACCTCCGGTCAGCGCGGCCCGCAATGGCGGACCAACCTGTCCCATGGAGAGTGTGTGCACTGCACAATATGTGTCCAGAACACCCTGCAATGCTTCAATAGTCCAAGAATCCGTTCCGTCTAGTGCCTCACGGAGTTCTGACAGTCGATTGATCCCGTCTTCGCGCAAGGCTTTACGGGCTTTCTTGTTGAGGTTTTCGGCATTGCTGTCCCAGAGGAAACGGCAGGATTCAGCCAGCTCCGGCAGGGTTTGGCCGCGTTCCTTAAGGGTCGATATGGCATGCTGCACGCGCTCAGTCAGAACCGAGCTCACGGGCGTCAGCTTTTCGATTTCCGGCGTGAGGAGCGCAACCAGGCGCGTTTCATCAATGGTTCTGATGAAATGCGCATTGACGTCGCCCAGCTTTTCCAGGTCAAGCCGTCCGGGCGCTTTATTGATCCCGTCTAGATCGAAAACAGCGGTCGCCTCAGCCATCGTGAAGACTTCCTGGTCCCCGTGGCTCCAGCCCAGGCGAACGAGATAGGAATTCATTGCCTCGGGCAAATATCCCATATCGCGATACGCCAGTGTAGAAAGCGCGCCGTGCCGTTTCGAGAGTTTCGCGCCGTCAGAGCCGTGAATCATGGGGACATGGGCAAACTCCGGCACGGTCCACCCCATCGCCTGATAGATCGGGAGCTGCCGGAATGTATTGCGAAAATGGTCATCGCCGCGGATCACGTGCGTAACGCCCATATCATGATCATCGACCACGACGGCGAGCATATAAGTTGGGCTTCCATCGGCGCGAAGCAGGATCAGATCGTCGATCTCGCGCGTTCTGATCGTCACCTCGCCCTGAACATGATCTGCCACGCTAATCTCATCCTCGTCCGGCGCGCGCAGGCGCACGGTATAAGGCGCGTCCGGCGTCGGCGGATCGCCGCCATCGCGCCAGGGAGATCGGTAAGGCGCGAGCAGTTCATCAGCTTCGGCGAGGAGCGCATCGCGCTGAGCCTCGCTCAAACCGTCGGCTTTTGCAGCTTTGCGCTTTTCCTCGCCCGCGTCGCGCCGGGCCTGCAGATCTTCCGGCGTCGCATAGCATTTGAAGGCTTTGCCATTTGCCATCATCTGGTGCGCACATTCTGCATGACGGGTTGCATTTTTGCTCTGAAAAACAACGTCTTCGTCAGCGTCCAGGCCAAGCCAGTTCATCCCATCGAGAATCGCCTGCGTGGCTTCATCCGTCGAGCGCGCCTTGTCTGTATCCTCAACGCGCAACAGGAACTTTCCGCCGTGGCGCCGGGCGAAGAGATAATTGAAAAGCGCCGTGCGCGCGCCGCCAATATGCAGCATTCCGGTTGGGGAAGGGGCAAAACGGGTAACGACGGTCATCGACGACTTTCGGAGCTGGTTGACGGGTTTCGGATGAAACTTCCCCGCTTCAACACGCTCTGCTAAAGTTTCGCAAGGGGTGGGAGGAAAGATGCGGCGTTTTCCGTCGTCCTTATTGCAGTTCACCTCACATGAGCGGCTCCCGACATTTTGCGCCTTGGGTATGCTGGCAGGCGCGGTCTGGTATTTCTCTGTGGCGTTCGAACCCGCGCCCGCATGGATAGTCGCGTGCGCCATTGTTGCTGGGATCATGATCTGGGTCGGCCGACGATTTGATCGAGGCGTCTTGTTTCAGTCCATCGCGAGCATCGCGGTTTTTGCGTCACTGGGCGCGTTGTCCGGAAGTCTCGCCACGCAGCGCCTGACGCATGCCCAGATCGAGCAACCCCTTGGGCCGGTCATGTTGGAAGGGTGGATCACGCGCGTCGAACCGGCCAAGCGTGGTGTGCGGCTGGTTATTCGGGTCCACGCCATTGATGGCCTGACCCCTGACAGAGTACCCGACCTCGTTCGATTGACCCATATTTCGCGGCTGGAGACAGAGCCCGGGCGCTTCGTTCGATGCTGGGCCGCGCTGCGGTCGCCGCCATCCCCGGTGATAGAAGGCGATTACGCCTTTGACCGGCAGGCCTGGTATAGTGGACTGGGCGGTGTCGGATACGTCCAGGGCCGGTGCCAGGGCGGTGGGATCGGAGCGCCGAACACCACATTGCAAGCCGTGCAGCTACAGATTGGACAGGTCCGTCGCCGTCTTGCGCAACATGTTCGCGAAGGCGCTGGCGCGCGCGCCGGCGGCTTCGCGGCAGCGCTTGCATCGGGCGATCGCAGTTTCCTGTCCCAGTCGGATCAGGATGCCCTGAGACAGGCTGGTCTCGCGCACTTGCTGGCGATTTCGGGCCTTCATATCGGAATTGTTGGCGGACTGATTTTTGCCCTCGTCTGGCGCGCCTTCGCGCTGATTGAGCCACTGGCCTTGCGTTACGCGGTCAAGAAGCCCGCCGCCGCCGCTGCACTGTTGGTTTGCGGTGTCTATTTGATCTTGTCCGGCGCCAGCGTTTCGACGCAGCGCGCCTATGTGATGGCCCTGGTTTTCTTTGGCGCAGTATTGGTGGATCGCGTCGCGCTGACCCAGAGATCGCTCGCGATTGCGATGATGATCATTATCGTCATTGCCCCCTGGAGCGTGCTCACGCCGGGATTCCAGATGTCGTTTGCTGCGACGCTCGCGTTGGTATCGACTTATGAGGCCTGGAAAGTCCGCCAGCGCGCGAGAGGACAGACCAGGCGCGGTGTTGCGTTCTGGATCAAGTCGGTGGCGGTCACGTCCCTGGTCACCAGCCTCGCGACAATTCCATTCGCGCTCTATCATTTCGAGCGCGCCGCGGGCCTCGGGATCTTCGCCAACATGCTGGCCATGCCGATCATAAGCCTGGTCAGCGCGCCGCTTGCCGCCGCGGCCTTGCTGCTCTCTCCGCTGGGGTGGGACGGCATTGCCCTGAGGGCTTTTGGAGTGTCCCTGGAGTGGGTTCTGGGCATCGCCCATATGGTCAAGGCATGGGGCCTTTATCCGGACCTCGCACTGCCCAAGATGCCGGCGGCGAGCCTGGCGCTGTTCTCTGCCGCCATGATCGCTATTTGCGTATTGGGCCGAGGACTGGGGCGTTTGGTATTGGCTGTCCTGCTTGTGATCGGCGCGTGTTCGGTCTGGTTGAACGCGGCGCGAGACCGGATTCATTGGGCACCGTCGGGTGATGTCTATCTGGACTCCGCCTTCGGCAGCGTCGAGCGCATCGGTTTCCTGGATGGGGACAGTCTGGGACCGCTACGTTTTTCGGATGAGGTGCGAACAAGAACTTGCCCGCTGAGCGAGAATTGCCCGATCATGTTCCATGACGCGTCCATTCTGCTATTGGGCGCCCCACAATCCATCGATTGCGAGGCGTTCGCGGACACACAGGTCGTACTCGCAGCCGAAACCGCGCCGGTCTGCGAGTGGGTGAAGCGCGCGACCGTCGTCAACTGGTCTGAAGTGGTGCATGAGAATGGCGTCTCACTGGAACGCCGTGGCAACCGGTACAGGAAAAAAGCCAAGCCCGCTTGTGGCAAGCGGGCCTGGCGTAAATGTACATGAGGGAGCGTCAGCGCAGCGCGGTGCGCTATTCGTACTTACGGATGAGCGCGACCAGTTGACCCTGCACGCGGACACGGTCCGGCCCGAAGATGCGTGTTTCGTAAGCCGGGTTGGCCGCTTCCAGCGCGACGGAGTCGCCCTTCTTGCGCAGGCGCTTGAGCGTCGCTTCCTCATCATCGATCAATGCGACGACAATGTCGCCGGAATTGGCGCTGTCAGTGCGTCTCAGAATGACAATGTCGCCATCCAGAATGCCCGCTTCGATCATGGAATCGCCTTTAACTTCAAGCGCATAGTGAGCATCGCTATCGGCATATTCTTCTGGCGGGGTGACCCGGTCGACTTCGTTCTGGATCGCTGTGATCGGGACACCGGCGGCAATTCGGCCGAGGACCGGAATGGTGCTGCGACCCATATCGGGCGTTTTCGAGCCAACGACGCTCGGGCGGAAAGTCTGCCGCCCCCGTGGTGGTGCGGCGGGCGTTGCCGAATCGGGCATCTTCAGAACTTCCAACGCCCGCGCGCGATTGGCGAGCCGGCGAATGAAGCCGCGCTCTTCCAAAGCCACAATCAGACGGTGAATACCCGACTTGGACGCGAGGTTCAGCGCCTCTTTCATCTCGTCAAAAGAGGGAGAAACGCCATCGGCCTTAATCCGTTCATGAATAAAAAGAAGCAGCTCTTTTTGTTTGGTTGTGAGCACGGAGTTCCTCCAGAAATGCGAATCTGTTCCTGTTATGTTTATTCTCGTTCTGTTCTTCTGTCAAATTCGCGTCTCAGGAGACTCATGATGTGGGTGTCCCAGATCTCGTCGCCGATCGGCGTCGTCTCGCGGCGGGTACCCTCGAGAATGAATCCCGCCGACTGATAGAGGTGGATCGCAGCTTTATTCTGGCTGTAAACCATCAGATCTGCGCGGTGCACCCAATCATGAGAGAAGGCTTGCTCGAGGTTCAGGTCGATGAGCGGCCTCGACAGGCCGCGGCCCCGCATCTCAGGCTTCAGGGCGATTCGTCCAAGTCCCGCCGTCCGCAGTCTTCGGTTCAGGACGATCTGAAAGTGCCCGATCATCACGTCACCTTGCCAAACGGCCCAGACTTCACGTTGCGGTGCCGCGCCGCGATGCTGTTTGATCAGGTCGATGAATTCGCTGCGCTTCAACGGCCAGGAAAGAGCGGCTCCGGCCCATTGCAGGACGTCCCGCTCGGTTCCGAACCAGGGAAACAGCTCCGGAATATCGCGTTTGGTAAACTTGCGAAGCTCCAGCGTCATCGCGCGCGGCGCAGGGACGCCACATGTTGTTCCCGGTCGGGCCGCTTCATCAGGCTTTCGCCGATCAGGAAGCGCCGCGCCCCGGTCTTGCGCAATCGGACAATGTCGCCTGGCTCGCTAATCCCGCTTTCCGAGACAAAGTCGCGATCGGAAGGGATCATTCCGGACAGGTTCTCGCTGGTGGCGAGGTCTGTTTTCATGATTTTGAGATCGCGATTATTGATCCCGATCAGGGGTGAGGGCAGGGCCAGAGCCCGCTCGATTTCATCTGCATCATGGGTCTCGATCAGGACATCCATTTCGAGATCCATCGCGGCCTGTGTCAGATCCAGCGCCAGCGCATCATCGGTGCAGGACAGGATGACCAGGACCGCATCAGCGCCGTGGGCGCGCGCCTCAGCCACCTGAATCGGATCGATCATGAAATCCTTGCGCAGCATGGGCAACGAGACGGCAGCGCGAATAGCAGCGAAATCGGTGAGGCTGCCGCCAAAACTCGGTCCATCTGTGAGCACCGAAAGGCAAGCCGCGCCGCCCGCTTCGTACTGTGCTGCGATGGCGGTCGGATCTGCGCCGGGCAGGATTTCTCCTGCGCTAGGGCTTTTGCGCTTCATTTCGCAAATCAGCGCATTCTCGCTCGTTTCGGCGATATCGCTCAATCGTTTTGAAAAGCCTCTGGGACGGGACTGGCCCTTCGCGTCTGAGAGCAGGCTTTGCATCGACTGCTCGCGTTTCAAAGCTGCGACTTCGCCGCGCTTATAGGTGATGATGCGATCCAGCGCCGTGCTCATTGGTGGTGCCCAATTGAAGCGGCGACCAGCTTTTTGAGCGTCTCAGAAGCTGCGCCGCTATCGATCGCCGTCTCGGCTTTTTCCGCGCCGGCTTTGAGATCTTGCGCGAGACCCAGGACGTGAAGTCCCGCCGCTGCGTTCAAGACCACGGCATCGCGGAACGGGCCCGGTCGGCCGTCCAACAGATCGCGTATGGCAAGGGCATTTTCTTCGGGAGGACCGCCAGCGAGCGCACTCAGGCGATTGCGGCCGAGACCGGCATCCTCAGGCACGATAGTGAGTTCGGTCAGCGCGCCATTGTTCACTTCGATGACTTGCGTTTCTCCGGCAATCGACAGCTCGTCGATAACCGTGCCATCAGGATCGGCGCCGTGAACCACCCAGGCGCGGGTAATCCCTAGGTCGCGCAGCGCCTCTGCCATCGGCTTCAGCCATCTCGCCTCGTTTACGCCTAGCACCTGGTGCGTGGCGGAGGCCGGATTCGAGAGCGGTCCGAGCAGGTTGAAAATCGTGCGAATACCAAGGCTCGCGCGGACCGGCGCGACATGCCGCATCGCACTATGATGTGAGCGCGCAAACAGGAAGCCGACACCAGCTTGTTCGATGCAATCTCTGAAGCGGGCTTCCGTAAGGTCGAGCTCGACGCCGAGCGCCTCTAGCACATCCGCACTTCCAGTCTTGGGTGGGACGGAGCGGTTGCCGTGCTTGGCGACGCGTCCACCTGCGGCAGCGATGACAATCGCGCTGGCTGTGGACGTATTCAGGCTCGTCCAGCCAAGCCCGCCTGTTCCACATGTATCAAGCGTCGGTCCTTCCAGATCGATCGTGCGGGCATTCGCGCGAAGCGTTTTCGCACCCGCTAACAGTTCCGCGCCGGACTCGCCCCGAACCGCCAGGCCCATCAGAAATGCGCCGATTTGCTCAGGCGGAACATCCCCGGACAGAATTGATCCGAAGGCCTCATCCAGCGCCTCTGGGGACAAGGCTTGCCCCGCAGCGAGCAATTTCAAGCTTGAAGATATTGAATGTGTCGTCATGATTGGCGGTATAAAGCAGTGTCTGATTGTGCCTAGGGGGATATGAGCGTTATTCCGAACACGGCTGATACGAGGGGAACACAGCGATGAGCCTTCCGGTGACGTGGGATCTTCATGGCTATGCCATGACCTGCCGAAACGATTGCATTGCCACCAATACTGGGGAGATCCCTGGCGCCCTGCAGAGCGCTATAGACAGCAAACGATATCAGGCGCTGCTGGACGCCTGCGCTGCCGTGATCATGGGGCGCCGGGCGCATGAGGCCATCCCCAATACAAGGCAGCGTGTTCGCACGATCATGACCCGCAGTGTCACGGCGCTTGAGCATAAGGAAGGCGGTTGGTGGTGGAATCCAGCGACCATGGGGCTCGACAACATGATGCGAATGGTGGCGTCAGGCGGCGGCCGAATCGCCATCAATGGCGGGCAAACTGCGCTAGAGCACTTCATCGACCACGGTCTCGAGACGCTGCATGTATGCCGCGCTGAAAGCCTCGCCATTCAGGACGGGCTGAAGCTCCTCGCCGCCTGCGACCGGAAAACCACTGTGGACGATGTGCTCCGCGCTGAAGGCTGGGACCTGGTCGAGCGCAAGCTGATCGATTTGAAGGCCCCGATATCGCTCAGCACCTGGCGGCGATATCCTTCCGTTGAGCCCGGCGACAATTTCAAACTCGACATCTAGCCGCAGACACTGCGACACGCAGAGATTTGCCTCAGTTCCGGATTTGTGCCGATATTGGCAAAACATTACGTCAAGTTAATGAGCTTTGAGGGAGACATTCCATGCCAGCAGACGTCGTGACATGGCCGCTCGGAACGGCGAGCACAATTGCAGGGTTCTGGATCTTGCTGTGGTTTTTGGGGCGACCGCTGCTAAAGTTGCTGAAGATAATCGGCAGCTTTCTTCGCCGCGTCGCATTGGCGATTCAGCGTTTTTTCCAACCCATTTTTGAGTTTATTTATCGCTCTTTCTACACGTTGATGCAGCTTGCGACCGCAGGGCTTCTTGGTTGGGTGGCAGCCACTCCATTTCTGCAGGGCGTCGATGTCGAAATGCTGCCTCAAATCGAAGCCGGTGTCGCGGCGGCGGCGATGCTCGGAATGACCTGGATTGTGTTCCGACATTTCCTGAAATTCCCGCTGCGCAAAGGTAACGCGGCTTCCGTGGCCGAAGCGGCGGGAGAAACAGATGTAGAAGAGCTTGAGGCGGAGCTTGATCTAGATTTTTAGCCAGTTCCTCAGCAGCGCGTGACCGTGTTCGGTGAGGATGCTCTCAGGGTGAAACTGCACCCCATAGACGGGCCGTAACGTGTGCCGCACCGCCATGATCTCTCCATCAGCGGTAAACGCATCCGCGATCAGCGTGTCTGGCAGGTCTTCGGGGCGGATCGATAATGAGTGATAGCGCACCACGTCAAACGTCTCTGGCAGGCCGTCAAACAAAGGGCCGTTCTCATGACGGATCTGGCTGATCTTGCCGTGACGGATTTCCTTGGCGGTGATGATTTCGCCGCCTTCAGCCGCGCCAATGCTCTGATGACCGAGGCAGACCCCGAGAATAGGCAGATCATTCGGCGCAGTCTGGACGACCTCGACGCAGATACCTGCTTCGTTCGGAGTGCAAGGCCCGGGGGACAGCACGATACCGTCCGGTTTCAGCGCCAGTGCCTCTGCAGCGGATTTCTCATCATTCCGGATGACCTGCGTCCGTGCACCAATCTCTTCCAGATAGTGGACCAGATTCCAGGTGAAACTGTCATAATTGTCGATGACGAGGATCTGTTTGGCGAGGCTCATTGGTCGAACTCATAACGCGCGGCGAGCGCCGCAGCTTTCTTCAGGGCATTCGCCTTGTGAACGGTCTCGTCGAACTCGTATTGCGGCTGCGAATCGAGCACGACACCGCCGCCCGCCTGGATATGCAGCTGTCCGTCCTTCAGCACGGCCGTGCGCAAAGCGATACAGGTGTCGAGGTCGCCATTCCAGCCGAAATAGCCAATCGCGCCGCCATAGATCCCGCGGGCATTCTGTTCGAGCTCATCGATAATCTGCATGGCGCGAATTTTCGGAGCGCCCGATACAGTTCCGGCTGGCAATCCCGCGATCAGCGCATCGACTGCTGACAGGCCTTCGCGCAGGTCGCCTTCAACATGCGAAACAATATGCATGACATGGCTGTAGCGCTCGACAATGAAGCGCTCGGTCACTTCAACGCTGCCATAGGCGGCGACGCGGCCGACATCATTGCGGCCAAGATCAAGCAGCATCAGATGTTCTGCGATTTCCTTCTTGTCGGCGAGCAGATCAGCTTTGCGCTCCGCATCAATCACCGGGTCGCCTGAGCGGGGGCGCGTGCCTGCGATTGGTCGGATCGCGACACGGCCATCGCGGACCCGAACGAGGATCTCAGGGCTGGATCCGACCAGACGAACGTCGCCGAGATTCATATGGAACATGAAAGCGGAAGGATTGAGCCGCCGGAGCGCGCGATAGAAACTGATCGATTTGCGTCCAAAAGGCGCGCTGAACCGTTGGCTCGGGACGACCTGAAAGATGTCGCCCGCCTTGATATAGTCGCGCGCCGTTTTGACCATGTCGAAATACTGGTCCTTGGACGTATTCGAAGCGAATTCGAGGTCCTGGCTCTCTCCGTCACGCGGCGAGATGGGGGGCGGGCTCTCCAACGCGTTCTCGACCTTGTCCAGCAGCGCATTGGCCTTGGCCGCGTCACCTGGCGCGTGACGTCCAACGAGGACCAGTTCCTGATACAAGTGATCGAAGATCAGAACGACGCCGGGAATGACGAGCAAAGCCTCGGGAACATTCAGCGTGTCGGGATTTGTGATTTGGACAGGTTCGACATGCTGGATGAAATCATAGCCAATATAGCCAAAGGCTCCGCTCGCCATGGGCGGCAGGTCTTCTTCAGCGTCCGCGTCGGCGCGCGCTTGTTCGGCAAAGCTGCGCAGCGCGTCGAGCGGGCTCAGGTCCAGCTTCTGCGCGTCCGAAAAATCCCGATGCGCGCTTTCTTCGCCGATGCCGTCGAGTACGCGCATCCAGCGCTGCGGATGCAGGCCGATAAACGAATAACGACCCAGCCGCTCGCCGCCGTGGATCGACTCGAACAGAAAGCTGCCGGGCTCATCCGCCCCCAGTTTAAGCATCGCTGAAACCGGCGTTTCCAGGTCGCCTGGTCGTCGTCGGACCAGTAACTGATCTCGGGTCATTGTTCGGTCACGAGGCTTCTTTTGTAGGCATCGAAGGCCGCAGGATTGGTATCCAGATCGACATGGGTCGAAATACCGATCAGGTAGGCCGCGAACAGATCTTCAGCGACACCGTTCTGAATCTCAATCGCCGTCGACTGCGCCAGCGCATCCAGCGTCTCATCGGTTGGACGCTCGATGCTGGTCACCTGCATGATGATCATCTGGTTCTGCAGGCCGGGAAGGGAGAATGTATCGCCTTCTTCAGTGGCGGAGAACATACCGCTGATCAGCGGGCGCGGGATCTGTAGGTCTGTATTCGTGCGCGTGATCGGACGCGGCAGGCTTTCGACTGTACCGGAATATTTCTCTGCTTCCTGCGCCAGCGTGCTTTCGCCGCTTGCGATAGCCGCTTCGATCTGCGCCGAGACAGTTTGCAGCTGCTCGGATTGCTGTTGCTGTTTCCAGGCTGTGACGAGGGTTTCGCGGACCTCTTCGAATTCTGGCAGGCGCTCCGGCACGATCGAGTCGACGCGTGCGAGCCATGTCGCCTCGTCTTCGCCGAACCGCTCGGTATTTCGCCCTTCAGCCTGCGCATAAATCATCTGTAACAGTCCTGGCGCTGTCACCAGCGGAAGATAGCGACGGCCATCCTTGGTCACGCCGTTTGCATCGACTGGTGCAAACGACAGGACAGGCGTTCCGATACCTTCAGCGATCGTTTCCAGATCCGCGCCGGTGCCGAGCAAATCGTCGAACTGTGGCAAGGCGTCATAGAACAGGCCGATGGCAAGATCGCGCGCGAGCTCGGTTTCGATCTCGTCTCGGACGACTTCCAATGGCGTTGCATCGCCGGGCGTGATCGATTCCAGACGGATCACGATATACTGGCCGCTATTCGGCTGCGGTCCGTGAATGGATCCAGGTTGCGCGCCTGGTGAAAAGACCTGATCGGCGAGGCGGTCATTGGCGATGAGTTCGCGCCGCCCGGTCCGCTCCTGCGTCGAAATCGCTGTATCAATCGATTCCGCGGCGGCGCCGCCAGCGATCCGTCCAAGCGCCGCCCGCGCAACGGCTTCACTGGGGAAGGCAAATTCGGTGAATGTGCGCGTGTCCGGACCGGTATATCTTTCGGCTTTGTAGGCCTCGTAGTAGGCAAGAATATCCTCTTCGGTTACGTCGCTTTCAGAGATGAAGTCATCGGCCGTCAGATGGATCAGGCTGACGCCGCGCCGCTCCGGCTCACGAAGGGCATTTTTCCGCGATTCATATAGTTCGAGCAGCTCTTCTTCGGTCGGTTCGCCTATCTCAGGCAGCGCTGATTGCTGCAACATGAACCAGGACGCGCCGCGCAATTCGCCGGTATAGGCCGCTTGCAGGCGCGCGAGAGCGGTCGGGACTTTCAGGCCTTCCAACGGAACGCGTTGCAGTCGGGATAGGGTCATCTCCGATTCAAGGTCGGATTCATAGTCGGCTTCGCGAAACCCGTTTGCGTCAAGCAATTGTGAATAGCGCACAGGGTCGAAGACGCCGGTTGTGTCCTGGAAAATCGGGTCGGTTCGAATGCGCTCTGCAATCGCGCCAGTCGTGGCAGAGATGCCCTGGGCGTCAGCATAAGAGGTCAAAAGTGTCTCACGCGTCAGGTCCTGGAACAAGCCGTCGACAATGCCGCGTTCCATCGCTTCTTCTTTGGTCAGAGATCGCCCGCGTTCATCGGTTTGCGTTCGTAGCACACGCTCGAGCGTCGAATCGAACATCCGATCTGTGACAGCCCGGTCGCCAGATTTGGCAAAACTGTTCCCCGATCCGCCAGTGAATATGTCCGTCACACCCCAGGCCGCCATCGCGATAATCACAATGACGAAAATTCCGCCGGCCGCAGGAGAGCGGAGCATATTGCGCAACGGAGTTAGCATGTCTTCAGACCTTTTACTTCAGGATCGCTTGTGAGTTTCAGCACAGCTTGCTAGGCGAGCGCACGAACTTGTTCAAGATGGTGACTGGTATGGTGCGTACTCTGATCGCAGGCAACTGGAAAATGAATGGCCTGAAATCAAGCCTTGAAGAGGCGAAAAAGACAACTGAGATGCTGAAGGATTTCCCGGATCAGGCTGATTGCCTCATCTGTCCGCCCTCAACGCTGGTCGTGCCAATGGCAGACATGGCTGGAGACCGATTGCAGGTCGGCGCTCAAAGTTGCCACCCGGAAGCCTCCGGGGCGTTTACCGGTGATCTGTCGGCAGAGATGCTCGCCGACGCTGGGGCAAGCTACGTCATTGTTGGCCATTCCGAGCGTCGCTCCGAGCACGGCGAGCGAAGCGCTTATGTCCAGGAGCAGGCTCATGCCTGCCTGCGCGCGGGGATTACGCCGATTATTTGCGTCGGTGAAAGCTTTGCCCAGCGCCAGCGCGGCGAAACCAAGGACACCGTCGTGCGCATTTTGCGCAAGTCTGTGCCGACATTGGCGGAAAACGAGACGCTGGTCGTCGCCTATGAGCCGCTTTGGGCGATTGGCACAGGCCTGGTGCCGAGCGGTGAGGAAATCGCCGAAGTGCATGGCGTGATCCGCGCCCTCCTGATCGAGCTCTACCAGGATCGCGGCCGGGATGTCCGTATTCTTTATGGCGGTTCCGTAAAACCGGGCAATGCGGCTGAGATTCTTGCGATTGAGAACGTCAATGGCGGCCTGATTGGCGGCGCGAGCTTGAAGGCAGACGATTTCATGGCCATTTACGCTGCAGCGGTTGCCTGATCGGATCGAGATTCACTGACCCTCAGGGGTTGGCGAATGCGTGAGAAAAGCGTAAGGCCCGCGGCTTGAGATTCAGGAACCTGACATGACCAACGTTATCCTTGTCGCCCATATTCTCGTCTCGATCGTGCTGGTGATCGTGGTACTGATGCAGCGCTCCGAAGGCGGCGCGCTGGGTATTGGCGGCGGCGGTGGTGGCGGCGCAGGTGGCGGATTGATGTCAGGGCAGGGCGTCAAAGGCGCGCTGGTTCGAACGACGATCATTTTCGGCGCGATCTTTTTCATCTCCAGCCTGACGCTGACAACGCTTGCCACGCATGAAAATTCCGGCGGCCTGACAGACGTCCAGCGCGAGCTCGAAGAATCGCAGCCTGACGCGTCTGAGACCGATCAGCTCAACATCGAAGGTCTGGAAGATATTCTGAACAGCGATGAGTCCTTGCTGGAGGATCCCCTCGCGACGGACACATCCACAGATGAGCAACCTGCCTCAGAAACCCAACCGGCCAATGAAGATCCGCTCGCCGAACCGGCAGATCCACAATAATCCATATTAATCCTGATTCACCCTATCGGGGTGGGTCGCGAATCAGGCAATCTGCATTCCCATGACTCGCTATATTTTCATTACTGGCGGCGTGGTGTCTTCCTTAGGCAAAGGTATCGCTTCCGCAGCACTCGGGGCATTGCTGCAAGCCAGGGGCTATAAAGTCCGGCTCAGAAAGCTCGACCCTTATCTGAACGTCGATCCGGGCACGATGAGCCCGCGCCAGCATGGCGAAGTCTTTGTCACCGATGATGGCGCTGAGACGGATCTGGATCTCGGCCATTATGAACGATTCACCGGCGTATCAGCGCGCCAGTCGGACAATATTACCACGGGCCGGATCTACTCGACTATTATCGAGAAAGAGCGCCGCGGAGATTATCTCGGCGCAACGATCCAAGTCATTCCGCACGTCACCAATGAAATCAAGGACTTCGTCCTGTCCGACGCAGGCGAAGGGGTTGATTTTGTCCTCTGCGAGATTGGCGGCACGGTCGGCGATATTGAGGGCCTGCCATTCTTCGAAGCGATCAGACAGCTCGGCCAGGAACTTGGCCCGGAGCGGGCTTGCTTCATACATCTGACTCTCTTGCCCTATATCCCGGCAGCGGGCGAGATGAAGACCAAGCCAACGCAGCACTCTGTCAAGGAGCTGCGATCAATCGGTATCCAGCCGCAAATCCTTTTGTGTCGCTGTGATCGCCCGATCCCGGAAACCGAAAAGGGCAAGATTGCGAGTTTCTGTAATGTCCGCCCCAGCAGCGTCATCGAAGCGCGCGATGTCGGGCATATTTATGATGTTCCGTCCGCGTACCACGAAGAAGGGCTCGACAAGGAAGTCCTGCAGCATTTCCGCATTGACGATGCGCCTGTACCGGATCTCTCGAAATGGGATCAGATCGCGCGGACCGTGCACAATCCCGACGGCAATGTCTGTATTGGCCTGGTCGGCAAATATACCGACGTCCCGGACGCCTATAAGTCGGTCATGGAGGCGCTGCAGCATGGCGGCCTCGCGAACAATGTCGGGGTCGATATCAAGCTGATCAATTCCGAAGAGTTTGATGACGAAACCGCGCCGATTGACATCCTGGAAGGCGTGGATGGGATCATCCTGCCCGGCGGCTTCGGAGAGCGCGGAGCACGCGGAAAAATGCGCGCCGCCCGATTCGCGCGGGAACGAAAAGTGCCATGTTTCGGGATCTGTTACGGCATGCAGCTGTCTGTCGTCGAAGCAGCGCGAAACCTCGCTGGTATAAAAGACGCATCGACTACGGAATTCGGTCCGACCGATACGCCGTTGGTGGGGCTGATGTCTGAATGGACCAAGGGCAACGAGCTCGTCACGCGGGATGAGACGACTGATATGGGCGGCACAATGCGTCTCGGCGCATACCCCGCGCGCTTGAAGGAGGGATCCAGAGTTGCTGAAATCTATGGCACTTTGGATATTTCGGAGCGCCACCGGCACCGATACGAAGTGAACACGGCGTATGTCGAAGCATTGCAGAAACATGGCGTGGTATTTTCGGGAATGTCGCCTGATGGTGTCTTGCCGGAAATCATCGAACTGGAAGACCACCCTTGGTTCATCGCGGTTCAATACCATCCTGAACTTAAATCCCGTCCCATGGAGCCACACCCGCTGTTTGCAAGCTTTATCGGCGCTGCCGTGACACAGTCGCGACTGGTTTAAGCAGTGATCCCCCCTTGCGCGCAGGGAACGGTTCCGGTATGTGCGCGGTTTGAATTTCACGAGGCTTGCCTCGAAACCCGTTTTGGAGCACGCAAATGGCTGTCCCTAAGAGTAAGATTACCAAGTCGCGCCGTGGCATGCGCCGTTCGCACGACCGCCTTAAAGGCAATACATATATCGAAGACCAGGATTCTGGTGAACTTCGCCGTCCGCACCATGTCGACCTGAAGTCAGGCATGTATCGCGGCCGTCAGATTCTCGAGCCGTCTGAAGACTAAGCTCGGCGTAGAGTCTGTATAGTACATGACCCCTGCCTGTTTGGCAGGGGTTTTGTTTTTTGGGGAACGGGCGTTTCAGGCTCAGCCAAATCCGCCGACACCTGCGAAGGCAGGTGTCCAGAGCCGATGAATTCCAATTGGCTTGCGGAGTGAGCAGATGCGCCATGGATACCTGCCTGCGCAGGTATCTGCGACATTGTTGGCACATGTCGCATCGAAAAGCGTCGGACGGTGCCCGTTATGCTTAATGCGATCCGATATTTTGCTCGATTAGCCTAGGGCTCCGTTTAGTCACCTGGTGGTAAACTGCGAGGGTAGGAATGGAGCCGAACATGCGTATGTCACCCGCTATTTCACTAGGCGCATCAGCCGCGCTGGGCCTTGCCGCCACATATGTCGCCTGGCAGATGACCAAGCCTGATCCGGAGGCGGATCCGGTCGTGACCGAGATCTCTATGCCCGTGGAGAATGAAGTTAACGTGGTCGTCGCTTCTGACGTGATCGTTCGCGGCGATGCGGTCACCGCCGAAAACGTCACCGTCGAGCGCTGGCCCGAAAGCAAGGCGCCTTACGGCTACTTCACGCACGACCTCGAAATCGGGTCGAACGAGTATGCGCAGCGCCTCGCGCTGACAGAATTCCAGCCGGGTGAGCCGATCCTTGATTCACGTCTCTCGCCGCTTGGAACGCGCGCCTCACTGGCAGGCCGCCTGGAACCGGGCTATCGCGCCTACACAGTTCGCATGGACGATGTCCGCGGTGTCGCCGGATTCGTTCTCCCGGGCGATAAAGTCGATGTACTGTTCACACAGGACAAGGGGCGCAATACCCGTGCGACGAACCTCGTGGCCGAGGTTTTGCTGCAAAATGTTGAAGTGCTTGCGGTTGACTCTAATGATGATCCTTTGAGTGAGCAGCCGCAACTTTTCGCGCGCGCCACGCTTGCTGTCACCGTAGAAGACGCAAAGAAACTGTCTGTGGCGTCCAGCCTCGGGGATCTCTCGCTTGCCCTGCGGGGCGCACGCGAGCCAGATCGCCAGCAAGTCGCCACACCGGCGGTTAAGGTTGCGGCCGCGCGGACAGCGCCGCGCCGCGTAACGCGCCGTGTGGTCGCCCGTCAACCAGCGGACAAGCAGATCAAAGTGATGCTCGGCACCGAAGAGAGCGAAGTCAAAGTGCCTACGGTCCCTGAGCAACGCTCGGCGCCGACTAAACTTATCCCGGCCTCTTAGGCGAGGCAGATTGCAGGACCCGCAGGGATCGGGTCCGTTCACTTCTCCATCTCCGGTGAACGCTGCAAGACACTAAAGGCCTGGTATCGGTTTCCAGCAGATTACGATGCCAGGCCTTTTGTGTGTCTGGCGTTACGTGCCCTGTTGAGGGCGTACGCGCACGGATTGACCACGACAGACGTTTTCTACGCACGCATCGCGGAATGCCCTGCAATGTGAAGGGATAAGCCTTGTCGCTTACAGTCCTTCGCCACTGAACACCCAGATCATGCGGACAACGGCCGGCATCATCAGGACGACGAGTAGCGTCGGAAACACGAACATGATGAGTGGCAGAACCAGCTTTGCCGGAAGCGCCAGGGCTTTCTCCTCGGCGCGTAGCATCCGCTTTTCACGCATGTCCGAGCCATAAACACGCAGGGTTTCACCGATACTTGTGCCGAGCTCTTCGGACTGTTTCAGCATGGTCGCCAATGAGCGCGCTTCTTCAAGGCCCAGCCGCTCAGCAAAATTGCCCCACGCGGTGTTGCGATCCCGGCCTGCGCGCATTTCCAGGCTCATCATGTGCAATTGGCGCGACAGGATCGGATAGCGATATTGCAGCTCTTCGGCGATGCGAATGATCGCGCCATCCAGGCTGAGGCCAGCTTCAACGCATGCGACAAGCAGGTCCATCATATCCGGGAATCCATCCCGGTATTGTTGCTCGCGCTGCTCGATCTGACGGTTCAGGAACATGGAAGGCAGCATGTAGCCAATGGCCGCCGCGATCACGGATGCCGAGAGCAAGGTCAGTCCCGTGAGTTTGAACGGCAGCAGAGGTGCTGCGATGAAAAGGATAAATTGCGGCGCGATCAGACTGATCGCACGGATGCCGAAAAAGATGTAGGGCGCATTCTTTGAGAAGTATCCGGCGCGCATCATCTGACTGCGCAGACGGGTTTCCTCGTCGCTTGGCGCGCCGTCGCCAGTATTGCCGAGCTGGGCCAGCCAGCCATGACGAGGCTTGTCAGAAATGGTCGCTGCGCCGTTTGAATTCCCCACCAGACGTCCCTCGATCCGGTTGCGAAAGCGCGAGGCGATAATGGTCGCCGGCAGGAAAAGGGCAAGACTGAGCGCTGACACACAAAGTGCCATCAGGCTCGGGCTGTTCAGGATTGTTTCCAACATGTCCGGCCTCCTAGATTCTGAAATTAGTCATTTTGCGCATGACCAGATTGCCTATGGTCATCCAGACCAGTGCACCGCCGAGAGCGTACTGGATCATCGGCACGTGAATGACATCGCCATAGAAACTTGGGGTCAGGAAGTGCATCGCCGCCAGCACGACAAAGGGTGCAGCTGTCAGGATCAGTGCGGACATGCGTCCTTCCGAAGACGCCGCCTTGATCTTGAGGCGCATCTTCTGGCGCTGGCGAATGGTGCGCGAATTGGTGGCCAGCAAGTCGGCGAGATTGCCGCCCGTCCTCGTCTGCAGGCGAACAATCGCGCTGAACAGATTGATGTCAGGATGCTCTGTACGCGCCGCCATTTTCTCAATCGCCTGATCGAGGCTGGAGCCGAACGAGATCTCATCCGCGACAAGGCCGAATTCCGATCCCAGCGGGTCCGGCGTTTCCTTACCGACCAATGCGATGGCGGTAGGAACGGGGTGTCCTGCCTGCAGACTGCGCACGACTATCTCCAGCGCGTCTGGCAATTGCTCTCCCAGCGCGCGCTCTCGCTTCGATCCGAGCATGCTGAGAACCAGGTAAGGCCCACCAATGGTGACTGCCGGGAAGGCAGCAATGGCGGCCATCAGACCAGAGAAATAATACGCTAATCCCGCCGCAAGCGCGCCTGCGCCAAGCGCCATAGCAAGCCATAAAGTCGGTTTGTAATCGAGCCCGGACCGCGCCACGAGGCGTCCCAGCCAGTCATTTTTGATGACCCGGTTGCCATCTTCATCAAGCCCGCGTTTTCGGCGCAGCTGCATGACAGCTTCCGCGATCGTGTCTGTCTCGGCCTGGGCTCTGAGGCGTTTATTGACGAGAGACTTGTCTCTCGCCTCCTTGCCAAAATCGATCAGCGACCGCGCGCCCAGAAAAACCGATGAGAAGGCCAGGACATAGAGAATGACCTGCTCATCCATTTTTGCCCCCACTCTTCTTTGCCCCAACACTGAGAAGGGGTTTTGATGGGTCAAAAGTTTCAGCAGGAATGACGACGCCTTTGCGGGTCATCTCATCAAGGCATTTCGGGCGCAGGCCAGTCGCTCGGAACTCGCCGATAACGGTGCCATCTTCGCCCGTATCGACGCGTTTGAAGACGAACAGGTCCTGCATCTGGATGACTTCACCTTCCATGCCAGTGACTTCCGTCACGTGGGTGATCCGGCGCGACCCATCCGAGAGACGCTGCGCCTGGATGATGATCCCGATGGCTGCAGAGATCTGACCACGGACAGCTTCCTGTGAGATACGCAGGCCGCCCATGGCCACCATTTGCTCCAGACGCGTGATGGCCTCGCGCGGATTATTGGCGTGAATAGTCGCCATCGAGCCCTCATGGCCGGTATTCATGGCTTGCAGCATGTCGAAGGCTTCTTCGGAGCGAACCTCACCCAGGATCACGCGATCCGGACGCATCCGCAGGGCGTTTTTCACCAGTTCGCGCTGCTTGATCTCGCCATTGCCTTCGAGATTGGCGGGCCGGGTTTCCATGCGTGCAACATGCGGTTGCTGGAGTTGCAGCTCGGCCGCGTCTTCAATCGTGATGAGCCGCTCTTTGTGGCTGATCGCGGCAGACAGGGCGTTGAGCAAAGTGGTTTTACCCGAGCCCGTCCCGCCCGAGATGATTGCCGTCACGCGGCACTTCACGGCCCCATAAAGAAAATCCGCGACGGGTTTCGGGATGGCCTGAAACTCGACCAGCTTTTCGAGCGTGAATGGCTTTTTGGAGAACTTACGGATCGAGACCAGTGGTCCGTCGATCGCAATCGGTTCGATCGCTGCGTTGACACGCGATCCGTCGGCGAGCCGGGCATCGACCAGAGGCGAGCCTTCATCCACCCGGCGACCAACTGCCGAAACGATCTTGTTGATGATGCGGCGCAGGTGAAGATTGTCGCGGAAACGTGCATTCGAGAGCTCAAGCTCACCGCCGCGCTCAATATAGACCTGATTGTAGCCATTGATCAGAATATCAGCGATGGAGTCGTCCTGCAGTAGCGGCTCAAGCGGGCCGAGCCCAACCATTTCGTTGACGATATCATCGGTAAAGTCTTTGACCTCTGCGGCCCCCATCGGCAGGCGCTGATCAGCGATGGCCTTGGTGACAAAGACCCCAATCTGGGTGCGCAACTCATCCGGTGTCATCTGATCCAGATTCGAAAGATCGAGTTCGTCAATCAGCTTGTTGTGAATCTGGAGCTTGGCTTCCAGCATATCGCTGTCAACTTCAGGGCGTGGCTCTGGACGCGGCTCAGGCTCCTTGGCAGGTGCGGGCACTTCCGGAACGGGCGTTTCAAGCTCTGCTGTCGTCTCGAGTGTCTCTTCAGCCGGCGTCTCTACGGGCTCGCGGCGCTTCAGAACAAACCGGCTCATGATGCGGCCCTCATGTTGTTATTTTCCAGTTCAGAACGGCCGTCGCGGCGAAGATTCTCGATCAGATCGGCAATATCCTTTGGAATAGGCGAACCTGGTTTCATATCGCTCACGGGCTGGCCCAGATTGACGGCGCTGAGCGCTGTCGGCCAATCGGACCGAATGGAGGCGAAAACCTCCATATTGAGGGCCGTCGTGGCCTGTTCTTCTGTCACTTTGGCGCCAAACATACCCTTCTGGCGGCGGTTCAGAACAGCGCGAATGGACGGGAATTCAGGATCGGACGCGAACTGCTCTACCCATTGGCGCGAAGCGTTGAGGGCAGGGACAGAAAGCTCCGTCACCAGGATGACTTCATCGCTACCCAGGAACATGTCGCCGCTCCACTCTGTTGGCCAGCGCGGCGTATCGACGATGACGAAATCATAGGTTTCGCACGCAATATTGAGGCATTGCAGGATCACGTCTCGCGAGGGCGGCGTGTCCATCTGGCTCCATCGCGGCATAGCCAGAAGATCGAAGCCGAAAGGATGATGCGTCGTCATGGTTTTCAGGAAAACGTCGTCAATATTGAACGGGTTTTTCTGGAAAATGGACGGTTGAAGATTGGATTCGCAGTTGAGATACGTCGCGCAGCTGCCATCCACGAAATTGAGGTCAAACAGCACAACGCGCGGCTTGCTCTTGAGCTGGGCCAGTTGGTACGCCGTTTCACACGCGAGCAGTGTAGCGCCCGCGCCCCCGACAGAGGAGACGAATGTCCAGCATTGCGAGTTTGAGTTGGCGACCGTTTTCGCGTCGGCTTCCCCAAGCGACTCCGCGGCGCGCGACAGGGCCTTGTGGACAGCGTCATAGCTGACCTGGGTATCCAGAATATCCCAACAGGGCAGGCCCATGAGCACACGCAATGCGCTGACAGGAAGGTTCTGACCGATGACGATGGTCGGAATGTTCTGCCCCGTCATGGCGAGAGCCGTCAGACATTCGGCAAGATCGGTCTCGGGCGCGTGCTCGAAGACGCAGATATGCTGGCCTTCACTATTCAGGCCGTCCATCAAACCTGCATAGGATTCGTGGACAACGGCCTGCTGCCCGCCTTTTTCCCGCCAGGCCTGCGCGATGGGGGCATGGAAATTCTGACTCAGTATATGAAGCGTCGCTTTCGCGAACACCGGTCGGGCGCTTGACATGATCAGCGCCCTCCGTGAGCGGCGATGGTCGACTGGCTCTGGATATTACCTTCGACTGAGCGACCAAGCTCCGGTTTTGGCTGCGCTTCCAGGCGGCTGAGCGCGTAGCGGTCGACCAGGTCTGGTTCTTCCGAGAGAGCGATTGGATCGGTCAACTGTTCGTTCGACTCTGGTGGCAGGACCAGATGCGGGGTGATGATCACAACCAGCTCGGTTTCGTTTTTCTTGAATCGGCTGGACCGGAACAGATTGCCAAGGATCGGGATGTCACCGAGAAGCGGCGTTTCCAGTTCAGTCGCCTGATAATCGTTCTGGATAAGGCCCGCAATGGCGAAGCTCTGTCCATTGCCAAGCTCAACCTGGGTCTGGATCTGGCGAACGCTCAGCGCTGGAATCTCGACATTGGCCAGTCGGACAGAGTTGCGCGGGTCCAGATTGCTGACCTCCGGGGCAACTTGCAGGACAATTCTGTCTTCGCGCGCGATGGTGGGCGTAAATTCCAGGGAGACGCCAAACTTCTTGAATTCAATCGTAATCGTATCCTCGTCGGCAACGACCGGCACGGGAAATTCTCCCCCCGCCAGGAAAGACGCTGTCTGACCAGATTGAGACACCAGGTTGGGTCGCGCCAGGGTTCGAATAACCCCTTGTTCTTCAAGCGCCTGGAGAGTGAAATCTATCGTCGTATTACCAGATCCACCAAACACCTGACCGATGGCACGCGCCGGATCACCGGAGATCAGGCTGGACGAAGTCATGAACAGGAAGTCGCCAGGGCGACCGATATCTGTACCGAAGCCGATCTCGCGAATGTCATCGCGCGACGCTTCGACGAACCGAACTTCGAGCAGAACCTGAGCAGGAAGCTCGACTTTCATGGCATTGATGGCAAGACCCGGCGCGTGACTGTCCACGACCGCCATGATCTGGGTCATGGTTTCTTCGTCAGCGACGCTGCCACTAATGTGAATCTTGCTGGCGACTGGTCTCAGCTCGACCTGTGCCTCGGGAAACAGTGCCAGCAAGTCGCTGCGCACCGCGTCCAGATTTGGCATGACCAGGACGTCGACGAGCTGAACCAGGTTGCCGCGTTCATTGTAAACCAGAATGTTTGTGCTGCCGATATCACGGCCGCGCACGAAATACTCGCGCGATGAGACTGGAGCGGCGTCGGCGATCTCGGGTTCTGAAACCGCGATGCGATCGAAGCTTTCAGTCACCGGGACAGGTAAAGACATGCCCTTGCGAACGACAATCGTCTGGTGCGTGATGGTATCCGCATATGCGCCAGCCAGGCCGGGGGTCAGACCCGTCCAGGAAATAAACAGCAGCGCGAAGGCTACCAGGTTTGCCCATTTGTATCGTCCCATCATGTGCCCTCAGCTCGCAGCGGTGTTGGTCTGCTTGTCCGTTAAACATAACCGGTGCGTCTGAAATCCTCGTCAAAAGGGTGCGTTCAATTTCATCAGAATTCTCAATCGGGCTGATGACGTTGTGTTAGGCATAACAAAAGGTGCGCCCACTTGCTCTTTCAGGCATTGCGCTCTAGACGCTGCCGCAACGGACCCTCCAGTGTCGCAAAGGACATCGAAATGAGCGAAATTATCGACATCCACGCCCGCCAGATCCTCGATAGCCGGGGTAATCCGACCGTTGAGGTCGATGTGACGCTGGAAGATGGCTCATTTGGGCGTGCGGCCGTGCCGTCCGGGGCGTCGACAGGCGTTCACGAAGCCCACGAGCTGCGCGATGGCGGCGAAGCCTATAAGGGCAAAGGCGTTATGGATGCGGTCGATGCGGTGAATGGCGAGATCGCCAATGAACTGATCGGCATGGATGCGATCGAACAACGCCTGATCGATGGTTTGATGATTGAGCTTGATGGCACCGATAATAAGAAACGTCTTGGCGCGAACGCGATCCTGGGCGTCTCCATGGCCACCGCAAAAGCCGCAGCCGAGAGCTGCGGCATGCCGCTTTATCGTTATATTGGGGGCACCAATGCCCGCATTCTGCCGACGCCGATGATGAATATTATCAATGGCGGCGAACATGCCGACAATCCGATTGATATCCAGGAATTCATGATCATGCCGGTCAATGCAGATAGCATTGCCGATGCCGTGCGGATTGGTTCCGAAATTTTCCATACGCTGAAAAAGACACTCAGTGATGCCGGCCACAATACGGGTGTCGGCGATGAGGGCGGTTTTGCACCAAACCTTTCTTCGACACGCGATGCGCTCGACTTCATCATGAAGTCAGTCGAAGCGGCGGGTTACCAACCCGGCGAAGATGTCTCGCTCGCCCTCGATGCTGCGTCGACCGAGTTCTTCAAGGATGGAAAGTACGTTCTCGCCGGTGAGGACAAGACCCTCGATGGCGAAGGTATGGCCAAGTATCTCGCCGATCTCGTCGATGCATATCCGATCGTCTCGATTGAAGACGGCATGGCGGAAGATGACTGGGATGGCTGGAGCATACTGACCGAGATGATCGGCGACCGGTGCCAGCTGGTGGGTGATGATCTGTTCGTTACCAATCCCGAGCGTCTTGCGCTTGGTCTTCAGCGCGGCGCTGCCAATTCGATCCTGGTCAAGGTCAATCAAATCGGCACGCTGTCCGAGACGCTAGACGCGGTCGAGCTTGCCCATCGCCACGCCTATACAGCCGTGATGTCGCATCGCTCGGGCGAAACAGAGGATGCAACGATTGCCGACCTCGCCGTGGCGGTGAACTGTGGTCAGATCAAAACTGGATCTCTGGCGCGGTCGGATCGTTTGGCCAAATACAATCAGCTGATCCGGATCGAGGAAGAGCTGGGGGCATCTGCTCTGTATGCAGGGGCTGCGCTGATCAACGCGTAAAGCGGATCTTAACCACAAAAGGTGTTCCTACCAGATAGCGTAGGAGCACTTTTTTTCATGACTTCCAAATGGGCTGCCGGGGTGATGTCTTTAACCATCGCTTATTTTGCCTACCACGCTTTTGCGGGGGAGCAGGGTCTTGGCAGCTGGACCGACAAACAGACGGAACTCGCCGACAAGAAGGACGTTCTGGCGGCGCTGGAAGCCGAAAATGCTGCGCTGCAAAAAGACATAGCTCGCTTGACACCAGGCCAGATTGACCCTGACTTGGTCGAATATCTCGCACGGCGCGATCTGGGCTTTGTTTATCCTGATGAACTCGTCTTGGTTGACCGCGCTGTCAGGAATGCAGATACGCATAGGTGATAAGACTCGACGTTACGTCAATCCTCTGTGTATTAGACAAAAAAATGCATAAGCCAGGGAGCAATTATGGCCAAAGCCACGAGCCCGAAACGCCGGTCCTCACCCAAAATGAAAAAGGACGAAGCGCTTAAATATTATCGCGACATGCTGTTGATCCGGCGGTTCGAAGAACGCGCGGGCCAGCTCTACGGCATGGGCAAGATTGCCGGCTTCTGTCACCTCTATATTGGTCAGGAAGCCGTGGTCACCGGTATGCAGGCCTGCCTGAAAGAAGGCGACCAGGTCATTACCGGTTATCGCGACCATGGCCATATGCTCGCCTGTGATCTCGATCCCAAGGGCGTGATGGCGGAGCTGACCGGACGCGCCGGCGGCCTGTCACGCGGCAAGGGCGGCTCCATGCACATGTTCAGCCGCGAGAAAAACTTCTTCGGCGGTCACGGAATAGTCGGGGCGCAGGTGCCCCTCGGGACAGGGCTCGCCTTTTCGAACAAGTATCTCGGCAAGGACAATGTCTGCCTCGCTTATTTCGGTGACGGCGCCGCCAATCAGGGTCAGGTCTACGAGGCGTTCAACATGGCGTCGCTCTGGGACTTGCCGGTCGTCTATGTGATTGAGAACAACATGTACGCGATGGGCACCAGCCTCTATCGCCACGCCTCCGAGACCGAGCTTTTCAAGCGCGGCATCTCGTTTGAGATCGAAGGCGAAGAGGTGGATGGGATGGATGTCTATGCGGTCAAGAAAGCCGGTGAGAAGGCCGTTAAGTATGCGCGTTCCGGCAAAGGGCCGTACATCCTGGAAATGAAGACCTATCGCTATCGCGGCCACTCCATGTCTGATCCCGCGAAATACCGCAAGCGTGAGGAAGTTGACGACATTCGAAGCCACAAGGACCCGATTGATGGACTGAAAGATCAGATCCTGGCCGCGGAGCTTTCGACCGAAGAGGATCTCAAAGCCATCGACAAGGAGATCCGCGCCATCGTCAAGGAAGCAGCGGACTTCTCACTCGAAAGCCCGGAGCCGGATCCTTCAGAATTGTGGACCGATGTCCTGCGTCCGGTGGAGGCATAAGCATGGCCCATTTTGAAATTCACGTTGAAGACGTCGCGCGCGCCAAAGCGTTTTACGGTGGGCTGTTTGGCTGGACGTTCAATCCCATGCCGGGCGGCGAACCGGTCGAGTATACACTGATCGAAGGGTCGCAATTTCCAGACGGTCTGAGCGGTGCCTTCATGCGCCGGATGGGCGAAACGCCCGCCTCCGGGGCACCTGTGCGCGGCGGCACCATGACGTTTGAAGTGGCGGACTGCGATGAGCGCTACGCCTGGGCCTTGAGCAATGGCGGCGGCGAAGCGCTGCCACCCGCAGATTATCCCGGGGTCGGCCGCGCGGCCTATGTCGAGGATGGCGAAGGAAACATTGTTGGCTTTGTTACGCCAGAAGAGGGAGCTGCGTAATGGCTGTTGATATTCTGATGCCGGCTCTGAGCCCGACTATGGAAGAGGGCACGCTCGCCAAATGGCTGAAGGGCGAGGGCGACAAGATTGAAGCCGGCGACGTGATCGCCGAGATCGAAACTGACAAGGCGACGATGGAAGTCGAAGCTGTCGATGAAGGCACGCTCGCCAAGATCCTGATCCCGGAAGGCACTGAAGGCGTCAAAGTGAACGCCGTAATCGCGGTGCTCACTGAAGATGGCGAAGATGCGAGCAGTGTCTCTTCCGCGCCCGCACCGGATGCGGAAAAGGTCACGCCGGTCGCCGAGCCTGAGGTTCTCGAGGCGCAAGCCGCCTCAGTTGCACCTGCCGCTGCGGTCCTCACCAACCCGGATATTCCTGAAGGGACCACCTATACAAAAACAGTCCTTCGCGATGCGCTGCGCGATGCCATGGCCGAAGAAATGCGCCGGGACGAGACCGTCTTCGTCATGGGTGAGGAAGTTGCCGAATATCAGGGCGCTTACAAAGTCACCCGGGAATTGTTGCAGGAATTTGGCCCGCGCCGCGTCGTCGATACGCCGATCACAGAGCACGGATTTGCCGGTCTCGGTGTCGGCGCAGCTTTTGGCGGCCTCCGCCCCGTCGTCGAGTTCATGACCTTCAACTTCGCGATGCAGGCGATTGACCAGATCATCAACTCTGCGGCCAAGACGCTGTACATGTCCGGTGGCCAGATGGGCTGTCCGATTGTCTTCCGCGGTCCAAATGCTGCGGCCTCACGCGTCGGTGCGCAGCACTCGCAGGACTACGCTTCCTGGTATGGTCACGTGCCAGGTCTGAAAGTCGTCGCGCCCTGGGATGCAGGCTCCGCCAAGGCGTTGCTCAAATCCGCCATCCGCGATCCCAACCCGGTTGTGTTCCTCGAGCATGAGCTGCTCTACGGCATCGAATATGACGTGCCGGACCTGGAAGACTACACGCTGCCAATTGGCAAGGCAGCTGTCATCAGAGAGGGCACGGACGTTACCCTGGTCGGCTATTCGCGTTGCACCGGCTTTGCCATGGCTGCGGCTGAGAAACTCGCTGACGAAGGCATTTCCGCCGAAGTGATAGACCTGCGCTCCATTCGCCCGCTCGACATGGACACGATTGTCGAGAGCGTGAAGAAGACCAACCGCCTGGTCACCACCGAAGAAGGGTGGAAACATATGGGTGTCGGCGGCGAGATCGCCGCTGGCGTGACTGAGCTGGCCTTCGACTATCTCGATGCACCACCAGCGCGGGTGACGCAGAAAGATGTGCCGCTGCCTTATGCCGGCAATCTTGAAGCGCTGAGCTTGCCGAATGCAGATGACATTGTCGCTGCCGCCAAAGCCGTCTGTGAGGGAATGTAAGAATGGCCATCAATATCACCATGCCCGCCCTCAGCCCGACCATGGAAGAGGGCACGCTTGCCAAGTGGAATGTAAAGCCCGGCGATACGGTCGAGGCCGGCGACGTCATTGCCGAAATCGAGACCGACAAAGCCACGATGGAAGTCGAGGCGGTCGATGAGGGCACTGTCGCGCAAATCCTGGTCGAGGCCGGGACGGAAGGCGTCAAAGTGAATGCCATTATCGCTGTGCTCGCTGAAGACGGCGAGGATGCGTCCTCAGTCTCCGCAGCTCCGGCGGATGCCGGAGCCTCTGCTGACAGCGGCGCAGCCTCCGAGAACGCGAAGGAAGAAAAAGCCGAAAGCCCAGACGCGCGTCAGGACAGTGGTGCAGCTGCGGAGAAACAAGTCGCTTCCACGCCCGTGCAGATGCCAGCGCTCGGCAGCGGCGATGATCGCATCAAAGCGAGCCCGCTCGCCCGCCGGATTGCCGCTCTGAAAGGGGTCGATCTGACCGCACTGAAAGGCAAGGGCTCCGGCCCGCACGGACGGATCGTCAAGAAGGATGTCGAGAACGCGCAGCCGGGTGCAGTGGCTCCTGCTGGTGGCGGCGCCCCGGCCTCTCCGGATGGCCTGATCCTGCCGCAGGTCCTGGACGACCGCGTCTATGCGCCGGACAGCTATCGCCTCGAGCCGCTCGACGGCATGCGCAAGACCGTGGCGCGGCGTCTGACGCAGAGCTTCATGCAGATCCCGCACTTCCCGCTCAATGTCGACATTACGCTGGATAAGCTGCTTGCGGCGCGACAGGGCATCAATGAAGCGGCACCAGAGGGCGTCAAAGTCTCCGTCAACGACTTGTTGATCAAAGCCTCTGCGATGGCACTGATCGCCGAGCCCGATTGCAATGCGAGCTATTCGGATAACGGAATTGCCTACCATAATGGCGCGCATATTTCCGTTGCCGTGGCGATTGATGGCGGCCTGATCACACCGGTCATCCGCGATGCGGAGAAGAAAGGCCTCGCCGAAATCTCTGCCGAGATGAAGGACCTCGCCACCAGGGCGCGCGAGCGCAAGCTGAAGCCGCAGGAATATATGGGCGGTACGTTCTCGATCTCGAATCTTGGCATGTTTGGCATCAAGTCATTCGCCTCGATCATCAATCCGCCAGAAGGCATGATCATGTCGGTCGGCGCGGGCGAGAAGCGCGCTGTGATCGGCGGCGATGGCTCGGTAAAGGCTGCGACGGTGATGACGGTTACGTTGACCTGTGATCACCGCGTGATTGGCGGTGCTGAAGGCGCGCGCTGGCTGCAGGCGTTCAAACGCTATGTCGAAACCCCTGAGAGCATGTTGCTCTAATCTTTGGAGGCCGCAATGGCAGATTTTGACCTGATCGTAATCGGTTCGGGCCCCGGTGGCTACGTCGCCGCGATACGCGCCAGCCAGCTAGGCATGAAGACCGCCATCGTAGAGCGGGAAAGCCTGGGCGGTATCTGCCTCAACTGGGGCTGTATTCCGACCAAGGCCTTGTTGCGCTCGGCTGAGGTGCTGCACCTCGCCAAGAATGCCGCGGCTTATGGGCTGAAGATCGACAAGGCGGATTTCGACCTTGAAGGCGTGGTCAAACGCTCCCGCGGCGTGGCGGCGCAGCTCTCGGGCGGCGTGAAGCATTTGATGAAGAAGAACAAGATCACCGTGATCGAAGGCGAGGCGCGCCTCGAAAAAGGCGGCGAAGCGCCAGACGTAATCGTCAAGGATGCCAAGGGCAAGGATACGACCTACAAAGCCAAGCATGTGCTTCTGGCGACAGGCGCACGCGCGCGGGCCATCCCACAAGCCGGGCTCGAACCGGACGGAAAACTGGTCTGGACCTATCGTGAAGCCATGGTGCCGGATGTGACGCCAAAGCGCCTCCTGGTCATCGGCTCAGGCGCGATCGGGATCGAGTTTGCAAGCTTCTATAACGAGCTTGGCTCAGACGTGACGGTCGTGGAAGCGGTTGATCGCATCCTGCCCGCCGAGGACAAGGAAATTGCCGCCTTCGCGCACAAGTCCTTCGAGAAGCAAGGGCTGACCATCAAGACGGCGGCGCAGGTCAAAGGCCTCAAGAAAGGCAAGGACAGTGTCACGGCAGAAGTATCTGTCGGCGGCAAGACCGAGAATATCGAAGTCGATCGCGTCATCCTGGCGATCGGTATCGTCGCGAATTCGGAAGGCCTCGGCCTCGAAAAGCTTGGCGTCAAAATTGATCGCACGCATGTCGTGGTGGACGGCTTCGGGCGCACGGGCGTCAAAGGGCTCTACGCGATTGGCGATCTGACCGGCGGGCCGTGGCTGGCACACAAGGCGAGCCATGAGGGCGTGATCTGTGTTGAGAAGATTGCAGGCGCAATCAAGGACGCGCACCCATTCGACAATTGGAACGTCCCGGGCTGCACCTACTCGCATCCACAGGTCGCAAGTGTTGGCTTGACCGAAGAAGAGGCGAAGAAGACCGGTAAGAAGCTGAATGTCGGGAAGTTCCCGTTCATCGGAAACGGCAAGGCCATCGCGCTCGGCGAGCCAGAAGGACTGGTCAAAACCATTTTTGATGCAGAGACCGGTGAACTGCTCGGCGCCCATATGGTCGGTGCTGAGGTGACAGAACTCATCCAGGGCTATGTCATCGCGCGCGAAGGCGAGCTGACAGAAGAAGACCTGATGCATACGATCTTCCCGCACCCGACCCTGTCAGAAATGATGCATGAAGCCGTGCTCGCCTCTGAAGGCCGGGCGATGCATATCTAGGCGCTACGGCTTGAGCCAGGTGTCGAGGAAGGATCGCTTTTCTGCGTAGTCTTGAAGCGCGTCATCTGGGCTGCGCTGCAACAATTGGACTCGATCGCCCGGGCGGATTTGACCCAGAAGATGGCGATCACAGCGTGCGATCTGCGCGATGCGCGGATAGCCACCCGTGGTCTGCGCATCACAAAGCAATACGACGGGAGTCCCCGATGGTGGGCATTGAATCGTACCCGGAAACACGGGCGCGCTCCTCATCTGCCCATCGCTGTTCGGGGAAAGTGTATGTCCCGTGAGGGACACCCCCATGCGCGTGGCCTGTCGCCCGGCGATGAATGTTTCTTCGAACAACCGCGCCTGGTCCGAGCGGGGCAGGAGATCCGTTTCCGCTGACGCGCAGGCGCGCAACGCGATCGCATGCGAGAATATCGGCCGGTGGGACTCTGGCGTCTCGAGAGTCTGGTCCCAGATAGGCAGCCCTTCGGGTATCAATCGATCTCCGGACTTGAGCGCGCGCCCTTCGAACCCGCCAAACTGCGCCGGGAGATAGGTCGAGGATGAGCCAAACATCGCATCAGCGCGAAAACCCGTTGCAATGGCGAGATAGGTTCGCATCCCGTGCGTGACCGGTGCGATCTCGATCTGGTCGCCAGCTTTGAGATGCAATGTGGTGTGGGCAAGCGCGGATGCGCCCGAAATCAAAATCTGGTCACAGGCCCCGGTAATGGCAATCGTGCAGGCTGCCTCAACGTCTGCATTGAAGCCGCCATAGGTGATCTCAATGGCTGTGCTCTCTGCGGGGTTCCCGACCAGACGGTTCGCCAAAGCCTGTGAGAGCGCATCAGCGGGTCCGGAATAGGGCACGCCAAAATGCCGGAAACCGATCCGCGGCGCACCTTGCAGCGTCGACTGCAGGCCCGGCTTGGTGACGACCAACACTAGATCGCTCTGAACTTTACGCGCTGTCCAGGCGTCAGCAGAAAAGGCGCTTCGCGATGGGCCTGAAAGAGCGCTGCCTCGGTCTTGCCGATCAGCGGCCAGCCGCCCGGGCCGTCCAGGGCGTAGATGCCGGTATATCCGGCGGTGACCCCAATCGATCCCGCCGGCACGCGCGGGCGTGGTGCGGCTAGGCGCGGGACCGCATATTTATCAGGTAGCCCAGATATGTAGGAAAAGCCCGGCGTAAACCCGATCATTTCGACTGTGTGCGTCATCGCCGTGTGCTTTCTTACGAACGCGTCGACGGAGAGACCAAGGTGATCCGCCACGAAGGACAGATCCGGACCATGGTCGCCGCCATATTTGATATCGATTTCGATCGGAGGTGCAGACGCTTCACGATCTATTTCTGGAACCGCCATACCCGCAAGGGCGTTCGTCACAAGGTCTGCCGATGATGGATGAAACCGAACAGACACGCGGTCGAGCCCGGCGACAACGTCTTCCGCCTGGAGGCTCTCGCGGAGGGTATTCGCCAATTGTTGCGCTTCGCGCGGTGTTGCGGTCGCAAACTCAATCACATCGTCGGCCATGCGGGTCGGGGTCAGTCGGGCGGGCATATCCGGATATCCTGAGCTTCCAGCGCGGCGCGGATCGCCTTGGCGGCTTCGAACGCGCCCGGTGTGTCACCATGCACGCAGAGCGTCTGCACCGGCAGCGAGATTATCTCGCCGCTATGCGTGGTCACTTGCTGCTCTAGGGCAATACGGCTCGCCTGGGCGACTTGTTGCGCCGGATCATGCAGCACAGCGCCGTCCAGTTTGCGATCGCGAAGCTGGCGGTCGGTTTCATAGGCGCGATCGGCGAACCCTTCCGCGACAAACGTGATATCGCGCTCATCCGCTTGCCGCTGCAGCGCCGAACCCGGCGGTCCGACAAGCCGAGCGCCCGGCAGAGCGGATTGCAACACAGCGCAGATACTGCCTGCGAGGCCCGCATCCTTCGCCGCCATATTGTAGAGCGCGCCATGCGGTTTCAGGTGCGCGATTGACACGCCGATGTCGGCGGCGATCTGTTTCAGCGAATTGACTTGCTCCGTCAGAGCCGTTTCGAGCTCTGTGCCGACGAGATCCGATTTTGTGCGACCGAAATTTTCGCGATCCGGGAATGATGGGTGCGCGCCCGCGAGAACGCCGTTTTCATGCGCAAGCGCAAGCGCCGTCCGCATGGACGCCGCGTCGCCTGCATGGCCGCCGCAGGCAATGTTGCAGCTCGTCACCACCGACATGAGCTCAGCATCGAAGGCGCAGCCTTCGCCGAGGTCAGCATTGAGATCGATCCGCTGTTTCATCGCATCACTCATCCCATGATTCCTGCAGCACGAAAGATGGATCGAAGGCCCAGGCCGAGGGTGACAAGGACGATAGCCCCGCCAGCCAGATTTGCCCCGAGCGCATTCGCATGCGCGCCCAGCAAGTCCTTTCGGTTCATGATATATAGCAGAAACGCCGCCATAAGTGGCAACAGCAAACCATTGGCATATTGGGCGATCAGGATCATCTCAATTGGACGTATGCCAGACAGGCTGATGGCGGCGCCGACGAGAACGACAGTGAGCGCTGTCGCCTTGAAAAGAGTGGATCGCCGCGCTTCATCGCCGCCGATAATCTCGCTTAGCGCAAAAGCGGTCGCCATCGGCGCGGTGATGGCTGATGTCAGGCCCGCCGCAAACAGGCCAATACCGATCAAGTAACGCGCTGCCTCTCCGAATGCCGGTTCGATGGCGCGCGCCATGTCCGCCGCATTGCTGACCTCGAGACCGCTCTTGAACAGCGTTGTGGCCGCGGTTGAAAGTATGAAGATCGAGACGAGGCCGCCAAGCCCGATCGCTGTCGCAGATTCCTTGCGCGCTTGTCCGGTCGCGGTCCCGCCCGGCCATTTCTTGCGCGTCGCAGCCGCATGCAGGAACAGGTTGTAAGGCACAATCGTCGTGCCGATCAGCGCGATAGCTGTCAGCGTCCCGCCATCAGGAATGCGCGGCCACAATCCGCTGAGCAGCTGAGCAATGTCGGGTTTCGTAAAGATAACGCTGAGCATGAACGCCGCGCTCATGATCAGGACAAGAGCCACCAGGAGCTTTTCCAGCAGCTGATAATGCCCAATCAGAACCGCAGCCCCAGCGATCAATGCGAGCGCGGCGACCAGATTATTCTGTCCCGGGGAGGCCACTGACAGAAGCGCATCCAGCCCCAGGGCGCCGCCGGCCAGGTTGCCGCCTTCATAGGCACAATTACCAATCAGGAGCGCGGCGAATACGAGCCCGCCAGCCGCCCACTTCACCGCGGGCGATGGCGCGCTTTTCATCAGGGCTTCGCCAAGGCCCATCTGCGCCCCGGCGCCGAGGCGCGCCGCCATATCCTGCAGAATGACTGTGGCGATCGTGGCAAATACCAGGGCCCAGATCAGGGCAAAGCCGAAATTCGCGCCGGCCAGCGTGCATGCTGTGACGGTGCCGGGCCCGATAAAGGCCGCGGCCACAAGAACGCCGGGACCGATATTCAGCTTCATTCGCCAGCTCCAGGCGCAGCAATGCCGCGCCGGGTGGTCAGATATGTCGCAAAACTCGCCAGCCAGTGAGAGCCGGAATAGTGCTCGTCCGAGACCGCAGCGATCCCGACATCGCGATGGACGGCATGCGCAGCCATCAGCGATTCTATTCGCGGATCATCTGCCGGTAGCGCGCTGGCGATTCCTTCCAGCGCCCAGGCGCGCGACAGGTTCACACCATCAAGGTGCACGAGCTTACCGTCGGAGGCGTCGAGAACAATGCCGGGCTCAAGCCAGTCGGCGCTGCCATCGACGGGTATCTGCGGCATGAAATAACCCAGCCAGACGACAAATTCCTGTTGCGGCATGACCCGGCGCATGAGGTCGGCTTCCATCAGACAGGGCGACAGGAAATCTTCGCCAGACGGCTCATAGGCGAGGGGACAGTTCACATCGGATCGGTGGAAATCGAGACTCTTCTGGACAAGGTCGTTCGCAAAGTCTTCGTTCTCAACGGTGCGGGCGTAGTCGAGCATCAACCCAAACGCAAACGCCGTCTGATTGTGTGTGCCCAAACGCACGGGATACGAAAGGTTGGGCAACCAGGCGCGCACTTTGTCGACAATCGCATCTTCGAGCGGGCGCAGCGTTTCGCGCCACTCGCGCAATTGCGGATCATCGCTTTCTTCCAGCTCTGCGACCAGCTGCAGATACCAGGCAATCCCGTAAGGGCGCTCGAACGAGCCGCGGCCTTCGGACGTGTAATACGCAAGCTCGCCCGCCATGTTTTCGGATGTGAAGCTCCTGGCCAGTGCGGTGCGAATTTCGGTGGAGTAGACCCCATCTGGCTGCGTCGTCAGGAGCCGGGTCAGCAGCCAATGACCATGCACCGACGAGTGCCAGTCGAAGCAGCCATAAAAGGCGGGGGTCAGTTCGCGTGGTGGGCGCGAATCCTGGTCCGACTGAAGGACGTGGCTGATCTTGTTGGGATACTCGCGGTGAATGCAGTCCAGCGCCAGAACAGCGAAACGATCTTCGGTGGTGACGGGGGCAGGGCGCTCATTCGATATCGAGGTTTCCATGCTGGATTCCGGCTCCATTGGCTCTTGTCCTGAACATGCGGCGAGCAATACGCCAACTGCTCCCATGAGTGCATATCGCATAGCCGCCCTTTCTGATGCCTGCATTGCCACCTAATCGGCAGCAGTCGCTGAGCGCAAGAGCAGGCATGGCCGCCTCCCCAGCGACAGCCTTGACAGACCCGCCATCAAAACTTGTCATGACCCGATCGGGAGGAAAAAATAATGGGCGTATCGAGACGGCGGCTCTTGCAAGTCGGGGCAGGATTGGGCGTTGCAGCGGCTATTCCTGTCGGGCAGCATGTGGCCTGGGGTATGCGCGATTTTGAACGCGACGGGTATTCGCCTGACTATCCTGAACCACCCGCGGGCGAGGAAGCCTGGATGAACTGGGCCGGCGCGCAGCGGGCTACGCCGATGCAGCTCGCCTCGCCGCAATCGGAGGCCGATCTGGCATCGTTTCTCCGCGCCACGCCTTACCGCGTACGCCCGCGTGGAAGTGGCCATTCGTTTACAGGGCTCGTGCCGAGCGAAGGCGTCATTCTGGACGTCAGCTATCTTTCCGGCTTGCAAGCCTATGATCCGGAGACCGGCATCGCGACGTTCGGCGCTGGAACCACTCTGTTTCAAACCGCCGCCAAGCTTCAGGAACTCGGGCGCGCCTTTCCTAACTTGCCGGATATTGTCGATCAAACCCTTGCCGGATCATTCTCAACCGGAACGCATGGCACCGGCGAAACACTGACGGCGCTGCATGACTATATCGAAGGTTTCCGGCTGGTGACCGCGAATGGAGACGTGTTGGACGTTTCCCGCGTTAGCAATCCTGACCTTTTCGCCGCGGGCAAGGTTTCGCTCGGGGCGCTTGGGGTCATCTCGTCCTACCGTGTCCGCACCATCCCGGCTTTCAATTTACGGCGCATCGTCAAAGCCGAACCGATCGATCTGGTGCTGGACGAAGCAGAAGCCCGCGCCGCGGCGCACCGAAACTTCGAAGCCTTCTACCTGCCGGGAACCGGGATTGCCGCAACACTGAGCCACGATCTGCACGATGGGGAGGTGACGGGCGTGCAGCCGTCCGAGGATGACGAGACCCTGGAAGGATTGAAGACCCTGCGCGACCAATTTGGCTGGTGGCCCTGGCTGCGCCGCAAAATCGCACAGTCTGCGCTCCCAAGCGGTGTCCTGGAGGATGTCAGCGACGCCTCCATGGAGCTTTTGGCAACGACGCGCCCGATCAAGTTTAATGAAATGGAATTTCACTTGCCCAAGAGCGAGGGGATTGCTGCGCTGCGCAAGGTCATCGCCAAAATGGATGCGCGCAAGGACGCTTTCTTTCCGATGGAAATCCGGTTCATCGCGCCGGATGATGCCTGGCTCAGCCCGTTCAATGACGGGCCGAAAATTTCGATCGCGATCCACGCGGCAGTCGATGAGAGGTTTGACTATTTCTTCAGTGATTTCGAACCCATCTACCGGGCCCATGGCGGCCGACCGCACTGGGGCAAATGGCATTCGCTGAAGCGGGAAGATTTTACTTCCTTGTATCCGCGGTTCGAGGACTTCATGGCGCTGCGCCGCGACCTCGACCCGGACGGAAAGTTTCTCAATCCGCACCTGGCCGAGCTGTTTGGGGAGCCGTTTGATGCTTGAACCCAGTCGTAGAAACCTGTTCCTTGGCGGAGCCGCAATTGTGGGAGTCAGTACACTCATGTCGAAACCCGGTGACAAAAGCGGACCGCGCGATTCGTATTTTCTGGATGTCCAAAAGGCGCTGATCGATGCGAAAATTGCGACTCCAACTCTGGTCATCGATCGGGCGAGACTGAATCAGAATATCGACACGCTGGTCGGCCACCTGCCAGACGGCATGGGCTATCGGATTGTCGCAAAATCGCTGCCGTCGCTGGCTCTGATCGATCATATTCGCAGGCGTGCCGGCACCGACCGCCTGATGACGTTCAACCAGCCCATGCTGACCTCTCTCAGTCAGGCCATGCCGGACGCCAGCCAGTTGCTCGGCAAGCCGCTGCCGGTTCAGGCCGCGCGCAATTATTTTGACTCATTGGGGGATGCAGACGCACCAGCGGCGGAAAACGTGCAGTGGCTCATCGATAGCAATGCGCGCCTTGGCCAGTATGCTGAACTGGCACGTGGTCTCGACAAGACCCTGCGCATCAACCTGGAGCTCGATGTCGGGCTGCATCGCGGCGGTTTTGAGCCGGGGGCCGCGCTGCAATCGGCGCTGGAGACGATCAATGCCGATACCCATCTCGAATTCTCGGGCTTCATGGGCTACGAGCCACACATTCCGGCGCTCCCAACCACCCTCGGCTGGCGCGAAAAGGCGCTTAAAGGGGCCTGGAACAAGTATCGCGAGGCGCTTAATCAGGCGGCGGGCGTGTTTGATGACACTGAGATTCGGCAATTGACGCGAAACGCCGCCGGGAGCCCGACCTATCGATATTACGAGGATACCGAGCTCGCGAATGAGATTTCGGCCGGGTCGTGCCTGGTCAAGCCAACGCATTTCGACACCGACCTGCTGGAGCCGCATCAACCGGCCAGTTTTATCGCGACGCCGGTCATCAAGTCACTGCCGACGACCCGGATGCCAGGGCTGGAGTTTGCCGATGGCGCCAAACGTGCCTGGGATCCGAACTATAATAAGACCGTCTTTATCTATGGCGGCCACTGGCTGGCCGATCCGGTCGATCCGCCGGGACTTAGTTACAATTCGACATTCGGGCGGTCTTCCAATCAGGAGATGCTGAATGGCGGACCGGACCTCGATATCAAGGCTGACGAGTTCGTCTTCCTGAGGCCGCATCAAAGCGAGGCTGTGTTCCTGCAATTCGGAGATATCGCAGTCTATGAAGACGGCGCGATTGTCGACGTGTGGCCAGTTTTCGAGGCTTCCGCTTAGGCTGTTTCGAGCGACTTGACCTGTACCTGTGTCGGGCGGCGATTGCCTTTGCCGTACAGGTTCACTTTCAATTTCGAGATCGCATGGACGAGCGCGTTCGGGCCATACTTTATGTCGCCGGTAAACTCGATGTTCGGGAAGCGGTCAAACAGATGTTCATATGCCACCCGCAGCTGCATCTGCGCGACGCGCGAGCCGAGACATTTGTGAACGCCATGACCGAAAGCGATATGCTTGTCGACATTGTCGCGTGTCATGTCGAACACGTCGGGATTGGGGAACGCGTCCGGGTCGCGATTACCGGCCCCGTACCACATCACCACTTTCTCATCCTTGGCGATCTTCTGGCCATTGATTTCAGTATCTTCCATGGCAGTGCGGCGCATGTGCTTGACGGGCGAGACCATGCGTAGCGACTCTTCGGCCATGCGGGAGATCAGGCTCGGATCGTCGAGCACCATGGCGCGCTGATCGGGCCATTCGGTCATCAGCTTGATCGTTCCTGAGAGCGAGTTGCGGGTCGTATCGTTGCCGGCGAAGATGATCAGCAGCCAGGAGCCGTCGAGATATTCTTGCGGCAGGAGTTCGCCGTCCAGCTTGGAATGCGCGATGACCGTGAGCAGATCTTCGCGCGGATGGGCGCGGCGGTCGGCCATGACGCGCGCGCCATAGGCAAACATTTCTTCAACCACTTTCTTGAATCGAAGTGGGAAGAGCGGTTCTCCCAGAAACGTACGGAGCGGGTTCGCCATGAACTGGCTCGCCATTTCCAGATAGTGCATCCAATGGACAATCTTTTGCCGGTCCTGCTCGTCGACGCCCAGCATTTCGCACAAGGTATAAAGCGGAAGCTGGTTCGAGAAGATCTTCACGAAATCCACGACCGGGCCGTTTTTCTCCAGATCATCGCAAAGGGACTCGACTTTCTTGCTGACCTTTTCACGCAGCTCTTTCACATAGGCTGGGATGAAAAAGTCTTTTTGCTGGATCCGCATCTGCATGTGATGCGGCTCGTCCATGGAGATGAGATTGTCCATCGCTGCACGGACCAGAATTTCCGGACGCCAGTGCTTGCGGTCCGCCACGGCGAGATTGATGCCGCCGCGTTGGGAGGAGAACACGTCAGGTGCGAGCTCGACTGTCTTGATGTCTTCATATCGCGAAACCGACCAGAATCCCGAGCCGCCGCGCGGCAATGTCGACCACATGACGGGCGCCTGCGTCCGCATCTTTGTGTAGAGATCGTAGGGATGTCCCCGTGTCCAGGAGTTCGGATTCCAGAGCGCAAAATCAGTTTCGATGATTGGATAGACCATCGGATGCACCGGATCCTGCGCGCCGCTATCGACGAGGATTTCATCGCTGATCAGTTTCATGTTCCCGTTCCAATGACTTCACGGCACCAATGCCTTCACTGCAGAGGTGATCGACTCAGACTTTCAACGTATAAGCTAGCCCGGAATTTTCCAATGACCACAGCTAACCACACGGAAACCGGCTCAGCAGAATTGACCCTGAACCCGGCGCGCGTCAGGGTGGGACTATGAGTGCAGCAGCCCAGCGTCAGCTAACAGAGACACATCTCCACGTGCGCGGCGAAATCCTGACCCCGTTACCGGTTGGGGTGTTGTGGTGGGCCGCGCAGCGGACGCTGATTGTGTCCGATCTGCACCTCGAAAAAGGCTCGAGCTTTGCCGCAGCAGGCCAGTTGATCCCGCCTTACGATACCAGCGCCACGCTGGCTGTCGTCGAGTCGCTGGTCGCGGCATACCAGCCTGAGCGTGTGATTTCGCTGGGCGACAGTTTCCATGATGGCGACGCGGAATGGCGCATGGTCGACAGTGACATGGCGCGGATCAAGGCGCTGACCGATGCCACGGACTGGGTCTGGGTCGAAGGCAATCATGATCCCGATCCACCTGAAGCGCTCGGAGGACGCGCTGCGAAAGTTTTGCGCATGAATGAGCTGGTCTTCCGGCATGAACCCACCGGCGAGATCGGAGAGATAGCGGGCCATTTGCATCCCTGTGCCAAAGTCCTTAGCCGGGTGCGTAGTTTGCGGCGCTCCTGCTTCGTGACCGATGGACAGCGGCTGATCATGCCGGCGCTTGGGGCCTTCACAGGCGGCCTCAATGTTCTGGACGAGGCCTATGCGCCCTGCTTTCCGGATGGCGGCATGATGGTCTTTGCCTTGACCCGTGATGCGGTTATCCCAGTTTCAACCAAGCGCCTCATACCGGATCGGGGCCGACCTGATCTCGGGCGATGGCGTCTCAATACGAATTCAAGTCCAAAGGGGTAGATCATGGACAATATCGATTTCGCGAAGCTTTGGGCGGACTATGGCGATCAGGTACTGGGCTTTGCGGCGCAGGCTGTTGGTGCGCTGATCGTTCTGATCATTGGTCTGCGCGTTGCCAGCTGGCTCGGCGGACTGGTGCGCTCAATCGCGATGAAGCAGGAAAACATCGACAATACGCTCGGCAATTTCTTCGGATCGCTGGTGCGCTGGGCGGTCACAGCCGCCGTGTTCATCGCGGTGCTGCAGGTCTTTGGGGTTCCTGCGACGAGCTTTGTCGCTGTCCTTGGTGCACTGACGCTTGCCATTGGTCTGTCCTTGCAGGGCGCGCTGGGGAATATCGCATCGGGCGTGATGATCATGATCTTCAGGCCCTACAAGCTGGGTGATTATGTCGAAGCAGCGGGGGCTGCCGGGACGGTGAAAGATATCAACCTGTTCCAGACTGTGCTCGCAACGCCGGACAATGTTCAGATCATGGTCCCGAACAGCCAGGCGATCGATGGCGTGATCAAGAATTATAGCGGCTATTCAACCCGCCGCGTCGATGTCACGTTTGGGATCGATTATGGCGACGATATCGAAAAGGCGATCGGCATCATCCGCTCCATCGTTGATGCCGACAAACGCATCCTGAGAGATCCGGAACCGTTCGCGAAAGTCGTGAATCTGGGTGACAGCTCCGTCGATATCGCAACCCGCAACTGGGTGAATTCAGCCGACTATTGGGACGTGACATTCGATCTCACGCGGAAGGTCAAGGAAGCGTTCGATCAGCAGGGAATCTCGATCCCATACCCTCATCAGGTCGAGATCGTTAAACAGGCATCCTAGACCATGACCGATCCGGCGCTGGAGACGATTGGCGAAACCGCTGCCAAGACGGGTAAACTGCCCAAGGCGAAACGTCATATCCTCCTGCGCCTGCTCGGGATCAGTTGGTGGGGCTGGATCAAGCTGGCGCTGCTCTGCATTCTGGTTGGTTTCTTTGTCCTGGCCAGCGAGTTCGACCCGGCATCGCCTGACGTGAATGTCCTGGGCGCGATGCAGAATTTCCTGCAATCCGTGGCAGGGCTCGCCGGATGGGCGGCGCGCAATTTCTGGAAGCCTGCCCTGGCGGGTGCGACCTTCGTCCTGCCAATCTGGCTCGTCTGGCGATTTGTGAGCTTGCCTTTCCGTAAGTAAGCTTTGCTCTATCCTCTCGCCCATAGAAAAAGGCGGGAAGAATTATGGATATCTCACAACTCATGTTTCGCGATGGCCTGATGGCGGGCGAGCGCGTGCTCATCACCGGTGGCGGGACCGGTCTCGGCAAGGAAATGGCGGAAGGCTTTCTCAAACTGGGTGCCGAGGTCCACATTTGCGGGCGCCGCGGCGGCGTGTGCGAGGAGACAGCCGACGCCCTGATGAGCGCTCATGGAGGGACGGTGGTTCCACATGCGTGCGATATTCGCGTTGCAGAAGCGATCAATGACATGGTCGACAAGATCTGGATGAACCATGGCGCGCTCACGGGACTGGTCAACAATGCCGCGGGCAATTTCATTTCCCGCACAGAAGACCTGTCGATTCGCGGCTTTGATGCGATCGCGAATATTGTGTTCCGCGGCACGTTCTACATGACCCACAATATCGGCAAGCGCTGGATCGACGAGGGCAAGCACGGCAATGTCATCTCGATCCTGACGACCTGGATCTGGAATGGCGGGCCATTTGTTGTGCCCTCCGCGATGTCCAAGTCGGCGGTCAATACGATGACCCAGTCGCTCGCCGTGGAATGGGGACGTTACGGTCTGCGGTTCAATGCGATTGCGCCGGGTCCATTCCCGACGGAGGGCATGACCAAACGCCTGGCACCTCAGGCAGAGTCCACCGAAGACATGGACCGGGATGGTCGAAACCCGATGGGCCGCATCGGCAAGATGCACGAGCTGGTCAATCTCGCAGTCTTCCTGATGGGCCCGGGCGCGGAATATGTAAACGGCCAGACCATCGCGATTGATGGCGCTGCCTACAATGCCACAGGCGGAAACTTCGCCGGTCTCGCGCAATGGGGCGATGCCGAATGGCAAGCCGCGCGCGACGCGATTGAGGCGACCAATGCTAAAGACAAAGCCAAACGCACGGTTTAAGCCCTGTCTGGAATAATATTTGGAGGAAGATGATGGCTGATCGGTTTGATCTGACGGGCAAGATTGCGCTCGTGACAGGCGCCTCTAGCGGGCTCGGAAAGCATTTTGCTGGCGTCCTGGCAGAGGCCGGCGCAAAAGTCGTCCTGGCGGCGCGCCGGATGGACCGGCTCGAATCCCTGGCATCCGAGATTGAAGCCAATGGCGGCGAGGCGCTCGCCGTATCAATGGATGTCACCAAGGCGGACACAATTCAGGCCGCGCTGGAGGCGACCATTGCGCGCTTTGGCGGTCCTGCCGACGTCATCGTCAACAATTCCGGTATGAGCCGCGAAGCGTTTTTCACCAATATGGAAGAAGACGACTTTGATCTCGTGATGGATACCAATACCAAAGGCGTCTGGCTCGTCGCGCGGACCTTTGCCGGTGCCCTGGTCAAGGCGGGAAAACCTGGCAGCATGATCAATATCGCCTCTGTTGCCGGTCGCCGCGTTGGCTACACAATGACGGCCTATTGCGCCTCAAAGGCGGCGTGTGAGCATATGACCCGAAACATGGCGATCGAGATGGCGCGCTATGGCGTGCGGGTCAACGCGATCGCCCCAGGCTATTTCGAGACAGAGATCAATGACGATTTCCTCAATTCTGAGGAGGGCGAGAAGATGCGCAAGCGCGTGCCTATGCGCCGGTTTGGTGAGCATGAAGAGCTGTCGGGCCCATTGCTTCTGCTGGCCTCTGATGCAGGCAGCTTCATGACCGGTTCGACCATCGTCGTGGATGGCGGTCATATGTGGAATCCGCTCTGACGAAACAGCGCCTGAATTTCGTCACAGCTTCTTAAGATCGCATTAGCCGTTCTGCGCTTAGATCGCGCTCCTTAGAGGAGACGATCCATGGCTGCGAAGCGTAGACCCGATTTGCACTTTACCGGCGACGCAAAGATGAAGGCGGCTGCCTTGAAGACGGGTGCGAAGACCAAGCCGGTCCAGGCCGATGACGATACGGCTCCCGTGCCTTCGCCCGCGAAACAATTGCAGGATCAGCTGCAGGCGCATTATCAGCCGCTGAGCCAGCGCATGGCCGTCATCCTGGTGTCACTGCTTGTCGGTTTTGCCTTTATCGGCGGATGGCTGGGTGGAACCGGCGGAAGTTTCGTCTGAAACAGCGGTGGTCTTTGGCACAAATCTCGCTAGACAGACCACCAAACGTTTTCGGAGCTTCAGATCATGACTATTCGCAAAGCTGTGCTGCCTGTCGCCGGGTTCGGCACGCGCGTGCTACCCGCTACCAAAGCCATTCCCAAAGAGATGTTGCCGGTCGTGGACCGCCCTGCGCTGCAATATGTCGTCGATGAAGCGATTGAGGCGGGTATTGAGCATATCGTCTTCGTGACGGGACGGGGAAAAGGCGCGATCGAAGACTATTTTGATCTGTCATACGAACTTGAAGCCAACCTGCGCGGAAAAGCCAGCAAAGCCGATATCCTGGCGGAGGTCGAAAAGACCCGTCTGCCAGCTGGTGGCGCGAGCTTTACCCGCCAGCAGGAAGCCCTCGGCCTCGGCCACGCCATCTGGTGCGCGCGCGATATTGTCGGCGACGAGCCGTTTGCGATCCTGCTGCCCGACGTCATTGTGAAGGCGGAAAAATCCTGCCTGTCGCAAATGGTCGACGCCTACAATCGGGTCGGTGGCAACATCATCGCCGTGGACCCTGTGCCGGAAGAACGCGTTTCGTCCTATGGCGTGATCGCCCCCAAAGGGGGGCGCGATGGCCGCCTGATCGAGATGAGCGCCATGGTCGAAAAACCGCCGCGCGACGAGGCACCGTCAAATCTGGCGATTACGGGTCGCTACATTCTGCAGCCGGAAATCTTCGGCTTGCTGTCCGATCAGGGCGCGGGCGCAGGTGGTGAGATCCAGCTGACCGACTCCATGGCGCGGCTGATGGAAATGCAGAATTTCTATGCCTATGAGTTTGAGGGCGCGCCGTATGATTGCGGCTCCAAACTCGGCTATTTTGAAGCGGTTCTGGCGCACGCGCTGGACCATCCAGAGATTGCCGCCGGGGCTCGGGATCTGATCGCAAAGCTGTAAGTTGACCGAACCAGAGACCTAAGGTAGCGCCAGCCCATGAAGGTGAAGCTTCCGTCCGCGCGTGATGTTATGGCCGCTCGCAAGCGGATCCGCGATCATATTGAAACGACGCCGGTTCTGACCTCCTCGGTCATCGATAATATTGCCGGCGCCAAAGTGCTGATCAAGGCGGAGTGCCTGCAGCAAACTGGCAGTTTCAAGCTACGCGGCGCAACCAATCGCTTGCTTCAGATCCCGAAGAAAAAGCGGGATGCCGGCGTCGTGGCTTTCTCATCAGGCAATCATGCGCAAGGGGTTGCCCGCGCGGCGCGGCGCCTCGGAATGCCGGCGCTGATCGTGATGCCGTCGGATGCGCCTGCGGTAAAAACAGAAGGGGTCGAAGCGGATGGTGCCGAAGTCCGCCACTACGACCGTGACACCGAAAACCGTGAGGAGATCGCGGCGCAGATCGCGCAAGAGCGCGGTTCCGTGCTGGTGCCAAGTTTTGATGACCCGATGATCATTGCCGGGCAGGGGACGCTGGGTCTCGAATTTGCCGAGCAGGTGAAGGATCGCGGCGAGGCATTGGATCATCTGATCTGCTGTACGGGCGGGGGCGGGTTGATTAGCGGCATCGCCCTGGCGCTCTCAAAAGTCAGTCCGGAAACGCAGATCTGGACGGCCGAGCCAGAAGGGCACGAGGACTGGAAACGCTCTCTGGAGAGTGGTTCAATTGTTCGCAATGACCCGGGAACCCGTTCACAGTGCGACGCGATCCTGACGCCGCAACCTGGTGACCTGACCTGGGCGATTGGATCGACATTGCTGTCGGGCGGGTGCGCAATATCGGACCAGCACGTGTTTGAAGCCATGCGGATTGCATTTCGCCAGTTGCGGATCGTGGTTGAACCCGGCGGAGCAGCCGCGCTGGCCGCAGCGATGTTCCGTCTGCCCGACGCGGCAAAAGGCAAAACCGTTGGCGTCGTGCTAACCGGCGGAAATGTTGATCCGCGCTTTTTCGCAGACGTGCTGAACCGGACGGCTTAGCTTTCCTTCATCAGCCGCGCTTTCTGGCGTTGCCAATCACGCTTTGCCGACGTCTCGCGCTTGTCGTGCGCTTTCTTGCCCGTCGCGATGCCAATCAGAAGTTTTGCGAGGCCGCGCTCATTGAAATAGAGCTTCAGCGGAACGATCGTTCGACCCGCCCGCTCGACGGCCTGGGCGAGTTTCGCGCGTTCGCGCTTGGACACGAGCAGTTTTCGTTTCCGGCGTGGGGCGTGATTGAACTGATTGGCGCCTTCATAGGTCGGAATGTCTGAATTGATCAGCCAAACCTCGCCTTCTTCAAGCGAGGCGTAGCTCTCCGCGATATTGGCTTTACCGTTGCGCAGGGACTTTACCTCGCTGCCTTTGAGCATCAGGCCTGCCTCCAGCGTGTCTTCGACCGAATAGTCGAAGCGCGCGCGGCGATTCTCCGCGACCAGACCGTCTGATCGGCCTTTGGTTTGGGATTTTTTGGCCATGGGGTTAACTCAGTCCCGCCGCAGCCATGGCCGCATCTATCTGTGCCCGCGTTTCCGCGTCCGGCATGACGATCGGCAAGCGGACTTCATCCGTGCAGACGCCCATTTTCGAAAGGACATGCTTTGCAGGGCCGGGCGAGGGCGAGAAGAACATGGCGCGGTGAATATGGATCAGACGCTGATCCAGCTCCTGGGCTTTGGCAATGTCGCCCGCATCAAAAGCCGCATGCATCTGAGCACACAATTCCGGCGCGACATTGGCCGTCACCGAGATGCAGCCAGCGCCGCCCATGCCGCGGTGGCCGAGGCTGGAGGGATCTTCGCCGGACAGTTGCGTGAATTGTTCGCCCGCGGTCAGTGCGGCCTGCATGGAGACCCGGCCGAGATCGTTGCTGGCATCCTTGATCCCGACAATATTCGGCAGTTTCGCCAGTCGCGCCACGGTTTCCGGGAGCAGATCAGATGCGGTGCGCGCCGGGACGTTGTAGACAATGATCGGGATCGAAACGGCATCATTCACCGCTCGGAAATGCGCCTCGAGCCCCGCCTGGTCAGGCTTGTTGTAGTAAGGGCAAATGACCAGGGCCGCATCAGCCCCGACCCGTTTGGCGTGCGCGGTGAGTTCGATCGCTTCCTGTGTCGAGTTTGATCCTGCGCCCGCGATCACGGGTACCCGACCCGCGGCGACCTCGATGCAAAGCTCAACGACTTCTCTATGTTCGTCGTGTGATAGTGTCGCCGATTCCCCGGTTGTCCCGCATGGAACCAGTGCTGCAGAGCCGCCAGCAATCTGCCGTTCGATCAGGTTTGCAAACGCATCTCGGTCGATGGCCCCGTTCTTGAATGGGGTAATCAACGCAGGAATAGAACCATGAAACATCTGTCAGATACACACTTTTGGTTGAACAGGACCGCAAAAGGTCCGAGTTTGGTCATATACGGCGTATAAACCGGAATCAGAATGTATCAACGACAAGGTCGCTAAGGAATCAGTCAAAGCATATGCGAAATCGACTTATCAGCCTGATTTTTACATCTCTGGCCATCGCCGCAGGAACCAGCCTGACGAGCGCAGCGCAAATTGCGACTGCGCCGAGCCTCAAGCCGCAATTGGTGGCAGCGTCCGACGTCATTTCCACAAGGGATGCGGGACTGCTCCGCCAAGGTCTGCAAGCCGTCGATCGGGCGGACTGGTTTGAAGTCCGGCAATCGGAATCCCAGCTGCGCGATTCGACCGCGAAAGATATCCTGACCTGGTATCGCGCCCGCAGAGACTGGCGCATGTCGTTCGATGAAATGGACCGGGCGCTGACCCGGCTCGCGGGTTGGCCTGAAATGACGGAGATCCGCTCACGCGCCGAAGAAGTCATGGAGCTGTCCAGCCTCGATTCCAGAGCCCGTATTGCATGGTTCGAGAATCATGGCGGCGCCCGCAGCGGCGCGGGACATATCATCTATGCGCGCGCACTGGAATCGCTGGGCCGTGACGACGAAGCCATGGTCGAAGTTCGCAAGGCCTGGCATGGCCGCACGCTCTCGAAAGAGGTGAGCCAGAAGACCTATGCGCGATATAAAGACAAGCTAACCCAGGACGATCATCGCAAACGCGTCGACTTCCTGCTCTGGACCCGGCAGACCACGGCCGCCGGACGCATGAAATCCTTGCTGACTCCGGACTGGCGCGCCTTGCTGGACGCCCGCTCCAAACTGATCCGCCGTGCACGCGGCGTCGACGCAGCTGTCGATGCGGTTTCAACAGAACTGCAATCGCATCCAGGCTTGATGTTCGACCGCGCGGAATGGCGCCGCCGAGCAAGATTGAGAGACCGGGTGACGCCTCTCCTGCGTCAGATTGACGGCGCGGATGTCCCGTCTGCGGGACGCAGCCGCTTGTGGAAGGCGCGCCATCCCCAAGTTCGCGAAGCGTTGAAAGATTCAGACTGGCAGCTCGCCTATGACCTCTCGGCGCCGCATGGCATGAGCTCGGGCCGCGATTTCGCAGAAGCGGAATGGACGGCGGGCTGGATCGCTCTGCGCCATCTCAACAATCTGGAGCGCGCCCTGCAGCATTTCGAGTCGCTGGAACAGGGCGTTTCGACCCCAATCAGCCTGTCGCGCGCGCACTATTGGAAAGGTCGCTCGCTTGAAGCGATGAATCTGCAGGAAGAAGCGCAGACCGCGTACGCAGAAGCGGCCCAGTATCGCTTCTCCTATTATGGCCAGCTCGCCGCCGAAAAGGCGATGCAGGGCACAATCGACCTGTCCATAAGCTACACGATTACCGACGAGGATCGCGCAAACTTCCAGTCGCGGTCGCTGGTGCGTGCGATGCGCCTGTTTGCCGAGAATGGCTGGGATGCAGCCTTCCGCAAGTTTGCCTACCATCTCGACGATCAATTAAGCCGCCCGCAGGATTTTGAACTTCTGGCTGAGCTTGGCCGGGAATATCACTATGCCGATATTGGCGTTCGCGGTGCAAAAGCCGGGCTCGCCAAGGGCGTGGTTGCACCGGATGCCGCTTATCCGGTCGTGGAATATCCATTGCTACGCGAGCCGCAGGTGGAACGGTCTCTGATGCTGGCTCTGTCACGTCAGGAAAGCGAGATGAATCCAGCGGCGATCAGCCATGCCAATGCGCGCGGCCTGATGCAATTCGTGCCGCGTACGGCGCAGCTGGAAGCACGACGCCAGGGCCTGCCATTCCGCACCAGCTGGCTGACTGATGACCCTGGCTACAACATGACCCTGGGCGGCGCGCATCTCGATACACTGCTGCGCCAGTTCAATGGCAGCTATATCATGACAGCGGCAGCGTATAATGCGGGCGCGTCTCGGCCGCAGCGCTGGATCGGCGAGTATGGCGATCCGCGCGCGGGTGAAGTCGATCCGGTTGACTGGGTCGAATTCATCCCCTTCAGCGAAACGCGAAATTATGTGCAACGCGTGCTCGAGAACACGCAGGTCTATCGCAACCGCCTGAGCGGTCAGCCGGAAGATATCCGGCTGTCAGACGATTTGCAGCGTGGTCGGTTCGGAAACAACTAGCGCACGTCGCTTTCAGCGAGCGCCTCAAAGAATGTGATCATTTCAGGCGCGCTCCAGACCTCGTCCTGGGCAGGCAAACCTCTGAAATAGGCAAACGGCTTTCCACCAGGCGCAAAAATGAGGTTGGTCGGGAGCGCAACCGAGTCCAAGCCAGTGGCCGTCAGCATCGCATCGACGTCGCTTTCCAAGGTGAGGATGTTTGGCAAATCCGTAATTCCACGATTATCAAACACTTCGTCAATCGCGCTTTGCGTGTCTCTTTTTTGTATGTCTGCATTGACGGCAACGAGTTTGACACCGTGTTCAGCCAATAGCGGAGCAGCGCGCTGCATGTCGGGAAGTTCTTTGATGCACGGCGCGCACCAGGTCGCCCAGAGGTTCAGTATCACCCACTCATCCTTGTGAGAATCAAGAACGGCCTGAAGCGACGAGTCCCCAAATTTCGGCCATTTCATTCCGGCGCTTGGCGCGTTCAGGACGCCATAGGGAAAATCAGGAACTCCAGTTGGCAGCGAGACGCCTGATGATGACATCATTTCAGCCATGAATTTCTCGCGTGCGCGCTCTTGCATGACAAGCTGTTCGAGAAAGGTCGTTTCAGAGAACTTCATTGCGATGTCATCAGGAAGTGACGAAAGATCATAATAACCTGCGGGGATGGCCGTGGGCGGTTCGATCAAAGGGCGCAGAAACCACATCACTAGAAGTCCAGCGAAGAAAGCCAAAAGTCCTGATACGATCCTCACGATGATCTCCGTCACTGTCGAAAATCATAATATCGTGTATCTGGCTGCAGGCTTCATTATCGACGCGTCTCGAACATCGACCTATGCGTTAGCTTTCTTGCGTTTGGCAAGCGCCTTTTTCTTGACCGAACTTTTCTTCACTGCGGTTTTCTTTTGCGGTTTGGCTTTCGCACCCGTTTGCTCTGCCTTGCGATCCGCCTGGCGTTTCAGCGTTTGCGCCAGGAATTTACCGGTCCAGCTCTTCCTGGATTTTGCGACCTCTTCTGGTGTGCCGATCGCCACGATCTGTCCGCCGCCATCCCCGCCTTCAGGACCAAGATCGATAATGTGATCGGCCGTTTTGATCACGTCCAGATTATGCTCGATGACGAGCACCGTGTTGCCTGTATCAACCAGCTCATGCAGCACTTCCAGGAGCTTGCGGACGTCTTCGAAATGCAGGCCGGTCGTGGGCTCATCCAGAATGTAGAGCGTTTTCCCGGTCGCGCGTTTCGACAATTCCTTTGCCAGTTTGACGCGCTGCGCTTCGCCGCCTGAGAGGGTCGTCGCCTGCTGGCCGACCTTGATATAGGTCAGGCCAACCCGGTTCAGCGTTTCCATTTTCGAGCGGATAGCAGGCACAGCGGAGAAGAACTTTTCAGCTTCCTCCACCGTCATGTCGAGCACGTCGGCAATTGATTTGCCTTTGTACAATACCTCGAGCGTCTCGCGATTGTAGCGTTTTCCGTTACAGGTTTCGCAGGTCACATAGACATCCGGCAGGAAGTGCATCTCGATCTTGATGACGCCGTCGCCCTGGCAGGCTTCGCAGCGTCCACCTTTGACATTGAAGGAGAAGCGCCCAGGCTTGTATCCACGTTGCTTGGATTCCGGCAGTCCGGCGAACCAGTCGCGGATCGGGCCGAAAGCGCCCGTATAAGTGGCCGGGTTGGAGCGCGGGGTACGCCCAATCGGGCTCTGATCAATGTCGATCACCTTATCGAGGTGATGCAGGCCCTCAATGCTCTCATAAGGGGCAGGGGCTTTGCTGGCTTTGTTCAGTTTGCGCGCCAGCGCCTTGTAAAGGGTTTCAATGATCAGAGTAGACTTACCGCCGCCGGATACGCCTGTGACCGCTGTGAACGTTCCGAGCGGGATGGTTGCGTCGACATTTTGAAGATTGTTGCCCGTTGCGCCCTTGATTGTGAGGTCACGTGCCTTTTTGTTTTTCCGGCGCGTATTGGGGACGGCGATTTCCTCGCGTCCTGACAGATATGCGCCGGTCAGTGAGTTCTCGTCTGCGATGACCTCATCCGCAGTGCCCTGGCTGACAATCTGGCCGCCATGGACACCGGCGCGTGGCCCCATATCGATGACATGGTCCGCGGTGAGAATCGCGTCTTCATCATGTTCGACCACAATCACGGAATTCCCGAGATCGCGCAGACGTTTGAGGGTCTCGAGTAATCGCTCATTGTCGCGCTGGTGTAGGCCGATGCTCGGTTCGTCGAGGACGTAGAGAACGCCGGTCAGGCCGGAGCCGATCTGGCTGGCGAGCCGAATGCGCTGGCTTTCGCCGCCTGACAGCGTGCCCGAGGAGCGCGACATGGAGAGATAATCCAGGCCAACGGCATTCAGGAAGACGAGGCGGTCATTGATCTCTTTCAGGATGCGCCCGGCAATTTCCTGCGCCTGCGGCGTGAGCGTGTCATTGACCTTGGCAAACCATTCGCCAGCTTCCTTGATCGAGAAGCTGGAGGCATCGGAGATGTCGAGTTCGGCTATCCGGACCGCGAGGGCTTCCGGACGCAGGCGCTTGCCGAGACATTTCGGACAGGCGGCGGCGGACTGGAATTTGGCAATCTCGTCGCGCGCCCACTGGCTCTCCGTCTCACGGAACCGGCGATCCAGATTGGGGATGACCCCCTCAAACGTCTTCGTCACCTCATAGCGCCGCAGGCCATCATCGTAGACGAACTCGATTTCCTCGTCCCCGGTGCCGTTCAAGATGACGTCGTGAACTTTCTCAGACAGTTTGTTCCAGGGGGTTTTAAGATCGAAATCATAATGATTGGCCAGGGCTTGCAGGGTTTGTGTCTGATAAGGCGAGGCCTGTTTTGCCCAGGGCGCAATCGCGCCGGTCATCAGGTCGAGATCCTTGTCCGGCACGACCAGGCTCGGATCGATCTTCAATTGCTGGCCGAGGCCATCGCAAGTCGGGCAAGCCCCGAACGGATTGTTAAACGAAAACAGTCGCGGCTCGATTTCGGGAATTGTAAAGCCGGACACAGGGCAAGCAAAATTGGCGCTATAGGTGATGCGTTTTGGCTCGGTTTCGCCGTCTTCGAGATCGGCATATTCGGCAATGGCGATCCCATTTGCGAGCGGCAGCGCGGTTTCAAAACTCTCGGCGAGGCGCTGTTCCATGCCTTCGCGTACCACGATCCGGTCGACGACGACGTCAATGTCATGCTTGTACTTCTTGTCCAGCGTCGGCGGCGTCTCGAGATCATAGAATTCGCCATCGACTTTGACGCGCTGGAATCCGTTCTTGAGAAGCTCTGCGAATTCCTTGCGATATTCTCCTTTGCGCCCGCGGATCATTGGCGCGAGAAGATAGAGGCGCGTGCCCTCCGGCAGCGCCATGGTGCGGTCGACCATCTGGCTGATCGTCATGCTTTCGATCGGCAGTCCGGTGGCGGGCGAATAGGGGATGCCGACGCGCGCCCAGAGCAGGCGCATATAGTCGTAAATCTCGGTCACCGTGCCGACCGTCGAGCGTGGGTTCCGGCTCGTGGTCTTCTGCTCGATGGAGATTGCCGGCGACAGGCCCTCAATGCTCTCCACATCCGGCTTCTGCATCAGCTCGAGAAACTGGCGGGCATAGGCGCTCAGGCTTTCGACATAGCGGCGCTGGCCTTCCGCATAAATCGTATCAAACGCCAGCGATGACTTTCCCGAGCCGGAGAGGCCCGTCACGACCACCAATTGATTGCGCGGAATATCGACATCCACGCCCTTAAGATTGTGTTCCTTGGCGCCGCGGACGCGAATGAAGGGGGATTCTAGGGAGGGCATGCGAATAGCAACCTGATCGTTTCTGGTTTTTCAAGTCGTGATGTGTGTCGTGAGTCCGATTTGGCGACAAGAACGTTTTGAGAACATTTTGAGCGAGAACGCAACTGGCCGCCCCGTTTCGCTGACGCATATGAGCCAGATGGGGATGAGAGCGTTGAATTGCATCAAATTTCACCGAATTCATAGATCGGATATTGAGCGCGAGCTGCTAATCCTGCCGTCAGTGGATGTCAGCAGTGGTTAATCCAATTGCCCCTGCCGTCGAGTTTGAGGACATGAGAGCGTGACGCAAGAAATGCTGATGGCAGCGTTCGGGGCGCTGAAGGGCTATCTGATCCCATTCATCCTCTTTACGGGATTGGGTCTGGTCATCGCCGGACGTGATGCTTTGCGCTGGTCGTCGGACCTCCTGGCCAGCGTGCGCGCCAATATCTTCCTGTCTTTGATCAATCCGCTGATTGCTCCGGCCATGATGATCGGTGTTGTTCTGACCCGGCAAGGCTATGACGCACTGGGGCTGCCACAGACCCCGCTCGCTTTCTGGGACCAGGTTCCGCTCTGGCTCACCATCCTGGTCTGGCTGTTGACCATCGATTTTATCGACTATTGGAACCACAGATTGCTACATACGCGTGGCTTCTGGGATATCCACGCCGTGCATCATTCCGATGAGACGCTGAACTGGACCACGAGTTCGCGCATGCATGTGCTGGAAGTGATCGTCATGCAGGTCAGCTATATCCTGCTGGCCAGCTGGATGAACGTCCCGGCAGAAGGCGTTGGCGCGATTGCGGCATTGCGCCTGCTGCACAATAATTGGGTGCATTCGAAATACGATATCCACCTGGGGCCGCTGGTGAAGGTGATATCGACACCGCGCTTCCACCATTGGCATCACGCGGACGAGAAAGCCGCCTATGACACGAATTTTGCCAACACGTTTGCGTTCTGGGATGTCTTGTTTGGGACCTATCGGGTGCCGGGCGCCTATAAAGGGGCTTTCGGATTTGAAGGGACGCCGGGCAATGACGTGCTAAAGCTCCTGATCTGGCCATACTTGCAATGGACAAAGCCGCTCGCAAGAACGGAACAAAAAAAGAACATATTGTTGACTTCGTGATCCTTTGTGGATAGATGAAAACTCAGCGGGACACGGGCGATTCGCGCCTGTAAATCGCTTTTGAGTTATCGGAAGCCAGGAACGGAGAACGGAAGATGGCAGGATCAGTGAACAAGGTCATTCTCGTCGGCAATGTCGGCCAGGACCCCGAAGTGAGACAGTTTCAGAACGGCGGACAAGTCTGTTCCTTCTCACTCGCAACGTCAGAAAACTGGAAAGACAAGAATACCGGTGAGCGCCGGGAAAAGACCGAGTGGCATCGCATCTCTGTGTTCAATGAAGGGCTCATCCGTGTCGTCCAGAACTATGTGAAGAAGGGCTCGAAACTCTACATCGAAGGCCAGCTCGAAACCCGTAAATGGCAGGACCAGAACGGGCAGGATCGCTATTCGACGGAAGTTGTCCTGCGCGGCTTTGGCGCGACTCTGACCATGCTCGACAGCCGCAATTCAGGCGGTGGCGGCTATGCGCAGGACTCAGTTGGCTACGGCAATCAGGGGCAGGGCGGCGCCCGCCAGATGGATGGGCCGCCGCAGAATTTCAATCAGGATTTCGACGACGAGATCCCGTTTTAAGCATTTGGCGAGGCGTCGGGACCGGCGTCCAATCAGGGCGTGAAAATTTCGACCAGATTTGACGTCTGATTGCCGCCCGCCTGCAGCGCCCCGCCTATTACGTAAATATCGTCGCTGACCGCGACCGCGCCGAGGCCATGGCGCGGGTGCGGCATGTCTGGAATGGCGGCCCAGCTATCTGCCTTTGGGTCATAAGCCCAGCTTTCCGGATAGACGCCGCCGCCATTGCCGAAAAACTCGCCTCCAAATGCATAGAGTTTGCCGCCAATTGCCGCCGCAGCGAGTCCGCCCTGCGCTTGCGGCATCGGTGCCGCGCTTCGCCATTTGTCTTCAGCCGGATCGTAAACTTCGTGGGCACTTGTATTTCCGCTCGTGACGGTCCGGCCTCCAACCACGTGCCAGCCGCCGCGCAAAACAGCCGCTGCAGCACTGTTTCGTGCAGTCGGGAGCGGCGCGGCGCGTTCCCACGCAGCGGAGAGATCAGCGAGGACGAAATGATCGCCAATGTCGGTATGGTCGTTCCAGCTGGCATTGGCTTCCCCGCCAGGCATTCGGCCGCCGCAAACATGTAGCTGATCACCGACCACCCCCGTCACGCTTTCGCCATTGGGTTGGGGCAGCGCAGGGCCATTTGTCCAGCCGAACTCGTCAAACACAAAGGTGCCAGGCTGCATGACCCAGACGGCGTCTTCGCTTTTCACTTCGAAGCCGCCAATCGCCAGTAGTTTTCCATCGAAACTGATCAGATTGGGATGATGCCGGGCCGCGGGCAGCGGCGTCAGCTCGCTCCAGGTGTCGTTGGTGAGGTCGAGGGCAATATGCCGATCCGTGGCACCGGAAATGCGATCCGCCTCGGCGATAAATCCGCCAGCCAGGTGTATTTGCCCGCCATGAAGTGCGGGATAGATCTCCTGCGCGGCGTACGGGAGCACCGGACCGCTACGCCAGATGCCGCGCAATGTGTTCTGCTCTGAAACGGCTGGCGATCTGGCGGAGCAGGCAAACGTAAAACCGCAGGCACCAAGTCCCAGGAATACGCGTCGGTTAAAGGCTGAACAGGACATGTGTGATCGCTCCGATGCATTGTCTTTTGCACAGTCTAGAACGTGTCATCAGCATTTGTAACCACGTCCTCATCCTGCTAGTCTTTTCTTCAATAAGAACGGGCGATTCGGCGCTCGTATCGGCAAGATGAGGTCCGTCTCACGTGAGCGACGAAACGACACCGCCAGAAGATCCTGAAACAGGCCCGATTCCGGGCGAAGACGGCATTGATCCGGTCAGCATCGAGACTGAGCTGAAGCGCTCCTATCTCGATTATGCCATGTCCGTGATTGTCAGCCGGGCGCTGCCTGATGTGCGCGATGGCCTGAAGCCTGTGCACCGGCGTATTCTGTACGCCATGCAGGTCAATGGGAACATGCCTGACAAGCCTTACAAGAAGTCAGCGAACATTGTCGGGGCGGTGATGGGGAACTTCCACCCGCACGGTGACAGCGCGATTTATGACGCTCTGGTCCGCATGGCGCAGCCCTTCTCGATGAGTTTGCCGCTGGTCGACGGGCAGGGGAATTTTGGTTCGATCGACAATGATCCGCCCGCGGCGATGCGCTACACTGAATCCCGGATGCAGAAGGCGGCGCAATATCTGCTCGCTGACATCGACAAGGACACGGTCGACTTCCAGGACAATTATGACGGATCGCAACAGGAACCGATGGTTCTGCCGGCGCAATATCCCAATCTGCTCGTCAATGGTGCAGGCGGGATTGCCGTCGGCATGGCGACCAATATTCCGCCGCATAATCTCGGCGAAGTTGTTGATGCGACGCTCGCCATGATCGACGATCCGGCGATTGATGATGAGGCGCTGCTGGAAATTATTCCAGGGCCTGACTTCCCAACCGGGGGACTGATCCTGGGGCATGCCGGTGCGCGCAAGGCGCTCCTGGAGGGGCGAGGCTCCATCATCATGCAGGCGCGCTCTGAGATTGAGGAGCTGCGCAATGGCCGGATGGCTATCGTCGTCACCGAAATCCCATATCAGGTGAATAAAGCTTCTCTGGTCGAGAAAATTGCCGGCATGGTGCGCGACAAGCGGATTGAAGGCATATCAGATCTGCGTGATGAGTCCGACCGTCACGGCATCCGAGTCGTCATTGAGGTGAAGAAGGATGCGAGCGCCGAAGTGGTGCTGAACCAGTTGCATCGCTATTCGCAGCTGCGCACCAGTTTCCCGGCCAATATTCTGGCCCTGAATGGCGGTCGTCCTGAGCAACTCAATCTGCGCCAGATCCTGCAGGCGTTTATCCGCTTCCGCGAAGAAGTTGTGGCGCGGCGCACCAAGTTTGAACTCAACAAGGCGCGTGATCGTGCGCATGTCCTGGTTGGTCTGGCCCTGGCGGTGGCGAATATTGACGAGATCATCGCGATTATCCGCCATGCGCCAGATCCGAACACGGCGCGTGAGCGCCTGCTCGAAAAAGCCTGGCCGATCATGGATATGGGACCTCTGCTCGAGCTGGTCGCGGACCGTCGTACACGTTGGGACGGAGAAGACTCTATCTTCCTGTCTGACGAACAGGCCCGCGCCATTCTGGCCTTGCAACTGTCGCGTCTGACGGGCCTTGGCCGAGATGAAATCGGCAATGAAGCCAAGGGCTTGGCGGAGAAAATCGCCGATTACCTGGATATCCTGCGCTCTCGTCCGCGGGTGCTGGATATTATCCGGTCAGAGCTCAGCGAAGTGAAAGAAAAATTCGCCGTGCCGCGTCGATCGGAGTTCACGTTCGGCGGCGCCGATATGGACGATGAAGACCTGATCGAGCGCGAGGACATGGTCGTCACCGTGACCCATGGCGGCTACGTGAAGCGGACGCCGCTTTCGACCTATCGCACCCAGCATCGCGGTGGGAAGGGTCGATCCGGGATCTCGATGAAGGACGAGGATTTCGTCACGCGCGTGTTCATGGCGAATACGCATACAGAAATCCTGTTCTTCAGTTCCGAGGGTATGGTCTACAAAGAGAAAGTCTGGCGCTTGCCGGTCGGCGGGCCGCAATCGCGCGGCAAGGCCCTCGTCAACATCTTCCCGCTTTCCAAGGACGAGCGGATTGAAAGCGTGATGCCGTTGCCGGATGATGAGGAAAGCCGCAACGAGCTGGATGTGATGTTCGCGACCCGGTCTGGATCGGTCCGGCGGAACAAAATGAGCGATTTCGTGCGGGTCAATCGCAACGGCAAAATTGCAATGAAGCTCGACGAGGGCGACGGCATTGTCCGGGTGCGCAAGTGTTCCGAAGACCAGGATGTCATGCTGACCACGGCGCTGGGCCAATGTATCCGCTTCAAAGCCACTGATGTTCGCGTGTTTGCCGGGCGAAATTCGACGGGCGTGCGCGGTATTCGCCTCGCGGATGGGGATCACGTCATTTCCATGGGCATTCTGCGCCATATCGACGTGACCAGTGCCGAAGCACGCGCTTATCTGAAACATGCAACGGCCATGCGCCGCGCGGCAACTGGCGAGGATGAAGATCCCTCCGAAACCATGATGGATAATGACGGCGAGGACGGCGAAGAAGAAGCCGCCTTGTCGGCCGAGCGGATCGCGGAGCTTGGTGCGGCAGAGCAATTCATCCTGACCATCGCCGATGATGGTATGGGCAAACGCTCATCCGCCTACGACTACCGGGTTACCGGACGCGGTGGGAAAGGGCTGGTCGCGCACAATATCTGGGGCAGCAACAAGAAAACCGGCCCGATCAAGCAAATCGCTTCGTCCTTTATGGTTGGTGATGATGATGAGGTCATGCTCGTCACCGATGCGGGGCAGCTGATCCGCACGCCGGTGGACCAGATCCGGATCGCTGGGCGTTCAACATCAGGTGTCTGGGTTTTGCGCACCAAGGACACTGAACGCGTTGTTTCTGTCGCACGCCTTGCAGACAATGGCGAAGACGATACAGAAGAGTCCTAAGAGCGCCCGGTTCCTGCCAATTCACTAGCCGGGTGCGCGGAGGATAAGTATGGAACGCGTTGGGCTGTATCCCGGGACCTTTGATCCGGTCACCATGGGCCATCTGGATATTATCGGTCGCGCCATGAAACTGGTCGATCGACTGATAATCGGGGTCGCGGTCAGCGAAGCGAAGCGCCCGCTTTTCCTGCTCGAAGAGCGTATTCAGATGATGGAAGATGAGTGCGGCAAGCTGGAAGGGCCAGGCCGGGCCAAGATTGAGGTCAAACCTTTCGACGCCCTGCTGATGCATTTCGCCGAGGAGCAAAAGGTCAACGTTATCGTTCGCGGTTTGCGCGCGGTTTCAGACTTCGAATACGAGTTCCAGATGACCGCGATGAATGAGCAACTGAATCGCGAGATTGAAACTGTCTTCTTAATGGCCGATGTTCAGCATCAGGCCGTGGCTTCGCGACTCGTCAAAGAGATTGCTCGGTTTGGAGGGAATATTACGCCCTTCGTCACGCCTGGTGTAAAAGAGAGATTGCTGGAGAAGTTTCGAAAATGACTCTGAGAACCCTGCTAAGCGGTTTGGCGGTTATGGGATTTGTGGCTTGTGCGGGGGCGCAGACTGAAGACGAAAAGACCTACACATTGGCGGATGTCGACGCCGCGCCGGAAGCCTGGCGCGCTGTTGATCCGGAAAATCTTGTCATCATGGACACCAGCAAGGGACAGATTCTGATCGAATTGCTCCCGGTTGCCGCGCCTGTTCATGTCGAGCAGTTCAAGACCTATGTGCGATCTGGCTTGTATGATGGCACCGAATTCCACCGCGTTATCAAGGGCTTCATGGCGCAAGGCGGGGATGTCGCAGCCACCCACGGTGAAGACAAGATGCTGGAGCCGATGCAGTCGGAATTCTTTTTCCGGCGTGATCCCGCCGTGGTTCCACTCAATCCTGTCGGGCCAGAGGACACAGCCGATTCAGGTCTCTATCTCGGATTTCCAATGAAAACGCAGCCAGGATTTCTGGCAGAAATGTCGAAGGACAGTCTGGTGGAGAGCTGGATCCCGCACTGTCCGGGCGTGCTATCAACCGCGCGCACCGATGACCGCGACTCTGGAAATGCGCAATTCTTCCTGATCAGCGATGAAGGCCAGCACCTGGACTATAAGTACACGGCAAAAGGCCGCGCGATTGCGGGGCTGGACGTCATCAAGTCGATCAAACTCGGGCCGACGCCGGATGGCTATCCGATTGCGAACCCGGATGTCGTTCTGACCGTTAAAATGGCGGCAGATCTTCCTGCAGAGGAGCGTCCGAAAGCCTTTGTACAGCGTACAGATACGGCAGAATGGCAGACGAAGCTCGACGAAGCGGATTCGCGGCGGACGCCGGTTTGCGATTTGCCGACTGTGCCGGTTGTGGTGGGATAGGGGTTTGCTCTGACCGATTTATCGGCGTTCGACTTCCAGCTTCCTGAGGAAAACATCGCCTTGCGGCCCGTCGAGCCGCAGGATGCAGCGCGTTTGTTGGTCGTGCACGGAAACGGCCGGCTGGAAGACGCCTATGTAAGAGATTTGCCGCGGTATCTGAACCCTTGTGATGTCCTCGTCTTCAACGACACACGCGTGATTCCAGCCGCCTTGAAAGGCATCCGGCCCGCCCGCGACGCGACCGGCAATGATGTGCCGGTCGATATCAATCTGGTTGAGCGCCGGGCCGACAATCAATGGCTGGCGCTTGGGAGGCCTGGAAAACGACTGAAACCGGGCGACCGGATTATTTTCTCGGATGAATTCTCGGCGCTGATTGTTGAAAAACGTCCAGACGGAGAACTGGTGCTTCAATTTTCGGTGTCAGGTGTCGATCTGGACGATGCAGTTGAACGACACGGCGCCATGCCATTGCCGCCTTATATTGCGCGGCGCCGCGCCGCAGACGGTTCGGACCGCGAAAACTACCAGACGAGTTTTGCCAGCGATGATGCCCAGTCAGTGGCGGCGCCGACGGCTGGTTTGCACTTCACCCCGCGATTGTTGTCAGAGATCGAAGCCGCGGGGCTGCTGCGCCAGCAAGTGCGCCTGCATGTCGGGCTTGGCACCTTCGCGCCGCTGAAAGACGAACAGATCGAGAGCGGGACACTCCACGAGGAATGGCGACAAGTGACCCCGGCCGTTGCGGATGCGCTCAATCAGGCGCGGGGTTCGGGTCGGCGGTGCGTTGCTGTTGGAACGACCGCGCTGCGCACTCTGGAAAGTTCGGCCACGCCAGACGGCGTGATCGAGGCGGTCTCGGGCCCCACAGATATTTTCTTGCAGCCCGGCTACGCGTTCCGCGCAACCGACGCACTGGTCACCAATTTCCACCTACCGAAATCAAGCCTGTTCATGTTGGTCAGCGCGTTCATGGGGACAGACGTGATGCAGGCGGCTTATGCCCATGCCATCGCGGAGAAGTATCGATTCTACTCGTATGGTGATGCGTGCCTGCTGCTGCCCTAGGCGGCGAACCGGCCACCGCGCTGCGCATAGGCCTGCGTGCCGCGATGCAGTACCAGGTCTTCGCTCAGAACATCTTCCGGCTTGTGATCGAATTTGCCGAGCATGTCCGCATAGAGCGGCGCAAAATCAGTATCGACAGTGGCGCGGAACAGCTGCTCATAGCTGTCGATGACGAAATATGTTTGCTGGAAATCGTCGATGCGATAGTCGGTCCGCATCAACCTCTCGAGGTCAAACCCGATGCGGTTGGGGGAGTCGTCTTCGAGGGAGAATACGCTTTCCGCGGGCGATGAGACGATCCCTGCACCGTAGATCCGCAGGCCGGCATCCGTCTGGATCAGACCGAATTCCACCGTGTACCAGTAAAGCGCCGCGAGGTTTTTGAGGGATGCGTGGCGCAGGCTGCGAAGACCGCCCTCGCCATAGGCCTGCATATAATCGGCAAAGACCGGATCGGTCAGCATTGGCACATGCCCGAACACGTCATGAAACACGTCAGGTTCCTGGATATAATCCAGCTGATCGGGCTTGCGGATGAAGTTGCCCGCCGGAAAACGGCGATTGGCGAGGTGATCGAAGAACACATCGTCCGGCACCAGGCCGGGTACGGCGACGACGCGCCAGCCGGTCAGGGCTTCCAGCTCGTCTGACATGGTCTCAAAATCAGGAATGCCGCCGCGATCGAGTTTTAACGCGGTCAGTCCGTGCAGAAACTCCGGCGCCGCGCGGTCTGGCAGCACCTGCATCAAGCGCTCATACAGCGTGTCCCAGACCTTGTGCTCTTGCGATGTGTAGGAGGCCCAGCCCTGGTCGATTGTCCAATCGTCAGCAGCGTGCGCGGGTTTGTCAAATTGGTTGCTCATGCAACTAATATAGCAAGTGAGTCTAAATTTGTCTTGCACTATAACGTCTCAATTCGTCACATCCGCGGAGGGATTTCGTGATAAAACTCTATGACTATTGGCGCTCGTCAGCCTGTTATCGGTTGAGAATTGCCTTTCATCTCAAAGGTTTGGCGTTCGAGAGTGAAGAAGTCAGCCTGCATCCGGATGTCCTTGCGCAGAACAGCGACGCGTATCGCGCGATCAATCCGCAAATGCGCGTACCAACCGTGATCATTGACGGTCAGGTGCATTCTCAGTCCATGGCTGTGCTGGACTGGCTGGAGGAAACCTACCCGGAACCCGCTTTTTTGCCGTCAGACCCGCATCAGCGTCTCCGCGCGCGGGCTTTCGCGGATATCGTGGCGTGCGACATTCATCCGCTGAATAATTCCAGCGTCCTGAAATACCTGAAGGAAGAGTTTGATGCCGATCAGGACGCGGTCGCGGACTGGTATGCCACCTGGGTGATCAGAGGCTTTGAGGCGCTTGAGGTGCACGCTCAAAAAACAAATTCACCTTTCGCCTTCGGAGAGACACCGGGCCTCGCCGAAATTTGTCTCATCCCGCAAATGTACAATGCGCGGCGATTCAAGATCGACGTGTCGAACTTTCCGCGTTTGCTTGAGATCGAGTCGAATTGTCTGGGACTGGACGCGTTCAAGCGCGCTGTACCGGAGGCGGTGAAGCCGGATTAGTTTCTCTGCGCCGCTTTCAGCACATAGCCATGGTCGGTCAGCTCGAACATCTTGGAGATATCCGGATGGCTGACACGCGCATCATCCTCATCCGGCACCAGGTTTTGCTCTGAGACATAGGCGACATAGTGCGTGCGCTCATTCTCGGCGAAGAGGTGATAATAGGGCTGATCCTTGGACGGGCGAACTTCTTCAGGGATCGATTCGTACCATTCATCCGTGTTTGCAAAAACCGGATCGACGTCGAAAACAACGCCGCGAAAATCGAATAATCTGTGCCGCAGGACCTGTCCGATCTGGTACTTCGCTTCGCGTGTCGGGATCGCATTGGGCAGATCCGGAATACCGGAAGCTTCGATAACAGGTTGAGTTTTCGCGGGTTTTTCGCCCCCGAACAGCCGCATAAAGCGCTTCATGATGTTCGGTCCCTGACTCATGATGATTATGTGTGCTACAGCTGGATTCAACATACAAGATTTGGTCAGCACATGACTACACATAATGTGCGCGATGATCGGAACGCTAAACGCCGGACCGGATCGCGCAACCGCCGGAAGCCACCGCTCTATGCAGCGGTGGATTTGGGGACAAATAATTGCAGGCTGCTCATCGCTGCGCGTCGCGGCGATAGCTTTTCTGTGCTCGATTCGCATTCTCAGATTGCCCGCCTCGGCGAAGGGCTCGAAGCCACAGGTCGACTGTCAGATGCCTCGATAGAGCGGGCAATGGATGCCCTGGGCAAGATATCCCGGAAACTGAAAGCGAAGAAGGTCGGACATGTGCGATGCATCGCCACCGAAGCCTGCCGCCGGGCAGAGAATGGCGCGGCCTTCATTCAGCGCGTGCGGGACGAGACCGGCCTGACCTTCAAGATTATCGGCCCGGAGGAAGAGGCGCGCCTCGCCCTGATCGGATGCCATAACCTTATCGAGCCGGACACGGACCGGGTTCTTGTCATTGATATTGGCGGCGGGTCGACGGAATTGTCCTATGTCGATGCAAGGCCAGCGCATGATGGCGGGCTCAAGGGTTTGCTGCGCAAGCCACCTATTCTCGGCTGGCGAAGCCTGCCCGTCGGCGTCGTGACGCTGACCGAAGCCTTTTCGCATCTGCCAGAAGAAGAAGCCTACCCGAAAATGCTGGCGCATGTGATGGGTTTGATTGAACGCTGGAAGCACACACCCGACATCCGCAACGCGTTCGAAGAGGGCCGGGCGCATGTGATTGGGACGTCCGGAACGGTCACCTGCCTGACAGGGGTCGCCCTGGGACTGCAGAAATACCGGCGAGACAAGGTAGACGGCGCCTGGATGACGCATGAGGGCATGATGGCCACTGTCAATGATCTGCGAAATGTCGGCCAGAAGGGGATGCACAAATTCCCGACCATTGGGACTGATCGCGCTGGTCTCATGTTGGCGGGATGTGCGATTGTCGAGGCGACCTGGTCGCTTGCCCCAGGCGGGCGGATGCGTGTCGCGGATCGTGGATTGCGCGAAGGTCTTCTATTGTCGATGATGCAAGGCCCCAAGCGCCGAAAACGTCGTCCGCGCAAACGCTCCGGTCAGTCCACGGACGCTCCGAAAGAGGCTCAATCATGAGTGATGATGGAAAACGTCGCTGGAAAGGGCCAACGGAGAAAAAGAAAAGCTCCGGCCGGCGAACGGGGGAGCGCAAGGTGATTGCCTATCGCGCCAAATCCGAGAGCTCGAAAAAGTGGATTGAGCGACAGCTCTCTGACCCATATGTGCAAAAGGCGAAGGCGGAAGGGTTTCGCGCCCGCGCGGCGTATAAGTTGCTGGAAATCGACAAGCAGGCAAAGCTTCTGCGCCCGGATATTCGCGTCGTCGATCTCGGCTGCGCGCCCGGCGGGTGGCTGCAGGCTTGCGTCCGTGCGCGGGTGAAGGAAGTGGTCGGGATCGACCTCCTCGAAACGGAGCCGGTGCCGGGCGCATTCATCGTCCAGGGCGACGTGAACGAACCGGAAGACGTGGCCAAAATGATGACCGGGCTGTCTGGTCCGCCGGATCTCATTCTCTCTGATATGGCCGCGAACACGACGGGTCACAAACAGACAGACAGTTTGCGCACGGCGGCGCTTGCCGACATGGCGCTGCATTTCACTGAACAGCATCTCGTCCGGGGCGGGGCGTTCTGCTCCAAAGTGTTTCAGGGCGGCGCGACGCCTGAAATGATGGAGAAGCTCAAGCAGCTCTTCAAATCGGTCAAACATATCAAGCCGCCGGCGAGCCGGGCTGGGTCGCCGGAATTGTTCGTCGTCGCGAAGGGATTTCGCGGCCGATGAGCGAGCCGACCGGTCCGCCGCCGGACCCGTTTCCGGATGTGGGTCTGCGACCACAAATCGCCTTTCTGCTCTTTACCAGTCTGGCGGTCGTATATGCCGTCATATTCGTCATATTCGGAGCATCAGAAAGGGCCGAAAGCGCGGCGCGCCTCGCGAGTTTAGGCCTCGCAGCGAGCTTGCTGCTGCTTTCCTATATCGACCTGCGGACCGGGCTTCTGCCCGATCTAATAACACTCCCGCTGATTGCAGCAGGCATTGGATTTGAAATACTCAGCGGTGGTTCATGGGCGCTCGCCATTGCCGGTGCAATTGTTGGATACGGAGTCATTTCGACCCTCGCATATATCTGGCGCTACGTGCGCGGCTATGAAGGGATTGGTCTGGGCGATGCCAAGCTGCTGGCTGCTGGCGGGGCGTGGGTGGGGGTCTCAATGTTGCCAGTGATTCTCCTGGTCGCCTCTGGCGCGGGGTTATTGGGCGCGATTTTTGTGTCTCAAAAACCACAAAGAGCAGGTCAAAACGTTGCAATCCCCTTCGGCCCAGCGCTCGGCCTGGGGATTTGGGTGGCGTGGTGCACTGAACGTATCATTTTCGGATAACGATCCGAAACCGGATTATCACAGAATGCGGATTGCGCATGACTATAGGCGACTGCGGCGCTCGCAACCATTGAACGGGTCAGACAATACATTCCGACCCCGGATTATATCGCGAAATAACAGTGATTTATTGCAACGCTTTTGTGTCGAATACGGTCACAGAAGTGTAATTCTAGCGAAACAAAACCGTCACTCAGTTTCAATATTTCGCCTCCTGAATCAGTTGCGGAGGGGCCGCGACTGACCTCGTTTTGAAACCTCAGGGGTAATCCTATGAAACTACGAGCAACGGCAAGTGCGTTGGCACTTGGTATGCTGGCAGCAGCCTGTTCACAGGGAAGCGATATTGCTTCACCTGGATCAACAACACCGACCACGCCTCCCACGACCGGTGGCGGGGGCGGCACAGGCGGAGGCGGCGGCGCCACGGCATCTTGCCCAACCGGATTCTCCGAAGGCACTGCGATCGGCTCGATCACCACCTGTCTCTTGTCCGGAACGTTGCTTAATACCACGACGCTGACGAATGTTGATGGTGTGGTTTACCGCCTGAATGGCCGCGTCGATGTCGGCGTTGATAACGGAGCCGACGGCAGTGATCCAGCTGGGTCGGTAGCTTCGCTCGTGATCGAGCCGGGTGTGACAATCGTGGGTGAGACGGGTCAGGACTATCTGGTCGTCTCTCGCGGTTCAACCATTGAAGCAAATGGCACAGCGACCGAGCCGATTACATTCACCAGCTCGAATGATATTCAACGCCAAAATGACTCGGACCCTGCAAATGATCTGGGCGAAACATTCGATGGCGAGTGGGGCGGCATTGTTATCCTCGGTAGCGCGCCTCAGAACCGGTGCCTGAGCGGCACGGACTATTTCACCGATACCTGCCAGCAGCGCATCGAAGGCGTGACCTCTCCAGACGCACTCTATGGTGGTGACGATGCGGACGACTATTCCGGCACGCTGCGCTACGTGATCGTGAAGCATGCTGGTTTCGAACTGACGACGGACAACGAGCTCAACGGGATCGCCTTTGGCGGCGTCGGCGACAGCACGGTTGTTGAGTATGTCCAGGTCTACAACAATGCTGATGACGGCGTCGAATTCTTCGGCGGAACCGTCAATGCAAAATATCTCGTTCTCAACGGCAATAATGATGAGTCGATTGATACCGACAACGGGTATCAGGGCACGATCCAGCACGTGGTGGTTCAGCAAACTGCAGGCCGCGGCGATAATATCACCGAGCAGAGCTCCGTGGCGGCCGCAACGGGTACAGGGTTCGAGTCAAACCCCTTGATCGCCAACTTCACTTTTATCGGGTCAGATGGAGATCAGGTCTTCCGTTCGAATACCGGTTCTATCGGCCGTCTTCTGAACGGTGTAATCGTCTATGATGATGCCTGTTTCGCCTGGGATGCAGATGCAGGTGATGGCGACGATACAAGCTTTGGCGGTGTTGGCGTCGATCCAAGCTTCTCGTCTGTCCAGGCTGATTGCGGGACGAATGGTGCGGGTCTGACGGACTCAACTCCGGAAACCCAAGCTGCGGTCGATGCCGCCGCTGCTGCGCCGAACAGCACGTTCAACACAGATCCGAACGCGATTGTGAATACGCTTGCGGCGACTTTCTTCTCCGGGACGGCTGAACAGGGCGTCACCGCAACCAACCTTCCGGCGATTGATGCGTCTTTTGACGACACCAACTATATCGGCGCCTTTGCGCCAGACGAGTCTGAGACGGATAACTGGGCCACAGGTTGGACATTCGGGCTTTTCCCGGACACGACTTCCTGCCCAACCGGGACGACCGACAACGGCGCGACGATCAATGGCGAGAAAGTCTGTGTTGTGTCGGGTGTGCTGAGCAGCGATGTTCGCCTGACCCGCGGCAACCTTTACGAACTTGATGGCCGCGTCGATGTCGGCGTCGATATGGGCGCTGACGGAACTGCCACAAACGGCGTTTCAGCGACCCTGACCATCGAATCCGGGGTCACTTTGTTCGGCAATACCGGCCAGGACTATCTCGTCGTGAACCGCGGATCAGACATTCGCGCGCTTGGATCAGCCGCGAACCCGATCATCTTCACCTCTGAAGCAGACATTCGTGACACGCAGCCAAATGCCGACCAGGCCGATGGCGAGTGGGGCGGCATCGTGATCCTTGGCAGTGCGCCTCAGAACCGCTGCCTGAGTGGCTCGGCCTACTTCACCGACACCTGCCAGCAGCGCATCGAAGGCGTGACCTCTCCAGACGCGCTCTATGGCGGCGATGATGTCAATGACAGCTCCGGCGTCCTGCGCTACGTGCAGGTGAAGTATGCTGGCTTTGAGCTGACCCCGGACAATGAGCTGAACGGTATCGCCTTTGGCGGTGTTGGTGACGGCACAGTCGTCGAGTACATTCAGGTCCACAATAATGCCGATGATGGTGTCGAGTTCTTCGGCGGGACGGTCAATGCCAAGTACCTTGTTCTGACCGGCAACAATGATGAATCCATCGATACCGACAATGGCTATCAGGGTGCCATCCAGTATGTCATCGTGAACCAGATCAATGGCCGCGGCGACAATATCACTGAGCAGAGCTCTGTAGCGGCCGCACCAGCGGCTCAGTCTTCGAACCCTCTGATCGCTAACTTCACCTTCATTGGCACAGACGGAGACCAGGTCTTCCGTTCGAATACCGGTTCTATCGGCCGTCTTCTGAACGGTGTAATCGTCTATGATGATGCCTGTTTCGCCTGGGATGCAGATGCAGGTGATGGCGACGATACAAGCTTTGGCGGTGTTG
>JBHIYI010000004.1:0-292687 GCA_041984335.1 Henriciella sp. | reverse complement strand
ATCTTGCCCGCAGCGATCATCCTGCCTTACCATGTGGAGGTAGCAGCATGATCGCTGCTACGTGGAAACCGCCGGACTAACAAAGACGGTGGACCACCTCAGTGGGGCAGACCACCACCTTGTGTTCGCCATGGGCGTCAAAGCGGACATATGCGCTGACAATTTCGACTTCTCGAGATGCGGCCATCGCTAAAGTCGGGGCAGGATGACCTCAAGCCGATTTAGTCTGATAGTGCCCCCGACAATACTTCGATTGTTTCCTAGCGACCCGCAAGTCTCGGTTTGGGCAAGCATGAGATGAACGCGAATACTATTGCGAATCCAATTGCAACCACGAGGAAACTGTCTCGGAACCCCAGCAAAAAGGCTTCGCGGCTGATTTGAGCCGCGACGGGATCAAATCCGTGAATGAACGCCTCCCTGGCTGGAAGCCCACGCGTCTGCAGCTCCATTGTGGTGAGTTGATGGAGGTACATCATGTCGGCATTGGATTCGGTTACTGAAGCGGCCAGGTGCTCGCCATGAAAGACCGAACGGCGTTCCAAAAACACCGCCAATACCGATACTCCGACAGCGCCGCCGACTTGCATTAAGAAAGACGCTGCTCCGGTTGCTGAAGCCAGGAGAAGAGGTGGCACGCCTCGAACAGCCGTTGTGTTGGCTGGCGGCATCAGGAAACTGATTCCAACACGGCTGAGGCATAGCCAGATCACCAGTAACCAGTAGGCGGTCGCGATCGCCAGGCCGGACATCAGCCACATCGAAACGCCGAAACACGCGGCCCCAAACAAGAATAGCCATCGTGGATCGATCTTGTCGGTCAAACGCCCGGCGATTGGAAATCCCACGACCATAGCGATGCCCGCCGGGATCATCATCACACCGGCTGCGGTAGGAGAGTATCCTTGCACGACCTGAACAAAAATGGGGACAAGGTAGGTCGAGCCGTAAATGGCCATCCCCGTGCATGCGATGATGACGCCGACTGAGGCAAACTGCCAGTGTTTGAATACATTGAGATTAAGTGCGGGGAAGGGGTGGCGTTGTTCCCACCAAAAGAAAATTATTGTCGACATTACGCATAGCGCGACACGAATGAGAGTCTGGTCCGACCCCCAGCCATCCCGGTCGCCGCCTGCAATGGTTGCCAGCAAACTCACAATTGCCAGCCCGATCAGGATAAGTCCGACCCAATCGAGCGGGGGGCGCTTGGTGCTTTTTGAATCGTCACGTGAAGGCATCAGAGAAAACGCGAGCACCATCGCCGTCAGTGCCAGCGGAACGGTCACGACAAAGACAAGTCGCCAACTCACCCAATCGACGGCAATACCGCCCAAAGCGGGTCCGAACGCGGGCGCCAAAACAACGCCAATCGAGAAAATGCCCATCGCCGCGCCTCGACGATGATCCTGGAAAGTCTGGAATATCAGAAACATCGACATCGGTTGCAGGAGCCCGGCTGCGATGCCCTGGAGTGCGCGGGCGACGATCAAAAGATCGTAGCTTGTGCTTATGAAGCCCAGGATTGACCCAGCCACAAAGAGCGTCATTCCGGTCAAATAAATCGCTCTCGGACCAAACGCCGACATCGCCCATGCATTCGATAGCATCGCAACCGTGGATGCGGCCAGAAACGCCGTCGACATCCATTGCGCTTGATCCTGTCCCAGCCCGAATGCGCCGATTATCGCAGGAAGCGCGACGTTGATTGTGGTTGCCGCCAACAAAGTCGCGATTGATCCGCACAGCATGGCTCCCAACAAAAGCCACTTATAAATCGGACCGTAGGCGACGAATTGGCGTCGTACAGCGGGCCCAGCGAGATCCGGAATGTCGAGTGCGCGGCTGGGGTCTTTCCACTCTCCGCTCGAATCTGTTGAGTGCGACATTTGCATCAGCCACTATCGGAGGAACGGGCGATTTTGACCCGAACCATTGATCCAGGCCTGAGCTGGACGTCGCTGTTATCGAGATCGATCCGTATGGGGATACGCTGCGTGATTTTGGTGAACACACCGGTCGCGTTTGGGTTGGGCATCAAGCCCATCTCAGATATCGTCAATTCGCGAATGGTGGAAACTGATCCCGTCACTTTGGCGTTTGGGAGACTGTCAATATGAATACGGACGCGATCCCCGACCTTAATTTTTCTGATCTCGGTTTCCTTGATGTTAGCGGAGATCCAAATGTCGTCGGGATTATGCAGCAGCACGACGCGAAAGCCTTGTAGGGTTCGCTCGCCGACGTCAAAAAACAACTCGTCAATGACGCCGTCGATCGGACTGCGAATCTTGTGCTTCTGGATCAGAATCTTTTGCTCTTCAATTTGAGCATTCGCCCGTCGCACCTGGGCTTCAAGGATTTGCAGGTCTTGTGCGACAAGGTTTGAATCATCGACCGATAGGATAGCCTGCCGGGTTTTGGCAGATGCAGACGAAACATCGGCCTCTGCGGCCCGAAGCGCTTGCTTCGCTGCTTCAAGCGCGTTTGCTGCGCTATCCAGCGTATCTTGCGTCACGCGACCGCGCTCAAACAATTTGTCGAAACGATCAAACTCTTCCTGCCTGGTTGCCAGGTCCGACCGAGCGGCGTTTACCCTGGCAATCGCAGATCTTTCACCAGCTTGGGTGGCGTCTATCTGCGTGCCTGATTTGGAGCTGATCAGTCCGACGCGCATTCGCGTCTGCTCGATCTGCGCGAGCAAACCATCTCGCTGCGCTATTTGTGCTTCAAGCCGATAGACTTGCTCTCGGTCGTCGATCTCATAAATCAAATCTCCTGCCGCGACACGGTCACCGACGCGCACGTGGGATGCCGTGATGGTTCCTGATATTTCAGCGGAAATTGCAAGCATGTCTGCGGCAACGCGAGCATCGGACGTGGTCACATTATTCGCGCGCTCAATCAGCCAATGAGCGAGCAATCCGAATACAAAAACCGCCCCCAACAATGCCGCAAGTGCTCGCGGCTTCACGCGAGACAGGCGCGGTGATGCGTTGCCTGTTGTTGTACTGTTCTGGGCGGTATCGGGTTGCTTCATTGCCATCGCCTGTTCGAAGCAGCGCTCCAAAGTGTGTTCAAATGCTCGAGTTATTCGAGAAGCTGCCCCAACGTGCCAGAAATGCAAGATTGACGTGGGGGCGGTCTGTGGCGTTGTCAGTCGAATGCGAACCCTTCTCCAGCGGCGATTGGGCGAGTGTGATTGAGTTGCGAGCATTTGACCTGGATCAGTGCAGGCCAACGAGAATTGCGAAAGATCATGGAGATAGAAGTTTCTAGAATGATCTGGAGGAGTGACATGCACTGGTTTTCAATCGTTGAGGACGCCGCATATGTGTTCGCAGTGGGGGCTATGTTCGTTCTCACATCATGTGGGCAGTCTAATTCCGCCGAGTTCAGTTTGCCGGAAGGCGATGCTGAACGCGGGAAAGAGACGTTTATGGATCTCGGTTGCGTATACTGTCATACGGTTGATGGGTTGGCAGACCTGCGTGCCGACGTGCCCGAACCGACCCGCACAATCGTGCTGGGGGGCGAGAAGACAAGAGTTTACTCATATGGAGAACTCGTGACTTCGATTATCAATCCATCGCACAAGATTTCACAGCGTGATCAAGGCGATGTCGTGGACGCTGAGGGTGTCTCAGAAATGGTCGTTTACAACGACATCATGACGGTCACAGAAATGACAGACCTCGTCACGTTTCTCGAGCAGACCTACTCGCTGAAACCTTATCCTCGATCTGCCTACCCGGCTTATGGTCCAATGTGAGACATCCGGTCTTCGTATTGAGTGAATGTTTCACTTCGCTGACTATTTGATCCCGAATGCAAACAGGGCGATGCAGGTGATCAACCCGGAAATGGGTACAATTATCGGGACTTGAAAACCAGGATTCCGACGATCATTGCGGCGTTTGAGGAAAATCAGCGACAAGTTCACTATCGCAAAAATCGCCAACGCCACCTGCGAAGTGAGTGTTGCAAGTCGTTCGATATCAAAGAACAAACTCAACACCAGCACGGTAGATACAACTAGGCATGTGGACATCACAGGCGTTTTCATTTTCGGGTGTACGTAACCAAGCTGTCTCGGCAGCTGGTTCTGTCGTGAAAGGCCGTAGATCACTCGTGAAGACATGATTATCTGAATGAGTACGCCATTCAGGGTCGCCACCGAAGCGATGAGGTTGAAGCTATCGCGCATGGCTGGCGCTGCATCGGTGAACATCAGATTCAGCGGTGCTGCCGATTTCGACAAGCTGTCGATCGGAACGCTAAGCACGACAACCGAGACAACCGCGAGATAGAGCAGCGTGGCCAGAACGAGGGTCCAGATGATCGCCTTCGGCATGTTTTGGTCCGGCGTGATGGCTTCCTCGGCGATATTGGCGAGGTCTTCAAACCCGACAAATGCGAAAAATGCCAGGAGACTGGCCGCACCAATCCCCATCCAGATTCCGCCGTCGATGGGCGGGATGAGGTGATTCAATTTCATCACGATCTCCGGATGGTGACTAACGCCATAGCCCAGAACGAGCAGCAGCCCGATTATCTCCAGCACGGTGAATACAGCCGCCATCGCCACCGATTCCAGCACGCCCAGGATTGCGACGCCGCCCAGGCCAATGGCGATCACAACGGTCAGGATACGTGAATCCACATGCGTGAGATCCTGCAGATACGCACTCGCCCCAACCATGATTGCAGCGGATGAAATGATGCCCACGGAAGCGACCAGCAAGCCGACAATCAGCGCGAGCCGCTTCGACCTCAGCCCGGCCCGAACATAAGCCGCCTCGCCAGCGCTGACTGGAAATCTTGCGCTCAGCTCAGCATAGGAAAAGCCAGTGAATGAAACCACGATCGCCGCGGCCAGAAATGCAACCGGTGCATACGTGCCGGCATGAGCGGCGGTGGTGCCGACGAGCACATAAATCCCAGCGCCGACTGTGACACCGAGGCCATACAGAATGAGGAGCGGGAGCGTCAGTCGCCGGCTCAGTTGTTCGTCTTCGGAGGGTAAGCCTTGAGACGTCGACATCTGTTCACATCCGATGCTTCGAGCGATTGTGTTGGACGTCGCAGCGTGCGCAATCGCGCTCTGGATATCGCAACAGCGATTAAATTAGATCGCCAGATGGTATCGCGATTTGAACTGGATCAAATCGTCCGGCTCGAAAATTCAGCAAGGTACGCGCTTTGAACATGGAGGCTTTGAGCATGGGTTACAAAACACTTCTCGTTCCTTTGCAATTCGAAGAGACCGCCGATGCAATTATGAGCAGTGCCTTGGTTGTCGCGCAGGAATTCGACAGTCACATTCATGGCAAGCACGTGAGGGCGCCATTTGTGGCCTATGCACCGTATGCCTACCACACGATCAGTATGGCCACAGCGCCGGTCACGGTTTCGGATCAGTTTGACAAGGCCACGGCGGAACATGCGGCCAATCTGAAGTCGGTGTTTGAGACGCACTGCCGGCGTCGAGCGATACAGATAAGGTCCTTCGAGGAGGCCTGTGACGATCCCAAGAAATCCGCATCCTGGAGCGATACAACCGGCGCAGTGATCCAAAACATGGCTCATTTTGGCCGGGTCTGCGATCTCGCGGTTGTCACATTGCCGGATCCTTCGAATGGGCCGCGGGACACGCCCCTATTTGAAGGCTTGTTGATGGAGTCAGGTAAACCTGTCCTCCTGGTGCCTAGCCGCGGGATGAAGGCCGTTCCGGAGCATGTCCTGGTCGCCTGGGATGGCAGTTTGCCAGCCACTCGTGCTCTTACGGCTGCCATGCCTTTCCTGAAGGCGGCAGATCGAGTCTTTGTTGCTACGGTCGGCGAGGTCGACTTCGGCATGCCCTCCACCGAAAATGCAGTGTCCTATCTCTCCAGCCATGGGGTCAACGCCGAGGCAAGAACAATAGATTGGCCCAAGAACCCGATTGCCGAGCGACTCCTAAACCAGGCCGAAGCAACAAACAGCGACATGATAGTAATGGGCGGTTACTCGCATGCACGGTTGTTCGAATCCCTGCTCGGCGGCACCACCCGGCACATGCTGGCGCACGCTGATCGTGCTTTGCTGCTGGCGCACTAAGCACTCATGTGCTTTTCGGCGACAGCGAGTTTTTTTGCGGCCGGACTCACTGGCGCTATCGGGGTTGTTGCAATCGCGCGCGTGCCGACAGTACGCCACGTTCTGTTCGCAGCCATTCCGCTCGTTTTCTCCGTCCATCAAATGATTGAGGGATTTATTTGGCGGCGACTTGAGTCCGGGGTCGATCCAAGCGGCCTGCCAGCGCTTTATGCCTTTATCGCGGAGGCTCTATGGCCACTGCTGATTCCGATAAGTGTCCTTTTAATAGAAGGAGGTTCGGTTCGTCGTTATCTCCTTGCCGGTTGCGCGATCCTCGGTGGTTTGTTCTTTGTTGGCTTTTCCCTTGTGGCGATGAACAACCTGTACGTTGCAGAGATCGAAGGGGATTGCATCCGCTACTCGATCGGCGTGGAATGGCAGTCCCGTTTTGGCCTACATCCTCTCTCAACAAACCTTATGGTCCGGATAAATGGCCTGTCCTGGCTTGTTCTGCCCTATTCGATTGCGACAGTTGGCAGTCTCTTCCTTGCGAGTCGCGCTCATGTTCGATGGTTTGGTTATGCGTCCGGCCTCGGCCTGATACTGGCATTGATTGTCCAGCGTACGGCATTGATCTCGATTTGGTGTTTCTTCGCTGCGATCGCAGCGGTATTGATTGTTGTCGCGATTGGACGTGAGCGGCAGGAATTGAAAGGGGGCATCAATCATGGCTGATGCATGCGCGACGGTTTACCAATCCAGACTCGGATCGGCGCAGGCAGCGCTTACGGATGTGAACTCCGGCGAGAACATCTCCATGGGGATGGCGCTCGGTGAGCCACCGGCCTTGTTGCAGGCACTGGCGAGACGAATCGATCAGAACGGGCTTTCGGACCTCAAGCTCTGGTACTTCCATTCCATGCCAGAAGCGGCCCAGACCGTGCTGAAGTATGAGTACATGGACCGTCTGACGCCGCATTGCATGTTCATGGGACCGACAGAACGAGCGCTTGTGAAGCAGGGCGAAGCAGACGGGCGAAAAGTCGTGAACTTTGTTCCTGTTGCATTTTCAGATGCACCGAAACTTTTGAGCGAGCATGTTCAAATTGATACATTTATCACCACGGTTTCCCCACTGGATCGACACGGCTATTTCTCGTTTGGGGCCAACAATGACTATGCATCAACAGCAGCACGAGCGGCTCGGCGGACGATTGTTGAAGTCAATAAGCACATCCCCCGGGTTTTTGGGGACTCGATGATCCATGTCAGTGAAGTTGATGCGATTGTTGAGAACCACGTGCCTTTGTTCGAAATGCCGGAGCGTCCGCCTTCGACGGAAGAGGAAACGATTGGTGAGATCGTGGCTGAAATGGTGCCAGACGGCGCGTGCTTGCAGATGGGTATTGGGGCCATTCCGAATGTCGTTTGCCAGCATCTGAAACAGCGACGCGATCTGGGTATTCACACGGAACTTCTCTCACCCGGTTTGGTAGATCTAATCGATTGCGGAGCCGTCAACAATCGCCGAAAAAAGACGTTCCCGGGACGCACTGTCTTTACCTTCGCGCTTGGTAATCGTCGCATGTACGATCTCATTCACGACAATCCGTCCATCAACAGCCATCCCGTCGATATCGTCAACGACCCGCGGCATATTGCGAAAAACGACTCGGTTGTGTCAGTGAATGCCACCCTCCAGGTCGATCTGACAGGGGCGTGCAATTCCGAGGCTCTCGGGCAAAGGCAATATAGCGGTTCGGGCGGTCAACTGGACTTTGTTCGCGGTGCCCGTCGATCGAAAAATGGACGCTCGATCATTGCTACGTGCTCGACAGCGAAGGAGGGGGCCGTCTCGACGATTGTGCCGGTATTGACCGGTGCCGTTACCACACCTCGCAACGATGTCGACACGGTGGTGACCGAATTCGGCGCGGTTAGATTGATCGGCCTTTCCGCTGAGGATCGCGCTCGCGCGCTGATCAATCTGGCTCACCCGGATCATAGAGCAGAACTGTCCCGGCAGGCGCGACAGCTTCGTCTGATCGATTGAGGGCGCCTATGCAGCAATATCGCTGAGATTTTCGACTTCCCCTGCCAGCGAAATCAGCTGTTCATGCTTGCAAATAGTAAATCGGGTGGCTTGAGGCAGGTCGATAATACCGCGCTGTTTCAGCTTGTTCATCATACGACTGACCGTCTCAAGTGTGAGGCCGAGATAATCAGCTATGTCGCATCGGCTCATCCGAATTTCGACATAGCCGGTCTCTGGATTACGAAAGCGACCGTCGAGAAAGAGTAGGAAGCTTGCCGTACGCTCCATTGCGTTCTTGCGACCTAGCAGGAGGGCTTGTTCTCGTGCATTTTGAAGCTTGTCGCCCATCATCGTGAGAATCCTTTGTCGGAATCCAGCTTCGCATTGCAGTCGGCGATCAAACGCTGAGCGCGGGGTGCAAAGGATCTCGGCGGGTGTAATCGCCTCCGCGCTGACATCGTGGCGATCTGCAAACGTTATCGCGAGATACTCGCCGCCCGACACGAACGATTGGATCTGACGACGACCATCAGCCAAAAGACGGTAAAGAATGACCGTCCCTTTCAGCACTTTGTAGATACCCTTGGGTATGTCCCCCTGCATGAAAACATGCTCATGAGGGGCAAACTTAATGATGTTCAAAGGACTCGAATCTGCTGGCGTTCTGATCGACTCAAGCTCGCTTTTCTTGGGTGCTGAACTATTTTTGAAACGGATGAACTCTTGTTCTGTCATGATGTCCTCCGTCACCCGCGATCCAGCAGAGCTGCCAGCCCTCAATGTCTTGTATGTGAGCATGTTGGCGCTAGGTTTAAGCCCGGAAAACTACTTAGAACTCAGAAAATCTCACTCCCGCTTGCATCAGGACAAGAGTCAAAAAGCCGACGCTTGTCGTCGCGACGACCAATGCTGTGATTGACCGCCAATGTTTGCCGTGCGTGACCAATCCGAAAAGGATGCCCTTGAAAATCGTATTCGACGCAATCGCCAATGTGATTGCAAGAATGGCGGCCTGTGGAGAAACAACCGTTCCGGCGAGCTTGGGGACCGACAAGGAGACTGCTTCGATATCAATGGCGCCGGTTAAGGTCGAAACCAGCAACAATGCCTGACTGCCGAAAAGGGTCGCAGCACCTTTCGAAGCCAATAGTGCGATTGTCAAAACACCGGCAAAGGTCGCTGCTTCAGTCAGGTCTAGTGGATTCTTGAGCGCCATCTCATCAATATGGCTTTGCTCAGTGGTGCGATTAAGCGTCAAAATGAACGCCAAACCTAGCACCACAAGAATTGCGAGCAGGACCGGGACGAGCGCGGTCAGGAGCGCTGGCGCCATTACCGAAACGACAATCCCGGTGCGTACGAGCATCATTATCCAGGCCAGACATATCGCCGATAGACCTACACCTCTTACCAGCTTTTCGTCGCGAACCATGCGCGCAATGGCGAGGGTAACGGCTGTCGACGACACCAGGCCGCCCAGAAACGCTGTGAGCAGTAATCCGCTCTTTTGCCCGAACCATTTGGTGCCGACAAAGGCGAGGAAGCTCAATCCGCTGATCAGGACCACCATCAGCCAGATCGTGCGCGGATTCAGCGCCTCAAACGGTCCGTAATTTTCGTCGGGCAATAGCGGGAGAACGACAATCGTGATCAGCAACCACCTCAGGAAGGCGCTGATCTCTGACTCGCTAAGGCGGTTCAGAAAGGCATGGAGGGGGACTCGGATCCATAGCAAGAATGTCGTAATCACGCCGCCCATGGCGGCTATCTGCGAGTGACCGAGAGCAGCGATTGCACCCAATCCATAAGCCAAAAGCGCCGCCATAAGCGTCGTAACGCTAACTTCGTCTGAGGATTCGATCTGGTCCTTGTAGCCTTGCCGCAACAGCAATGCGATCGCGATCAAACCTCCGGCCAGAACAAATCCCTGGCCCTGATCTGCAAGCGCCGCCAATCCCCCAAACAGGCCAATCAGACCAATGGTGCGAAACCCGGCAATGCGACTACCTTCTGGACCTGCGCGATCTTTCCATCCGCGCTCCAAACCGATCAGTAGACCGATGCCGAGCGCCATCGTGAGACTCAAGAGAACGCCGAGATCAATCATCGATCCTCCGAGTACGAAGGATTAGATGAGTTTATCGCAACACAATTGACATCGCTCAAATAAGAAACAGTCGAACCGGTGATAGTAACCAGCCCGTTGAGTTCAGGAAGGACAGTGGCATGCGCAAGTTTCGATGCGGGGTGACTCGCTTGTTGGTCATGGCGATCGGTACGGGGCTGACCCTTCAAGCCTGCGCAGAGCAAAAGGACTCTCCGAACGGTGAGGTATCCGCCATGGAGTTGATGGGGCAGGGCGAAGCGATGGTGGAAAATCTCTGCGTCAGCTGCCACGCGATCAAACAGGATGATGAAAGCGCTCACCCAGATGCACCAGCCCTGCGAGATCTGTCGAAAAGCATGGATCTGGAGTCGCTGCGCATACCACTGATGGAGGGCATCATCGTTGACCATCCGGACATGCCCGATTGGGCGTTTGAACCACATCACGTGGATGCCTTGCTGTATTACTTGAACAGCATCCAGTCTGATTGATGCGTGAGAGAATGAAGCGCCTGCGTGAGCAGGGGAGTCCGTGATTGTACTTATTTGCCGACAGGGACGGCGTCACCATCTCTCGATTGGGCGCCGCCCCGAATGAGTCAGCATTGCAGAAAAGGAGAGTGTTATGCGATTTAATCCCTTGATTCCATTTCGGTCTAATCTACCGACGCGATCAACAGGCGATCCATTCTCGACCATGAGAACAGAAATGGATGACCTGTTCGCGAGATTTTTCGAGCTCGATACTTCTGGTCGATTGTCAGGCCTGGCCGATTTCGCGCCGAACATAGACGTGCATGAGACAGACTCCGAGATCGTTGTCAAAGCTGATCTTCCGGGCGTCGAGCAAGATCAGGTTAGTCTGGAGCTTCACGACGATGTTTTGATTCTGAAGGGCGAGCGCAAGGAAGAGGCCAAAGCTGGGGAAGGTGAGGACCGCCGCGTCATCGAAAGAAGCTATGGGCGGTTTGAGCGCGCCATGCGATTGCCGTTTGCGCCAGCTGAAGATCAGATTGAGACCAGCTACAAGAATGGTGTTCTGACGGTGACCGTTGCGAAGCCGGAAACCCCTGAAGCGAAGGCAACTCAAATTCCAATCAGAGGCAAATGGGTCTAGCGATGCATCGGGTTCGGAGCTTCGCAGCAGCGGGCGCCGAAGCCGCCATCAAAGCGCGACTTACCAGTGCGGGTAGGTGACGTAGTCTGTCCGGTCGAACGGTTTCAGCGTGTAATGCGCTTCCAGAAAGGTCACCAGGTCTGTCAGCTGCGTCACGGTCATGATGTCATTATAGTTGCGCATATTCGTCTCACCATCGCTTTGGACCATGGTACCAAGACGCTCCTGCGAGATCTTGTGCGACGGATTCACAATAGCGGTTACTAGTTCACCGTACGTATAGACGCGGGTCTGCTCACCGCCGAGTGGAATGGTTCGCTCCGCTTCGCTGATGCTATCGCGAACTCCGGGGGCGCCGGTTACCGAGTGACAGGAAACGCAGCCAAGCTCAACAAATGTCTGTGCGCCAGCTTCGGCGTCGCCTTCAGGGAATGAGTAAGCTGCGGACCCGGTCGGCTGACATGCGCTCAGAACCGAGATGAACGCACACAGTGCGAGCGGAAATACAGGTTTATTCTGTGCTGGTCGCGTCATCAAAAGCCTCCTGATATGCTGGAACACGCAGGCTTTGCATCGCCTAAGCCCGAACCGTTTGCGTTGATAGAAATCAAAGACGGTGTCGTTTTGCTCACTGCATATGTTTCATCGATCCAGCGCACCTCGTTGTTCAAGTTGTTTCGTATGACTTCAACAATGGCGTGAATCCAGGATCGTTGATTTCCCTGAAAACAACCCAACTGACCCGAATGGGTTGCGGAAAAGCGGTTCGCCGGAGTTTCTCCGTAACACTCTGTTCTATCTGGAGTTAAAGTTTTGTGGTGCGGTTGAGCCCACCGGGCCCCCCTTATGTGGGTGATGTCCGCTTCCGGCGTCAAAGCGGACATTGTTCAGAATTTCACCGTGAGATTGCTATTCGCCAAATCAGCTTCCAACAAAATCTTTCGGTAGGGGTGAAGCGAGCTGTATTGTGCGTCACACCAGCCCAGGTGTTCGATGTGTAGAACGAACGCGTCATTCTCCAACATCTCGGTCAAGCACGCGTCGAACGAGTCCCAGTTCAGGCTGTAAAACTCCGGAAACGGGACGTGAATAGCGAAGTGCTCAATCAATTGGTCTTTGTTGCGAATTGAGGTTGGTACTTCGAGAACTTTCATGTGTATTTGTTAAGTCTATTGGTCGAGAAAGCCAACGTCCGCTTATGACCCAAAGCGGACGTTGGTGCCCGATTCATATCTCCCGAGACTAAAATGCACACCGCGGCGGTAAATCTGAATGGTATGAACTGACGCTTGGTTGCGCAGTCGACCAGGTAGGGGGATCACCGTATTCTTCCCGACAGGCTTTTGCGGTGGAATGGTCGCTATCTATCTAGCTAGGACCGCGAAATGGATGGCAGTTTCACCATAGATGTCTCGTCAGACGATAAAATTACGACTGACAAAGATCAGTCAGCTTTTCGCAGGGCTGTAGATAATTTCCTGAGCGAATACCTCACGCCCGATTTACGACAGGTCGGGCGGGAAACGACTGGTTTGAAGTCTTCGCGAGCTGCTTGCCGTCGATGGCGGAAGATACTGTTGAAACAAGGTTGGTTGGCACCGAGCTGGCCAAAGCGTTACGGTGGCGCGGAATGGTCAACTGAGCAGAGATTGTACTTCGAGCAGGCTTGCGCGGAACAGGATGCCCCTGTGATCATGTGTTCGGGCATTCGCACCATTGGCCCTCTTATAATCGAAGCTGGCACAGATGCCCAGAAGCAGAAATATCTGTCGGCTATTCTTACGGGAGATCATGAATGGTGCCAGGGGTTCTCCGAACCGCAGGCAGGATCTGACCTTGCTGCTTTGGCACTTCGCGCTGAGTGCGATGGAGATGAGTTTGTTCTGAACGGCTCGAAAATTTGGACCAGTTTCGCGCAATACTCGACGCATATGTTTCTACTCGCGCGCTGCGAACCTGGGTCACGCCGAAGTCGTGGACTTGTATTCTTGTTGGTTGATCTGAACACACCTGGAGTCACGGTGCGTCCTATCCGATTTATCGATGGCGAGTCCGAGACCAATCAGGTTTTCTTCAAAGACGTGCGCATTCCGCAAAGCGATCGGATTGGCGAAATCGGAGCGGGATGGGCTGTTGCCAAACAGCTCATGGCTATTGCGCGGTCAAACAATACAACAACGGGTGCCTTGTATCGTGCTCTTCGAATGGCCCGGCGAGGTGCCTTTGCGGCTGGTGAAATGAATCATGTTTTGAGCGCCAAATTCGCGGACCTCGAAATGCAGATCGATTGTTTCAAAGCGCTTGAAGCGCGCACGGCACGCGACTTGCCGATGCTGAACTGTTCGACGCCATCATCCGTGTTGAAACTGCTGTCCACCGAACTGCATCAGCGGATCACAGAAATCGGCCTCGAGGCGGATCCGTTCGGTGCATTGGCGACGAAGAAATATTTCGCAACCCGAGCCGCGACGATCTATTCTGGTACGAGCGAAATCCACCGCAACATCTTGGCTAAGGATATCACGAGCTGAAAACTCAACTTGTGTCTGGTTCGTGCGCGGAGAATGTCTAGACGCCCGCTTTGAACCTCAAACTATGCAGCTTTGGCTGGCTTGGAAAATCGAGCGGAAGTGATCCAGTGAGTCGATGGTTTCAGTATCGTCGAATGGTTTGGAAATCCCGATCGGGGCGATAGTCTTCTATGCCTGAAGCGTTCACTCCACTGAGAATTTCCTTTGCGACAAGCTCGCCGACAATAGGGGCCAAGGATACACCGCTATGCATTATGGCCAGGTATGCTGATGGTTGGTTTGGACTGCGCCCGAGAACAGGATGACCGTCCAAGGGAAGCGGTCGCCACCCGATAAAGACATCTTCAATTTCAGCGGCTGCAATGGCAGGGATAAATTGTTCTGCGACGCTTAGGATACGGAATGCATGTTGTTCAGCGAAGACTTGCTGCGGAAATCGGTTCGGTCTGCCACGTAGTCGTTCCGCATGCTCGGTGGTTTCTGGAGCACCATCCTGTTCTCCCAGAACGATTCGACCATCATCCCGTTGATGAATGTGAATGCCGGGCGCAACGATGATCCGATTAAGCAACGACGGCATCGGCTTGGTCACAACGATCACGCCAGGCGTACTTCTCTGCGGAATATTCTGTTCAGCCAAATTGCCCGGCGCATCTCGATCGGCGCCCGTCGCGAGTACATAATCGGTTACTTTTAGTGGGCCGCACGACGTATTCAGCTCAACCGAACCGTAATTTAACCGAGAGGCTGCTTCGACGGCACAGCCTTCTCTTACAACGCCGCCAAATTGTTTGACGGCATCCGCAAGCAGTCTCGTCGCAAGAACGGGATCAACTGCTCCATCATTAGGCGAATACGCAACGGTTTCAGTCTGTCCAAAATCGACATTCGGTTCTAACTGGGAGAGCTCGTCCGGACCAATCATCTTGGCGGGCTCACCCCACTCTACTTGTTCAGCAATTTGAGCTTCCAATCGCCGCTGCCGTTCTGCTGCTTTAAACCATTCGAGTGAGCCACCCCATCGCACGGGGATGCTCAATTCAGATTGCAATCGCTTCCAGCCAATAAGCCCAGACTGATTAAGCTCGTGATAGTGTTTGGGTTGCTTGGCCCAGGTCGCATTTATCCAGGCAAATGTACCACGGCTCGCGCGCTCTGCTAGTTTACCTCGTTCAAGCAAGGTAACGTCTGCTCCCATAGTCGCCAGGTGGTACGCGATCGACGCACCAATAATGCCCCCACCAATGACAGCGACGCGCTTTTTGGGTGAGCTTGATTGAGGAGAGCAAGCCGCCAACGATGCTGAAGCGGCAGCCAGCTTCAGGAAAGCACGTCGATCAACATATGTTCCGGAATAGGTGATCATATTGACGGCCCAGTTTCTGTAGAAAGCTTTTTCAAGCCAGAGAGTGCGATTTTGCTCATTCAACTCGAGCGGTACACGAGCCCTAAGGCCAGTTCAAATCCGTTATAGTGAGAGGCTTGCTTTCACATTGACGGCGAACGACTGCGTCGATTCGGAAGCAAACGCAGCTTCGACCAAATATCTATTCAATCAGTCCTTCGGAATCCTGAATTGAAATCAAGTACGCCACGATGTGATCCGTCCCGATAGGGCCGAACTCAAAGTCAGGCATATCTGGGTGTCCCACATGGACATGCTCTCGGAAGTCTTCGGCCAGGACGTCTTGAGGATAGCCGGCGAGCAGGGTTCGCAATGGTGGTGCATCCGAACGCGGGCTCGTGTCGTTCAGCCCAATGGCGTGACATGTAATGCATTGGGCTTCGGCAATTTTTCGGCCGCTTTCGATCATCTCTGTGTCCGAGAGTTCAAATGTGTCTGTCTGGGCATCGATGGCGCTACCTGACGTTCCGCATGCAGACAATCCGAGCATCGTAAACCCGGTAACAAACAAGACCGCGTATTTTCGGCGAATGTTCACAATTATCGGTCTCCTCAAAAATGTCATTCGGTGACCTCGAAGCTTGAAATTTTTATGCGCAATTTTGATTTGATAAGTGGCCATTGCTCGTGCAGCACCCACTGTCTCGATAGAACACTCAACGCCGAACCCTTCAGTCGGTTTTGGATGGATGATTTCATGCGAGTTTGGTCGCGCACACCAGCGCACTAGGAAAGCGGTAAAAAATATCGAGATGGTAGGCTGAAGGCATGACTTTAAATCGACCACAAATGAACAGGGTTGCCGCCAGCTTGCATCTCTGAATAGCGTTCAGTCAACGCCTGGAGATTCCAGCCATTGCAATCGACATAGCTTCTTTGCCACTCAGCACCCGTCAATCCACTGCGCAGTCTCGGTATCAAGGTGTAGTCGAACACCTCATTCAATTCGACCTGCGTCAGCCCTTCTTGTTCCAGTGCGCGGCGCGCCAAAGGGACTAAATGTTCCAACAGCAAAACCTGGACGCTGACCGACTTTCCCGCCCATGTCACCTCGGCCCGCAATCCGTGTTTCGCGCAAGAGTAGAAATTCTCTCTCATTGCCTCAAAGCTGGTTTCGCTTTCGGGCGGAGTTTCGGCACGCGACAGCGCGATCATCAAACCAAAGCACAGTGCAAGGTTGGCAACTGTGTCCGCAATGCTTGGACCAGCCGACATCACTCTGTGCTCGATACGCAGATGCGGCTGCTGCTCCGGACCAAAACCAAGAATCGGTCGGACCCAGCGCCAAATCGTACCGTTTTGCAGCCTCAGGTGCGGCAGCTTTTCTCGATCTTCAACAACCGCTGGCAGCAATGTGTCGAAGCTGAGATTTTCGATGAAGAGCTCCAGCATGGAGCCACGCAGATAATTCATGCCAAGCGTGACGCGCCCGACGTTTCGGCCATCGCGCCCACGAAAGTCGTCGAGCTGCGTGGCTTGTTCGAACGCAGGGATGCGCGTTTCCTGCCACAGAGATTTTCCGTATAGGAAGGGTGCGTTGGCGGTCGCAGCGACCAGCGGTCCAGCCGCAATCAAACCGGCATTGTAAACGCGCGCGGCGTCGTTTGGATTGATCTTGAGATGGGCTTGTAGGGAGGTGCAAGCCGCCTCCAGCATGATATGATCACAATGGTAATCGAGCGTGTCTTGTCCCTCAATATGGATGTGATTTTGACGGCCTTCGCGGCGTTTAAATACCTCATCATTCAAGGCGCGGTATCGGTTCGATCGCGACATCCAGTCGGGCTGAAGCATTTCATCACGAATTGTCGGCAAAATCCCAATGGCGAGCGGCGTAAGATTCAACGAGGCAGCAACCTCACGACTAAGTCGCCAGCGAGCCTCAAGATCGTCGCGAATGGCCGCCAATGCGCCGCGCTTCAATTGATGAGGCGGCGAATTGATCTCGAAGTTAAAGCGCGAGAGTTCCTCGACAATTTCGGGGTCATTTGCCGCGAGCAGGAATGCTTCGTTCTCAGGCGCAGGCAGGTGATTGTTGTCTATGAGCCAAGCTTCCAGCTCCAACCCGACGGTGAATTCATCGCTCGTATGAAATTTGTCCTGTTGAAACCACTGTTTCAGACAGCTGGTTTCTTCGCGAAGGCGATTTCGAAAAGTTTCGTGATCCTTCTCCGAGAATTGGCTTTCCAGGATTTCTTGACCCATTCGACTCTCTCGTCACATCGGTTCAGACGAGTTGATCGTACAGAAAAGATCGATACGCGGTCATTACGGGGCAATACTTATTGAAACTCCGCACTAGGTCATAAACCGAGGCATCGTTCTAATAAGGTTTGACGAGAGGGATGTCCGCATTGGGTCAGAAGCGGACATATTCGCGTCACTGTGCTACAAACAAGTCGGAAAAGGAAATAGCCTTGGATTCAAAGAAACAGTTTGGATCAGCGAAATCTGCCCCCTCTTTCGCTTGGGCTTTGGCCCCGGTCGTGATTTTAATTGTGCCGCTAATCGCAATGCAGCTCACCGATTCAGTGAACTGGGGCGCAGGCGACTTTGTGGTTGCCTCTACGCTTCTTGTCGCAGTTGGCCTAGGAAGCGTCCTTATTGCGCGACAGCGAGCGACAATATCCCTTCAAGTGGGTTTCGGCATGTTGATTATTGCCCTTGCACTACTCGTATGGGTGGAATTGGCGGTGGGCATCCTCTGACGTCCGCTTTAGTCATAAGCGGACATCCGCTACAATGTAGCCGCCGTTCCGTCAAAGACCGAGCTGAGCGCTTCGATTTCGCGCTGCATATGCTGTCGAAATAAGATCACGCGCTTGGTATGCCTCAAGTCGCGGTGGTAAAGCAGCCATAAGCCAAGCTCGTGCTTTTTCTCCGGCTCACGAAACCTGACAAGGGAGGGCTCATTGTCTCCTAAGAAACAGGGCAAAAAGCCGACTCCCAATCCTTCTTTCAATGCCGCGACGGTGAGCGACGTGTCGTCCACACAGAAAGAATTATCAAGCTGTGGCCAGGCCTGCTTGGTCCAGGTGCGGTGATAATCACAACAATCAACACCAACCCATTTTTCCGCGGCGCGTCCGGCGGAAACCGAGGCACAATAATCTTTTGAGCCATAGACCGCTGATGCCACCGTCACCAGGCGCGTGCCGATCAGTGTCTCGCCAGGCGTATTGGTTTGTCGCAAAGCGACATCGGCGTCGCGCTCCGCCAATCTGACCGAATTGTTGGTAACCTCAACACGAAGATTGATGCTGGGATAAGCTGCGTTGAACCGTGCGAACAAAGGCATCAAGATGGTCGAGCCCATATTCGCGATCGCTGTGACGCGCAGGTCTCCAGACGGCGCATCGGCTTGCCCGGAACTAGACGCTTCGAAGTGCAATAATTCTCGCTCCATGTTGGACGCCGATTCCATCAGCTTCTGACCCGCCTCTGTCATCACATAGCCGGTTGCGCTGCGCTCCACCAAAGGGGTCGCGAGGTCTTTTTCAAGCGCATGAATGCGCCGGGATATGGTGGAGTGTTGCACCCCCAACCGCTTTGCCGCGGAGCTAAATGAGCCTTCCCTAGCGAACGCCAGAAACATTCTTGCATCATCCCAATCCATGTCGTCCCTCCTGGGTTGTGCATTTTTGCACAAAGGATTTCGATTTTTCTGGAATAGCTCCTAATTCGTGCACATGCGAGCTTCTTGGAAAGAAAAACGGATTCAAACCGCACCTAACGGGGTGCGGTGACTGGGGAGACAGAAATGATTAGAACCTTGATACTGGTCTATGGCGTTGCGTCTTACTTTATCGGCGTCATAGGATTGGTTTGCATAATCGCGGCCCTGGCTGACCTTCTACCCTATGGCTTCTGGCTGAGCGGTACCGAGTCCTTGCCCAACCCGATTGTCTGGAATGGTGTCTTGGTGGCTCTTTGGGGCGTTATTCACTCGGTCATGGCGCGTCCGGGCTTCAAGGCCGGTTTGACGAAAGTCATTCCCGATCCGGCGGAACGGGCAACCTATGTCCTGGTCGCTGGCATGACCAGTGCGGCGCTGATCGGTTTCTGGCAAACTGTGCCCGGCCAGGTGTGGTCGATCGCGCCGGGTGGATTGACCTACGCAATCTGGGCCATCTTTGTCTTCAGCTGGGTGTTCCTGCTCGCCGCGACCTTCGCGATCAATCATTTTGACCTGTTTGGACTGCGCCAGGTGTTTTTGAACTTCAGACAGCAGCCCCGTCCGCCGCTGAATTTTGTCAAACGCGCCATGTACAAATATATCCGGCACCCCATTCAGACCGGTGTTCTGGTTGGTATATGGGCAACGCCGTCCATGACGATGACGCAGATCGTGTTGAGCATCGGTTTCACCGCCTACATCTTTGTCGGCCTCTGGTTTGAAGAACGCGATCTGATCCGTGAGCATGGCGACGCGTATCTGGAGTATCGCAGCGAAGCCGGGAAATTGTTCCCGAAATTCGGCAGCTAAAACCCTAATCAGACGGAGATGTACGCTATGACACAGAAGATTGAAGGCGGCTGCACGTGCGGCGAGGTGCGCTACGAACTTCTCTCAACGCCCCTGATTGTGCACGCTTGCCACTGCCGCCGGTGTCAACGCCAGACGGGGACAGCCTTCGCTCAGAACGCTTTGATTGAAGCAGAGCATGTAAGGACCACGCGGGGCGAAGTTGAGATATTGGCCGTGGCCTCGCCGAGTGGCCGAGGACAGACGATTGCGCGCTGCCAGAGTTGCCGTATCGCGGTCTGGAGCAACTACTATATGAGCGGACTGCGGGACTATGTTCGCTTCATTCGCGTCGGAACGCTTGATAATCCTGACCTTATGCCGCCGGATGTGCACATTTTCACGACCACGAAACAGCCATGGGTTCAGATTCCTGCCAGTCACAAAGTCTATGAAGAGTTCTATCCTTACGAAGAGGTCTGGTCCGCAGACTGCCTAGCGCGCAGAAAATCACTGTTCGGCGAAGCGGGCATCGAAACACCGTAAATCGCCGACGTCCGCGTTGACGCCGGAAGCGGACGTTATTCACAATGTGGGACAGCGGTGGGGTCAGCTTTACGCCAATTTTTTTAAATCATTTCAAAACAGAGCGGTATGAAGTTTCAACGGCGGACTTCCTCTCCGACACTTTCCCTCCTTCATCGGAGGCAACGATCGTCGCTGTTGGCAGGCCCGCCAATTCGCAGATGGGCTTGCATGCGTGCGGGTGCGGGCCTATTCCCGATTGCATGAACAAGATTACTCTACACAAAGGCGATTTGCCGGGCGGGCTGAGCCTCGGCAATGTGGTCGCCATCGATACCGAGGCGATGGGGCTGAACCCGGTTCGCGATGCGCTCTGCGTGGTGCAATTGTCCGCCGGGGATGGATCAGCGCATGTGGTGCAATTGTCGCGCGACTATGATTGCCCGAACCTGAAGCGCCTGCTGGCCGACGAATCGGTGCTCAAGATTTTCCATTTCGCGAGATTTGATATCGCGATGATGAAAAAGTGGCTGGGCGTCGATTGCGCGCCGGTCTGGTGCACCAAAATCGCCTCGAAACTGGCGCGTACCTATACCGATCGCCATGGCCTGAAAGATGTCACCCGCGAGCTGATCGGCGCCAATATGGACAAGTCACAGCAATCGTCTGACTGGGGGGCGGCTGAGCTCAGCGACCAGCAGCTTCAATACGCGGCCAGTGATGTCCTGCACTTGCACGAGATTCGGGACGGATTGGCGGCCATGCTGGAACGCGAAGGGCGCACGGCGCTGGCTCAGGCCTGCTTCGACTTTTTGCCGGTGCGCGCTGAACTGGATCTGCTCGGCTGGGAAGAAACCGACATTTTCGCCCACAGCTAGGCGAGTGTGACGGATCTGTCATGACAGTGCCCTGTTCGTGCTCCATTTTTTGGCGTAGGACGAGTCTATGAATAGTGCGCACACAGAAATGCTCGCGCAATGGGCACCGCAGCGACAGATGACGCTGGCACAGGCGCGCCGGCGATCCTCGACGGTCGGGCTGCTGCGCGTGGTGTTTGTGGCCTGCGCCGCGATTTCGGCAGGCGTGATTATCGGCCCGATCGCGGCGACTGCCTTGTCCAGCAGTGGCCAGAAGATTGACCAGATGGCCGGTGATGAGGTCATCACCATGGTCAATGCGCGCTTTACCGGCCGCAACATTGCAGGCGACGCCTATGTCATTACTGCTGCAGAAGCCCGGCGGCGCCGCGCCGATGCAAGCATTGTCGATCTGATCAATCCAAGACTGGTCGATGACAAAGGCACCGAAGTGGGCGCGCCGATTGGCGTCTATTACCAGAATTCAGAATATCTCGATCTGTTCCAGGCGGTGTCGGTGAGAGATTCCGACGGCTATGAATTTTCCACCACGGCGGCGCGGGTCTTCGTGCAGGAAGGGCGCGTGCAAGGAATTGAACCGCTTAGCGGTAACGGACCCCTTGGCGATGTGCGCGCAGACTCGTATGAAATTGAAGACGATGGTGACCGTGTCATCCTGCGCGGTAATGTTGATCTGACAATCTATCCTGACGGCCGCGACGCGGCCGAGGAAGATAGCATAGAAGAGTAGAGACGATGTCGATAAGAATTATGGCTGCTGCGGGTGCGCTTTCCGTTTTGACCCTTGGTCCGGCAGCGGCGCAGGTTTCTGGCGAAGGCGGTCCGATCCGGGTAAACGCTGACCGCTCGGAAGTGCTCGACAAGGAACGCAAGGTCATCCTGATCGACAATGTCGATATCACCCAGGGCACAGCGCGGCTGCGCGCGGACGTTGTCACGCTGGAATATGGCGGCGGAGGCAACACGTCGACCACGGGCCTCGGCTCGAACTTCGGAGATATCCGGACCATGACAGCGCGCGGAAACGTGTTTTACGTGACTCCCGAATTCAAGGCGAATGGTGATCTCGGCATCTATGTGGCGGCGAATGATACAATCACGCTGACCGGAAATGTGGTCATGGTGCGCGGCGAAGATGTCGCCAAGGGCGAGCGTCTGACCATGGAGTTGGAGGCGGGAAAGACAACGCTTGATGGCGGCGATAGCCAGGTAAATTTGGTGATCACGCCGAACGAGGACAATAATTGATAAAATTCGTTGTTTCGGTCTAAACGGATTTTAAGCCTGATATTCTAAGTGGTTAAGCTAGGAGCTGATCACTAAAGGGAGCTGAAACATATGGACCAGACCGGCCAAGGCCTTGTCGCAACCGGGCTCGCCAAATCATTTGGCAAGCGGCAGGTTGTCCATGATGTTTCGCTGAGTTTACAGCGGGGCGAAGTTGTTGGGCTGCTCGGACCGAACGGGGCGGGCAAGACAACATGTTTCTACATGATCATGGGGCTGATCGGCGCCGATGACGGCTCGATCCGTATCGATGGCGCGGACGTTACGGCGCTTCCCATGTATCAGCGCGCCCGGCTCGGCCTCGGCTACCTGCCGCAGGAAGCCAGTATTTTTCGCGGCATGAATGTCGAAGAGAATATCATGGCCGTGGTTGAACTGGTCGAACGCGAGAAGTCTGAGCGACAGAATCAGGTCGACGCGCTGCTCGAGGAATTGCACATCACGCACCTGCGCAAGCAGCCATCGACCAGCCTGTCTGGTGGTGAGCGTCGCCGGGTGGAGATCGCGCGGGCACTAGCCTCACGACCGGCTTTCATGCTGCTGGATGAGCCTTTTACCGGGATCGACCCTCTGGCGATTTCAGATATTTCCGATCTCGTCGGATATCTGAAAGAACGGGGCCTTGGCGTCCTGATCACCGATCACCAGGTTCGTGAGACGCTCCAAATTGTTGATCGCGCATCGATCATTTATGAGGGAAGCGTGCTGTTCGAAGGACAGCCCCAGGAAGTTCTCGATAATGATGATGTCCGCCGGGTCTATCTCGGCCAGAGATTTGCGGCGTAGAGGGCGGGACCATGAGTGCCTATCAACGCCTAGATATGCGCCAGGGGCAATCCCTGGTGATGACGCCGCAACTGCAGCAGGCGATCAAGCTGCTGCAATTGTCGAACATCGAACTTGCTGAATTTGTCGCTGAGGAAATTGAGCGCAATCCGCTGCTTGAGCGCGGAGAAAATGATGCGCAGAATGATGCCTCGCCAGATGCCGACGTGGACAAGGCCAAGGGCCGCGACGAGCTGGAACTGGATGGTGCGGAAGGTATGGGCAGTGCCCGTGACGCCGTAGATGCCTCTGACAGCGACATGTATGAGTCAGGTACGGGATCGGATGAAGCCCGCACCGCAAACAGCCAGGCGTCGGGACCGTCGGCCAACACAGACTGGTCGACTGTCGGGTCTGGTCGCGGCGGTGAGGATTTCGACTTCGAGGGATCGCTTTCCAGCGAGAAATCCCTGCATGAACACTTGCACGACCAGCTTTCGATGGCTGGCCTTAGCCAGGCGGACAGCCTGATTGGTGCACGCCTGATCGACGAGACGGACGATTCCGGATTCTGCAAGGTTGAACTGGACGAAGTGGCGAAGGCGCTCGGCGCGGATTCCGCGAATGTCGCTGCCGTGCTCGAGGTCTGTCAGGGCTTTGACCCGACTGGCATCATGGCGCGCGACTTGACCGAATGTCTTGCGCTCCAGCTGAAAGAACGCGATCGCCTCGATCCAGTCATGCAGACCTTCCTGGATAATCTGCACATGGTGGCCAAGCACGACATTAAAGGCCTCAGCGAGGCTTGCGGCGTCGACAAGGACGACGTCATGGACATGATCGCCGAGTTGCGGACGCTTAGCCCGCGGCCGGCGTCCGGTTTTGCCAGCGAGGCGACGATTGCGGTTGCCCCGGACGTGTTCGTCAAGGAAATGCCGAACGGCATGTTCGCGGTTGAGCTCAACAGCGACACTCTTCCGCGCGTGCTGATGGATAAGGCTTATTATGCCGAAGTCTCCGCCCTGCCGATGCGCGACAAGGAGAAGGAATTCATCTCCGAGTGTGCGGCGAACGCGACCTGGCTGATCAAGTCCCTCGACCAACGCGCGCGGACCATACTGAAGGTTGCGAGCGAGATCGTTCGCCAGCAGGATGCCTTCTTTGCGCATGGCGTCGCGCATTTGCGCCCGCTCAATTTGAAGCAGGTGGCTGACGCGATCGAGATGCACGAATCGACGGTTAGCCGCGTCACAAGCAATAAATATATGGCCACACCGCGGGGCCTGTTCGAGTTGAAATACTTCTTCTCGGCCGCGATTCCTTCGACAGGCGGCGGCGAAGCCCACTCGGCAGAAGCTGTGCGCTATCGCATCAAGCAGCTGATCGACGAAGAAGGCGACAAGATCCTGTCGGACGACAAGATCGTCGAAATCCTGACAGAGTTCGGTATCGAAATCGCCCGCCGTACCGTCGCGAAGTATCGTGAAAGCCTGGGGATTCCGAGCTCGGTCCAGCGGCGACGCATGCTGAAAGCCAGCGCTTAGAAGACGCGCCGGGTGATGGCTTGAAGTGTCCAGGCTTCAGCGGCGAAATTCCTGATGATCAGACACTGAAAAGGGTGTATAATCGCACTGCCGCGTTTGGCGGTGTCTAAAAAGGAATACGCGTATGAGCGGTCTCAAGAAAAAGGGCCCCGCGCGACGTGCGCCAAAAAAAGCGCGACAAGCTCACATCTCATCAGAATCGCCGACTATTCAAAATAGTCACCGTCGAAACCGTAGAGACAGCCTAAAGAGATTCTTCTTCGAAAATGAATAATCAAGACGGCGTTCGCGCCGACCATGAACGCGCACTCAAACAAGTGCATTTGCGCGCGCTTGAACGCGATGACCTGCGTTTTGTGCACGGCCTCAATAATAATCGACGCGTGATGCGATACTGGTTTGAGGAACCGTATGAGTCCTTCGTTGAACTCGAAGAACTGTACCTGAAGCATATCCACGACCAGTCAGAGCGGCGCTTCATTGTCGAAACGCCGGACGGTAAACCGTTGGGTTTGGTCGAACTGGTTGAAATCACCTACATTCACCGGAGAGCCGAGTTCCAGATCATCATCGCCCCGCCGCATCAGGGTAATGGCTTTGCAAAGCCTGCCACTATGGCAGCGTTGGACTATGCGTTTCGCGTCCTCAATCTGCATAAGATTTACCTGGTGGTATCGACAGAAAATCCGATCGCTGTAAGCCTATACGAGGCCTGCGGATTCACTGAAGAGGGGCACCTGAAGGATGAGTTTTTTGTCGACGGCGCATATCAGGACGCCTTGCGCATGTATCAAACGCAGGAGGTCTATCTGTCAGGAGGCGATTGACCTGAGATTTATCGCTTGCGCTTCGCGCGCTACGCGTTAGAGCGCCAGCTTTTTCCCGGGAACCACGCTATGTCAGAAACGCTCAAACTCGGTTGGGAAGAATGGATCGACCTGCCCGATCTGGGACTGCCTGCCATAAAGACCAAAGTGGACACGGGCGCGAAAACATCGGCACTCCACGCCGTCGAAATCGAACCGTTTGGCCCATCAGATAATCCGCAGGTCAGGTTTCTTATTCAGCCGGACCCCAGGAATCCGAATCTCGAACTCACATGTTCGGCAAGAGTGGTGGATCGCCGGGACGTCACCAGTTCGAATGGTGAAACCGAGCTGCGCTTTGTGATCGAAACCACTGCGAGAATGGGCGGGAAGACCTGGCCGATCCAGGTTACGCTCACCAATCGTGAGAGCATGACCTACCGCATGCTCCTGGGACGCCAGGCGATTGGCGACGATATGGTGGTCAATCCGAACGAGTCATTTGCGCAGCCGGTCCTGAGCTATGATGCGTATAAAGCGCTTCCGAAGCGCCGGCCTGTGCGACGCCCCTTGCGCATCGCGCTGCTGTCACGCGAACCCGACACGTATTCAACCCGGCGCCTGGTCGAAGCGGGCGAAGCGCGTGGTCACGTCGTCGAAGTTATCGACACCCGGCGCTGTTACATGCGCATCGGAGGCTTGCGGCCAGAAGTCCATTATGACGGCGAGAGTCTGCCATATTATGACGCCGTCATCCCGCGCATTGGGGCCTCGATTACAGCCTACGGAACCGCGGTGCTTCGCCAGTTTGCCAGCACCGGTGCCTACTGCCTGAACACGGCAAACGGAATCGTTGCCAGCCGGGACAAGTTACTGGCGCATCAGCTCCTGTCAGATGCCCATATCGGTATGCCGCTCACAGCGTTTGCGAGTTCGCCAAAGGACACCAAGGACTTGATCAGTCTGGTCGGCGGCGCGCCGGTCATTGTGAAGCTGCTACAGTCGACTCAGGGGCGCGGCGTTGTCTTGGCCGAAACCCGAAAAGCTGCAGAAAGCCTGGTCGACGCATTCCGCGGACTGGACGCGAACTTCCTGGTTCAGCAATTTGTAGCAGAAGCTGCGGGCGCGGATGTGCGGTGTTTCGTGATCGGCAACCGCGTTGTCGGCGCGATGAGACGGCGCGCGGCCGAGGGCGAGTTTCGGTCAAACCTGCACCGGGGAGGCACCGCGGAGGCGGTCAAGCTCAGCAAGGCAGAGCGTGACACAGCGCGCAGGGCCGCCCGTGTGCTGGGACTGAAAGTGGCCGGCGTGGATCTCCTGCAATCCGACACAGGTCCGAAAGTGCTGGAGGTCAATTCCTCGCCGGGCCTGGAAGGCATTGAAAAATCAACGGGCATCGATGTCGCTGACCAGATATACGAATTTCTCGAGTCGCGCGTTCGCCCACTGTCCAAGCAAAAAGACGCGCTGCGTGCGCAATAGGTTCGAAAGATGCTGATGGTTCGCCCTGTTCTATCACTCGTGCTCGCGGTCTGGTTCCTGCAGCTCGCCGGGGGGCTGCTCAGCGTTGTGACGCCGGTCGGGCTCGCCGAGCTTGGAGCGGCGTCTGACGCCGTTGGCTTGATTGCTGCGCTGCACGCCGCCGGGTTCATGGCCGGCGCGTATTATGCGCCGCGGCTGATCGGTGAAATCGGCAATATCCGTGTCTTCGCGGCGGCGTCAGCCCTGACGGCGGTCGGTGCGATTTCGCAGGGTTTATGGATGTCGGAAATTGGCTGGGCCCTGATACGGTTTGTGCAGGGGGCCACGTTCGCAGCAATGTTTGCCGCCGCTGAAGCCTGGCTCGGGCGAGTTACGCCGAAAGAGCATCGCGGCAGCGTGCTGGGTGTCTACAATGTGGCGGCGAAGGCAGCTCTGCTGCTCGGGCCGCTGATCATTCTCGGCATGTCGCCGCTTGATCCGAGAAACTTCCTCTGGTGCGGCTTGTTTCTGGCGGCAGCGCTGGTGCCCGTTTGCATTACCAAACGGCCGGAACCTGCGCGCGTCGTCACCGGGCGCCTTCCATTCTTCAAGATGCTGAAAGTGTCGCCGTCTGCCTGCGCCGGCGTATTCGTTGCGGGGCTTGTGAATAGCGGGACACTGGCATTGCTGCCGATCTATACCAGCAGTCTTTCGATTGAGATGAACACGCTGGCGCTTGCAGGTATCGCCTATAGTATTGCAAATGTGGGAGGATTGCTGAGCCAATGGCCCGCCGGTCGCTTGTCGGACCAGGTGGATCGCAGAAATGTGGTTGCGGCGATGGCGATCACAGCGGGTCTCGCAGCTGTCACCCTGTGGCTGTGTGGCGAAACCATAGCCTTGCCCGTGTTGCTCATCGTGCTTTTCATATGGGGGGCGGGGTCTCTTTCCTTCTACGGGATCTGTGTCGCGCATGGTGTCGATCGCGTGAACGATGAAGACATGACGCCGATGATGTCGACGCTTTTGATCGTCTGGGCGTCAGGCTCTGTCATCGGACCTGTGATCGCCGGTCTGATCATGCGGACACCGCTCGGTACGCCAGGCTTGTTTGCGTTTGCATCTGTCTGTCTCGGCGTGCTCGCTGCGATCATGCTGATCCGGCGTATCGAAAAATCGTCCGTACCCGAAAACGATCAGTCAGATTGGCAACCCGCCATGCCCGCAGGATTGCCAGGCGGTGACCTCGACCCGAGAACCGAATAGCCGCACCGAAATAGGCTCGCTGACAGATTAAATGCGTTAAGAGCGCAGCCCCATGTCGAAGGCGGTGCCTCAGATCACACCCATCGCTTCGGCGATCAGGTCGGCTTCTGCTTCGCGCAGGATCGCTTCTTCGACACTGGCGCCGTGAACAGGCTCCTTACCGACTTCCAGCATGACGGGAACGGCAAAGGGGCTGATTTTCGCAAGGTCCTTGTGCACGATCTTGCCCTGCACCCGGACCAGCATGTCCGACAGTCGGCGAATATCCAGGAAGCCTGTGGCGGCATCATGCCGGGCGGCCTGGAGTAGGATATGATCCGGTTCGTGGCTGCGCAGCACGTCATAGATCAGGTCAGTTGAGAAGGTGACTTGCCGGCCGGTCTTTTCCTTGCCGGGAATGCGCCGCGCGATAAGGCCGGAAATCTGCGCACAATGGGCAAAATGGCGTTTCATCAGGACGGCCTCGTCCAGCCACTCTTCCAGGTCATCTCCAAGCAAGTCGGGAGCGAACAGCTTGTGCAGATCAACCTCGCCCATTGGTTCCATACCCCAAACCGCCATGGCGTATTCGGAGGCGACGAAGCCAAGTGGCTTTGCGCGCATCCGCTCCAGACGCCGTGTCAGCAGCATGCCGAGCGTCTGATGCGCGAGACGGCCTTCGAAAGGATAGCAGGCCAGGAAGTGGCGATGACCTCTGGGAAAGGTCTCGATCAGGAGTTCATCTGCCGCCGGAATGGTCGATCGCCTGTCCTGGATCTCGAACCATTCGCGCACCTGGTCGGGCAGATTGCGCCAGTTTTCCCGATCATGGATCATTGTGCGGACGCGCCCGGCCAGAAACTGGGTCAGCGGAAACTTGCCACCATTATAGCTCGGTATCGCCGGATTGGTGTCGGCAGGTGCGCGCATCACGAGACAATCATTTTCCTGTACACCTAGGAAGCGAAGGATTTCGCCTGCGAAGAGAAAAGTGTCTCCGGGTGTCAGTGTGGAAATGAAGTATTCCTCAATTTCACCCAGCGTTCGCCCGGCGCGCAGGGCAGGGCGTCCGGTCGCCTGACCGGCCTTCTCGCGTCCGACCCGGCTCGCCAGCCGCACTTTCAGGTGCTGCGCTTCGACAATCGCACCGACATTCATACGATGCTGCTGCCGATCGCGCGGGGTGCGCGCCGCCCACATGCCGTCTCGCCCGCGTGTGATCCGCTTGAACCGGTCATAGGTCTTGAGCGCATATCCACCCGTGGCGACGAGATCGACGACGCGTTCATAGGTCTCCCAATCGAGATCCGCATAAGGCGCGGCGTTTTTGACTTCATCGAACAGGTCTTCCAGGCCGAATCCAGCCCCGCAGGCGCGTCCCATGACGTGCTGAGCAAGGACGTCGAGCGCGCCGCGGCGTAGCGGTTCGCCATCAATCTCCCCGGCCTCGACGGCTTCTTCCGCAGCCCGGCATTCGAGCACTTCAAACCGATTGGTCGGGACAAGCATGGCCCGGCTGGCTTCATCCATCCGGTGATTGGCGCGCCCGATCCGCTGAACGAGCCGGGCCGCTCCTTTTGGGGCTCCCATTTGAATCACCAGATCGACTTCGCCCCAGTCGATGCCGAGGTCCAGCGTCGAGGTGCAGACCACTGCCTTGAGCTGCCCTGCGGCCATCGCGGCCTCGACTCGCTGTCTTTGCTCCCTGGCAAGCGAGCCGTGATGCAGGGCAATCGGCAGGGCGTCTTCATTGACGTTCCACAATTCCTGAAACAGCAATTCGGCCTGCGACCGCGTATTGACGAATACCAGAGACATTCTGGCCGCCTTGATCTGCTGGTAGACTTCACCGACGGCAAAGCGGCCCGAATGACCGGACCACGGGATGCGCTCATCAGAGATCAGAATGTCGACATCGGCATGAACCCCGCCTTCTGCGACGATCAGCTTCGGTTCGTCCTGTCTGACGCCGAGCCAGGATTGCAGCACCGCGGGATCGTGCACCGTCGCAGAGAGACCGACGAACCGGCAGGCCGGGGCCCAGCTTGCCAGAGTCGCGAGGCCGAGGCTCAGCAAATCGCCGCGTTTGCTGGGCGCAATCGCATGGATCTCGTCTATGATCACGCATTTCAGGTCGGCGAAGAAATCGGCGGCATGATCTGATGCAATGAAGAGTGCCAGCTGCTCCGGCGTTGTCAGCAGGATATCCGGCGGCGTCTTGCGCTGACGTTGCCGCGTGTGAGAGGGCGTGTCGCCGGTGCGTGTCTCGATCCTGATGTCCAGCCCCATCTCTTTGACCGGGGTTGTCAGGTTGCGGGCGACATCGACAGCGAGGGCCTTGAGCGGGGATATGTAAAGCGTGTGCAAGGCGGGCCGATCTGAGTTCCGCGTTTGTTTCTGCGACAGCTCGATCAGGCTCGCGAGGAATCCGGCCAGCGTTTTACCGCCGCCCGTCGGGGCAATCAGCAGAGCGCTCTCACCGCTCAGCGCTGTATCGGTCAACGCCAACTGGTGTGGGCGCGGGGTCCAGCCCCGCCTTTTGAACCAGGCATCGAACCGGTCCGGCAGAGCAAAGGCAGGAGGAAGCGTATCGGGCATCGGGGACTGTTTAGCTCATTCTTTGCCGCTATTGCAGATTTTTCATCTGACATTCAGACAGCCCCGGGTTTGAAGGAGAAAAAGAACACAGGAGCTCCAATGTCTCGAATTCTCCCACTTGCGCTTATCAGTGCTGGATTGATCGCACCGGCGTCTGCTGATCCGGTCATCGACATGATGCGAAACCTCTCCACGGAAGGGCCGATCTACGCGTATGAAATGACCTATTCGGATGCGGGTATGTCTGCCGTCGGGAGGATCGATCCAAGCCAACCGGAAGGTCAACGGATTGTGGTGACCAGCCCATCGGAGAGCGAGTGGACGGACGAATTCCGCGAAGGCCTGGAAGAGATGGAATCCGAAACGGATGGCGATATCTGGTGCGCCGATTTCGCCGAGATGCTGCCCGACAAGGTCTCTGCGCTGGACGAGAATGACGAGACGATCACCTACGCCTTCACGCCGCAACCGGAAGCCGATGCAGACGGCATGGAAAAGAAGATGATGAAAAAGCTGAACGGCATGGTCACGCTGGACAAGAGCGATGGCTCTGTTCTGGCGTTCAACATGACACTTCCGAAGCCCTACAAGCCTGCCATTGTGGCCAAGATCAACGCGTTCGAGATGGCGGCCAGCTGCGCGCGCGCCCTGGATGGTCGCACCTTTGTCGAGCGGTTCGACTTCAGTATTGCTGGCTCGGCCATGATGCAGAATTTTGACGAAACCGTTTCGCGCCGGATCACCAAACTGCTGGATCCTGTCGGCTAGTTTGCGCCTTCAGCTTCCAGGGCGGCCTCGGCAGCTTCAGCGGCCAGGCGCGCCTGCTCGGCAGCATCAAATGCACCAACGACATTGGCGACGAAATTGCCGATTTCGAATCGCGCTTCTCCGGCAACATCGAAGCCGCGGCGCACGATGACCAGTTCGCGTGAAGGCACGACGACCATATACTGTCCGCGATTGCCGAAGCCGGCGAATGTATCGCGCGGGACGCCGTCCGTATTGTTCATCAGCCAGAACGATCCGGCATAGCCGACTTCGTTGCTGTCAGGTTGCGCAGGCGCCGGTGTCGTGACGAAATCGACCCAGCCCGGCGGCAGGATCTGTTCGCCGCCCCATTTGCCATTTTGCAGGTAGAGCTGGCCAAGGCGGGCCATGTCGCGGGCCGTCATCCAGACTTGCGAGGAGGAGACATAGTCCCCGTTCCAGTCGGTCTCGAGAATGGTGTGGCGCGCGCCGATCTTCTGCAGCACTTCTGTATGCGGAAAGGCCCGATAAGCGGCATCATTTCCCATCGCTTCGCGCAAGGCCCGCATCGCGATCAGCGTGTCGATATTGGAATAGTTGAAACGGGTTCCGGGTATTGCTTCCAGTGAGCGATCCGCGAGTTGGTCCGCAACCGCTGCGCCGCCAAAGTAGAGCCGGTCTGTCCGCGAGCCGGGATTGTTGGCCTCAAGACCGCTTGCCATATTCAGGACATGGCGCAGCGTGATCGCCCGGCGCGGATCGCCGCCTTTATTGAAGTCTGCAATGATCGCCTCATTGTCGAGGCCCAGAATGCCGTCATAGATAGCTGCGCCAATGATCGTGGAGGTGAGAGATTTCGCCACCGACCAGGTCCGCTGCGGCGTCGTGCGGTCGATCCCGCGCGCATATTGTTCTGCCACCACCTGACCCTTGTGCAGGATCACGACAGCGCTGGTGCGGGTTCCGGCGCCGTAAGTGGCTTCATCAAAAGCAAAGCTCACGGGCACGCCCAGCAGATCGAGCGCGAACGTGTTCTCTGTCAGCGTGACATTGTCGCCGAGCGCGGTTGAATTATCAGGCTCGCTCATGCTTGGCATGTTCGCGAAGCTCGGCAGCCAGGCCGTCATGTCCGCGGTTGCGCCCACGGGCAGGGTCGAGCATCCGATGCCGGGACGCCAGACCGCGGCGCGCGGGGGCAGATTGTTGTCAAACTCGACCAGAACCGTTCGGTTGTCTTCGTCTATCTTTGCGTTGGAAACCTGGTTCATGAGTGGGCGATAGTCGACATAGATCCCGCTCAGTTCGTTCGCTTGTATCTCCGGCAGGCTCTGGCCCGCGCTGAAATAGCCTGAGCAGGTGAACAGGGCTTTGTATCCGGCCACCAGAGCCAGTTTGGTTGTGTCGCTTGGATCTGAATTCTGAGCCTGGGCCAGGGGTGCAGTCGCCACAGCGAGACCTGCAGCTAAAGCGAGAAGACGACGCATGGGACACTCCAAATTCTTACGCACAGAAAGGCTAGGCTGGTTTGGGTAATTCCTGCAAGCGGCGGAAATGGGGCAGTGTCGCAATTCGTTTTTGCGCTCTATATCTCAGGTGATGATCCGGCCCGACCTTCTGCTGCACGAGACGCCCAAAGGGCTTTATTGCCCGCCGGGTGATTTCTATATCGACCCTGTGCGCAGCGCCGTCGATCGCGCCGTTATTACCCATGGACATGCCGACCATGCGCGCGCCGGGCATGGCGCGGTCCTGGCAACGCCTCAGACCCTCGACATCATGGCGTCGCGTTATGGAGAGGCTTTCACGGCAAGCCGCCAGCCGCTGGAGTTTGGCGAGACCGTCGAGATCAATGGCGTTACGGTGTGGCTGGCGCCTGCGGGACACATTCTCGGGTCTGCCCAGATTGTGGTCGAATGGCGAGGGCTGCGCATGGTCAGCACCGGCGACTATAAGCGCCGGCATGATCCAACCTGCCGCCAGTTTGAGATTGTTCCGAACACGCATGTCTTCATTTCCGAAGCGACATTTGGATTGCCAGTGTTTCGCCACCCCGACGACCGCGCCGAGATCCGCAAGCTCCTCTCCAGCGTCGATCTATTTCCAGAGCGCACGCACCTGGTCGGCGTCTATTCTCTCGGCAAGGCGCAGCGCGTGATCGCGCTGCTGCGAGAGGCTGGATATGACCGGCCGCTCTACATCCACGGCGCATTGAAGGATCTCTGCGATCTTTACGAACGCAATGGCGTCGCGCTTGGCGACCTTCGTCCAGCGACCCTGGACAAAGGCCAGCGCGGCGAGAGCGAGGTCTTTCGAGGTGAAATCGTTCTCGGTCCGCCTTCGAGCTTCAATGATAAATGGGGGCGGCGCTTCCCGGACCCGGTGATGAGTTTCGCTTCTGGCTGGATGGGCGTTCGACAGCGGGCCAAGCAGCGCGGTGTGGAATTACCGCTGGTTCTGTCGGACCATGCGGACTGGGACGAGCTGACCCAAACCGTGCGCGAGGTTGACCCGGTGGAGTTATGGATCACCTATGGGCGCGAAGATGCCCTGGTGCGCTGGGCAGAGCTGGAAGGCCGCAAGGCACGTCCATTGCGACTGGTTGGCTATCAGGAAGAAAATGAGTGATTCGCGCTATTCAGCGGCGATGAGCTCCAGCGTCTGGCCGTCGGCTTCGAGCGTTTCTGATATCACTTCACCGATCGTGCACCGGCACTTGCCGCAATTGAAGCTGCAGCCATGATGGGCTTGCACAGCCTCTGGGCTACGCGCGCCAGCTTCAATCGCTTCGCGGACCCCAGTCTCGTTAATACGGCGGCAGATGCAAATGATCATGAGAACGATTTGCAACTACGATGCGCTTTTGTCAAGAATGATTCTCAACTAGATGCGAATTTTTATCGCCGCAAGAAACGGGTGGCGGCGACCCGCACAGATTGGCAAAGTGCGGGCATGACAATTCTTCTCAAACCTCTCGATGAACGCTGCGTGGCCTATGACCGAATGGCAGACGCGCTGACACACCTTGGCGATACCTGGCGGGACTGGCCCGATTTGCGCACCTGCGCAGATGCCGTTGGTCTGTCTTCAAGCCATTTCCAGCGCGAGTTTACACGCTGGGCCGGGATCAGTCCGAAACAATATCAAGCCTCTCTGGCGCATGCCGAGGCGGGCGACCTGTTACGCCAAGGTGCCAGCGTTCTGGATACGACTTTCGAGACGGGCCTCTCGTCGCCGTCCCGGCTGCATGATCTATTCATTGCGCATGAAGCGCTATCCCCCGGTGAAGCGAAGAGCGGCGGCGACGGCGCGCGGCTGACAATTGGCAAGGCGGGGACCCCGTTCGGGACAGGCGTGTTCCTGATTTCGCCGCGCGGTCTTTGCGGCCTTGGGTTTGCCGATGATGACGCCGAGGCCAAGACCGGCTTCATCCACCCGGGATATGCGGAAGACAAAGTCTTCACCGATATGATGGCGCGCTATGGCAATGCAGACTTTACCCGCGATGACGCGGAGGCGAAGCGCTGGTCCGATAAAATATTTGGCGATGGCGGAGAGATTCCCCTCGCCATGTATGGCACACCGTTCAGACGGCAGGTCTGGCGGGCGCTGCTCGAGATTCCGCTCGGCGAAACCTGGACTTACGGGCAGGTCGCGGCCAGCGCAGGCAACCCCAAAGCGGCTCGCGCCGCCGGAACCGCGATTGGCGCAAATACAATTGCCTGGCTGATCCCATGTCATCGTGCGCTTGCATCTGACGGTAGGTTACATAATTACCATTGGGGAACGGCACGAAAACGTGCCATGCTAACCTATGAGAAGGTGCACACGGCGGCGGAATAATGCATGCCGGTCCACCGGATGGAGTGGACGCGCATGTTCGTCGACAATTTTACCGGCATCTATTTCCTGATGTTCGTCCCGATCGCGATCTGGGCCGGCGTACTTGCCTGGAAATGGATCAAGACGCCAGAGCTTGGCGGGCAAGTCTATGATTCCAATGTCGAAAAAGGCTTGCTCAATGGCAATGTCCCGCGGGATGAATTCATCAAGAGTTTTTCGAGGGCAGAGCGTCCGCGACTTGGGATCTTTCAGTGCGGGGTAGCGCTTCTTGCCCTGGTGCTGTTGCCGATGCTGATCGCTGGATTCTATGGCTTCACGCACCAGGCCAATGTCTGGGGTGAGGACAATGTCGCGCTCACTATCCGTCAGCAAAATCTGGGCAATATTCTCGGAGATTTTCTTACCATTCTGATCATCATGGCGATCAATGTCGGCCTGCTGGCTGCCGCGACTTTTTTCTATTATCGCAATCGGCCACCATCGCTGAGGTCAGAGATCCGCCGCCTCGAGGAGCAGTATAAATGAGCGTTGAATTTCTCCACTCCATGGTGCGCGTCACCGATATTGATGCCGCAATACGCTTTTATGGCGAAGGCCTCGGGCTTCAGGAGATCCTGCGATACGAGAACGAAGCCGGGCGCTTCACGTTGGTCTTCCTCGCTTCGCCGGATGACATCGCGCGGCATGGCGGCGTTCCGGAGAATACGTCCCCGACCGCTATGGATATTCCGATGGTGGAGCTCACATATAACTGGGACCCTGAAGACTATGGGGGTGGCCGTAATTTTGGCCATCTCGCTTATCGCGTCGGTGATATTTACGAAGCCTGCGAGCGGTTTCAGAAGCTTGGCGTCACGATCAATCGGCCGCCGCGGGATGGGCGTATGGCTTTCGTGCGCTCCCCTGACGGGATCTCGATTGAGCTTCTGCAAAAGGGCAAACCGCTGGAGCCCATAGAGCCGTGGGCCAGCATGGAAAATGAAGGCAGCTGGTAGCCGCGCCTTGCACGAAAAAACTGATCCATATCCCGTGTCCGCACGTATTCCGAGTAGGGATCACGGAGATCAAATATGATTCAGGACATGCCAAGAGACTGCGAAGCGCCAAGCCTGCTGTCCAATCTTCGTGAATTGGGGACGCCGCTTGAGTTCTTGAAGTTTCCCCTCATGACCCCGTCACTGGCGGCCGCGCCGCGCGGAGATGGGCGCAAAGTCGTGCTGGTGCCAGGTTTTACCGCACCCGAATTTTCGATGCAGCCCCTTGCGCTTTATTTGCGTTATCTTGGATATGACGCCACGACCTGGGGGCTCGGCGTGAATGGCGGCGAAGTTGATCCGCTCACGCAGGAATTCGGCCGCGGGATCGAAGACATGGCGATGCGCCGAAACGAGCCGATCACGCTGATTGGCTGGAGCCTTGGCGGCATCATCGCACGCGAAACCGCGCGACTGTTCAGCGGGTCCGTTCGAGAAGTGATCACCATGGGCACGCCGGTGATTGGCGGCCCGAAATATACCGCTGTCGGCAAGCTGTACGCCAAGCGCGAAGGGCTCGATCTGGACGCTTTCGAGCATGAAGTGCACGCCCGCAACGCGATCGGCCTGAGCCAACCGCTGACCGTGATCTATAGCAAATCCGATGGTATCGTCGGCTGGCGGGCAGCGCGGGACGTGTACAACAAACAGGCGCGCAATATTGTCGTGCGCAGCACGCATTTTGCGCTCGGCGCCAGCCCCACGGTCTGGAAAATTGTTGCGAATACGCTGGCAGGCAAAGCGCCCGCCTAAAGCGCGTGGACGTCGCAGCCGCGGGCTTCCAGGATCGGCTTCATCTCCCAATAGGCGCGCGGCGTTCTGTAAAGCGGAATGCGCGGGTGCAGGTGGTGGATGACGTGATACTGCATGCCAAGCGACCCGATATTGCCCAGTATAGAACGAAAGCTCCGCGTGTCGCGATAGCGCCCCTTGCTCATATTCGGATTGTGCGGGGCCCAGCTGAGATAATACTGGATATAGCTGAATGAGAGATGGCGCGGCAGCCACCAGAGGAGGGCAGCTTCGATCGCGTACCCGGTCCAGGCCAGGCCAATCAAAATGCCATAAAACACCAGTTGATAAAGAATGGCATGCACGATGCCTTCGACATGGCCAACGCGCTCCAGCGTCTTCGGGTAGGCCTCAATCCATTCTGATCGCGGTTGACGGTTCTGGAAGGTTTTCCAGATCGCGCGCAGCGGACTCGTCGCATGCGTTCCGTAATCAGGATCAAGCGCCGGATCATTCGCGTGCTTGTGATGCTCCATATGGGTCCATTTCAGCGTACTGTAGGGCATGACCAGCGGAATGGTGGAGATATGGCCGACCAGCTGGTTCAGCCAGCGCAGTTTCGAACCAGGCTTCGCGATAATGTCGTGTTGGGCCTCATGGCTCGGCAAGTAGGAGAGCGTGATGTTCAGCGTCGCGATAAGAAAGCCCAGCCAGAGCGGGATCACACCCATGAAAACCAGCGGCCAGAGCGACAGCCAGAAGGCGAAATTGGTAAAGGCCCAGATCACCGCGAAATAGGGAAATTTGTTGAGATGGCGGGCCGCGATTTCGCGCTCCATTCGCATCAATTCAGCATCCGAGAGTTTGGAAAGATCCTGCGCCGCGGTCATATCCAGGTGCCTCGTATCTGAGCGATCAAGCCAAGCGTGCCCCCAACGATCAGCCCGGCTGCGAGCGGCGTCAGACCAAGGGGCGGGGTCCAGGACATGGCCTGAATGATTTGCGAGATGAGCGGGGCCATGAACCCGAATCCGAAGATGAGCGGGCCGAAATAGAAAATCGTTTTGATGACCGTTTGCATATAGCCCTATCTCAAAAAATGACGCAGGCGTCAACTTTTTGAATTCGGCCCTCAGGCGTCCTTCTGGAAGGCGATGGTGACTTCGCCAATCCGGATGCCGAAGCGGGTAACGTAGGCGCGGTTGATCAGCACGCCGTCTTCGAGCAGGTACATCCAGTCATCAAAGCCAACATTCCAGACGCTGTCTCCGACTTTCAGATCGACTTTGTATTTCCAGTTGAACGCGTTGCCGACGACCTGGCCCTCGGCATAATCAGGCACGTCACCGGCTGTGCCGCGATAGAAGCCATTGCCGAGAATTTCGATTTCCCAGACCCGCGTATCGCGCTCGCCATCATCGTAGACAAAGCGCTCGTCGAGCGTCAGCACGCCATCCTCCACCGTGCCCGTAATATCGACTTTGAAACTGCGGCGGACTTTGCCGAAGCGATCTTCGAAAACGCCATAGGCTGTCGTCTTGCCATGGAAATAGTCTTCCAGCACCAGCGTACGCGGCGCATCGGAGAAATCAGCGATATTCGGACCGGATGCACAGCCGGCTGCGGTCGCAGCGCTGGTCGCAACGGCAAGCGTGGGAGCAAACAATTCTGAGAGGCGCATGAGACAAAACTTTCTTTTGCTTTGTCTACGCGCCTGATCAGGAACTGGATGTCTTAGTAGAGCGTCGCCAGCGCTTTTGCATCATAGTCGGCCAGCTCATCGACCCGGCCTTCTTTGATCTTTTGTGCCCAGAGCGGATCCTGAAGTAGCGCGCGGCCAACCGCGACCATGTCGAACTCGCCTTTGTCGAGACGCTCGATGACATCCGAGATTGGACGCGTCTTTGAGTCCTGACCGGCGAAGGCACCGATGAAATCTGAGGACAGACCGACCGAGCCCACCGTGATGGACGTCAGGCCTGTCAGTTTCTTGCACCACCCCGCGAGATTGAGACCGTCATCGCCATCAATTTCAGGGAATTCGGATTCCCACCAGCGTCGCTGGCTGGCATGCAGGACGTCCACACCGGCATCTGCGAACACATTCAGAAAGTCTTCCAGCTCTTGCGGCGTCTCTGCGAGGCGCGCGGAATAATCCTGCTGCTTCCATTGCGAGAAGCGCAGGATGATCGGCATATCCTCGCCAACCTGATTGCGGCATTCGCGAATGATCTCGCCGGCAAACGTCGCGCGGTCAGACAGCGTGCCGCCATATTTGTCTTCGCGCGTATTCATCACATTCCAGAAGAATTCATCGATCAGGTAGCCATGGGCCCCATGAAGTTCGATCGCGTCGAAGCCCAGCCGCTTGGCTTCGCCTGCCGCATTTGCATAAGCCATGACCATATCTGCGACTTCGCTCTCGCTTGGCTCAGGCTGGACCTGCTTGCCCTTATGGGTGCGCCCGGAGGGGCTGTCAGAAATCGCGTCCGGATCCGGACCGGTGCCCGGTTTGCGCATCATTCCGACATGCCAGAGCTGCGGAGCGATCTTTCCCGGCGTTTTGTGAACAGCTTCCACGACATTCGCCCATCCTTTCAGGGCATCATCAGCATGGAAGTTCGGAACCTTCGGGTCATTTGACGCGCCCCCGCGACCCACCGTTGTCCCCTCTGTGACGATCAGACCGACATCGGCGTCGCCGCGCCGTGCATAATAGTCGGCGACATTCTCGCCAGGCACCCCGCCCGGAGAGAAGGAGCGGGTCATTGGCGCCATGACGACGCGGTTCGGAACAGTCAGGCCGCGAATCTTGATCGGCGCGAACAACGGGGCTGTATCAGACATATGGAAAGTCACTCCTTGCAATGCGCATGAATGTGCGAACTCGCCCGCGCACTCGCAAGTCTGACGTTGCGGCAAGATTTGGCCGTTTAATTTTCCTAATGTATTCAGGGAGTATTCACACCAATCGGCGCACAGTCTCTTGCAAGCCAATGGGACGAAACCAATGAAACATACCCTGTTTGCAACAACATGCGCGCTGATCGGCGCGGCCGCATGTACGACTCCAGGCATTAATTACGAAGCGCGGCTCATGCCCGACAGCGTCGCTGCTGCCGAAACGCGAACAGTACAGGTGGACCGTTTTAGAGGCCCGGGCGGCGGGTGGTATGCGCGCCAGTTCGAGAACATGCTGCTGAATACCGTGTTTGATGGTGCGCCCTGGTTCACATTGGCGGATTTTTCATATGGCGTGCCGGGCGATACGCCCGCGGGTACCTATTCTGGCCATGTCGATATCGATTCCTATGACTGGAACGAGTATCACCACACGACAAGCAAATGCGTCGAATGGGACGGCCTGTTCGACTGCGAAACGCGCGTCGATGTCGAAGAGCTGTGTATCGAAGAACGCGTATCGGTGTCAGCGCACCCGCGTTTGGTGGACGCCGACACAGGCGAAGTGGTCTTTTCCGGCGCTTATGGCGGTGAGGCGTCGTCGGAATCTTGTTATGAAACCGGCGTTTATGACGGTGTCTATGACAAGAAGCTAAAACGAAAGCGTCGCCGCCACGGACTGCCAGCGGCCCATTCGATCGGATTTGCCGGGCTTGATGCGCCTGCTGATCTTGTCCGCGAGGCTCTGTTTGAGACGTTGCGCCCGATCCGCAATGACATCGCGCCGCGCAACGCGACCGTGAGAGCAGTCTTCGTGACTGAGGCCCTCGACCCGGTTGTGCGCGCCGATCCGCGATTTGAGCAGGCGCTGAAAATCGCCTCCAAGGATCCTTTCACGTCCTGCGCGATGTGGACGGGCATGGCGGAAGAATATCCAGCTTCACCATCGGTGACCCACAATCTCGGAGCCTGCGCCGAAGCCAGCTCGGATTTTCAGGCGGCTCAAGGGCATTATGCCAAGGCCGCAGAGCTTTCCATCCCGTTCAGTGCCGACGGCGTGACGGTTGGACCAGAGTTCTTGCGCGCCCTGCGTAAATTGTCAGATCAGCGTGTTGGTCTGGAAATTATCGACGAGTTGACGGGAACCAGGCTACCGGTCGAGACCGAAGAACCTTCGTCCTAAATTCCGAGCACTGCCAGCACAGCCGCGACCGCGGCGACGACCGCGAAGACCAATGTCAGGCTGACCGCAATCGCGCGCTGGGCTTTGCGCTTCTCATTGGCATCCGGCGGTGTTTCGCCACGTTTGAAATTTGCGAGTGTCCAGCGATTGGTGAAAAAGCCGAACGCCGCCAGAAAAGCTGTGACACCGGACACCAGCGCACCGCCGAGAACTGCCAGCCCGCCCGCGACTAATAGAATAACTGCAATCGGATCGGACGCGGATTTGAGAAGGCCGCGGACATGTTTGTCGGCGCGCGTCGCGTCCAGACTGTCATACGAGGTGTTCGGCGCGACGATGGTGACGATCCATGCAGCACCGACCGCGAGCCCGAGAAGCAAGGCCGCGCCGTCCTGGCCAAAATTTCGAATGGTTTCTAACACCGCGTCCTCCGATTCAGCATAGAATAATTGGCTCTCGTGCAGTCAGGCAAGTGCTGACCTGATTTGCGCTTTGACCAGCTCGGAAAGTCTGGCAAAGTCGTAGGCAAAGCGCGCGATCGCAGCGCGCAATTGCTTTGAGGCAGGAGTCCTGGTGCCCATGCACGTGCTTGAGAGCGAAGCGCCGCTCATTGTCTATCTGGACATTAAAAGCCCATATGCCTTCGTCGCGTTTCGTCCGACGCTGAACCTCGAAGCCGAATTAGGCATACAGTTCGACTGGCGCCCCCTGACGCTGGATATTCCGAGCTTTGCTGGCTCAGCACGCAAGAAGGAGGGCTTGGTCGTTGCCTCCGAAGGGCGCAGCCAGCGGGCCTGGAATGCGATCCGTTATTCCTATCGCGATGCACGGCGATATGCCGAACGCCAGGGACTGGTCCTGAAGGGGACGGAGAAGATCTGGGATTCCAGCCTGCCAAATATCGGAATCCTGTGGGTCATGCAGACCGCGCGCGAGCGCTTGGGAGCCTATCTGGAGGCGGTCTATCCTCCGTTCTGGCGGCGCGAGCTGGACATTGAGGATGTGTCTGTGGTCGAGGCCTGCCTCGAGCATGCAGGGATCAGCAGCGCCGGATTTGCAGATTTCGCAGCGGGCCGCGGCCGCGCGCTTCACGATCAGCTTCAAGCACAATTTCACGCCAATGGCATCTATGGCGTTCCCACTTATGTTCTGGGGGGCGAGGTCCTGTTCGGCCGGGAGCATATTCCCTATCTCCGCTGGGCCCTGACGGGACGGGTCGGTCCGGCGCCAGACATTGCCTACGAGATTGCCTGATGCTCACAGTCTATATCGACTTCAAATCGGCGCCGTCTTATCTGGCGATCCAGCCCACTCTGGCGCTGGCGGAGCGGTTGGGGATCGACATCGATTGGCGGCCATTTCGGACGGTCGAACGCGATATCGCAAATCCACGCCAAGACGAGACGGTCGGTGAGCGCCATCGCCGCGTCAGGGCAACCTCGCAGCGTGCTCTCGCGATCAAATACGCCGCGCATCAGGGCATTGATCTCAAGTATCCGGACCAAATAGGATCAAGCGATTTGGCACTTGGCGCGCTCATGCTTATTCATGGCGATAAATTGCCCTTCATCCGCGCGGCATTCGACGCGTATTGGGCAGAGCACCAGGACCTGGACGATCCTGCGATAATAGAACGCCTGATCATGCAAACCGGTGCAGCGCTCGGCGATCTGTCATTCGCACGCGAGGCGCTGGCAGAAGCGCAGGATGCAGCGGAAGAGGCGGGCATAGTCGGCGCGCCAGCTTATGTCATTGCAGATCAGATTTTTGTCGGCCGCGAACACTTGCCCTGGATCGAGGACATCGCGACCGGAGCCTAGTCGTCAAAGCCAACGAAGACAGCGCCTTCTTCGACCGATTTGCGGGTCGACACGACGGCGTTTGCCGGAAAGCTATCATCCGGCCAGCCCATGGCGACACAGATCATAATGACCTGATCGTCCGGTATTCCGGCATGCTCGCGCACCACGGGCGACTGCATGATGCCCTGCGAGTTAATCACGCAGCCAAGCCCCTTCGACCAGGCCGCATTGACCAGCGCATTGACCACGCCCCCGCAATCAAATGGCGCAATATCAGAGCCATGGATCGATTTGTCATAGGTGACGACGATCGAGACAGGCGCATCGAATTGACGGAAGCCGCGGAGCACCCAATCCTGGCGCTTTTCCTTGTCGTGGCGCTCAATGCCCATAGCCTGGAACAGCTGGATCGCGATGCCAATCTGCCGCTCGCGGTGGACGCCCTGATAGCCGGGCCCGCCCCGGAACTCGCGCGAATCCGGAACGCCCGCCAGGTTGCGCTCAACATTCCCGGCGCGAATTTTATCCAGCGGCTCACCCGTCACGACATAGAAGTTCCAGGGCTGCGTGTTGAGGGAGGTTGGCGCGCGCATCGCCATTTCGAGGATTTCCTCAATCGTCTCCCTGGGCACGTCCTTGTCGAGAAAACCGCGAATGCTTCGGCGCCCCATAACCACGTCTTTATATTCCAATTTACAGCCTCCAGACGATACAAACTGGCTCGGTTCTAGCGCGTTGCGCGGCGGCGTTAAGACATGTCTCAGCGTGAAGGTGAACCTTTTTAGTACTTGCAGCGACTATCCTTATGAACGGGCCGAGGAGGGCTTGAATGTCGAGGCAACAGGCGGATCGCGTGTATGACGAGTTGCTCGTCACCATGGCGCGGGCCGGTGATCGCCGTGCGGCCAATCGGCTGGCGGCCAGATGGTATCCGCGCCTCATGCGCACAGCATTGCGCTTATTGCGCGATCGCGGAGAGGCCGAGGAGGCGGTGCAGGAGGCCTGGGCCGGGATTTGCCGCGGCTGGGCGCGCTTGTCAGATCCCGCCATGTTTCCGGGCTGGGCATTCGGCATCTTGCGCCGGAAATGCGTGGACCGGATCCGGCGGGCACAGGTTCAACGCGCCCGCACCAGCGCGCTCGACGAGGCGCCTGAGCCTAGCCAGCCAGCGCGCGCGGAGCTGCGCCACGAGCTGGACCGCGCCCTGGCGTCATTGAGCGATGAGCATCGCCTCGCGGCCGTTCTGTATTTTGGCGAAGGGCTGACCCTGAACGAGATTGCCGCCGTGACCGGAGTGCCGGTCGGGACGGCCAAGTCGCGCATCTTCAATGCGCGCAAACATCTGAAATCAACTCTGAAAGGAGAAACCGATGAGTAATTTTGAAGACCGTCTGATGACGAGCCTGAGCGCCGATGATGAGGCGTTCCTGAAGGAATTGGAGGACGACGTGGGCTTGTTCGAGCAAATCGGCATGACCCTGAGCGGCCCGCTACGATATTGGACAGCATTCGCCGTCGTAAGCAGCTTTGCGATATTCGTTCTCTCGCTCTGGGCCGGATACAACATGTTACAGGCGGAGAGCCTCAAACTCGTCATACTGTGGGGCGCACTGTTTGGTTGGGCGAGCCTCGGCGTCGCCATGATCAAGATCTGGTTCTGGATGCGTATCAACCATTTGAACGTCCTGCGGGAACTCAAACGGATTGAATTGCGATTGGTGAAAAACGCCTAGGCGTTTTCCGTCGTCATCGCGACGAAGACATCTTCCAGGTTGGGTTGCTCGGTCGACAGATCGGCAACCCCGATCCCGGCCTCGCGAACCCGCTCCAGCAGGCGGCCAATACCGGTTTCAGAATTGTGGAACGTAATATTCAGCCCTCCATCCGACGTGAGTTCGGCGTTCAGATCGGCAAGACTTTCGGGCACGGTGCTCAGCGTCTCCCTGGGCGTGATCTTGAGGAGCCGCTGATCCAGACGCGCCAGCAATTGCGGCGTCGGTTCCTGTGCCAGCACCTCACCATGGCTAATGATAGCGATTTCGTCGCAAAGCTCCTCGGCTTCTTCGAGGTAATGCGTGGTCAGGATGATCGTGGTGCCGTTGGCATGGAGCTGTCGGACATAGGCCCATAGCGAGCGGCGCAGCTCGACATCGACGCCCGCTGTCGGCTCATCCAGGATCAGAACAGGTGGGTTGTGGACCAGGGCCTTTGCAACCATCAGGCGCCGCTTCATCCCGCCCGACAATTGCCGCACATAGGCATCTTTCTTGTCGTCGAGCCCTACCGCCTTGAGGATTTCCATGCTGCGCCGTTCGGCCTTGGGCACGCCATAATAGCCCGCCTGTAGCTCCAGAGCCTGAATTGGCGTGAAGAAGGGGTCCATCGTGATTTCCTGATTGACCACGCCGATCGCCGCGCGGGATGAGCGCGGATGCTTGTCAATGTCGAGGCCCCAGATTCGCGCGGTTCCGGATGTTTTGGTGACCAGACCAGCCAGGATGTTGATGAACGTCGACTTGCCGGCGCCGTTCGGGCCGAGCAGGCCAAATATTGACCCGCGCTTGATCTTGAGGTCGATCCCTTTCAGCGCCCGCATTTCCGGAAGCTTGCCCGACGCGCGATAGATCTTTTCCAGGCCAATCGCTTCAATGGCATATTCAGGATCGGACATTCAGGACTCCTCGCGCTCTGGTTGCCTCATATAGGTGGCGGGACGGGATTCGCTAAGCCTTTTGTTTTTCAAGCGCCCGTTGAAACGCCGGGCGCGACCGCAGACGATCGAGATAATCGCGTGCATTCGGACCGAGCCGGTCGCGAATAGGAGGCAAGCGATCCGCAAGGTGTAGCGCATAAGCGATTGCGATATCAGCGATCGTAAAGCGGTCTGCGACCAGATAGTCGCGCGTTTCCAGTGCGGTCTCGACATGCCGCAGCCGGCCGGAGAACCAGGCGCCATAGTCTTCGGCGGCTTGAGGCAGGCGGCGTTCCTCCGGCTCCAATTGCGTGTATCTCAGCACCAGGGTCTGCGGGAAGGTCAGCGTCGCGTCGCTGAAATACAGCCAGTTCAGAAAGGTCCCGTATTCGGCGTGATCAACAGGGACATCCAGCGGCGTCGGCCCGTAGCGCTGTGTCAGATAATGGCAGATTCCGGTGCTTTCGCTCATCAGCGTTTCGCCGTCGATCAGGAAAGGAATGGTCCCGAGCGGATTGATCTCTTTGTATTCCTTCGCGAACACGCGCGGCGGGAAGGGGAGATTGATCAGCTCATACTCAAGCTCCATTTCTTCGAGGCACCAGAGCGGTCGCAAAGAGCGCGCATGAGAGCAGTGATACAAGGTGAGCGGCATGGATTGGGGCTCCTGAACGCGGCACGAGGCGCATTGACGCGACTCGTCGTCAGGCCTAGCTAGCGGGTGCGTTGCCTGTTTGGCAATTTCACCCAGGGGAAGAGAAGAGTTTGTCCATGACCAAGACACCCTCGTTTGAGAATCCGGAAATCGTGATCGTGGAAACCCGCAAAGTCTCCTGCAATGGCGGTGGCGGGGCGCTGGGCCACCCCATCGTCTGGTACGAAATGGGCGATGAGGACGAAGTCGAATGCAAATATTGCGACCGTCGTTTCGTCCTCAAAGGCGGCAAACTGGACCGCGCCTAGTCGTTCGTCGTTTCGCCGAAATCTTCGCTGGATTCCAGCGGCGCGCTGCCGCCGCGGCTGCCATCCTTGCGGAATGCGCCCGGATGGAAGCGGTCCCAGATTGTGCAAAGGTTGAACGGCGCGGCGAGTTCTTCGCCTGATTTCAGCTTCACTTTGACTTCGGCGTTCTCAATACAGCCATAGCCTTTCCAGCTGGCGAGGAAGACATTTGAATCCGATTCAGGTCGCATCGGATTGTTGAACGTGCGGTGATAGAAGTAATAATTCACCGACTCGATCTGATCGAGATAGGACTGATCCATGTTCAGCCAGACCGATGCGGGATAGTAATCATAGCCAGATGGCGTCTTTCCTTCTGCGCTTCGGCCGACATGTCCGGTCACGGCGCTGGCAAGCTTATTGACGTCGAGCGGATCGGGGGCGGGCGGCTCGGTTGAAACCTCTTCTTCAGAAACATCACTGGACGGCGCCCCGGACGCAGCAGCGTTGCCACGCGGCATTCCAGGCTCCGAGGCGAGGATGATGCTCGTTTCTTCGGTGAGGGGTTCGTCAAACAGGCGATCCGTGGTCACATAGGCTTCGGCGATCAGCTGGCGCGCCGCGCGATAATCCATCCAGAAGAACCCATCATCGCCCCAATCGGTGCCCCAGGAATTGATGATTTTCAGCGCCCGGCGCTCATCATCATAGCCAACCACGGTGACAGCATGGAAGTCGACCTGGAACTCCGTGTCTGGATCGTGCATGTAATTGCCGCCGCCCTGCCAGGTTTCGAAGCTCGGAAAGACGCGCATCGCGATCACCACGGGTTTCTCGTTCGAAAGCGCTTCGCGGATCGCGAATAGCATGCCGTCTTTCTGCAGGCGGCGATAACTTTTAATGGCATAGTCTTGCGCGATTGAACTCATATCCTCGGCAGGGGGGAGGCACTGACCCTCTTCATAGGGGAAATCGTTCATGCGAACGGCGCCTGTATTCGCTACGAATTCGAGCGCGTCCGAGATACGGCTGCCAGCATTGCAGTCCTCGCCCTGTTTGATGGAGTTGAAGACGAAAGCCGGGCTGAAATGATCCCAGGCCTGAGGGCTCGCAATGTTGAATTCGAAGGCTTCCTGATAGGTTTTCAAGGCGTATCCCACCGCCCAGCCGACACATGAACCCTGCGCGCCCTGGTGCCCGGGTTGGGGAAAGAAACTGCTGAGATCAATGAATTGCGGCAACCGGCCCCGCATGAGCGGGTCGCGCTCGGGTAGGGCGTCATATTCTTCCTCGTCCATCAGGATGAGACCCGTGGATTTCGACGCGGTGACCTGCTCGGATTGGGCCGGCAGGGCGAGGCCCGCAAGACAGATGGAAAGTGCGGCTAAACTTGTGGTGATCTGGCGCATGACGTCTCCCTCATCCTCGACAGGTTCGAATCTAGACCTGGAAAATGTCCTATTCGCGGCAGAGACGCAAATCATCCATTCGCAAATTGACCGTGCGTCTGATCACGCAACGTCACGGCTTGTCGTTGACGTGCGCGTAAAGCATACCCTTGTCATACTCAAATTGACGGAGATCCAAGATGGCCGAAGCCTACATCATTGACGCTTGCCGCACGCCGCGCGGTATCGGGAAGCAGGGAAAAGGCGCGCTGGCGCATCTGCACCCTCAGCACCTCGCCGCAACCGTATTGTCGGCAATCCGTGACCGGAATGACCTGAACACCGCGGAAGTTGATGACATCATCTGGGGCACAAGCTCGCAGCGCGGCGCGCAGGGGGCGGATCTTGGCCGCATGGCGGCGCTTGATGCGGGCTATGACGTCAAAGCCTCTGGCGTGACGCTCGACCGGTTCTGTGGTTCGGGCATCACCACTGTGAACCTCGCCGCCGCGCAGGTCATGTCCGGCATGGAAGACGTTGTCATTGCCGGCGGTACCGAGATGATGAGCTACACGTCGGCGACTGCCGATCCCAAGGTTCCGCCAATGCTGGACGCCGGAAATATGAGCCTGCGCGAGAAGCACCCGCAATCTCAGCAAGGCGTCTGCGCCGACGCGATTGCGACGCTCGAAGGTATTGATCGCGAAGCTGTCGACCAGCTCGCTGTGGTCAGCCAGGAGCGCGCCGCACGCGCCATTGCAGAGGGCCGCTTCGACAAGTCCCTCGTTCCGGTCCACAATCCGGACGGCACGCTGGCGCTCGACAAGGAAGAGTTTCCGCGCCCCGGCACGACAATGGAAAGCCTCGGCAACCTGAAGACCGTGTTCAACATGTTCATGGAGATCCCGGTCGACGACCAGGGCAATACCTATGGCAAGATGGTCACGAAGAAATATCCGGATCTCGAAGGCAAGATTGATCACGTCCACCATGCGGGCAACTCATCCGGCGTGGTTGATGGTGCCGCGGCTCTGTTGATCGCGTCTCAGGATGCAGTCGACAAGAATGGCTGGAAACCGCGTGCACGAATCGTTGCCACTGCGAATATGGGCGATTGCCCGACCCTGATGCTGAACGCGCCGGTTCCGGCGGCTGAAAAAGTGCTCGAGAAGGCGGGCCTGAGCAAGGACGATATCGATGTCTGGGAAATCAATGAGGCGTTCTCCGTTGTGGCGGAACGGTTCATTCGCAAGCTCGATCTCGACCGTGAGAAAGTGAATATAAATGGCGGCGCGATGGCGCTGGGCCACCCGATCGGTGCGACCGGTTCGATCCTGATCGGCACGGCGCTGGATGAGCTTGAGCGTTCCGGCGGTCGCTACGGCCTGATCACCATGTGCGCCGCTGGCGGCATGGCGCCCGCGGTGATTATCGAGCGGATCTAGTCAAAAGCCTGCGCCACCGCTTCGCTCGCCTGTGCGGGCGGAAGCGGGTCGCGGGCGATGCGCCTTGCTGCAACTGTGAAGATGACAGCCGCGCCCAGGATCAGCGCGGCCGCCAGTATGAACGGTGTACCTGGCAAATAAAGGCCTGTCTCGTCAGTATAGGCCGTAAAGAGCAGGGCCATGACAGCTGGGCTGATGATCGAGGCGAGGCTATAAAGACTGGTAATTGCGCCCTGTAGCTCGCCTTGTGAGTCGGCCGGGGTCCGGCTGGTCATCAGCGATTGCAGGGCGGGGCTCAGAAAGGCTGAAAAGACGCCAATCGCGATCCCGACATAGATCTGGATTCCCGAGGTCGCGAAGGCAAGGACGGTGAAAGATGTCACGCCGACAATAACGGTGAAATAAACCGCGCGCACTTCTCCAAACTTGGCGATCACGGGGCCGGTGAGCGCGCCCTGCACCAGTGCCATGCCGAGGCCATAGGCGCTGACAGACAAGCCAATGAGGAACGGCGTCCAGCCCGCAACCTCTGCCGTAAAGAAGGACCAGATGCTTGAATAGGAGTGATTGGCGAGCTGGATGAGAAACAGCGCGCCGAGCACGATCAGCACACTTGGATGCCGGGCGATCGAGATCAGACTCCCCAGCGGATTGGCGCGGGCCAGGGAGAAGTTTCGACGGTTCTCTGCGTGGAGGGTTTCCGGGAACAAGAAATAGCCCCAGACCGCGACCAGGGCGATCAGCGAACCCGCGGCGATGAAGGGCAGGCGCACCCAGGTCTCGCCAAGCAGGCCGCCGAGCGCCGGACCGAAGATGAAGCCGAGGCCCAGAGCGGCCCCGGCATAGCCAAAGAATTTGGCGCGCTCTTCGCGCTCCGAGACATCAACCAGACAGGCATACGCGGTCGCATAAGTTGCGCCGCAAATGCCCGAAATGATCCGGGCGAAAAACAGCCAGGCCAGGGTCGGGGCCCAGGCCATGATGAAACTATCTATGGCAAACCCGGCGAGCGCGATGAGCAGCACGGGTCGTCGCCCAAATCGGTCACTGAGACCTCCCAGGATCGGTGCGAAGAGGAATTGCATGACCGCAAAGGTGGTTAGCAGAAAGCCTGCAATCGTCGCGCCTTCGCTGATCGAGAGACCTGCAACGTCTGCAAGCAATTCCGGCATGATCGGCATCAGCAATCCAAAGCCGACCGCATCGAAAAAGACGATCACGCAGACAAAGATGAGTACACGCGTCTTCTGCGCCCGCTCGCTCATTGCCTTTCCTCCCGGCGGGAAGGGCTAGCATAATTCTTCTGAGGTCAAAATCACTTTTGTTCTCAGATTGAACAATTGAAATATTGGGGCAAGAAGTACAGCACGCAACTAGACTGAACGGTCGTCAGAATTGTTGGCATTGACAGATCGATTGGGTCTGTCTGCCCATCGCTTTTCTTCGGAATTCGCCTGAAAAGCGAGCAAGACTGGTCAAATTGCGCACAAACCGTCATAGTTTCCTTATCCGATTTACCGTAAGGGCCGTAGAGAGCACCGGCGGGCGCAGGCTTGGGAGAGATTGATGGAACAATTACAGGGCATGGATGCCTCTTTTGTGGCGATGGAGACCCCCAGTTCGCCGATGCATATCGGGTCGATTCTGATTTATGACCCGTCGACGGCGCCAGGCGGCTTTGTCCGCTTCAAGGATATTTTGCGCTTCTATGAAGAGCGGATGCGGTTTTCCAAGACGATGCGCCAGAAGCTGGTCAAAGTGCCGTTCAATGTCGACTATCCCTACTGGGTCGAAGATGCCGATTTTGACCTGGAATATCATGTCCGCCACGTCGCGCTGCCCAAGCCCGGCGATATGCGCCAGCTGAACATTCAGGCGGCGCGCGTGTTTGCGCGGCCGCTCGACCTTTCGCGTCCACCATGGGAAATGACCGTAGTCGAAGGGCTGGATAATATTCCAGGCATCCCAAAAGGCTCTTATGCGATCGTATCAAAGGTCCACCACTCGGCGATTGATGGCATGTCGGGGATAGACCTGATGCAAGCCCTGCACACGCCAAAGCCGGACGTGACGCCGCCGAACGAGCCGGACAATTGGAAGCCTGAAAAGAACCCCAACCGGGTCGGCATGTTCGCCAAGGGCTATGTGCGGGCCTGGATCAATCCGCTCCGTCAGCTTGGCGTGTCAGCGCAAGCTGTGCCGGGACTTTACCGCGCCGCCCGCGGCATGGTCCGCGGCGAGTTTGGGCTCAAAGCCGCGATGGAAGCGCCGAAAACGCGCTTCAATACGAAGATCTCCCCGCACCGCGTGGTCGACGGTCAGGTCTTCGACCTCGCCCATATCAAAGCCCTGCGCGGCCTGGTCGAGGGCGCCAAGGTCAATGATGTTATGCTGACCATTATTGGCGGCGGTTTGAACAAATATCTCAAACACCACAATGATTTGCCCAAGACGACGATGACGGCCATGGCGCCGATTTCCGTCCGCACAGAGGGCGAAAAGAACACGATGGGTAACCAGGTCTCGGCGATGATCGCGCCGTTGGGGACCCATATATCCGATCCGAAAGAGCGTATGGAATACGTATTCGATCAGACCAGCCGCTCGAAAGAGATGACCAGCGCGCTGGGAGCTCGCCAGATGACGGAGGCGAGTAAAGTGTCGCCCGCGCTGTTTATGGCGCTCGGCGCGCAGCTCTATTCACGGCTTGGCGTCGCGAATTACATGACGCGCCCGGTTATCAACACAGTGGTGACAAATGTGCCCGGGCCGCCAGTTCCGATTTACCAGGCCGGTGCAAAACTCGTTTCAATGCAGGGACTTCTGTGCCTGCTCGACGGTATGGCCCTTGGTCATGTGGTCCAAAGCTATGTCAATGAAGCGACAATTACTTTCACCGCCGACCGCGAAGTTATGAAAGATCCTGAATTTTACGCTGCGTGCATCCAGGAAAGTTTTGAGGAAATGGCTGAACTGGCGGGAATCGATTTAGCGCCGCCAAAGCCAAAACCGGCACCTAAAAAGGCTGCAAGTTCAGGCACTTCACGTGCCAAATCAAAACGCAATACGAGTGCCGGGACGACCAAGAAGTCGACCACTGCCAAGGCGAAAGCAAAAGCGAGTTAAGGATTTAGGCATCATTTTCTAGCCTTGTCAGATACACCGATACCACCCATGGTGGTTCGTGAGACCGCAAACAAGCGGCATACGGGAGGCTAAATTATGGTTGCTGCAACGCTGGCGAGACCGCCACACCCTTTCTGGACTCTGACGGAAGGGCGAGCGATTTTCGAGTTTGGTGCCTTTGGCCTGTTCCGAAAAAGCATGCGCAACCTGCCCAAAGGCGATGGCCACCCCGTACTTGTGCTTCCCGGCTTCATGGCGAGCGATCGCTCGACGCGGCCGATGCGGCGCCTGTTCAACGACCTGGGCTATTCGGCCTATGGCTGGGGCCTCGGGCGCAATGTGAAATTCAATGAGGTTCGTGAACGCGAGATGTCGGACCTGGTTGAGCAGATCTATGAAGAAAATGGTGAGAAGCTGTCCATTGTTGGCTGGAGCCTTGGCGGTGTGTTCGCGCGCGAATTGGCCAAGATGCATCCCGACATCGTTCGGCTGGTAATCTCTCTTGGCAGCCCGATCAGCAATGATCGTCGGCATTCCGCGCCGAGCCGCCTGTTCGAGGCGATCAATGGCAAGCAAACCCGGCCGGAGATAGAAGGTCGCTATCGCGATCTGGAAGCTGCGCCGCCGGTGCCGACAACTTCGATCCTGACCAAGACAGACGGCGTCGTATCCTGGCGTGGGTCGGTCCAGTGTCCCACCAAGGGGCACCAGACAGAGAATATTGTCGTTCCCGCCAGTCATGTTGGCCTCGGCGTCAACCCGCTGGTCATGGTGGCGGTCGCGGACCGCCTGGCACAGCCGGACGGGCAATGGTCTCCGTTTGACCGGTCCGGATGGCGCGGACGTGTCTTCAAGACGGCGACCGAACTCGGATAAAATTCGATAAAATTCAAGCGATCAGCTGAACCATAACCTCATCTCTATGTGCCATAACGGGGCGTAGCGTAATGAACCACGCGCCGTTTTGCGTTGTGGAGTTGAGGGATAAAAATGGCCAAGACCGTCCTGGTAATTGATGACGATCCAACCCAGCGCCGACTGCTGACGGCCGCTGTCGAAAAAGCAGGCTTTGCCTGCCGCACGGCACCGGATGGTGAAACTGGTGTCGCCATTGCGACCGATGCGAATGCCGGTGCAGATGTTGTTCTTCTGGATCTCACAATGCCAGGCCTGTCGGGTATGGAGACTCTGGAGATGCTGGTTGAGCGTCGGCCGGACCTGCCCGTCATCATGCTGACCGCGACCAGCGGGATCGATACGATTGTGTCGGCGATGCGCGCTGGCGCCGTCGATTTTGTGGTTAAGCCGGCCAGCCCTGAACGTGTCGTTGTCTCGATCCGGAACGCTCTGAAACTGTCTTCGCTGACCGGAGAGGTTAAACGCCTCACCCGCAAGGCAGATGGCGGTATGGGCTTTGATGACATGATCGCCAGTGCGCCCGTTATGCGCCAGGTGCTTCGCCTGGGTCAGCGCGCTGCCGCGTCTGATATTCCGGTGCTGATCCTCGGGGAAAGCGGCGTCGGTAAAGAAGTCATCGCCCGCTGCATTCAGGGCGCTTCGGACCGCTCTGGCAAGCCGTTCATTTCCGTCAATTGTGGTGCGATCCCGGAAAACCTAGTTGAGAGCATCCTGTTCGGACACGAGAAAGGCGCGTTTACTGGCGCTGTCTCACGATCGCCCGGTAAATTTGTTGAAGCCGATGGCGGCACGCTCTTCCTGGACGAAGTGGGCGAGCTGCCGCTCGATATGCAGGTCAAACTGCTGCGGGCGCTACAGGAAGGCGAGGTCGACCCGGTTGGCGCACGCCGTCCGGTGAAAGTCGATGTCCGTATCATTTCCGCGACGAACCGCGATCTCGCCCAACGTGTCAAGGAAGGCGCATTCCGTGAAGATCTGTTCTATCGCCTGAACGTCTATCCGGTGGAAATGCCGAGCCTGCGTGAGCGGGTTGAGGATATTCCAGCTCTGGTCGATCACTTTATTGGCCGTTTCAACGCCTCAGAAGGCACGCGCATTGTCGGCGCGTCGAAAGAGACGCTGAAAATGCTGACCGCGTTTGACTGGCCGGGCAATGTTCGCCAGCTGGAGAATGCCGTCTTTCGTGCCGTGATCCTGTGCGAAGGCGATACGCTTCAGCCACATGACTTCCCGCAGATTAGCGGCATCATGCCTGAAATCGCGGCTTTGCCAGAAGTTCCATCCAAGCCTGCGGTTGCCAATGATACTGCCCAGGGTGAAAGCGCCGCTGGCGCCTTCGTCGAGGGCGGCGAGGTACGCAGCCTGTCAGACGTCGAACGCGATCTGATTGCCTACGCCATAGAACACTATGCCGGACACATGAGCGAAGTCTCTCGCCGTCTCGGCATTGGCCGCTCGACGCTCTACCGCAAAGTCCGCGAGTACGGGCTTGAAAGCGACGCAAAAAAAGAAGCCAGCTAGAACTGGCTTCTGTGAGGGAAGAAGGCGGCGCTCATCCGGGCGCCGCTTTTTCTTGTGCCGGGCGTTTGCAGGGCGAGTGCGCGTCGGCTCAATCAGACGCGCGGGACGGAAACATCAACGTCAAATTTCGCCTTGAATGACGGGAAGAACGGCACATCGACATTGTGATAGTAGGTGCCGGAAATGGTCCCCAGAGCTGCAGCGCCGACGGTCGTGACTTCATACGAAATGTCGACGGACGCACCGGAATCGATCGTCTTGATTCGGGCGTCGATATAGCTCTGAATGCCCTCTTCATCGAGACTTGTGTCGAGCAGGGCCGCCCGGGCCGCCTTGTTGATCGCCCATTGCACCGTATTCCCCTTGTGAAGGGCGATGCCGATTTGCAGGGTCATCAACACCATCGACATCAGAACAGGAGCGATCAGCGCGAACTCGATCGCGGTGGCGCCATCCTCGCGGCGTTGCAGACGCCTCAGTGATTTATCGAACACGAACTGTTTCATCGGAATAGTACCGTTTCTGGATCAGAAGGCCGTCATAATAGGCCGCAACAACGATTTTCTTGAACGCGTCCGGCTGCGTTCCATCCGAGCAGACATTGGTGCAGACCGCGACGACATCGCCGCACACGCAATACTTTTCGGTCTCGATGGTTGAGTTTTCAGGACGGCGCGTCCAGGCATGATCGATCACGGCCACTGCGGTATCGGAATCCTGTCCGCCCATCAGGAAGTAATCGACCCCGGACTTCACTGACGAGGTCATGTCGGCGCGCGCATTGATGTACATGCCGACATCGACCAGGCCCATGATCGCAAAGGCGAGAACCGGAGCGATGAACCCGAACTCGATGCTCGCAATGCCGACCTCGTCATCGCGGCGTCTACGCAGTTTCCATACCCGCATCACTTACTCCAATAGTTTTACGAAGCCGGGCAATTGCGCGTTGGTGATGCCGTAAGCATCGCAATCGCCCGTCATGTTAGAACCGCCAGTCAGATCAATTCGAAACGCCACGATTTGCAGGCAGCCATCATAGCCTGTGAAGTCCCCAGCATAGGTGACATCGCCTGCGGCGGCGTACAGCGTCCCCGTCAGCAGAGAGTCCGAGGTGCCGTTGAAAATATATTCGGAAGACGTGTCGCTGCGATCGCCAAAGAACAGAATGCCCGCATAGGTGCCCGTGCTGGGGGCTGTCAGATTGACCGTCGATGTCCCGCGAAAGCCGAGATCGGCGCCGCCTGTCAGGAAGAAAGTGACATCTGTACCAGTCACATCGGCATTCGCTGCCGTGGTCAGGCTCTGCCCGTCAATAATGTAAATCCCCGGCTCGAAATGGACATCCTTGCGCAGGTCAAGACCGTTGCAGAATTTACGGACGCCGGTTGGTCCAGCTGAAAGGGTGACACTGCCGGCGCTACCATTCATGGCCTGACGCTCGGCATTGGTCAGGTTGCGGCAGGGCCCGGAGGTGCTGGGCTCCGGCAAGCTCGCGAACGGGTCATCGGCCTGGAACAGGTCCGTGCGCGGGGCAGGGCAGGTCGAAAGCGTGATCGTGCTCGTCGTCCCATCCTGTTCGAACCCACCAGCCGAATTGGCGCAGTCAATATCGACATTGGCCTGGCCGCGAACCGAGAAACTGTCTGCGGCAAGCGAGTTCGACATGAACTCACAGCCGTCGACGTCGACATTAGACGACCCCGATATATCCAGCGCAGCACTTCCGACCCGGTCCAAAGCGAGGATGCAAACATCCACCGAAGGCGAGAAGCCAGCGACAGAGCGTACATTCCGGAACTGCGCAGAATTGGAGAAGATCATAGAGAACACACGCGGCGCGTTATAATTGATCGTGACCTCGATATCGCGAACCGTCTGGAAAGCGCCGCTGGTTGGCGGCGATACCGGGGTCACGGTGGCCAGATTGGTGACCGTGAAGCCGAGTTCTTCGGCCTCTTCGATCGCGACCAGTTTCGCAGTTTCGACCGTTTCCCCATTTCGCAGAGCAACCGCGCCAGCATAAGCTGAAACATCCGCGGCCATCTGCGCTTCTTCCTGCAGGTGGTACCAGTATCCCGTTTCGACACCGAGTCCGACTACTCCAATCAGGCCCAGCGAGAGCAAGGCCGTCATGGTCGAAACGCTTCCGCGCGCGTCTCTATAGTAAGGTTGTGCAACTATCCGTCCCATACTGACGGAATTAGCGATCAGCCTTGAATCGAAACTGACCCATGATGTGAAAAATCGAAACGTGCCGATTACCGTTGTGGCGTGTTGCGGGTGTTTTTCGAAATAAAATCGGAAATTTGATGGTTAATGGGGGTCAGCCGAAATTTTGATTTTGGTAATACTTTTTCGCGCGATGCGAAAATTATACTCGATTCGGTACCCGCTGCTGGCGCTCTTCAGACGTCGCAGCCGCATTGGGAAGGCTCAAAATTGGATGGTTTTGCGTCCTGAAAAGACGTCTCCGTCGCAGGTTTTTTAGGCGACGGATGCGGCTTCTGCGACAGTTGGAACGTCTTCCGGATAGACCGTGATCCGGTTGCGGCCCTGGGATTTGGCCTGGCGCAGGCAGAGATCGACGCGCTGCATGGCCTGCTCGAGGGTCTCGCGCTTGCGGCACGCGATGACACCAATGCTGGCTTCCAGGTGGATCTGGTGATCGTTGAACTCGACCCGCAGCGTTTCAATCTGGCGCCGCAAACGCTCGGCCACGCGTACAGCGGACTGATGGCCGGTATCGGAGAGAAGGATCGCGAACTCTTCGCCGCCCCAGCGCGCGACATCATCCGTGCCGAACCGGCTGGTCGACCGCAGATGTTCAGACAGAATCCGCAAGGCTTCATCGCCGCCTGCATGGCCGTATTTGTCATTGATCAGTTTGAAATAGTCGAGATCGATCAGCAGCAAGGAGATGGGGCGATTGGTGCGATCATAGCGCGCCGCTTCACGGTCATAGCGATGCGCAAACGCGCGGCGATTCAGCAAACCCGTGAGCGGATCGGTCGTCGCCAGCTCGTGTAATTGCTCCTGAACGCTGATCAGTTTGCTGGAGTAAAGCGCCATTAGAACGGATGCAGGCGGTGCGAGCACGCACGCCGCGATGGCTGAGGTCAGCATGGCCGTATTGGCGTTACGCGCCTCAAGATACGGCGCAATGAGCGCGGTGAAATGCACCGTCGCGCAAATCAACACCACCGACATCAGCACGGCGTAAAGAATCGTATGGAGGCGTGAAGAAGTACTCAGCATAACTATGTCCCTGCAGCAATTGTTACAGGAAAAGTCCGAAATCCGAGTTCAATGGATCGATAAAATTTGATCGATCGGACCGCTAGTCTTCGAAGATGATATCCGGCGCTTTCTTCGTCTGCAGTGCGTCGAGTGACAGAGCAACATCGCGGGCAATTTCGGTGAACAAGTTTGCCGTTGCGCCTGCAGCAGATGCTGCAGGTTCGCCGCGATCGCCGCCTTCCCGGATGCATTGCAGCATCGGGATCTGTGCAAGGAGCGGCAGGCCGAGCGCCTGCGCCATTTTTTGACCGCCGCCTTCGCCCATGATGGCATGGCGGTTTCCGGCCGGGTCTTCGAACCAGCTCATCGTCTCCACAATGCCCAGGACCGGCACATGCGTCTTGGCAAACATGGCCGCGCCGCGCCGCACATCGGCGAGCGCAACTTCCTGTGGCGTCGTGACGATCAAGGCCGCCGTTACCGGAACACGCTGAGCGAGAGTGAGTTGAGCTTCCCCGGTTCCCGGCGGTGTATCGATGATCAGCAGATCCAGCGGGTCGTCTTCCGTGCCCCAGGCCGCGTCATTCAGCATCTGCGTGATCGCGGACTGAACAATTGGGCCGCGCCAGATCATCGGCGAATCAGGATCCGTCAGGTATCCGATTGAAAGCGTTTCGATGCCATGCGCGGACACCGGCACCAGCTTGTTCTCCGGCGTCGTGCCCGGGCTCGCATCTGCGACGCCCAGCATGGTCGGAATGGAGGGCCCGTAAATATCGGCGTCCAGAAGTCCAACACGAAGGCCTTGTTTGGCAAAACTCGCCGCGAGGTTGACCGAGACGGTCGACTTGCCAACCCCGCCCTTGGCGCTGGCGACGACAAGAATGCGGGAGATTCCCGGGATGGGGGCGATTTGGGCCGCCTGTTGTGGCTGGCTTTGACTGACTGCTTCATCGGACAGGCGCGCGCCTTTTCGTACCCGGCGCGGACTCGCATGCGTCTTCAAGGAGGCGGGCTGCGGCGTCGGAGACACTTCTCCAGGGGCGCGCTGAGCCGTGAGCACGGCTTTGACGTCGGTGACGCCGTCTATACTCATGGCGCGGGCTTCCGCTTCGATCTTGAGGGTCTCGGCCCGTTCCAGGTCGTTCGGGTCGGCTTCGATGATCAAAGTGACTGTGCCTGATTCGCCCATTCTCACCCCGGACAGCCAGTCCGGTGAGCCGAGTGCTTGCCGGATCGTGTCTTCTGACAGTGTTTTCTGGTCTTTCTTGTCCCAAAACATGGGCTATGTCCTTGATGAAGAGGCCTTTCGAACGCAAATAGGCACCATGCAGACAAAAAGCCAGTGACCTGGTGTGACGGAAAAGGAGGGGCGATGCCCTGGAACGACAATAGTGGAAATGGCGACGAGCCTCCCAAAACCAATGGCGGCCCGTGGGGCAGCGGTGGTTCTGGTGGCAATGGAAATGGCGGGTCGCCCTGGGGACGTCCCGGTGGTGGCCAGGGTGGCGGGGGCGGCGGCTCCGACCTTGAAGATCAGATGCGAAAGATGCAGGAGCGCTTTTCTCGGCGCGGTCGAGGCGGTGGTGGCGGCGGACGCCGCGGACCGAATTTCGGACCGGGCGGGTTTCTCGTTCTCGGCGTCGTTGCGCTTGTTGCCTGGCTGGCAACCGGCGTGGTGATCGTCGACGAAGGCGAACGCGCCGCGGTCTTCCGGTTTGGTCAGTATCAGAAGAATTTCACGCCTGGCTTCCACGTGCATCTGCCAGCGCCAATTGAAACGCATGAGATCCTGCCGTCAGAGCGACAACAGGAAACCCAGATCGGGATCAATCAGGGCGAGAGCCTGATGCTGACGGGCGACGAGAATATTGTCGACGTCCAGTTCCGCGTCTTCTGGTATTATGATGCCGAAAATCCAGAGAATTTCATTCTCAACATCGATAATGGCACGCCGCTCGTGAAAGCCGCAGCCGAAAGCGTCATGCGGGAAGTCGTAGGCAAATCGACGCTGGATGCTGTTCTGACAACTGGTCGTGGAGAGATCGCCGCGACCGTACGCCAGCAACTACAGGCGCTGCTGGCAGATTACGGGGCTGGCGTGAATATCGAGAACGTCGAGATTCAGGAAGCACTCGCCCCGGCGCCAGTACGCGCAGACTTCATTGACGTGATCAATGCGGGTCAGGATGCAGAGCGCCTGGTCCAGGAAGCCAATCGCTACGCCAATGACATTGTCCCACGTGCCCGAGGTGAAGCGCAGCAGATCCTGCAACGCGCACAAGCCTATCGTGATCAGGTGATTGCCGACGCGACCGGTCAGGCGGATCGCTTCAGTCAGATCCTGGCCGAGTATCGCAAAGCGCCGCAGGTGACGCGTGAGCGTATGTATCTCGAAACTATGGAGCGCGTTCTCAACCGGACGGACAAACTCATTCTCGACAGCGATTCCGGGGCGGTTCCTTACCTGCCGCTCGACCGCGTCAATCGTGGAGGTAACTAGACATGAAACCGTTTGGAATTCTCGGAATTGTCGTCGTATTCGCCGCGATCATCGCGTTGTTGAATTCGTTCTTTATAGTCGATCAGCGCCAGCAGTCTCTGGTCTTGCAGGTTGGTCGCGCGGTTGAGGCTTATAATGAGCCGGGCGCTGACGAAGCTGGTCTCAAGTTCAAGATCCCTTTCGTCCAGTCTGTGGTGACCTATGACAAGCGCAACCTCGGCCTGGATGTGCCGGACATCGAAGTCTTCGCGTCGAACCAGGAGCAGCTGATCGTTGACGCTTTTGTGCGTTGGCGCATTGACGAACCGCTGGCCTTCTACCAGCGCCTGGGAACGCAGCGCGAAGCGCAGAACCAGCTGCTTCGCTTCACCGATACCGCGATCCGTAACGCGCTTGGTAGCCAGTTGCCGGAAGAAATCATTTCCGGTCAGCGGTCGGAACTGATGGATGAAATCCGTGACAACCTGTCCAACGCGATCGCCGGTCGCGGCATCGACATTATCGATGTGCGCATTAAGCGTGTGGATCTGCCGCCGGACGTGTCGCAGCGCGTGTTTGACCGCATGGCCGCGACGCGGAACCAGCAGGCCGAGCAAATTCGCGCCGAAGGCGACGAACGCGCCAAGCTCGTACGCGCCGAGGCGGACCGTGAGAAAACCGTCCTCCTCGCTGAAGCCCGGCGCGAAGCCGAGCAGATCCGAGGCGAGGGCGACGCACAGCGAAATGAAATTTACGCCGTGGCCTATGAGCAGGACGCTGAATTTTTCCGCTTCCAGCGCGCGCTGATTGCCTGTGAGAAAGCCTTCGGTGTCGGTGACATTGGCGACTCTGCAGATACCGAGAGCTCTGGTCCGCGGACCCAGCAGGAACCAACGCGCATCGTCGTTGGACCGAACCAGCTGGGCCTGTGTGATGAGTTTATCGAGCGCGCCCGTGCAAACGGGACGGCGCGCCGCTAGATCTGCGGACATGTCAAACCAGCCCCGTCCAGCTTATGTTGGGCGGGGTTTTTGATTCGGGAGCTTCTATCATGCTGACAATTGTCCTCGCCGGGATCGGGGTTTGGTTTCTGCTCGAGGGTGCGATCTATGCCGGCGCGCCGGACGCCATGAAGCGCTTCGGCGCCTGGTTATCCGAAATGCCAGAATCGACCATTCGCCAGTCCGGACTATGGTCCATGGCGATTGGCGCACTTTTGCTTTACCTTATGGTGAGATTCGGAGGGTGAGATGGGCTTGCGCCTCGCCCAGATCCTGCCCTAGTTAGGGCTATGATGCGTGTTACACCTGTAGGAGAGCCCGATTGATGCGTCGAACCGTTTTTGCCTTATCCCTGGCGCTGATCGCATCTGGTCCAGTCATGGGCCAATCCCTGACCGACGTGGTCGAGGCTGTCGATCAAGGTGATCGGCCTGAAAGTTTCTCCGACCTGTCAAAACGCCTGATGCCTGCGGTCGTGAATATTACGACGTCACGCGTCGTCGCGAGCGAGCTACCGCAATTTGAAGAAGGTCCGTTGCAGGACTTCAATGAGTTTTTCGGGCGCGATCCTGAGGGCTTCAGCCAGGAAGGCGCGCTGGGTTCGGGCTTTGTAATTTCAGCCGATGGTCTGATTGTCACGAACAATCACGTGATCGAGGGTGCTGATGAAATAAATGCCATCTTTTCCGACGGTCGCACATTGAGGGCAGAGCTGATTGGAACCGATCCGGCCACCGATGTCGCGGTACTGAAAGTAGAGCAGGATGAGCCGTTTCCATTTGTCGAATGGGCCGATAGCGAGAAAGCGGAAGTTGGCGACTGGGTCATGGCGATCGGCAACCCGTTCGGGTTTGGCGGCTCTGTCTCGGTCGGTATCGTGTCGGCGCGAAACCGCGATATTCAGTCGGGGAACTATGACAATTACATTCAGACCGACGCCGCGATCAATTCAGGCAATTCCGGTGGTCCGCTGTTCAATCTGAACGGGGAAGTCCTCGGGGTGAACACGGCAATTATCACGCCGACCGGCGGTTCTGTCGGACTTGGATTCTCCATCCCGTCCAATCTCGTCAAACAGGTCAGCGAGCAGCTGATAGAATACGGCAAAGCCCGCCGCGGCTGGTTTGGTGTCAACATTCAGGACGCCGATCGCGGCATTGCGAAAGCCTATGGCCTGGAAGAGGGGTCAGGCGTCATCCTGACCCGGATCACCGATGATGGACCTGCGTCAAAAGCCGATTTCGAGATTGGCGACCTGATCCTTGAATTTGACGGGCGCCCGGTCAAAGACGAACGCGCGCTCAGTCGCATTGTGGCAGACACGGAGATCGGCAAGCAGGTCGATGTCCTGCTGGTCCGCGATGGCCGCACCCGCACCGTCAGTTTCGAACTCGGTGAGCTGGATGCCGGTACGGATGAGGAAGAAACCGAGACGCCAGAGACCGACAGCACGCTGACGGACAATCCGCTCGGCGTGGATTTCGTTGAGCTGACGGAAGACGACCGGCGCCGGTACAGAATTCCGGGCGACGTGAACGGCGTGCTCGTGCGCGTCGTGTCACCGCGCGGACCGAGCTTTGGCAAGCTCCAGAAAGGCGATGTCGTGACCGAAATGGCGTTCGAAACAGTCGAAACGCCCGAGGATGCTATGCTCGCTATGGATGAGGCAATGTCGCGCACGGACCAGCCGCTGCTGCTGCGCGTCTATCGGCGCGGTCAGACCCTGTTCGAGGCGATTGATCTCGAAGTTCGCGGCTGATCAGTCGCGCCAGACGATTTCCTTGTCCGAATAGCCCTGGAAATAAAGCGCTGCCGTCAGGTCGGTCAGATTGATCGCAGCATCCGCGGCTGACGCGACGATGGGCTTTGCGTGCACCGCGAGCCCGAGGCCCGCCGCCTCGATCATGGCGAGATCATTGGCGCCGTCTCCCATTGCCAGCGCATCGGACCGCAGGATGCCGTTTGCGAAAGCGCAATCATCCAGCGCTTCCAGTTTCGCTTCGCGGCCAAGGATTGGTCGTCCAACATCACCGGTGAGTGCTTTTCCATCATCAATCAGCGTATTGCCCTTGTCGGCATCAAACCCGGTCGTAGCCGCGACGCGTGAGGTGAAGAAGGTGAAGCCACCTGAGACCAGCAGACAATAGGCGCCGTGCGCCGACATGGTCGCCGTTAGCGTCTTCGCGCCAGGCATCAACGTGATCCGTTCATCGAAGCATTGCCGCAAGGCGTTGAGCGAAAGTCCGTTGAGTTTGCCCACGCGTTCCGTCAGCGCGCCCTCGAAATCGAGCTCACCAGCCATGGCGCGGGCGGTGATTGCCGCGATCTCATCTTTCAAACCGGCATAGGCGGCGAGTTCGTCCAGGCATTCCTGCTGGATGATGGTTGAGTCCATGTCGGAGACGAGGAGCTTCTTTCGACGGTTCGATGCAGGCAGAAGGGCGATGTCAGCCGTATCGCGGAACGCAGCGCCGAGAGCGCTCCGGGCGTCGCTGATTTGATCTGACTGCGCGTCGACTCCGATCTCAATCGCCGTCCAGCGCGTGCCATCCGACAGAGGACGTATTGAGCTGGCCGGGCTCAAGCCCGCCGCTTGGACGGCGCGCGTGAGGGCTGCGCCGAGGTGCTCCAGATCCTGGCCCTTCGGCGCCACCAATGTCGCTATGTATTTGGAATCTGTCGTTTTTGCATCCATCGCAGCATTCCTGTCTTTACGCTTCGCGGCGTGCTTCTTACGACTGATTGCATGAAACCCGCAATCCTTATTCACGGTCCCACCGCAAGTGGGAAGTCAGCGCTCTCGGTGGCACTGGCCAAGCGATTGGATGGTGAGGTCATCAATGCCGACTCGATGCAGGTCTATCGAGACCTGCGCGTGATCTCGGCGCGGCCGGCAGCTGCCGAAATGGACGGTATCGAACATCATCTGTTCGGTCATGTCTCGGCAAGCGAGCGGTATTCGACCGGCAAATGGCTGGACGATGTGAAGCCAGTCATCGCCAAAGTGCAGCGGCGCGGAAAAGTGCCGATCATTATTGGTGGGACAGGTCTTTATCATCTCGCGCTGATCGAGGGGCTCTCGCAGATCCCCCCGGTGCCCGAAGACATTCGCGCAGAAGTTTCCGAGTTGCACAAGGCTGGAGGCGTCGCCGCGTTGCGCGAAAAGCTGGAACAGGTGGACCTCGAAACAGCCACGAGACTAGGCGAGAGCGACCGCCAGCGTCTGGGGAGAGCATTGGAAGTCTGGCTCGCGACAGGCAAGTCGATTACCTCGTTTCAGGGCCAGAAAGGGCGCGCTATCCTGGACGGTGAAGACTGGCTCGGGGTGGCGCTGACGCCGACGCGCCCGCGCCTTTATTCCCGGATCGATCGACGCTTTGAAGGCATGCTGATGGAAGGCGCGATGGAAGAAGCGCGCGGCCTCGCGGCGCAAAACTTGCCTGAAGACCTGCCGGCGATGAAGGCGCACGGTATTCCCTGGCTCCTCGCCTATCTGCGCGGAGAGTTGACTGCTGAGCAAGCTGCCGAGAACGCCAAGCGCGATACGCGGCGCTATGCCAAGCGGCAATTTACCTGGATCGGGCGGCAATTCCCATTTTGGCCAAGGATTCCAAGTCTTTCGCTGGAAGACCGAATGAGGGTAATTCTTGCCCTTTATAAGGAGGTTGACGGGGGTTAACAGGTAAGTTATGCCCCCATTCAACTTTTGGGAGGAAACGCTTCATGCGTCCAACAGTCGTACTCGTTATTAGGCACCTGCGCTGACGAAAGATTCGTCAGTCGCAGGTGCTTGTAACAAGGGTCTCTCACACGGGACCCTTTTTTTTGAACTCAAACTCGCTCCACCAAGCCCTGCAAATCTTCAAGGAACAAGATCATGGACACGCAGACCAAACCTGAGGCCAAGACCGATACTCGCCAGATGACTGGCGCTGAGATCGTGATCACCGCGCTAAAGGAACAGGGTGTGGACGTGATGTTCGGATATCCGGGCGGCGCGGTGCTTCCGATTTACGACGCGCTGTTTTCAGAACCTTCCATTCGGCACGTTCTTGTCCGGCACGAACAGGGGGCAGGTCACGCTGCTGAAGGGTATGCGCGTTCTACCGGAAAGGCCGGCGTGGCGCTGGTTACGTCCGGGCCGGGCGCGACCAACATGGTTACGCCGATCACCGATGCGATGATGGACTCGATCCCGATGGTCGTGATCACCGGACAGGTTCCAACGCATCTGATCGGGACGGACGCCTTCCAGGAATGCGACACTGTCGGGATTACGCGCTGCTGCGCCAAACACAATTATCTCGTGATGGATGTCGATGATCTGGCGCGCACCATTCATGAGGCGTTCCTGATCGCGACCACCGGTCGGCCAGGTCCGGTCGTTATTGATATCCCAAAGGATGTTCAGTTCGCGACGGGGACCTATGTCGGCAAGAAAGGGGTCCGAAAGGCCACTTACAAGCCTCAGACGGAACCCAGCGCGCACGCGATCAAGGCCGCTATCCAGCTGATGAAGAAAGCGCGCCGCCCTGTTTTCTATACAGGCGGCGGCGTCATCAATTCCGGCCCTGAAGCGAGCGCGGCCTTGCGCAACCTGCAAGCCGCTACAGGCATACCGGTGACTTCGACCCTGATGGGGCTCGGCGCGTTTCCAGCCAGCCACGAAGACTGGCTCGGTATGCTCGGCATGCACGGATCCTATGAGGCGAACCATGCCATGCATGATTGTGATCTGATGATTTGCGTCGGCGCGCGGTTCGACGATCGTGTGACGGGCCGGATTGACGCCTTCTCGCCGGGCTCGAAAAAGATCCATATCGATATCGACCCAAGCTCGATCAACAAGGTCATACGCGCCGATGTGCCGATCATTGCCGATAGCGGCACGGCGCTTGAGGCGCTGATCAAGGCCTGGGGCAAAACCAAACGGCAGGATCTCAGCGAATGGAAAGCCCAGATTGAGCGCTGGCGCGCCCGTGACTGCTTCGCCTATGGCAAGAGCAAAACAGAGATCAAACCGCAATATGCGATTGAGCGTCTCTACGAGCTGACCAAGGATCGCGATACTTACATCTCGACGGAAGTTGGCCAGCACCAGATGTGGGCCGCGCAGCATTATCACTTTGAAGAGCCCAATCGCTGGATGACCAGCGGCGGCCTCGGCACAATGGGCTATGGCCTGCCCGCAGCTGTCGGTATCCAGGCAGCGCACCCTGACGCTCTTGTGATAGACATTGCCGGAGAGGCGTCTGTCCAGATGGTGTTGCAGGAATTGTCGACTGCCGTGCAGCACAAGCTGCCGATCAAGATCTTCATTCTCAACAATGAATGGATGGGCATGGTCCGTCAGTGGCAGGAATTGCTGCATGGTGAGCGCTATTCGCATTCCTACTCGGAAAGCCTTCCGGATTTCGTCAAGCTGGCCGAAGCCTATGGCGGTCTGGGGCTCGTCTGCGACACGCCAGGCGAGCTCGACGCCAAGATCCAGGAAATGATCGATTATGACGGGCCGGTGGTCTTCGATTGCCGCGTGACCAAGGCCGAGAATTGCCTGCCCATGATCCCCTCAGGCGCGGCGCATAATGAGATGATCCTCTCCGAAATCACCGGTGAGGAAATCGATGAGGCCGGTCGAAAGCTTGTTTGATGTCATCTGGTCTCTTTCCCCTGGCTGCCGCCTCTGGCAAAAGCGTGCCCCAGACAATGGGGACCGCGAAGGGGACCGCTATGGGCCTAGATAATCTGATGTCCTGGATGCAAAACCATATTGAAGTTGTGGTGGCCATCCTGTCTGCGATCGTGGCGCTTGTTGGGGCTTTCATCAGTGCGCGGGAGACACAGAGGCAGCGCGCGCTGCAATTGGAGAACCTGCGCCACAATGTCGATGCGCAAAGCCTCGGCTGGGGCAATGCCTGTATCGATGTCCTCAACCGCGCTGCCATGTTCGCGCGCACCCGCCAGCATCAGGCCAATGATGCGAGCTTTCTGCAGCAGCGCATCAACATGATGCTGGCCATCTCGTCACTGGTCGAACGCGGACGGCTGTTCTTCCCGAATATCGACCCGGCCTCCAAGGGATCTGAGAAAGAGGGCGCCTATCGCGGATCGCGCCCGCCTATCCTGGACGCCCTGATGCTGGCCTATTATGAGCTGGAAGCGCTGACCCGTCAGGGCGGTCCGACCGCGGACAATAGCGCTGAGTTCATTGATGATTGTCGCCGCTTGCTGGTGTCCGAATTACAGGCGCATCTGGACCCGCGCCGGCGCGACACGGTGGTTGATCGCTATGATGATCAACGCATGGACCATCGCAGCGAGGCGATTGAGCGCGCCAATAGTTTGAAAACGATTTTGAAATCCCGTCGTCCAGGCATATCGCTTGGCGAACGCAAGGAGACGGTCCAGTGAGTGACAATCCCGCAAGCGCCTATGATATGAGCCATGTCGAGGAGATCGAGGAGCGCCGCACGCTCGCGGTCCTTGTCGACAACGAGCCTGGCGTGCTGGGCCGCGTCGTTGGGCTGTTCTCCGCGCGCGGCTACAATATTGAAAGCCTGACGGTCGCCGAGGTGGATCGCAATCGTCACCGCTCGCGCATCACCATCGTCACGACAGGGACTGCGCATACGCTGGAGCAGATCGAAGCCCAGCTATTGCGCCTTGTGCCGGTGGCGAGTGTCACGGACATCACCAAATCGAAGCGCGGGATCGAACGCGAACTCGCGCTTATCAAGGTGGCCGGTGAAGGCGAAAAACGCGTCGAGGCGCTGCGGATTTCGGAAATCTTTCGCGCCCGCGTCATCGATACGACGAATAAGAGCTTTATCTTCGAGCTGACCGGCGCCAGCGACAAGATCGACCAGTTCTGCGCCCTGATGGAGCCGCTGGGCCTGGTGGAAGTCAGCCGGACAGGGGTGCTGTCAATCAAGCGAGGCGCCGAAAAGGGATGAGCATTCACGCCTTTGCCAACTGCAATTTTAAACCGAACATGCCGGACCACCCGGCCCAGATTTTGACCGTTTAAGGAGTATTGTGAGCATGAAAATCTATTACGAACAGGATGCGGACCTCGCCCTGATTCAGGCCAAGAAAGTCGGTGTAGTCGGCTATGGCAGCCAGGGGCACGCGCACGCGCTGAACCTCAAGGACAATGGTGTCGATGTGCGGATCGGCCTGCAGCCAACCTCCGGCTCGAAACCGAAGGCAGAAGCCGAAGGGCTGACCGTGATGAGCCCAAGCGAGGTGACGCAATGGGCGGACGTGGTGATGATCCTCGTCCCGGACGAAAAACAGGCTGTTCTCTGGGCGAACGAGATCGAGCCGCATGTCCGCGATGGCCAGCACATCATGTTCGGTCATGGCTTCAACATTCACTACAACCTGATCCGTCCACCGGCCGGCGTCGACGTCTCTTTGTCAGCGCCAAAAGGGCCTGGCCACACGCTTCGGGCGCAGTACCAGATGGGCTTCGGATTGCCCGGCCTTGTTGCGATCCATCAGGACGCGACCGGCACCGCCCGCGATGTCGCGCTGTCTTATTCCAAAGGGATCGGTAATACCCGCGCAGGCGTCATCGAGACTTCATTCAAGGAAGAAACCGAGACCGACCTGTTCGGTGAGCAAGCCGTCCTCTGCGGCGGGATTGTGGAGCTGATCAAGTCTGGGTTCGAAGTTCTGGTCGAAGCCGGATACAGCCCGGAAATGGCTTACTTCGAGTGCCTGCATGAGACCAAGCTCATTGTCGACCTGATCTACGAGGGCGGTATCGCCAATATGAATTACTCCATCTCCAACACGGCAGAATATGGCGAATATGTCTCTGGCCCCCGCGTCGTCGACAGCGAGAGCAAGAAAGCGATGAAAGCCGTCCTCGATGATATTCAAAGCGGTAAGTTTGCTCGCGACTGGGTGCTTGAGAATCAGGCCGGTGCGCCAAGTTTCCTGTCGATGCGCGCGCGCATGAATGATCATCTGATCGAAGAGGTTGGCGAAAAACTTCGCGGCATGATGCACTGGGCGCAGAATGACCGTCTGGTCGACAAGGCCCGCAACTAAGCGCCTCCATTCCAGAGAGATCACCCCGAGGGGAGACCTTCGGGGTTTTTTCATCCCTGCTAGAGCGTTGACACCGCTGTCACGTCGGCGCATAGGGTCTTTGGAAAATATACATTTGTGAGGGAGCAGAATGGCCGAGTTCATTCCCGTTGGCTCATTCGACATCATCATCTTTGGCGGCACCGGGGACTTGTCTCGCCGGAAGCTGCTGCCCGCGCTGTATCACCGCTGGGCGGATGGGCAAATACCTGAAGACGCAAAAATCATAGGTATTTCAAGATCTGAGCTGGATGATGCCGAATTTCGCAACTTTGCCTACGAGGCGTGCAGCGAGGCGTCACCGGACAGCGTCACAAAGGCGGATTGGAAGACATTCGAGAAGCACCTTCACTATGTCACGATGGATGCCACCGATCCTGACGCTGATTGGGCGGACCTGAAGGCGCACATCACGCAAGACCCGGACCGACCGCTCGTGTTCTATCTGGCGGTAACGCCGAAAATCTATGTGCCGATCTGCCAGGCGTTGGGCCAGGCGGGACTCAGCGCAGGCAATACCCGCGTCGTGCTTGAAAAGCCGATTGGAACGGACCTCGCCTCGGCGCGCGAAATCAATGAGGGCGTCGGTGCGGTCTTTGCTGAAGAGTGCATCTACCGGATTGATCATTATCTCGGCAAGGAGACCGTTCAGAACCTGATGGTCCTGCGCTTTGCCAATTCTCTGTTTGAACCGCTTTGGAATCGAACAGCGATTGATCATATTCAGATCACCGTCTCGGAGCATTACGGAGTTGGAGACCGCGCCGGATATTATGATGGTTCCGGCGCGCTCCGCGACATGGTGCAGAACCACTTGCTGCAATTGCTCTGCCTTATCGCGATGGAGCCGCCCAATTCAATCGACGGCGACGCCATCCGCACGGAGAAGATCAAGGTCCTGGAGGCGCTGAAACCGATTTCGCCTCAGGCGGCGAAAGAAGACACTGTGCGCGCGCAATATGCCGGTGGTGCGGTGCAGGGTGAAACCGTGCCCGGATACCTTGAAGAGCTCGGCCATCCGAGCAGCACGGAGACATTTGTCGCGATCAAGGCAGCGATCGACAATTGGCGCTGGGCCCGCGTGCCATTCTATCTACGTACCGGCAAGCGCATGAAGGGGCGGCATTCTGAAATTGTTGTCCAGTTTCGCGAAACGCCGCACTCAATGTTCGGCGATACCGAAGCGCAGTCCAACCGACTGGTGATCAATGTGCAGCCGGACGAGGGCGTTCGGCTTTACCTGCAGATCAAGGAGCCAGGCCCGGGCGGTCTGCGCATCAAGTCTCTGCCGCTGAACCTGTCTTATGCCGACAATTTCGCCATTCGCTATCCGGACGCTTATGAGCGCCTCCTGATGGATGTGGTGCGGGGTAACCTGTCTCTGTTCATGCGCCGCGAAGAAGTTGAAGCCGCCTGGAAGTGGGTCGACGGCCTGCTCGCAGCGTGGGACCAGGCCGATGTGCCGATGGAAACCTATCAGGCGGGTCTTGAAGACGGCCCTGTGGAGGCGCGCTTGATGCTGCGCCGCGATGGCCGCGACTGGTGGGAGGCGTCGTAAGCGATGACGGGGATCAATAATACTGTTGCCGAAGTCACCGCGCGTATCGAAGCGCGCAGCAAGGACAGCCGTGCAGCTTATCTGGAGCTGATCCGGGCGCGCCGTCCAAACGGGTTTGCGCGCGCGAAGCTGACCGAAGGCAATCTCGCCCATGCATCGGCTGGTTGCGCTGTATTGGAGAAGACCCAGATCCTTGGCTCCGGCTGGCCAAATATTGGCATGGTCACCAGCTATAATGACATGCTCTCAGCGCATGCGCCGTTTGAGCACTATCCCGAAATCATTCGCGACGAAGCGCGCAAGAACACTGCGACTGCGCAAGTCGCTGGCGGCGTCCCGGCTATGTGCGATGGCGTGACTCAGGGCCAGGAAGGTATGGAGCTGTCGCTCTTCTCGCGCGATGTCATCGCCATGGCCTCAGCGGTCTCGCTCAGCCATGACGCTTACGACGCCGTGCTTAATCTGGGCGTGTGCGACAAGATCATTCCCGGCCTGACCATTGCTGCATTGCGCTTTGGCTGGCTGCCGCACGTCATGGTTCCGGCTGGGCCGATGACTTCCGGTCTGCCAAACCCGGAAAAGCAGCGCATTCGCCAGGAATTTGCGCTCGGAAAAGTCGGACGCGACGAACTGCTGCGCGCCGAGAGCGAAAGCTATCACAGCCAGGGCACCTGCACATTCTACGGCACGGCCAACTCCAACCAGATGCTGATGGAAGTGATGGGCTTTCATATGCCCGGAGCGGCCTTCCCCAATCCGGGGACGCCGCTGCGCGAGGCGCTGACGCGGGCTTCAGTGCGCCAGAGCCTGCAAAACTCTATCAAGGGTGAGTATCTGCCAGCAGGCGAAATGGTCGATGCGCGATCCTTCGTGAACGCGCTGGTCGGCTTGATGGCGACCGGTGGATCGACCAATCATGCGCTGCACATCCCGGCCATGGCCGCCGCTGCAGGCTATGATGTTCGGCTTGAGGATTTCGCCGATATCAGCGCGGTCGTGCCATTGCTGTGCCGGATCTATCCGAACGGACCAGCTGATGTGAACCATTTCCACGCGGCGGGCGGAATGGGATTTGTCGTGCGGCAGCTGCTGAAAGGTGGCTTGCTGCAGGGTGATGCGATGGGCGTTGCCGGACCGCTGAGCATGTACAGCCAGGAACCCTGGCTCGATGGCGAAGAATTGAAATGGCGCGAAGCGCCTGAGGAAAGCGGCGATCTCGATATCGTGCGTCCGATTGAGGATCCATTTGCGGCGACGGGCGGCCTGCAAATGCTGGATGGGCCATTGGGACGCGGCGTGATCAAGATCTCAGCAGTCAAGCCGGACCGCCACGTCACCGAAGCGCCGGCGCGGGTCTTCGACAGCCAGGAGGACGTGAAGGCTGCGTTCCAGGCCGGCGAACTCGACCGCGACGTGATCATCGTCGTGCGTTTCCAGGGCCCATCCGCGAATGGCATGCCCGAGCTGCACGGCCTGTCCGGAGCGATTGGCGCGCTGCATGATAAAGGGCACAAAGTCGCCCTCGTCACCGATGGGCGCATGTCCGGCGCGTCCGGCAAGTTTCCAGCCGCGATCCATGTCGGTCCGGAGGCGAGCCGAGGTGGTCCAATTGCCAAGATTCAGGACGGCGATGTCATTCGCCTTGATGCCGTCTCCGGGCGGCTCGACGTTCAGGTTGAGCCCGCTGAGTTTGAGGCGCGCGATGCCGCGCCATTCAGGCCGAATGAATCAGCCTCCGGTCTGGGGCGTGAATTATTTGGCGGCTTCCGCGGTTCGGTCAGCAATTCCGAACAAGGCGGAAGTGTGTTTTCAATGTTGGGGGAACGTTGATGCCAGAGACAGTACTTGTCGGCGATATTGGGGGAACCAATGTGCGGTTCGGTCGCGCGCGCCTGGGCTTTGCCGGCCATTTGGAAGTCGGCGATATCGCGATCATGCCAGGTGATAATTTTCGCACGTTTCATGAAGCGCTCAGCGTCTATCTCGGGCAGCTCGGGAATAATCGTCCGCACGAGGCGCTGTTTGCCTTTGCCGGTCCGGTGCGCGACGGGGTTGTGCGCCTGACCAATCGCGACTGGCTGGTGGACAGTCACGACCTGGCGAGGAAAACCGGGCTGGAACGCATTCGCCTTGTCAATGACTATGCGGCCATGGCGCGGTCGATCCCCGAACTGGGCGATGGCAGCTTTCGCCAGCTGCATGATGGTAATGTTCCAGATGAGCGGTCTCCGATTCTGGTGGCGGGGCCGGGGACAGGGCTCGGCATGGCGACACTCTTGCCGAAGGGCGAACGAAGCTGGCGTGTCATGACCGGCGAAGGCGGGCACGCCGCATTCGCGCCCCGTTCAGATCGCGAGTGGGAACTGACGAAACGCTTGCGAGACGTGCACGGTTATGTCTCCAAGGAACTCGTCCTGTCTGGCTCAGGCCTTGATGCCGTACATCGCGCGCTCTGTGACATTGATGGAATTGAGTGGATACGGACCGAACCGGCTGAAATCATGCGCCGTGCCGAAGCTGGCGATGCATTGTGCCGCGATATTTGCGAGATCCGCGCCGGCGCGACGTTGGATGCGCTTGGCGACGCTGCGCTCATTAACGGGACGCGCGGCGGCGTGGTCATCACGGGAGGCGTCGCCGAGCGACTGGTCGACTGGCTGGCCCAACCCAAGGCCCTGTCACGTTTCTTCGATCGCGGGCCGATGAGCCATTACATGGAGCCTATTCCAATTCGCCTGTTGATGGAGGGCGAAGCAGCGCTTATTGGGGCAGCGGCTTTGCACTTTGATGAGGACCTTGCGGCATGATTAATCTCGCCACTTTCCGGGAAGCGCTGCACGGTGCCCCAATCGTTCCGGTTCTGACGGTGACGCAAGTCGAGCACGCCGCACCGCTGGCCTCCGCATTGATGAAAGGCGGCCTGCGAAGCGCGGAAGTCACGCTTCGCACGCCAGTCGCTTTGAAGGTCATCGAGGAGATGAAACAGGCCGAACCGGACCTGATCGTCGGCGCTGGTACCATCGTTTCAGAGGGGGATGTAGATGCCGCTCTGAAAGTCGGCGCAGACTTTCTCGTTTCGCCGGGAACCGCCCCCGAATTGCTGAAGGCGCTGGCCTATCATGATGGTGTGATCCTACCGGGCGTCGCGACTGCCAGCGAAGCCATGGCGCGGTTTGAAGAAGGCTACGGCGTGTTGAAGTTCTTTCCGGCCGAAGCCTCGGGCGGCGCGAATTTCCTCAAGTCCCTGGCGGGACCACTTCCACATATCGATTTCATGCCCACCGGAGGCGTGAAGCCACACAATGCGAAAGACTATCTGAGCCTGCCGAACGTAATTGCGGCGGGCGGAACCTGGATTGCCTCTCCTGCGGAAATGGAAGCTGGCGACTGGGCTGGAATCGAGGCCAGGGTGCGCGAGGCAGCGGAGCTCGGCAAGGGAGCTTGATATGAGCAAGAGAGCAGCGGGACTGCGCGGGCGAAGCGCCAAAATTATTGCGACGCTGGGACCGGGAAGTTCTGCGCCGGGCACGATCCGCTTGCTGGCGGAGGCGGGCGTCGACGTCTTTCGCCTGAACTTCAGCCATGGCGAGCAGGAAAAGCACAAGAAGACCTGCGACGTCATTCGCATGACCGAGGAGCTGCTCGGACGGCCTCTGGCTGTGTTGGCAGATTTGCAGGGGCCGAAAATCCGGGTCGGCAAGTTTCCGAATGGCGCGCTCAAGCTCGAAATGCGTGGTGAATATGATCTCGTCGTCGGAAAGGAAACCGATGCCGACAATGTCATCCCGGTGCCACGGGCGGAGATCCTCTCGGTGCTGGAAGAAGGCGACACGATCCTCGCAGATGACGGGTTGCTGATCTTCACGGTCATCAAGGCGGGCAAAACCCCGCGTGTCAGGTCCGAGCTGCCGGGTGTGCTCAAGGACCGCAAAGGGTTCACGGTGCGGGGCAAGGCGCTGCCTGTCCCGGCGCTATCGGAAAAGGATCGCAGCGATCTCGCTTTCGCACTGGATATGGGCGTCGACATTATCGCGCTTTCTTTCGTCCAGACCGTGGCTGATATTGAAGAAGCGCGCAGCCTGATTGGTGACCGGGCGATGATCGTCGCCAAGCTCGAGAAACCAGCAGCCATCGATAATCTGGACGATATCATCGATGCGACGGATGCTGTGATGATCGCGCGCGGCGATCTCGGAGTCGAGTTCCCACCCGAAGAAGTCCCACTGATCCAGCGCCGTATCGTCCGGGTCGCGCGAAATGCCGCCAAGCCAGTCATTGTGGCGACACAAATGCTGGAGAGCATGGTCGAGAATGCCGCGCCGACGCGCGCCGAAGCCTCTGATGTCGCCACAGCGGTGTACCAGGGCGTCGACGCGGTGATGCTTTCGGCTGAGACAGCGGTTGGGCGCCACCCTGCGACCGCAGTTGCGATCATGAACCGGATCATCCGCGCGGTGGAGGGCGCAGACGATTATCGCCAGGCGATCATCCAGTATGATGGCGGCGGCGATAAGCGCGATGATGTCGATACGACCGCGCAAGCGGTGATGGAGATTGCAGAGCGGAATCAAACACCGCTCGCCCTGCGAACCGGTGATATATTCAGACTGGCGCAGTTCTCGCGGGTGCGCGGCAGACAAGCTATTCTTTACGGGTCGCTCGATGAAAAGCGGCTTCGTCAGGCGCAGATGCTTTGGGGCGTACACGCCGCAGAAATGGCGCCAGGAGATGACTGGTCCCGGCGCCTGATGACGAGTGCGGACCTCGAAGGACCGGTCACCTATGCCATGTGGCGCGGTGGAAATGGCGTCTGGGCGTGGGAGATGGGCGTCGAAGACTAGGCGCTTTAGCTGACCTTCAAAGGCCTGTGAGGTGATTGACCCCTTTATTCCTGTGCCCCGAATCCCCATAACCAGCGCCAATGGAGTTTTCGCCCGGCTCAGGGCCTTTGGAGATTGTCATGTCAGACACTGGATCAAATACGCGGCATACGGAAATCCTGATCATTGGTTCGGGACCGGCCGGTTGGACCGCGGCCGTTTATGCTGCCCGCGCCATGCGGGAGACTTTGGTTGTTGCAGGCTCACAGCCTGGCGGACAACTGACCATCACGACCGAAGTTGAGAACTATCCGGGTTTTGCCGAGATCCAGGGCCCCGAATTGATGGAAAAAATGAAGGAGCACGCCCTGAAAATGGGCGCGAAACTGGCTGAAGATCACATCACTGAGATCGATCTCGACACACGTCCGTTCCGCGCCGTCGGCGATAGCGGAACCGTCTACACCGCCGACGCGGTGGTGATCTCTACGGGTGCGCAAGCCAAATGGCTCGGACTGCCGAGTGAGAGCAAGTTCCAGGGCTTCGGCGTTTCAGCCTGTGCAACTTGCGATGGCTTCTTCTATCGCGGCAAGGACGTGGTCGTCGTTGGCGGCGGGAACACCGCAGTCGAAGAAGCGCTTTTCCTGACCAATTTCGCCGACAAGGTCATTCTGGTTCACCGCCGCGACAGTTTGCGGGCGGAGAAAATCCTGCAACACCGCCTCCTCAATCACCCCAAGATTGAAGTGCGATGGAACACGACATTGGAAGAAGTTGTCGGGGATGAAAATCCGCTCGGCGTGACGGCAGCGCGCCTCAGGAATGTTGAAACGGGCGCAGTTGAAGATGTGCCGGTCCACGGTGTCTTTATCGCTATCGGTCACGCGCCATCGACGGAACTCTTTGTCGGCAAGCTGGACATGCATGCCAACGGCTATCTGATCACGGCGCCCGACTCGACCGCGACGAATATTCCTGGCGTGTTTGCGGCTGGCGATGTCACCGATGAAACCTACCGGCAGGCTGTCACGGCTGCGGGCATGGGTTGTATGGCGGCGCTGGAAGCGGAAAAGTTCCTCGAAGAAAGCAAGGCGCTGGAAGCGGTTGCGGCCGAATAGGTCTACAGCATCTCGATCGCCAGGCGCTGCGTCACTGAGCGATCCTGGTTTTCCAGCGTGAACTGCAAGAGTTCCGCGCGCCGCCGCATGACGTCTTCAAGCGTGCTATCAGCGCGGCAATCGAGCGCTGCCTGCAGGCTGGTCTCGATTTCTGCACGGTATTTTTTGGCGTTGAGGGCCGCCAGCGCCCGGGCATATTGCCAATGGATGGAGGCGTCGCCGGGAGAGGCTTCAATCGCGGTCTGATAATGGCGTCGCCCCTGTTTAACCGACGCGCCCAGGATCGAGGCCCCGAACGCCCCGCCGCGGCGGCGAACTTCCAGGTGCCAGACTGCGAGGAAGCCATTGGCAAAAGGATTCTCGGGATCATCCTCCAGAACGCCTTCAACGAGGGTCTTCGCCGTTTCACCGTAGCCGGACCGCATGGCTTCGCGGGTGCTGAGCGGGCGTGCCTTTAGCGACAAGGCAATCGCCAGCTGCAAGCGGCCCTCAATATGATCCGGATCAGCCTCCAGCGCGCTTCGGGCGAAGGATTCGGCTTCGTCAATGAGAATGGGCGGCGGTACGAAATCGGGCGCGCTCATGGCTTCCGCGAGCAGGCTCCGGGCGGCAAAAGCGAGACGATCAGGCGTTTCGGCGCGCTGCGCAAGCTCAGCCGCGTCCTCATAACGACCTTCGGTAAAGGCAATCAGATGCGCGTCTTCCTGGGCAAATGCCGCAGGAGAAAGAGCCAGCAGAAGGGCGATCGTCCACCGCATGATGCGAACGTTACCGCAATCATTGCGTGTTCCCAATCAAAAATTCGCCACCGACGAGAATTTCAACCGCCGCGATTAGTATGCGATTTCTAGACATGTCGATTATATCTGGCCTCAATGAAGATTAGCAGTGGGCTAATCCAATCCCAGAAACGGAGCCTAGTGATGGCTAAGAAAGACAAAAAAGACAAAAAGGCGAAGAAAGAGAAGAAGGCCGCGAACAAGGCTCAAGCTCAATTCCTCGGCGCAGCAATCGAGAACAAAGGTTTCGAAGTTGCTCACAAAATCTGGCTGGCAGGCGTTGGCGCCTATGGCAAAGCCTATGATGTTGCCACTGAAGGCGTTGGCAAAGTCAGCGGGCAGGGCGAAGTCCTGTTCGAAGACCTGGTCGCTCGCGGTGAAGAAATCGAATCCGACGTGCGTGCCCGCCTGAACTCTAACTCAGCCATTGCAAAAATGTCTGAGCAGATGAGCCGCGTTGCCGAAGAAGCCGCGAAAGTGCGCGGTCGCGTGAAAGAAGCGACTGAAGAAGCAAGCGAAGCGGTTGCCAAGTTCCAGGAAGAACAGCGTGAGCGTCTGGAAGCTCGTATGGAGCGTATGCGTGAAGCTCTCGGCCTGAAGCAGTTTTCCCTGAAAGCGAAGAAAGCCGACAAGCTGCATAGCAAACTCGACGATCTTGAAGAGCAGGTCGCGGAACTGCGTGCGGATGCAGATGGCGTTGACGAAAAAGTCAAAGCCCGCGTTGAGCGCCTGAGCGAAGAAATCGCGGCTGTTGGCGGAAAAGCCAAAAAAGCCAAAAAAGCCAAGAAAGCGAAGCCTGCGAAGAAAACCGTGAAAGCCGCGCCGAAGGCAAAAGCGAAAACCACCCGCGCACCCAAGGCTGCCGCGGCTCCAAAAACCGACGAGAACGGTCGTCTGACCAAACCTCTCGGCACACCTGACGATCTGACCATGATCAAAGGTGTTGGTTCAGTCCTGCAGCGCCGTCTGAACGAAGCCGGTGTGTTCCACTACTGGCAGATCGCGCAAATGCGCAAAGCTCAGATCGACGCACTGGAAGCTGTTCTGCGCTTCCCGGGCCGTATGGTTCGCGACAACTGGAAAGCCCAAGCCCGTGCTTTGGCTAAGAAAGTTACGAGCTAAGCCTTACAAATTACTCATGCTGAGGGTGCCGGCTTTGCAAAGTCTGTACAATTCGCTATAGAATATCCCTAGTAGAGTATGCGTAGAGTGTTGAGGGGAGGTCTTTTTGGCCTCCCTTTTTCGTTGCCGGAAGCTATGGATACCATGCCTGAACCTGTATAAATCACTGCGCGCGGGTCAGTTTGCTTTCGATTTCTACAGTGACATGATCGATCTCGAATTTCTCTTTCAAACGGGCTTTGACGTCCCGTCTAAGTGATTCGACACAGGCCCCTGGTTTGGCTTCCACGTCCATCGTCACGAGGGTCTTCGACTCGTTGAGGGCCCAGGCGTGAATGTGGTCGACCGCAGCCGCATTCTCGAGAACCGATTCCAGATCGGCCTTTATCGCCGCGATAGACAGGCCAGAGGGCACGCCTTCGATCAGGATATGGGCTGTGCTGCGCACGACGCGAATGCCGCCCACCAGAATGATTATTGCGACCAGAACCGAGAGGATGGGATCAATCGGCATCCAGCCGGTCGACATGATGATCAAGGCCGCGACAATCGCGGCGACCGAGCCCAAGAGATCACCGGCGACATGCCATAGCGCGGCGCGCATGTTGAGATCCTCCTGATCACCGCCATGCAGGATCCGAAACGCAACTAGGTTCACCAGTAGCCCGAGCACCGCCACGCCCAGAAGCAGCTGCCCCATGACCTGCTGCGGCTCGAGCAGACGTTGCACTGCCTCAACGACAATCCAGCCAGCCAGGACGATCAGCGTCAGTCCGTTGACGAAGGCCGCCAGCACCTTGAAGCGCGCCCAGCCGAAGGAGCGGGTCTGGTCCGCGGGGCGCTCCGCCAGTTTGAAACCGACCCATGCGAGCGCCAGCGCCCCCGCATCGGTCAGCATGTGCGCCGCGTCAGCCAGAAGCGCAAGAGATCCGGAGATTATCCCTCCGATCACTTCCGCGATCATGAAGCCAAAGATCAGGACGGCCGCGATAGCAACACGTCGGCGGCCATCAGCGGAATCGCTGACGTCATGCGTGTGCCCGTGGCCGTGGTGGTCGTGCGAATGCGCGTGACTATGCATAGACCGAGCTTATCACGGCGCTCAAAAACATCAACAAAATCAAGATATTAAAAAGGTTATAACATCTCAATTCAAAATAGGTTGTTGAATTGTGTAGAGTTTTCTTCCGACTAGCGGAGCGTGGAGTCCTCAGTGAATGATTCGCCATTGCTCAGCACGGCGTCGCCGATTTCGCCATCCGCCATGGCTTTGACCAGCGAAACCAGAATGGATTTGACTCGCTCGTCATCGATGCGGGCAAAGCTGCGGACGAATTCCATCAACAGGCGCGATGATCCGAGTTCGTCAAAGTCGTCGCTGGAGGCGTCCGATTTCGCAGGATCGAAAAACCATCCGGGCGATACTTCGAGGCACTCGCCAATCAGGTAGAGGCGCCCGGCACTGACCCGGTTCGCGCCGGTTTCATATTTCTGGATCTGTTGATACGAAATGCCGAGGGCTTCCCCCAATTGATCTTGGGTCAGGCCCATGAGTATGCGGCGACGGCGAATTCGGTCGCCGACCAGACGATCCACTTCACTTGCGGTGAGGGCGATTTTTTCCTTATCCATTGTGCCTTCCTCTGGCGTTCATGCAGAATTGCGCGGTGCTTTCATGGGAAGGAACTAGGTCGATCCGGCATCATGACAAGTCTGTTATACTGCTCAAACTGGCGCGATTAGAGACAGTCCCAGTCTTTACAAAACCGGCCGTCTGGGGAAACTGCGCCCAAGCAAAACGGTTATCCTCGCAGATGCGTAAAGTTCACCTCACTCTTCTCTCAGTTTCGGTCGCTTCGCTGGTTCTGGCGGCTTGCCAGGGCAATTCACGGCGCCAGGAGCTGGCCTATGTCGAGCGCCCTGTGGAGCTGCTCTATTCACGCGCGACGGATGAGCTCGATAAGCGGGATTTTGATACCGCGATATTGCTGTTCAACGAGGTTGAGCGTCAGCATCCGTATTCAGAGTGGGCGCGTCGCTCATCCCTGATGTCGGCCTTCGCAGCATATGAATCGCGCAAATATGATGAAGCCGTGACCACAGCGCAGCGATATCTCTCGCTGAATCCCGCGGGCCAGGGTGCGCCCTATGCGTATTATCTCATCGCTGTCAGTCATTTTGATCAGATCATGGACGTTGGCCGCGATCAGAAGACCACCGAACTTGCGCGCGATGCCTTGAATGATGTGGTCCGTCGCTATCCTGACACGGACTATGCGCGTGATGCCACGATCAAGCTCGATATGGTCAGTGACCAGCTTGCGGGCAAGGAAATGGAGATTGGCCGCTGGTACTTGCGGCGCAACCAGCATTTGTCTGCAGTCAATCGGTTCCGCACCGTTGTCAGCGAGTATGAAACGACAAGCCATACGCCAGAGGCCTTGCATCGTCTGGTTGAAGTCTATCTCGCCATGGGCCTGAAACAGGAAGCGCTCGCCGCCGGATCTGTGCTGGGCTACAACTTCCCGGAGAGCATCTGGTATCGTTATTCCTACAGATTGCTCAGCGGCGAAGGCCTTGATCCCGAAGGCGCGAGCGAGGCGCAGAAACGCACCTGGCTGCAGCGACTGATCCCGGGCGGCAAATAGCGCTTGTTCTTATTTTGTTCTCATTGTATGAGAAGGCATGTTATATGCACTCTCGATACGATCATTTGTCCTGATCGACCGTCTCGATCTTGAGGCATCGACAGGATTCACAGCCCTCACCGGTGAAACCGGTGCGGGTAAATCCATCATACTAGACGCGATCGGACTGGTGCTCGGCGCCTCGGCAGACCGCAAACAGGTGCGCTCGGGCGCGGACAAAGCGACCATTCGGGCAGAGTTCTCGGTCGCGGCCGATCATCCGATCTGGCAGCTTCTGGATGACAATGCGATCGACTTTGATCGAAATGAAACGCTCTGCTTGCGCCGAACCATTTCTGCGACCGGACCCTCACGCGCTTTCGTCAATGAGCAACCCGTCGCGGCCGCCTTCCTGGCAACGCTTGGTGAGAGACTTGTCGAAATTCACGGACAGCATTCCGCTTCACAATTGATGCGGCCTGCAACCCATCTGGACCTGGTCGACGCCTTTGCCGGGCTGACGGAGCAGGTGCGCCAGTGTGCAGCGCTCTGGGCTGAGTATGAGGCTGCTCGCCAGTCGAGAATTGCGCTGGAAGAGGCGGTGACCGTCGCGCACGAGAAGCGCGAATGGCTCGCTTTCGCCGTCGAAGAGCTGACAAAGCTTGGTCCCGATGACGGAGAAGTTGCGACTCTGACAGCGCAGCGCGCGGTCCTGTTGCAGTCGGAACGTATCCGGGACTCGGTGGATGAGGCGGCATCTGCCGTCTCCGAGCCAAAGCTGGAGGAATGCCTCGCTGCTGCCTCTCGCGCCGCCGAACGGATTGTTCGGGTGCCCGGGCTGGAATTGCTTGAGGGAGATCTGTCAAAGATCGCGGCGGCAACTGCGGAAGCTGTCGAACGGGCATTGATCGAACTCGCCGAGGCGCAATCGCTCGTGAAGGATCTCGCCCGTCACGCGCGTCATGATTCCAGTCAACTGGAAACGGTTGAGGCCCGTTTGTTTGCTCTGCGTGCGGCGGCGCGGAAGTATGATTGTCTGCCCGAACTGCTGACGGAGACGTTTGAGTCTTTTCGAGCCCAGCTTGCTCTATGCGATGCCGACACAGAGTCTCTGAGTGAAGCTGTTGCGTGTGAAGCGGCGGCTGAGCGCGCTTGGCAAGCCAAAGCAGAGCAAATCAGCGCCGAGCGCCGCAAACAGGCAGACAAGCTCGCAAAGGCAGTGATGCTCGAGCTTGAGCCCTTGCAACTGGGCCGGGTGCAGTTCCGGGTCGCTTTCCGACGACTGGCCGAGGGTGAGAGCGGCAGCAAAGGGCTGGAGCGCGCGGAATTTGAAGTGGAAACCAATCCGGGGACCGGTTTTGGTCCATTGAAGTCGATCGCCTCAGGCGGTGAACTTGCGCGCTTGTCGCTCGCCCTGAAATGCGCGCTCAGTCAGTACGGCGAAACCGGGACGCTGATTTTTGACGAGGCCGATCAGGGCGTCGGCGGGGCTGTCGCCGCCGCAATCGGAGAACGCCTCGCTTCATTGGCGCGCGACCGGCAGGTTTTCGCGGTCACGCATAGTCCGCAAGTGGCGTCTGCCGCGACTCGCCAGTGGCGGATCATCAAGGAAACCGGGACAGACGGACAAACGGTTAGCCGGGTTGCACAATTAGATGACGGTCAACGGCTTGAAGAAATTGCTCGAATGTTGTCAGGCTCCAGCATCACCAATGAGGCGCGCGCCGCCGCATTGAAGTTGCTGGAGGCGGCATGAATGGCGAGATAGCGGTCGAAGACCTGTCTGAAGACCAGGCGCGCAAAGAACTTGCACGCCTGGCCACCGAGATCAAACTGGCGGATGCGGCCTACTACGCCGAAGACGATCCGCATTTGACGGATGCCGCCTATGACGCGTTGCGCCAGCGCAATCTCGCGATCGAAGCGGCATTTCCGCATCTCAAGCGCTCGGATAGTCCCAGCGATGCGGTTGGAGTGGTTGTCAAAGACGGGTTCGGCAAGATTGAGCATGGCGTGCCGATGCTCTCGCTCGACAATGCGTTCAGCGATGAAGACGTCCGCGAATTTGTCGGTCGCGTCCGCCGGTTTCTGGGGCTGCCTGAGGATGAGCTGATCCGGGTAACTGCCGAACCCAAAATTGATGGGTTGTCTCTCAGCCTCACATACGAAAACGGCGTCTTGCAGAAAGCGGCCACGCGCGGCGACGGACGGGTGGGCGAAGACGTCACCGCGAATGCGCGGACGCTGGATGATGTGCCAGATCGCCTCGCCGGGGATGGCTGGCCAGACAGGATCGAAGTTCGCGGGGAGGTCTATATCAACTCGGACGACTTTGCTGCCTTGAACGCAGCCGAAGACGCGGCGGGTCGAAAGACCTATATGAATCCACGCAATGCGGCGGCGGGCGGGTTGCGGCAGAAAGATCCGGCCATCACCGCGAAGCGCCCGCTCAAATTCTTCGCCTATGCCTGGGGCGAGACCTCGGCGCCCTTCGCCGAAACCCAGTCTGGTGCGGTGGCCGCCCTGGCGAAATGGGGCTTCCAGACGAATGATCTGTTCAAAGCACATGACAGCATCGATGGCCTGCTCGAGGCATATGCAGACATGGTCGAGCGCCGCGCCCAGCTCGGCTACGACATTGATGGTGTCGTCTATAAGGTTGATCGCCTGGATTGGCAGGAGCGGCTCGGCTTTGTCAGCCGCGCGCCGCGTTGGGCGATTGCGCACAAATTTCCCGCCGAAAAAGCCGTAACGACGATTGAAGCGATCGACATTCAGGTGGGGCGGACGGGGTCGCTCACCCCGGTGGCGCGATTAAAACCGATCACGGTGGGCGGCGTCGTCGTGTCCAACGCCACTCTGCACAATGAAGAAGAGATCGAACGCCTCGACGTGCGCGTCGGCGACCTGGTTGAAATCCAGCGGGCAGGCGATGTCATTCCGCAAGTCCTGCGGGTGACGGATCCTGATCGAGCGGGACGTGAGCCGCCCTTTCAGATGCCGCATACCTGCCCGGAATGCGGATCCGAAGCCGTGCGCGAGATTGACGATAAGGGCAAAGAGGATGTCCGCAGACGCTGCACAGGCGGGCTGATCTGCCCGGCCCAGGCGGTCGAGCGCTTGAAGCATTTTGTCTCCCGCAAGGCGCTCGATATTGATGGGATTGGGGCGAAACAGATTGAACTGTTCTATGAGCGCGGCATCGTGCGGGCACCGCAGCATATTTTCCAGCTGGAGCGCCGGATTGCCGAAGCGGGGTTTGATCCGCTGTCGCAATGGGAAGGGTTTGGCGACGTCTCAGCGGCCAAACTGTTTGCCGCGATCGATGAGAAACGCGATGCGCCGTTCGGGCGGTTCCTCAACGGTCTCGGGATACGGCATGTCGGCCAGACGACGTCCGATCTGTTCTCGCGCACTTTTGTGAAATGGGACGAGTTCTGGCGCACGGTCGAAGCAGCGCGCGACGATCCGGGCGGCAGCGAAGAGCAGGCGCTGACTTCGATTGACGGCATTGGCGGGGCAGCGGTGGGCGCGCTCAAGGCCTTTGCCAGCGAGCCGCACAATCAGGAGATGATGGCCGAACTGTTGCAGGAACTGACCATCCGGGATGGCGAAGCCCCGGCCAGTGAGAGCCCTGTCGCAGGCAAAACGGTCGTGTTCACCGGCACGCTCGAAGCGATGACCCGGGACGAGGCGAAAGCCCGCGCCACGTCTTTGGGAGCGAAAGTGTCCGGATCGGTTTCCGGTCGCACCGACATATTGGTGGCCGGCCCTGGCGCGGGATCGAAGCTTAAAAAGGCGCAGGATCTCGGCGTCACCGTGATGACCGAAGCCGAGTGGATCGATCTGGTCAGCGGCCTCTAAAGCGGCGCGCAGGCCTGTTCGAGCCACTCCCCGGCTTCACCATCCACCAGGTCGGCCACTTCTGCCAGCACGCGCTGGTGGTAGTCATCGACCCAGTCGCGCTCTTCTGCGGTCAGCAAGTCCGTGTCAATCAGGTTGCGTGCGAGCGGCGCAAAGGTCAGGCACTCAAAGCCGAGCATTGGCCGGTCGCCACCCTCAATCTCTTCGGCAGGGGTGACATATTGCAAGTTCTCGATGCGGATCCCGTAGGCGCCCGGCTTATAGAAACCAGGCTCGTTCGACACGATCATGCCCGGCATGAGCGGCGTTGCGTTCCAGGCTTTGGCGATGCGTTGCGGGCCTTCATGAACGCCGAGATAGACACCGACGCCATGGCCGGTGCCATGATCATAATCGAGCCCCGCTTGCCATAGCGCATGCCGCGCCAGCGTATCGAGATGGGTGCCCGTCGTTCCGGCCGGGAAGCGGACACGGTCCATCGCGATATGACCCTTCAGAACGAGCGTATTGTGGCGGCGCATCTCGTCGCTCGGATCGCCGATGGCGACGGTGCGGGTGATGTCCGTGGTGCCGTCAGGATACTGGCCGCCACTATCAACCAGGTAGAGCGTTCCGCGCTCGAGCCGTCGATTCGAGGCGGAGGATACGCGGTAATGCGGCAGCGCGCCGTTCGGCCCCGCGCCTGATATCGTTTCGAACGACATGTCCTTCATGCTGGGATCGGTCGTCCGGAAATTCAGAAGTTTCAAAGCCGCGTCGATTTCCGTGACCTCGCCTGATTGGGCCTCTGTGTCGAGCCAGTGCAGGAAACGCACGATGGCTGCGCCGTCGCGTCTGTGTGCGGCGGCAGTGCCTTTTAGCTCCGTCGGATTCTTGCACGCCTTGGGAAGAAGAACAGGATCCTGCTGGCGCAGGATTGTCGCGCCTGCGGCCTCCAGGGTCTGGAAAAACCAGGCCGACGCCAGATTGGGATCGACGCTGACCGTTTGGCCTTTCAGACCGGCAAGACCCTGGTCGAGCGCTGTCAGCGGCGACAGGGTCACCTGATTGCCAAGATGCTCACGCAGGCCTTCTGTTTCCTTCGCCGGATCCATGAACAGGGTAGCGCTGCCATCATCTCGAACAATCGCGCGGGCCAGAGGTAGCGGCGAACAAGAGACGTCACCGCCGCGAATATTGAACAGCCAGGCAATGCTGGCCGGCGCGGTAATTACGACCGCATCTGCTTTCTCTTCCCGCAATTTCGCGGCGATCTGGGCGCGTTTGTCTTCCGATGCCTCGCCGGCGAATTCAATGCTATGGGGATGGACAGGCGCGACGGGCTGGGATGGGCGGTCCGTCCAGGCACGGTCCAATGGGTTGTCGCTGACGGCTTTCGCGGTTGCTCCGGCTTTGGCGGCGGACTTTTCGAAAGCCTTCACGTCCGTTGGGGTCATAAGCGCCGGATCATAGCCAATGACTTGTCCGGCGAGGTCCTGCGCCGCGAGCCAGCCGAAGGCGCCTGGATCCGGCACGGGAACGCATTCGAACAAAGACGGGTCGGTCTGGTCGGCGCCCTGAATCGTGTAGCGACCATCGACAAAAAGAGCGGCGCGGTCTTTCAGGATCAGGGCAGATCCGAACGAGCCGGTAAAGCCGCTGACCCAGGCCAGGCGCTCATTGGCATCCGGCAGGTATTCGTTCTGGTACTCATCCTCGTGTGGGACATAAAACCCGTCGAGACCCTGCGCCGACATTTCCGCACGGAGTTTGGGAAGATTTTTGCGGCCAATCTGCGGGCCGCCTTTGACGTCAAAATTCTGTTTCATAGCGCTTAGGTAGCGCCGAATGATCGTCTGCGCAAAGGTGGAGGTGAGATATGCATTAATGCATTGAGATTTCGACATTCGTATATGGAAAAGTAATAACTCGCACCTATGTAGGGGGCATAGAAAAAACACCCCTCCCAGGACTTACACAATGAAAACAATCAATTTCCTCCGCGGCCAGACTGGCCTTCAGGCATTCTTCCCAACCGTGACCAAAAACGTGCAGGAAGTTCACCCCGTCAACAAGACGACTGTCTCTGTGACATCTGAACCAACGGTGGCAGATCGCCCGCACCTTCTGACGAAGCGGTCGGCCCGCTGGGCGCGTCGTTCAGCCCACTAAACCGGGCTGCGCCGGAGCACCAAAGTCGACCAGCCATCCTTGCGGATGCGCTTGACGAGATCCAGTCCGCGGCCGGTATATGCGGCTCGGACGAGCGGTTCCTGATGGGTGAGCAGCCCTGACAGGATCACGTGCCCGCCAGATCCGGTCATCTTTGAGATCTCGGGTGCCAGGCCGATCAGCGGGCGCGCGAGAATGTTTGCGAACACCAGATCGTAAGGCGCTGCGCTTCGAATGAGGCCGTTTCCTGCGCCGCGCGTGTGATAGGCGCGAAAGCGATTGGCGACATTGTTCTTGCGCGCGTTCTCATTGGCGACATGGACGCTCTGAACATCGATCTCGGTACCGATTGCGCGGATGGCACCCGCCTTGATTGCGGCAATGGCGAGCACGCCAGATCCAGTGCCGACATCCAGAACGGTGCGCGGCGCGCCAGACTTCAAAACATGCTCGAAACCAAGCAGGCAGCCAAGCGTTGTCCCGTGGTGTCCGGTGCCAAATGCCGGACCTGCTTCGATCAGAATAGCGGTCTTGCCCGGGGCGGTTCGCGTCAGGGCATGGCTCCCTGCGACGATGAAGCGTCCGGCATCTACCGGCGGCAGGCCTTCCAGCGAAAGTGTCACCCAATCGCGGTCGGGTAATGCCTCCACAACCGGGTTCAGGTCCGACGCGACCTCACGGATCAGATCAGCGCAGGCTTTTGCATCGGTTTCGGTCTCGGCATAGGCATCGAGCCGCCAGGTCAGGCGCGTGTCTTCCTTGGCATCAACGGCGCCGGCCGGAGAAGGGTCGGTCCAGGCGAGAGTGTCCCAGGCCGTCTCGATAGAGGCACGAGGGCCGCGTGCAGAGATCTGATACATGCGCGCGGCCTTAGCAGGGCGGTGGCGCGCTGCCTAGAGCGCAATCACGTCTCTATAGATAAGGTGAGTGGTCAGATTAACGAAGCTCTGTATAAGGCGGTCATGACACAAGGATTGAACATTGCAGTGGCCGGATGCGCCGGGCGTATGGGACGCCAGCTTGTGAAGGCTGCGCACGAGGCGGGTCATGGCGTAACCGGTGGCAGCGAAGCGCCCGGCTCGTCATTTCTTGGCCGCGATCTTGGCTCACTCGCGGGACTGGAACCGCTTGGCGTCAGCGCGCATGCAGGGATGAGCGAAGCCGGCAAGGGAGCAGATGTCTGGATCGATTTTACCGTGCCCTCAGCGACCTTGCTCGCGCTCTCAATGCTGCCATCGCTTGGCGTCAAAGCCGCAATCGTCGGAACGACCGGGTTCACAGACGCCGATCTGGCGCAGATCGATACGGCCTCAGAACGCATCGCGATCGTCAAAGCGGGCAATTTCTCCCTGGGCGTCAACCTGCTTGAGGCGCTGGTCCGGCAAGCCGCGTCGCGTCTCGGAGAAGACTGGGATATCGAAATCCTGGAGACGCACCATAAGCGCAAGGTCGATGCGCCTTCCGGGACCGCGCTCATGCTCGGTGCGGCGGCTGCTGACGGCCGCGGGAAACCTTTGAGTGGGCTCCGATCAGCACCCTATGATGGACCGGACGCGAAGCGTGAGCCAGGCAAGATTGGATTCTCCGTCCGTCGCTCAGGCGGCGTCATTGGCGAACATGAGGTCACGTTCGGCTCGGACATGGAGATTGTCTCGCTCAGCCACACCGCGCTCGATCGCGCGGTCTTCGCGCATGGTGCAATCAAGGCGGCAGAATGGGCGGCTAACCAATCGCCTGGGCTCTATGATATGAGCGACGTGCTCGGCGTGTGATGCCGGATCGAGCGGACCTGTTGCGGATGTTACCTTTGAAAGCGTGGCCAAAGTCGCGATAGAGAGACGATGCAGACCTGCTGACGGAGTCCAAATCAGAATGAAACTCGAAGGCGTAAAAGTTCTCGACTTGTCGGCATTCCTGCCTGGGCCGCACATGACCATGATGATGGCGGATCACGGGGCCGATGTGGTCATGATCGAGCCTGCCAATGGCACCGGCGAACCGACGCGCGTGCTCGGAGAAACAACACCTGATGGCGTCTCCGTCTGGTTTCGCAATATCGCGCGCGGCAAGCGGAGCCTGAAACTCAATTTGAAGGATCCAGATGGTGTCGACCTGTTCCTGCGTCTGGCGGAGACGGCAGATGTCATTGTCGAAGCGTTCCGTCCCGGCGTCGTAAAACGCCTCGGTGTCGACTATGAGGCCGCGCGCAAGCGAAATCCGAATATCATCTATTGTTCGATTTCTGCGTTTGGCCAGGACTCCTCGCGCGCAACGAAGCCCGCGCATGATACTGCGGTTCAGGCCCTTGCAGGGCTTACCGATCTGTGCCGCAGCAGTGATGACAAGCCGACCATGCCGAATGTTCCTTTCGCGGATGCTAGCGCGTCGCTGATGGCGCTCTCGGCGATCCTGATGGCGCTGTATCGGCGCACTCAGACCGGGCAAGGCGACTATATCGACCTTGCCATGTACGATGCGGCCATCGCCTGGACGCCCAATGTACTCGGCCCGACCTTTGGGGAGAACCGGGCGCCGGAGCCGAAACAGATGCGCAGTTTTGGCGGGTCGGCGCTGACCAATCTCTACGAAACCTCGGACGGTGAGTATCTTTCCTTCGCCGGGCCTGAGATCAAGTTCGCCACAAACCTTCTGACGGCTTTGGGGCGGGAGGACCTGATCGAGGTCGCCAAGCTTCCGCCGGGTCCCGGTCAGGCGCCTCTTCGGGCTTTCTTCACGGAGACGTTCAAGACAAAGACGCTGAGTGAGTGGCAGGCATTCCTGGAGCCAATTGATTGCGCCTGGGCCTGGGTGCGGAGCCTGAAAGACGCCTTCGATGATCCGTTCACCGCAGAACGCGGCATGGTGTTCACTGATCCTGACGGCAACCGGCATGTCGGACCACCGATTAAGTTTTTGAACGAACCGCCGCAGCCCAATCCAGAGCTTCCCGGCTTTGGGGAGCATAGCGAAGACTTGGCGGCTTCGGCGGGATTGAGCGAGGAAGCGATCGCAGCGCTGAAAGCGAAAGGCACGATTTAGCTGGGGCGCGGTCCACCGCACTTGGCAATGGGTTTGGGCTCGCCTGTCACAGGCTTTTTCGAATGTCTTGCCAGTCGGCGGTAAGTTGCTCGCGAAAAGCGGGGTCGGCAATCCCTATGAGCGCGGCGGCGCGATCATCAATTGACTTATGCTTGAGATCAGCAATTCCGTGCTCGGTCACAACCGTGTCGACATCGGCGCGCGAAATCGTGGTCGCGTCAGCAGGCAGGCGTGGGACAATGCGGCTGATGCTGCCTTGCCGGGCGGTCGAGGCGAGCGCCAGGATGCCTCTTCCGCCATCGGATAGCGCGGCCCCGCGCAGGAAATCGACCAAGCCCCCCGTTCCCGAGACCTGTCGCCCAGCAATGAATTCGGCATTCGCCTGACCGAACAGGTCGACTTCGATGCATGAATTGATCGCTTTGAAATGATCGATCTCCGCCAGCGTGGAGATGGCGTGCGTGTAGGTGACGGGCGCGAAAAGGATGCGGTCATCCTCAACCACGCGATCATACAAGGCGTCAGTTCCGATCGCGACGCCTGTTGTGATTGCGCCATAGTCGGCCTGGATCGCGCCGCTGTCGAGCAGTTCAACCAGCGGATTGGAGACCATACCGGCATGGATGCGCAGATCGGTATGGGAGGCCAGTGCCCTGAGCGCGGCTTGTTGAACATTGCCCAACCCGAACTGAAGTGTGTCCCCGGGCTGACAGAGGCTGGCAATCTGTTCGCCAATGCGTGCCAACGTCTCCGGGAGCTGAGCTTCCTCGACCTGGACCAGCTTATGATCTGTCTCAGCCACAAACTGGAAGCGGTCGATAGGGACTTTCAGGCCATGCACAGGCGGCTTCATCGCGTGATTGATCAGGCCAAACAAAGGTACATCATCCCGGGCCAGGACGAGCGGTGAAAAGTCGACTGACACGCCGAGACTGACCATGCCTGCATCATCGGGCGGGCTGACCATGACGATCCCGCCATCCAGCGATGTAGAGGCGAGCCAGCGCGTGCTCTGGGTATAGCTGAGCGGATGAATGTGCGTGCGACGCGCCTCGAAACTCGGGCGAAGGGCAGGCGAGATGAAGATCGTCTCGGCTTGCGCATCCTGGTGCAGCCCCGCCCAATCGGTTGCATTCACGCCGGGAATCCAGACCCCGACAAAGGTCAGGCCCGCGGCAAGGTCCGGTGCCGCGCGAATTGCTTCAGCCACGGCCAATGGCTCACAGCTACTTCCGGCCACGTAGACGCGTGCTTGCTCCGGCAAACTGTCTCGGAACAATTTCAGCGCTTCGGGGACAGACGGGTGGTTCATTTTTGTTGGCGACTATTTGAACGTGAACTTGGGTGCGCGTTTTTCGAGGAAGGCGCGATATCCATCCTGGAAGTCTTGATTGGAGAAACCTTCGAGGAAAAGCTCAGCCGCGCCCGGATCAGTGTCTGACCAACCGCTCTGAAGCCCCTTGATCATGCGTTTGATCGCGCGCGTCGACCATTGAGAAATGGCGGCGATCTGCTCGGCAAAGGCACGTGCCTCCAGCAGGGCAGTTCCCTCAGGTGTCAGGCGATCGATCAACCGCATTTCTTTGGCTTCCTGGGGCGGAAAAATGCGCCCTGTGAACAGGATATCCTTGGTCGCGCTTGGCCCGATGGCTTGCAAAAGACGCCTTGTGTCGCCGGCGGGATAGACGAGGCCAAGCTTGCCCGGTGTTACCCCGAACTTGCTGCTTTCGCTGGCCACGCGCAGATCGCAGGCCATGGCGAGACTGACCCCGCCGCCGACGCACGCGCCTTCAATGGCCGCGATGGTGGGTTTCGGGCAGGCTTCCACAGCGTCCAGAGCGGCGGCGATCGTGTCGCCGGAGGCCTTGGCACTGTCGCGCGTGGCGTAGATATCTTCGAACTCGGAAATGTCTGCGCCCGCCGCAAAAGCCCCCGCATCGCCGCCATGAATGATCAGGACTTTGACCTCTGGATTGTCCGTCGCATCGGCCACCAGAGCCGGGAATTGCGCCCACATGTCGACGGAAAGTGCATTGCGCTTTTCCGGTTTGTTCAGGACAATCTCGCCCAATGGTGAAGTGATATCCAGACGGACAGGCGGGGGATTCGCTAACATTCTGATCTGGCACTCTGTCTAAAGGTAAGTGTCGGGCATGAATGGAATGTCCGTATCGTCGGGCGTAATGCCCGCGCTGGTCAGCATGGCGTGGACCTGTCCGCGATGATGGGTCTGGTGATTGAAGACCTGCATGATGCACACAGCGCGCGGGCTGGTCATGCCGCGCCCCATTGACCCGGAATACCATTCCAGGTCGCCATCCACTTGTTCCTGCGTGAGCCCGTCTCCCCAGCGCAGGAAGCGTTGATCCGCATCCGCGCGCCGCGCCTTCAGATCGGCCCAGTCATTGTAAAGCGGCGTCTCTCTGGATGGCCCGTCTGGCGGCTGCCAGTCGGCCAGTCGGCTCATCCAAAGCTCGTCGGCCCATAGAATGTGCGACAGTGTCGCGTGGATAGACTTGAAAAAGCTGCCGCGATCGAGGCGTCGCTCAGCGTCCGACAATTGGTCTGCCGCGCCATAGATATTTTCGTTTTGCCAGCGATTATAGCGCGCCATGCGCTGCACATATCCGGGAGTGATCATGCCAGTAGCTTAGCCGCCCCGGCTTAACCCGTAAACTTTCCAGATCTCGGGAAGCCGCGCATCGGCGCCTTGCCGGCCTGAGCGCGTTTGCCGATCCAGTCCTGCCATTCCGGAAAGCCGCGCATCCGCCCAGCGCTGTCTGTAACGATCAGGCCATCTTCGGCGTAGAAGACCAGGACATCCGCAAGCTTATCAGACCCACGATAATTCTGCAGCTTGTTCCCCTTGCCGCGCGCCATTTCGGGCAGCTCGTCGAGCGGGAAGATGAGCAGCTTCTTATTCGTGCCGATCACAGCGACATGGTCACCATTGGCAAGGTCTGCGTTGAGGAGCTTCGAGCCGTCTGGCACGCTGACAACCGATTTTCCGGCCTTGCGGTTTGATTCCAGTTCACTTTCCTGGACGATGAAGCCATAGCCGGCATCGGACGCCATGATCCGCTTGCGCCCATCGTCCAGCTTGAACATGGCGACAATTTCAACACTGTCCTCAAGGTCGATCGAAATCCGGATCGGTTCGCCATGCCCGCGACCGCCAGGGAGCTTGTCACAGGTCAGCGTGAAGGCGCGTCCGTCTGACGACATCAGGATCAGCTTGTCGGTCGTATGCACTTCCTCTGCGAAGAGCAGGGTGTCGCCATCCTTGAACTTGGCTGAATCGAGATCGAGACCATGCCCTTTCATGCCTCTGATCCAGCCTTTGCTGGACAGGACCACGGTGAGTGGTTCTTTTGGCATGGACGCTTCGAGCGCCGCGCCCACATCGATTACAGGCGCCTCTTCGAAATTGGCGCGGCGGCGACCGAGTTCGGTCTCAGGATCGAAGGCTTTGCGCGCTTCCTTCAGCTCTTTCTTGACCTTGGTCCACTGGCGCGCCTCGGAGCCGAGCATCGCAACGATATCGCTGCGTTCTTCATTGAGGGTCTCATGCTCCTTGCGGATTTCCATTTCTTCCAGCTTGCGCAAAGCGCGCAAGCGAAGGTTGAGAATCGCTTCGGCCTGGATTTCAGTTATCCCGAACCGGTCAATCATCACTTGTTTGGGATGATCTTCCTCGCGGATAATGCGGATCACCTCATCAATATTCAGATAGGCGATCAGATAACCGTCGAGCAGGTGCAGGCGCTTTTCGATCTTGTCGAGACGGAACTCCGCCCGGCGCACGACGACGTCGCGGCGATGGTCGAGATAGGCCCGCAGAACCTGGCGCAGCCCCATTACTTGCGGCGCCCCCTTATGCAGGACGTTCATGTTGAGGCTGAACCGCGATTCCAGATCACATATCCGGAACAGGCTTTCCATCAGGACGTCCGGCTCGACTGTTTTCGCGCGCGGCTCCAGAATGAGGCGAATATCCTCGGCGCTTTCGTCGCGGACATCGGCGAGGAGCGGCGCCTTCTTGGTCTCGATCAAGTCTGCGAGACGTTCAATCAGCTTGGACTTCTGAACCTGGTAGGGAATCTCCGTCACGACGACTTGCCAAGTACCGCGACCGAGGTCCTCAACGTCCCATTTGGCGCGCATGCGGAAGCTGCCGCGCCCTGTTTCATAGGCTTCCAGGATCGAGTCTTTCGGCTCCACGATAATGCCGCCGGTCGGAAAATCGGGGCCGGGCATTACTTCGAGCAGTTCTTCTGTCGGCGTGGTCTTGCGATCGATAAGAAGCAGGGCGGCATCAATCACTTCAGCAACATTGTGCGGAGGGATGCTGGTCGCCATGCCAACCGCAATCCCGGTGGCACCATTGGCTAGCAGGTTTGGAAAGCCAGCGGGCAGGACGACCGGTTCTTCATCATTTTCATCATAGGTCGGTTTGAAGTCGACCGCGTCTTCGTTGAGGCCTTCCAGCAGCAGCTGGGCGGCTTCGGTCATGCGGCTTTCGGTGTAGCGCATTGCCGCGGCGCTATCGCCGTCAATATTGCCGAAATTACCCTGGCCGTCGACGAGCGGATATCGAACAGAAAAATCCTGCGCGAGGCGGACCATCGTGTCGTAAATCGAGGCATCACCGTGCGGGTGATAATTACCCATCACCTCACCGACGACTTTCGCGCATTTGCGATAGCCACCATCCGGATTGAGCTTGAGCTCGCGCATGCCGTACAGGATCCGGCGCTGCACGGGTTTCAGGCCGTCGCGGACGTCAGGCAGGGCCCGGGATGTAATCGTCGAGAGGGCATAAGCGAGGTAGCGCTTGGTTAGCGCTTCGCTGAGTGGTTCATTGATAATGCGATCGTCTTCTGGTTCCAGAATGTCGGACATGCGCACCCCATAAATCTCCAGTGGGCGTAGAATCGCCACACTCATGTACAGGTTAACAGAAAACGCGGTTTGGTTAATGAAGGAATACCATGCGCCACTGGCGACTGATTTTATTGGCGATCGGGCTGGTGGGGCTGGCTTATCTGATGCACCGGTTTCTTCCAACGCAGCACAATCCGCTCCGCCCACCAGACCTGACCGAACCTTTGGGGCTGGCGACCTACGGAAAGCTTACTGCACTGAAATATAATGAGGAAATGTGCCGCCAGAAGCGGGCCGATGCGGGGGTGGCGTTTGAAATTGTCGCCGCAGACGGGGCGAACGCGCGATGCCCGCTCGAGGAAACGCTAAACCTGAAACGGTCCCTGACGCCCTATAATGCCGCGCCGCTCCGGATGACCTGTCATCAGATGGCGGCGCTGCATATTTGGGAAAGACATGTCCTGCGCCCGCAAGCCGAGAAGATGTTCGATTCGCCGCTGCGCCAGATCGAGACTTTTGGCTCCTTCAGCTGCCGCAATATTGCTGGTACCCGCACGCGTAGCCAGCATTCCTATGCCAATGCGATCGATATTTACGGCTTTGTGCTGGAAGACGGGACCCAGATCCGCGTGAAGGATCATTGGCGCGAGCGCAGCGACAAAGGCAAGTTCCTGTCACGGATTCACAAGAAAGCGTGCCGACTTTTCTCTGTCACGCTCGGGCCTGACTATGACGCCGCGCATGCCGATCATTTTCATCTCGATATGGGCAGCACGGAAACCTGTCGCTGAGACCTGGCTAGCGCAGGTCGTGACCTAGAACCGTCTGATGTCCCGGCTGAAGCGCGCGGCGGTTGCGCATTCACTTATCGCAATTACCAACAACGAAACGCCTGGCCCGATCGGCTCAGGCAATTGCCGCGCTTCGTCCGGGCCGAACGTCCACTCGAACGATTCCGTCATGCGCGCGTTGAGCGACCAGAGGCGAGCTGGATCAGCGATCAAACGCAACTGGACTTCGATCTGTTTTATGCCGCAGGGATGGTCTGTGTCGACTTTGACCAAAAGCCCGGTCCCGCCGCCCCTGATCTGAAAATCGACGGACAAACTCGGATCTTGCGACCCGGCCTGCGTCTGGCAGCAATTGTTCGCCACCGGCATCCAGGCGATATCGTCTTTGACTTGCATACATTGTCGATGCGGGCCGTTCGGCGCGCGGGCAAGACGTCAGAGCGAAATAGAGACGTGCCGACAATATTCGCGGCGGAGCATTGTCGGCACGCCGATTGAATTAGTCGTCCTTGCAGGAAAACCCGTCTTCCGTCACTTCGTCGACGGTGCCGGGGCCTCCGCAAACGCGCAGCGCAGTATCGGTATTGCGGGCGATTTCTTCGGAATCTGACCAGTCGCCTTCATCCACATGGATACAGCCAACCAGTCCGAGGAGGGCAACGCTCATGGCGCCAAACAAGACAGTCTTTTTCATTATCAGCCTCTTGAAAAATTACTCTCTGCCCCTGAACACGCTCCTCCTCTGCGAGGTCGCACCTGAATGCAAGTTGAATATTGCAGAAACTAGCCAATAAGTTTTGGAACGAGCCGGGCACGTTCCGGTGGCAGCGGCTTGTGGACGCTGGAAAACAGTCTCTCTTCAAGGAAATAACCCGTCAGTTGTAGCGCGTCCTCAATATCCTCGGCCATTGCCAGAGCAGACGGATCAACCAGAAATGCCGGCAAGGGGAACAGGCGTTCGACATAATCTTCGGCTTCCGAGCCTCTGACGGCGCGTCCGGTCTTAGGAGAGACGTGGGTCAGGCCATCATTCGCGCCCGACAGCGCGCATTTGTCGAGGTCGAGGCCAAAGCCAAGCGAGGAAAGGAGGCCGAGCTCCCACTTTGCATAGAGAGCAGGCCAGACGGGCCAGTTGTCGAGCGCGTCGAGGAGCAGGATTGTCGGCTGGAATAGCGCCGACCCGGCCGAATCGCCCTCATCCACAGCGCCGCGCAGCAGCGCGGTTACCGTCGTCAGCGCCGCGAGCGCTTCCGGGCGATCAAGATATCGCCCCGCGCGGCTGGTTGTCACCTCAGCGACATTGAACCGACCGAGCTGTTCCTCGAGCCGACCGGTCCAGGCCAGCTCGACCGTATTGCCAGCTTCGAATTGAGGGCGTTTCTTGCGGCTCGCCCCGCCATAGACGAGGCCAGATCGTCGTCCCTTTGTCGCGGTGAGCGCGTCGAGGATCAACCCGCTTTCACCGAACCGGCGCCCACCCAGAATCAGAGCTTCATCACGCCATTGCATGGGGACAGCCCCTACGCATCAAATTCCAGGCCGACAGAGGCGTAGGCTTCGCGTCGTTCCATCCATTTCGGGTCGACTTTCACAAACAGGATGAGGTGCACGGTCTGGCCGAGCATCTCGGTCAGCTCCTCCCGCGCGGCCTTGCCGATGGCCTTGATCGCACTGCCGCCCTTGCCGAGCACCATGCCTTTATGCTGTTCGCGGGCAATGATCACCGCCTGTCTGATGCGAACAGAGCCGTTTTCGAAGGGTTCCCAACTCTCCGTCTCGACCATCAGTTGATAAGGCAGCTCCTGATGCAGGCGCAGCATCAGTTTTTCTCGTGTGACTTCGGCGGCGAGCAGGCGCATCGGCAAGTCAGCGGTCTGATCCGGCGGATATAAAGCAGGTCCTTCTGGCATGCGTTCCGCAAGCTTGCTGAGTAGCGGCGCGATGCCGTCACCATTCAGGGCAGAGATCATGAAGATCTCCTCATAGACGCCCGCAGCGTTCAGCTCGGCCATGATGGGCAAGACCTGCTCATGCGGGAACAGATCGATCTTGTTGAGCGCCAGGAACACTTTCCGGTCGTTTTCCTTCAAGGTCTCCATCACCCGGCGATCATCTTCCACGGAGAGCTTTTGCGCGCCTGTGGCTTCGCCAGCCTTGTCTGCGACCCATGCGGAGGCGTCGATCAGGTGAACCACCGCATCGGCCTCATCCGCTCCGGACCAGGCGGCTTTGACCATGGCGCGATCAAGCCTTTTCCTGGCGCGAAAGATCCCCGGCGTGTCGACCAGGACGATTTGCGCGTTCCCGTGATGGGCAACGCCGCGAATGGGGAAGCGGGTGGTTTGGACCTTATGCGTGACAATCGCGACTTTGGTGCCGACCAGGTGATTGGTCAGGGTCGACTTCCCGGCATTTGGCGCGCCGATGATCGCGGCAAAGCCTGCATGCGTGATGTCTAAACTGTCCGGCAGGGCGGTTTCGCTTGATGTCATGTGTCTTCCAGAAGATCGAGGAGTGCGCTTGCTGCAGCGCGTTCGGCTTCGGCCTTGTTACCACCTTTGGCGGTGGCTTCGCCATGGCCTTCGACAGAGGCTTTTACAGTAAAGACTGGCGCATGGTCAGGCCCCGATGTCTGCAGCGTCTCATAGGCCGCGTAAGGCGCTTTGTTCTGGCCGCACCAGTCACTGAGCTTGGTTTTCGGATTGGATTCGGTCTCGTCCGGATCCTTGCTCATATGGTCAAAGATCCAGCAGCGTTTGATGAACTTCTCCGCCGCATCAAGCCCGCCATCGAGATAGATCGCGGCGATCAAGGCCTCGACGGCGTCGGCAACGGCCCGGTCATAATTCGCATTCTTGTTGCTATGCATGGACGCGTCCATGAACAGGTATTGGCGGAGGTTAAGCTCGGCGCCGACCGCTGCGCAGGTCTGCCCGCTGACCAGGTTGTGAAACAGTTTGGTCATGAAGCCTTCGCGCTCTTTGGGATATTTGTTGATCAGCATCTCCGCAATAACCAGGCCGAGGACACGGTCGCCGAGGAATTCCATTCTCTGGTTCGAAAAGCTGGCACCGCCGCGATATTCGTCAATCAGACTGGGGTGGATCAGCGCGTGGATCAGGATGTCGCTATCATGAAAGCGATAACCGATCGTGCGTTCGAGCTCGCGGCGCTGGGCCTGGCTCAGGTCAGGGTGGGACATAATCTTCGCGGCAGCGCGCAAGCGCGTGCGTTTTGGACGAGATGGACGTTTCATTCGGGAAGGGCCTCTATGATCACGTGCGCTTCAGCCCAAGGATGATCGTCGGTCATCGTCAGGTGAACGTACGCCAGATGCCCCTCTGGGGTGAGCTCATCTAACCTCTTTTTAGCGCCTTCCGTCAACTTCAGTGTCGGTTTGCCTGAAGGCAGGTTGACCACTTCTATCATTTTCCAGTGCACGCCGCGGCGCGGTACGCCGGTTCCGAGGGCTTTGGCACAGGCCTCCTTGGCGGCAAACCTTTTGGCATAGGTTTCCGCGGTCAGACGCCGCCGCCGCGCCTTGGCAATTTCGCCTTCGGTGAAGCATCGCTGCTCAAAGCGTTCGCCAAACCGGTCGAGCGACCGTTGAATGCGTTCAATATTGCAGAGATCATTGCCGATACCGATGATCATGCACGCGCCTCGTCCATCAGCTCGCGCATGCGCTGGATTGCCGGTTCGAGGCCGGCGAATATCGCTTCTCCAATCAGGAAATGCCCGATATTCAGTTCGGTCAGCTCGGGGATGGCAGCGATTGGCTTCACAGTGTCATAGGTCAGGCCATGACCGGCCTGGGGTTCTATCCCAATCTCTACGGCGCGCTTGGCGCAATCGGCGATCCGTTGACGTTCGATATCTGCGAGTTCCGCCTCTCCAGCGAGGCTGAGTTCGACGAAGCGACCGGTATGAAACTCGGTAATGTCGGCGCCCATGCGTTGGGCGGCGATGAGCTGGACCGGATCTGGCTCGATAAACAGCGAAACGCGGCTGCCATTGTCTTTCAGGGCGCGGATCATCGGCGCGAGTTTATTATGCTCGCGCGCAGCGTTCAGGCCGCCTTCGGTTGTGCGCTCTTCGCGTTTTTCCGGCACGAACATCGCTGTTTCCGGCTTATAGTTCATGGCGATGACGTGCATCTCGTCGGTGGCGGCCATTTCCATGTTCAGCGGCAGGTGCGTTGCTGCGCGGATCGCTTCCAGGTCGGGGTCCATGATGTGACGGCGATCTTCGCGCAAATGGAACGTGATGCCATCCGCCCCGGCTTTTGTTGCAATCTCAGCCGCACGCGCAATGTCCGGATGCGCCCCGCCGCGCGCATTCCGAATGGTTGCGACATGGTCGATGTTGACGCCGAGACGGATGCGCTCAGCCATTATTTCAAGCCCCGGCTGCCGGGCTTATAGGCGGGGATCGCTTCCAGCTCTGGCGGCAGGTCGTCGGCATCATAGTCGGGGAACTTGATGGATGCGAGCGAGACCAGCTCGCAGCCGACATCGGCTTCGCCGCCGCTCCGGTCGATGATGCAGGAGCCACCAATTACGGTACCGGGAAGCTTCTTCAGCGCCTCAACCGTCTCCCGGAAAGACAGACCCGTGGTGACAATATCTTCTGCAATCAGAACGCGATCTGTGTTGCCGATCTCAAAGCTCCGGCGCAGCTCAAAGGCGCCATCGACGCGTTCGACGAAGACGGCGCGGCAGCCCAGGTGCCGGGCCAGCTCATAGCTCGGGATAACGCCGCCCATGGCCGGGCCGACAACGACGTCAATCTCGCCCAGGCGTTCTTTCACTTTCTCGGCCAGCGCGGCGCACAGCTTGGCTGACAGTTCCGGCTGCGAAAAGACCAGGGCCTTTTGAAGAAAAACCGGGCTACGCCGCCCGGATGAAAGGATAAAATGTCCCTCAAGCAAGGCTCCGGCATCCCGAAAGACTTGCAAGACCTGTTCATTATTCAAATTCACTCTCCTCGAGGCGCTCCACGCGCTCGACGACGGCGAGGGCGCGCAAGGCTGCTTTGATTTGTTCCAGGTGCCGTAAATCCTCGACTTCGATGTCAAAGACAAGCTCCATGAAGCCTGGGCCATGGCTGTGGGTGGCAACGCCGCGAATATTGCCGCCGGCCTGGGCCACAACCGAGCATTGCTGCGCGAGGACACCCTTGTGGTCTGCTGCATTGACTGAAATGCGCCCGATCGCGCGGACGCCAGACTTGGCAAGCTCGGTCCATTGCAGGTCAACCCAGAGATCCGGGCGGTCATCATATTTCGCGACCTGACCACAATAGATCGTATGCACCACCAGACCCTTTTGCGGCTCGCGAACCCCGACGATCCGGTCGCCAGGGATGGGATGGCAGCATTCGCCAAGATGAAGCGTCACCCCTGGGGTGAGGTTCTCACCAGCGATCAGGCTGGCAGCATGCTCATCGTCAAGGGTCACTGTTTCACCAGATTTTGATGCATCCAGATCAAGGCCTGGAAATGCCACGCCGATAATGCGGCTGACTTCCTCTTGCGTCCTGCCGAGGGCTTCAAACATGGCTTGCACGCCGTCAAAACCGGCGCGTTCGGAGACCTGGCGCATGTCGACACTGACCGGGTCGATCTCGTGCTGGCGCAGCGCGCGCTCAAGCAGGTTTCGACCGAGATTGGCAAATTGCTGTGTTTCAAGCTCGCGCCGCAGCTTGCGTTGCGCGGCCCGGGCGCGGCCCGTGACACAAAGCGTCTCGTAGCCCGGAAGAGGGCGTGGATCTTCACGGCGAATAATCTCCACGACGTCCCCATTCTGCAGCGCCGCGCGCATGTTGCGGGGGACGCCATTGATTTTGGCACCATCGCAGGTGTCGCCCACGACGGTGTGGACAGCGTAGGCAAAATCGAGCGGCATCGACCCGGCAGGCAGCAGCACCAGCCGCCCTTTAGGCGTGAAGGCGAAGACATGCGTGCGATACATCTCCATCTTTGCGTGCTCGAGGAAATCGTCGGCATCGCCGCCATGGCTGAGAAGCTCGCCAAAGGCTTGCAGGTTCGCCGCCGGATCGAGGCCCGCCGCCTTGGAGCTTTCCACATCGAAGCCATAGGCGCTGTTCTTATAGGTCCAGTGCGCCGCCACGCCGCGTTCGGCTGTATCGTCCATCTCCTCGGTACGGATTTGCAATTCGACGAGGCGATTGCCGCTGGCGCGAACCGTCGTATGGAGCGAGGCATATCCGTTGGGTTTGGGGACGGAAATAAAATCCCGGAATCGGTCTGGCAGACACGCCCATTCGGTATGGAAAACACCGAGCGCACGATAGCAAAGAGGCACCGTGTCGACGATCACGCGGAACCCGAATATGTCGGCAACATCCTCAAACGAAATGGATTTCTTTTCCAGCTTGCGCCAGATCGAGTAGGGCTCCTTGCGGCGTCCCTTGATCCGGCATTCTATGCCTTCTCGCTCCATAACTTGACGGATGGCGAGACGAATGCGTTCCAGATCATCCTTGTTCCGGGACTCCAGCGCCTCCAGCTGGTGGAGAATTTGCGCGCGGGCTTCCGGATTGAGATGCTGGAAGGCGAGGTCTTCCATTTCTGAGGCGAGATAATGGAGACCGATGCGGCGCGCGAGCGGCGCGTAAAGGTCCATCGTCTCGCGAGCGACGCGGCGGCGGGATTCTTCCTTGGTCTTGAAATGAAGCGTCCGCATATTGTGCGTACGGTCAGCGAGCTTCACTAGCAGGACCCGAATATCGTTCACCGTGGCGAGAATAAACTTCTGGAAATTCTCGGCCTGCTTGCTGGCTTCGCTTTGATATTCCAGCTGACCAAGCTTGGTGACGCCGTCCACAAGCTCAGCGACGTCCGCACCAAACAATTCCTCGATTTGGGCGAGGTCGACATCATCGCAATCTTCGACGGTGTCATGTAGAAGCCCCGCCATGATTGTCGCTTCGTCGAGCCGAACGGAGGCGAGCAGGGTCGCGACCCGCACGGGGTGCGAATAATAGGGGTCGCCAGACTGGCGCAGCTGGTCGCCATGTTTCTCGCGGGCAAAATCATAGGCCTTGTGCAGGCGCGCGCGGTCGGCGTCCGGCTGGTAAGCGAGCACCATGCCGGCAAGTTCTTCTTTGGTCAGAAATGGCTCGTCATCGCGTATGCCACGCGGCGGCCTTGAGGCGCGCGACCGGTCTGCAGATTTGACGGTCGCATTTGCCATTTACACCTACATTCGGTCGTCGCGGCCGGATTCCAGTTCGGCCTGGTAGGCACGCATGACGTCTTCTTCGGTCGCGGCAGGGCCAGACTGAAGCGCCAGGCGATCGGCTTCGCGCTCTTCTTCCTCGCCAGGGCGTACTTCCTGAAGGTCAGCCACCAGAGACTCCTTGACGACTTTCAGGTCGACAGTCTGATCAGCAATTTCGCGCAAGGACACAACAGGATCCTTGTCATTGTCGCGGTCAACCGTAATCGGCGACCCCTCACGGATCATGCGCGAGCGCTGAGCCGCCAGAAGGATCAGATCAAAACGATTTGGAACCTGCTCGACGCAGTCTTCAACGGTGACACGGGCCATGTAATTCTCCTGTAGCCCGCCCTTATATGCAGTGCAGCAGACAAGCGCAACCCGCCCTTGCATTCTCAAACAGCTCTATTTACGCAACCCTGCAATGAGCCGCACGCAGAGCAGGAGTTCGAGACCGGTTGTGAGCGTTCCCGCCGAAGCCCCGAAAGACTGCGATCTATGCCCGAGGCTGCGCCAGTTTATCCTCGAGCAGCGCCAGAAAGAGCCCGACTGGTTCAACGGTGCGGTGCCGAGTTTCGGCGATAAGCACGCTGAATTGCTGGTCATCGGTCTCGCGCCAGGCATGACAGGCGCCAACCGGACCGGACGGCCCTTTACGGGGGACTGGGCGGGCGACTTGCTCTATGCGACGCTTGGAAAGTTCGGGTTCAGTGAGGGGACCTATGATCGCCGCCCGGATGATGGGCTGAAGCTTAAAAAAGCGATGATCACCAATGCGGTGCGCTGCGTGCCGCCGCAGAACAAACCGGTCGGTGCCGAGATCAACCAGTGCCGCCCCTTCCTGAAAGCCCGAATCGATGCTTTGCCGCGTGCGAAAGTCCTCCTGTGTCTGGGAAAAATCAGCCATGATTCGACGGTTCGCACGCTCGGTTTGAAGCTGAAAGACCATCCCTTCGGACACGGAACAGAGTATCAGGTGGGTGATATGACCCTGCTCTCCAGCTATCATTGTTCCCGCTACAACACCAATACGCGGCGCCTTACCGAAGAAATGTTTGAGAACATCTTCGCCCGGGCCAGAGCTTTGGTGGACGCGTGACGCTTGCGTCGCGAGGTGGAGCTGTTTAGCTAAGCACCAACATGAACTCCAAGGGGGATCTTCCGCATGACTCCACTCTACGTCGTCCTGGGCCTCATCGTCCTGCTCGCCGTCTTTGTGATTGGTATTTACAATGGCCTCGTGGCCAAGCGGCAGCGGTGCAACCAGGCATTTGCCGATATCGATGTGCAGCTGAAGCAGCGCCAGAACCTGATTCCGAACCTGGTTGAAACGGTCAAAGGCTATGCCGCGCACGAGAAAGAAACGCTGGACGCTGTCATTCAGGCGCGTCAGGGCGCCGTCGCGGCCAATACGCCAGGCGAAATGGGCGCCGCGGAGGGTGTACTCGGTCAGGCGCTTGGACGGCTCTTTGCGCTGGCCGAAGCCTATCCGGACCTGAAAGCCAACCAGAATTTCATGGATTTGCAGGATGAGCTTGCCGTCATTGAGGACAAGATCGCTGCGGCGCGGCGGTTCTACAACTCGGCCGTCCAGGATTATAATACGGCACGGGAGCAATTCCCGGGTTCACTCGTCGCGGGTAGCTTCAATTTCGAGCCGCGCGAATTCTTCGACCTCGGCGAAGACCGCGCCACCATGAGCACACCGCCAGAAGTGAAGTTCTAGCCGCAGCAAACTGCGCTGGCATTTTCCTCACACAGCAACATGGCAAGGCACCTCATTTCCCATGGGGTGCCTTGTTTATTTATCTCACGAAAGTCGGCAACCAGGTCGCGAGGGCCGGGATCACGGCGACCAGGGCGATCATGATCATCTGCAGGCCAATGAACGGGATCGCACCGCGCCAGATATCCATTGTTTCTACCCCGTCCGGGGCAGCGCCGCGCAAGTAAAAGAGGGCGAAGCCAAAAGGCGGTGTCAGGAAGCTGGTTTGAAGGTTAAGGGCCATCAGAATGGCCAGCCAGACCGGGTCCGCGCCGAGGATGATCAGCGGCGGTGCCACGATCGGGACGACGACGAACACGATCTCGATAAAGTCCAGGAAGAAGCCAAGGACGAACATGACCAGCATCGTGATGGCGAGCGCGCCCCACAAACCGCCCGGAATGCCCGTGAGCAGGGCCTCGACATAGTGATCCCCGCCATAGGCCCGAAACACCAGGGCGAACAGGCTGGCACCAATCAGGATGAGGAACACCATGCTGGTAATTTGCACACCTGACTTCAGGGCATCGCTGAGCTGCTGGGCCCGGATCAGTACGCGCGCAGCTGAAAGCATGCCGCCCAGAAAGACCAGACTGGCAAATCCAGCGACCCCGATGCCGACATAGTCTCCCACCGGGATGCTCTCACGATTGATCCGCAGGTCCATCATATTGGCCAGGACGCCAAGGACCACGACGCTGACAAAAGCACCCCAGATGCTGCTGAGATCACCAGGGCGTCCGTGTTCGGGAGCCAGTCGAAGCCCGGCGAGCAGCAATGCGCCGCCTGCGCCAATCGCCGACGCCTCGGTCGGAGAGGCAAGCCCGCCTAGAATCGATCCCAGCACGGCGATGATCAGCAGAAGCGGCGCGCCAAGGCTGCGGGCAATCTCGCTGGCCGTTAGCGGTTCGGTGTCCTCTTCGATCTCAACGGCCGGGCTGGCGCTCGGTCGCAGGATGGCCGTGATCACGAGGTAGAGCAGGTACAGTCCGACCAGCATCAGGCCTGGGATCAGGGCCCCGGCAAACAAATCACCCACCGACACCACGCCCGCGCCGCCGCCAGAGCGCATCGCTGCAGACTGGTTGGCATTCGAGACGGCGTCGGCGAGCAGGATCAGGACAATGCTGGGCGGGATGATCTGCCCCAGCGTGCCACTTGCCGCAATCGTGCCGGTGGCGAGCTTGGGGTCATATCCCTGCTTCAACATGGTCGGCAGGGCGATCAGCGTCATTGTAATCACGGTCGCGCCGACAATCCCGGTCGAGGCAGCGAGCAGCGCGCCGACGATGACCACAGCATAGCCAAGACCGCCGCGCACCCGCGCCAATAATCGACTGGCCGTATGCAGGAGATCATCCGCGACTTTCGACCGTTCAAGAATAACCCCCATCAGCACGAATAGAGGAACAGCGATCAGCACCTGGTTTTCCATAGAGCCGAGGATGCGGCTCGGAAGGTTGCGAAGAATGGGCAGCGGGATCAGGCCCATCTCGACCCCGATCAGTCCGAAAACCAGGGCGACGCCGCCGAGTGTCAGAGCAACCGGATATCCAGCCAGCAAGGCCAGAATGGTGCATAGGAACATGCCAAGCGCAAGGATCAGTTCTATTTCCATCACACCGCCTCCGCGCTGTGATCGGACTCCGAAGCCGGTTCGCGCAGGCCGCGAAGCACCAGCGCAGCCTTGATCGACTGACTAAGCGCCTGACCAATCATCAGGACCGCAAAAAGTGGCACCATGGTCTTGAACAGGTATTTGATCGGCAGCCCGTCACTCTCGTTGAAGTGCTCCAGCCCGATCCAGCTGCGCGCGATCAGACCCGACCCGGCATACAGTATGAGGATACCAATCGGCACGATGAAGACCAGCGAGCCAAACAGTTCGATGCCAGCTTTAGTTCGCGGACCGAAGCGCGGGCGCAGGATGTCGACGCGCACATGCCCATCGTCACGCAACGTGGCCGCGGCGCCCAGCATGAACATCATCGCAAAAGTGAAGATCACGCTATCATTGAGCCAGCTGAAGCTTAGTCCGAAGACGTAACGCAATAGAACGGCCGCGAGCTGGATCAGGATGATCGAAAACGCGGCGGCCAGCGCAAACCCCATCGCTGTGCCCGACACGCGATCAAGGATCCGGGATATTTTGTCAGAAATACCTGCCAGCGGTTTGGGAACTGCGAGGATGACCAGTGGCAGGAGCAATAGCGGCGCGAGCCCATAGCCTACGAACCGCAATCCTGTTCCCACGCTGGAAACGATTTCTTCCATATCCAGACCCCAGCTCCTCTCTCGTGTTCGTCGGAGCGGCGCCTACAGTTCGCGCGCCACCATGTATGGGCTGTCGGCAATGCTCGCCCAGCCGCGCATCTTGATCAGCGCATCCTCGAAGCTTTCATAGATGCGACGTTCCAGATCGCCTTCCTGGCCGGCATCGCGCCGAATATCGGCTGAGATTTCCTGCACCCGCGCCATTACATCCTCAGGGAACTGGCGGAGCTGAACGCCTTCCTCATTCACGAGTTTCTCGAGGTACACCCCGTTCTGGTAGGTGAACTCGCCGACTGAGAGATTGTTGATCTCACCCGCCGCTGTGCGGATGATCGCCTGTTCGGTCGGCGCGAGGCTATCCCATTTCGAACGGTTCATGCCGAGCGCCAGGGCGCTTCCTGGCTCGTGGAAGCCGGGTCCGTAGTGGAATTTCGCCTCGCGGTGAAAACCGAGGAAATAATCGTTCCATGGGCCAACCCATTCAGTCGCATCGATCCGGCCCGTCTGCAGCGCCTGGTAGATCTCGTTGCCGGGGAGCGCTTCCGCAGCGCCGCCGAGCGCGCGAACCACATCGCCGCCCATGCCGGGAATACGCATCTTCAAGCCGCGGAAATCGTCGAGGCTGTTGACCTCATTCTTGAACCAGCCGCCCATCTGGTGTCCGGTATTGGCGGCCTGAAAGGCGATCACGCCAAACTGGCCGGAGAGTTCTTCCCACAATTCCTGACCGCCGCCAAAATCGATCCATCCCATGATTTCCGGCGCGGTCATGCCCATCGGAACCGCGGTGAAGAAGTTGAAGGCCTTGGATTTGGACTGCCAGTAATAATCGGCGCCATGATAAATATCGACATTGCCGGAGGCGACAGCGTCAAAGGCTTCAAATGCCGGGACGAGCTCGCCCGAAGCGTAGACCTGCACCTCCATCTGCCCCTCGGAAAGCGCCTCAATACGATCGGCCAGGCGCTGCGCTGCGGTGCCAAGGCCCGGCAGATCCTTTGGCCAGGTCGTTGTCATCGTCAGGCGGCGCTTCTTGCGCGTCTGAACCGCAGGTCCGGCGGTGCCATCACTTGCAGATTGCGAGCATGCTGTTGCGGCCAGTCCGGCGGCCCCGAGTGTGGCAGCACCGAGCAGTTTCCGGCGGTCAATCATTTGGTTTCTCCCGATGGATTATTCACTGTCTTCAAGCGCGCGCCATCGTCCGCCGTCAAGCACTTCCAGAGGCTTGAACCGCCGCTTGTAGTCCATTTTTTCGCTGTCCTTGATCCAGTAGCCCAAATAGACGTGGGGCAGACCAAGGTCGCTGGCATGCAGCACGTGGTCGAGGATCATGAATGTCCCGAGACTGCGCTGGCGCAAGCCGGGATCAAAGAATGTGTAGACCATCGAAAAGCCATCGCGGACGACATCGGTGAGCGAGACCGCCGCCAAAGGTGCATCATCGCCTTCGCCAATGCGATATTCGAACAGCAGAGTCTGGACCGGGCTGTCATTGATCATCGCGCAATACTCGCGATACCCCATGTCGGACATGCCGCCGCCATCATGGCGCGAGTTCAGATAAGTCTTGAGCAAACGAAAGTGTTCGCGATTGGCGCGTGCTTCGATCGGCCTGCGAACGAGATCGGCGTTTGTCTTGATGATCCGCTTCTGGTTCCTGCTGGCCTTGAAATTCGCCACATCGACGCGGACAGAGCGACAGGCATTGCAAGTCGGGCAGGCGGGGCGGTAGGCGACGCCCTGGCTGCGGCGGAATCCGGCCCGGCTCAGCTGATCATGCAGAGCATCCGGATTGTCCTGCGTCAGATGGGTGAAGCCTTTGCGCTCGATCTGACCTGGCAGGTAGGGGCAAGGGCTTGCGCCCGTCACATAGAAGCGCAATCCACGCCGGAGTCCCGGTAACTGAAAGAGCGATTCGTCTAGCTTCATATCCCTAATTTACGCATCTAAAGGTCAAAGCGCCAAGGGGCCATGATCGTAAATGCTGCCCACATTAATATGACCAGTGGGCCACCAAAGCGTAAAAAGTCTCCAAACTTGTAGTGCCCAGGTCCCATAACCAGCATATTTGTCTGATACGCAATAGGTGTCGCGAAGGCACAATTGGCTGCGTAAATCACTGCGAGCAGGAACGGGAACGGGTCTGCGCCGGTCTGTTCCGCCGCTGAAATCGCGATCGGCGTGAACAATACGGCCGTCGCGGCATTGCTCAAGATGTTGGTGAGGATCGCGACGGTGAGGAAGATCGCCGACAGGATAGCGAGCGTGCCATATGGCGACGCCAGCAGGACGACCAGCTCAGCGATCATCTGCGCCGCGCCCGTCATTTCAAGCGAAACCCCCATCGCGAGAGCGGCGGCAATCACTAGGTAAATGCGCAGGTCCAGAGACCGGGCCGCCTGGCGATGGTTCAGGCATTGTAGCAGGATCATCGCGGTCGCCGCCACGATGGACGCGAGCGTGATGCTGGCAATGCCGGTGGCGGCGGCCAGCACCATCAGCACTGTAATCAGACGGGCAACCTGCGCGCGCGTCGTGGTCGGAAACTCGCTCTGAGACCATTCGAGCAGGATCAGGTCGCGACTGGTCCTGAGGTTTCGAAACGCGCTGACCGGCCCACACAGCAGAAGCGTGTCGCCCGCCTCTAGCCGGATTTCGCCGAGCTTGGCGCGGATCATACGGCTACGGCGCTGGATGCCGAGTGTCACCGCGCGGGTCAGGCGGCGAAAGCCGAGCATCTCCACCGTGCGACCGGCCATCCGGGAACCCGGCGCGATGACCGCCTCGACGAGGCCGAGTTGATGCTCACCTGAATCATCCGTTTCAGGGACGCCGCTCTGCCAGATATCCTGCAACATAGCCGGCTTTTCGGAGAGCAGATCGGTTAGCGCCTTGCGGGTCGCCGCAACAATCACCAGGTCGCCCGGCATCAACCGCACTTCGTCATAGGGCGGCAGCAGGGCGCGCTCGCCGCGCTGGATCATCCTCACGGTCATATCCTTCAGGTCGGGGAACATGCCTGCAACTGCGGCTTTACCATCCAGGAAATGCCCAGGCGTGACCTCGAACTGGGCGACAAATTGCTTGCCTGATTTCACCATGGTCTCGGTGAAGTCTTTACGATTGGGCAGCAATACGCGCGAGGCGATCAACAGATAGAACATGCCGACACCCGCCAGCATGAGACCGAAAATTGACTGATCGAAAAAGCCAAGCGTGTTCGGGGTCAGGCGCTCATACGCATCGGCCGCGAGCAGGTTGGTCGAGGTGCCGATCAGGGTCGTCATGCCCGCGAAAATCGACACGAAGCTCAGCGGCATCATCAAGCGGGATGTCGACGCGCCCATTCGGGCTGCGATGGCCGACATGATCGGCAGGAACATGATCACAACTGGCGTATTATTGGTGAAGGCGCTGGTCGCAAAGACCGCAGTAAAGGTCAGCACCAGCGTCATCATTGGACGCTTGTCGTAAGATTGAACCAGTGCCTTGGTCGGCCCTTCAAGCGCGCCGGTCTGGAACAGTCCCTGGCCGACCACAAGCAGCGCCATGATCGTGATGAGCGCCGGATTGGCAAAACCGGACAGCAAATCGGCCAGCGAGATCTCGCCGCCATCATAAGCGGTTGCGCCGGGCAGGCTGAACAGCAGCAGCAGCGCCGCGATCACGCTGACAGACACGAGCTCCATCGACCACCGATCGAGCGTGTAGAAAACAATCGTGACAGCGACGGCCGCGAGGCTCGCCCACATGGGCCAGTGAGCCAGAATATCAGCGGTCATTCAGCCTCCAGGGTGATTCTCATCGCGTGGATGAGTTTTATGCTGACTTTTCGCTGATGACCAGAACAATCGAGATACGCCGATTGGCGCTATTTTGCGGGGCGTTCTGTAGTAATGGCCGCGTATCCGCAAGCCCAGCCACGCTTTTGATCCGATCCTCAGCAACGCCTGCATCTATGAGCAAACGGCGTGCCGAATTTGCGCGATCGGATGATAATTCCCAGTTCGAGTATCCTTCTGTCAGGCTCGGATTGGAATCTGTGTGTCCTTCAATCATCACCGGGAAGCTGAGAAAGGAAATGGCTTGCCCCGCCAGACGCGTCAGCCTCTCGCCCGTTGCGTTGAGAGAGCCATCTCCATTCTCAAACAAGGGCGCATCCGTCATGTCGGAGAGATCAATCCGAACGAGGTCTGGCTCAGCTGTGATCGTGACACTTGATTCATAGGCCTGGAGCGTTGGGTCGATGCGAAGAATTTGAGCAACCGTCTTCGCATCCATCACCGGATCATTGGCAGCGATTTCGATGGACTCGGCGTTCGATCCAAACTGCTGGGCCAGGGCCTGGCGCTCGTTTGCTGTCACCCCGTGGACGATCCACATGATCAGGAAGAAGGCGCACAAAGCCGTCAGGAAGTCTGCATATGCGAGCTTCCATGTGCCCAGCTTTCGGGCGGACGCTGAGGGCGTTCTGCCCTGTACGCGCCGGGATGAATAAGCTTCAGCCATACTTTTCCCAATAGACCCTTCTGGTCTAGTGAACGCTCATAGGGCATCAGGGTGAATATCGGTTGAGAATAGCGGGTTGGATTTAGATGAAATTTGTTCGATCTATCCGGTCCGGTGGAACAGGAGTGACGCAATGGTGAAAACCGCTTTTCTAGGTCTGGGGGTTATGGGCTATCCAATGGCGGGGCATCTGGCGGCCGCTGGACATGAGGTCACCGTCTGGAACCGGACCGCTGAAAAAGCCGAGCGTTGGGCGAGCGAGCACAAGGGCCGCGCCGCCGCGACGCCCGCGGAGGCCATTCGTGGTGCGGATTTTGTGTTGCTCTGCCTGGGCGACGATCCAGACGTGATGGCAGTCTTCGAGGCGATGGCTTCCGATATTGGTGAGGGTACGGTCATCGTCGATCACACCACGGCGAGCGCGCATCTGGCCCGCGATCTTTATGCGCGCTCAGCCGAGGCTGGCGCGGCCTTTATCGACGCCCCCATTTCAGGCGGGCAGGCGGGCGCAGAGAATGGACAGCTCACCATTATGTGCGGCGGCGATGCGGACGCTTTTGCGCGCGCCGAACCGATCATGGCGGCGTACGGGAAACGGATGACCCTGATTGGCGAGAGCGGCGCCGGCCAGCTCGCCAAATCGGTCAATCAGATCTGTATTGCAGGGATCGTTCAGGGACTGGCGGAGGGGATTCACTTCGCCGATCAGGCCGGACTCGACATTGCCAAAGTCATTGAGGCGATCAGTGGCGGCGCGGCACAGAGCTGGCAAATGGACAATCGCTGGGAAACCATGCGGGACGGGCACTATGATCACGGATTTGCGGTTGACTGGATGCGCAAGGACCTGCGGATCGCGCTGGATACCGCGCGCGCAAATGGCGCGAGCTTGCCGCTGACCGCAATGGTAGATCAATATTACGCGGACGTTCAGGCCATGGGCGGCAATCGCTGGGACACGAGCAGCTTGCTGGCAAGACTGGGGCGGAGCAAGGGCGAATGAGCCCACTGCAGATCGCCGACGCGATTGGGGTGTTCGTTTTCGCCTTGTCGGGTGGTCTGGCCGCTTCGCGGCGCGGGCTCGATCTGTTCGGGATCTTCGTCGTCTCGCTGATGCCAGCGATTGGCGGCGGGACCCTGCGAGACCTGCTCCTGGATCGTCCCGTCTTCTGGCTCGAGCATTCCAACGCAATCCTTATCGCGCTTGTCGGGGGCGGCGTGTCGGCCATCCTTGGCGAGCGGATTGCGCGGTTCAAGACCCTGATCTGGTTTGATGCGCTGGGCATGGCCCTGTTCTGTGTCGTCGGCGCGCAAGCGGCCCACGCCATGGGGCACAATCTGGTCGTTGTGGTGATGATGGGAACGATTACAGCGAGCTTTGGCGGCCTGTTGCGCGACGTCGTCTGCAACGAAGTGCCACTGATCTTGCGGGAAGATATTTACGCCACGGCCGCCCTGCTCGGGGCGCTCGTCTTCTGGGGCGGTGTGACCTTCGGACTTGCGGTGCCCTGGGCGATGGCGATTGGTGGCGCGACGGCCTTCACAATTCGTGCCTGCGTGATCATCATGAAGACGATCCAGCCGAAATTGCTGGTCGCCCCGTTCCGGAAGAAGACAAAGGACGATCAATGAGACGATTGGATCTTCACATCAGAGAAGGTGAGGCGTTCGAGACGGCGCTGCGCGCGATCCGCGCGGCTGACCCGATCGACTATGTCGTCATTCCGCTGGAGCAAAAGGACCGGCGATACGTTTCCATCTTTCTGCGCGATGGCACGCGGCAGACGCTGGTCGATAATCTGCAGGCCTGTCTCGAAAATGAGCGCGACTGGCGCATATCCATTGTCCCGATTGAGGCGACGGTACCAGAGATCCCCGAAGACAAGGACCTCAAGAACCAACGTGCGTCCCAGCGGAAAATGGCCCTTCGAGAAGAGATCTATCAGGATGTGACGGCCGACGCGAAACTGGACCGTGATTTCCTGATCTTCGTCGTGCTTTCGACCATCGTTGCCGCCATCGGCCTTCACTCGAACAGCGTGGCAGGCGTGATTGGCGCGATGGTGATTGCCCCGCTCCTGGGGCCGATCCTCGGCCTGTCCCTCGGCGCCGCGCTCGGCGACCGGAAGCTTCTGTTCGGCGCCGCGCAAACACTGGTTGCCGGGATCGCGCTGGCACTGGTCTGCGCAATTGTGATCTCGTTCCTGATCCAGGTTGATCTGAACAGCCGCGAACTGATCACGCGGGCCGAAGTCAGGCTCGACGGTGTCGCCCTTGCGATCGCAGCCGGCGCAGCCGCGGCCCTGTCCCTGACACGAGGGGCGAGTGCGACCCTGGTCGGCGTCATGGTCGCCGCCGCGCTATTGCCGCCCGGGGCCGCTATCGGCCTGTTCCTCGGATCCGGAGAGTTTGCGCTCGCCTCCCGCGCGGCGTTATTGCTCGCCCTGAACGTGGCCAGCCTCATCCTTTCTGCACTGGCGGTCTTCCGCCTCAGGGATATTCGCCCGCGAAAATGGATCGAGCAGAAGGGCGCGGACCGGGCCGTGGCGATCAATATGGCGCTGTCGGCGCTGCTTCTGGTGATTGCGATTGTTCTGATTGTCGTCCTGGATCTGGGCGCGACGGTTTCAATCGGCTAGACTTGATCGAGGGAGGACATTGATGGCCAAAGCAGAGAACAAGACCAAGCCGACCGAGGTCGATCCAAAAGATTTTGTGGCGGCGGTGGAACCCGAAAAGAAGCGCGCGGATGCAGAGGTCTTGCTGGACTTTTTCGAACGTGTGACGGGTTTGAAACCAAAAATGTGGGGGCCGAGCCTGATCGGATATGGGCGGTATCACTACAAATATGAAAGCGGTCGCGAAGGCGACATGCTGATGACCGGCTTCAGCCCGCGAAAAGCCAATCTCGTCATGTACATTATGCCCGGCTATCGCTCCGACGACATGCAGGAAAAACTCGCGCGCCTTGGCAAGCACAAGCTCGGCAAGTCCTGTCTCTACATCAATAAGCTCGCTGATGTGGACATGGATGTACTCGAAGAGATCGTGCGCGATGGCGTCGCGTATATGCGTGAGAATTACGAAACCTTCGACGCGTGAACGCGGCTGACGAAGTCATTTTTTGGCTGGTGCCTTGCCCGCAGGATGCGGCCCCGTTCAACCACCTGATCGAAGCTCTGGCAAAGCCGCGGGGTGCTGCGATCTTTCAGCCGCACCTGACGCTCGGTGCGGTGCGGGGAGGGATGCCGGACGTGGGCCCAATCGTATCTGGGCTGACGGGTCTGGAATTATTGCCTCTGGAGATTGATGAGACGGACAGTTTCACCATGTCGCTTTTTGTGCGGTTTCGACCTTCCGCGAAGTTGATGGCTGGCCGCACGGCGCTTGAAAATCTGCCAGGCTTTCGCCCCGGCCGAGATTTCGATCCGCATATCAGCCTTTGCTATGGCGCACCGACAACGCGCGATGTGTTTGAGGATCAGCTCCAAGCCCTGCTGCAACGGCCGATTGTGTTCAACCAACTCGTCGCGATGCATGTGCCGCTACCTGTTGAGACGCAGGACGATATTCGCAAGTGGCGTCAGATTACGAGTTTTACGGTCCCGCAATGTGCCTAGCGCGCGAGCGCTGCGTCGATCTTCTTCGCAAATGCATTGGCGCCGAAACAGCGAACCGAAAGCGTTCCGATCGCGGTCTTGATGTCGATGATCTGCGTGATCACGCCTTGTCGCATCTCCACTGATGAAATGCCCCGCAGGGGAAGCACGACGCTCAGAGAGTCTGGATCCTTGTGAACCATGCGATTGAGCCCGTTGGGGTGAAACTCCACGGCATCCTTGGTGAGGTAGATCGTGCCGCCGACCCAGAGGCCGCCCATCAGCTTTTTCACGGCATTTGTACCCAGCCGCCCGCCCGGGCCGAGTGCAAGCGCGGTCGTGTCATTAATCTCCGCATCCTTCATCAGCGCATTGGCCAGTTTTTGGGCGACGACATTTTCAGGTGCGGACATGAGGCCTCCGGGGTTTTTCGCTGCTTAGCATTGAATGCGTCTGGATTGAACCGACTGTCGGTTCTGACAGTCGGATTTTTCGGCCTGGCAGCCTAGTTTGAGCGATCTGGAAACCGCTGACTCTGACATGAGAGGAAACTTGCCCATGTCCTCATCCGCCCGACTTCTCTGCCTGTTCTCACTGGGACTGTGCGGATTGTCCGCCCCGGCCTTCGCCTGCGACATTACTCAGCTCGACTGCTGGGACGGCGGCAAGTGCAATATTCAGTTCAAGAACCATACAGGCGATGCCAGCGGTGATGCGGGCGGCACGCCGATCAAACAATCTTCCGCGGCGCAGACGATCAAGGTCAAGGCGGTCAAATCAACTGGCGACAAAGCCGGAAACCAGCTGACCATTACGTCGGGCGCGAAGAACACGATGAATATGGAAAACAAGTACGAAAAAGGCTTCGAGAAGATCAAAGTGACCTCCACCAACGGCATTACTGAAGGATTCGATCTGTCCTGCAGCACGGTGAAGAAAATTATCGATGGAAACGGCACGTGCAAGGTCTTCCACGGCACGACGTCGCAATCAGACAATACTTATGTGCTGGGCTATAGCTGCGATGGCGGCAATGTCGACGGCCCAAGCTATTGGGACTAGCCGAGCTTCTGCGCCGCAGTTTCCGCAAAATACGTGACAATCCCGCTCGCCCCGGCACGCTTGAAGCTCAGCAGCGTTTCGAGCATCACCCGCTCTCCATCAATCCAGCCATTCTGTGCCGCGGCCTGGATCATTGCATACTCACCGGACACCTGGAACGCGAAAGTCGGGATCGCAAACGTCTCTGACACGCGCCGGACAATATCGAGATAGGCAAGGCCCGGCTTGACCATGACCATGTCGGCGCCTTCCTGGATATCCATGGCAACTTCGCGCAGCGCTTCATCCGTGTTGGCGGGGTCTTGCTGGTAGGTTTTCTTGTCGCCGATCAGCGCCGTCGCCGACCCGATGGCCTCGCGATAGGGGCCGTAGAACCCGCTCGCATATTTGGCGGCATAGGAGAGGATCAGCGTGTTTGTGAAGCCGTTCTCCTCCAGGGCGGACCGCAGCGCACCGATCCGGCCATCCATCATATCGGAAGGGGCGACCACGTCGGCGCCAGCCTCGGCCTGGACCAGCGCCTGTTCCAGCAAGACGGCTGTTGTCTCGTCATTCAGGACATAGCCGGTTTCATCGATCAGGCCGTCATGCCCGTGACTGGTGAACGGATCGAGCGCGACATCGCAGATGATACCGACATCTGGCGCGGCGTCTTTCATCGCCTTGATGGCGCTCGGGACGAGGCCGTCAGGGTTGAGGCCCTCGCTGCCATCCTCGTCCTTTTTTGCCGGATCGATATGCGGGAAGATCGCAATCGCGGGAATCCCGAGCTTCGATGCGCGTTTGGCCGCCGCTGCAGCCTCGGCCACGTTCAAGCGCTCCATGCCGGGCATTGCTGACACCGGGATACGCGGTTCGTCGCCATCATGCACGACCATGGACCAGATCAGGTCCGCCGGCGTGAGCACATTCTCCGCCGTCAGATTGCGGATCCAGCCTGACTGTCGGAGCCGACGCAGGCGCGTGGCGGGAAATGATTGCGGAAATGGTGTCGTCATGGATTGGCGATACCTGTCCTGCGCCGCCTTATCAACGTCTGAAACGAGTCAATTCCAGCGCAGTCAGTCGGACGGAGCCCGCCGAATTCCGAAGCGAAACAGGCTGCGCCGAACTTTGCGGCGCATGAAACAGCGCTGACTGACGTCCATGAACGGTTTCTGCGCCTCTTCGATTTCGATCATATAAGGTTCCAGATTATTGCGCGAGATTTCGCGAAATCCGAGCGAGGCATAGAAAGGACCGTTCCAGGCGAGATCGCGGAAAGTCGACAGGCTGACATGCGGCAGCTTGCGATTCTCGGCTTCCGCCAGGGTCCGGATCACCAAAGCGCGGCCAAGTCCCTTTTGTCCGTGATCAGGGTGAACGCTGACCTGGTCGAGGTACAGCCCGCTGCCGCGCGGCCGGATCAGAGCGAAGCCGATCGCCCAGTCATGATGATTGCGCGCGACAAAGACATTGCCAGCCGGTATTTCAGTTTCAAGGACGTCTGTTGGCACATGATCCGCCAGCGCTTCTGGCGTGAGCAGTCCGGTTGGCTCAAAAAGGGCAGAAGCCGCCTTGTCTACCGAGATCAGCGCAGGAATATCATCCAGCTCTGCCACGGTGATGGAATATCCTTCCGGAAGATCAGACATTGACGCAGAATTCTCCTATGGCATTGCTGCCGCAGTTTCAGCATAGACGAGGCGATTTCCAATGACCACACGATTGAGCGAAGAACAGGTCATGATTCAGGACATGGCGAAACGCTTCGCCGCCGATCGCCTGGCCCCGCACACATCCGAGTGGGATGAGACCAAACATTTTCCAGTCGATGTGATCAAGGAAACCGCGGGCCTCGGCTTTGCCGGGATCTATGTTGGCGAAGATGTCGGCGGCTCGTCGCTTGGGCGGCTGGATGCGGCGCTGATCTTTGAACAGCTCTCTTATGGCGATGTATCGACTGCGGCCTTTATCTCCATTCACAATATGGCGAGCTGGATGATCGACCGGTTTGGATCAGATGCCCAGCGCAAGCAATGGTTGCCCAAGCTGACCAGTATGGATCTGATTGCTTCCTATTGCCTGACCGAGCCCGGATCCGGCTCTGACGCGGCGGCGATGAAAACAACGGCGGTACGTGAGGGTGACAGCTATGTCCTCAACGGCTCCAAACAGTTTATCTCGGGGGCGGGCACCAGCGATGTGTACGTCCTGATGGCCAGGACCTCTGACGATGGCGCGCGCGGTGTTTCTGCTTTCATCATTCCCCTGGATACGCCGGGTCTCAGTTTTGGCAGCAATGAAAAGAAAATGGGCTGGAACTCCCAGCCAACACGCCAGGTCCTGCTGGATGATGTCAGGGTGCCCGCCGCCAATCGGATCGGAGAAGAAGGTCATGGTTTCAAATTCGCCATGGCGGGGCTCGATGGTGGACGTCTCAATATCGCCGCCTGTTCGCTGGGCGGGGCTCAGCGCGCGCTGGACAAGGCTGTGGCCTATGCCAAGGAGCGCGAGCAGTTCGGGAAACCCATCGCGAACTTCCAGGCGACGCAGTTCAAGCTCGCCGATATGGAGACAGAGCTACAGGCGGCACGCGTGATGCTTTACGAAGCCGCCGCCAAGCTTGATGCCAAGGCGCCTGACGCCACGCGCTGGTGCGCCATGGCCAAGCGCTTTGTGACCGATACAGGCTTCAAGGTCGCCAATGATGCGCTGCAAATTCATGGTGGATATGGCTATCTCGCCGAATATGGCGTGGAGCAGATTGTCCGCGATTTGCGGGTTCACCAGATCCTCGAGGGCACAAACGAAATCATGCGCGTGATTGTCAGCCGGGATATGTTGAAGGGATAAGACCTAAAACTCTCCTGCGAATCCCTGTACGCCGAAAGGCATGGATGACGGGGCTGCCATCGTAGAGCTCGCGACCCTCCGCGAGATTTGTAGCGCAGAGATGCAATGTCTGCGCGGCTTTCTCAGCCTCAATGATGTCGGCATAGATGAAGCCGTCGCGAAATCGCGAATTGTCCGGTTCAATGTTTTCAGTCCCTCGCACTTCGCGATTGTCCCTGTTTTGCGTCTGTCGACCGATGACGAAGATGGTCTTGGCGTGTGCCTGTCTCAGGTGGTGGTCAGTCCGAAATGTCCGCCCGTCATGGGCGAAACAGCGATCGTATCGCCGCTCTCACGCATCTTGCTGGAAAATGAGGAACAGATCGTCCTCAACGCTTTCCAGGCTGCGAAAGCGGCGCTGCCGCAATAACCGTGCTGATCGCCTTTGACGGTCCTAAGGTAAATCCTGTATTCTCCCGCGGATAAAAGCTCCCGACACGTGGAGCCAAGGGAGGCATATTATGCAAATCAAAGCGGTTGACGGGCTCGGGGCAGAAATTACCGGAGTCGATATTAAAGCTCTCAGCGATGCCGAGTTTGATGCGATCAAGAACGCATTCGCAGAGCATGGCGTAATCTTCTTTCGCGATCAGGACACGACCGAAGAGGACCATATCGCGTTTGCGGAGCGCTTTGGGGACATTAACGTCAATCGCTTCTTCGCCGCCCATCCGGACTATCCGCAAATCGCGCTGGTCGCGAAGGAAGCGGATCAAAAGGATAATATTGGCGGCGGATGGCATACCGATCATTCTTATGATCACGAGCCTGCGCTCGGCTCGGTGCTGGTCGCGCGAGAGCTTCCTGAAAGCGGCGGCGACACAATGTTTGCGAGCATGTACAAGGCTTATGAGACGCTGCCAGCAGACATAAAAGACAGGATTGACAACCGCACGGCTATCCATTCCGGCAAGCATATATTCGGCGAGGGGCCTGACAGCTACTACAAGATGTCAGACGCGGGCGCGCATGAATCGGGCACCAACCGGATTGGCAACGCTGCCGTCGCCGAGACTTTGACCGACCCGGAACACCCGATTGTCATCACGCACCCGCTGAGCGGAAAAAAGGCGCTCTACGTCAACCCGGCTTTCACCCGTGAGATTGTTGGCCTCGAGAAGAATGAGAGCGATGAATTGCTCGCTGAGCTCTATGCTCACGTGTTCAAAGGCCATGATTTTCATCATCGCTTCAAATGGGAGCCGGGGTCCATCGCCATGTGGGACAACCGGTCGACCTGGCACTGGGCCTTGAATGATTATCAGGGCCAGCGCCGGATCATGCACCGCATCACGATTGAGGGTTGCGCCCTGGATGCATAGTGCCCAGTCTCCGTGGCAGGGGAGGATCGGGATGAAATCATACTGGAGAGGCCTCAGCGCCGCGGTTGCGATGTCGATCGGGCTCGTCGGCTGCGTCGTTGGCGGCGAAGAGGCTGACATCAATGACTGGCCGGGCATGGCCTCGCTGCAAATCACCCACGAAACCAATGGCGCCTATCACCTGTGCGGCGCCACAATGATCTCTGAGCGCTTTGTGCTCACCGCAGCCCATTGCGTGGAATATGCCAAGCTGGAAACGGGTGCAGACGGCCTCGCACGGGTGATCCAGTACCAGAAGTCGAGCGACCCGAGGCGCGATCTGCAAAGGCTCGGCCGTTTGACCATCGTGGCCGGGCTCGGCGATCTGTCAGAAGATCCGACCGAAGTGACGTTTGAAATCGCCGAAATGCATATCCATCCGAGCTATACGATCGGAAGCTCGCAGCGCGGGCATGACGTCGCTGTGCTCGAGATAGCAGGCAACTGGACCGGGCCAACCGCAACGCTGGATGGTTTCCTGGCACCGCCAGTGAGATATCGCCGCGATCAGGTTCAGGTCGCCGGCTACGGCTTCCTGTACGAGGCAGGGAGCGCCGAGGCCGCCATCGGTCGCCGCGGCGCGATCAATGCGCCGAGCCTCGCCTTGCAGCAGGCCGACGTTCCGCCGCTCAGCCCGCGTGCCTGCAAGCGCCGGATGGACACGACGATTGCGCGCTATGAAGACCAGAGCCAGTTCAAGGGCATGCTGATCAGCGCCGAAACGCATATCTGCGCCGGGGTTGGCGACGCCGATAGTTGCACCGGGGATAGCGGTGGTCCGCTCGTGTTCAGGCCTGAAGAGGGCCCGCCAGTACAGATCGGCATTGTCTCCTGGGGCCTTGGCTGCGCCCGCGCCGACTCGCCGGGCATCTATGCGCGGGTCGCCCACTACAAGGACTGGATCGCGCCGATCATCAGCGATACGCCGACCGCGACTTAGGCGATCATGCCGCCATCGAGAACAATTGTATGGCCATCGACCCAGGCGCTGGCGCGTGAAACGAGATAGATGGCTGTCCCGGCCATATCTTCCGGTTCGCCCATACGCCGCCGCGGGATCTGTTTGATGACCTGTTCGCGGATGGCGTCAGAATTAGTCGCCTCTTTGGTCATTTCGCTGGGGAAAAAGCCCGGGGCGATGCCGTTCACATTGATAAAGTGGCGGGCAATATCGGTGGCCAGATGCTTGGTTAGATGCACAACGCCGGACTTGCTGGCTGAATAGGCATAGGACGGCATGCCTGGATTGGTGATGCCATTGATCGACGCAATATTGATCACCCGGGCCGGATCCTCCTTTGATCCCCCGGCGCGCAGGAGCGGGAGCGCTTTCTGGGTCATGAAGAAGACCGACTTGAGATTGATGTTCATCACCTTGTCCCAGCCATCTTCCGGGAAGTCATCAATCGGCGCGATCCAGTTGGCGCCGGCATTGTTGACCAGAATGTCGAGATGGTCCTCGCGCTCGGAGATTTCTGCGACGAGTTTCTCGATACCTGCGATCTTCGATAGATCCGCCTGGATTGGAATGCAGGTTCCGAGCTTCGAGAGTTCATCGGCCTTCGCCTTCAGGCGGTCTTCCTTGCGGGCCGATATATAGGTCTTCACGCCATTCTCGACGAAGCCCCGGGCGATCATCGCGCCAATTCCGCTTGAGCCTCCGGTTACGAGGGCGGTTTTTCCTGATATGTCGAATAGCGACTTCATTGGCGATCTCCTGCTTGTGCTCAGTTTGCAGGCAGGCTTGGAACAGTCCCGTCCGCTTGTCCATTCCGATCCAAAGAAAATCGGCACAAAACAGTATTGTCTGATGGGCAGGGGTAGCGACCGGGAATGAATTGCACTAGGGACCGCCCGGTTCCCCCCGCAATACAGAGAAGCCTCATGGCCCGATCCCCTTTTGCCGCCTATGCCGACCGCATCAACCTGTCCAGCTGGGCGCAGACGCAGCGGGAAACGTTCACGCCGTCGCGCGTGAAGACAGAGCTGCTCGCAGGCCTCACGGTTGCCCTCGCGCTGGTACCTGAAGCTGTCGCCTTTGCCTTCGTCGCCGGCGTCGAGCCGCTGGTTGGGCTTTATGCCGCTTTCCTGGTTGGTCTGATCACCGCCATCATGGGCGGGCGTCCGGGCATGATTTCCGGCGCAACCGGCGCGCTTGCAGTCGTCATGGTCGCGCTCGTGGCGCAACACGGCGTCGAGTATCTGTTCGCGACCGTAGTGCTGATGGGCATCCTGCAACTTGGGGCAGGGGTGTTCCGACTCGGTAAGTTCATCCGGCTTGTGCCGCACCCGGTGATGCTGGGCTTCGTCAACGGATTGGCGATTGTCATCTTCCTGGCGCAGCTCGGTCAGTTCCAGGTACCGGGGACGGCGCATCCGGATGGGCATGGTTTCCTGCCGAATGGCGACTGGTTGCCCGCTGGCGAAATGGCGACAATGCTGAGCCTCATCGCAGTGACGATGCTGATCATCTGGGGGCTGCCCAAGCTGACCAAAGTCGTCCCCGCACCGCTGGCCGGGATTGCCGTCGTCGCAGCCGTGGTCATCGGCTTGGGCATCAATACGCCAGTTGTCGGGGACCTCGCCTCCATCAAAGGCGGCTTGCCAGCCTTTCATGTTCCGGCGGTTCCGCTCAATCTGGAGACGCTGGAAATCATTCTTCCCTATGCCATCGTGCTTGCCGCGATCGGACTGATTGAAAGCTTGCTGACGCTGAACCTGGTTGGTGAGATTACCAATCAGCGCGGCGGCGCATCGCAGGAATGCGTGGCGCAAGGCACAGCCAATGTCGTCACCGGCTTCTTTGGCGGGATGGGCGGCTGCGCGATGATCGGCCAGTCCATGATCAATGTGAAGTCTGGCGGCCGCACGCGCTTGTCAGGCCTGTCGGCGGCTTTGTTCCTGCTCGCCTTCATCCTGATCGGATCACAATGGATCGAGAAGATCCCGCTCGCGGCGCTTGTCGGGGTGATGTTCATGGTCGTGATCGGCACGTTCGCCTGGAACAGCCTGCGCATCATGTCCAAGATCCCCTGGACCGATGCATTCGTGATCCTGCTCGTCACCGGGGTGACGGTCTGGAAGGATCTTGCGGTCGCTGTCGTTGTCGGTGTGATTGTCAGCGCGCTCGCCTATGCCTGGAACAACGCCAAGCGCATCCGCATCCTGCAGCGCGACTCCATTCGCACACCGGGCGCAACGGTTTACGAGATCGAAGGACCGCTCTTTTTTGGGTCCACGGACGGTTTCGCCGAACTGTTCCATCCTGATGACGACCCGGACGTGGTGATTGTCGACTTCCTGCGCTCGCGTGTGGTCGACCAGTCCGCCCTGCAGGCGATCGAGGATCTCGCGGCCAAATATGAGTCGCGCGGCAAGACACTGAAACTGCGCCACCTCTCGCGTGATTGCCACAAGCTGCTTACAAAAGCTGGCCAGCTCATGGTCGATAGTGAAGACGATCCGGACTATGCGATCGCGGTCGACTATCATGTCCGGACCGGCATTTTCGGCGGTGGTCATTAAAGCCTGTTGAGTTCGCTGATCAGCGACTGGACCGACCGGGCATGTCGCGCTAACGCCGTGGCATGAAAAATTCAGTCCTGACCAAGACCGAGGGTGGCGTCGGCTACATCACGCTCAATCGCCCCGAAGCGCTGCACGCGCTCAATTTCGATATGTGTGAGACGATTCTGGCGGCGCTGCGCGTCTGGGCGCAGGACCCGAGCGTTCACATGGTCATGATCGATCATGCCGATGGCAGCCGGGGTTTCTGCGCGGGCGGTGACATCGCCATGCTGCGCGAAAGCGGTATGAGCGACGGCAAGGAGGCCCGCGCCTTCTTCGCCGAAGAATACCGGATGAACGCCGCGATCAAGTCCTTCCCAAAGCCTTACCTGGCGCTGATGGACGGCGTCACCATGGGCGGCGGTGTCGGCCTTTCGGTGCATGGCTCGCATCGCGTCGCAACGGAACGGACGCTGTTTGCGATGCCGGAGACCGGGATCGGCCTGTTCCCGGATGTTGGTGGCGGCTGGTTCCTGCCGCGGCTTCGCGGCGAACTCGGCACCTGGCTGGCCTTGACCGGCGCGCGCCTTAAAGGCACCGACGTGGCCGCAGCCCGGGTCGCGACGCATTTCCTTCCTTCAGAATTGATCCCCAACCTGAAGTCGCAGATCAGGGAGGCAGACTTTTCTGCTGGCGCTGCTGAAATGCTGGGTGAGCTTCTCTCGCGACTGACGCATTCTGTGCCCGCAGGCAGTTTCGAGCCGCATATGGATGCCATAAACACCTGCTTTGCCGGGGATAGTGCCGAAGCCATGCTCGCAGCATTGGAGGCGGATGGATCCGAATGGGCGATCAAACAGGCAGAGACCATTCGCACCAAATCTCCGGAGACGGTGAAAGTCGCACTGCGCCAGGTGCGTGAGGGCGGTGCCTGCGAGACCTTCGAGGATAATATGCGGATGGAATACCGTATTGGCTGGCGCAAGGTGCAGTCGCCCGACTTCATCGAAGGCGTCCGCGCCGTCATCATCGACAAGGATCATGCGCCCAAATGGTCGCCAGAGACGCTGGAAGGCGTGTCCGAAGCCCATGTCCAGCAGTATTTCGAACCCTTAGGCGATGATGAGCTGAGTTTTGACTGATCTGCACAATGAACTTGCTGCCTGGTGTCAGTCCTATGTCGCCGCGTTCAACGCAGGCGACGTGGATGCCATCACGGCGCACTGGACGTTTCCGGCCCTGACGACGCAGGCAGAGCGCTCTTATACGTTCAAGACCGCCGAGCACTTTGCAAAGAACACCAATATCCTGCTCGGTTTCTACAGCGCGCAGAAGGTCACGCGCGTCGTTCGTGAAGTTCAATCCTGTCACCAAATGTATGACGGTGTCGCAGCCATGACGGCCTCAGATGTAATGTATGATGCGCAAGGAACCGAGATTGCCAGCTGGCACGCCGCGTACGTGTTGCAGCGTATTGCCGGCGCCTGGAAAGCGGTCATGGCCGTCGCGGACGGAGAAACAGCCGCCTGGGCGGCGCGCGGCACGCCATTAGGCGGTTGATCCCGCCCAAATTGCAATTTTCGGCTTGTTTTGGGGTGAAAAGTAAGACTTTCGGCCGTTTTGTTAACCAAGCGGGGCCGAAAACAAGACGTGCTTAACGAATTATAAGGCTCAGTACTGTAAATCTACTCAAACTACAACAAAAGTTGAGTGGTGATGGTAATGACAATGACTTATGGCGCAGCTGAGGCTGCGAGCGACTCTGTGAGCGTCGCTGAATCTTTCGTAAAATCCCTTTCGCTTCTGGAGCAGGCGCATCGCCGTCTCCACGATGTGGTCAAGGACGATCTCGAGCGTGGCGGTGAACGTCACCTGACAGGTGTCCAGGCGCTTCTGCTGTATGAAATTGGCGAGGATGAAACGCCAGCTTCGACGCTTCGTTCACGTGGTGCATTCGCAGGTACAAGCCTGTCTTATAACGTGAAAAAGCTGCAAGAAGGTGGCTATCTGGTGCAATCGCGCTCTGAGCGTGACAAGCGCACTGTTCGCCTGAAGCTGACCGAGCGTGGCCACAAGGTACGCCAGCGCGTCGTCGATCTGTTCGACCGCCAGGCGACCGCTCTGGAGCCAACTGCCAGCGTTCGCAAGGACGATCTGAGCCAACTGAACAAGACGGTATCGCGCCTCGAGCGCTTCTGGACAGACCAGATCCGTTTTCAACTATAGGTGAGTGTACTCTTTCTCGAATACTTGAATAGTATGCGGGATGCTTGGGAGAGTGCTACTTATCTTATTCCTGGTGCTGTCATGGCCTGAGGCCATGGCAGCTCCTTGGACTCTGGAGCGCGATTCCGCTTACGCGCGGGTGGCCATGGCGGCAGAGCAGGTTGAGGGTCTCGATGCCTGGCGCGGTGATTTGTATGCCGAATACGGCGTTCGCGACGCGCTGACTGCCACTTTGAAGCTTGAGACGGTTCAGTATCCGTCCGCTTCGGATTTCAATGCCGATGGCTGGCGCGCGACGGTGCGCCAACGCTTGTTTCAGCGCGGCACCTTCAACTGGACCGTCGAGGCAGGCCTTCTCGAAGGGGCCGCGATTGGCGGCCGAAATGGCTGCGACACGCTCGGGGCAGAGTTGCGAACCGGCCTGTCCTGGTCCGGCAAGTGGCGCGAGAAGGAGCGGTTCGTTTTCGCAGAAACGGTCCTGCGCGATCATGATGGATGCCGGCGCTATCGCCAGGAGTTCGGCCTCGGCCAGCGGGTGAGCGAGAATATCTGGAGCATTTCGAAAGTCTGGCTTGAGCGCGGAGCCCCGAACGCGTCGTCGCACAAAGCGCAGACGGAATTATTGTGGCGGCGAGATCAGATCGACTACTCGATCGGCTACAGAAATGAAAATGGTGGATCCTTTGTCGAACAGAGCATCTTTCTTGCCATCGCAAAACGGTATTGAGGGGTGTTTTTGCGCTGAAATCCGTCCTAGAAGGCAAAAATGCCTGACACGTCGACGTCAATAGAATCCAAGTTGAAGCGCAGCGACCTGATCGAGGGTCTGGATGCGCTTGAGCAACAGCTGCTCTGGCTGTCCAGCTGGACCATCCACAATGCCAATCACATCCGGCCAAATCGGGACGGACTGAAAGTCGGTGGCCATCAGGCAAGCTGCGCCTCGATGACCACGCTGATGGCGGCGCTTTACTTTCATGTATTGCGCCCGAAGGATCGTGTCGCGGTGAAGCCGCACGCCTCCCCGGTGCTTCACGCCGTGGAATATTTGTATGGTCGCCAGACCCGGGACCAACTGGCGCGCTTTCGCGGCTATGGCGGGATGCAATCCTATCCCTCGCGGACGAAAGACAAGATACGCGTCGACTTTTCAACCGGGTCGGTCGGGCTCGGCGTCGCGGTGACAGCTTTCGCGTCGCTGGTTCAGGACATGTGGCTGGCGCGCGGAGATATGGCGCAGGAGCAGGCGGGCCGCTTCATCTCGCTGCTCGGTGATGCTGAACTCGACGAAGGCAATATATATGAAGCGCTGATCGAGGCCTACAAACACGACATTCGCAATACGTGGTGGATTGTCGACTATAACCGACAGAGCCTGGACGCCACGACATCGGAGAAAATGTTCGATCGCTTCGACGACATTTTCGAAACCGCCGGATGGGATGTGCTGACGCTCAAATACGGGGCGCGCCAGCGGGCAGCGTTCAAGAAGCCGGGCGGTGCGCGCCTGCGCAAGTGGATCGATGATTGCCCGAACGATCTCTACGCGGCGCTCACTTATGAAGGCGGAGCTGCCTGGCGGCGACGCCTGACCAAGGATTTGAAGCGCTCGACCAAAACGCTCGAGCTGATCGAAACCTATGATGACGACACCCTCGGCAATTTGATGACGGAGCTTGGCGGGCACTGTCTTGTCACGCTTCTGGACGCGTTCGAGCGCGCCGCGGCCTCTGAAACCCCGAAGCTGATCATCGCCTACACGACCAAGGGTCGGCGGCTTCCTTTCCAGGGGCATAAGGACAATCATTCCGGTTTGATGACGCCGACGCAGATCGCTGAATTGCGGGAAAAACTCGGCATTGCGGAGGGGGAAGAATGGGACGCGCTGGCGGGCTTGTCGAAAGCGCGACACGGAAAAGCGAAAGCCGTCCTGGCGCAGGCGCCATGGCATGCCGCGAAAAAGGAGATCCGGTCTGCGCCTTCGGTCTCTGTCCCGACGCTGTCCGAGATGCCAGATCCCGGTCGCAGCAAGAGCTCGACGCAGATCGCTTTTGGCAAGATCATGAATGATCTCGCGCGCGACGACAGTGACTTCGTCTCCCGGATCGTGACCACATCGCCGGACGTCACCGTTTCGACCAATCTTGGCGGCTTCGTGAACCGAAAAGGGCTGTTCTCACGCTCAGCCAGTGAAGATGTGTTCAAACAACGCAAGATCGCCAGCCCCCAGATCTGGGCGCATAGCCCGAAAGGGCAGCACATCGAGCTTGGCATCGCAGAGAATAATCTGTTCCTGATGCTGACGGCGCTTGGTCTGTCGAAGGACCTGTTTGATCAGCGAATTTTTCCGGTGGGGACGGTGTATGACCCATTTATAGCGCGCGGGCTCGATGCGCTGAATTATGCCTGCTACCAGGATGCGCGCTTCATTCTGGCGGCAACGCCGTCAGGGGTGACGCTCGCGCCAGAAGGCGGCGCGCACCAGTCGCTTTCGTCGCCGCTGATCGGCATGGGTCAGCCTGGTCTGACCTATTGGGAGCCTGCCTATTCGGATGAGGTCCGGGTCATTCTGCGCGAAGCCTTTGATGCGGTCGAGCGGGAAGAGGGCGGGTCGTCCTACTTGCGGCTCTCGACCCGGCAGATCGATCAGGTTGATCGTGATATGTCTTCCGCTCTGGCGGATGATATTCTGAACGGCGCCTATTGGGCGGCCGCGCCAGAACAAGGCGCGACTCTGGCCATTGCTTATTGCGGCGCGTTGGCACCCGAAGCCTGGGACGCATTTGAGCAGCTAAGAGAAGACCTGCCCGGAGCGGGCCTCCTTGCGGTCACTTCGCCAGATGTGCTGCATCGCGACTGGCTGGCAGCATCACGCTCACCCTGGACCGGTGAAGCGGGGCGGACCTGCCATATCGAACGTTTGCTTGAGGCAATGCCAGCGGGCTCCGGCTTCGTCACATTGATCGACGGCGCGCCTTCGACCTTGTCCTGGCTCGGATCGGTCAAGGGACAGCGTGTTCGGGCCTTGGGCACAGAACGCTTCGGTCAAACAGGCGATTTGCCCGACACGTATGCCGAGCATCGCCTGGATGCGAGCGCTGTATTGGACGCGGCGGCGAGCCTACTCGCCTGAATATCCCGTTTCAGCCATAATATAGGCGATCACAGCAGTACGATCTTCGGGTTTTCTGACGCCGGCAAAGCTCATTTTATTGCCAGGCAGGAAGTTCCGCGGGCTTTCAAGCCACTCGGAAAGGATTTCGGGTGTCCAGACAATGTCTGAATCCTGAACTGCTTTGGAATATGTGAAGCCCTCAACCGCGCCGATTTCGCGTCCGAAAACGCCATAAAGGTTCGGGCCAACGAGATTTTGACCGCCCTCGTTCACCGTGTGACAGGACTGGCAGAGTTTAAACGTGCGTTTGCCGCGATCATAGTCTGCACTTTTGTACGGTTCCGGTAATGCAGCGAAAGCGTCCGACGTATCCACTGCAGCGGGCTCAGTCGTCGTGTTTGGTGCGGAAGTCTCTGTAACTACCTGATTTTCAACAGTATTTTCAGTGGGCGTCGGGGTTTCGCCCCCGCTGCCACCACATGCTGTCAAAACGGCGGCTGAGGCCAATGCAATTGCGCTGGTGCGAAAAAAAGTCATTAAAAAACGGTCCTTTAGATGGGTGCTCTGTTCCATAATGCCCGGATTTGCAGATGAGGCAACCGTTCAACTTGTCTCAATGTATTGATCTGCAGCTCGGTCATTTGTCCAGCGCGCGGGCTGACGGTGGCAGGACCCGTAAATACAAGCCGATAAGGGGGATATTAACCATAAACCGGTACGGTGAGCCCATAAAAATAAAATACCGATGGTGGTTAGAATGAAATGGGCTATGACTGGGCTCGCCGTGTTTGCGGTGGCCCAAACAGGTGCGGCATATGCCGGCCTGCAAGATTCCGATCTCTGGATCGGCTTTTCCGACAGCGATACTGGCTTTTTGCTGGATGAGGATACGGGCAATGTCTGGATGACAGGGCCGTGCCTGAAACAGCTGGAACCTGCAACGAATACAGGCCATGGCTGGGTGTCACACACGATTGAACTGGTGTCGATCGGACGTGCCATGGCGACTCTGGATCAGCGGTTCGAGCTGGATCTGAATTCTGCGGCACCGCGCATCACAGTCACGTCGAATGGGCGTGGAGGAACGCAGAGCTTTGCGGCGAGTATTGATCGCAATTGTCGCTCCGGCGGCCAATGCAGCCGCCTGATCGCAACGCAGCAGGCCTGTCAGGGCTAGCAACACCTCCCTTCGGGGATGGACGCCATGCGTTTGCGTTTCGGATCTTCTGCCGCGGCGATTGCCGTTTGGGTCAGCGTCTTTGCAGGCGCAGAAGCGGATGTTTCCGTCCAGCCGCCTGTGCCGGAGACCGGCGTGGATTATACCCAGAGCGCAGCGCAAACCGTAATAGAAACCGGGGAACCCGTCATTCTGGACGAGGCGCCAGAGACTGCGATCTCGGTTGAACATATCGATATGATCATCGAGGGTCGTTTAACCTCGGTCCGGTCGCGCACCACGGAAAACGGCCTTCGAGAGTTCAATCTCACTGATATTGCCGAAGCCTTGCGCAGTCGCACAGAGGTACAGGATACGCTGCTCGGCTATCATCGCGCCCAGGACGGTGTTCTGATGTCGCTGAACATGGCGGATGGAAAAGTCCGTTCAAATCGCGTGGTCCTGGGGAAACTCCCGGATTTCGAGCCGCGTGAAAGCGCTGATCCCTGGGTGAATCTCAATGCTGTCACCGTGATGTCGGGCACGCATGCGAACGAAGATGACCAAGGACGTATCGAGCTGAGCCTGGATGACCGTTTGAAACCGCAATTCGGCCTCGAACTCTGGGTCAATGGGGCTCCGGTCGATACGTTTGACAATGAGGCACGTACGATCGGGCCGGTTCTGCTGGTGCCGCTGGAACCCGTCGCAGATGCACTCGGCCACGAGCTGAGTATCGTCGGCGGCGTCGTGACAGTGCGCCGACAGCAGGATCAGGCGGCGATCAATCTCGAACTCGCGACTGGTTTGATTTCAGTCAACACGACCCCGCGCGGTATCACGCCGGACATGCAGCTGGCCGAGCGCGATACGCTTCTATTGCCATTTGGAGCGGTCGAAAGCCTGACCGGCACGCATATCAAGCTCGTACCGGGCACGAACCGGGTCGAGATATCGCTCGATACTCGCCTCGATAGCACGTCCTTGCCCGGCGCTAATGTGGCTGAAGAAGCGCGTTCAACCCCATTCACGATGGAGGGCCTGACCTATGAGGTGAGCGATCGCGGGCCGCTTCGGCTTGAGGGACGCGCGCATGTCAGCACGTACAATCTGAGCGGCCGGATCGAAACCGCGGGCGGCCTGCAGAACCTTGCTTCGCAGCAGCCAGCCTGGGCGTCTGTCGATGTCACATCGCTGGAAGGATGGGCGGGCACGGTCGGTGACTATGGAAGCAGTTTCCGCGAGCTGTCCGGCATCGGCGGGAACCGCATTCGCGGTGCGTCCTGGCGCAAGCAACGCCCGAGCGGCGCCATCATCGCGATTGCCGCGGGTGTGCCGTTGACGGGCGCCGAGGTGGAAAGCGATGCTGTGGCAGTGCCGAAATTTGGGGGTTTTGTTGCCGGCGGCCGCCTGATTTCCGAGGATCAGACCCAGGATATCGGCATCGCGGCGAGCCTGTCAGATGATGGCGGCAATGGCGCCGTCGTCGTGAATGGCCAGAAGAGCTTCTATTTCGATAATCGCGAGAAGGGCCTTCAATCGGCCTATATCGCCGCGGATGTCGGTGCCTTCACCGGCGCGGCGAGCGGCGCCGACATCCGTGCGCGTGGTTCGGCGAGCTACGCGATCGATGACCAGACAGGTCTCAATGCGACCGCGAGCTATGAAGGCGCGAAATTCTCTGCTGGCGCTGAGCGCGCGAATTTTGGCGGTGTCTTCGACCAGCGCGTCGGCGCGCGCACCAATGTCTCGGTCGGTGCAAACTGGCGCGCGGATCAGCCCTGGGGCGCGTTCAACCGGCTCTCGTTCGCATCGCGGGCATCGGTGCGCCATCAGGGCGGCGATGATGAGATGACCGATATGAGCTTCAGCCTCGCGGCGAACGCTCAGCTCGGAGAGGCCGGTCCGAACGTCTCGACCGTGGTTCAGACGACCCGGAGCGAACAGGCCGGCGTGTCCAGCGATAATTCTTCTTATCGGGTGCGCGGTATGCAGCGCTTTGACTGGGGCAGCGTCACCGCGTCCTATCAAAGCACCCGTTCCAGCGCGACAGAAAGCACCCAGCAATTTGTTGCTACCGCCCAGGCCAATCCTGTTCGCAAGCGTCTGAACGACAAGGATGCCGTCATTCAGTTCGCACCAAACGCCACAATGAACTGGGATGGCGAAGAAACCCGCCTGTTCGCGGGTGCTTCGGCGATCATTGATGCCGGACGTACATTTGGATCGAAGCTCGACCTGCAAGGGCGGTTCTCGGCCTTTTCCGATTTCTCCGCCGAGCAGGAAAACGCCGCAACGACGCGCTTTCTGGGGACGATCGAAGCGCGCTACCGGTTGACGAGGAACGCCCAGCTGACCGCTATCTATACGGACGATTTCGACGGTCGGAGCGATCTCTCCGTGGGCCTGCGGGGCAGCGTGAACTTCAACCCGCCGCGTCAAAACCGGCTTCCGGACGAAGGCAAGGGCATCCTGAACGGGCGCGTTTTCCTTGATCGCAACCGCGATGGCATCCGCCAGGATAGCGAGCCGGGCATTCCCGGGGTTCGCGTGACCGTGATCGGCACGCGCCTGGCGCTGAACACGTCGCGCGAAGGCTATTTCACAATCCAGAACGTCAAACAGGGGCTCTATGCCGTGACGGTCAGCAAAAAGAGTCTGCCCCTCGGATATATGGTGCCGGAAGATGCTCAGCCGCGCGTGACGATTGGGGCGGGACGGCGTACCGATGTCGACATCCCGCTCATTCTGTCCGGTCAGGTCCGGGGGACGATCTTCATTGACGCGAATGCCAATGGCGAGGTCGATTCTGGCGAAAAACGTATGGAGGGACAGTGGGTGAAACTGATCTCAGAGGAGACAGGCGACGCGCAGACCATACATTCCGCCTCTTTCGGCCAGTTCGGTTTCGAGAATGTCGCGCCAGGCGCCTACATTCTGCAAACGACAGTCTCAGGACAGCCGATACGCAAGGAAATTCAAGTTGACGGCAAGAACCCGTTCGTGATCGCGCCCATTCCGGTCCCGCCCGATCTTGCCGACAAAGGGGGCGGGATCGATCTCGCCTCTGGCGTTCTGGGGGAACCCTGACGCTGTTTTGACCCCGGCCTGGTGCCGGGGTTCTTTTTTGTGTGTCCGAGGGACTAACTCTCAGCCCGCCGCACGCCGAGAAGCATCTTTTTTATATCACCGCCGGTCTGAAAACTGAGCACCAGAAGATAGAAGGACAGGAACAGGATGCCGCCGGTTGCGCCCAGCACAGCCAGACCAAGTCCGAGCGGCGAGAAATCATTGCGCCAGGCGCACCAGAGCGCCGATAAAAGCAAGAATCCTGAAAAGTCGAAATTGAACTGGCCTTGCCAGCTCATCGCCTGAATTTCTGCGAAGAAAGGCGGGATCAGGTTCCAGCCATGCGCGGTACCGACCATCATTGTGTAGACGGCCAAAGCAATAAAAAGCACGAGCAGAAAGAGTCTGAATGCGGTCATGTTTTTATTCCTGTGTCGTCATTGGAATGGGCGTTGCGGGTCGCCAGAGCGGGCCCACCGCGAGCAAAAGGAAGAAAATGTTGAAGCCTGCATTGATCGCATTTCCTGATGCGATGGATCCTGCACTATCGACCAGGAACCAACAAACGGCGCCAGCCACGACGGACTTGCGGACGCCTTCCGGCGCGAAGTCATAAACCCACGTCGACAGGCACCAGATCGTCACACCCCAGCCGACGAGGAACCCGCCTGTGAGTGCTGAGAGAAAGCGGGTATCAGGCGAGTCATAGCTGGTTGCACCATCCAGGGGCCAGCTCAGCAAATCCAGCGTCCAGCGCGCGGGCTCAAGGGTGGGTTCCATCGTCCCCAAAAAGAAGACGGGTCCAAACGAGCCGACGACCAGGGCGGTCACTTTCAGCCAGAGTTTGTGAAACGCGAGTGACATATGGAAGGATCCTTTCGCTGCCGTCGCGAAACATAGAAACGAGGACAGAGCCAAATCAATTACCTCTGAAGTAACTGACGCGGCGCATCGATTGCGTTAGATCCGGCTTATGACCCAGTTTGCGGATGCCTTGAAAACCTGGCGCAAGGCGCGCCGATACAGCCAGCTCGAACTTGCGCACGAGGCGGATGTCTCGTCGCGCCACCTGTCATTTCTGGAAACGGGGCGGGCCAATCCAAGTCGCGATATGATCCAGAAACTCAGTGAAGCGCTCAGCCTTCCGCTATCGGTTCAAAATCAGATGCTGGCACAGGCGGGATTTGCCGCGCGCTACAAACAGCGCGACTGGTCGTCCGCCGATATGGCGCCGATCCGGGATGCCGTAGATTATATGCTACGCCAGCACGCGCCCTATCCGGCAATGGCTGTCGATCGTCACTGGACGATCCTGCAATTGAACAAACCTGCCGAACGCTTGCTCGGTATGATTGGGGCGCGTGTAGGCGTAAGTTTGCTGGATCTGCTTCTGGAGGAAACAGTTCAGGACATGATCGAAAACTGGCCGCAGGTCGCCCATCACACGGCGCAGCGTCTGCGAACTGAAAGCGCGTCGCGGGGCGGAGATCCGCGCCTGGACGCGGCGATTGACGCGCTCTCCCGGTTTCCAGCGCCTGACACAGGAACCGTGGGTCCTGTCATCCCGACAATCTATCGCGCTGGAGACTTGCGGCTGTCCCTGTTCACCACGATTGCGCAATTCGGCACACCGGAAGATCTTGCGCTCGACGATCTCAAGATTGAGCTGTTTTTCCCTGCTGACGCCGAGACAGCAGCTGCATTGGCGGCGCTGGGTATGGGTTGAGCGCCCGGCGGCTTTCCGTTTCTGATTCCGCCGCTTAAGGTGCGGGAACAGAATCCCGGGAGTCAGAATGCTTTTTGCAATCAGGACCTTATTCGCCGCGGTGCTTGTGAGCGCCGCGATTTTTCTACAGGTCGCCAACGGTCAGGACTGGTTTGATCAAGGACGAACAGTGTCCGGTGAGCGGTCGGTACTCGAATTCCGTGACCGGATCGAACCTGAAAACGAGATGACCCGCGATCGCCTGGAGCATCTTCTTCCGGATCTGATGGAGGAGACGGGCCTCGATATGTGGCTCGTGATCAATCGCGAATATGCCGAAGATCCGGTCTATTTCACGCTCGTCCCGCAACCGGCCTTCGCCGCGCGGCGGACGACAATCCTCGTCTTCTACAGGGATGGCGACACATTCGAGCGTCTGACGGTCAATCGCTATCCCCTTGGCGAGCCTTATGAGGCGGCTTGGGAAGGCGGGGATCTGGACGAGCAATGGGCAGCACTCGCCGCTTTGATTACTGAAAAGGACCCGCAGCGGATCGGGATAAATGTCTCGGACGATTGGCCGGTCGCTGATGGCCTCACTCATGGCCTGCATCAAAGGCTGGTCTCGGCGCTGCCAGAGCATTTGTCGGGCAGACTGGTCAGCGCGGAGGATCTGGTGATCCGTTGGGTCGAAACCCGCAGCGAGCTCGAGCTTGAGGCCTATGGCCATGTGGTCGCTCTGGCGCGCTCCGTGATCAGCGAAGCGTTTTCATCGCGCGTCATCACGCCCGGCGTCACCACGACGGACGATGTCGCCTGGTATATCCGGCAGCGATTTGAGGACCTGAACCTCGCGCCCTGGTTCAATCCCTATGTCAATGTTCAGCGGCCGGGCCTTGCCTGCAAGGCCGACCAACCCTTTTGCGGAATCGAAGGCAAGATCCTGCGCGGGGATGTCATCCATACGGATGTTGGAATCTGCTATTTGAAGCTCTGCACGGACACGCAGGAAATGGGCTATGTGGCAAAGCTCGGCGAAGCCGATGTGCCGGACGGACTCAAATCTGCGCTCTCCGTCGGGAACACGTGGCAGGACCATCTGACCAGCTCTTACGAGCATGGCCGCACGGGGAACGAAGTGCTCGCCGAGACGCGCGCGAAGTGCGATGCGGATCGGATGAATTGCGCGACCTATACGCATCCGCTCGGTTTCTTCGGCCACGCACCCGGGCCAACCATTGGCATGTGGGACAATCAGGGCGACACACCGGTGCGGGGAGACTGGTCGGTCCACGCAAATACCTGCTACGCCATCGAGGGCAATGTTAAAGTCGCGATCCCTGAATGGGGCGGGCAACGGGCGCAGATCAAGCTTGAGCAGGACGCTTGTTTCGACGGCGAGCGCGTTGACTATCTTGCCGGCCGCCAGACCGAATGGCACCTGATCCGATAGGCGGCTGGCGCCCCTATTGGGAGACGCTTCCAGCAGTCTGAATTTTAACCAGGATTTGAGATCTCGTCGCTAGGTGTGCCGCGATGACACTCACCAGGATCCTGCAGGCCTCGAGCGCCTGGCTGCGCGCGCCGGATGTACTGCCGCGCTTACAGAGACTGTCGATTCTTTATGGCGCGCTCTACCTTGCGCTTATCCTGGTGCTGACCCTGGTCGCGACCGATCTCAACTATGGATCGAGCGGCGTGGTCGGCGGAGACTTTCTCGCATTCTATACCGCAGGTGACCTGACGCTGCAGGGGCGGGCGCTGGAGGCGTACCAGTTCGCCGCGTTTGATGCCGCGCTTCAGACTCAGGTCGAAAACGAACATCTCGGTATGATGTGGCAGTACCCGCCGCTCATGTTCTTCCTTGTCGGGGCGGTGGCCTTGATGCCCTATAAGGTTGCGCTCTGGGTCTGGATTGCGGGGACGATGGCGACATTTGTCGCGGCATCGAGCCGAATCCTCAGCACGCTGGATCTGGGGCGATCGGGCCGACGATTGGCGATCTTGCTCCTCCTCTCCTCTCCTCTTTGCATGATGGTAGTGACCAGCGGCCAGATCAGCTTGCTCACAGCGGCATTGCTGATGATGGCGGCGTTCCGGCCGAAGCGCGACTGGCTCGTCGCTGGCCTGGCGGCGGGCCTGCTGACGATCAAGCCGCAGCTTGGTGTTCTCTTGCCGCTCGCCTATCTGCTCGCGGGGGCGTGGCGGGCATTTGGTGTGGCGGCTATATCGGCTGTGATCTTACACGGCATTTCGATCGCAGTGTTCGGCCCGGACTCGATCGAGGCCTTCTTCAATGCGGTGGTGCGCCTGCAATCGGATGTTGCGGGCAGCGGCACGCACACGCCGCCGGAAAACATGACCACTTTGTTCGGGCAGCTGCGGTTCTGGCAGGTTCCGTCCGCAATCGCGATGCCGTTTCACATCCTTCTGTCGCTTGCCGTCCTGATCTCCGTCAGCGTATGTTGGTGGCGTTTTTCGGGGCGTGAAGATCGCGCGCTCTATCTCGCTTCCGTCACTGGAGCGGGCGCCATCCTGGTGACGCCTTATGCCTATGCCTACGAAATGGCGGCGCTCGCCCCGGCAGCGCTCTGGCTGGCTTTCGCATCGCAGCGGTTTCGTTCGGCCGCTGTCCTGCTCTTCACCGCGGCGAGCGGTCTTCTGATTGTGCGTCAATTCCTCCCGCTCGAAGTCTTGATTCAGATGCCTTTCCTCGTTTCAATTTCGGCATTCACTCTGCTCCTGCTCGATAGCGACAGAGACGCAAATGCTGCAACCGCGACGGCCTGAACGCAGATTGACCGAGGCTTGCAATTCCAGTTGCAAATGGTTCTCACGGACGTGACGCCAGGTCGCACAAATGGTGGGCAGAATTCCAACTGAAAAAGGATAGGATAAAGCGCTGAGTTAATGTTGCGCTCGCCCCGAAACCATCCTATCCGGGCGCAAAGATTTATCCGCGACTCTGATGGAAGGTGCGCGAAATGTCCGAAGCCGAACGACTGGCGCTAGACTATATGCCGGTGATCCTGTTCCTTGGAATTGGTCTGGCAATGTCTCTCTTGTTCATTGTTGGTAATGCGATCCTGGCGCCAAACAATCCGGATCCGGAGAAAAATTCTGCCTATGAGTGCGGATTCAATGCATTTGATGACGCGCGGATGAAGTTTGATGTGCGCTTCTATCTCGTCGCCATCCTGTTCATCATTTTCGACCTCGAGGTCGCCTTTCTGTTCCCATGGGCGGTGAGCCTTGGTGCGATTGGGGTGTTCGGATTCTGGTCAATGGTGATCTTTCTCGGCGTGCTGACAATTGGCTTCATCTATGAGTGGCGTCGCGGCGCCCTCGAGTGGCACTAAGGAGCGCGCGCATGTCAGGGGAATTCAAACCTTACGCGCTGAGCGCAGGCCGGACTTCCGTTGAAGGCGGGCACGAAGTTCGCCCGGACGACCCGTTCTATGCGGGCCTGTCAGATGAACTGGCCGACAAGGGCTTCTTCACGGCGAGCGCCGATGACCTGATCACCTGGGCGCGGACGGGCTCGCTGATGTGGATGACGTTCGGGCTTGCCTGCTGCGCCATCGAGATGATGCAGGCCGGTAATCCACGCTACGATCTTGAGCGGTTCGGCATGGCCCCGCGCGGGTCGCCGCGCCAGTCCGACGTGATGATCGTCGCCGGGACACTGACCAACAAAATGGCGCCGGCGCTTCGCAAGGTCTACGACCAGATGCCAGAGCCGCGCTACGTGATCTCCATGGGCTCCTGCGCCAATGGCGGCGGCTATTATCACTATAGCTACAGCGTCGTGCGCGGCTGCGACCGGATTGTGCCGGTCGATATCTACATCCCAGGCTGCCCGCCCACGGCTGAGGCGCTGGTTTACGGTCTGTTGCAGCTCCAGAAGAAGATTCGCCGGGAAGGGTCGATTGACCGCTAGGGAATGGGTGTGATGACGGAACAAAGCGAAGCCCTGATCGAGCTCGGCGAGCATATTGCCGGGAAAATGCCCGACGCCGTGCGCAAGTTCGACGTTCGCGTGGACGAGCTGACAGTCTATGCAGAGCGGGACCAGATCATCGCATTGGTCGATTTTCTGAAACGCGATCAGATGTGCGTATTCGAGATGATGATCGACATTTGCGGGGTCGATTATCCGGAACGAAGCCAGCGCTTTGAAGTCGTGTACCACTTCCTGTCCATGCGGCTGAACCAGCGCATCCGGGTCAAGATTTCCACCGATGAAGACACGCCCGTGCCGAGCATTGTCGACCTCCACCGCGGCGCCGACTGGTTTGAGCGCGAAGCGTTCGACATGTACGGCATCGTCTTTTCTGGCCATCCGGATATGCGACGCATCCTCACCGATTATGGTTTCGAGGGTCATCCGCTGCGCAAGGATTTCCCGCTCACCGGCTTCACCGAAGTGCGCTACGATGATCTCGAGAAGCGAATCGTGCATGAGCCGGTGCAACTGACCCAGGAATACCGCAACTTCGATTTCCTCTCGCCCTGGGAAGGGATGACGTCCCAGATTCCAGGCGATGAAAAAGCGACCACCGAAGAGGAGGGCGCCTGATGGCTGACGATATGAAATCCGTCCCCGAGGAAGATCGCACCTTCACGCTGAATTTCGGGCCTCAGCACCCGGCAGCGCACGGTGTGCTGCGCATGGTGATGGACTTGGACGGCGAGCTAGTGGACCGGATCGATTGCCATATCGGCCTGCTCCACCGCGGCACCGAGAAGCTGCTCGAATACAAGACCTATCTACAGGGCCTGCCATATTTCGACCGGCTGCACTATTCCGCGCCGATGAACCAGGAGCATGCCTGGTGCCTGGCAATCGAGAAGCTGGTCGGCGTGGAAGTTCCGCGACGCGGCAGTTTTATTCGGGTTCTCTATAGCGAGCTTGGCCGCATCCTTGAGCACTTGCTGAATATCGGGACGTTCATTCTTGACGTCGGCGCGCTGACCCCGATTACCTGGGCCTTCGAAGAGCGCGAAAAGCTGATGGGCTTTTATGAGCGCGCATCTGGCTCGCGCCTCCACGCCGCTTATTTCCGACCCGGCGGTGTGCATCAGGACCTGCCTCAGGATCTGATCGATGACATCATGACCTGGTGTGAGGAATTCCCCGGCATTCTGAACACGCTTGAGAGCCTGATCACCGAGAACCGGATCTTCAAACAGCGCAATGTCGATATCGGCGTTGTCGATGAGAAGACGATTATGCAATACGGCTTCTCAGGCCCGATGGTGCGCGGCTCCGGTCTCGCCTGGGATTTGCGCCGCAGCCAGCCCTACGAGATCTATTCCGAGATTCCGTCCTCTGTCTTCCCGGTGATCATCGGCAAGAATGGCGACAATTACGACCGCTATGTCGTGCGGATGGAAGAGATGCTGGTGTCTTGCGACATCATGAAATGGTGTATCGAGAACATGCCGAAGGGTCCGGTTCTGGCTGAGGGGACGAAAGTCTCACCGCCGCGACGCGCCGAGATGAAGAACAGCATGGAAGCGCTGATTCATCACTTCAAGCTCTACACTGAAGGCTTCCACGTGCCGGAAGGCGAAGTCTACGCTGCGGTCGAAGCGCCTGCGGGCGAGTTTGGTGTCTACCTCGTGTCCGACGGAACAAACCGCCCGTATCGCGTGAAGCTGCGGGCGCCGAGTTTTGCCCACCTGCAGGCGATGGATCATATGTGCAAGGGGCATCAGCTGGCGGATACATCCGCGATCCTTGGCTCGCTTGATATCGTGTTTGGTGAGGTGGATCGCTAGTGCTGCCTGTGCCTGCCTCCGTCGCTATCTATCTGGCCTATTTCACGGCCGGATTTCTGTTGCTGTTGGGAGCGGTCTTTGTGCTGTCGCCAGCCAGCGGCCTGGCAATGACCAAGCATCGCGCGGAGAATCTGCCGACAATTATGGCGGGGCGCTATTTCTTCATGGTCCTCGTCGCTCTGGGCGTGGCGCTCACCGGAACGCTGCAGCAACTCGGATTTGTGTTTTTGGGATTAGCAGGCGTGGGCTTCTTTGATGCAGCCGTCTATGCGCGGGCGAAGACGGCGGTTGTGCCACACCTTGCTGCGGGACTGGGCGCGCTGATTGTCGCCGTCATCGCCTTGAAGGGAGCGCCCGCATGAGTGCGTTTCCGGAACAGCGTTTGTCGATCGTCACGCTCGGCGTCCGGGACCGCGGCGCCATGACCACGTTCTACGAAGACGTGATCGGCTTTGAGAATGTCGGCCCGCCTGAGATGACCATGTTTGACATGGGCGGCTTTGTGCTGGGCCTGTGGGAAGCCGACAAACTGGCCGAGGATGCTGGTCAGGTTGCGCGTCCGGCGGAAGGGTTCCGCAATGCCGCGCTCGCCTATAATGCGCGCTCGATTGACGAAGTCGACGAGATTTTTGCACGCCTGGAGACAGCGGGTGTGACCGTGACGACAAAGCCGCACAAGGCTTTCTGGGGCGGTTACTCCGGCTATTTCGCGGATCCCGAAGGCAATGCCTGGGAAGTCGCGTTCAACCCATTTTGGACTTTTGACGAGGCAGGCCGCGTGGTTCTGCCGACCGGGGAGACAGCGTAATGGCGCTGAGACGATTTGATCTTGAAGCCGGCGGCGACAGCTTCGCCTTCAAGCCGGAAACGGAACCCACGATCGCATTCTGGCTCGGGAAATATCCTGAGGACAAGAAGCGCTCGGCGGTCATTCCGATGCTCTGGCTCGCCCAGAAGGACAATGAGGGCTGGCTGTCTGAGCCTGCCATGCGCGAAGTCGCAGACCGTCTGGAAATGCCTTATATCCGGGTCTACGAAGTAGCGACATTCTATACGATGTTCCGCCTGCAGCCGGTCGGGAAGAACCACATCCAGCTTTGCGGCACGACGCCCTGTATGCTGCGCGGTGCAAATGATCTAAAAGAGGTCTGCCAGAAGGTGATCGGCAAGCCGATGTCGATCACAGATGATGGTCGTCTGAGCTGGGAAGAGGTCGAATGCCTGGGTGCATGCGCGAATGCACCCATGGTTCAGATCAATGACTATTATTACGAAGACCTGACCGCTGAGAGCTTCACGAAGATCCTCGGCAAGCTCCAGAATGGCGCGGAAGTGAAGCCGGGCACGTTTGTGGACCGCGTGAACTCTGCCCCCGAAGGCGGCGCGACCTCGCTGCTGGAAAATGATCTCTATGATGGCTCGCGCAATGCGATTTCTGAGCTGCCGAATCTGCCCAGGAATGCGCCGGACGCGCCAGCGCCTGAGGCGACGGCCGTGCCCAAAGAGACTGCACCGACAAATACCAAACGCGAAGACGGCAAGACCACTTTGATCAAGGACTCCAAGCCTGCGCCAAAGGCCGAGGATAAGCCTGAAACCGTCGAGGTTGCTGCCGGTGAAGAAGATGATCTCAAACGCATCAAGGGCATCGGACCGGTCAATGAGAAGGCATTGAATGAGCTTGGCATCTTCAAGTTCAGCCAGATCGCGGCCTGGACGCCCGCCAATGTCGACTGGGTTGAGGATTTCATGTCCTTCCCGGGCCGGATCGAGCGGGAAGACTGGATTGCCCAGGCCAAAACGCTGGCTGAAGGTGCCGAGACAGATTTCTCCAAGCGCGTCGATGCTGGCGAGGTTGAGTCGTCCAAGGATGAGGGAGACGCATGATGGCGCTGGTTGAACGCCCTGATCCGCGCAAGAAGCTGATCCTCGCGGCGGGGATCGATTTTCTGATTGTGGCGCTCGGCGTCGCGATGTTCGTGGTGTCCGGCAGCATGCTCTGGATTTTGATGGCGGTTGCGTTTGGCGCCGCGGTCAGCGTGCCGCTGATCCTGTCGGCCATGCGCGAAATTAGGGAGCGTAATGATGCTTCAGGATAAAGATCGCATTTTCACAAACCTGTACGGCGTGCACGATCCGGGTCTCGACGAGGCCAAGAAGCGCGGCGCCTGGCACCTGACGCGCGAAATGCTCGAGCAGGGGCCCGACTGGCTCTGCACGCAGATCAAGGAAAGCGGCCTGCGTGGTCGCGGTGGTGCGGGCTTTCCGACCGGTCTCAAGTGGACATTCATGCCCAAGACGGTTGGCGACCGCCCACACTATCTCGTTGTAAACGCAGATGAATCTGAGCCCGGAACCTGCAAGGACCGGGAAATCATGCGCCACGATCCGCACCTGCTGATCGAGGGCTGCATGGTCGCGAGCCGGGCAATGCGGGCGCACAAATGCTATGTCTACCTGCGCGGCGAATATATCGCCGAGCGTGAAGCGCTCGAAAAAGCGGTCAAGGAAGCCTATGAGGCGAAGCTGATCGGCAAGGACAATGTGAATGGCTGGGATTTCGATCTCTATGTCCATCACGGCGCCGGCGCTTATATTTGCGGTGAGGAAACTGCTCTGCTGGAAAGTCTGGAAGGCAAGAAAGGCCAGCCGCGCCTGAAGCCGCCTTTCCCGGCCAATGCGGGTCTCTATGGCTGTCCGACGACGGTGAACAATGTTGAATCGATTGCGGTTGTTCCAACCATCCTGCGCCGCGGCGCGCAGTGGTTTGCCGGCTTCGGCCGCCCGAACAATACCGGCACCAAACTCTTCTGCATTTCAGGCCATGTGAACAAGCCGTGCAATGTCGAGGAGGAGATGTCGATCACCTTCAAGGATCTGATCGATACCCATTGCGGCGGCATTCGCGGTGGCTGGGACAATCTCAAGGCCGTGATCCCCGGCGGCTCATCGGTTCCGATGGTCCCGGCTGAGCAGATTATCGACGCGCACATGGATTTCGATACGCTGCGCGACCTGAAATCCGGCCTCGGCACAGCCGCGGTGATCGTCATGGACAAGTCGACTGATCTGATCCAGGCAATCGCGCGCATCGCCTATTTCTACAAGCATGAAAGCTGCGGCCAGTGTACGCCGTGCCGCGAAGGCACCGGCTGGATGTGGCGTGTCCTCGAACAAATGGTCAAAGGCGACGCGCATCATGATGACATTGAGAAACTGCTCGATGTCTCGAAACAGGTGGAAGGCCATACAATCTGCGCCCTTGGCGACGCTGCGGCCTGGCCCGTCCAGGGCCTGATCCGCCACTTCCGCCATGAAATCGAAGACCGGATCACGCAGTACCGCGCCCCCCGCGCCCTCGTGCAAGGCCACACCGTGGCGGCGGAGTAAGAGATATGGCTGACGATCTTTTCAAACTGAATATTGATGGCCAGGAGATCGAGGTGCCTCGGTCTTACACGTTGATGCAGGCCTGTGAGGAAGCGGGCGCTGAGATCCCGCGTTTCTGCTATCATGAGCGCCTGTCTGTGGCGGGCAATTGCCGCATGTGCCTGGTCCAGTGGCATGGCGCGCCGAAACCGATTGCCTCTTGCGCGCAGACGGTGGGCGACATGCGGATGAACCCGGATGGCACGCCGCCCAACATCTCGACCAAGGGCGACTATGTCGAAAAAGCCCGCAATGGCGTGATGGAATTCCTGCTGATCAACCACCCGCTGGATTGCCCGATCTGTGACCAGGGCGGTGAGTGCGACCTGCAGGATCAGGCGGTTGCCTATGGCCGCGCTGACAGCCGCTATGCGCTGAATAAACGCGCCGTCGAAGACAAGAATATGGGCCCGCTGGTCAAGACGATCATGACCCGCTGCATCCAATGCACGCGCTGTGTCCGCTTTGCTGCGGAAGTTGCAGGTGTGGAAGAGATTGGCATGATTTCACGCGGCGAGAGCGCTGAGATCACGACTTATCTGGAAGAGAGCCTGACCTCAGAACTGTCCGGCAATGTCATCGATCTCTGCCCGGTCGGGGCGCTGACCTCCAAGCCGTACGCTTTCAATGCGCGCCCCTGGGAGCTGCGCAAGACCGAAAGCGTCGATGTGATGGACGCGCTCGGCTCGAACATCCGCGTCGATGCCAAAGGCGATGCGGTGATGCGCATCATGCCGGTCATCAATGAAGAGGTGAATGAGGAGTGGCTGTCGGACAAGTCGCGCTTCATCTGGGACGGACTTGCGCGCCAGCGCCTCGATCGCCCTTATGTCCGCAAGGACGGCAAGCTGACCCCCGTCAATTGGGGCGAGGCATTCGAAGCGGCGAAGGACGCGCTCTCCGGACCTGCTGACAAGGTCGGTTTCGTGGCAGGGGACCTGATCGAAGTTGAGCAGGCCAAGGCGGCGCTCGACCTCGCGCGTGCGCTCGGTGTCCAGAACACAGATTGCCGCCCGGCAGGCGCGTCTTATGGCACCGATGGCGTCCGGGAGCGCTACATCTTCAACCCGACATTGCTCGGGGTCGAGGAGGCCGACGCACTCTTGCTGATCGGTACCAACCCGCGCAAGGAAGCAGCAGTCTGGAACGCCCGTATTCGCAAGGCCTGGCTGTGGAATGATCTGAAAGTCGGGGTCATCGGCGAAGCCGCCGACCTGACCTATGACTATGAGCACCTGGGTGACGGCCCGGATGCCCTCAATGGGCTGTTCAAACATGACAGCGAGATCGCCGAAGCCCTCCGCAATGCCGAAAAGCCGATGATCGTTCTCGGCGAGGGTGTCCTGGCCCGCGAAGACGGCGCGGCGATCCTGGCTGCGGCACATGACTACGCGCTGGAGATCCAGGCGATCAAGGAAGACTGGGCCGGCTTCGGCGTCCTGCACACAGCGGCAGGCCGCGTCGGCGCGCTGGATACAGGTTTCGTGCCGGGTGAAGGCGGCGCCGATACAGCGACCATCCTAGGCGGTAGCATGGAGACCATTGTCCTCCTCGGCGCGGACGAAGTTGACCTCTCCAAGACCGGAAATGCCAAGATCATCTATGTCGGCAGCCATGGAGATGCCGGCGCGAGCAAGGCGGACATCGTCCTGCCAGCGGCGGCCTATACCGAGATGGCGGCGACTTATGTCAACACGGAAGGCCGGGTCCAGATGACCCGCCGCGCGGTGCAGCCAAAAGGCGAGGCGCGTGAAGGCTGGGCCATTTTCCGGGCGCTGTCGGACGTCCTCGGCAAGACGCTGCCCTATGATTCGGCGGACGATTTGCGCGCAGCTTTGCGTGAGGCCAATCCGGTCTTTGCCGGCCTCGGTTTTGCTCCTGGCAGCGCAGGCGTAGAAGCCTTGAAGTCGAAAATCCCGGCGAGCGGAACCAGCGTCGGCAGCGGCGCATTCACGGCGACGATTGGGGATTTCTACATGACCAACCCGATTGCTCGGGCATCCAAGACCATGGCGGAGTGTTCTCTGCAGAAACAGGGTCTTGAAACCGAGATGGCAGCGGAGTAGGGCGGCGCGATGAGTGGTTTGATCGAACAATATGGCGCGCTGACCGGCTGGCTCCTGGTGCTCGGCCAGATCGGCCTGTTTACGCTGGTCCTGTCGCTCTCGATCGCGTTCCTGCTGCTGCTCGATCGCAAAGTCTGGGCCGCCGTGATGATGCGCAAGGGCCCGAACGTTGTCGGGCCGTTCGGTCTGATGCAGAGCTTTGCTGATTTCGGCAAATTCCTCCTCAAGGAGATCATCATTCCGGCAGGGGCGAACAAGACAGTCTTCCTGATCGCGCCGATCCTGACCCTGACCCTCGCTTTCGCCGCCTGGGCCGCGATCCCGGTTGCGCCGGGCTGGGTGATTTCGGACATCAATGTCGGGATTCTCTACCTGTTCGCGATCTCGTCGCTCGGTGTGTATGGCATCATCATGGGCGGCTGGGCTTCGAACTCGAAATACCCGTTCCTCGCCTCGCTGCGCAGCGCGGCGCAGATGGTGTCCTACGAAGTATCGATCGGCCTGATCATCATTACGGTGATCCTGCTGGCGGGGTCGATGAACCTGTCAGATATCGTCAACGCACAGGATGGCGGCCTGTTTACCTGGCACTTGCTGACCATTGAGCACATTCTGATGTGGCCGGTCATGCTCGCGGCTTTCGTGATGTTCTTCGTGTCCGCGCTTGCCGAGACCAACCGTCCGCCCTTCGATCTGCCGGAGGCTGAATCGGAACTGGTGGCGGGCTATCAGGTGGAATATTCAGCGACGCCGTATCTGCTTTTCATGTTCGGCGAGTATCTGAACATTGTTCTGATGTGTGCCATGATGACGATTTTGTTCCTGGGCGGTTGGCATGGGCCGATCCCGCTCAGTGCAGATTTCGTCAACATGTTCCCCGAATGGATCGTGAACCTGGGGCATCTCGCCTGGTTCATGGGGAAACTCGTTTTCTTCTTCTTCCTGTTCGCGCTCGTTAAGGCCGTGGTGCCGCGTTACCGGTATGACCAGCTGATGCGCCTGGGTTGGAAGATCTTCCTGCCAACTGCGCTCGCAGCGGTTGTGATTGTTGGCGGATATGTCGTGTACGGGGGCGTGCAAGCATAATGATTATCAGCCTTCTCGCCCTCTCGCCTGTTGTCAAAGCGCTCTACCCTGGCTGGTACATGACCGGTCACATCGCTTCGACAGCGTTTATGATTGGAGCATTGTGATGAGCCTGGTTCAGACCATTCGAGGTGCTTTTCTCACCGATTTCATTTCAGCGTTCGGGCTGGGCATCCGTGAGATGTTCCGACGCAAGGCGACGGTGAATTATCCGTTCGAGAAGAACCCGGTCAGCCCGCGTTTTCGCGGCGAACACGCGCTGCGGCGCTATCCGAACGGCGAAGAGCGCTGCATTGCCTGCAAACTCTGCGAAGCGATCTGCCCGGCCCAGGCCATCACCATTGAGGCCGAACCGCGCGAAGACGGATCTCGCCGCACCACGCGCTATGACATCGACATGGTGAAATGCATCTATTGCGGCTTCTGTCAGGAAGCCTGCCCGGTCGATGCGATTGTCGAAGGACCGAATTTCGAGTTCGCCACGGAAACTCGTGAAGAGCTTTATTATGACAAAGAGAAATTGCTAGCGAACGGGGATCGCTGGGAACGTCTCATTGCCAAGAATCTGGAACTGGACGCGCCGTACCGGTAGCGCCCGCATTGAGGAGGCGGCTCGCCGCCAGAAGGGAATAGGGGCAAAGGCAGTGGAACTGATCGCCTTCTATATTTTCGCGGCCATCGTGACCGTGTCGGCCTTGGCTGTGATCATGTCCAAGAACCCGGTGCACTCGGTTCTGTGGCTGATCCTGACATTCTTTACCGCAGCGGGTCTGTTCGTCCTGATCGGGGCGGAGTTCCTGGCCATGTTGCTGGTCGTCGTCTATGTCGGCGCCGTCGCCGTGCTCTTCCTGTTCGTCGTCATGATGCTCGATGTCGACTTTGTTGAGCTGAAGCAAGGGACGCTCAGATACTGGCCCTTCGCGATGCTGATCGGGCTCGCCTTCATCGCCGAGATCGCACTCGCGAGCTTTGCGCGTGGCGGTTCGGGAAATCCGAATTTCGATGCGTCTCCCGGCGCTGATACCAATACAGAAGCCATCGGGCAGGTCATGTACACGGATTACTTCCTGTTATTCCAGATGGCTGGTCTGGTCCTGCTCGTCGCGATGATCGGGGCGATTGTCCTCACCCTTCGCGAGCGTCCCGGGGTAAAACGCCAGAACATTGCACGGCAAACCTCCCGGCGCCGCGAAGACGCGACCGAGAAAGTCGCAGTTGAACCCGGGCGGGGGATTTAATCATGGACCTCACGATCAATCATTTCCTGACCATTTCAGCGATCCTGTTCACGATCGGCGTTGTCGGCATTTTTGTGAACCGCAAGAACATCATCGTCATCCTGATGGCGATCGAGTTGATCCTGCTTTCGGTGAATATCAACCTGGTCGCATTCTCGGTCTATACCGGGACGATCTCAGGGCAGATCTTTGCAATGCTGGTCCTGACCGTGGCGGCAGCTGAGGCCGCTGTCGGTCTGGCCATTCTGGTCGTTTACTTCCGCAATCGCGGAGACATTGCGGTCGAGAGTGTCGACCTGATGAAGGGGTAGGGGCGCAGCATGTTATCTGACAGCTTCATCACGTTTATCGTTCTCGGTCCTGGCCTCGCGGCCCTGATCGCAGGCCTGTTCCAGCGCTTTATCGGCGATCGCGGTGCGATGGTGGTCACCACGGGAACCGTCGGACTTGCCGGTCTGTTCTCGCTTTACCAGCTGTTTGTCTATGCCGCCGGAACTGGCGGTGTGGGTCATGTTGAGCATGCCTCGCTTGCCGCTGATACGGGCCATGCTAGCGCCTATGTCGGGCAGCATATCATCAAGCTGATGACCTGGATCCATGTTGGCGATTTCCACGCCGACTGGGCCATCCGTGTCGACGCCATGTCGATCGTCATGATGGCGGTGATTACCAGCGTGTCCGGCCTCGTTCACCTGTATAGCTGGGGCTATATGGAAGAGGACCCGCACAAGGCGCGCTTCTTCTCCTATCTCTCTCTGTTCACCTTTACGATGCTGATGTTGGTCACGGCGGACAATTTCATCCAGCTCTTCTTCGGCTGGGAAGGGGTTGGTCTCGCGTCCTACCTGCTGATCGGGTTCTGGTATCAGAACAAGGCGCCGAATGATGCGGCGATCAAGGCTTTCGTGACCAACCGGGTCGGCGATTTCGGGCTCGCGCTTGGCATCATGGCTGTGTACCTGGTCTTCGGATCGGTTGAATTCGGGCCGGTACTGACCGCGATCAAGGAGAATGCGGAACTGGTGCCGCTGGCCCTCGCTGAAGCCGGGCCCGTGCGCGAAATTGTCGTGCCGTTCATGGCCTGGAATATCCCGGCGCTGGAACTGATTGGCGTGCTGCTCTTTATCGGCGCGATGGGCAAGTCGGCGCAGTTCTTCCTGCATGTCTGGCTGCCTGACGCTATGGAAGGCCCGACCCCGGTCTCAGCGCTCATCCACGCTGCGACCATGGTGACGGCGGGGGTCTATCTCGTCTGCCTCGTCTCGCCGATCTATGAGTATGCGCCATTCGCCGCGACCATGATCACGGTCGTCGGAGCGGTGACAGCGCTCTATGCCGCAACCGTCGGCATGGCGCAGAATGATATCAAGCGGGTGATCGCCTACTCGACCTGTTCGCAGCTCGGCTACATGTTCTTTGCTGCTGGCGTCGGGGCCTATGAGGCGGCGATGTTCCACCTATTCACGCACGCCTTCTTCAAGGCCTTGCTGTTCCTCGGCGCTGGCTCGGTGATCCATGGCGCACATCACGAGCAGGACATGCGCAAAATGGGCGGTTTCGCCCGCTACATGCCGCTGACCTATGGCGCGATGATGATCGGGACGATTGCGATTATCGGCCTCGGCCTGCCACATGTCTGGGGTCTGTCAGGCTTCTTCTCGAAGGATGCGATCATCGAGACCGCGTTCGCAGGCGGCATGAACGGCGTTCCGTTTGCGCAGCTCGCCTTCTGGTTTGGCATCGCCGCTGCCTTGCTGACCAGCTTCTATTCCTGGCGCCTGGTCTACATGACCTTTCACGGCCCGCGCGCCGAGGTTGATCACCATGAGCATGACGAGGCCGAAGCACACGACGATCACGGCCATGATCACCATCATGGCGACCCGCATGAGTCACCGCTGGTGATGCTTATTCCGCTCGGCGCGCTCAGTGTCGGCGCGGTGTTCGCAGGCTGGTATTTCTACGATGCGTTTGTTGGCCACGATTACAAAGCCTTCTGGGACGGTGCGATCTATACCGCCAAGGAAAACACGGTTCTGAAAGACAAGTACAACGTGCCGGAATGGGTGTTCTGGGCGCCGCTCTTCGTCACCGTGTCCGGATTTGTACTCGCCACCTTTACCTATCTGTTCAATCGCGGTGTGGGCGAGCGGATCGCCAAGTCTGGCGGGCCATTGCACAGCCTGTTCGCGAATAAATGGTACTTTGACGAGATCTACAACGCGACCCTGGTCAAAGGTTCAGCCTGGCTCGGAAACACGTTCTGGAAAGGCGACAAAAAAGTCGTCGACGGCATCGGGCCTGACGGCGTGGCCGCGGTGGTGCGATGGGGCGCGCGGCGTCTGTCGGCCATGCATACCGGCTATCTTTATCACTATGCGTTCGTGATTATCGGGGCCGCCCTGATCTTCGGCGCGGTCTTGTTCTGGCGCAGCGGAGGCGCGGGCTAATGGATTTCCCAATTCTCTCTGCGGTGACGTTCCTGCCGCTGGCAGGCGCGATCCTGATCCTGCTGATCAAGGCGCTCACCGGCGCACAGATCCGGGCGGACGGCACCGAAGATGACCGCGTCATGTATGCCGGGCTCCTGTTCTCAGTGGCGACATTCATCGTCTCGATTGTGATGTTCCTGAGCTTTGATCTCAATGGCACCGGCTACCAGCTGGTCGAGGAAGTCGATTGGTTCTCCGGCATCAAGTACAAGATGGGCATTGATGGCATGTCGCTCCTGCTCATCCTGCTGACAACACTGCTCACGCCGATCGCCCTGATTGCGAGCATAGGGTCCATCAAGAAGCGCCTGACGGAATATATTGTGTCATTCCTGGTGCTGGAAACCTTCATGATCGGCGTGTTCTGTGCGCTCGATCTGGTCGTATTCTACGTCTTCTTCGAGGCGGGCCTCATTCCGATGTTCATCATTATCGGGGTGTGGGGCGGCATTGACCGCATCTATGCGAGCTTCAAGTTCTTCCTCTACACGCTGCTGGGTTCGCTCTTCATGCTGGCTGCGGTTGTGTACATGTATCTGACTGCTGGCACTTCAGATGTTGTCCAGCTTGAACAATTTGCTTTCGATCCTGGCGCACAGACCTGGCTCTGGCTGGCCTTCTTTGCCTCCTTTGCGGTAAAGCTTCCAATGTGGCCGGTACACACCTGGCTGCCGGATGCGCACGTGCAGGCCCCTACGGCGGGATCGGTCATCCTGGCGGGTATCCTGCTGAAAATGGGCGGTTACGGCTTCCTGCGGTTCAGCCTGCCAATGTTCCCGGATGCAAGCGTGTTGTTCCAGCCCTTCGTGTTCACCATCTCGGTTATCGCCATAGTCTATGCGTCACTCGTGGCCTGGCGTCAGACGGATATGAAAAAGCTGATTGCCTATTCATCCGTGGCGCATATGGGCTTTGTGACCCTGGGGATTTTCTCGTTCACCGAGATTGGCGTGCAGGGCGCAGTATTCCAGATGCTCAGCCACGGTCTGATCTCGGGCGCGCTCTTCCTGATCGTCGGCGTTGTCTATGACCGCATGCATACGCGAGAGATTTCGGCCTATGGCGGTCTGGTCCACCGGATGCCGATCTACGCGACCCTGTTTATGTTATTCACCATGGCCAATGTTGGCCTGCCAGGCACCAGCGGCTTTGTCGGCGAGATCCTGACCATGGTCGGAACGTTCCAGGCCAATACCTGGGCGGCAGCAGGCGCAGCGCTCGGCGTGATCTTCTCGGCCGTCTACATGCTGACGCTGTACCGTCGCACCGTGTTCGGCCAGATCACCAATCCAGAGCTCGAAAACATCCAGGATGTGAACACCAAGGAAATGATCTGTCTGATCCCGCTGGCGATCGGGACGATCCTGCTCGGTATCCTTCCAAACCTGATTTTTGATATCACGCGGGAGTCTTCACTCCACGCCCTCGCCCAAGTGGCTGGAGGATAAGCGGCATGTTTGATCTAGAAACCATTCTGACAGCCATCGCGCCGGAAGTCTTGCTGGCTGCCGCTGGCTTGCTCGGCGTGACGGTCGGGGCCTTTCTCGGGGATCGGTTCAATGGCTTGTCGTTCAAGTATGGCGCGCTTGTCCTGTTCGCTGCGGCGGCGCTCGCAGGATACTATTGGGAGGGCGGCCGGGCATTTGATGGGCTGGTAGAGACCTCAAGCTATGCCAATTTTGCCAAAGTCGTGAGCTTCGTCTCAGGCGGCATTGCGCTCCTGATGGCCGAAGGCTTCCTGCGACGTCACGAGACGCTGCGCTACGAGTATTCATTGCTGGTCATCTTTGCCGCGCTCGGCATGGGTATGATCCTGTCATCGGCAAACTTCATGACGCTTTACCTTGGCGTTGAGACGCTCAGCCTGTCCTCCTATGTCCTGGCTTCTTTCCACCGCGACAGCCCGCGTTCGTCTGAAGCTGGCCTGAAATATTTCGTGCTTGGCGCGCTGGCCTCGGGCCTGCTGCTTTACGGCATGTCGCTGGTCTATGGCTTCTCCGGCAGCACAAGCTACGAAATCGTGGCGGAAGCGGAGCCCAGCATGGGGCTGCTGTTTGGTATGGTGCTGATGATTACCGGCCTCGCATTCAAGGTCTCGGCAGCGCCCATGCATGTCTGGACACCGGACGTGTATGAAGGTTCGCCCAGCCCGGTTGTCGCCTTCTTCGCCACGGCGCCGAAAATGGCCAGCATGGTCGTGTTCGCGATTGTCCTCTACACGGCGTTTCCGCAAGCCATGGCGTTCGAAAACTGGCAGCTCATCGTCGGCATTATCGCCGCAGCATCGATGATTGTCGGGGCCTTTGGCGCGCTGCCACAGACCAATCTCAAGCGTCTGCTTGGCTACTCATCAATCGCCAATATGGGATACGCGCTCGTCGCCGTTGCGGCCGGGGCTCAATATGGGGCGGGGTCGCTACTCATCTTCATGACGGCCTATGTAATTGCCTCTCTCGGCCTGTTTGGCGGGGTGCTCTCCATGCGCCGTGATGGCGGCATGGTGGAGGATATCCATGAGCTGGCCGGGCTGGTCCGCCGACAACCGGGCTTGGCCACCGCACTGACGCTTTTATTGATCTCTGTTTCCGGCTTCCCGCTGGCCTTTGGCTTCCTCGGCAAGCTGGCCATTATTCAGGCGGGCGTGGATTCCGGCATGTGGCCGCTCGTTGTGATCCTGGTGCTGAGCTCTGTCATCGCCATGTATTACTATCTCCGCATCGTGAAGATCATGTGGTTTGACGACCAGGCCGAAGATTTCGAACCCGTCGATGGCTGGGTGACGATGACAGTTTACGTCACTGCCCTTGTCAGCGTCGCCTTGCTGATCTTCGTTGCGCCCTTCAGCGAGCTGGCTGAAACAGTCGCAGCGGGTCTGATCTCGTGATCCAAAGCGCGCCAGTTTACTGGTACGATGAAATCGACAGCACCAGCGAGGAGGCCAAACGCCGGGCGCGCGCGGGCGAGACGTCTCCGGTCTGGATCGCTGCCCGGCAGCAAACCGCAGGGCGCGGGCGTCTCGGTCGCAACTGGATCTCGCCAACGGGCAATCTGTTTGTGACAGTTCTGTTCCCGGAGCCGGGCGGCCTCGCTGTGGCGGGCAGGATACCGTTTGCGGCAGCGCTCGCTGTGCGCGATGCGTGTACCAGCGCGTTACCGGATCTCGATGCGCGGTTGAAATGGCCGAATGATGTGCGCGTTGGAGGGGCGAAGATTTGCGGCATACTGACGGAGACGGGCGAAACAAATGGCGTCACCTGGGTCGCGCTTGGTATGGGTATCAATATCCAGCATGCCCCGGACGTGAACGACCAGTCTGCGACCTCCTTGAGACAAGAAGGGGCACCGCCCGCTCTGATGCCTGAACATGTGCTTGAGGATTTGCGGAATTCACTCGGCAAGCGCGTGGCGCAGGCCAGAAATGAGTTTGGAGGCTTGCTGGAAGACTGGATGCGATACGCGGAAGGTCTCGGGCAAAGCGTCGAGGCGGGACCAAAGGATGCGCGGGTCACTGGCGTGTTTGAAGGCCTGGCGGCGGATGGCGGCCTGAACTTGCGTTTGCCCGATGGCTCGAGACAGACCATAAGGGCCGGGGATGTAGAATTGGTGAGGCAAGTAGACTGATGCTTCTGGTCATTGATGTCGGCAATACGAATACGGTGTTCGCGCTCCATGATGGTGCGACCTGGCGCGCCAGCTGGCGCAGTTCCACGGAGGCCACGCGTACAGCGGACGATCATGCCGTCTGGCTCGGGACATTGATGCGCATGGACGGAATGGACCTGAAACAGATCAAGGGCTGTATCATCTCAACTGTTGTGCCGCAGGCGAAATTCAATTTCCGCAATCTGTCCCGGCGCTATTTCGACGCTGAGCCAATATTTGTCGGTGATCCGGAAGTGAAACTGGGTGTCCCGATCCGCATTCGAAGACCCGAACAGGTGGGCGCGGACCGGCTTGTGGCGGCAATCGGCGCGCATCAGCTCTATCAGGGCGCTAAGATTGTGATTGATAGCGGCACGGCGACAACTTTTGACGTCGTTGGCCCCGATGGGGGCTTTGAAGGCGGGATCATTTCGCCGGGTATCAACCTGTCCATGCGCGCCCTGCACGACGCAGCGGCGCAGCTACCGCGGATTGCTATCCAGAAACCGCCGCAGGTCATCGGGCAGGATACGGTCTCTGCGATGCAATCGGGCGTGTTCTGGGGCTATGTCGATCTCATCGATGGCCTTGTTCGACGGGTAAAGCAGGAATATGGCGCACCGCTGTCGGTAATCGCGACGGGCGGTGTCGCATCGCTGTTTGAAGGCGCGAGTGAAACAATAGATCATTTTGATCAGAGCTTGATGGAGGTCGGCCTTCTGGAGGTCTACCACCGCAACAAGAAAGACTAGACGGGGCGAATGAGCAAATCAAAAGACGCCGAACTCGTTTTCCTGCCCTTGGGTGGATGCGGCGAAATCGGTATGAATCTCAATGCGTATGGCTATGGCCCGGCGCACGACCGGCGCTGGATCCTGATAGATGTCGGTGTCACCTTTGGCGGTGAGGATACGCCCGGCATTGATCTGATCACGCCGGATCCGGCTTTTCTGGAAGACCAGGGCGACCGGATCGATGCTATTTTCCTGACCCACGCGCACGAAGATCATATCGGCGCTATCGGTCTCATCCTGCCGCGCCTTCAGACCAGGGCGCCGATCTATGCGACACCGTTCACCGCGCATCTGGCGCAGGCCAAGCTGATTGAACGTGGCCTCAAGCATACCAGCATCAATGTCATCCCGCTCGGCGCTGAAATCGAAGCCGGCCCTTTCAAGGTGCGCTATATCACGCTGACCCATTCCATCCCGGAACCGAATGCGCTCGCGCTCGAAACACCGCTTGGGACAATCCTGCACACCGGAGACTGGAAGATTGATCCGGATCCGCAACTCGGTGCGGAAACCGATATCGACGCCCTGACGCAGCTCGGCGAAAACGGCGTGCTCGCCATGGTTTGCGACAGCACCAATGTCTTTGTCGAAGGCGAAAGCGGCTCTGAAGGTGTCGTCCGGGACAATCTTATCAAGCTGATCGGATCGCTGAGCGGCCGCGTCGCCGTCACCACTTTTGCATCCAACGTGGCCCGCGTTGCCAGCGTGATCGAAGCCGCGCGCCAGGCTGGGCGAAGTGTCTGTCTGGTTGGACGCAGCATGCACAAGATCACCGATGCGGCCGTCGCGACGGGCGTCATCAAGGACATGCCGGACCTGATCAGCGAGGACCAGGCCGGGAGTCTGCCGGATGATAATCTGCTCTTCCTGTGCACGGGCTCGCAGGGTGAACCGCGCGCCGCGCTGGGACGGATTTCCCGCGATGATCACCGCCATATCAGCCTTGGCGAAGGGGATACGGTGATCTTTTCCAGCCGCGTCATCCCTGGCAATGAGAAGGGCATATTCGACATGCAGAATGCCCTGGCTGAAAAGGGCGTCCGGATCATTACCGATAAAATGACAGACGGCCCGATCCACGTCTCAGGACACCCGGCGCGCGATGAACTGCGCCGGATGTATCAATGGGTCAAACCAAAGATCTCCGTCCCGGTGCATGGCGAGCGCCGCCACATTGTCGAGCATGCGGCTTATGCCCGAAGCCTCCAGGTCAGCGAAGCTGTGACACCGCGAAATGGCGACCTCATCCGATTGGCGCCTGGGCATGCCAAGGTCATTGATAATGTTCCAAACGGACGCCTCTATCTGGACGGCAACCGGCTCGTCCCGGCTGAAAGCGAGGGGATCCGCGAGCGTCGCGCGCTGGCCAATTGGGGCTATGTCAGCGTCGCCGTCGCGATTGATGAGAATGGAGATCTGGTCGATGGTCCGCTGCTGACCGCGCGTGGATTGTCCGAACTGGATGGCAGCATCGCGGATGAAAGCCTTATCGATGTCGATGAAGCGGTTGAAGAGGCGATGAATAAGATGAAGCGCCGCAAACGCCTGGACGATGAAGAGGTGGAGCGCACGCTCGCTCGCGCCGTGAAGAAGTCCTGCGAACGGACGTTCGGTCGCAAGCCGCTTGTCGATGTGAGTGTGCTAAGGGTCTGAACGAAGGAGAAACACGATGTCTGAGTTCAAAATCGGTCCGCTAAACCATGTCGGCGTTGCTGTCCCGGATATCGAGGAGGCGATGGAGACTTATCGCACGCTCTACGGGGCCACTGATATAACCGAGCCGTTCGATATGCCGGCCCAGGGCGTTAAAGTCTGCTTCGTCAATCTGCCCAATAGCCAGATCGAGCTGATCGAGCCGCTGAACGAGCAAAGTCCCATCCACAATTTCATCGCCAAGAATCCAAAGGGCGGGCAGCATCATGTCTGTTTTGAAGTTCAGGACATTGATGAAGCGGTTTCAGTCATGAAAGAGCGCGGCGCCACTGTGCTGGGTGAGCCGCGTATCGGGGCGCACGGCACCATGATCATTTTCATCCATCCAAAGAATTCCAATGGCGTTCTCGTCGAATTGATGGAAACCCCGAAAAACGGAGCGCACTAGATGGATCCGGTCGGCGCCATTGTCGTCTTCGTGATTTCCTGGTGGCTCAGCTTTTTCTGCGTCTTGCCGATTGGTGTGCAGGGGCAGTTTGAAGGCGATGGTGAGGTCATTGAAGGCACCGAAGAAGGCGCGCCCAAGGAACCGATGCTGAAGAAGAAAGCCATCTGGGCGACGATTGGCGCAGTCCTGTTGACGGCGATCGCGCACTTTTTTGTGGTGCCCTGGCTAGCTGCCAGCTGACAGTCGTTTGATCAGCTTCTCGAATATTGAAACGCCTTGTTCGAGCTGAGCCGGGTCGATGAATTCGTTCGGTTTGTGCGCCTGATCAATCGATCCCGGACCGCAAATTACCGACGGCAGACCTGCGGCGTGAAATTGACCCGCTTCGGTCGCGTAGGCGACGGCTCTCATCGCGTTGTCGCCGGTCAGCGCGCGAACCAGCAGTTCAGCGGTATTGTCTGGATCCGGTGCCAGGGAAGGGACGTTGGAAATCCGGTGAATGTCGATCCCGCAATCAGAGAACTGGGCCTTGATCGTTTTGTCCGCTCGATCAGCAGCATCGAAAAAAGGTTTCAGGATCTCGTCCGGGTCGAACCCAGGCGGGCAGCGGAGGTCAAACCCGAAATGGCAATGCCGCGCCAGGATGTTGTGTGCTGTGCCGCCATGGATCTCGCCGATAGTTAGGGTCGGGTAGGCGGGATCGAAAGGGGAGTCCGGATCGCCTTGCTCAGTCAATTCCTGCTCGATCCGGCGCAAGACGCTCATCAGGTCCACGGCGACTGCGTTCGCCGAGACGCCAAGATGCGGCAGGCTCGAATGCGCTTCGTGTCCATACACGTCCACTTCCGTGACCATGATCCCTTTGTGACCAGACACGACTTGCCACAATGAAGGTTCTCCGACCCAGACGGCGTCTGGTCGCGCGCCGTGCGCAATGATCTGAGCGATCATGTCCGGTGCGCCCTGGCAGCCGACTTCCTCATCATAGGAAAATGCAAAATGCACCGGTTTATCGAGATTGAGCTTCGCAAATTCAGGCGCGAAGGCGAGGCAGAGGGCGACGAAGCCTTTCATATCGCATGTGCCGCGTCCAAAGAGCAGGCCATCGCGCTCCGTGAGCTTGAACGGGTCAGACTGCCAGTCTTGTCCATCCACCGGAACGACGTCCGTATGTCCAGACAGAACAATCCCGCCCGGCGTATCTGGCCCGATGCGCACCCACAGATTCGCCTTCGTCCCTTCTGCGTTTGGGATACGCCGACAGACCGCGCCCAGAGGCGACAATCGGGCTTCGACCCAATCGATCAGTTCCAGGTTTGACAGGCGCGACGTGGTGTCAAACGCGATCAGCTGCGCGAGCAGGTCGCGGACGATGGGATAAGTACTCATGCTCCCAGTCTATCGCGCGGCGCGGGGCAGGGCGCAACCGTATGAAATGCCGTCTTATCAGTCGATCCAGATGGGCGATGACCAGGCGCGTTCCTGAAGCGTGAGCGGCAATTCCGGATTTGGCGGCGTGCCGGCCCGGACGGCGTCCCAGGTGCTCCAGCGACAAGTTGGGTTTTCAAGCACGCGCACATAGTACGCGCTCATTTGCGACGCATCATAGGTTGGGTCCTGCCAGAGCGCTTTCAGCTCGCCGGCGCCGGCGCCTGGTTCCGTAGCGCACGTGGTGACATCGACCGAGGCGCCATTGTCGGCGCATCGATGGGTTGATGGATCGGGCGCGCTGCCATCAGAGCAGGCCACATCAAAGACCGCTTCGCGCGCTTCCCCGTCCTCGGCCCAGACTTTGACGACCTGGAGTCGTTGCAGGGGCGCAGAAAGCGGGTCCTGTATGGCCCAGGCGAGGAGGCTTGGCGCAGCGTTTTCGGCGCGCGCCAGATTGCCGCCCATGGGGACGCCGCCAGCATAGGCCTGGTCGAGGAGATCGGCGGCCTCCAGAATGCTGTCATCATAGCTGCCCGCGAATAGCCGCACCTTCATGCGTGGTCCGGTGGTGCCAAATGTCTCGCGGTTTCGCATACCATTGAACAGGTCGTCGCGCGTATTCGCCTCGGCCCAGACACCCACGAGCCCGGATGCGCTGAACTTGGCCCCGGTCAGGACACGGCGGTCTGTGGCATTCGGGACATCTGCCCAGTCAGTATAGCCTTCGGGCGGGACCGAGCTGCGCATTTGCGGGCTGGCACCATCCGTCGGAAATTTGCCCCAGTGATTTTCTTCAGACAGCGTCGCGGCTGCAATATGGGTGTCGCTTGAACCGATAAAGCCGAACTCAAACGGGTTTGTGCCGAGTTCCTCAGCGAGCGCCATGCCGCGCGCCAGTGCCGGGCGAATGTAATCGCCCTCATTGACGGTCGACTTCGCCGAGCTACCGATGAAATAGTCGTACTGCTCGAAATTGGCCCATTCATCATTTGGAGAGAAGGATGGGTGGGTTTCAGATGTCCCTTTGATCTGCGTGATTTCTACAATCGGCTCATTGCGCAGGCGTGTGAGGGCATAGGTCTCGGTGAGCGGTGCGCCGTCATAGGTCTGGAGCGCGAACATTTCTCCGTTCGAGCTGTTCGAATTGTGCGGGATCGCCAGCGAGTCGATACCGGTGTCGCGCTGACCATCCATCCAGGTCCACAAGTCCTCGGGATTGGTTGAATCCAATGTCGAAAAGATTTGATCCGGGGCCTGGTCGCGGAAGATGACGTTGCGGTGCAGGTTTGCCGCGGCGCCAGCCTCCTGGCTGACAATCGTCATCGCGGTGAATTCGTACCCTGCAAATGTCGTAAACGTTCCGGGTTCATTGTGGCGCTCGGCGGCGTTGATCGTTTGAGCCCAGATCTGATTCATGTGCGCCTGGTCACGGATCTCTTCGATGGGCTGCCCAATGACGAACGAGATACCGATATTGCGGAAGGTTTCGGCCGAAGCCGCTGCATCATCACCGAACGCGGCTTGCGCCGTCAGCGTTTTGGAGAGTGGATGATTGGGATCGTCCATGAACGGAATGACGCCGAGATACTCGCCGTGATCAGTGACGGCCAGAAAGTCGAGCGGTGGCCCTTCAAGCTGGATCTCATATCCGGCATCGTGGGGGATCGTCTCGCCTTTGGCAAAGCGATAGGCGTCATCGGGTGTACGGCGCGTCGCGAAGATATAGGCATCAAAACTGTTGCGGGTATGGACGTGCAGATCACCAAAATAAGCATTCTTGGTCGGTGTGCGCTCGATGCGATCCACAGTCTCGGAAACGGTCTTGTTTTCAACAGGTTCCAGCTCGGACTCCGTGGACGAGCACCCCGCAATGGCGATGCCCACAAGTGCACAAAATGCAACGCGTTTCATGATGACCCTCCGTATCCTTCCCGCACGCAGAGTGCGCCCCATTCCGGGCTTTGTCCATATTGACGCGGTGACAGGCCGAAACGCGCCTCTATTTCGTGCGTTGATTGAGCCAGGCTGACAGCGCCGCGCGACTGGGAATGACCACATGGCCATAACCCCGCTCGATCAGGGATTGAGATTCCAGCCTGGCAAGGGCGGAGTTCATCGACGCGCGAGATACGCCGAGGGTTGAAGCCAGATCCGATTGCCGGAATCTGAGCTTTGGAACATTTTCGACCCCGGGAGCGAGTATCAGAAGGAACTTTGCGACTCGCTCGACCAGGGGCAGGCTGCGCACCGCATGTAGCATTTCCAGGATCAGGTGAGACCGCATCAACGTGGTCTGTAGCAGCGCCTGCATGTATTGCGGATCTTCCAAACAAAGGTCTTTGAAGATTCGCGCCGGCACTTCCAGAATGGTTGTCGGACCGACCGCGGAAATGTCGTGCGTACGTGGAAGGTTGGTAAAAACCGTAAAGTCTCCGAACGTGTGCCTGGGCCCGATATAGGAGGTCAGGACAAAGCTTCCATCCGCGCCGTATATGCCTGCCAGTGCGGCGCCGCTTTCGATGATCGAGATGCCTGGATTTTCGTCGCCGCGACTATGAACGAATTGCCCGTCTGAAAAGCTGCGGCGTCTACCAACGGAGCGGAGGCGCTCAACGCATTCGCGCGGCAGCAGATCCAGATAAGGTGTGGCCTGAAACTGGGTAAAATCATACATCTGGCAAATGTCGCATTATTGACATTCTTTCTCAAGTCGACCTGATAAGATCGAATGAAGGGGAACAAAGACGGGTGTGCACGCCCGCATGGGAGGAAATCATGAAGATCAAACGTACGGCCTCAATGGCCGCTCTCGCCTGCGTATTGGCGGCTTGTAATTCGCCAGATTCTGTCACCGAGGATGCAGTGGTATCGGAGGCGGCTCCCGAAGTGAGCGACGCCACGCGTGCATATGCGGTCACGCGCAACGCTTATTTCGGCGACCTGCACATTCATACGCGCAACAGCTTTGACGCCTATATCTTCAATGTCCGGCGCACCGCGGATGATGCCTACCGGTTTGCCAAAGGCGAAACGGTCCAGCACCCGTCAGGTTTTGACATGACCATTGCGGGTGGACCGCTGGATTTCTACGCGGTGACTGATCACGCCGAATATCTTGGCGTGCTTCCGGCGATGAATACGCCCGGGACAGAGCTAAGCGAGCTTCCGCGCGCGAAGGATATGTTCTCGACGGACCCTGCGAAAATCACTGCCGCGTTTCAAGGGGTCGGCGCGTCTGTTCGATCGGGTGAGAAGATCGATGACATGTATGATCAACCACTGATCAATTCAGTCTGGCTCGAAAACATTGAAGCCGCGGAACGGCACAATGAACCCGGCGTGTTCACGACGTTTTCCGCTTATGAGTATACGTCCGTGACGACCAATCGCGAAGATGGAACTTTTGGCGGCGGCAACCTGCATCGTAACGTTTTCTTCAAGGGCGCAGCCCCAATGCGCGCCTTTTCGACCCTGGACTCAACCAATCCCGAGGACCTCTGGGACTGGATGGATGCCAAGCGCGCCGAAGGATACGAGTCCATCGCCGTGCCGCACAACCCGAACGTTTCGGATGGCCAGATGTTCAAGCTGGAAACCTATGACGGGGCACCGCTCAGCGCGGAGTATGCTGAGCAGCGCATGCGAAATGAACCGCTCGTCGAGGTGACGCAGGTCAAAGGGACGTCTGAAACCCATCCGGACCTTTCCCCGAATGATGAGTGGGCCGATTCTGAGATCTATACGCGCTTGCTCGGGTCGTATGATGTGTCCGCGACCCATGGCAGCTATGTCCGCGAGGCGTATGGTCTCGGCCTGAAACTGGAAGAGGAAGAAGGCTTCAACCCGTTCAAATTCGGCCTCGTCGCCGCCTCTGATAGCCACGTCGTCGGCGGCGCCTATGCCGAGAACGACTATTGGTCAAAAGTCGGCATCGTCGACGGGTTTCCGGTTAATCGTGGGTCTGTTCCGTTCGATCGCGATAAGAGCTGGGAAGAGCAACCGGTGAACCAACAGACCCGGAATGCAACAGAATGGTTTTCGCGCTGGTCGGCCTCCGGTCTGACCGGGGTCTGGGCGGAAGAGAATACACGGGAAGCAATTTTCGATGCGTTCCGCCGCAAGGAAACGTTCGCGACGACAGGACCGCGGATGAAAGTCCGGTTCTTCGCGAGCTTCGATTTCGAGGATGGCCTCGCCGATGATCCGGATCTTGCGGGCAAGGCTTATGATCAGGGCGTGACAATGGGCAGTGATCTGATCGGAGACGGGCGCGCACCGTCATTCCTGGTCTGGGCGCTGCAGGATCCGAACGCCGCGCCGCTCCAGCGCGCGCAGGTCGTGAAGGTGACCAGCAGTGAAGAGCAGGTTTTCGACGTCGCCTGTCACACCGGCGCACCAGATCCCGAGACGCACCGGTGCCCGGATAATGGAGCAGGTGTCGATATGACCACGTGTTCGCCGACTGGCGAGGGGGCGGCAGAACTGAAGGCCGTCTGGAGCGACCCCAGCTTCGATCCAGCCGAGCGGGCGAGCTACTATGTCCGCGTGATGGAAAATCCCACCTGTCGCTGGTCAACATGGGAAGCCCGGGCAGCAGGAACGCCGCCGCGGCCGGATGTACCGCAAACGATTCAGGAGCGGGCCTATACGTCTCCGATCTGGTATACGCCAGGAAACTAGATGAAACACTGGATCCGAGAACCTCTGGTTCACTTTGTCCTGCTGGCGATCCTGATCTTTGGCGCCTATCAGGTCATCACATCTGGCCGACAGGCATCTGAGCGAACGATCGTGATCACGCAGGCAGATATGGAACGGCTTGCGTCACTATATGCGGTCGAGTCCGGCACCATGCCGACTGAGCAGGATATGCGTGCGATCGTGATCGACCAGGTCCAGCAGGAAGCCCTGGCACGTGAGGCAAGCCGTCTCGGCATGGCCGAAGATGACACCGTGGTGCAACGCCGTCTGGCACAGAAGATGACGTTCATGCTGTCCGATCTTGGCACAGTGGATCCGCCCGCCGATGAGGTGCTTGAGGCCTGGCTCACCGAGAATGCCGATCGGTTCGAGCAGCCGCGCCGGTTTTCCTTCGATCATGTGTATTTCTCCGCGCCGGGCGATCCCCGGATCGAAAGCGCACGCGCACAGCTCGCCGACGATCCGGACCTGAACTGGCGTGGCATCGGCGACCCATTTATGCTTCAGCGGCGCTATGCGGATTTGCCTGACCGCGAAGTGGTGCGCTTGTTCGGTGGGCAGTTCCTGGAAGGGTTGAGTGCCATACCGGCGGAAACGGATGGAACATGGCAAGGACCGGTTTCATCGGCGCTGGGCACTCATCTGGTGCGGATCACGGATCGCGCCGATGCCAGAATGCCGAGCCTCGAAGACGTCAGAACCGCCGTGTTGCAGGACTGGACGGAAACGGAGCAAAGGCGTCGAACGGCGGAAGAAATCAATGCGATTGTAGAGCAGTACGAGATCATCATTGAGGGAGCGCCCGGCAATTGAGGTCTCTGATCGCAACGCTTCTGGCGCTTTGCTGGACGGTCAGCCTGTTGCCCGGCGCGATGGCGCATGAGGTCAATCCTGCGTTTCTGGAACTGACAGAATCCGATGCTGGTCAATTCGATGTCGTTTGGAAGCAGCCCATCAAGGATGGACGTCGTTTAAAACTCGACCCGGTTTTTCCTGAGGACTGTGAGGCCACTCCCATGACGCTTGAAGGCGCTGTAGGGGCTGTGGTTTCGCGATGGACGCTCGACTGCGCGCTGGACGAAGGCGAGATAAGGATCGATGGGCTGGAGCGGACCCTGACGGATGTCTTCGTGCGGATCCATCGCCAGGATGGGACGATCGTCTCCACTGTTTTGAAACCGGCAGCGGCTTCGTTTCAATTAGGGCAAGCCGAATCGGGGGCACCGCTACTGGCCTATTTCAGGATCGGTGTGGATCACATCATTTTTGGCTACGACCACCTCTTATTTGTGCTTGGATTGTGCCTATTAGTGCGCCCCTCGCAGCTCTTATTGACGGTGACAGCCTTCACGCTGGCGCACTCGATTACGCTGGGCCTGTCGACGCTCGCTGGCGTTACACTTCCGGGGCCGCCGGTCGAATCGGTGATTGCGCTCAGCCTGATCCTGCTCGCCCGCGAGGCCATTACGCTGCAGCGGGGCGGAACGTCGCTCACAAGTCAGTTTCCCTGGGCGATCGCGTTTGGTTTTGGTCTGATCCACGGATTTGGGTTCGCTGGTGCATTGGCTGACATTGGCTTGCCCAGGGATCAGGAAGTCTGGGCCTTGCTCCTGTTTAATCTGGGTGTGGAAGCGGGGCAGGTGGCTTTCGTTGCAGCGCTCGCCGCGCTCGCGCTGGTCATGACCTACCTCGCGCGCCATTGGCTGGGCCGAGGCAAAGTCGCTGCTGCTTATCTGGTCGGCGTCGCCGGCACCGTCTGGTTGGTGGAGCGCGTGACGGCCTTCTAGAGAAATCGCGCGGGCCGCTCAGCCTTCAGGCAGGAGCGGAGGCCGACCGCCCATGAGGTAGACTTCCTCAACCCGTCTTTGCGGACACGAAACTTCTGGCAGCGATTGCGCCGTAGCGTCTGTCAAATCCAGGCGGTCCAGGCGCTGTCCTATTGTGGTGACGCTCAGCCGCTCAGATATCCCATTCAAAACGAGATCGAACGTCCCTGAGGGGCGGTCGGGACCTGGGCCGCCGAAATGACCTCTCAGATACCAGACCCGATCGCGGGATTGAAAATCGATCGGTGGTTCGAAAAAGCATTCTGCTCGGTTGGTGATGGTCCAATTCACCTGATCCAGCTCGTAGGCATGGCGGTAAAGCAGGAATGCAGGGAGGGTCCATGCGGTAACGACCAGTATTTCATCTGGTTCAATTTCCTTCGAAACGGTCCGGAGCTCTTCAGAAATGTCTTTAGGCGAGGCAGATGGCGAAAAGATATGGTGGTAACGATACCAGGTGACCGAGCCGATATTCATCAACAATAGCGCGGAGATGACGATCCAGTTGGGGCGCTTTGGCAGCTCAGCGATCAGCCTTTCGAGCGCAATGGCTGCGAGCAGAATGGCGATAGGCACAATGTACAGGGCCAGACGCGATATGATCGGGTAAGCGTGCGCCGCGGCAAAAAGAAAACCGATAAATATCGGGCCGACGATGAGCGCGGCTTTCCAGGCAGAATCCTTCGCCGCCAATGCGCCGCCTATAATCATCAGGATTACGAACGTATAGGCAGATTCACGCCCCACCATGGGGCTCAGCGTGTCCTGAACGATCTCGATATACCAGGCGAAGTCTTTGACGCTCATGGGCGGAAAGGGTGCGAAGTGGCGGTTGAAGAAGTGACCCGTTCCACCTCCGTCAAAGCCGGAATCCTCGATTTGAGCCTGGAATGCCGAGAGTGCCGGGACGAGGTAGATCAAACCCGCAATGAGTGCGCTCATGCCGATAATGATGACGGCCTTCCACCGGCGCTCGAGCAGCGCCTTCAACCCGAGCACGCCGCCCACCCCGCCAATCACCATGGGCGCCGCCATGGCGAGCAAACTGCCGATAATGCAGGTCAAACCGAACAGCGCCAGGTCCTTGATCGGCCATTCGTCTTGCTCGAGCAGGCGCAATCCTTGCCACAGGAGCAGAACACTCAGCAGGAGATCGAAAATGTAGGGTTTGATTTCCGCCGAATAATACATGGGCATATATGAGAATGCGAAGGCGAAGACCGCGATGAAGACAACTGCAGGAGAGAACCTCTCGCTCACCAGCCGCCAGAACAGGATGAATGCAGCCAGCCCCGCCAGAAGCGACGGCAGTCTCGCGCCATATTCGAAGCTTTGCGTGACGGTCCAGAACGCATCAGACAGCATCATCCATCCCGGAGGGGCGAATTGCCGGTAGTCGAGAGGCTGGAAGAAGTCGCCGCCATCCCGGCTGATGAAGTTCAGCGCGATTGTTGCTTCATCAAGCCACAGCATTCGCCCGAGGCCAAAATGGATCAGTCGCAGCGCGATCCCGAAGCACAGAGCACCGATGATCAGATGATGCCAACGGATTGAGCGTAGCAGGTTTTGCACGCGGGCGTAGCCTGGAACTGCCGCCAGTCGATTCATCTGATTCCTCTTATGGTTCCGCAGTGAACACTCAGTCTTCTACAAGATTCAGATGTAAATCCAAGTAGAAACGGAGGCGGCGTTTGCCAATTGATCAAATCAATCGCACTTGTTCATCTATTCGATTCGGCCGGTTTAAGACGCGGAAACCTCGCTGTGTGACAATGGTCGGTGGCGGAGGCTGACCAGGCTGAAAGTCACCGCGCTATAGATGTAATAGACTTGGTGAAATGCCAGCGCTGCGAGCGCAAAAGGCAGGCCTTTCCGGCGTGTGAAGAATGAAAGCAGGCGCCAATTTGCCCCGATCATGATGATCGTCATGGCCATAAAAATCATCGCGCCGTGAGGCCAGAAGGCACTCATCAATGCGAACAGGATTGAGACGGCCCAGAGACCGGCAATTCCGGCACGAATGCGCTCCGGAGTTGAAACGTTTAGATTGTTTTCGGGCAATTCGCGCGTTGCGATCAGGCGTGACCACGGAACCGCGCGCTTCAAGACGTCTGTCAGCACGACTTCGCGCAATGACCATTCCTTCAGGTGCGTACACAGAAGTTGCGGATCAAGCGCGATCTTGCCGCCCGCTTCGCGGATACGGTAGCCAAGTTCAATATCTTCGATTGAAGGCTTGGTGAACTGGACGATATCGAAACCGTTCAGGTTCAGGAACGCGTCGCGCCGAACGACGCCGCATCCTGACCAGAAGGTGGTCGCTTCTTTGCTGGAATGGGTATGATAGTAGCGATGCATCAGGTTCTTGTACTGCGATGCAAAACCCGGGGCAGGGGGATTGTCATCGTACGACCCGAACATGGCATGAATGGCAGGGTCCGCGAAGGTTAGCGGAATCCGGTCAACCGATGACGGGTGCACAACAACGTCTGCATCGACAAACCAAAGCAGGTCGCAGTCCGTCTTGGTCGCGGCGAGATTGCGCGCTGCACCCGGGCCGCCATTCTTTGCCGCCCGCAGAACGGTTGCGCCAAAGCGTTTCGCTGTCTCAGCCGTATCTGGATTTGGGGAACAATCATCGACGACGATCACTTCCTCGACGCTTCCGCCATCGCGCAGCGCGATCAAGGGCGGCAAGGATTTTTCGAGATAGTGCGATGCTTCATAGGCTGGCACGATCACGCAAATCCGCGCGGCATTGCCCTGGCTGACATTCTGCATAACCAAATTCGTCCCCTTACTATACCACGCACGTTCTGTACGGTGGGTGGCCTGGTCCCCAATGCAGACGCAAACTGCACTGTGCTTCAATCTCTGACTGCAAAACCCACGCCAGAAATTTCAGCTTGCCACCAATTTGGACATTAACGCTTTGTTAGGCATCAAGGCAAGGTAATTATCGAATTGGCGCCGGTTCGCGGATCAAAAAAGCAGGCGAGTTTGCCCCGCCTGCTTTAGATTTTGTTCGAATTGGCACACCGCATTAATTCTGCGATTGCCACCGCCTAGCTGTTCTCAAGCGCCGGCTTTTTGTTGACCTGGAATTCTTCGTGATAAGAGCGCTCGACATTGACATTCCAGATGTCGTGCTCTTCGCCCATGATGATTTTGGACGCCAGCATGGCCGTCAGCATGGAGTGATCCTGGTTGTTGTAGCGGTGCATGCCATTGCGCCCGACCGTCTGGAAATTCTCCAGCGTGAGGATCCAGTCCTTGATCGTGTCCAGCGCCTCTTTGTAGACCGCGTCGTAGACTGGATAGGCCTTCTTCTGGCGAATGACGCACCCGTCAATCACGCTGTCCTTGGAGGCAAGGCCGAGAAATTCCAGTTCTTCCGAAGCCTGCTTGATGAGGTCTTCATCGCTGGATTCCCACAACCCATCGCCTTCATGGCAGAAGAATTCCATACCGATGGAGGCATTGTCCTGGTTCGGCAGCATTTCTGGCGACCAGGCGCGGAAATTCTGAATGCGTCCGACTTTCACTTCCGGGCTGTGGATATAGATCCAGTTGTCATCAAATGGATCTGGATGATCCAGCACAAGGGTGACGATCAGGAAGTCGCGATATTTGAGCTTGTCCGCAGCGTCGATCACATGTTGCGGCGGCGGCGGATCCATGCAGTGGATAAGCTCGCGCACCGGCATCGTATTGATGAAGTGATCAGCGGACATGCGATAGGGCGTACGTTTGCCATTTTCGTCCTTGATGACTTCAATTTCCGTCACGCGGTTGCCATCCATGAAGACACGGCTGACCCATTCTTCCATGCGGACTTCGCCGCCATTTTCCTCGACAAGTTCAGCGGCTTTTTCCCACATCATGCCGGGGCCGAGACGCGGATATTCGAACTCTTCGATCAGGCTGGCTGTATCATTCGCGCCGGTCAGCGCGTTCCAGACGGCTTTCATGAGCGACAGGTTCTTGATCCGCTGGGCGGCCCAGTCGGCGCGAATTTCGCTACAGGGAATGCCCCATACTTTTTCCGTATAGGTTTCGAAGAAGTGTTGGAAAAGGCGCTTTCCGAACCGGTTTGACACCCATTGCTCGAATGTTTCCTCAGGCTTGGCCGGGAAGAATTGCGCTTTGAAATAGCTGAGACCGACCCGGATTGACTCGATCAGGCCGATATTCATCAGCGCGTTCGTGATTTTCAGCGGATAGTCATAATATTTGCCGCGATAGAAAATCCGGCTCTTGCGCGGCCGGGTGATGAAATCGTCGGTCAGGATCTCGTGCCAGACTTCCTCGACCTCACTCACTTTGGTGAAAAAGCGGTGGCCGCCAATGTCAAAGCGGTAGCCATTGTGTGACTCCGTGCGCGAAATGCCGCCGACAATCTTGTCTGCCTCGAACACAACGGGTTTGTAGTCGCTTGAGTTGCGTTGCAATTCATAAGCGGCGGTAAGTCCGGCAGGTCCACCACCAATAATGGCGACGGTCGTGCGGCTTTCGCCTCCGCGATCTTCTTCTATGGGCAGCGTTTCTGCGCCTACGGGAGTCCCGTCCATCTTCGAATGTCCCCTGTGATACAGACTTGTCTTTAGTGTCCCCGAACAAAAAGCAAGACCTGTGCCAACGATTTACTGCATCCAAATGGCGACGTGCTGAAAAATCAAGCGGGTTCGCCTCTCACGGGTGAGGTTTATCGACCCAGGTCAAAATTTGTGAAGTGATCGCGCCGATGACGACAAGAAATCGGCGTTCGATTGGTTGCTTGAGGCGTAAAGGTTGGCATAGTCTTTGCGTTGTGGGGCGCAGCAGTCAGGAGACGGGGACAATGAAAGTCGGCCACGACATTGAAGCAGGTAATGCCAATTGGTCATTTGGCGGGGACGTCGCAGATACATTCGTTGAACACATCCGCCAATCGGTGCCGATGTATGAAGAAGGCCATGACCTGGTCTGCAAATTCAGCGACTATTTCGTGCACGATGACAGCGTCGTCTACGAATTAGGGGTTTCGACCGGCGAACTGCTTCGCAAGCTCGCGACCCGTCACAGCAACCGCAAACAGGCACGCTGGATCGGCATCGACACTGAAAAGCCGATGATCACGAAAGCCAAATCGCATTGCAAAGGCATCAAGAATATTGAGCTTTCTGTCGACGATGTCCGCTTATTCGAACTGGAAAAGTCAGACCTGATTGTGTCCTATTACACGATGCAGTTCATTCCGCCGCGCTATCGCCAGGATATTTTCGACAAGATCTATGAGGCCCTCAACTGGGGCGGCGCGTTCATCATGTTTGAAAAGGTTCGCGGGCCAGATGCACGCTTTCAGGACATGATGTCTGCCTTGTACAATGATTTCAAAACCGAGCAGGGCTTTTCGGCTGAAGAGATATTGTCCAAGACGGGCAGCTTGAAAGGCGTCCTGGATCCATTTTCAACGGCGGGCAATATGGACCTGCTGAAGCGCGCGGGTTTTGTCGATCAGATGACGATTTTTAAGCATATCTGCTTCGAAGGGTTCATTGCGATCAAATAGTCGTCGAATTTTGATCGTTCGAGTTAGCAGTTTCTGCCGAAACGCTCACTATAGATTATGAAATATGAACGCCTTGCAGCAATCGGACTGGTATGGGTTTTGCTGCTTTGCACTTTTAGAGTTTTTGATTGGGGAACAAGATGACTGCCATGGTAAAAGAAGACACGCCAGTAAAGGCCAAGAAACGACCAGTTGAGCGCGTCTACGACCTGACGATCGTGGTTCCCGCGTATAATGAGGTCAATGCAATCGTACCGACGATTGAGCAGCTGGATGAAATGATCAAATCGGCTGGTCTGGACGCGGAAATTGTTGTGATTGACGATGGCTCGACCGATGGCACTTACGAGAAAGCGGTTCAAACCGTCGCCCGCGTGATCCGAAAGGAAGAGAATGTCGGTTACGGGCATTCGCTGAAAACGGGGATCGTTCAGTCGAAATCCAATTTCGTCGCGATCATCGATGCCGATGGTACCTATCCGGCTGAAAAGATACCGGAAATGCTCGAAATGTGCGAAACGGCCGACATGATCGTCGGCAATCGGGGCGCCGCCATGACAGGTGTGCCGCTGGTGCGCAAACCGGCCAAATGGGTGCTCAACAAGCTCGCCAACGTGCTCGCGCAACGCAAGATTCCGGATCTGAATTCAGGCCTGCGTGTGTTCCGCCGTGAAGCCATTGAGCGGTTTCTCGGTTTGATGCCGGACGGGTTCTCGTTCAGCACGACCAGCACGCTGTGCATGATCTGCTCTAACCTTCGGGTCGTCTACACACCGATTTCTTATGCGAAACGGGTCGGACATTCGAAAATTCGTCCGACAGACTTCTTCCGCTTCATGCTGCTTGTGGTCCGGATCATTGTGCTCTTCCATCCACTGCGCGTGTTCCTGCCACTCGGCGCGATCCTGTTTGCGCTTGGGGCGGCAAAAGGGATTTATGATATTTTCCAGATGAACCTCTCGGAGAGTGCGATCTTTGCACTGCTGGCCGCGTTGGTGGTCTGGTCGCTCGGCTTGATCGCCGACATGATTTCGCGACTGCATTTCAAATAGACCGAGACGGATAGAGCGAACGGGTGATGACAACGGACGCCTCATCTCAATCGAAATCCTCGCGCCCATATCTGGCAACAGGGTTGAAACTGATTTTCACCGCCACAGTGCTGGCGGTGATTTTTCACTTTGTATCGATTGAAGAAATTTGGGCCGGTATCACGCGAACGAGTCCCCTGGTCTGGCTGGGCGTTCTTGCGAGTTTCCTCATTGGACATGTGCTCGCCTCGTTCAAATGGGGGCTGTTGGTTGGACAGGAGCTGCCATTCCCGACCATCGTGAAGGCGCATTTTGCTGGTCTCGCCGCGAACATAGCGCTGCCTGGCGTCGCTGGCGGCGATGTCGCCCGCGCTGCGATCCTCTCGCAAAAGGTGACATCCAGATCGAAACTGGTCACCGGCTCCATCCTAGATCGTTTGATCGATGTTGGCGTGCTGGTTTTGATTGCAGCATTCGGCGCCGCTCTGCTCGGGACGGCTGGCGAAACAGGTCTGTGGCTGCAAGTCATTGCGGCCGGGTTCCTGCTGGCCGGATTGATCATCTACGCGATCCTGCCAACCTTGGCGCGCTTTGTCGAAGCCAAAGCCGCGGGGCGGGGAAAGATCGGGCAGCTGATCACTGATATCGCGCGCTACATGGCGGAGCACCGGACCCGCATTCTGATCTGCGCTGTGCTGTCGATTATGATCCAGACCGGTTTCGTCTGCTTAAATCTTGTGCTGTCCTGGAGCATGGAGGGTCCGACAAACGTAGCGATTTGGCTGTTTGCCTGGCCGCTGGCTAAGCTCATCGCAACGCTGCCGATCAGTCTCGGCGGGCTGGGTGTTCGGGAAGCAAGTCTGGCGGCGATATTTGCAGCCTTCGCCTTCGCCTCGCCGGTCGTCATCGCCGTCGGGTTCGTCTGGCAAACAATTTTGATTTCAACCGGATTGATCGGGCTTGGCGTGCAAGCCTGGTCTGGAAAATTCAAGTCGGCGCCGGACGGCGCTGAACCATTGGGGACCAAGAATGGCTGATACGGAACAAGATTCCAAAACTGCGACGCACACAATTGCGGTGCTCGGAGGCGGCCCCGCCGGCCTCGGCGCGGCTTGGAAGCTGCGGCAAGAGACGGCGTTCGACGTGACCCTCCACGAGGGCGCGCCGATTGTTGGCGGCAATGCGGCCAGTTTCGATGTCGAAGGGATCCGCGTCGACTATGGCAGCCACCGGCTGCACCCTGTCACCGATCCTGAGATCATGGGGCATATCAAGGAGATCCTGGGCGATGACCTGTTGCTGCGTCCGCGGCATGGTCGTATTCGCCTGCGCAAATCCTGGATCCATTTCCCGCTAAAGCCCTTTGATCTGGCGACCAAGCTGCCTATTCCATTTGCCTTCTCACTCTTCTTTGACGCGCTGACAGCCAAGTTTCGCGCGCCGAAGACGGATGATCCGACATTCAAGACGGTTTTGCTTGGCGGTCTCGGAAAGACCATGTGTGAGAGTTTCTATTTCCCCTATGTACGCAAGCTTTGGGGCAAGGATCCGGACGAACTGGCGACAACGCTCGCGCAGCGGCGGGTCTCGGGAAGTTCACTGCCAAAACTGCTCAAGAAGATTTTCGGGCAATTGCCGGGCCTGAAATCGCCAACCACCGGGAAGTTCTATTATCCCAAAGAAGGCTTTGGTCAGATCTGTACCGGGTTTGCCGGCGCGGCTGAAGCATCCGGCGCGAACATCGCCCTGAACTCCAAAGTCGTTGGCTTGAAACTTGAAGGCAATCGCGTCACCTCGCTGACGGTAGAAACCCCCTCAGGGCTGCAAACCAGTTCACCGGACAAGATCTGGTCGACGCTGCCGATTTCGACGTTGATCCGAGCCGCAGGTGATGCTGTTCCTGAAGCGGTGAAAACCGCCGCGAACAATATCGAGTATCGCGGCATGATCCTGATCTATCTGGTGCTCGATACCGATCAGTTCACCGAATATGACGCGCACTATTTCCCCGAGGCGGCCATTCCCATGTCGAGAATGTCTGAGCCCAAGAACTATTCCGCGTCAACAGAACCGAAAGGGCGGACGGTGCTTTGCGCAGAGCTCCCGGCCGATCCGGGTGATGAGCACTGGGATCTGTCAAATGAAGCGCTCGGCGAGAAAATGCGAGAATGGATCATGGCGGCGGGACTGTCGCTGACGGCCAAGACGCTGAAGGTCGAAACGCGCCGCCTGCCATATGCCTATCCGGTCTATAACCGCACCTATGCTGACAATTTCGCCGTGATGGATGAGTGGGTTTCAAGTCTGGAGAATGTTTTGACCTTCGGACGCCAGGGCTTGTTTGCGCATGACAATACCCATCATGCGCTGTCCATGGCATATGGGGCGGTCAGTTGTCTCGACGCGGCAGGGAATTTCGACCGGGATCGGTGGGCGGAACTGCGCGAAGAGTTCGAAACGCATGTGGTAGAAGACTAGGCATGAGCAAGACGGCGCATCAGGTTCCGATATTGATGTTCCACTCCATTTCGGAGGCGGGCGGACCAACATCGATTGCGCCGCAGACGTTCAAAGCGATGATGTCCCTTCTGGCGGAGAGTGACTACGAGGTCGTACCGCTCCAGCATGTTGCAGACTGGCACAAGGGGACGCGGGACCTTCCGGAAAAATCACTCGCCATCACCTTCGATGACGGCTTTGTTGACTTCAAGGACCACGCACATCCAGTGCTCGAGGCGCACGGTTTTCCAAGCACGCTTTTCGTGCCCACGCGCAAGACTGGCGGCAATGAGGACTGGTATGGCGGGCATGCGGCGATCCGGCCGCTGCTGGACTGGCCCGACCTCCGGAGCCTCGACAAATCACTGGTCGATATCGCGCCGCATGGCCGGCATCATATTGCGCTCTCAACTGTCGAGGGGGCGGCCCAAACGGACGAGATTGCCGGCTCCAAACAGGATCTCGAGACCGAGCTCGACAAGACGACATCACATTTCGCGCCGCCTTATGGCCAGGTGAACGCGTCGGCGCTGGCCGAAATCGCGCGGCACTATGAGCTCTCTGTCGGCGTCGAACACGGTATCGCGACGCGTGGCAGCAATATTCACGACTTGCCGCGCCTGGAAATGTTCTACTATCAGGATCTCAAGCGCTGGCAGGACTTTCTGGAGGGCAAGGGCGGGTTTTACCTCACCGTTCGCCAGCTCCTACGTGTCGTCCGTCAGCGGATCTCACCCAGCGCTTACGCTTAGGCTTTCGTGACATTGTCCAATGGCAGATTGTTTCGTGCGATGACGTTGCGCGTGTCTATGATTGGAATGCCGCTCTCGCACAGCGCTGCATAGTCGACCTTGTCATGGTCGGTTGCGATAATGATAGCCTCGTATGCGGTAGAGGTCACCGCGCTTTCGGGCACAGACTTTCGCCCTTCCAGGGTCGGATGTTCTTCGTTCTTGGGAATGAACGGCACCATCGGATCGTAAAAGTCGACCGTTGCGCCCGCAGCCTCAAAATATTCCAGTATCCGCAGGGCCGGGCTTTCCCGCATATCCGCGACGTTTTTCTTGTACGCGACGCCAATGACCAGGACTTTCGCAGCTGACAGGCCCTTGCCGGTCGTCTTGTCGATGACTTCACGCGTGCGCGACACGACATATCGCGGCATGGACTGGTTCACTTCGCCTGCCAGTTCGACGAATTTCGTCGGCAGATCGTGCTCGCGCGCTTTCCAGGTCAGGTAGAATGGATCAATCGGAATACAGTGGCCGCCCAGACCGGGACCGGGATAGAAGGGCATGAAACCAAATGGCTTGGTCGCAGCGCCATCGATAATCTCCCAGATATCGAGACCCATGGCGTCGTAAATCGTCTTCAGCTCGTTCACCAGGCCGATATTGACGGCGCGAAAGATGTTTTCAGTGATTTTGACGGCTTCAGCCGCGCGCGTCGATGAGACCGGCACGACGCGGTTTACGACACCGCTATAGAATTGCTGGGCGAGCAGGCTGGCCATTTCACCGTCACCGCCAACAATTTTGGGGATGGTCGATGTGTTAAATGATGTGTTGCCGGGATCTTCTCGCTCCGGTGAGGAAGCCATGAAGAAGTCCTCGCCTGCTGTCAGGCCGCTCGTCTCCAGGATTGGGACCAGGATGTCCTGTGTTGTGCCTGGGTAAGTCGTTGATTCCAGGACAATAAGCGAGCCAGGCTGCAGGTGTTTCGCAATTTCCCGCCCGGCTGATTCAACATAGGACAGATCGGGATCGCGATGCGATGACAGCGGCGTCGGCACGCAGATGACAATGATTTCGCATTCGGCCAAAGCGGCGAAGTTCGAGGTGCTGGAAAAGGTTTTTCCGATCACATTCTGAAGCGCTTCGTCGCTGACGGCGTCGATATAGCTGGACCCCTGCTCGAGCAGGCTGTTCTTGTTCGAGTTGATCTCGATGCCGACAACCGGATTGCCGCGTGTCGCTGCGGTGATGGCGAGGGGAAGTCCAACATAGCCGAGCCCAATAATCCCAACGCGCGCTGTCTTCGCCTTGAGCTTTTCCAGCAGTTCTAATCCAAGCGCAGGCAAGGATGATGCTCCGGCTTCCGGCAAATCGGACTTCAGGTTTAACGTCCCCATGGCAATGTGCCTCTAATTGTCCCTAACTACAGGGCTAATAGCAAGAAACACGCCATTCAATAGCCGTGACAGGGTGGAGCCGAAAAAGATCAATCTTGTTTGATTCTAGCGCACCCAGGCGGACAGATCCCAATCGAGGAGCTGTTCCAGCTTCGCAATATCATCAGAAAGACGGTCAATAAGTACCTGGCGCGCCTCAGCTGGCATCGCCTCAGGGGCATCCATGTTCTTTTTCGCGAGCCAGTCGCGAATTTTGAGTCGCGTATTCTGCGGCACCACCACTCCGACCGCCTTTGTCAGCGGGTTGGATTTCATCAGGAAATCCTGAAACGCCTGGTTCTTGGGGACGCCGCCAGCATTTATTTTGTCGCCCATGTTCGCCGTGAAATCGGGGTCGACGCCGATAAACTCAAATATATCGCGCAACAGGTCACCCGGGGCGGCCTGGTAGTCCGCATAACGGCGAACAAGCATCTGCTCGCGCGGGAACAGGTCGAGGTAGCGCGCCAATTGTTCGCCATAGCGGGGAAACTCAGAATAGCCGAAGAGCGGTTGCCAGCCCTGCGCCAGCCGATCTGTTTCAAGGCCGAGTGCGCGGGTAAAATTCGCCTCATTTTCAATGCATTGCTTGGTTGCGTACATGAAATGAGAATAGGCTTGCTCGATCGGGTTGCGGAGGATGACAATCATCTTAGCGCCGGGCACATGATGCTTGATCCGTGCGGGCGCGGTTTCCGAATAGAGATAGAGCGGAGAGGCCTCACCGCATTTTTCGCCAGCTTGAGCATCGGCGAACAAAGCCTGATACGCCGCCAGATCGACCACAGAATTGTTGATATAGTCCGCGCCGGGCCCCTTGCAGGCGAGCGCTTGTCCTTCATAGGCGAAGAAATTCGGTTCCTTGTGCGCCGGCATGAAAATCTCTGGGTGCTGGCGCAAGTGGGCATGCAGCGCCGTTGTCCCTGCGCGGGCGGCCCCAATCACCAGAAAATCAGGCATTCGTCCTGACATAGATTCCCCTTTTGCACCGCCAGAAACCGGGCGCGACAGATCCTACTCTATCCCGCGATGGATCAGAGATGAAACAATTATGCACGGCGCGTGCCCGTCGCTCGACACATGCCGAGGATTCAGGCATCTGTTTTGCAGCATTTCACTCCACCGAACTGACCGGCGATTTGGGAGAGATCCAGTTAAATGAGTGAAGATCGCCATCAGGTTGGAGCCAGTATTGCCTGGATGGCCATGGGGAACTGGGTCGAACAGGCCTTCAATGTCCTGATATTCGTCATTCTGGCCCGTTTACTCGGTGTCGAGGCATTTGGATTGCTCGCAATGGCGGCGGCGATCGTCATTCTCTGCGAATTCCTCGTCCGGGAAACGCTGACCGAATACCTGGTCGCTTCACCGGATGAAGACCAGGCGCATTCCGATGCCGTATTCTACAGTCTGCTCGCCTTTTCCGGAGCGCTCTATCTGGCCCTTTGGGGAAGCGCAGGTCTGATCGCGAATGTCTACCAACAGGAGGTGGTTGCCGATCTGATCAAGTATCTGGCGGTGGCGGTCGTCTTGGTGGCGCTGGGCGCAGTCCCCGCAAGTCTTTTGCGACGGCACATGATGTTCAAGGCGCTGGCGCTGCGGGCTGTTGCCGGAGTCGTCTGCGGCGGCGTCGTCGCGGTGTGGATGGCCCTGAACGGATTTGGCGTATGGTCGCTTGTTGCGCAGCGCCTTGTTCAGGTCGGGGTCAACACCGTGCTGGCCTGGGGCGCCGTCTCCTGGCGGCCGAAGCTGGCACTGGAGTTTGAAGCCGTTCGTGAGATTTTCGGCCTCGGCCGCACGGTCCTCGCCTTTCGCGCAGCACAGATTGCCCGCATACAAGTGCCAATGGCGCTCATCGGCGCCTTGCTGGGGCCGACGGTTCTCGGATTCTTCTCATTGGCCTGGCGCCTGGTCGAAATTGCGTCCTTCCTCGTCTCAACGCCCATCCGTATGGTCTCGCAGTCTGCATTCGCCGCGCGTCTGAGAGAAGGCAGGCCGGCCAGAGCGCTGCTTGTCGAACTCTCAAAACTGTCTGGCTGGATCGCGTTTCCGGCCATATTCGGGATGGTGGTCCTTGCAGCCCCAATTGTAGAGACGGTCTTCGGACAAAAATGGGCACCGTCGGCTTCAGCGTTGGGTATAGTCGGCTTTGTTGGCGTCTATCTCGCCATTGAAGTTGTGCATGAATCTTATTGTCTCGCGGCGCGTAAAGTTGGCGCACTTGGATGTATTGCCTGGTTAGACGTGGTGTTGGCCGCTGGCGGTGTATCGGCGCTCGCTTCAAACGGGCTGACCGGAGTCTCATTCGGGTTTGCAGGCTCGTTCCTCGTGCTCTGGGTCGTGAGATTTGCGATTGTTGCGCGGCTTTCAGGCGCAGACCTGGTCGTGCTGGTGCGACAACATATTCCACCATTGCTGTTCAGCGCGTTCATGGCGGCTGCAGTTGTGTCCTTGCGGCCCTGGTTGCAGGATTGGTCCGCTTTACCCGTCATTGCGCTCAGCGGCCTGGTGGGTGTGATCATATATAGCCTCGGGACGGCCTTGTTCATGCGGGAGCGCCTGGATCTTGTCCGGCAATATCTCAGCCCCTCCTGAGGTGCGTGGCCTGAGCGAAGCGGTGAAAAAACGCATGAGAATTTCATTGCCAAACTGGCCTGAAACTTGAGTGTATAAATGCTTCTGGAGTGGGACAGAACATGCGCGCGCTGAAAATCCTGATGTTCACGACGTTTTACCCGCCATACTCATTTGGCGGCGATGCGGTTGGCGTTCAGCGAATGGCCCAGGCGCTTGTGAAACGTGGGCATGAGGTCACGGTCGTGCACGACAAGGACGCCTATCAGACGATGGGCGGCGAGGTCGACGGCAAGTCCTACACCACCGACGGCGTCACGGAAATCGCGTTATCCTCGGGCTGGCCGATGATGACCAATTTACTGACCCAGCAAACCGGGCGTCCGCTTGTGCATGGCGGCAAGATCAAGCAGCTGATCGACGACGGCGGGTTCGATATCATCTGGCACAATAATACGTCGCTTGTGGGTGGGCCGGGGCTTCTCGACTATGGCAATGCGCTCAAGATCTATGAAGCGCATGAACACTGGCTCGTGTGCCCGATGCATGTGCTCTGGAAAGAGAATAAGGAGTTGTGCAAAGAGCGGGAGTGCTTGAAATGTACGCTCTCATACAAACGCCCGCCGCAGCTTTGGCGATACACAGGCTTTCTCGAGCGCAAGCTTGAGCAAATTGATCTGCTGATCGCCAAGAGCGAATTCTCGCGTCAGAAGCACAAGCAGTTCGGCTTGAAGAAAGAAATGACGGTGTTGCCGTATTTCCTGCCGGATATTAACGCTGCTTCGCTGCCCGAACCGGCCCAGCATGAGCGGCCGTATTTTTTGTTTGTCGGACGGCTGGAGAAGATCAAAGGCTTGCAGGATGTCTTTCCGGCATTTGACAAATATCCGGATGCCGACCTGCTCATTCTTGGCGACGGGGACTATACAGAAGAACTCAAAACCCTCGCCAAGGGAAACGACCGGATCAAGTTTCTCGGCCGGAAATCTCTGGATGAGTTGAACGCCTATTATCGCGGTGCGTTGGGATTGATCGTTCCATCTGTTTGTTATGAAACGTTCGGGATCATCCTGATCGAAAGCTTCCGTCTCGGGACGCCGGTAATTGCGCGCCGTCTCGGCCCGTTTCCGGAAATTGTCGAAGGCGCTGATGCCGGCGCTCTGTTCGAGAGAGAGGAAGACCTGATCGAGGCGATGACGACAATTCAGAAAGACGAAACCTGGAGAGCGCGTCACGGCAAGCTCGCCCGTGCAGGCTTTGAGGCGACATGGCGCGAAGATCGCGTGCTCGCCGCCTATGGCGCAGAGCTCGCAAAGGCAGCGCATCGCCGCGGCGATGTTGAACTCGCTCGAGCCTTCGAAGCAGGGGCGTTTGAGAACGGCCTTTCTTAGCTTAGACTAGAGTCCCAATCCTGTGGGCGTTCGCCATAACGCTGAATGTAATCGTGCTTGCCGGGATCGACGGCAGCACGGATGCGTCGACGACGTGAATGTTCTGGAAACCCGCCAGCCGTCCAAGCGTATCTGTCTGGAGCGCGCCGGGCTGGCTGGACATGGGAAGCGTGCCGCCCGAGTGGAAGCTTGCGCCGGGACCTTCGAGGCGTTTGGCAAAAGCAAGGGGCTGCAGTCCGGCCTTGGACATGCCGCGCGCCAGCGCTTTGGTCATGCGATTGACCGTTGGGGCCATGTCTGGATTGCTCACAATGAATGTCCGCAACAGGCCCGATGCGGAATCCAGGCTTAGCTCGACCTGGTCGCAATGATCAGAATGGATGAATGTCTGCGCGACCATGAGGCGTTTGGAAATTGCTGCGAACAGCGCCCCGCTGCCGGGAATGCGTCCGCCATACTTCGCGATCATCTCGCGCGCGTAAAACTCGTTCCAGCTATAGATCTGCGAGTGCGTCAGGAATGGAGAAACGTCCGCATTGTCGATCTCGATGAAGAGTTTCGCCAATGTGTGGCGCGGACCAGTAGAAGGATCTGATCCTGTCGCCCATCGGTGCAACATCGGGAGGAAGACTTGTCGGCTATCCTGCAGGAACAGTGTCGCCGATGGCTCTGGGCTCGATTTAAGCACCATTTTGGCAGTCTCGTAGACACCGGCTGCGATGAACACACGCTTGGCCATCAGAGAAGATCCGTCAGCGAGGTGGACGTGCGAATTTCCGTCCGTTTCTGACACCCGTTCAACCACCGATCCGGGGCGATGCGCAAAGCGCTCTGACTGGCGGAGTTGCGTTAATGTCTGGTGGGTCGCGTAGATCATCGACCACGGGCAGCCGTGCAGGCACTGACCGCAGAGGTGGCAGTCGCCAGACACCGCCTGGCGCGCAGGCCCGAAATAGATGCCGTTCGATGCCAGCTGATCGCGGTTCTTGGTCAGGCGCTTCAGCAATTCCTCACCCTGCGGACCGGCCGGAACAGGCGTTAGGCCATCTGCATTGAACGCGGGGTATAAATCCTGGAGATCGCCAGCAGGCGTCCCTGATATCGGCATGAATTGCGAGACGGCTTGATAATGCGGCGCCAGATCCTGTGTGGTGATCGGCCAGGCTGCGATGTCCTGTTGGCGATAGGGCAGGACGGCTGCGCCCCAGACATTGGACAGCCCACCCACGGCGTGGGACGCGCGCCCGGCAAATGGATCGCCAGCGGCGAATGTCTCGTTTTTGGGGGCCTGCGCATGTGTCGACCCATGCCGCATCGCCAGACCTTCGGATTGTTCCAATTGAGGCTTTTGCCAGGCGGCAATATCTTCGTCCGACCATTCTCCGGGTGGTTTCGATGCGAAACGGTCGCGGCGGTCGAACAGCGCGTCGGATATGGTCTGGCCAGCATCAAGCATGGTGACGGTCTCGCCGCGGGCGATCAGCGCCATCGCGACGGAAACGCCTGCAGAACCGGATCCGATCACGATATTCATGGCTAGCCCCGCTTGAAGATCAGCACGTTTCCGTCGCCGAGCGTTCCGGGAAATCGCTTCACAAGTTCAAGCGCGCCAGAGTCCGACATCGCCTCCATTTCAGGCAGGACCCGAAAATAGCGGCCGGGAAACGCGATCACCAGATAGACGGGGCCGGGTGCCTGCATCGCACTGTTCAATTCGTCTTCCGTTTCGATCAGAGGCCAGTCCGTGCCGTAGAAGCTGTTATAGAGTGGGCCTGCGACACCAATTCCATAGACCCGCGCACCGGTCTCAATCTCGGCGTTTACATAGTCGACTGCGCCGACCAGATTTTGCTTGGGCGCGGTATAGTTACGAAATGCAAGCCCGGCAGATAGAAGGGTCATTGCTGCGACTGCGATCGGAAAGACCGTTCGGGCGGGAAGAAATGTCAGCACTGAACCGCTCCATTTGCAGGCAGCGTGAACCCCAACAATAATCAGGAGCATTAGGAACCCGACATCCACGAAAAAGAAGCGGGGCCAGATGCGCATGCCCAGCATCAGCAACAAGACCATGGTCAACGCGATATGCAGGCCGACAATGGGGGCAAAGAACGGGCTCTGCTTGCGCAGTTGATAGGCACCAATCAGGCTGAGCGTGATCACGCCGAGCGCAATAAGACCGAGCAGGGGACCCAGCGACCCGAGTACGGTGCGAAAGGCTTCAAGCACCGTCCAGACCGGGTTCTGGTATTCCTGCATCACATCGACTTGCGACGTCTCACCAACCGCGCTCGCGACTTCAAACACGCTGCTGAGGATTGGCGCATAGAATGCCAGTGTCGCAGCCCCTCCGACGATATAAGCCAGCGCAGGAAGCTTGATGGATGCGTGCATGAGTCCCACTCGGCGAAGGTTCATCACTGACAGGCCGAGCCAGATGAGGCCTTGCGCAGCGAAAAAGAAAAACCCGGTCAGGTGAGTGGTGACCGCGAATGCGAGACATGCCGCATAGGCGAGCCAGATCTTCAGCGTCGGATGTCGCATGCCCTCCAGAAAGAAGATCATGCCACACGTGCTCCAGAAGGCGAGCTCGGTGTACCCGCGCGCGTTTTGCGAGAACCAGATGTGATGGAATGAAAGCGCCAGAAGAAGCGCTGTCACATGCGCGAGCTTTACGCCCGCCACCCGTTTCGCCAGGACCCACATCGCGGCGATCGAGCCGACGCCAAAGAGCATGGCGGGCAAACGAACGCTCCAGGCAGCCTCTCCAAAAATGCTCGCGGAGAGCTTAGCCTGGAGGCTGTAGAGATAGTGATGATTCATCGAGTAGGACGTCATCATCTCGTCCCAGGGGAGGCGCAGATGCGTTTCGATTGTTGTGATTTCGTCATACCAGAGCGGGGCGTTCAATCCCCACAGTCTCAGCCCGAGTGCAAGCATCAGGATCGCAAATAGGATCTGATGATCCCGGACAGAGAACCAGTGTTTCATGCGTCCAGGGGTTTTTGCGCGCGCACCAGAACCAGCATTTCGAAATTTGGATCGTGGGTGGCGAGTTCGACGGGATCGATCTCGCCAGCGCCCAGGCCATGCAGGTTGCAGATGCAGGTAAAGACATTGCCGACAGTGGAAACCTCGACATGGTCTTTCGGAAAATGAGCGTGGAACAGGCGCCGCTTGGATTGAGTCGTGAAGTGCCAGTATTCACCCCAGTCATCGACACCTTCCCGGCGCGCAACACGGGTCATCCCATGCGAAGTGCAGAGCACGACACCACCGGGTTTCAGGATCCGGAACATCGTCTCGATCGCTTTATCGACTTCAAAAATCATCTGCAGCGTCTGGGTGATGATGATGCAGTCAAATGTATTGTCCGGGATATGCGGCGCATCGGTCAGGTCCGCGACAATCGTGGCTTGCGGATTGCCTTCGACATAATTGAGGACATCAATCTGGGTGACTTTATCGCCGCCAAATTTCTTGATGTAAGCCGGATCACCCATTTCGAGGCATCGACCTTTGACGTCGGCCGAGTGCTTTTCGAGGAATTCCTCGATATAGAAACGTTCAATAGTGAGCAGGTCCCGGTCCTGTCCAAAGATCGAACTGATCGGTGACAGGCGCCGCAAGCCGCCAAAATCGACCTTGCCAACCGGCACCGATTGCAGCTTGTGGATGCGTTGCTGTTTTCGCATCCATTTGCGCAAGCCATGCGGCAGCAATACAGTCGCCGCGTCGCGCGTGAGTTTTTCGAGGCGAGCCATCGGGGTCATGAGACTAGCTGGCCTCCAGATTCAGCGCCGCGCGCTTTTCTGCAACAATGTCTGCGATAATCTCGTCCAGCGTGCGCATGGGGCGAAAATCGATGGCTGATTGCAGCTTTTCGACACTCGGCAACCGCCGCGCCATGTCTTCAAAACCCTCCGGATAGACATCCAAATACGGGATGAGCTCAATCTCGGACCTAGAGCCAGTGGCTTCCACGACTTTCTCCGCGAGTTCCATGATCGAGACTTCCTGGTCGGTGCCGATATTGTAGACCTCGCCGAAGGCTTCCGGCTTGTCCATCAAACGCAAAAGCGCTTCGATCACGTCATAGACATGGCCGAAGCATCGCGATTGCTCGCCCGTGCCGTGCACTTTCAGGGGCTTCCCTGTGAGCGCGTTGACGACAAAGTTTGGCAGCACCATGCCGTAGCGCCCGGTCTGGCGCGGCCCCGTCGTATTGAAGAAGCGAAGGACCACAACCGGCAGATCAACCTCTCGCGCATAGGCGAGGGCGAGGAATTCATCCAATTGCTTGGCGCTGGCATAAGACCAGCGCAGATTCTTGGTCGCGCCGATGGTCATGTCATCGTCTTCCGAGAACGGAAATTTCGTGGTCTTGCCATACACTTCCGACGTGGACGCGATGAAGGTCGGCGTCTTGCCGGGAATAGCCGCTTTCAGGACATTTTCCGTGCCGGTGATATTGGTCAGAATGGAGCGGCTCGGTTCATCCATGATAAGCTTCACGCCCACGGCGGCGGCCATGTGAAAGACCATGTCCGACTCGCTGACCAGCTCATTGACCAGGTCAGCGTCGAGTACCGACCCTTCGATGAGGCGAAAATGATTGTTTCCCTCCAGGGCTGCGAGATTCTTCTTCTGTCCCGTCGACAGGTCATCCAGCGCCACTACGTCATGGCCTTCTGACACCAGTCTTTCTGCGAGGTGAGATCCGATAAATCCGGCTCCACCTGTGATCAGAATGCGCATAGTCCCCTCATAAGCAACAATATTGGTTCAGGTCCCCCGGTTTACGCAATAATAAGGCCAGTCGTCACCCTCGAAAGAGGACGGCCCAAATAATCTCTGGCGGAAACGCAAAAATTGACCAAACTGACGCGATGATGACTTCCAGCAGCCCGACGCTTCCTGATGCATTCCTGGCCGAAGCGCGGTCCGGATTAAATGGCAAACGCGTCGTCGTGACAGGCGCGACCGGCTTTATCGGTCGGCGCCTCGTTGCAACGCTGCTCGATCTTGGCGCTCAGGTCGAAGCCATCTTGAGGACAAGGCATGGCGAAAAAGCCCTTCTGGAGCAGGGCGTAACGGTTGTGGTAGGGGCGATTTCAGACCGCCAATTTGTGACCCGGGTTCTGAAGGAAAAAGAAATTCTGTTGCATCTTGCCTATGATGTGCGCGCCAGCGGCCGAGAGAATATGGCCGCGTTTTCCACCCTATTCGACGCCGCTCAAGCGTCGGACCTGGAGCGCATTGTGCATATGAGCTCCATGGTGGTGTATGATCATTGGCCTGACGGCAAGATAGATGACCAGGCGAGCGCGACGCGCACCGGGCATGAAGATTATCGCGACACCAAAATAGAGATGGAGGAAGCCCTCCTCGCAGGCGCCAAGCCGGTGGCGATCCTCCAGCCAGGAATTGTGTACGGGCCGGGAAGCGCGATGTGGACGGATGCGCCGCGCGAAGCGCTTCGCCGCGGCCCCGTCATTCTGCCCGATCCCATCGGAATCTGCCCGGCGATCCACGTCGATGACCTTGTTCAGGCGACCTTGCGGGCTGCTTTTGTACCTGATCTCACACACGAGCGGTTCATTCTGAACGGACCGGGAGAGCCGACCTGGGGCGATTTCTTTCAAGCGCATATCGCCGCGATCGGGACCGGATCCGTGGTGTACGAGCCCGTGGGCGATCTGGAAGCGCGGTTGCCGCCGGCGAACGCCGCGGCGCCTGCAAGCACATCTCCGTCAGCCGCCGCGAAGCTCAGCGCGTGGCTGCGCAAGCTGATTGGGCGACAACGCTTCGAAGCCCTGACAAAATTCGCCAGGCGCGTTCGCCCCCAGTCCGGGCCTGTCTATCCTGATCGCGCGTCTTTGATGCTGTATAAATCGAGCCCTCAAATCATCGATCGCTCAACCCGCGAACGCCTTGGATTCGACCCTCTGATCCGGATGGGAGCAGCTGAATAGCGGTCGAATAGCCGTCCTGCCATGTGGTCTGGCCTGACCAACTCGCCTTAGAGGTTTAGCCCGGGGTTTGAATTTCCTTAACTTTTCCAAATCAGAGTGAATCGTGAGAGGTTCACGACATGGCTAACAGGCTGAACGCATTGTTTCTTCTGGCACTTATGATTGCCGGTGCTGGCCTGTATCTCAGCGATGTATCAATCCTGCTTCTGCTACTGCTGGTCATTCCAGCCGGCGCTTTGCTTTTCACCGTATCGGCTTTTGTGTTTCTCCTGATGGCCGTCGTCTTTGAGAAAGCGCCGCGACCGAGCGTTCGGGCGAAAGACAATACTGACCATTGGCTTGGCGAGGTCCCGCTTCCGCACTCTCAGGGTTAGCTTGTAAATCAGCTAAATGTGCAATTTTTAATGGAATTTTTCTTTGTTCAAGCGGACAGAGCGCCGTATGGCTGAGCGCTGCCGGATGAATGACCTGGCGACTTGTAGCTATGAATCAGCTATTCTGTTGAAACATCAGAAAGAATTTCGAAATGTGGGACGGAAAATCCAAACTCGCTGTATCTTTGACGGTGCTATGTCTGGCATTGACGGCATGTTCAGGCGGAGGCGGAAGTTCACCGGCACCGTCTCCAATCGGTGGCTCACCACCGCCCCCACCGCCACCTCCTCCGCCACCGCCCCCACCAGCGACGGGCGTCACCGTCGATTTATTGGGGATTCTGGATGGTACGTCGGGAAGCAGCCAGGAAATCGGACGGGGTGTCGCCGTCGATTCATCCGGCGCTGTTTACATAACCGGCGGGACCTCGTCCGCAAATTTTCCGGTGACGTCAGGCGCGTATGATACAAATCTGGCGACGGGTGGATCAGAGCTGGGGAGTGAAGGGGCTTCCGACGTCTTTGTTGCGAAGTTTTCTCCGAATGGCCAACTCGCGTGGTCGACCTATATCGGCGGCCCCAATTATGACCGGTCGTATGCGATTGCGGTCGATTCTGCAGGTGACGTCTATGTCGCTGGACGTGCTGGGCCAGGCTTTCCGACAACCAGTGGGGCGCTTCAAACGGCGTTCGGCGGCGACAATAACCGAAATTCGGCCTATGGCGCGCAAGATGGCTTCGTTGCGAAGCTCGCAGCGGATGGAGGCTCCCTCATCTGGTCAACCTACTTTGGGGGTTCGGGAAGAGGCTTTATTCGTGACCTCGATATCGATCCTCAGGGGCGCGCGCATATCGGATTTAACTCCTATGCTAACAATCCACACATCACATCCGATGCCCACCGCTCCACAAGGCGCGGGGTTGTTGATGCAGGCTACGCCGTAATTTCAGCGAATGGGCAATCGGTAGAATACGCCACCTATCTCGGTGGAACGACAGGCCGGAGTGCGAACAATAGTTTGCCGACTCTGACGCCATCGGTGCGCGTGAGGGCAAATGGCGGCACTTATTTCTCATATCTGGACAATGCTGACGATGTTCAAACCACGGCGAATGTTTTTCAACCATCCAGGCGTGGCAATTTCGACATGGTCGTTTCGAAGTTCTCGCCGCAGCGCACGATTGAGTGGACAACCTATGTTGGCGGTAGCGCGTACGATGAGGTGGAGACGCACGGTCTCACCATTGACGCAAATGACCGCCCGGTCATAGGCGGCAACACCCGATCCAAGGATTTCCCTGTCACCAACGGTGCCTATCGAGCGACGCCTGGGACGAATAGTGGCTCAGACTCAGATGGCTTTGTCAGTATCTTGTCGGCGGACGGAACAAGCTTGTTCGCGTCAACTTTCCTCGCCAGCACCGGCAGCGAGCAGGTAGAGGGCATGGCGACGATGTCTGATGGTACGATTTTGGTTTCCGGGGCAACTAATGCATCCTTGTTGCCGACGGACGCTAATTCCTATCAAACCTTCAATGCCGGTAACCGTGACGGTATTGTCGTTCAATTCAACGCGGATTTATCCGATATTGTCTATTCCACCTACATTGGTGGTACCGGTGACGATTCGATCAATGATATCTATGTTGGCCCTCAGGACACAATCGGAATTGCGGGTGGCGCAGGGTCTTCACCATTTCCCACGGTTAATTCGAACGACATGAACGTAGATGGCTCCAAAGGCGCTATTTTTGGTCGTTTTACAACCAATTAAGGCAATTTGTATCGCTGAAGCGGGTTTGCGTAGGGTGGCACCGAATTTGCTGGTACTGTGTGATTGACGGTATCGCTTTTTGGCGATGCCGTTTTGCGAAACCAAGTACCAGATCTGAGCTATCTCAGAACACGCTGCCAGTGGGGGCATGATCCTGTGAAAACCATTTCTGTCGTTTCACCGTGCTTCAATGAAGAAGACAATGTCGAAAACTGCTACCTGGTGGTCAAGCAAATCTTCGAGGAGCATCTTCCCGAATATCGTTGCCAGCACGTTTTTGTCGACAACGCATCGACCGACGGTACCGTCGAAAAGCTGCGAGAGATCGCGGCAAAGGACCCGAATGTCGGAGTTGTCGTGAACTCGCGGAATTTTGGCGTGTTTCGTTCCTCATTCAACGGCTTGCGTCATGCGGACGGGGACGCCGTTCTTGTGATGCTTCCCGTCGATTTGCAGGATCCACCGGAAAAAATACCTGAATTCGTGAGGCTTTGGGAAAACGGTTACGACATCGTGGCAGGTGCGAGATCCAATCGAGAAGAGTCGTTGTTTCTGCGCGGCTGCCGCTGGGTCTTCTACCGAATTGTGAATACGCTTTCGGATTTCGAAATTTCTCCGGATGTTGGCGAGTTTCAGCTGATTGACAAAAAGGTACATGAAGCGGTTTTGGCGCATGATGACCACTATCCCTACATTCGCGGTATTATCGCCTCGGTCGGGTTCAGAAAAGTGGTCGTGCCGTATACTTGGAAGGCGCGCAAGAAGGGCGTTTCCAAGCACAATATGATCGCATTGATCGATCAGGCCATGAATGGAATCTTCTCTTTTACCCGCGCGCCGCTTCGTTTGTGCACGTTTGCCGGAATTGCGATTTCCGTGTTTTGCATGTTGTTCGCACTCTACGCGGTGCTGGCCTATTTTTTGACCGATGTCGGTGCACCGCGCGGAACAATGACCATCATTGTGGCGCTCTTCTTTCTGTCCGGAATCCAGCTATTCTTTATTGGGATGCTTGGGGAATATGTCACGTCGATACACAGTCAAGTCAGGCGTGGACCCTTGGTCATTGAGTCTGAGACAATTAATTTGAGCGAAGAAGGCGCGCGGCCTGCTGCGGCCAAGCGAGAACATACTGACTCAGCAAGATGAGCCGCCTCACGAACTTCCGGTCCTTAAGCTCCCTTTTTTTTCTCGGCCTCGTTGTTATCGGCACCGCTGTTGCGGCCACTAGTCTCGGCTTGGCGATGTCAGTTCCGGCCAAGCTGGTTTGGATCAACTCCAGTGCCATTTTGGCGGCGTTGACAGCGCTCATTTTGTCCGCACTTCGCGCGCCAAAGGCGGCGTGGCTTGTCGGATTGCTTGTATGGAGCGGTGCTTGCCAACTTTGGCTGAGCGACGGAAACTGGTTTAAAACTTACGATGTTTCAAACCCGGGTCGTCTGGCGTTATTGGCGTACGCATCCATTTTGCTGCAGGGCACCGTGAGTTTAATTGTTCTGCTCACGGACAATAGAAATTGGCTCATTCGGAGCATCCAGGCCCTGACAATGAAGCGCATAATTCAATTGTGTGTGTTGTTTGGTTGCCTGGCAATAACGTCCTTATCCGTTTTCAGCTTTGTCGGCACCTATGACGAGATCGGATACATTATCCAACTCTTCGTTGCGAGCGGGATGATGGTTGCGACGATGACCGGTGTTCTTGCGGTTTTGTTCGCCAGTGATCTGGCGAAGATTTCAATTCCTAAAGCCTTGGTCGCCCGTCTTGATCGGTTCGCGTTTGCGATTCTTCCAATCATGTTCTTGGTCATAACAATCCTGTACGCGATATTCGCATTCGGTCGGATGCCCGTTGTGGAGGATGAAACTGCATATTTGTTTCAAGCCCAGACGATCGCAGGTGGGGGATTTGTCGCCCCCGAGCTCCCTGGGGCGATTTCAAACCAGATGGAATTCTATCTCATACAAAGCGATGTTTCTGGCTGGTATGCGACGACCGTTGCCGGATGGCCGATCGTATTGTCCCTGGGTGTCCTGATCGGACTGCCATGGCTGGTGAACCCAGTCCTGGGTACCCTTTCCGTCATTCTGGGTATGGCTTTTTGGCGCCGCGTTACAGATCGTCGGCAGGCGATTTTCGTCGGCATCCTGATGGTCGCCTCGCCATGGATGTTACAAATATCTGTCTCCTGGATGACGCACGCGCTGGTTCTGGCGCTCTCTCTTGGCAGCTGGTACTTGATTGCCTTAGCGGCGGGGCGTGCACGATACCGACTAATTCCGGACGCAAGCATCCTGTTCGCCGCCGGGCTGCTAATGGGCTGGATCTTTTTCACCAGAGCTTTGGAGGGCGTCATCATCGGCGGACTTACAGGCGCTTGCGTGCTCTGGTTGTATGGCCGGAGACGAATGATCACCCCAATTCTTACTTACGGACTTGGCTGTATCGCGACAGGATCACTCTACTTCCTATACAATTATCATATGACCGGGGACATGCTCACGACCCCTTTGATGGCTTATCTCGAATCATCCTGGGGCGAGGGCGCTAATGCCTTTGGATTTGGAGCGGATATCGGGCCACCGGAGGGATGGGGGGCATTGGACTTGTGGGCCGGTCACTCACCCGGCGAAGCTATCCTCAACCTGAATAACGGCCTGAACGCGCTAAATACAGAGCTGTTCGGTTGGTCGATGGGCTCGTTACTTCTGGTGCTCGTCTGTGTGATTTGGCGCCGCATGAAAGCGGTCGAAGTTGCGATGGCCGCATTGGCGGGCACCGTTATAATTGTTCATTTTTTCTATTGGTTCTCAGGTACATTCTACATTGGTCCTCGGTACTGGTTCGGGGCCTTTTTCGCCTTCATTGTGCTGTCGGCAGCCGGGTTGGATACGATCCGCCAAGCCTTCACGTCGGCCGAGGGCGATCCATTCGACCGGAGTTTGGGCGTCCTGTTTCTTGTCTTTTGTGGATTCTCCATCACCATATTCTCGACCTGGCGCGCGGTAGAGCGCTATGCACCGCGTACGCAGTCCGCGCGCATGGTGGCAAATTATGAGTTTCCTGCAGGCAGCCCTGAAAACGCTGTGATCGCCTTACCTTGCCAGCGCTTGTTTGATGGAGCGATGCATCTCAACGATCCGTATTTACGGGAAAACGCTCCCATATATGCTGTCGGTGCCACCGAAGAGAGTTTGGTTGCGCTGCAAAAGGCATTTCCAGATCGCACAGTCGTCTTTGCCAGCGATTTGCGAAAGGGCTGCAATCGTTAGGCGTTCGCAAATTGCGTAGTTACGATTGCGGTTTCTCGCGCATGGCAAAAGATACAAGGACAAATGTCAAAACCGCGGCGACCGGTGTCAGAACCGCTTGGGCGATCAAGGGCGCGATGCCAGACTCTATTGCCGCGTGCAGCGTACCCGCGTTTAACGCGTACACGAAGATATAGCATGCCGCATAGGCGGGCAGGCGGTCATATCCTGATACCTCGAAAACAAATCGAGCGGTGGTGAAATAGTTCCACAACACGCCGATAAAGAATGAGAGGAAAAGTGCGACCTGGGGTGGAGCGTTTAATACGACGAGTAAGGCATAAACGCCGTAGCCAAAGGCCGTATTGACGACTCCAACAATCAGAAAACGGATGAAGCGCCGCAGCGTGGCCGTGTCCAAGGTTAGTGCAGATCGACGTGTCATGCGCCCGCCTCTCTGCGCGCCAGCGTATCCCGTAATCCATTGTATAAATTGAATTTTGGATCGAAACCAAGCGCACGGAGCGGTCCGATGTCCGCCTCAATCGTATCGGGATCCGCCGCTCGCCGAGGAACGGCCCCGAATTGCGGAATATCAGGGTGAGACAGGAGTCTGGCAGTTGTTTCGACCAGTTCGCGAACTTCAATGGCCGCGCCGCTTCCGACATTGTACACGCCCACTGCATTGGCGTCGGCAATCAAGCGAAACGCCTCGGCAATATCAGCTGCATAAAGATAGTCGCGCTTCTGCTCGCCATTGGTCGTAGGAAAGGGGCGCCCGTCTTCGATGCTCTGAATCAGATCCGGCAGCAGCCGACCACTTGGCTCGCCATGGCCATAACAAAAGAACAGCCGTGCATGCGCGATGCGCAATCCTAGGTCTGCTTGCGCCGCCAATAACAGCCGCCCCGTTTTCGCTTTTGCCTGGCCGTACGCAGTAGCTGGAGTGATGGCTGAGTGGCCCGCGATCAGTCGATCATCGTTCCACGCATATTCGGCGCAGCTTCCGGCGGACAACATGTGCTGTCCTCCAGATGCCGCAAAGATTTCGGCCAGTCTGACGCTGGCGCGCACCCAGTCTTCATTCACGGGAGATGTCCAGCGCGCGGCGGCATCGCTGAGCCAGGCAAGGTGCAAAAGATGGGTCGCGCGGCTTTCCGGAATGACCCGCTGCACTTGCTGTTCGTTCAGCAGATCGCAGCTCAAAGTCCGGTCGGCGAAAGGGATCTCCCCTTCGGTGCGGGTCAACGCAACTGTTTCCCAACCCTGCCGGGCGAAGACTTCGACGCAGTATCGACCGATGAAACCGCTCGCGCCCGTGACTAAAATGCGTCTGGTCATCGCCTTGCGGGCCTATTCTATGATTTCCATTTCAGGAATGGCGGTTACGAATCGAACACCCTTCTGACGCAAATCTGCGAGTTGCGCGATGACTTCATCCTTGATGTTCCAGGGCAGGATAAGAATGTCATCTGGCATTTGCGACGTCAGCATTTCAACGCCGTATACTGGAATGCGGCTGCCGGGTAGCAGCGTATTCTGTTTCGCTGGATTCTTGTCGACGACATAGGAGATGAGGTCTGTTCCGATCCCGCAATAGTTCAGCAAAGTGTTGCCTTTGGCCGCGGCGCCATACCCGACGACCGTTTTCCCTGCAGCATTCGCGTCGGCGAGATAGGCCATGAGATTATCGCGAATCCTTTTGACACGCGGTTCAAATCCCAAATACCCGTCGATCACATCCAGTTTAGCTGCATGCTCCTTTGATCGAACGTGTTGAACGCCCGCGGTCTCGGGGTGCGTAGCGTCCTTGAGGCACGCATAAACACGCAGCGATCCGCCATGCGTTGGAACCTCTTCAACGTCAAATATACGCAGGCCATGATCGGTGAAAATGCGTTCCACCGCGACGAGCGAGAGATAGGTGAAGTGTTCATGATAGATCGTGTCGAACTGACCTAGATTGATCAGATTCAACAGATGCGGGAACTCCACCGTGTACACGCTGTCGCCATCGAGAAGGGCGGCGACGCCGGCGACAAAATCTCCGATATCGGGCACATGCGCCAGAACATTTGCAGAGCAGATCAAGTCAGGAACGATCCCTTCCGCGCGCATCTGTTCGCTGGTGCGTTTCCCGAAAAACTCTATCCGCGTGTCAATGCCTTTGGCTTGAGCCACTTTCGCGACACTCGCGCTTGGCTCGACCCCAAGAACCTGAATTCCGCGTTCGAGGAAATATTGCAGCAAGTAGCCATCGTTGGATGCGATCTCGACCACGAGCGAGTCCTTGCCAAGGCTAAATCTGTCGCTGCTGCTCGACGTGAATGCCTGGCAATGATCCAGCCAGCTTTTCGAGAATGATGAAAAATAGGCATAGTCCTGATTGAAAATTTCGTCAGCTGGCACGACGTCGTCCACCTGTACCAAAAAGCAATTGTCGCAGACGCGTGCGTGGAGGGGGTACATATTGTCAGGTTGTGCTGCTTTTTCTATCGGGACGTAGGAATTCGAAAGCGGCGACAGGCCGAGGTCGACCAATGTCGTTGTGAGTGCGGCATCGCAATACTGGCAGGCGGTTTTTGATTGGGTCATATTAGCCCTCATTCATGGCGCAATAAGCGGCAATTTGTTCTTCAGTGATGGCGCGAGCTGCTTCGCCGCGCGACCAGCGCGCATACCAATCTGCTGTGAAAGATACGGTTTCTTCGAATCCCAATTTCGGCCGCCATCCGAGTTCGTTCTGCGCTTTTTGGGCATTCAGACGTAGAAACTTCGCTTCGTGTGGTGCGTTTTTGTCGCCCTGCACGATAAGCTGAGCGTCTTCAAAATTTGAGATAAGGCTCTCCGCGACGGTCAGGACCGGCTGTTCGCTCAACGGACCGGGTCCGAAATTCCATCCGTCAGCATATTGGGTTGATCCCGAGCACAGCTTTTCAGCGAGCAACACGTATCCGCACAAAGGTTCAAGGACGTGTTGCCAGGGGCGAACGGAAGCGGGGGACCGGATGATGGCTTCTCGTGGATCATTCAGGCAGCCGCGAATGATGTCCGGTACCAGACGGTTGGCGGACCAATCTCCTCCGCCAATGACGTTGCCTGCGCGAACTGTGGCGACCTGGGCGCGGTGTCCATTTGGCGCGCCAGGTTGGAAGAAGCTCAAGCGCATGGATGCGGCTGCGATTTCTGCGCAGCCTTTCGAAGCGGAATAGGGGTCTCGTCCGCCAAATCTGTCGGTTTCGTCAAATGGCTGGTCGAGATCCTGATTGTCGTAGCATTTGTCTGACGTGGCGATGACAATGGCGGAAACGCTATCATGCTGCCGCGCGATATCGAGCAGCGACACGACGCCCAAGACGTTGCTCGCGAAGGTTTCGATGGGCGCGTCATAAGACTCCAGCACAAGCGACTGTGCCGCGAGGTGAAAAACAATTTCGGGTTGGAAACTCTGAAATACCTGGCTCAGTTTGCGCGTGTCATTGATGTCGCCGATGACCGACTCGACGCTGTCCTCAAGCGCCAGGTCGACCCAAAGATTGTTTTCGCCCTCCGGCGCGTGTGCATACCCACACACCTTCGCGCCCAAGCCGAGCAGCCAATTTGCCAACCATGCGCCTTTAAACCCGGTATGGCCTGTGACCAGAACGTGCTTCCCGCACCAGAATTGCTGGTTCGGGATCATTGCCATACTTTCCAAGGCGCTGAATTGTCATTCCAAAGCCCGTTCAGATAGTTGGCATCTCGAAGCGTATCCATGGGCTGCCAGAAGCCGGAATGGTGATAGGCTTCCAACTCTCCGCTTCTTGCCAGTTTCATCAGGGGCGCCTGTTCCCATATTGTGGCGTCGGACTCGATCAGCGCGCCGACGCTTGGGGACAAGACAAAAAATCCACCATTGATCAGGCCGCCGCCACCCGCCGGTTTTTCGAGAAAATCCGTCACCCGGTCACCATCTAGCTGCAGCTGCCCGAACCGACCCGGTGGGGTTACAGCCGTGACCGTGGCTTGCTTTCCGTGTGCCTTATGAAAATCGATCAGTTGAGAGACATTGACGTCTGCGACACCGTCCCCGTAGGTCATGCAGAATGCCTCTTCTCCTTCCAGATAAGGCAGGACGCGCCCTAAACGGCCACCCGTCATCGAACCTTCGCCGGTATCAATCAGGGTAACTTTCCAGGGTTCCGCATGGCTGTGAATAACGTTGCGCTCTCCCGTCGCCAGATCGATCACCGTGTCGCTCATATGCAGATGATAATTGGCGAAGAACTCCTTGATCACATAACCTTTGTATCCGAGGCAAATAATGAAGTCTGTGATGCCCCAATGGCTATAGGTTTTCATGATGTGCCAAAGAATCGGGCGTCCACCAATTTGAACCATTGGTTTTGGAATACGCGATGTCTCTTCGCTCAGACGCGTGCCGTATCCCCCGGCCAGAATGACGCATTTCATATTGATGTCCCCGATTTGCGCAGCTTTATTTGCCTAAGCTAAGCAACATTCGTGCCCATAAGTGTCTCCCGTCTGTCAAGCGTTGAACATTTCCGCAGCTCAACACCTACAGATCTTTCGCACGATTTTGGACAGATCGATGACGCCTCCCAAAGCGTCGCCTGAGTTGCATGGAAAAAGGCGGCTACGCGGCACGAAATAGAACGGGTTTCGGGTCGACGATTCGGTTTGTCGTTGGGGCAAAAGTTCCGCAAGCTCGGCTTCAATCACAAATAGCCGATAGCTCTTTGTCTCTTCATCATTTTCCAAGCTGAAGCGTACAGGATGTTCGGGATTCGGGCCGCGTTGCGCATAGTAGTACATGGTCGGCGGCGCTATGTAATATTGGCTTTCCGGGTCGCCGGTGCACGACAATGGCGCGACGATTTTTTTAAACTGCTCATGACTCTCGCCGAGGCGTATAATTTCTTCTTCGAATGACTGCATGTCGTCGACCAGGTGTATCGATTTTGCGAAAGTCTTCCCATGCGTATGGATTTTAAAGCTGGACGGAAGAGACATTACCAGGGCGGCCACCAGACCGGCGGAAACCGCGGCGGCAATCAATTTGCCATTTGTCCGTTTATGAAAGAAGTCAAACCGCCACATGACGATCAACGGGATCAGAATGGCCGGAATGAAATGGTGTAGCAGAATCCGATAAGCCTGAAAGTAAAATAGGCCAAAATACATCAATACAACGAGCGTGAGGGCGCGTGCGACACCATCCTGATCCTTGAAGAAGATCAAGGATAATGCGGGCAATATTCCAACCGGAAGGAGAAGGTACGCAATTCTGTGAAACTGATGCAGGGTCACAAATTTCAATCGATCCAGGATGCCACCGCCGCTGAATTCATTACCGGGTACGGGTTGGCCGGTTGCGGCGAGAAGCATCGGGATGCCAACGGACAATATCACGCAGACTGACACGGCGACCACCAAAACGCAGAGCATCCGAATTGGAATGGGACGCAAGAACAGCGCACTCGCGATGCCCCAAAACACGAGCAATGGAATTCCACTGGGCACGGCAATCGCTGTAAGGCCGATAAACAGGACCGAGAGCCCGATGCGAGCCATTACAAAAAATTGTATGAAGCCGAAAAAGCAGGTCATCAACAGCATCTCGCGTGCCATTGGAGTGGCCATGTCCGCACGGTACGGGTCGTATGAGGTATTGTACATGAACACGAAGCACGCGAGGAATAATGCAAGCCCTGCGAACCATACAGTTCGCGCCTCATGTATTTCGGTTTTGTTGAAACGGATCAGCGACAATATTGAACTCAGCAATACTGGAAAGCAGAGCAGCACCAGCATTCTCACTGAAAACTCAACTTCGCCAAACAGTCTGAGAAACCACGCGTTGACGAAGTTCGTCAAAGACGTGGTGAAGCCCGGATCGGAAGCGTACGCGCCGCCCGCTTCGGGCCAGTATGGATTCACGCTGCCCAGAAGAAGTTTGGTGGAGAAGAATACGTGCGCTGAATCTCCGTTCAGGTTTTCCCAAAAGAACTTTGGAAGAAACAGAACCAGGAGCGCAATTGGAAATACGTATAGCGCGGCGAGTTCATGGCGGTGCTTGCGCCAATCAATATGCTTGAGGTTCGCCTCTGAAACTGGTCCTCGCGAAACCAGGATGGCGGCGGCGTTCACCATCATCAGAAAGAAAAAATACGTATAGCCCGACAGTGGTCGCTGTATCAGCCCTTCGGCCACCCCGATCACAATGGAAATCAGCAAAATATTTATGCCGAAACCCGCAATGACAAGCGTACTGAAATTGGGATTTTTAAGATATCGCGCGGCCAGAAAGATCCCCGGCAATAGGACTGCTCCAATCACGCCGACTATGGCAATTGGCAGCAGAAAATAGAGAATAATGGCATGCGAAGGTAAAAAATAGGGGCCTGACTCGATCGCGTGATCGTAGAGCCCGGCAGTATACTGAACCAGCGCGGGCGAAGAGAAGCCCACTAAAAGGGAAGCCGCAGATATGAGGCTCAGCCTTCCAAATATCGTCTCCGGAATGGGAATATCGCCAATAATCTGAAAAATTTTTGTCAAATCTCGGCCCGTCCTCGGCCCTTCGCAGGAATAGCGGCAATGTTATGCAAAATACTTTCCATGTCACCTGTTTTGGCCCAATAGAGGCTAAATCAGGGGCGCTTTACGCGGGCGCGCAGAAGTGATGGGACATTTGATGAACGTGAACAGGAAACTTGTCGATAAGAGGTATATTAGTTGGCTGTTGCTCTCGTTGCCCTTGATTTATTTACTCGCTGAAAAGGCGCTGGGGTCGCCACCCAGGGGACGCTTTTTTTACTGGACAGGCGCAATCAGCGGCATTTTTCTGATCGCGACCTTGGCTATCACGCCTCTGACACGCGCATGGCCGCGGGTTTCATACAGAAGTTGGTTGATCAAACAGCGGCGATATCTCGGCGTTGCGAGCTTTTTGTATGCCGCTGCGCACACGCTATACTGGGCAGAGCAAGCAGGTATGCGCCGGGTAATAGAAAAAAGTTTGACTGATGCTTCCGTGATTGTCGCATGGGTCAGTTTTGCGATCCTGGCGGCACTTTTTTTGACGTCGAATGATACAAGCGTGCGTAAGCTCGGACCTAATTGGAAGCGTTTGCAGCGTTGGGCCTATATCGCCATTCCGCTTGGCTTGTTGCATTGGTTCATGGCGGTCTCGTATGATGCAAAAACAATCGCCATTTATGGGGGCGCATATTTAGCCGTATTCATCGCCAGATTGGTATATACGCGCTGGAGCCGAAACAACGCCGAAGCTTAGTTTTCGCGAGAGGTCAGTGTCATCAGTCCAGGACCCGGCATTTCAACTTTTAGAGTGCCTGTCTCGCCGACCGTCAGAACGTCGTCCATTTCAGCGTATTTTTTATTGGCGATATAATAGGCTCGATAGTTCCCGGAGGGCAGCCCCAGAAGCTCGATTTCGCTTTGTTCCTCTGCATCCAGTATCACTGTGACCGAGCTGTCAACGTTCTGGAACGCAACCGGTTTTATCCTCGACTTGAGACTGGACTTTGCTCCAATTCGTGTAGCGCCTAATCGAACATCCCGGAAATATTGACGATTGTAACGCATTTCGCCCTTTACCCTGGGATTGGCGTCAGGCTGATTTTTGGGTGGGGCTTGGAATATCCCGAAAAGCGCTCGGCTCTGCCAAGCGACATTCTCGCCGAGCGTCAAGTCTTCGTGTAGTACATCGGAATTTGCGCGCCCAAACCACAATTCAAGCATGCTCGTACCCACGCCATGCTTGCGAGCGAGCTGAGTTATCTCGCGCAAGTTGTTTTTGTTTGCGCCTTTGTAGCGGTGGTAGGACAGCTCGATAACATCGTCCATCGCGCCCGGCACTTTCCCGATATCCTTTATATAGCGTACGGCGTTATTCATGTTGGTCACTGACGGGACGACAAAAGCTGGTTCAAATCCTTCTGCGCGCAGACGTTTCGCGGACGACACGATCGCTTCCCCAATCATTTTCCCGGTCCACATGTCGCGCTTGAGATCAGGCTCCAGAATCACCTCCCAGCTATCTGGAACAAATCCATATTTTTCATTCAGGTGAAGATATGTTGCGAGCACGAATTCAGCGTACTCTTCGGGATCGTGATGCACATTCCTGCCGCTAATGAAGGAGACATAACAGAGGTTGATCCAGAGTTTTTCGTCCCGCGCCTCAGCCAGGGCCATCAATGGCAATACATTTTCTTCAACATGCCAATCCAGTTCGTCGAAACTAAATCCGCTCCAATCGATCAAGTTTGGATCGTCATTGTCGTTTTCCACCGGGTATCGGTGCGCCTTCCAGGTCTCATAGGGGATCTCACCCGCCATGAACATGCTATTCCAGTTGCTCCGCGTTTCGGCGCCCGATCGGATTTCGAGCCGGAGACGATTGATGCCAATGCCATTGATTGCCCGCTCAAGAACCTGATCATGATAATCGGCCCATGCGGGGTTCTGTGGATCGTCCGCCAGGTTCAATGTGGCTTCCCAGCCATTCATCGTCTGAAAACGCTGATCGAGATCGATATCAATTTGTATCGGCCCGGCATGTGCCGACGAAAAGACTTGCGCCTGGAGTACGATCAACAGACCCATAACCATGGCGGCAAGCACTCCGAGAGACTTCCATCGATAAATCAGCGACCGCATGAGCAATGCCTTCCGTCCCGTTCGCGCTTGTTCGAACGCTACCAATGATAGGCGCGAGGTCAATTGCCGCTCTATTCTCCAGATCGCGGGCGCGGATCTGTCGATCCGGAAATCGGGGCAGGGCGCGCGCGAGCTGGGATCGTCTGACAACCCTCGAGGAGGCTTGCGCCCCCAATCTTCTATCTGGATTCAACGGCTTGCCGAATATGCCAATCGTTCATAACTTTCCATAGACCTCAAAGCTTTGTTGATAGAGATTTATGACAAGTCACAACGATCTTCTGATTGCGCTCAGGCAAATCACGCGAGCGATTGATTTGAATTCGAAACGCCTGAGCAAGACGTCTGGAATGACGGCGCCGCAATTGCTGGTCTTGCAAACGCTTCTGGAAGAGGGGGGCGAAAGCAAGCCATCGATCGTCGCGAAGAAGATTCACCTGTCCCAGGCCACTGTGACGTCGATTGTTGATCGACTGGCGCGCGCGGGGCTGGTGACGCGGGCGCGAAACGAAGACGACCGCCGCGCGATCGACATCGTGCTAACCGACGCAGGCAGAGAGAAGCTGGAAGGGGCACCCGAGCCGCTGCAGGAGAGCTTTCTGAATTCGTTCGACGGTCTCGAGCCGTGGGAACAGAATCTGTTGATTTCCTCTGTTCAGCGCGTTGCTGCCATGATGAATGCGGAGGAACTGGATGCCGCCCCAATTCTGGAACTCGGCCTGCTGACCGATCCTGAATAATTACTGGTCGACAGCAATCATTTCGGTGGGTTCAGGGCTCTCCCAGGTCAAATGATGGTCCTCCAGCAGGACCAGGTTTTCTTTTCCGACCACTGTTCCGGACGTTTGGTAGCCGAGGAGCTGCTTGTGCGGAATGCCTGAATTCCTCGCCAGTACCATGGTTTCTTCCGCGGAAAAATTGGTGAGCCCGCGCGCGATTTCATTATCGTCGGGATCATATACATGGATGACGTCGCCCTTCACATATCCGCCTTGAATGGACTTGATGTCTTCAGCGCGGATCGGGCTGGGTGAATTGGCGATGCGGCGTGCAGCCTCCGTCGACAATACGATACTCCCCGCCATTTGCAGGCGATCGGTCAGCCATGCTTTCCAGGCTGTGTCGGGTTTCGTCCTTGCGATGCAGCGTGTGTGCACGCGCTTCTGTTCCACGACGCTCGAAACCGGTGCTTCATCTTCGCCATTTGCGATCAGGGTCGTGCAGCCAGCATTCTGGGCCATGTTTGCGGCTTGCATTTTTGTGAGCATTCCGCCCGAGCCGAGGCTGCTCGTGCCTTCCGTCACCGCGATATAATCTGCAACGTTTTCAACTGTTTCAACGAGCTGCGCGTCCGGATCCGAGGGGTCGCGATCATACAATCCATCGATACAGGTCAAGATCACCAGGTACTCGGCCTGCACCATTTGCGCGACTTTTGCCGCCAGACGGTCATTGTCGCCGACGCGAATTTCTTCTGTCGTGATTGAATCGTTTTCGTTGACGATCGGAACGATGCCCGAACTCAGGAGGCGGTGCACTGTGTTCTTCGTGTTCAGGAACCGCTTGCGTTCTTCCAGGTCACGGAGCGTCACCAGAACCTGCGCAATATCGAACCCGAACTCGAGGGCCACCTGTTTGTAGGCGTTCAGCAATAAAGGCATGCCGCAGGCGGCGGCGGCCTGTTTGTCCCGCAGGCCGGCCGTGTCCGGCGTTTCACCGATCATGTTCAAACCGAGCGCGACAGCTCCGGAAGAGCAGATCACGACTTCATAACCTTCGTTTCGAAGTCGCGTGACATCCTCAAGCAGACGCTGCATGAACGCCCAGCGTGGCGTGAGCAGGTCCGGATTTGCCAACAGGCTTGAGCCAATTTTTACAACGATACGCTTCTGGTTGGGCAATAGATGCTCCCGTTCTGGCTGAACCGGTCACGTAGGAGCGTTTGATGAAAATATCAAATGCTTTGAACACAAATAAAAGCAGACGAAGAATCCGCCATGACCCTATGCTTTGTTGAACAGAAATCCACAGGAAAAAGCGGTCAGCGCTCGTGTCGCGACGATTTGCAGCATAAGATTTGAACACGAAGTAAAATGCGCCTATGTGCATCCGGAAGATCAATTGGATGAGAACGCATGCAGGTACTGCTTATAGGTTGCGGGGCAATGGGAGGCGCATTGCTCGAAAAATGGGTCGAGGATGAGGAGGCGACATTTACCATTGTCGATCCTCAATTGGTGGACGCCCCTTCAGGCGTGACGCTGCACTCTGAGCGCCAGCACCTGAACGCCGACAAGTTTGACGCCATTATCGTCGCCATCAAACCGCAATTGATCGAAAGTGTTCTGCCAGATTATCGCGACAGCCTGCACGCTGACGGTTTTGTTGCGTCGATTGCTGCTGGCTGCTCGGTGCAGCGTCTGCAATCAGCGATGGGGCAGGTTCCTGTGATCAGGATCATGCCGAATCTACCGGCGAAAATTGGCAAAGGAGTTTCCGGACTGTTTGCATCAGAGGATGTCCGCCCAGAGCATCGGAGCTTCGTGGAGCGGCTGATGCAGCTTGCGGGCACTTCGGTCTGGGTTGAGCAAGAAGACGGGCTCGATCGAATCACCGCCATAGCGGGCAGCGGACCAGGCTACATTTTCGAGATCGCCAATGCCTATGTAAACGCGGCTGAACAGCTTGGATTTTCCGCTTCAGACGCCCGCGCCCTGGTGTTGGGGACAATGTCTGGAACCATCGAAATGGCGCAATCGGCGTCGCACTCACTTGAGCAGCTGCGTGACAGCGTCACCAGTAAAAACGGAACCACGCAAGCTGGTCTGGCCGCCCTGAATGGCGAGGGGGCGCTATCAGCACTTTTGAAAGAAACGACCCAGGCTGCCTATCAGCGCGCGATTGAACTGCGATAGGCGCAGTTTGCAGGCCTGCACAACGATTTGGAAAACTTATGACCACCCTTGATGACAGACTAACCGCACATATTCGACAACTTGGCGAGAATGCCAGGGATGCCACTCGTGTGCTCAGCGAATGCGATGAAGCGGCAAAAAACACGGCGCTGCGCGAAGCGGCTAAAGCGCTTCGCAAGGCGAGCAAAAAGATACTCGCTGCCAATGCCAAGGACGTCGAGCGGGTTGTGGGAAAAAAGCCAGACTCATTTATCGATCGGCTGCGGCTGACTGAGGATCGCATTGAGGCAATGGCCTCGGCTCTGGAATCCATTGCGGAGCTACCTGATCCGGTTGGTCGTGTGCTCGCCTCATTCGACCGACCCAACGGACTTAAAATTGAACGGGTTGCCGTGCCGATCGGGGTGGTCGGAATGATTTACGAAGCGCGTCCGAATGTGGGCGCGGATGCGAGTGCGCTATGCCTGAAGTCTGGAAACGCAGTGATCTTGCGCGGCGGGAGCGAAAGCCATCATTCGACACGCGAGATCGTGGCCTGCATGCAGCACGGATTGAAAGCCGCAAATCTTCCGAGCACTGCCGTACAGACAGTAGAAACAACCGACCGGGGCGCCGTCACCGCCTTGCTGAGGGCGATCGACCATGTCGATCTGGTCATTCCGAGAGGCGGACGCGGTTTGGTCGAGCTGGTCAGGGACCAGGCGAAAGTGCCAACGCTGCTGCATCTGGACGGCAATTGCCATTCCTACGTCCATGAGGCCGCGGACCTGGAAAAGGCGGTCTCGGTTATACAGAACGCGAAAATGCGCCGGACCGGCATTTGCGGCGCCACTGAAAGTATCGTGGTTGATCGTGCCATCGCGGATAAGGTTATTCCGGCGTTGGCAGACGCGCTCGAAGGATGCGAACTACGTGGAGACGCGGAAGCGGTGAAGATCGATTCCCGGCTGAAGCTCGCGGGCCCGAGTGACTGGAGTACGGAATATCTTGACCAGATCGCGTCAGTTCGCGTGGTCGATGATATGGACGGCGCCATCGAGTTTATCTCGGTACATTCTTCCGGTCACACAGATGCGATCATCACCGAAGATGCGGCTGCTGCCCGCAGATTCATGAAAGTCATTGATAGCGCCGTTGTCATGCACAACGCCTCTACACAATTCTCGGATGGCGGTGAGTTTGGGATGGGCGCCGAAATCGGCATTGCGACGGGCAAGATGCACGCACGCGGGCCTGTCGGACTCGAACAGTTGACGAGCTTCAAATATCTGGTTCATGGAACCGGCCAAACCCGACCTTAAGCCAGTTTCGGGACTTTAAGTCTTGCCGCTTAAGGCGGTTTCGCCCACCAGATGTCTTCTTTCAAAACAGGTTTTTAGGCTATGACAATTAGCTTTCCGGAAATGCTATCACTTGGTCTGTACTTTGCGCTTATGGTCGCGATTGGTGTTTACGCGTATCGCAAGTCGACCAGCGACGTTTCAGAATACATGCTCGGCGGTCGCCAGTTGCACCCAGCGGTCGGCGCCTTGTCTGCCGGAGCATCGGACATGAGCGGGTGGATGCTGCTCGGGTTGCCCGGGGCGGTATATATTAGCGGTCTGGGTGCGGCCTGGATTGCAGTCGGGCTCGTGATCGGCGCTTATTTGAACTACCGGTTCGTTGCTCCGCGCCTGCGCATGTACACCGAGATGGCAGATGATTCGATCACCATTCCAGACTTCTTCGAGAACCGGTTCAAGGATGGATCGCACGCTTTGCGCGTCATTTCCGCTTTGGTGATCATCGTATTCTTCACCCTCTACACCTCTGCAGGGATCGTTGCGGGCGGGAAGCTGTTCGAGGCGAGTTTTGGGCTCGACTATTTTACCGGGCTGTTCGTGACTGCGGGCGTCGTGCTTGCATACACGGTGATTGGAGGCTTCCTCGCTGTGAGTCTGACGGATTTTGTGCAGGGCTGTATCATGTTCATCGCGCTGATCCTCGTCCCCATCGTCGCACTGTTTATGGTCGGCGGGTTCAGTGGCCTTCAGGAAAGCATTGTCGCTGCGGGCCCCGGAATTCAGACGGACGGTACGTTTGGCCCCGAGCGCAGCGGATTTTTCAGCTGGACCGAAGGCGCAACCGTGCTCGGGGTTATCTCGCTGCTGAGCTGGGGGCTCGGATATTTCGGCCAGCCGCACATTATTGTCCGCTTCATGGCGATCCGAAGCCTGAAGGATATAGCGACAGCCAGATTTATCGGCATGAGCTGGATGATCGTGACGGTGATTGGTGCCGTCATGGTTGGCGTCGTCGGCGTTGCCTATGTTCATCAGCATGATCTGCAAGCGACTTTGGCTGATCCTGAAACGATCTTTATCCTGCTCAGTCAGACCCTTTTCCATCCGCTCGTCGCCGGCTTCTTGCTGGCCGCAATTCTGGCCGCCATCATGAGTACGATTTCTTCGCAGCTTCTGGTGTCTTCAAGTTCGCTTACGGAGGATTTGTACAAGACGTTTCTGAGAAAAGATGCCCCGCAATCGGAATTGGTGCTGATCGGTCGAATCGCGACGGTCGGGGTTTGTCTTGTGGCGATCGCGCTTGCATTCGATCGATCCAGCAACATCCTGTCGCTGGTGTCGAACGCCTGGGCCGGGTTTGGTGCCGCGTTCGGTCCGATCATTCTGCTAAGCTTGTTCTGGGGCAGACTGACCCGCGATGGCGCGCTTGCCGGAATGATTGCCGGCGCCGTGACGGTTCTGGTCTGGCTATACGCGCCATTCACGATCGCCGGACAATCCCCATCAGCCTTCATCTATGAGATCGTTCCAGGTTTCGCCGCCGGATTGTCAGCCGCCATTCTGGTCAGCATTCTGGGTCGCAAGGTGGAGCCAGCCGTGCTGAAAAGCCACGAGGCGCTTGACCAGGTCATGGCTCAGCAAGGCTAGTTTGCTGCGACGGCATTCGCAGACATTGACCGTTCAACTGTCAATGTCTGCATCATCGTCGCCGCCAAGCAGGGACGCGTTACCACCGGCAGCCGTTGTATCGATACAGGTATGGCGTTCGATGATCGCATAGTCCTCTACATTGCGGCCCGAGATAAGCGGAATGATTTCGCCGCTACGCGATGCGAGCGCGCGCCTGGCTTTTCGAATGGCCTCGTCGTCAGACCATAGTGCAACGGCGCCGATCCCGTTGAGGTCGCCGAGTGCTTCCAGATCCAGTGTCCCATCGAAGCCATCCGGTGCCAAGGCTCCCGGCGCAATCGCAAATGCCGGACAACCAACGCTGCGTGCCAGGCCCGCCTGTCGACGGGCATCCTTCACGGTTGGACCAAGACAGAGGATCAATCCTCGAGGCCAGACCGACAGCTCATTTTTCTCTCCTGTCGGACCAGGCAATTGGGTTTTCGACAATCGCTGGGGCTCAATTTTCTCGAAACTATCCAGCGCGTCCTGCGCGGTATCCAGAGATACAGTTGCGGCGGGGTAGGGGCCGGAATTGACGCGCTTCGGTTTTGTGAACCGCCTCACATAGTGCGGTCCGCCAGCCTTGGGACCCGTGCCGGACAGCCCCTCGCCACCGAATGGCTGCGACCCGACAATGGCGCCGACCTGATTGCGATTGACGTAGATATTTCCGACCGCGAGTTGATCTGAAATATCTTTGACCCGTTCGTCGATTCGGGTGTGAAGGCCGAATGTCAGGCCGTATTTCGTCGCGTTGATCGACTCTATGACTGAATCAAACTCTTCGGCTTCAAATCGCGCCACGTGCAGAACCGGCCCGAATATCTCGCGGGGCAAGTCGGCGATCGAGTTTACCTGAATGATTGCGGGTCCGACAAAATGGCCTGATTTCGGCGCGTCAATCTGTTTGATCAGTCGTCCTTCGCTGGCAGCCTCATCAATATAAGCCTGAATATCGGCCCTGGCGGCATCGCTGATCACGGGGCCGACATCAACAGACAGATCCCAGGGATCGCCAAGTTCGAGCTCTTCCATCGCGCCGACCAACATGTCGAGAAATCCGTCTGCGATATCGGTCTGAACATGCAGGCACCTGAGCGCGGAGCAGCGCTGCCCGGCAGATTGGAATGCAGAGGCAATCACATCGCGAACCGCTTGTTCCGGTAGAGCCGTGGAGTCGATCATGGCAGCGTTCAGGCCGCCCGTCTCGGCAATCAGAAACGCATCGGCGCTTGCATGATCGGCGATCGTTCGATGGATGGTCTGAGCAGTGGCGGTAGAGCCCGTGAAACAAACCCCAGAAACCATTTCGTGACCTGTTAGAGCCTTTCCGACGGTGGCACCGTGACCTGGTACGAATTGCAACACTTCAGCCGGTACGCCGGCATCGTGCATCAGCTTGATACCCAGCGAGGCGATGATGGGTGTCGTTTCCGCCGGCTTGGCGACCACGCCATTTCCTGCTGCGAGTGCGGCAGCGATTTGGCCGGTAAAGATCGCCAAGGGAAAATTCCATGGCGAGATACAGCTGACGATGCCCACAGGCGTGTGCGCCGGCAATTCAAGCGCGCGATTGGCGTAGTAGCGCAGAAAGTCGACCGCTTCACGGACTTCGGCGATCGCATCGAGCTGGGTCTTGCCCGCCTCACGCGTAAGCACTGCAAACAATTCCCCAAAATGTGTTTCAAAGAGATCTGAAACCCGGTTGAGCGTGGCCGCCCGGTTGCGGGCATCAGCCTCGATCCAGGGGCGTGCAGCACCCAGCGCCGCCAGCGCGTCGCGCTCGCTTGCCATCTGCACCGTGCCGACGTGATCGGAGGGGTTTGCAGGATTGATCAGGTCGATGCTCTCAGAGCCTTCCCAATCCGCGGCCATTATCGGCTCAACCTGCCATGAAGCTTCAAGAAATGGCGCGCGAGCATCCTCGATCGTCTGAACATCGCTCGGATTTCGAAGATCCCAGCCTTGAGAGTTCAGTCGCGCGGGCGCGTAGATCTGATCCGGGTTTTTCAATCCGCGCGGTGGGCGATTGAGACTCGTCTGGTATTTCTCGAAGGGATCCTGGGCGATTTGCTCCGCGGGCAAACGTCGATCAATCACCTGGTTGACGAAGGAGGAGTTTGCACCGTTCTCAAGCAGTCTGCGCACAAGGTATGCAAGAAGGTCCTTGTGGGGGCCAACCGGTGCGTAGATGCGACTTCGCGCGCCCAGGTCCTGCAAAAGGTGATTGTGAAGTGTTTCACCCATGCCGTGCAGGCGCTGGAATTCATAGTCGCGATTTTCGCCAGCCAGCTCCAGCACGCTTGCAGCCGTCTGAGCATTGTGAGTGGCGAACTGCGGATAAATATAGTCCGTCATGCTGAGGAGCTTCTTGGCGCAGCACATATAGGAAATGTCGGTCGCGGCCCGCTTGGTGAACACCGGGAAGTCCGCGACGCCGTCCACCTGCGCCTGCTTGATTTCAGTGTCCCAGTAGGCGCCTTTGACCAGACGAACCATGACTTTCCGGTCGAAGTGGCGCGCTGCGGCGTAGAGCCAGTCAATCACCGCCGAAGCGCGCTTTCCATAGGCTTGAATCACCAGCCCCAGACCGTCCCATCCAGCCAGCTCAGGGTCCTTGAGCAGCGCTTCGAAAATACCCAGCGTGGGGATCAATCGATCCGCTTCCTCAGCGTCGATGTTTAGTCCAATGCCATATTGCTTGGCGGACAGCGCGAGCTGTGTGATGCGCGGAAGCAGTTCGTGCTCAAGGCGAGCGGCCTTTGCGAACTCGAATCGTGGATGCAATGCAGACAGCTTCACGGAAACGCCGGGTGACGTTTTGATATTCTTCTTGTCGGATTCTGCGCCAATGGCATCAATCGCTTCCGCATAGGCCTGATAATATCCCTGTGCGTCGGCTTCGGTCAGGGCGGCTTCGCCGAGCATATCGTATGAATACAGATATCCTTTCTTGCGAGCATCGCGCCCGCGTCGAAGGGCTTGCTCGATGGTTTGACCAAGCACGAATTGATCGCCCATCTCCGTCATCGCTCTCTTTACGGCCACTCGTACGACGGGCTCCCCGAGCCTTTTTACTGTGCGATTCAAGAGGCCGAGGACGCTGGAGGAATCATTATCGTCCAGCACGCGCCCGGTCAGCATCAAGGCTGCGGTGGAAGCATTTACCAGCGCTGACTGAGACTTGCCGAAATGGTCATCCCAGTCATATGGCGCAATTTTATCCTCGATGAGTGTGTCTATCGTGCCGCGATCCGGAACCCGGAGCAGGGCTTCGGCAAGACACATCAGCGCAATGCCTTCATTGGTCGACAAACCGTATTCGGCGAGGAACAAATCCATCAGACCCGGCTGTCCATCTTCGCGCATGTATTGGATCAGTTCGACCGACCTGTGGAAGATCCTTTCGAGTTGCTGAGAACTGAATCCGGCATCTTCTCGAAGCATTTGAATGACTGCTTCTTCTTTCGCACGATGCAGCACTTCGAAAGCGCGTGGTTCAGCGGGGTGTTCTTGGTCAAAATAGGTAGGTTTCATGCAATGACTCTAGGAATTGATGCTGCAACCCTCAACCGGAGTGATCGCCTGGATGGGCGAATTGGGCTGTGGCAATTCGAAGCTTGACGGCGACATCTTGCGCGCCCGGTGCTCAGCATACGCCAAACGGCACCCAAAAGCCGTTTGCGCGCAGTTTAATCGGCGAAGATACGACGTTCGCCCTGCATCAGACGGGGGCGATATAAACGCAGCTTTATTTGAAATTGATCAGCACACATCCCACATTTTCAGAGAGGCTTGCGCGGGAAATTATCCAATGTGGCCAGTCTCATCAAACCAGTCTTGTGAAAGCAGAAGGAGATATGAAGAATAGTTACGCACACAAACGAATTCAGCGGCCCGGACTTTACTATGAAACGCCATCTCGAATCCTTTCGGACCGCGGATTGACCCGAGATGAGAAGCTTGCCGCGCTACGCACGATGAAGCGGAATACGAAGTTGATGCGCGCAAGCGGTGCTCATGTTCAATCACCAAGCGCGCGTATCGAGACGCGCCATATAGACGACGCAATCAATGCCTTAGAGACCGGGGCAATTGGGTAGGCGATGTCTCTGTTATTCAAAAAAGTCTTGATTGCACTACCAGACGAGATCGAGAATGCTGTTGAAGTAACCCGCGTGGGAATGTCGATCGCACGGGCGCTCGACGCAGATGTTCGTCTTGTCAGCGTGCTCTCAGCGGGAATTGCTCCCACACCGACCAGTGTCGGCATGCCAGCGGGCGATGTCCTGATGCCTCCAACGCCTTCGGTTTCAGAAACGGAAATTGAAAAGCGCAAAGCGATCGTCTCAAAAATTCTCTCCGCTCACACAGCCCGCACGAACGCTGATCAGGTGGTCAGAGTGGGAAGTCCGCCAAACGAAATCGTTCTGGAAGCTGACTCGTGGGAGGCGGATTTGATCGTCATCGCAGCCAGAGACCGAAATTGGCTCGAACGCTTTTTCGAGCCATCGATCAGTCGTTCGGTGGCCCGTCACGCAAAATGCGCGGTTATGATCCTGCCTGATGAAATGCCGCTCGCCTGAGCTGAAAATCGCAACGAAGGCGCGCGCATGGCTTTGTCGAGGGGCGGGAAAAGGCCAGGCCGCTTCATCAGCTCGCCGGCCGTCTTTGAAACAGTAATCGAAGACAAAACGCCGTCTCGGCAAGTATCGTCAAGCCATAGGCCGGGGCGAACGCGGAAGAGAGGTCGGGTGCAAAGAATCGCAGGCCACTTCCAGTGAGATAGGTCAGGCCCGCAATCATGAGACCGACTCCGAAGATGCGCGCAAACAGGCCTGATCTGCAAACAAGCAGGCCCATAATCACGCTGTTCACCCCGAAAAAGACCAGTCCGAGGTCGTAGCCATGCGCATGCAGATCGAGAAACACCAGGGCGAATTCCGGGGCGCTCACCGCCTCACTCATACGGGTCAGGATCAGCCAGGACGTCAGCAAGGCCATGAGGCTGACGGCAATGATCACTGTCTGGATCAGCCGAAACACCATGGCCGATAGCGCCAGCCCCGGTGCTATCGCGCGGAAGATCAAAAACAGCAGGATGGCCAGCCCGGCATCGCTCAGCGCCATAACGAGGTCGGCCGCGATAGCTAAATGAAACCGCTCAGGTGCGGACAGGATCGCGTGAGCAGTTGAGGCGGCATCCTGAAGGTCAATCAGCGGTCCTCTCAGGCCGAGCTCGGCGCCAAGTCCCGTGATGATGATCACGAGGTAGAGCAATCCGGTGACCCGTGCCTGCCGCGCGCGTTCGGGAGTCAGCGTGAGCTCAGTCATCGATTTTCCCCAACTGTCCGGCTGCGTGAGCGGCGAACATGGCATCGACTTCTGCTTCCGTGCTCATTGCGAATGGGCCGCGCTGGACGAATGGTTCGTCGACGCGCGCTGCCTGCAAGATGACGATGTGAGCCGCGCCTTTGGCTGTCACCACCAGCTTTTCTTCTATAGCTGCCTCACCCAGAGCGATCGACATTTTCGGGTCAAGGTTTACGATATCTCGCCCGAATTGAACCTCGCTTTCTCCATCGATCGAGAGCACGAAAACGGCTTGGCCGGGCGGAACGGCATGGTCAAAGCGCGCTGCATCTTCAAGTTTTAGGTCCAGGATCGTCATCGGAAGCGCAGGCGGTTGCTGACCTTTTGCGTCGCCGCTGGTTCCCAGCATTATACGCGCCCGGTACCCGTGCCCTGATCGCGTCGGCATGTCAGATGCCTGCACGTGCAATGATTGCGGCGCATCATATTTCATTCGTCCTGGCAGATTGACGAAAACCTGTAACGCATGTGTGCGGCCACCCGGCCTTGGTTTTTCATCATGCACAGCGCCGCGGCCAGCTTTCAGCCAGTAGAGATCGCCGGGCCTCAAATCTATATCATTGCCCAGGCTATCCTGATTGCGGAACACGCCTTCACTATCCTCGAACAGGATCGAAACGGCCGACAGCCCAGCATGCGCGTGTGGTCCGAAGGTGGGTTCAGTCATCACGAAATGATCCACCATGATCAATGGATCCATCGCTCCGGTATACATGTCATGCTTATAGCTGAGCGCGTTCAAGCCCCGGCCAACCGAGAAGGCTCTACCTGCAACTGGATCGCGGCTGAGAGATCCGCCTGGATTTGATTTCTCGTAAGTATCGTAGGGCATTTCGTGTCTCCTTGCTTGATACAAGGAAGCTAAATACGGAACGACATGGTGATAAGACGCTTTACTTGAGACTTATCGTTCCATAAATGGAACTATGAAGCCAGATCCTCTTCTCGATTTGAATGACTATTTCTATTTCTTCCACGTTGTGGAGAAACGGGGATTTGCGCCAGCCGGACGGGCGCTTGGTATTCCGAAATCCCGGCTCAGTCGTCACATTCAAACCCTGGAAAAGCGATTGGATGCGCGCCTCATTCAGCGCACGTCGCGACAATTCGCGATCACCGATGTCGGCGAAGCGTTGTTTCGGCATGCAAAGGCTGTCGTGGAGGAGGTTCGAACCGCGGAAGCTGCAATCAGCCAAAGTAAGCAGGACCTCACTGGGAAAGTGCGCGTCTCGTGCTCCGTCGGCGTCGCCCAGTTCGCCTTGCAAAGCCTGATCATCGACTTCGCCAAGGAACATCCGAACGTGGAGGTTGGTCAATTGGTGACGAATGACATGGTCAACCTGATCGACGCTGGTGTTGATCTGGCGATCAGGGGGCACCTCGAGAACCTGCCAGATTCCAGTTTGATTCAGAAACGCGTTGCCAAAGTCGCGTGGCGCCTCTTCGCATCTCCGCGTTACCTGGAAGATCACGGTGTGCCGCGGATACCGGACGACCTCAAAGCGCACAAAGGCATTTGCCTGGGGTGGAACAAAGATATTGCCGAATGGACGCTCCGGTCAGAGGACGGGAAGACCCACAAGACGCAGTTTACGCCGCATTTGAGCAGCGACGACATGGTGACGCTGAAGACGGCCAGCGCTGCAGGCCTGGGGATTGTCTCTCTGCCGGACTATGTCTGCGCGTCAGATGTACGGGATGGACGCCTGGAAAGGGTTTTGCCGGACTGGACGTCGGGGGATGCAACTCTGTCTCTGCTGCAGCCCTCCCGCAAAGGCGTTCCGCCCGCTGTCCAGGCTTTCGCTCAACACGTTTTGAATGAGCTCCCGAATATCGTTTCTGCGGATTGATCAGAGACGGTTCTGGAACGCGTCTGGTTCTATCGCCGCGCCTGGGCCCGGGCAATGACCGGGGCCAGGGCGGACATAAAACACGGTTTATTTGAATCTTGGACCACGTCTCCCCACGTTAAGAGTGAGGACGTGCGACTGGAATAGTCACGCGGCGACCTCAGGAAAGAAGAAGGAGATATGCAACAACACTATGCTGAAAAGCGAATTCAAAAACCTCACAGATTCTACCAGGCGCCTGCCAGCGTTGTAGCCGACTCAAAGCTCACACAGGGCGAAAAGCTCGAAGTATTGAAAACCATGCGGCACGATGCGGTTCTGATGGCTAAGGCGACGGCAGAAAACATGACCGGCGGACCGATTTCAAATCTCCGGGCGATTGAACTTGCGATTCAAGAAATCAAAAGCGCGACGGAGGCGAGCTGAAGACATGTCTGTTCTATTCAATAAAATTCTGATCGCCTTGCCGAGCGATGACCAGGCGGCCGCCAAGCTTGCAAAATCCGGGCTCGCTTTTGCCCAGACGCATCAAGCGCAGACCAGGCTGCTAAGTGTCCTGTCAGCCGATGTCACGCCGACACCTGTCGGTGTGGGGACGGCAGCGTTCGACGCCATCACCCCAAACTCACCGGTCGTATCAGAAGCTGCGCAGCGGACACGGAGCAAGATGATCGACAGTCTTATCGACCAGCATCCCGCTAGTGGCCCCGCCAGCCACACCTTCAAATTCGGCGATCCAACCTATGAAATCGTGGATGAAGCTGAATCGTGGAATGCTGACCTGATCATTATGGGATCGCGGGAACGAAGCTGGTTGGAACGCTTGTTCGATCCATCGGTCAGCCAAACCGTGACCCGGCAGGCAGATTGCGCCGTCCTGGTGCTTCCAAACCAAATGTCTGAGGTGGAACAGGCTTAGGCACGAAACATAGCGTGCTGCTCAGCGCGGAAGCGAGAGCCACGCGTTGTGTCTGTGTTGGGCCGGGAGCGCGCATACCCACCAGGTCCTCATCCTGAGCGAAGTCGAAGGATCAGTGCCGGCCTTGCCTAGGTCCGCCAGTCCCTGCGCAGATGTCTGCGAGCGGATGTTGTATGCTTTTAGGAAGCCCGCCTCGTCCTTCGACTTCGCTCAGGATGAGGCTCTTTTCGCTGAACATGAGGCGCAAAATTTCCGTAGTCCCGGACTTGATCGGGGACCTGGTGCCATCAAGAATTCAAGCCTCCGAGAGAGGTCCCGGGTCGAGCCCGGGACTGCGGGTGAGTTGGAGCGCAAGAATTGGATTGTCATCCCGGAAAGGGCGGGAGCCCTTATCCGGGACCCAGTCCTTCCAGGTCCCGGCTCTCCGCTGCACTACGGCCGGGATGACAGCTCAATTCTATCCCCGCATTGCCAACGCAAGTTGGCACCCATGGCGGCTGGCTGGAGTGAAACCCCGGCCGCCATGGATCCTGACTTATGTCCGGAGTACGGGCGGATTGTTTAGACGGTGCCCAAACCAAAAGCATATATTAGCTCAGCGCCCCGCACGCGCCCTTGCCTGGACGTTCCATAAGTCCTCACCCGGGGAAAAGTGAGCAAAATTTTTACTTGCCAAGACGATCATTTTGCAGCTTAGGCGAAAGTGCGTCCTGCTCACGCGAGGAGAAGTCTTCCTCATGTTGTGGCGTCCGGAGAGCGGCCGGCGCGTTCTATTCATGGAGAGTCCGCATGATGACTGTGCGGTGTTACCTCGCGCCCTCGAAAATAGAGGGGTTGGGGGTGTTTGCGACCCAACATATCGGTCACGGCGAGATCATCTGGAAGTTTGATCCTGAATTTGATCAGGTGTTTTCGACTGACTATATTCAGCGCCAACCAGACCACATCAAAGAGTTTCTGGAACGGTACACCTACGCCCATCCAAGTGATCCGCGGATGATGGTTCTCGATTCCGATGAAGGTCGATTTATGAACCACTCAGATCAGCCAAATACGGATTTCAGCAATCCCGAAACCGGGGTCGCGCTGCGCCAGATCAGTGCCGGAGAGGAGCTCACCTGCGATTATCGTCACTTTACGATCGGCCCCCTCGTTCACCAGCCTCCAAGGCACCAGGTCCTGCCGATCCAGATTGAGCAAAAACACCGCCGCCGACTCATTGCACGCGGACACTGATCCCCAACGCGGCGCTGATCTTCCTCAAGCAAAAAGCTCCCATCATCTGGGCGGCCAAGCTGCCAGCCAGATGATGAGGAGCAGTGTCGGACGATTGAGTTGGGGACGCCCATCGCTGTGAAATCAGCATATTGTGTATGCGGTATGAGCGCTGGGGCCTATAAATGCGATCGCAATGAAGGCCATCAAATACATTGCTTTGAATGTGGTACGAATGGTCTGTAGGTTCATCTCCTTTAAGTTGGTTGTCGACTGGCGGTCCTTGCCGCCGGCGATGTCAGAAACATGCGTCTGAGGCAGGGGCTCTCGTCCAGCCAGAATTAGGGCTATTCAGGAAGTGCTGTGTTACTGGTCGATTTGGCCGTCGGGATCGCTGTGATTGCCAGATGTAAACAGTGCTATGTTTGGAGTCTGTCCGACAATATTGCGCGGCCTTGCGCGTTTGCAGCGCCGGTCAGAAGCAAGGCGTAGCCATAGGCTGTTTCTGTATACAGTTCATCAGACGAGATCGCACCGCGCACCCATTGCAGCATGTTGGCCGAGAAGCACTTCGCCAATTCGTTTTGAAGCCTGCTGACATCGCGTTCACGCGGCAGATGGCCTTGTTCTATAGCTGAAGACAGCAGCGCCACCCAGAATTTGTCACTTTGCGGCGGTGTTAGCTCGGCTCTCAGCTTTGGCGAAGACTCGATATCGAGCAGGCAGGCCCAAACCGTACGATAAAAGTCCGGTTCCTCCCTGAAATAGGCGAATGTCAGATCCAATGCCTGAAATATTTGATCCAGGGCGGTCACTGATGCGGTCTGGTGGAACGCTTTTTCGAAATCCCGAACATCGTCCAGCAAGGCCATGATGATCGCGCGCTTTGAGCCGAACAGATTATAGGGGGTGGCGTGACTGACTTCCGCGCGCGCCGCAATGGCCCGCATTGAGAGACCAGCCTCTCCGGACTCGCGGATCAGGGCGCGTGCTGCATCTACGATACGTTGACGCCGTTGCGCCTTGGCGTTCGATTTCTGTCGTTTCGCGACCGGCATCAACGCCTCCATTCAACTTTTATACCGCGTTATAATTAATCTTGAAGGCAAGCAGACTTCGTGGCAAGACAAATGCGTGGCAAGCGCGAGGTCAACATGACTCCAAAAACGTATCTCGGGTGGAAGGTGGATTATTCCACGCCGAAAGGTGAGCCCGCATTTGCCGCGCCGGATTCGGTATCCTGGCGCGTATTCAAGAACCCGATTGCGCTTGCGATTGGTGGTGTTTGCGCTGTGCTCCTGGAATTCGCAGATGCACGGATCCGGTCCGGCGTATGGGATCACTCCATCTTCAAGACCGACCCGATTGGCCGCTCGCAGCGCACGGGTGTGGCCGCCATGGTTGGCGTATATGGGCCGCAAAGCGCGGCGCGGCGTGTCATTCAGGGCGTCACCAATATGCATTCAAAAGTGTCCGGCCAAACGCCGAATGGAGAAGCCTATAAAGCACTTGATGTCGAACTGCTGGACTGGGTCAGCGCGACGGCGAGCTATGGTTTCCTTACGGCCTATCATCGCTTCGTGACGCCCTTGTCCGAAGCTGAGCGCGCCAGCTTTTTTGAGGGCGGTGATGATGTCGCGCGCCTGTACGGGGTCGAGAATCCGATTCATTCCTACGCGGATTTTGACGCTATGCTGGCCCACCTTGCGCCGCGTTTCGAGCCACACCCGATCAATACCGAATTCCTCGATATCATGACCTCCGGCCGCGCCGCACCGAACGTCCCGAAAGGATTGCAAAGCGCGCTTGTAAATGCAGCGGTTGATATCCTTCCGCCAATTGTACGGGAAAAACTCGAACTCGGTTCGGAATATGATCTCACCGCGCGCGGACGCTCGGTCGTAAAAGCCATGGGATGGCTCGCAGATAGAATTCCCGTTCGCAACAGCCCGCCCGCGCAAGCTGCTGAGCGATTGGGGCTGCCCTGGAACTTTGCCTGGAAATCAGAGGCCGCTAAGGCGCGTATCTTACGTGAAGCCAATATAAATCGCGCTGCGATAGCGGCAGAGTAGAATTCGAATGCTGGTCCTGTTTGAACACCCGCTCTCGCCCTATGCCCAGAAAGTCAAAATAGCGCTTCGCGAAAAGAATATTCCGTTTGTCGCCAAATTGCCGGAAGGCATTGGCACAGGCGCTTCGGCTGACACGTTTTCCAGCGCCTCGCCGCGTGGCGAGGTCCCGGCGCTTGTCGATGATGATTTTGCCATCTTCGACAGCACGATCATTCTCGAATACATTGAGGAGAAATGGCCCGATCCGGGTCTGCTTCCGGATTCACCGCGTGAGCGTGCCCGGGTGCGCATGATTGAAGACGTCATGGATACGCAGGTAGAGGCCATTAGTTGGGGACTGGGCGAGCTCAATTTCTTCCGCCGCGCCGAAGGCGACCTGAAAACCCGGATTGAAGAAGCAGCCCGCGCGCAGGTCGAAGTCTTCCATCACTGGCTGCAAGGCGAACTAGCCGACCGTCCATGGTTCACTGGCGAGACGTTCGGTTGGGGGGATCTGAGTGTCATTCCATTTTTGAACGGGCTTTCCGGGTTCGGCTTGCTACCCGCTGAAGGCAGCTCGCTCCGGCGCTGGTTTGACAAGGTCAACTTGCGAGACAGTGTCGCCGAGACTCGGGCAGAATCTTCTGCCTCGATCGAGGGCATGCGCCAGGTCGATGCCGCTGTGAAAGCCGGACTGTTCAAGCGGCAGTATCGGGATCATCGCCTGGAATGGATGATGAAATCTGGCGGCGCTCAAATCGTACTCGACGGGCTCGCCAATAATACGATCAGATTTACCGGGCCATGACCGTTTTGCGTCAGACCAACTGGGCGTCGCGGGTGTCGCAGAGGCGTATTCAGACAAACGGAATTCACCTCAACATCGCAGAGGCGGGTAGTGGTCCGCTTGTATTGCTGCTGCATGGGTTTCCGGAATCCTGGTATTCCTGGCGCCACCAGTTCGCACCTATTGCCGAGGCTGGCTACCATGTCGTTGCGCCGGATATGCGCGGTTATGGAAACAGTGATCGCCCGGCCGAGGTCGCCGCCTATAATCAGGTCGCTGTGTCCAAAGATGTTGCTGGCCTGGTCACGGCGCTGGGTCATGAAAAAGCGGTTGTCATCGGACATGACTGGGGCGCGCCAACGGCCTGGACCTGCGCGCTGTTATACCCGGATGTCGTTCGTGCAGTGGGCGGTCTGTCAGTGCCTTTTTCACCGCGCGCCGAACAGCGACCGATGGAAACGATGCGGCGCGTGAATCAAGGCAGGTTTTTCTACCAACTCTATTTTCAATCCCCGGGAATTGCCGAGGCCGAATTCGAAGCTGACCTGCGCACGGCGCTGAAACGTTTTCTGGTCTGGTTGGGTGGCGAGACTGACCTGCGGACGATCCCTGCCAAAGGGCCCGATGCGGATTTGTTCACCGGGTTGCCCAATCCGAAGACTTTGCCCGATTGGTTGTCCGAGGCTGATCTGGATTTTTATGTATCGCAGTTCGAACATTCAGGCCTTCGCGGCCCTCTGAACTACTACCGCAACCACGATCTGACGTGGGAGCTTACCAAGCACGTCCCTCAGGTCATCACGCAGCCCGCTTTTTATGCTGCCGGCGGGCGGGACGCCGTCCCGCTCATGTCGAAAGATGCCATTGCGGCGCTGCCCAGAAACATTCTCGACCTTCGCTTCAATGAGCGGTTTTCTGGTGCAGGTCATTGGACGCAGCAAGAAGCACCCGAGGCGGTCAACGCGCTGATTTTGCGTTTCCTGGACTCGCTGTCTGATTGATACGCTTGCCAAGGATGGCAATTACATTGTTTTCGTCAGATATCGGTTTTCATCTTGGATGCATGAACAGGCATGCAAGCGCGAGCAGTTACGGAGACCGCTGAAACAGCAATCGAAAACAGAAGCACAGACTATTCCGCTGGTACGGGATGTTTCTTGGATTCTATTTCTAATCTCCTCGCGACATCGCCTGGCGAGCCTGATCCGCGCGCTATCAGCGCGTAAGCTGTGGGGACAAACAGGATCGTCACGAGCACCGCAGCGATTACGCCGTAGAGAATGACGACGCCGATCGCAGCTCTGGTTTCGGCGCCAGCTCCACTTGATAAGATGAGGGGCAGTGTTCCCGCGGCCGTCGTCAGGCCTGTCATCAAAATCGGGCGCAATCGTGCCAGGGAGGCCTCTTTCAACGCTGCTTGAAACTCCTGGCCCTCATCCCGCAACTGGTTGGCGAATTCGACAATCAGGATTCCGTTCTTTGCCGCGAGCCCGACCAGCATGATGAGACCAATTTGCGTGTAAATATTGAGCGTGTTGCCCGTCAGCCAGAGCCCCAGCAAACCACCCGCCAATGTTGCCGGAACACACAACATGATGATGATCGGGTGGCGATAGCTTTCAAACTGGGCGGCCAGAACAAGGAAGACGATAACCAGACCAATCGCGAATACAAACAGGATCGATGATCCAGACGTCTTGAAGTCCAGAGACTGCCCCTTGAAGTCGATCGTCGCTTCCATCGGCAACACTTGTCGTGCCAGGTCCTGCATTCCGTCCAGAGCTTCTCCGAGTGACGTACCCGGGGACAAACCGGCCTCAATGGTGACGGCACGGACACGATTATACCGGTTGAGGGTAGGGCTGTCGGCAATGGACTCAACCGAGATCAGACTGGAAAGCGGAATCAGATTGCCTGAACGCGATGAGCGAACATAGATATTCTCGATATCGTTGGGATTGTTCTGATCCGACCTCAGTCCTTCAAGAATGACGTCATACTCTTCGCCGCCATCAATATAAGTCGTCACACGGCGAGACCCGAGCATTGTCTGCAAGGTTGTTCCGATATCAGCAACAGTAACACCGAGGTCAGCTGCGCGATCATAATCCACCTGAATCCTGAATTGCGGCTGGGTTTCCTTATAGTCCCAATCAATATCGACGAGGCCGAGATTGCTCTCCTCGAGCGCGGCGACGAACGTCTCCCGCCACTCGGTTAGCGTGTCATAGCTTGGCCCCCCGATGACGAACTGGACAGGCTTGCCAGTCCCGCCGCCCAGGCCTTGCCGCATTCGGGCAAACCCCAGGACGCCGGGTAGATCGGATAATGCCGCATTGGCTTCTCCAATAATCTCATCAGCAGGGCGGCGCTGGCTCCAATCGTTCAGAACCACAATGATGAAAGCCTGGTTGAAAGCGGATGACCCAAACCCCGGCGCACGAAATAGGAGCCTGTTGACCTCAGGAGGTTTGCCGTCCTGACTTTCTGTATATGGCAGCATGCGACGTTCGATTTCGTCGATATAACGCTCCATATAACTGTATGAGGCTCCTTCGGGACCCCGGACGGCGATGAAGAAGGCCCCGCGGTCTTCACGAGGAACGTATTCCTGTTCCACCCGCTGTAACAGCTCCCAGGTTGATGCGAACAATCCGATCAAAAGCAGCCCCATGAATATTGGGCGCGGGATGAGAATATTGAGCAGCCAGGAATAGGCCTTCCGAAAGATCCCAAATACGCCATCAACAATTCGCGGGAGCGCAGAACTGATCGTCCACCTGTCACTTAGCGGCCGGATGAGTTTGGATGCCATCATCGGCGTCAAAGTCAGCGCAAGCAGGCTTGAGAAGACAACCGCGGCAGAGATTGTGAGGGCAAACTCGGTGAATAACCGTCCAACATCGCCTTGCAGGAAGGTAATCGGAACAAATACGGACACCAGTACAAGTGTCGTGGCGATGACAGCGAAACCGACTTGCCGTGTGCCTTTGAACGCGGCAACGAGTGGGGTCTCGCCATATTCTTTCATTCTCCTGGAGACGTTTTCCAGCACCACAATCGCATCATCGACAACCAGACCGATGGCGAGAACCATGGCCAGTAGCGTCAGCAGATTGATCGAGAAACCAAGCGCAAAGAGCACGATGAACGTTGCGATGATTGATATAGGTACCGTGATCGCCGGGATAATCGTGGCACGCGCGCTGCCCAGGAAAAGAAAAATGATCAGTGTGACCAACCCAACCGCAATGGCGAGCGTCGTGTAGACCTCTCGAATTGATGCGGAGATGAACACCGAGCTGTCGAAACTTCGGGCAATCACCATGCCCTCGGGCAAGGTCTCATTCAATTGTTCCGCCAGAGCTTTCGCTGCCTCGGCCACTTCCACAGTATTGGCGGTCGATTGCTTGACAATGCCGAGCCCAACCATCGGAACGCCGTTGCCGCGAAACATGTTCCGGTCTTCGACAGTTCCGCGTTCAACCCGAGCAACATCACCAAGTCGGACGAGATAGTCATTGCCTTCAGCGATCACCAATCCCGCGAAATCCGCAGGGGTCTGAAACGTCCTGTCGATCCTGACTGTGTAGGATCTGGTATCCGATTCAATCGAGCCTGCCGGGGCTTCGATATTCTCACGGCGCAGCGCTTGCTCGATATCCGTGACCGTGAGATTTCGTGCCGCGAGCGCCCTTCGATCAATCCAGACGCGCAGCGCGTAATTACGCGAGCCACCGACACGGACGCGGGCGACGCCGTCCAGTGCCGAGAACCGATCAACGAGATAGCGTTCGGCATAGTCTGAAATCTCAGGCGTTGTGAGATTTTCAGCGGCCAGGTTCAACCAGATGATGACATCATCATTCGAGTCAGCCTTCTCGACCTCGGGAGGGTCTGCCTCTTCAGGCAGGTTGTCGAGCACGCCAGAAATACGATCACGAATATCGTTTGCAGCCACATCGATGTCGATATTGACACCAAACTCGATCGAGATGCGCGATCGTCCGTCGCTGGACGTTGAATTGATAAAGCGAATACCCTCAACGCCTGCAATACGATCTTCAACGACCTGGGTAATCCGCGTTTCGACCACACTGGCTGAGGCGCCGGGATAGCGTGTATCGACCGTGACAATCGGCGCATCAATATCCGGGTATTCTCTCAGGCTGAGACGATCGAATGATACAAGTCCGAGGATCACCAAAATGAGTGCGATAACCGACGCAAAGACGGGTCGCTTTACGGCTGTGTCGGAAAGCAACATATCGCGCCCTCCTAGTTCGATGAACCGGGAGACACAGCACCGCCTGACATTGTGGGCGTGTCGCTCGTCTCGGGGCTAAGCATCGATTTGTCTCGCAAACGCAGCTCCGAGCCTTCGCGCACCCGGATGATGCCTTCAGTAATAACGTTGTCGCCTGGATCGAGCCCTGATACCACCTCGATATAGCCTTCAGCGCGCTGGCCGAGTTCAACCTTTACCCGCCGTGCGATCAGATTGTTTTGCTCAGGCGTGACGCGCCAGACAAAGGTTTCCGGCCCGACGGGTTGCACAGCCTCTTCCGGAATGGCCAAATTGACACGAGGTTCGGCCGCAACCGTGACGCGCATAAACATGCCTGTGCGCAGCAATCGATCTGGATTTGGTATGCGCGCGCGGGCGCGTATGGACCGGGTTACCGGATCGATACGATTGTCCAAGGCTTCGATCTCACCCTGAAATACTTCGCCGGGCAAGTCATCGGTTTCCGCGGTGATGGCGGTCCCCGGTTGTATCGATCGCAGGAAGATCGACGGCACATCAAAATCGAGGTTCATTTCGCTATCATCGATGAGCGTGGCGACGACATCCCCTGGACGGACAAAGGATCCGAGGCTGACACGCCGGAACCCGAGTACGCCATCAAAAGGCGCCACCAGCACCCGGTCTTTCTGGCGCGATTGCAAAGCCCGCAAATTCGCTTCAGCGCTATCGAGATCCCGTTGCGCGCGATCGAGTTCGGATTGCGACACAGCATTGGCCTGCGCCAGCCGGATAACCCGCTCCAACTGGCGCGATGCTTCCTCGACGCTCGCCTCGGCGGATTCGACCAAAGCCACCTGTTCGCGCTGTGCCAGCGATAGGAGCGTCTTACCACTTCGAACACGTTCCCCATCATCAAAGTAGAGCGCCGTGATGCGATCCGAGGCATTCAAAGAAAGCTCGACCATCTCATTGGGTTCGAGCGTTCCGAGCGCTTCAATATCTCTCGAGAAACTGCGCTGTTCGATGGGTTCAGCGAAGACGTTTGCGGGGCCGCCCCTCTGCGCGACTGCACTCGCAGGCGCGATCAGCGCAAAAAGGCTAAAAATAAAGATCACGCGGGACAACACGATGTCACTCTCCTTCAGGGCCTGAATCGACAGGCGCTGCCTCATTCCAAATGCCCCCTAGAGCTCTATACGCAGAAATCGCCCGTCTGGTTGTCGAAAGGCGGCTCGTTGTCAGTCTATCCTGAGCATCAAGCAGAGTACGCTGAGCGTCAATGACATCCAGAAAATCGTCCAGACCTTCATCAAAACGCAATTTGGCCGGCCCAAACGCGCGCTCTGCAGATAAAGCAGCAGCTTCAAGATCCGACCGCCGTGCCTGTTCCTGGAGATACCCAATCAGAGCGATCTCAACTTCGCTCAGAGCCTCTACAACCGCGCGTTCATAGGCCGCGAAGGCGACACGTGTCTGTGCGTCTGCGACATCTATATCGGCCCGGACCCGGCGCAAGTCAGGCCCATCCCAACGGATTGCCGGTCCGATTCCGAATCCGATACTGTTGTCCAGAGTACTGTCTTCCCCCAGCAATGCGAAGAGGTCGGCATTGAAGGTCAGGGTCGGAAACAGACGCGCGCGCTCTGCTTCCCCGAGTGCCAGAAGGCGTGAAATCTCGGCTTCAGCTGCGCGAATGTCCGGACGCCGCTGAATGAGCGCTGCAGGGTCGCCAATATTCAGGATCTCTGGTGGCAAGGGAATGCCTTGATCCTCCGCTGTTTCCAGGAAGTTTGTGACGTCATCAACGGTGAGTTGCCCCGTCAGCGTCGCCAGCTGTCTCGCGGCTGTCTGAACATTCAGCTCGATCAGGGGTAGTGACGCCAAAGTCGTACGATATTGAGATTCAGCCCGCTCGAGATCAAGCTGGGTCGCGCGGCCATTCTCGAACAGGACGCGCAGCAGGTCGACGCTGTCTTTTTGCAGCTCGGCGTTCGATTGCGCGACCGCAAGGCGGACCTGGTTGCCGCGATAATCAGTATAGGCAAGCGCGGTTTCTGCCGCGACGATGACGGCGACATCACGTCTGATTTCTTCAAATTGTTCGACCTGGAACGTGGCGCTCTCAATCAAAGCGGCCAGCCGACCGAAGGCATCATATTCCCAGCTGGCCCCGATTTGGCCTGTGGCTGAAAGTTCGACATCAGCGTCGTCTCGCGCCGCGCGGCCGAGCTCAGCGGATGTGGACGCGCTTGTAGAGCTGGACCGGAGGAGGCCCTGGCGAGCGAGAATGGCGCGGGTGGCAGCAAGATTTGCCTCGGCCACTGCCACATCCTTGTTTTCTGCCAGAGACTGCTCGACCAGCGTGGTGAGTATAGGGTCTTCGAACGTCCGCCACCACGCAATTTCGATAGGTTCCGCAGAAAGCGCAGGCGCTTCTACATTGTTGAAATCGCCTTGTGAGACGACGAGTTCCGGGCGAACTGGCGCATCAGGCACAGTCGCACATGATGCCATAATCGACGCAATGGCGACTGAGGAAAAAGCGAAATGATTTCGGATCATAGACTTGCAGATAGATTGGATCGTTCAAAAGTCACCATACGCCGCTTTTGAGGGCCAACCAGCGTTTTTTCTCCGCCTCTCGGGAATTTCTAGGATGCTACGAGTCTTGGCAACTCTTGCGATGACCAAGCCAACCTGATCGACAGAACGCCTGGCGGTGCTGGCCGTCTAATCCGAACCTGTCTCCATCGGTGATGGGGTGCGTGGCGAATTTCTGTAAACTGGGCTTTCGCCCGAATGCGATCATCGCGCCTTGTCGAAATAGCGGGGATGTTTCGGCTGACAGTTCCGAATGTTGTATTGGATATTCCGATCACGAAGAACAGTCATTCCAATCTCATGCATTGTGGCAGTGTGAGCTTATGATCATCTGCGCCTACGTGATCGCTCATCAACAGGGAGTTGCTTGGAATGTCGAAAATGCCCGCGCTTTTCATCGGTCATGGCAGCCCAATGAACACGCTGGAGCTGAACAAGTTTACGCGCGAATGGAGAAAGCTTGGTGAGGTTTTGCCACGACCGCGCGCAATCCTGGTGATTTCAGCGCATTGGTATATTGCCGGGACGGCCGTCACGGCGATGGCTCAACCAAGAACTATTCACGACTTTTACGGATTCCCGGAGGAATTGTTCGCGTTTCGATATCCTGCTCCAGGACTACCTGATCTCGCCGGAGAAATTGCGGAGATCGTAAAACCGGACTTGGTGGGGTTGGATCAAGAGCAATGGGGGCTCGACCACGGGACTTGGAGCGTTCTCGCTCACATGTACCCAAATGCTGACATTCCGGTCTTGCAACTCTCCATCGATGCAAATCAACCTCTGGAATATCACGTTCAGTTGGGCGCGAGGCTCGCTTCGCTGCGGGATCAAGGGGTGCTGATCCTCTCGAGCGGCAATGTCGTGCACAATCTGCGACTGGTTGAATGGACGAACAAAACGGGTGGCTCAGACTGGGCGCATCGCTTTGACGACGCCGTACAACAAATCATGACTGAAAGGCCTGAGGATACTTTAATGGCCATTGAGCACCCGGACTGCCAAAAGTCTGTCCCAACGCCCGACCATTTCATCCCGTTGCTTTACATCGCGGGGTTGGCGATGGAAGGAGACCCCGTCACATCGATGATCAAAGGCTACGCCATGGGATCGCTTTCAATGACCAGCTACGGAGTCGATCTTAACGGAATCCAATCTTGAAAAAGACTCAGGTGGAATTTTCCACGTTTATTCAGACGATTAATCTTGCCGCGATTGGGCAGACCACATCATGATAAATTCTCGTCCGGCGGCCAAAGTTTGGCCTTCGATGCGCCCATTTGGCAGAAGTCGTCCTGATGTTGCATACAAGCCGGAACCATCCCGAGTCAGGACTGTAAAGGCGATTTCTCCTTCGCGCTCGGTGTAACGAGCTGTTTCAAACTCAGTGTTGTAAAATGTTCCCGTCAAAGTGCCGTCTTCGTTGGCGCTGAAGATTTCCATGGTCGTTGCCGAAGGCGGTGCCGTTGGACTAAAAAATAGTGAGACGTCCCAGATGCCCACCAAGTCCCTTGGAGTAATCTGCACCTCCTCGGAATTCTCAACGCCGATGATACTCTCGTCTGTTTCAGGATATACGGTTTCGCATCCAGCCAAAGCGACTAGGATTGCAGAGGACAGAGCAATTCTGATATTTTTCATTCTAAAACATCCTTGCACTGTTGTCTTACGCGGCTGACGCGCTGCCGGATCAAATATAAACGGTCGTGGCACAATCGGCCCTCAGCGAATTGGGCGACTGGCGCGAGGGCGCCCCATCCAAGTCGCTCATGGCTTCTGAAACCTGGGTAGGAACCGGCACCTTATGGCGTCTGTTTGGAAATCCGGATCAAACATTTCCGTTTGTGGAAAACGCGCGGAAACGCTGATCGGTCCGTGTGGGGAAGAGAGGTTTGCCTTGAGCATTGGACAATCGCTCGGTCGAAAGACCCCGTCCCGACCAAACAAAAGTTTGTCGGTACGGGTTCACCTTCACCCTGCCGCTAATCCAGGCAAATCAGTTCGCCGGTATCTGTGTCGATATCCAGGTTCTGGCAATTCTCATCCACGGTGGGTGGCCCGTCATCTTCCGGCGCTGGTCGGGCGCTCCCCTCTACGGGGATCAAGAAGTAGCTATAGGGGGGAATGCTCGCCACATTCACCGCGATACGTCCATCTGGCTGGACCTTCATCGTCGCTGTTCCGAGCAGTGGCAGGTCCTGGCTCGTATATTCGGTGGCGCTGATCTGCCGAAAATCCTTGGAAACCACCATATTGGGTCGGATCTTCAACGTCATCGCATGGGTCCAGGGATCCAGCGCATAGCCACGTCCGCGGTCGATCCGAATGCGTTTTCCGAGTGTGGAAATCGTATAGTCACCATCAATAGGAAGCGCTTCGCCCGGCGGGACCTGGGTTTCGTATTGCAGGAACGCGTCCATCTGTGGAATGCCGGCGGCGGCGGCGAAGGCATCTCCCATCGGACCTGCCGCGATGGCTTCCGTGCCAGCACACCCAGCGCTTGCAAGCAAGCTTAGGGCCGCAATGCCGGTGGAAAGTCTTGGAACCGGATTAGTTTTAACGCTCATTGGAAAGTCTCCCTCAAAACTTGATCGTGTGAGAAAAGACTAGGGCTTTGCGCACACCGGTATATGGGGGCGACTACCCAATCGATAGGATGAGCGCTGTCAGGACGCGAAAATTGTCGGTGGCGATTGTTGAGCGCATTCACGCCCGATTCTGACATCTCGAACCATTATTTCCCGATTAGCCCCAGCCAGCGATAAAATGGGTAACAACCCCCATACCTTGCCCTGCTTGATCTGCGATGCTCAGCTCGCACTGTTATCTTATCGGGAGCCTTTCAATGTTCAGAATGTCAACGCAGATCCCCATACTCTTGAAAATCGCGTTTCTGTGCCTGGCCGTTTTCTGGATCGGCAACGGCACAGCCTCAGCCGGATGTGGTGGCAAGGATGAAAAAGCCTGCGCTGTCTGGAAGTCCGGGCCCCAATGCTCGGGAAATCTGAAAAAGTACAAAAAGTACTGCAGGGATTGGGGGCGACCGAACAAGAAAGCCTGGCCCGCATCCCGGATCGGGTTTCGCTGCGGAAAAGGCTATGCGCCGCTCAGAGGTTACTGCAAGCCGTGCGGCAACGCGAATGGGCAACCAGCCTGCGAATTCGGCCGTATTCCATCAGGCTGCGCGAATGGGCTCGTGACCAAGAACGGCATCTGTCGTGCATGCGGCGGTGCCAATCAGGAGGCGTGTCCCAAGCTGGAATTTGGCTACCCTTGCCGCGGCGATTTCGAGCCAGACGGCAATAATATCTGTCGCAGCTGTGGTGGCAACGGCGAGAAAGCGTGCCGCGCATTGAAGGCGGGGGATCGCTGCAAAGGCGACCTGGAAAATTTTGGTGGGACTTGTCGGCCCTGTGGCGGCGAGAATGAGCGCGCCTGTCCTGTCCTGGCTTCAGGTACAGTCTGTGATAGCGGTCTCGGGACCTTTGATGGGTACTGCAAGCCGTGTGGCCGCCTGAATCAACGCGCTTGCCCAGCCATCGAAGTTGGCCGTCAGTGCGAAGAGTGGACGACCAAGCGTGATGGCTATTGTCGTCCCTGCGGCACGGTCGAAACGGGTGCCTGCCGCGTGACGGACAAGGGAAAGGCCTGCCAGGATGGACTTGAATGGACCGTGACAGGTCAATGTAAAATGACTGAGAAAGCCGCCCTGAAGGCTCAGGTCATCGCGGATTTTGAGACCATGGGGGCCGAAACAGTGCAATCTCTGATCAATAGCGCAGTGTCTCTGCGTGAGGACGAGGATTATGCCAGATCGCTCGATGATAGCGACGAGGATAGCCCGCCACCTCCGCCAGGCGTGAGCTGCGTCGGTCGAAACCACCAATCCTACACAGTCGGGGTTGTCGGAGGTGCGCAGCTCGGCATCGGCGTGTCGGGAGAAGTCGGGGCAGGGTTCCGGTGCCAATCGACACCCGGGGCAGGTAATGACTCAAAATGGTATTCAGGCGGTGCGATCGCTTACGGTCTCCAGGCCAATGCAGAAGCGGGTGTGACGCTCGGAATGTGGCAGAGCGAGGTCAATCAGCTGCGCGGAAAAGTGCATGGCTGGACGTTTGATCTAATGGATCTCATCACGCTTTCCAACGCGCTCGACTATAGCAACATCAAGGTTCCGAGCGCCAAAATTAAGGGCGTACCGGTCAAACCGGCTATTGCGGTCGGGCTGTGGTACAACCGCAAGGACACCGACATGGACGGGAACGGCAATTGGGACTTCGACTATTCGGGCATGACCCTGACGGTCACCGGGGTTGTGGGTGAAGGCATTGGTCCGGAATACGTTCGCGCGACGACCAATCAGGTCTGTGACTATGAGATGGGATGTGCGATCGGGAATTGGTTCGAGGTCGACGATGACGATGCCCGCGTCTCCAATGGTCTCGCGATTACGGTCAAAGAACGCACGGAAGATCACATCATTGTCGATCTTTTCGACAACGGCTCCCCACGTCGCGAGATAAAGTTCGAACGCGATACCTGGCTGGACAAGCGCGACTATAAGCTGATCGAGAGCGGTGAGGTGAAAGAACGAATTTGTTTCCGTCAGAACTTTCGTACCCTGAAATACATGGACGAGGATCGAAACTGTGATCGCGGCTTGAAACTCATCATGCCGGGTGTCGACAAGGATGATGACGAAGCGCCTTATGATGACGGGACGATCACTTCAGATGCGGCGAGTGAGCGAGCCTCGGTTAATCGATCTCCGCCAATAGCGTCCGGGGACAGCGATTTCGCCCTTGAAGGCAATTGGGAGATGAAGACCGCCGGCGGGATTGTGCCTTACACAATACAGCGAGGAAACGGGTTTATACTCATGCGCAGCACCGCGTCTGGCAAAGCTGTCGTCTACCAGAAAATCAGCGATACCGTATATCGCAGTGACGCAGGCGCCCAACTATCCTTCGCAAACGCCAAGGCAGCCGTCTGGCAGAGTGCCTCCGGTGATGTGCGCTATGCGGTGCAGATGCGTTAGCCGTCGCTTGCCCTCGCCGCGCTGGCCCGCCAGAGTACGTTGTCAGCGTCGGTGAGGGCCAGCGCGGCGTCGCAGTGCGCGCGGGCAGCTCACCAATCCTTGCGTCCGGCATACTCAGACCGAACTTGAAGAATCGAGTAATCCCTCCTTCAGCGCCTTTGCCATCAGCTCTGCGACGGAAGAAACATCAAGTTTCTGCATCAGGCTGGCGCGATGCTTTTCTACCGTGCGCGGACTGATCCCCTGGACGGCTGCAATTTCCTTTGTGGTTTTGCCAGAAAGCACAAGGTGCAGCGTCTGATGTTCCCGCGCGGTGAGCGCCACAGCATCTTCCTGACCCTCCATCAAGGCCATACATTCTGGCGCGATGAAACGTCCGCCACGCAGGATAAGCGGCAGTTTTTCGTAGAGCAGCTTGTTCGAGCCACCTTTCGCGAACATCCCGTCTACGCCTGCGCTCACCAACATGCTCAGAACGCCCGGCGCCGTGACCGACGAATACACAACGACTTTTGTCTCAGGGCTCCAGCGGCGTACATCTGTGTAAACCTCAGCGCCGCCTGACAGGGGCATAGTCAGATCCAGGAGCAGGAGGTCCGGTTGGTGCTGCTTGACAGCGGCCAAAGTTTCAAAGCCGTTCGAGGTTTCAGCGACGATGTCCAGGGTCAACAATTCGAAGAGGTCAGAGCGCTCGAGTGCCGCCCTTAGTCCGTCGCGGACAATATCATGATCGTCGGCAATAACCGCCGTGTAAGTGTCTGAAACCGACATGTTTTCTCCCTCAGAAAACTGTCTGGCACACTCGAATTGGAAACTGAAGGACTAGTTGGGTTCTGAAACGGTCGGAAGGGATATTGAAACCCGCGTACCGATGCCGGGCTCTGTCCAAACCTGCAAATCAATGCCGTATTTGTCGGCCAGTTCTTTGACGATAGACAGGCCTTGTCCCGTCCCGGTCGATTGCGCGCCTTTTTCGCCATGCTCAAACGCCCAATCAGCAAAGCCGTCCTCAAACCCCTTGCCATTGTCGATCACGTCAATACGGATCCGGCCATCACGCTGGCGAACACCGAGCAGGATCTTGTGCGCGTCAGAGTGCATGATGGCGTTGATGATCAAGTTGCTGACAATTCGTATGAGGATGAGCGGTGGGACAGTTACCTTGGCGGATGACTGAACGGTTTTGAGCTCGATCCCCTTGTTTCGTGCTTCAGCCGCGAACAGCTTGTCGAGCGTTTCGAGCAGAACACTGACGCCCAGGGTTTCTGCTTCAACCTCGCCATGCAAGCCAGCCTCGAGCGAGCGGGTCCCGGCCGTAGACAGATCGGATGTCAGATCATTCAAATGATCAAGCGCCCGGTCCAACCGGTCGACCATTGGTGCGCGCGTCTCGTCGGAACGAAGCGCATCCAGTTCAGCCCGCATGGACGCAATGGGCTGGCGGATATCGTGCGACGCGGTCGATAATTGCCGTGTGCGCGCATCTGCAACGGCGCGGGCGCGCGCATATTGTTTCTCCATTTCCAGCAAGTCTGCACTTGTGCGAGCATCCTTTCTGGCGGCTTCCACGGCGTTCACCAGCGCCTTGTCGCGATCCTTGCGCATGTCGTTCAGCTCTAACAGGACGGCCAGCATGGTGGGAAAGGCGACAATGACAAAGAAGATCCTCAGGATGGCCCCTTGTTCAATCCAGGCGCGCCCGTCACTGACTAAATATAAAAAGATGATCACCGCGCTCGCCACCAGCGCCATTGCAGCGGTAAGGGCAGGTACCAACCGCCGCCGCGAATCGTGTGTTCGCCAGGTGCGGGTGGCTACAAGCATGCCAGCAATCATCAGAACAACGAGCGTGTTTGTGACGCCCATCCAAAGCGTGAAGTCCTGCAAGAGCCATAACACTGGAATGGTCAGCGTAGAGAGCAGCGCCAAGCTCCAAAGAACCGCCTTTCTGGTCCGCGTCACGTTATCCGGGTGATACACTTGTGCCGCGCAGATAAACCCGATGGTACAGGTCAGCTGGCCCGTACTGAGGACAAAGGAATCGTTCAGCGGTCGGCCCATACTCGGAACCAGTCCAATCAAGCCATCCTCGAGCATCCATATCGAAAGCAACATGCCGAAATTGAGCGCAGAGATGTAAAGACCCGGCTGGTTCTTCACCGCGAGATTGAGCAGAAGGAAGATCAGCACAATCGTGACGGCAAAACTGTAAAACCCAATCGCCGAAGGCGTATAAGCCGGCGATTGCGCGATTGGCTGCGCCACCGCGCTGGCTGCCACCGCGAACGCGCACAGCATGCATAATATGAGGGCTCGGATCACAGCTTCGACCTGACTCACAACATTTTACGCCTATCGGTCTACCATTTTCCGAAGTTTTACAAATGGGTACTGGCACCCATTACGCATATATCGTCCCTGCCGCGGATTGAGGTTATCGAATAGGCGATACCGCGGTCAGTCTGAGCAAAGGTCGATTCCACGCTTTTGGAGCAGGTCTTCGACGTTTCGCCGAACTCGACAGCTTAATCCAGTTTGAGCGCCAGCATCACCTCACGCCAATCGACGAGTTTAAAGTTCTGGTCGACGCCGCTCTCGGGATTGCCGTCATCTTGTACAACCAGAAGGCCGCTCGGATATCCGGGCAGTGGCAAAGAGACGACATCCAAACCATCGGTGTGCGTGACGGCATCGATGGCACCATCCACACTCTCGCCAATTGAGAAAATACCGCGTGGGGCGTGCGGCGGCATGCGATCATAGACGACGTAGCGATCCGCTTCCTGAGCAGAGGCGATAACGTAGCCGCCGCCAGGAGCGTAGTAGACGCTGACCCCTTCGACATCGGCAACCAGACCGTTTCCGGCGGCGATCGTGTCTACTATTTGAGGCTCTGCATCAGCGTTGCGATAGCTGTAAGCGTACAGACCGAAGGCTTCCTCACCGATAAAGATAAGATTCTGCGTTTCATCAAACGCGCAACCTTCGAGTTGCGATGGAAGTTGAAGCGTATCCACTAACGACGCTGAAATGTCAGCATCCTTGCTTTGGTCCGCGCGCCAGAATTCGACCAGACCATCCTTGTAGGTGATGGCGGCAACAAGCCCGTCATCGTCCAGGCCAAGGCATACCCCATAGGGTTCAACGCTTTGAACCGGTGTGTCTCCGATGTGAAGTACAGGTTCAGCGGCGTTTCGCGTAATCACAAACCAGCTCAGCGCCCCTGTTTCATCATTGCTGGCCACAGCGTAGCGACTCCGGATATCAACATTGTTGATGGCACCGACATCGAGAAACTGAAGTTCCTCTCCGGCGAGATTATAGACGTGAAGTCCATCATCCTTGTTGGTGCCGAGGATCAGCGATGGTTGATGCGCGTTGTCGCTAACCCAGATTGCAGGATCATCGGCGCGATCACCGACACCGACCATGGGCGCGGTCTCGACACGCGGTGCGACCGTTCGAATTTCAAAAGGCAGACTTTCGGGCGGCGTCGCGCATGCGGCGAGCGTGAGACCGGCGGCGCTAAACAAAAAGGTACGGATCATTGAGGGATCTCCAATCGGATTTGAAAAGCCGAAAAGCCGGGACAATCAGGATGATCGTCCCGGCCTTCGATTAATTTGTCAAAGGCGCGGATTAGAATGTATAGCGCGCGCCGAAGATCCAGCTGGACCCAAACTCGTCATATTGCATCAGGCGGTTCTCGGACCCAAAATAGTAATATTCCGGCTCGTCGGTCAGGTTCTTTCCTTCAAGATAGATTTGGAGGTTGTCGGTGACATCATACTTTGCCGACGCCTCGATCAGCGTGCGGTCGTCAATCGTCCGGTCGAGCACTTCATCGCCCGGATCGGTATCGAACAGCTCATCGAGGCTATTGCCGCGGAAATTGGCTGACACACGGAGGTCCCATGGACCCTTGTCATAGCCAATCGCCAGGTTCCAGACTGTGTCCGACTGGTTGAGGAACCGCACGACACGGCCGTTGGGCAGCGTGCTTTCGGAATCGGTCAGGGTCAGGTTGGCGGAGACCAGGAACCCTTCCAGCGATGGATTGAGGTCTTCCAGGCTCTGGACATAGTTGAATTCGACACCCGTCAGTTCCGTGCTTGGAACGTTGATGAATGTCACAACGTCAGCAATCTCGCCATTGGTGCCGTCGCCGTCGATTAGCGTCGCTGGCAGGAAGGAGAGATCAACGCTCGATGGCACATCGGCAATGTCGAACTCGACGCCATAAATCGCGTTCTCAATGTCCTTGTAGAACACGCCAAAGGAGAGGACGGATAGCTCGGTCGGATAATACTCGATCGAAAGGTCAAAGTTGTCGGCTTCCAGCGCTTCGAGGTTTGGATTGCCGAGTTCAACCTCATCGCGATCATCATTGAGGATTGCAAACGGCGCCATTTCACCGAAGCCTGGACGCACGAGTGAGGCATAATAGGCCGCGCGACCGATCAGCTTGTCGTTGAATTCGTGCTTCACGTTTACGCTTGGCAACACGTTTGTGTAATCGTCCGAGACGTTTCGTGTGGCGAAGGATCCGAAGCTGAACTGGCTCGTATCGCTCTCGTCGAAGAACTGGCCGGTCATATCGATATCGGTCTGCTCGACGCGAACTCCGGCAACGACGGTGGTTGCGCCGAAATCGAAATTGCCGAGGAAATAGCCCGCGAGGATTTGCTCTTCGATCGTATAGTCCTCAATCGTGCTATCAATTGTGCTGTCATCATCGACAAAGGCGCTGGCCGGGAAAGATCCGCGCAAGCCAGCTGTCAGGTTTGGATCCGGCCAGAGCGGTTGCATGATATTCAGGCGCCATCCAGGGACGAAATCTCCGTTGACGAAATTAGCCAGGTTGATCGTGTCATCTTCCTCGAAAGTCAGGTTCACGTCGCGAACCTTTTCCCGGTCACGCAGCTTCAGGCCAGTTTTCCAGGTCACCGGCACATCGCCGACAAAGCTCTCTTTCGACACATTGAACTTGGCCGATACTTCGGTGTCTTCGTTGACCGAGAATTCGCGCTCGAATGAGTCTAGGAAATAGTTTGCCGGATTGTAGACCTCGGCTAGGAATGCATCGCTCGCGATCAGCCGCGGCGTTTCCGGTGAGCTGTAATCGAGCGTAATATTTTCGGCGACGATGTCCTGCAGGTTTTCCGAGCGGAACGTCACGTCGTGATTGTTACTGTCATCTTCTTCGGCATATGCATAGGACACCTCATAGTCGAACGTATACTTGTCCCAGGTGGTCTCACCGCCTAACGCATAGGTCTGGATCTGGCGGATTTCTTCGCGGAGGCGGACCTCTGCGTCGATTTCTTCAAGTGCGAATGAGGTGCTGGTCGGCGTAACCACGTCCGTATCTTCGAAATCGTCGAAGCTGCGCAGTTCAAACTTGTTGCGTACTTCGTCATCCTTGTACTCGTTGAACAAGGTGCGCAGATACAGATCGGTATTCTCGTTCACGCGCCAATCAAAGTTGGCAACCAGGCCGAGGCGCTGACGGGTCAGGTCGTACCAGCGATTCTCGAAATCATCGTTCGGACTGAACAGACCAGTGTCATCGTCCTCGCCGAACTCGCCAATCTCATTATTGTGCGCTTCGATACGCAGGTCCTGGTAATTCAGCGACAGAGCGACCCCGAAGACATCATTGAACACGTTGGAATAAGTCAGGGTTGCCTTTGGTGAGACCTCTTCGGTGATCTCATTGTACTGGCCTTCCAACTTGGCGCGGACGAATTGACCGTCGCGGTCGAAGGCAGAAATGGTCTTGAGATTGATGATCCCGCCGAGGCTGTCAGCATCGACATCCGGGGTCAGAGACTTCTGTACTTCAATGCCGTCAAGCAGATCAGATGGCACACCGTCGAGCAAGACGCCCCGGCGATCCTCTGGAGAAGGCGTCCGCACACCATTGATCGATGCCGAAATCAAGTCGGCATTGATCCCGCGGATCGAGACGTATCGGCCTTCGCCCTGATCGGTCACAATCGAGAGGCCCGGCACCCGCTGAAGCGAGTCAGCGACAGTCGTGTCGGGAAAGTTGCCCAGGCCGTCTGAATCAATGACGGAAATGATGCTATCTGAAGCGCGCTGCTGGTTGATCGCACCGGCCTGCGCAGCCGCTGAACCCACCACGAGAATGTTGTCGAGATAACGGACATCGCTGCCGAGCGTGAAATCCAGCACGGTGCCAGTAGATGCTACGCTGACCTCTGAGCTGACATCGCTCGCACCAATATAAGAGACGGTCACCGAATATTCGCCCACTGGGACGTTCGCGATACGATACTCGCCGAACCGGTCCGTGCTGGTTGAGCGGTTAAGCCCATCAATCGAAACGATGGCACCCTGAAGCGGTGCCTCGCCGGTTGTATCAGTGACTTTCCCGCTAAGAACTTGAGCCGCTGCAATCGGCGCAGCGGATGACAACATGACCGTGGCAATTGCCGTCGTCGCGAAGAATCGTTTCATTGTGAACCCTCCAAATGATTGGCGGGCAAATGCCGCGATTGCACGACAAACCGATGACGGTTTTCCAACGGTTTGGTGACGGATTCTTCTCAACTTTTTGACAAAAAATCTGAGTACGGACGATAATTGCCCCGGCATCAGTTCTTCTCAGTACGGGGATTCGTACGCCGTCTCGCATTGTCAAAGGAACGGTTACTTTAGGCGTAGGATAACGGCCGGGCTTGAGGCGCGATATTCTTTGTAAATCAGTGTGCGTTGATTTTTTCCCCAAGCGCGAATTCAGTATTCGACTTTCCTCTGACCATTCTCCCAGAGACAGTGGCAACCAGGCCTGTTGCGTCACGGTCAAACAGCTAATTTCAGGAGATGATTTGAAATAGAGGGATAGCTTTTTCGACGCGCCGTCAGAACTAAAATCGGGGCAGGGCGGCCGCGAGCGAATTTATTCTGAATGCACCCGGTCAGGCATAATCGCGTTTTGGCGCGTCGCGCAGCGCAGCTGCGACAGCGTCGCGCACGATTTTTGGTCGGTAGGCGCTGTCGTATAAAGTCGGTCTCTTTTCAACACCATCTTCGCGCGGCAGGAAATTCTGGAGCCAGCTCATGCCGTCCACCATGCCCCAGATCAGGAGATCCTTGGTTTCCGGATAGGAGAACATCAGATCGAGATAATCCTTGGTGTAACTCGCAATTGCGGCGTCTCGCGATGCGATATCCGGCCCCATCCGCGTATCATTGACGTCAAACTCCGTCAGATAGAAGCGGTTGAAGCCCATCCCCTTTAGTTCGTCGAGGAAGGCCACCCATTCGCGCTCCCGGCCACGGTCATAGGCATTCGGCATCTCGTAATTCGAGTGGCTTTGTATGCCGAACGCATCAATCGGGGTCCCCTTGGAGATGAGCGCTTCCATTAAGCGGAGGACACCTGCGCGATGTTTGGCACTGGTCGATTCCCAGCTCATATAGTCATTGTATGCGAGCGAGCAGTTCGGCGCGGCTTCACGCGCTTTTCGGAAACAGAAGTCGATTGTATTGACCGTCCCGCCCATGGCCTTCGAAAAACTGGTTTCGCGGAACGAGCCATCCTCATCCGCAACACTCTCATTGATCACGTCCCATGAATAGATGAATGGATCATACCTGCCGACCACCTGGCTGATATACTCACCCAGAACGCGTTCGGCTTCGGTCGCTGAGAAGGTCGCCGCATTGACCCAGTCCGGCATCCAACGGGGATGGTGCCAGACGGCCGCGTGACCGCGCATCTTGATTTGGTTTGCCTTTGCAAAGTTGACCAGTTTGTCGGCTGGCTCCCATCTCCAATCATCTCGCACCGGCTGGATCGTGTACATCTTGTGTGCGTTTTCAGCGACCATCACTTCGCAATCGCGTTGCATGATTTCGACATAGCGCGGATCATCAACTTGATAGCTGGCCATGGCTGACCCGAACCGGATGCCTTTCTCAGCCGCCAAATCTTTGAGCGCAGCCGATTCCGTTCCCAGGGGGATGGTCGCTTCCGGATCAAAGGCTCGGCCCGTCGCGCAAGCAGATGCCGCAAATGCAGTGCCTGACAGCAGCCCAAGCGCCGTTCGACGCGTGAATCTTCCCATCTCCATCCTCCCTGGGTTGTCTTAACTGCCAACCGGTTGCATCGCTCAGGCGGACAGTTTCTCATTGTCCACTTGGGTCGTATTTGATAGCGCTAACATAGATGAAAATCCAGCGTCTAGTACGTGATGGGAGATGCGCGATAAGAGGAGGCGCGGCCGATGGGAGCACAACGTAACAGAACTGGCGCCTTGCTAGGATTGACCGCAGTCCTGCTGGCGGCGTGCCAAAACCAGAAATCTGAGCCGACACCGACCGAACCCGCCCCCCTGATCGCCCAGTTTGAACATTTCCAGTATTCGGGAAACGATCCTGTCTTCGACGCCATTCCCGAAGGCCATGCGCCAAATCCGATCCTTGCGGGATTTTATCCCGATCCGTCTGTCACCCAGGTCGGCGACACCTATTACCTGGTCAACTCGACATTCAGCTGGTTTCCAGGGATTCCGGTATTCCGCAGTACGGACCTCGTCCGTTGGGAGCAGATCGGCAACGCGATTGATCGTCCCGGCATGTTGGATTTCGACGGTCTCGGCATGTCACGGGGTGTGTTCGCGCCGACAATTGAATACAATGACGGGCTGTTCTACATCGCCAATACATGCGTCGAATGTGGCGGGAATTTCATCCTGACGGCCACCGATCCTGCAGGCCCCTGGTCCGACCCTGTCTTTATCCCGGAGGTTGGCGGCATAGATCCATCCGTCTTTTTCGACGTGGACGGCAAAATGTACCTCATGAACAATGATGAGCCGCCAGGCGGCTCGACATATGACGGGCATCGCGCCATCTGGATCCGGGAGATTGATCCGGTCACGTTCCAACCCGTGACCGAACCAGTCGTCATTATCGATGGCGGTGTGCGCCCGGAAGAAAACCCGATATGGATCGAAGGACCTCACATCTATCGGATTGGCGACTGGTACTATTTCTCATGTGCTGAAGGCGGCACAAGCCTTGAACATTCCCAGGTCATCCTCAGGTCGAAATCAGTGCTCGGCCCGTACGTCCCATACGAAGACAATCCCATTCTCACTCAGCGCGACCTTTCCGATGATCGCCCCGATCCTGTCACAGCGCTCGGCCATGCCGATTTTGTTCAGGACGCAGAGGGAGGCTGGTGGGCGGTGTTTCTCGGAATTCGCCCTTATGAAGTGTGGAACCACAATACCGGTCGCGAGACTTTCCTCGCGCCGGTGGAGTGGCGCGATGGCTGGCCGGTCATCCTCGACAAAGGCGAGGTCTTGACGTTCAGCGTACCTGTTCCAGCTGGCGCACCCATGCCGGACAGCGTTCAACCGGTCAGCGGCAATTTTACGATCGAATACACCTTTGATGAGAACGAAGTTGGCCCGGAATGGATGACGCCTCGCGTGCCCACAGACAAATGGTACAGCCTGGTCGATGGCGCCCTTGTGATCGAGGCCCGTCCCGAAGGATTGGGTGATGGCGGCCAACCCTCCCTGCTTGCGCGCCGCCAACAGCACCACAATTCGGAAGCGGAAACGGCGCTATTGTTTCAACCCAAATCCATGGGAGACGAAGCCGGCCTGGTGGCTTTCCACGACGATTTCAACTTCGTGGCGATCGGCATTGGTCTCGACGCTTCCGGCCAGCGAGAGGTGCGCCTGACCCATAACGAGAATGGCGATAAAACAATCCTCGCCCGCCAAGCAATTCCGGATGAGGAGAACACGCCGATCCACCTGAAGGTCACCACTGCTGGCCGCAACCATGATTTTGGCTTCAGGACCGGCCGAGGCACCTGGACGCTGCTCGCCGATGATCTGGATGGCCGGGCGCTGAGCATGGAGCGCGTAGACGGCTTCAGTTTCACCGGCGTGATGTTCGGCGTCTACGCCGTCTCAACCGAATGACTGTCACGCGAGCTTTAGGAGACATTTGCTGAATGCGGGTTTTGGCTTTCGTGCCCCGAGCCCGCTTCGCGACCTCTATATCGCCTCTATCTTTTCAGCGATTAGTCCTGCCATCCTTATTTTGCCAATTGGATTGACGACCGTGTCAGTCGCCGCAATTGCGCTGACGCCTGCATCGTTGATCGCGGCAATAGTTTCCGGCGTGGCCAGGCAATGAACGATGCAGGAGATTATTTCTGATCCTGGGCGAGCCTTGTGGATCATCTGAGCTGCGCGCAACAAGGTCGTGCCGGATGAAACGATGTCATCGACGAGAACGATCGTTCGCGATTCTTCGGTATCAAGAACTGGCATGGAGATATCTACGTCCCGGTCGCCGTGTCGTTGTTTGCGGAGCGTCAGGAATGGCGCGCCAAGTTGATCTGCAATCTTGCTGACCCATTGCGCACTCTCCTCATCAGGGCCGATGATGAGTGGTTGGTCGGTGCGGTTCGCGATCCATTTGGCCATCGGTTTCGCGGCGGAAAGGTTATGGGAATCGACGTCATAAACATCATTGAGATCGTGAAACCGGTGCAAGTGTGGTTCTATGGTGATCATACGGTCGAATGTCTGTGAGACCAGTTTGGCAAAAACCTTCGCAGTGATCACTTCACCTGGGCGGAAGGCAATGTCCTGGCGCATGTAGGGGAGATAGGGTGCGATAAGGGTCACGGACCTTGCGCCTTGCTGGACAAGACCTTCCGCCAACATCAATACCGGAAAGATTTTTGGATTGGGGTGGTCGAGCCGCGCGACAAGACAGACATCCTTGCCCGAGACAGGATCGATGATTTGAAACAGCGTTTCACCATCGGGAAACGTATGGGTTTCAAAGCGGCCAATTTCCAGATGATGCGGTTGAGCGATCTGCTCCGCCAAAGAGACCGAATCCGGCATTGCGAAAAGCGACGGTTTCATGGTGCGGTTATCTCCACGATGTCGGGATTGGAGAAGATATAATCGAGTGCATAAGCGAGCTCGCCCGGGGATTCGGTATGGAGCGTGAAAAGTGGATCGCCTTGCTTGACCGCATCGCCGAGGCAGACATGCATATCGATCCCGGCTGCCAGGTCTTCCGGCGCGCCGGCAAGTTTCGCGGCTTTCGCCAGGCGCCGATTGTCAATGCTTGCGATCCGACCGTCGCTTGTCGCCGGAACCGATCGCTGATGCTCCGCTGTCGGGGGCTCCCGCAAGCCGCCCTGCGCCTGGCAGATGGCTTCGAAGCGCTGGTAGGCGCGGCCCGAATCCAGCGTTTCTCGGGCGAGGCTATCGCCTTGTCCTGGCGCTGCCTTGTCTGTGAGTTCAAGCAAAGCGCCGGAAAGCCGGCAGGCACGCTGGCCAAGTTCGAAGGGCGCGTCGGATTGGTTGCGCAGGACCGCCAGGACATCGCGGGCTTCCAGTGCGGGGCCAATCCCGCGGCCCACCGGTTGGCTTCCATCTGTGATCTCCGCAGCCAGCGTGATGCCAAAAGAAGCGGCAACCTCCAGCAGGTGTTTGCGAAGGGAATTGGCGGCATCAGGACTGCGTACTTTGGCTGTCGGACCGACCGGAATATCGATCACCAGGTGCGTGGCCCCTGCCGCGATTTTTTTGGATAGAACAGAGGCGATCAAGGAGCCTTCGCTATCCAGATCAAGCGCTTTCTGGATCCGGATCAGCTTGTCGTCGGCGGGGCTGAAATTGACGCTTCCGCCCCAGACGAAGCACCCCCCCTGTGATGCCAACACCGCCTTCATCTCGTCCAGGGAAAGATCGACTTTCGTAATGGCGCGCATTGTGTCGGCGGTGCCTGCTGGGGATGTGATTGCCTTTGACGATGTCTTCGGAACAGTAAGCCCGTTCGCCGCCAGTATCGCCACGACGATCGGGGTCGTCCGATTCCCAGGCAAGCCGCCGACACAATGCTTGTCGGCAATGATCTCATCGCCCCACTCAAGCCTGCTGCCTGAATCGACCATTGCCCGTGTGAGGGTAATTGTTTCGCTCTTGTCGAGCTTGCGGGCGGAACACGATGTAACGAAGGCGGTGAGCTGGATGTCGGAATACCGATCTTCGACAATATCTGTGATGACCTCCCGGAGGCCAAGCTGATCGAAACGATGTCCGAAGATTTTACCACGAACATGTGCGAAGGAGGTCAGGGGTGCGGGATGCGAAATCGTAAGCGGTTCAGTTTTTTTTAGCTTCAAACGCGTCCATGCCGAGTCGGAGAGGCCGATTTCATCGGGCGCGAGCAGCTCGTTTGTGACAAAGTAGAGCGTCGCGAGAATCTCGGTTCCTGCGTGTTCGAGCGCAACACGTGAATGCGCTGAAAAACCCTCAGATTTGCACGCAGGACAGTCCATTCGAACAAAGGCAATGGCCTCGTTCCGGGTCTCAATTCCCAGTCGTTTTGCGTTTAGAACGGGTTTCCCGTCGCGACTTTTCATACAAGCGTAACCTGCTCATTGTGCTCCGCGACCGTCACGGACCATCCCATACGCTCCTCTATGAGGTGGCGAAGACTGTCCGCGGCGTCAGATTCGCCGTGGACAATGAAGGTTTCCCTGGGCGGCGTCTCGAACCCTGTTAGCCAGGTCGTGATTTCTGTGCGGTCGGCATGCGCCGATAGCATGTGCAAGTTTGTGACTTCGGCGCGAACGGGATGGTATTCGCCGTGGATCTTGATCTCCTGAACACCCTTGAGCATGTGTGCGCCGCGCGTTCCGCCTGCTTGATAACCGGCGAACAGGATGGTGTTGCGTGGATCGCCCATGTATCGCTTCAGGTGAAACAGGATACGACCACCCGTCGCCATTCCACTTGCTGAAATGATGATTTTCTGGCCTCGCTCGATATCAAGCGCTTTGGAGTCCTCGGTACTGCGTGTGAACGTCGCTAACCGGCACGCGCCCCGTGCTTCGGATTCGGATAGCCGCAACCCCGCATTAAAGCGGCAGAAGATATCGCTCGCGTCGATCGCCATCGGGCTATCCAGATATATTGGAAGGTCAGGAATTTCCTGGCGTTCCAGCAAGCGACTGAGATGAAAGAGAATTGATTGGGCGCGCCCGACCGCGAATGATGGAATAATAACAGATCCGCCGCGTTTGAACGTTCGGTTGATTATTTCAGCGAGGGCTATTTCCGGATCTTCATCGGGATGGTCCCGATTGCCATAAGTCGATTCCAGGAACAGGTAGTCGGCCTGGGGAATGCGGGCGGGGGCCTGCATGATCGGATTATCGAGCCGTCCCAGATCACCCGAAAAAACCAGCCGTTTTGATCCAATTTCGATTTCGACGATCGCGGCGCCCAGGATATGGCCGGCGACATGAAAGCGGGCGCGGATATCCGGAGTAACCTGAACCCAGTCCTCAAAGCTATGCGGGGTCAAGCGCGGCAGCGCGGCCTCGGCCTGCTGCTTGTCATAAAGTGGCCGCGCAGGCTTGTGCCGCGTATAGCCGCCGCGATTGGCTGCTTTTGCCTCGCGTTCCTGCAAGTGTCCGCTGTCGAGCCATAGGAGTTCACAAAGCGCCTTCGTGCCCTCGGTGCAATGGACGCGGCCCGAAAAGCCGTTCTTGACGAGGACCGGAACGTAGCCGGAATGGTCGATATGCGCGTGCGTCAGGACCACCGCGTCAATATCAGACGGGTCGACTGGTAGGGGTTTCCAGTTGCGCAGTCTGAGCTGCTTGTAACCCTGAAATAGACCGCAATCCACGAGCACGCGCTGATCGTTGTATTCCAGAAGGAACTTTGAGCCCGTCACCGTGCCTGCGCCACCAAGAAAATGTAACGCTACGTCCATGGCCATAACCTCCGCAGGTCAGATTATGCCGCTGAATCACACCGAGAGCCAGATGCGCCGAAAGCGACGGTCTGGTCCGTGTTAACTTGTCGCTGCTCGAAGCACATCGTGGATTGTGCGTATTCCATTCCACGAGCGGGGCTTCGAAGCCGATGGAAGGTGCTGTCAGTCTAATGCGAACCAGTCTCCAGCATCTATTTTCGAGGTCGCGCCTCAGGCAGCTAGAAGTTCACGCCATTCGTGAAGGGCGGCGGAAAGAAGGTCTTCGAATCTGGTTCTGCGTTCGATGTTTCTTTGATGATTGAAGTGGTTATGGACTGACGAGTGGATTGAGGCGAATTTCTGCAGGCTTCGCATTTGCCTGAAGCGGAGCATGGCCCGCTCTCGCCTTCGAAACGGGAGGTGACTATTTTCGCCACGGTTATTCTCGTGCCGGCCAAGTTCTTGTCGGTCCGGGGTTCGAATTATTTTCAGAGCTGCCCGATTTGACGTCAGGCGGTCCGTTCCGATGACCTCAGGATTGCAGAACCGCTTCATGGCTTTCTTCAGAAATCGTAGTGCTAACTTACGATCTCGGCGTTTGGTGACGTAGCTTTCTAGGATTTCGCCTTCGTGATCGACCGCGCGCCACAGATAATGCTGTTTGCCATTGATCTTCTCAAAGATTTCGTCCAGGTGCCATCGCCACCGCGGACTTTGACGCATTGATTGAGATCTTCTCATCCGGATCTCCGATCCGCACAACGGACCAAATCTGTTCCACCAATGACTTACGCTTTCACGGCAAACGTCGATGCCGCGTTCATGGAGCAGGTCTTCGACATTTCTCAACGAGAGCGGAAATCGAACGTAGAGCATCACCGCCAAGCGGATGATATCGGGCGAGGTGTTGAAATAGCGGAACGGGTTTCTCGACATGCAGCCCACACTAAAGTTGGGGCAGGGCGACCTGAAGCGGATTTAGTCTGACAGTTCCATTGCGGGTTCATCCGCGACGCACTGAACCGCCGTCGGAAAAGGCGACAGTTCCGGCCTGCAGTTTTGGGACGAACCGGTGGTCTCGCTATGTCCGCCCGGCGAGCATAAGCAGACATTAAATTGCGTTGGCGTCGCGCCAGACGTGTGACGAACGAAATCAGCTAGGCTGCGCTGCGCCCGCCAGCCAGGTCGCAAGAAGGGTGCAAATAAGCGAAGCCAAGATCACAGCAATTATGCTGGCAATGGCAACCAACGAGGCTTTAGCCACTCGGACCAGGCGTGTTTTACCCGCGACACCTCCTCTCAGCGACGTCATAAAATCCAGCGCCAATGCACCAAAAATTCCAGCAATCGAGACAACTATGGCTTGAGAACTGGACAAGGCCATCAGGGGTGACAACAACAATGTTAGCGTCAAGTTGGGAATGATTGCAGAAAAGAAAAGACGGGTACGCAAGGAAAGTCCTCGTTCCCCCCAGACGCGAACGGTGCTTGCTGCCAAGAACAGCGTCAGCATGAATCCGAACGGGAAGAGTGCAATATACCAATCTGAAAATCGATCGGTCATGGTGGCGACCTCGGTTGCGCTCAGTTCCGGAAATTTAGCTTCGAAATCGCTATAGGCGAGCTGATATGCCATCGTTTCGTCATGGAACCAAAAAAAACGGAGCACGGCCATGGTCGCCAGAATCGAGAATGCGACCCGAATTGTTGGCGTAAACTCGTAGTTCCAGTCCGGGTGTCTTGCCGCGCGAAATAATCGACGCGGATTGCGAATTGTCATCCAGATTGTTTTGACGCCTCTAAGACCGAGCCCAAAGACATCTTCAGCCAGGTCAGAGATTCCTAGCGAAAGGTTTTTTTCCGTTGGTTCAGACCCTTGCACTTTGACCCCCTTCGCTTGCGCAATCTGAATAAACGGGGAATGTGAAGCAGGCAATCAATGCAGGTCACTCACTTGTTGGAGCGATTCCAACGGCTGTCAGCCGTCGCTTCAGCAGCAAATAGTCCTACGTATCCATTGCTCCGTTGTCGCTTTCGGGATGATCCGGATATCCGCTTTGGGTCAGGAGCGGACATGACATTGGAAATAAAAAAGAGCCGGTGGCGGTACTGGCCACCGGCTTGCGCCAGGAGGAGTTGTTGGCGCTCAGTCTGCGGAAGCGAAGGTGGTTGTCTCGACGCTGCGTCCTTCATGCAGGGCTGTCAGGAATGGATCATTGATTGCCTCAACTGCCGCCTCGATCATGTTAGCGCGGCAATCCTTCTTCAGGCGGTTATACGCGCTGGTATAGGACGTGGTCCGGCGCAGATGCATCTGGTCGCAAGCCTTTGATGCCGTTTCCCGGATGTCGCTGTAATTGGCTTCGATGCTGGCAGCAGGATCATATGAGAACGTCGTTGTGACATCGTCCTGTGCGATGGCGGTTCCGGCAAAGGAAAGAGCGGCCGCGGCGGCGACGAGAGTTTTGATCGTGTTGGTCATCTTGGTCTCCTTGGGTATGGTTGGCAGCCCAACTGGCTGTGGGTGGAAGATGACCAGAAATGCGCTTATGATCCTGATGCAGACCTGATCCTTTTCTGATGGATATGTTATGCCCTGTTTTTAATGGAGTATTTCATCAGCGACGCAATGCTTTTAGGGGAGCGGCATGGACGGAACGTCTGATGTGAAGACTGAGCCCTTCGCGATTGGCGCTATTAGCGTCGATCCGGGGCAACTCTATCTGTCTAGTGCCTCGGGCCAGTCCCAGCTCGAACCCAAAGTGATGCACCTATTGCAAGTCTTGGCGGCTGAAGCCGGACATACGGTTACGCGCGAAACATTGATCGATTCTGTATGGGGCGTGCAGTTTGGCGGCGATGAGAGTCTGACCCGGGCCGTCAGCCTGCTTCGCAAGGCGCTGCAAGTGCCACACGGGCTAGGCGGCGTCATCAAGACTATCCCGCGGCGAGGCTATGTTCTGGATGCTGAGATCAGCGCGGCCAGCAGCATCGCCTCCAACGGTCGCGATCAGAATGAGCCGCTGCTCGCCGTGCTGCCTTTTGACAATCTCTCCTCTGATGCCGACACCCAGTTCTTCTCCGACGGCATATGCGAGGACATTATAGATCGTTTGATCCGCGGCACTGACCTGAAGGTTATAGGCCGGACCTCAAGCTTCCAATTCCGCGGCGATCGAAAGTTTGAAGCAGCAAGCGAGCTTGGCGCGGCGTTTGTCGTGGATGGCTCTGTCAGGAGAGCTGGCACTCGTGTGCGTATTTCGGCGCATCTGGAGCGCGCGGACACGCATGAGACTTTGTGGTCGGATCGTTATGACCGCGAACTCGAAGACATCTTCGCAGTGCAGGACGAAATTTCCGAACAAATAGCCATGGCGCTGGACCGCAAATTGGAGGGGCAGCGTCAATCCGTAATGACGCCCGCGACTTATGACCTTTTCCTTCAAGGACGCGATTGGACGCAATCACCCGAGAGAATTATGGACGCGGTATCTGCTTTGGAGGAAGTGACAAAGGCCGCGCCAGACTTTGCACCAGCCTGGGGAGCGCTCGCGAGAAATCGAGCGCTGGCGCGCATGTTTGCGCCAATTCAGATGCGCGTCGAGCTTGGTGGGGCTGTAGATGAAGCTATCGAGCGCGCTCTGGAGATTGATCCAGGTAATCGTGATGCATTGAATGCTCGCTATCAAAAACTCGACCACTTTGGAAATATGACGGAGCATCACGACGCGATCGCCGATTTTCGTGATGCAAGCAGGAATACAGCGGGTGGACTATTCCTCGTAGCGTTTCACGAAACCTGCATTGGTCGAATGCGAAAGGCGCTTGATGTCGCGTTCGAGTGCGCGCGGTTAGACCCGCTGAACCCGTACTCAGCAACTCAACCCGGAATTATCCAAAACTACATGGGTGATTGGGAGCCGGCCTGCGCAGCTTTGGAAGCAGCTGTTCATAGATGGCCAGAAAGCGCGGCGTTTCGAGCAACGCTCGCTGTTATTTACGGGTTTCTAAAGAATGAAACACGAATGAACGAGATCATTCAAGAAACGACGAGACACAGCATAGCAATGCAAGAATACGCACCCTATCTCGAACGCGCTTCTCTATTCTTGAGCGACGATAAAGACAAACACAAAGCCTACGCTGACCGGCTTCGTAATTCGATCCTCGCGAACGGCGCCGGTGACACCAATGACCTCTTGCACGTTGGGTTTTTCGGGGGTGCCGATTTGTTTTATGACACGCTCGAAAAGATTAGAATGGGGCCAACCGGCACTCACGATGACGCCAAAGGACCGATGGCATATCGCTCTACGCTTCTGTTTCATGTAATCTTCGCGCCATTGAGGGCCGATGAGCGCTTTATCAAATTCTGCGCCAGGCTTGGGTTGGTCAAATTCTGGCTGGAAACTGGCATTCGTCCAGACTTCGCCGATGAGATTGATTACGACTTTGAAGCGGCATGTGAGGCTAACGCCAATACTCCGATCGACAAATTCAATCCATTTAAAACGGACGACTAATGTCCGCTTTGACGCCGAAAGCGGACAATCCTTTTCGGCACCGTCGCGTTAAATGAGCCTGTGAGCAACTAGGCCAATTCTCTCTCGAACAATGCCAGCATCCGTTCCCAAGCACGCTCAGATTGCTCCGGATTGTAGGCGCGCGAATCCGTTGGCACCCAGCCATGCATTGCATCATCATACACTTCGATTTCTGCTGGGACGTTGGCGCTTTCAAACGCCTCGATTAGAACGCCTTGCGCCTGGGGTTGGCGTTCATGATCATTCTCAGCAATCGCGATCAGAACACCGCCCTGAATGTCCCCGGCAAGGTGATGTGGACTATCCTCCGCATCCGTGACCAGGCCGCCACCATGAAATGATGCCGGTGCTTTCACCCGGCTCGGCACCGCTGCCGCGGCGCGCAGCGTCCACGATCCCGTCATGCAAAAGCCGATGGCACCGATGCCGCGCCTAGTGTCGACAGCGGCCTGCATATCGAGCCAGCTTACAATCGCCTGCGTGTCAGTGATCACGGTCGCCGGCGATAATGCTTGATAGTGCGGCCCGACCAATTCACGGCCTCCCGGGTCGCGAATCGTCTGTCCGTCAACAAACAGACGTCCCTGATGTGTGCGGTAGTAAGGATTTGCGGCTATGACGCTGTAGCCTGCGCCAGCCAACCGGCGCGCCATATCAAAGAACGCCGGGCGAACACCGTGAATGTCTGGCCACATGATTACCGCGGCGTGCGTTCCTTTAATGGGATGCAGGAACATTGCATCAATTGTTCCATCTGGAGAGGGAATCTGTGCCTCAATCTCGTTCAAGCTTCCGGGAGTTGGAATCGGGCTAGCGCAAGCTTGTAACAACAAGCTCGATGTTGCCAGCGTGGCGGTGGCACCAGTGGCGAAGCCGCGGCGCGTAAGCGCCTTGCGTTTCAGATAAGCGTCGAGTTCTCGGTCGGTGGCTTCGTCACACATCGCGGTCTATCTCCGGGTTCTTGTGTCAGGTTTGATCCTAAACATGACGCGAAAACGAATTCGATCAAAGTCAAATCGCGAATTTGTGCGTTTGCGTTGCTGTCAGACAAATGCGAACCCGGCTCCAGCAGGGTGCTGTCAGTCTAATGCGAACCAGTCTCCAGCATCGTTTGGTGTAGAGCGTCTTATCCAGCCAAAAGCTGGTGCCATTCTGAGAGGGCGACGTTTCTCATCGATTTGAAGGTGGAACGGTGGTTGATATGGCGGTCTAGGTTGAAGCGATTGTGGAACGAAGCATGCGTTGAAGCGAATTTCTGCAGGTTGCTCATCCTTCGAAATCGGCTCATCGCGCGATCTAGCCTGCGCAGAGGCAAATGACTGTTTTCGGCACGATTGTTCAAGTGGCGACCGACCCCTTGGCGGTCGCTGTTTCCGATCTCTTTCATGGCGGCGCCATATGATCTAAGTCGGTCTGTGCGCCAGAGATAATGCTGGACGCCGTTATTCCTCACGAACACCTCATCGAGGTGCCACTGCCATTGGGTATGTCGGCGCATGAAGTTGGCACGTTTCATCCGGATCTTGCCGGCGAAGATTGGACCAAATCTATCGACCCAGAGCCTCACGCTTTCATGGCAGATATCGATCCCGCGCTCATGGAGCAGGTCTTTGACATTGCGCAGTGAGAGCGGGAATCTGACATACATCATCACCGCAAGCTGGATGATTTCAAGAGACGTCTTGAAATAGCGGAATGGACTCTTGCTCATCGATATCGATTAGAGCAATTCAATCTGACGGGGCAGGGCAGTTTGCGCTGACAATACCATCGGGTTGCTTCATTGGACAAGAACATGCCGTTGCCTATCTCCGGGTCAGTCTAGACGCCTCGATAGGTGGATACACCCCACACCTCCATCCGGGTAAATGAGGACAATCACAGTAACCGGCGTTGCACGCCCCAATGCTTCGTCAAGGAAATAACAGGTCCCCGGACATGCCCCATAGCGGTCGCGCAAAAAAATGTGAGCCGTGAATTCATGTTGTCAAAGCGAGAAAGCGGTCATTCAGATTATCGCGTCGATGAACATGCAATAATTGAATGAGGACTCTTCCGTATATGAGGGGCAATCCACTGAGCGTATTCTTACGCGAGTCTTTTTTGGCAGGTGCCCCTGCGCGCTTCTGTAGCTTGGGCAAGCGTCTGGCTATCAAAGAAAGGGGATGCCAATGCGAACTCTGGTGATCGGTGTCATCCTTTGTATTGGCGGGATTCTTCTGAGCTCCGGCGTCGCCTCTGCACAATCCTCGATCAATGTCGGTGATGACCGGTTCATCGGCGGACCCGACCCGGTTCACACGGTGGACGGCGTGGACGACCTTTTCATGTCTGGTGACACGGTCCGAAGCGAAAGCGATATTTCGGGGTCCGCGCATCTTGCCGGACGAAAGCTTGTGATCAATGGCGCAGTTGGCGGGGACGCATACGCCGCGGGCATGGACATTGAGGTGAATGGCCCTGTCTCAGGCGACGCGACATTGGCCGGGTATTCTGTCTCCGTGAGGGATATTGGTGGGGACCTCAGGGTAACCGGCCAGAAAGTGACGCTGACGGGAACCGTAGATGGCTACACTTTGGTGACTGGCGGACGGGTCACGTTTTCCGCTCAGGTGAAGGGCGACGTCTCGCTGACGGCGAAGCAGGTTGCGTTTGCTGAAACTGCGCAAATCGAAGGCACCCTGTTGCTGTTCGAGGAGGAAGTTGGCGAAACCGAGATTCCAGATAGCGTCATCACGGCGGACCGGATTGAGCGCCGCCCCGCGCCAGGCTCAGATCAGGCGGTCGAGGAGCTTGATGTCTGGGACCGCGAGCATCCGGTGATGAAATTCATCACACGCCTGGTGTTTGTCGGGATTGTCACCGGTTTAATCGCCTTTCTTGTCCCCTCAGCCGTGGGTAAATTGCGTCAAAGCGCTCTGGGACGACCTCTGGTGACGCTGCTGATTGGCTTCCTGGCTCTGTCGGTTTCGATCGGAGCAGCCATTGTCTTGATGATATCTGGCATCGCGTTCATCCTCGTGCCTATCCCCTTGCTCGTCGCCTTTGTCGGAGCGGTGGCAGGATACATGTTCGGCGTCTATGTCGTCGGTATCGGTACGCTCGCAGCGTTCGGCAAAGCCGAACTCGACAAGCCATCTATCCGTTTGCTTGCCGCAGCCACGGGCGCGTTTGCAGCTACGATATTATCCAGAATTCCTGTGCTTGGGTGGCTCGGCACACTGACCATAATGCTGATGGGCCTGGGCGCATTAGCGGTCTGGCTGGTTCGGCCGAAATTCTTCACGTCATCGGCGTGATGGAGGTGGAGGTTGGAAACCGATCGCAAGCTGTTTCAACGCTTGACCATGGTCGTTCTGGAGGAATTTTTCGACGACAATATTTGCCGCATCATGCGGTGTTGTACTCGTGGTATCAATTTCCAAGTCATAGCACATTCCAGCGTGGACTATGTCGAATTGTCCACGTGCCTGTCCGATGACGCGATCACCGCGCTCGATCTCACGGCGTTCCAATTCTTGAAGGTCGCATCTCACGCCGACCAGCATGACGTCCATTCCACTTAAGTGCTCAACCCATTCCTTTCGCAGGTCAGGGGTCAGGATAACCTCGTCCAGGATGAGGTTTATTCCGGAACGCGCGATCGCCGCTACAGAGAGTATGTGAGCTTTTAGCGCCGCCAAGCCGAACGAACCAAAGTTCAACCGAATCAGGCCATCACGATCTCGGTCGAAAAAGACCCCATCGGAGTTGTTGTGGAGGTTTGCAGGCAACATCGAAAACGCGTCGTCGATCCCAGTTCGAAGGAATGGAGCGTTCAGCTGGTCCTGAACAGTTTTTGCGACGCTCGATTTTCCTGCCGACGTGCATCCATTTAGAAAGATTACGCTCATTGAAGCACATCTTAGTCACTCAATTGAGCTAGTCCAACATCCAGACAAGACGATTCAGAACCAGGCCATTCAGCGCGCAAAAAAAGTCATTCGTGCAGCGACTTAATGCGCCGTGAGACGCGCGTTGGCTTTGCGGTCTCGCAGAAATTAGTCCGCCGCGAAAAAAAGCCGGGATGTCGTCCCGGCCTTATCTCTTTGATTTAAGTGACGTCTTCGACGACATCTTTCACGTCGCCTGCCACTTTTTGGGCTTCGCCTTCGGCTTGCTTTGCTTTCCCTTTGGCTTCCATAGACTTGTCGTCCAGGATCTCGCCGAGTTTTTCTTTTGCTTTTCCTTCGGCCTTTTTGGCTTCGCCTTTAAGATGTTGCTTATCCATTTTTGGGTCCTTTCTGTATGGGGTTTTGATCCAGTCTGAAGGGTCGGATCTTGTCCTGGTTTCCGCGCGATCATGTATCGCGTCTTTATGAGGGGGTCATGATGAGGGGGCGTGGTCGTTTGCCAGCGCGCTTGTGAGCGCTGGAACCCGGACGCCTCGTCGCCTTCCGAACCTGGTCGTACTAAAAGCTGACAGATGCGCGTTCGCCTATGTCAGGCTTCGCTTCGCTGATAACGCCTTTGGCGATCTCGTATGCGAAGGTGATCGGATTTGCGTCACTCTGCCAAAGCGCAGCATGATGCGGCGTGAAGCAAAGCATTGTGAGGTCGGGATCCTGCTGACCCTTCTTGAACCAGGCTTCGACCACTGGCGACCAGTATTGTTCAATCTTGGCGGCATCCTTGTACTCGGTGAGCGTACCGCGCAGGCAGGCCTGAAATGACTTCTCAGTGGCGCACATATGCACCATGTCGGTCGCATCGGACTGGCGCACGGCCTCGACCAGGTCGGACGACGCATCGGCGTAGAACCAGATTGTTTCCGCGTCCGTGTCGGGATTTGGCGACATTGGCTGCATGTGATGTCGTGGATCTGGCGACCCGAGCATCACGAAGCGCGCATTGGCCAAATGGTCCCAAAGGACGTCGTGTGGATTATTCTTTATCGAGTTATGAGTCATGATTGTCTCCTTATCGTCTGGCGCCCAGCCAGATTGCGTGCACAATGCCAGGCACATATCCGAGCACCGTCAGGAGGACGTTCAGGACAAATTGTGTCCCAAGACCTCTGCTGAGAAGTACTCCGAGTGGCGGCAAAAGGACCGACAGGACAATCAGTACAATGTCGTCGGTCCGCGTATTTGTGAGCTCCGACTGGCTCATATTATAGTCTCCTGGTTGAGTGGCCGAACGGCGGCGACGTCGCTGCACGCTCAAGGCCCGTATATTATTGGTTCTAGCTTACGGATCGCCCGTTTACGGCTCTCGCAACAAATGTAATCACGAGAAGGGCGAGAAATACGAAGAACAGAATTTTGGCGATCCCGGCGGAGGCACCTGCAATGCCCCCGAACCCGAGCGCCGCTGCAACAATAGCCAATAGTAAGAATGTGAGTGCCCATCCAAGCATATGAATCTCCTCTTGTTTCCGTACGATCTGCATGATCGCTTACTGGAATAACGTGCTCGAGGATGATTGGTTCCGAAAAAACCTGCGGAACCGCCCCGCAAGATGCAGACCGTGTTGTAATCGCTGGGATATCTGTCGTTATCTTTTGTGCGCGTTCGCCGAAATGTTTGAGCCAGGACCGGATGCCCGGCGCCTCGCATCATCGCCAGTTACTGATCCCCAATTGCGGTCAATTTGGAACCTTTAGCCACATGCTGCGTTATACTGGCTCAACGAAAGGAAGAACCATGCGTATTTTGACTGCAATTCTGACCACCGCAGGCCTCTTGGTACTCGCTGGGTGTAATACAATAGAAGGTGTCGGCGAAGACCTCGAGGAGGCAGGCGACGAGATATCTGAAGAATCTCGTGAGCATCAATAATCAACGAAGGACTATTCGGGTTGATCCTCAATAAGGTCCTGTGTTTCGTCAATTAAGTACTCAAGAACTTCCGACGATCCTAATTCATCGTCGGGCGTGAAATTCAGGTCGCGACTGCCGATACGAGCGTCGAGTGCCTGGCGGCCGCGGCTTACCCTGCTTTTCAGGGTGCCGACGGCGCAGCCACAGATCTGCGCGGCCTCCCGATAACTCAAGCCGCCAACGCCGATGAGAAGGACCGCTTCGCGCTGTTGGTCCGGCAATTCTTCCAGCGCGTTGCGTAATGTCAGTAATTCGAGGCGTTTGCGATGACCATCATTCGACTTTAGCGTTTGTGCCGCCACATCCGGATCAAGAGAAGGGCGTCTCCACTCCCGTCGTTTGATCGAATAAAACTCGTTGCGAAGAATTGTGAAGCACCACGCCTTGATGCTCGTTCCAGCCTGGTAGCTGTGACGGGATTTCCATGCATTCAAAAGCGTTTCTTGGGCCAGATCCTCGGCTTGCTGAGGTCCGCCACAGAGACTGTGCGCGAAAGCTCGAAGGCTCGGGCGTAGTGCGATCAATTCCTGTTTGAATCCGGGATCCGGATTTTCAGCGTTTCTCTGCACCCAGATCTCCTTTTTCGAAAGCGCACGCATGCGACCATATCAACGCATACGCAAAAGGCGAGCGCGCTGTACCATCGGTATTGAACAATTAAATTTCCGATTTTTATATCCGCTCTGACGCCGTTGGCTTTTTCGAACTGAGCGTCTGCAGGTCGTCCCTGAGCGGACGCCCGTGAGTCCTGAAACGCGAGCAAAACCAGACATAAGCCAAACGTCCACTTTCGGCGTAGCGGTAGTATTTACGACCTTATCTTCAAAATGGAACGTGCGAACTAATAGTGCTATTCGCAATCTGGAGCGTCGAGCTCAAACTCTCCTGGGCCGTCTGTGTTCAGCAAACTGATTTCATAGGTATAGTTCTGAACGGTGAGGCGCACCGTGTCCGGCATGTTGCGGTTCGGCCAGACGAGATCGTCTTCGGAAGTCGATCCCCAGCTGGTGACGTCATACAACAGTTCGGATTGCAGAAATTCGACTTTATCCTCGAACTTGCTAGCGGCTTCTGCGCGCGAGGAAGCCGTGATGTCGGCATCGTAATCGTCAGGCTCCGCACCATCGACGGCGCCTTCCCATTCATATTCGGTGTCGCCGTGAACATTTCCCAGGAAAACAACCGGATATTCGCCTTCATATTTTTCGGCGTCGATATACGTCCGCGCGCACAGATAGAGCTCAAACGTGGCCGAGGCCCGTTGAATCATCTCCTCGCCACTATCGATGTCCTGATAATAGTAGAAGTCAACATATTGCGGCTGGATGACGACTTCTGCGGACGCGGAGATTGGGAAAAATCCGGTTATCGAAACGATCAAGATCGAACTGAGTCCGGCTCTACAATATTCTCCTTTTAACATTTCGGGTCCTTCCGACGACAGTGTATGGGAGCGAATGGATGAGCTCAATTTCGCTTGCATTCGATCGAGCGTACAAATTACCACGCGCTGATCGAGCGAGTCAAAAACCGGAAGACGACGCGTTCCTTCGATCGCGATGTTCGCTCCGCGTTTCGGGTCAAAACCTCAAGTTCGAATGCAGCGATGCCAGACGCTTTCAATTCGTCCACATTTTGGGTTTAATCAGCATTGAAACACTGCTTGTCGTGATCTGCAGTTAAGAAGGGATCGAAATGCTCGTTACGCGTGAAGGCGCTGAACAGAAATGGTGTCCCATGGCTCGGTTCGCAGAGAATGGAGGCACAGAAAATACGCGCGCTGTGTGCCAGGCGGCAAAATGCATGATGTGGCGATGGTTCGATCCTCCGGGATTTACGGATGATGAGGAACTGGAGCGTCGCGGGTATTGCGGATTGGCAGGTGCCCTCGACACCAATGCAGATTTGCTCAACTCGAAACCGGAAATGATCCCGGCCGATTTCCCGTATTCGGAGAGCAAATTTGCTTCGCGCACCAATTATATCCTTGCTAGACAACTGGCCAAAGCAGGTATCCAACCTGGTCTGTTGAAAGGCGATGTCGCGATTGAATCTGAGCCGATCGGGGTGATGGCCGAAGCCGCTCATATGGGACAGGCTGAGCGTGGGGGCGAGGAGGTCTGTGTCAGCTTTCACGTCCGGGTCATCGATCCAACCACTGGAGCACTCGTGCCAGTCACAGGTTCGCATTGTGCGGGGTTCGGGCTGACCGAAGACAGCGCCATATCGAATGCCATTGACCTTTGGATAGAGACCTCGCTTCCGGCCCTACGCCGATGTCTTGATGAAACCGGACGAAGTCGTCCGGATGGCTATTTCAGTACCACCCAAAACCCGGATGAAGAGAAACGCACGTTTGCGATCTATAATGGAGCGCTCGCCGGCAGTCGAAAATTGCAACAAAACCTGCCAACTTACTTCAAAGACAATCCATTTACGTGGCTGCTCGGTCACGTTCATCTGGATATTCCACCGGATAATCTGCACCTGTTCACCTGCAGGGTGCGGCTCGATGCGCATCAGGCACCGGAGGTCATTTGTGCACTTAATGGCAAGCGTCTGGAATCCGCAGAACCGCCGCTGAGAGAATTTCGTTGGCCGCTATCTTATCTGGATCATGGTCTGTCCTGGATCACCTTTTTGAAGCGTGTCGATTGAGGCTGTCACGGATGCGAACGTGCGGAGGTGGCGAACATGCTTGCCAGGCTTTCGCAATATTCTTTTCTCAGCTCCTCAGGATCTTCATCCTCTTCAACATACTCATAGGGCTCGACGTGAAAGTGTTCGCTATAGCCAAGCATTGGATCCGAAAAAACGTCGTATAATCTGTCATAGACCTTCTCTTGGTCGGTAAACCTCGATGAACGTCGTATATTCCGGAAGACCGATTTCCATAGCATCGCGTGTAGAAGTAGAATCTGAGCGCATCCGGATTGCATATCTGCGTCGATTTCTCTGTCGCCGCTGTCATTTATCTTCTCAAACTTGAGCAAACGGGTCGCCACGGTATCGCAAGCGATATCCCATTCGCGCCGATTGAGCCGGCGACGTGGAAATGTACGCAATGCCTGAACGTACAGAGCGGCCGCCCACCACCCGCACAAGCCATGAAGATTGTGACGGAAGGATGGGGTCTGGCTATGACTGAAGACCTGGGCGATGTCGGCCGCGAATCCTGCCATTTCGACGACACGCTGATCACGGTTGAACATGCAATTCTCGTCGGGCTCGAAAAATCATTGTGTGTCAGCAGGGCAAGCCGTATGCGCATCCATTGTGATCCGCATCAGCGCATCAAGGTCGGTCTGGTTCAGGTCGACGGTATCTGTATCAACACCGCCGCGTTTGCTGCGGGAAAGCGTCTCCAGAGCTTCCGCCAGATCGGGATTCCGTTCAGACACCAGATGGGTCAGGCAGGCGCAGTCCACACCGGTCATCGGATAATCTGAACAATCTCCCACCGGCAGGTTTGCCTCTGGATTATCGGCTTGGCGCTCCCCATCGCCGCCGCGACCGCACGCCGTCAGCAGAAAAACACAAGTGAACAGCGCGCTGATACACACATGCGGATTGGCTCGTCTCATCGCGGACCGCCGTCGTTGAGTGTATCTGCAAGAGCTTCAACGCCAGCCAATGCCTCTTCACGCTCGAGATTTCGATAGGGCACCTGTCCATCACGGAAAACGGTCGAAAGCAGATCTTCAAATGCAAACGCATCGAGATCGTTCACACGACGATACACTTGAGACACCTTATCCGGATGCACCGTGACCGGCAGATGCATGCCCCCAACAGCGAAAGGCGAATAGTCAGTGATCGATTCAACCTCAAACAGGTATCTTCCTTCAAAATCCAGGCTAGCCTCATCGATTGCATTGTCCATATAGACCTGTGCCCGTCTCGCTCTTTCCCAACGTCGAACGGCAGCTTCCTGCTCCGACCAGTTCGGATCGACGAGGACCGGGCGGATTCCGTCAAAATCGAAGAAAATCAGACGATATCCAGTCGGCGAACTCGAATCCCGCACGATATCGAAGTTGCCGTGTTTCTGGTCGGTCCAGTACAAACCGTTCTGGTTGAGTTCTCGAATTGCAAGCTGTTGGGTCAGGATTTCGGCATCAGTCGGTGGCTCGCCGCGCAAAGCAACTCGCCTCGCGAAATCTGTGACGAGGACTGGATTACCGTCTGCATTCAGGATCGGGTCTCCAGTCGTCATGACGAGCGGCGAGCTTATGTTTTCTTCCCGAGTGATCATGTACCTGACGCCTGGTTCAGCCACGTTCTCAACGATGAGAGGCTCTCCTTCAAGGCGTGCTACGCGGGCGATCGATGACGATTCGAAAGTATCAGTTAGAAGCCTTCGACCAATCTCGACGTCCACAATTGCGTCGATCGCCGTGCCCGGATCATCTTCGCGGGCCAGCACGTCAATATTGTTTCGACCAATGCGGCGCGCCTTGATAATAGACTCTCCAGCGCCTTCCAGATCTCGATAGACACTTGTCAAACCGCCACCGTCGAAGCGCTCTCCGATTTGAATGACAATTTCGCCATCCGCATTCCGCACCTCAGTATTCGAGGGCAATACGCGCCTCGTGCCATTTCCAATCGTATCCGGCTGCACATCGATTCTTCCGGGTGCCGATTGATTGCGATCCAGTCGATCCCGAAGACCGTCAGCATAGGCGGCATTGGGAGAAAGCGCCTCATCGAACAGGTCATCGAGATCTATCGTTAGTGCATCTTCTTCGTCGACGCGCCTGAAATCCTCCAAATCCGCAATCGGATTGAACAAGTCGTCGGCGTCATCCTCCAGACGAATAACGGGGCCATCCAGATCACCAAAAATTTCGTTCAACGGATCGTTAAAGCGTTCCGGCGCCGCCTCAGGTTTGAGCGGAGGAAACACCTGGTCAGTGAAAAGTTCGGTCCCAGACGGCCCGGTAAATTCGTCCGCCAGAACGTCTGCTGGCGGCGGCTCCACACCCTTGGCACGAACAAAGTCTTCGAGAAGAGCAAGGTCCTCGCGCTCGCGACGCAGCAGAACACCGAGCCGTGCAGATTCAGTCTCTTTTAGCTGCTGATAGTAGGACGCAACCTGCGCGCGTTCGGCCTGCGTGAGCGCATCGATTTCATCAGCCCCCGATAATGCGCGAGTCACCTCTCGGCCTTTGTTCACTCGTCGGATCGTGCGCAGAGCGGAAAGATCTGCAAGACCTCCAATCGCCGGCGCGAGGACCGAAATCGCAGGAACCAGAGCGGATGACCTGCGTCCTTCGGCCTGCGCAATCACATCGCTTCCAAGTACCGGGGACAAGCCAAGTGCGGTTTGATAGTCTTCCTCAGCACCGAAATAATCTGACAAGTCCTTGCTGGCAAAATAGATCGCATCCGTTGCGTTGACTGCGAGCGCTATTCCGGCCGCAGCGGCTTCCGCGCCCGCCGACCAACCAACCGCGGTGACCAAGGACCCTCCGCCGGTCAGAATGGCGGTGCCGGCAGCGATTGCCATGGATTTATAGGCGTCGTCGATATCGCCCCATTCCTCGAGGGCGCGGATTTCGGATCCAACAATATGGACAGTTCGGACATACGCGCGAGCGACTGTGTCCGGTTCCCAACCCGTTGGAGTTTTCACAACGAGCTGAGAGAGGATCTGACTCACCGCGAGGTCGGATTTTTGTCCCGCGATGACCAGCAATTCTTCAATGTTACAATCACCCGCCGCGCGGGCGCGCGCCAGGGCAGCCTGCGTGTCGTCGTATTGTGCCTGCATGTTGGTAGCGATCGCATCAAGGGCCAAATCCCGCACGGTGGGAATATCGGTGAGCCGCCCATTTGGACTAATCGTCTGTATCCTCGCATTGATGCGATCGCGAAGCGCAGGAATGTCTACCGCTTCAGCAAGTGCGAATGAGATTTCCTCATCAACGATCTGGCGATCTAGCGTATATCTGTAAGTGTACATGCCGTGTCGGCTGGCCCAGAAAGGCGTGGCTAAGGCGCCAGGCAGATCGCGCTGAGAGTTCAGATATTGCAAAGCCGCGCGCTGCTTATTCGGATTAGACAGGAAAGGTGCCAATTTGGCGTTTGCGTCTTCGACCATGGGCACCAGCTGATCTCGGATCAGAATCATGGCTGCGTGATCGCCGTTCGTGACTCGCGCCTCTCTGTTTTCAAACCCTGACGTAGCGATCGTTCGGCTCGTCGAAAAATAGCTTTTCGTCAGGAAATCCAGATCGGAAGGGCTACCCATCACATCTGGACATCGCATGACCCGGCCGAGGGCAGATCTCCAGAGTTCCGGATGAATTGGTTCGTGCAGTATTTGCACCGTTGCGACAGGCGGTATTGCAATCAGTGATGTCGGATCGCTCAGCCGCGCGGACAGGCGCTCAAACTCGACCAGTTCCAGCGTGGCCAGACCAGGCTGAGTTATAAAATCCTCGCTGCCAGCCCGCTTGACGACGAAGGCTTCGCTTACAGCCGACCGTCCACCCACGCCGATGTCTGAAGCCAATTCTATCACGCCTAGCGGCCGTCGCTCTGCGGGCTCGTCACCCACCTGACGAACCGCTTCCAATGTCAGCGAAAGGTTGTTCATCGGAAGATTTTGATTTGTCGTGACCACGCCGACCGAAATTGCTTCGCCGGAATAGAACTGACGTTCTTCCAGATCTCGTGGCGTCGTACCGTCGCGGAGGAAACGGATGGATCCGACTGCGTCCGAGAAAGCGAGGCTCCAGTGGCCAACTCGGTCATTGATAGATAGCTGCTGAACCCCCGGAGAGATGCCTGGTTTCAGGTGTGCCTGAACGACCAGCCATGTTTCTCCTTCAGCAATCTCCGTTCCCGCCAGCTGATGCGCTCCGAGCCGATAGGCCTGCAGGAAATCAGGCGGTAAAGGCGGCAGCGCATAGGTGATTGTGTTTGTGGCGCTTTCAATGCGGGCATCCTTCTGGTTCGGTAACGCCTTCCCGAAAACAACGAGGGTCCGGACCGACTGGCCTTCTGTCGCCGCGTTCTGAGCATCGAACGGATAGTGATAAATCGGCGCTTCAGGGTCGGGATTATCCGGGTTCTTACGCGCGCCAAGTTGGTCATCCAGGAGGACCACCCGGTGAATTTCGACTGGGTTGTGCCGGCTCCAGTTTTGCCGTTGCGTCGCGTACGCGCCCGTCTGCGGATCTGGAACGCTCCAATCCGCAATTAGGTTGCTGGTAGGGCGCCATGAATACAGACTCAGCTGAATGGCATCCTTGTCTTCAACCTCAGAAGACATCACGCGAACCGATGTTGATTGACCGCCACTCTCAAACTTAAGTTTCGTACGCCATTCACCAATGCTGAGTGAGCGTCCTGGCGGCGGATCGAAGTTGGTGCCGGAAGCGATAACCCGATCCAGATCAGGTCTTCGTTGCATAATTGTACGCAGGCGCGCGAAGCTGCGCGTTTTCAGGCGTTCTTCCTCCGCATAAGCATCGGTCGACACATAAGCCGCAGGGGCTTCATCGGTGCCCAGATTGAGCCAGACTGTGTCTCCGGTCGTCGAGATAGAACCGAGCCCGCTGGAGCTGCCCGAAGCAACATCCCATTGTCCACGAAATCGTCTCGCAATGATATCGGCTGAGCGTGCCGCATCCCAATCCGAACCGAGTTCCTCTCGAAACAGGGAACGCTCCGCAACCATGCGATGCAAGGTGAGGACCTCGCTTTCAAAGTCGCGCGACGTGCCGATTTGATTGAGTGTCACTGAAAATCCGCTATCGGGATGTTCTGGATCTTCAGCAACTTGTACGGCGATTGATGCTGCGGGCGCATCTCCGCGCACGCGGGCGCGCAGGCGGAAACTTTCACCGTCGCGCAATGTATCAAGAGGTTTTCCGGTCAGACCGACGACATCCAGAGATCGAATCTCAGCGTCGACAGGGCGTTGTTCGGTCCAGGCGAAATCGACATTGAGCGGGATCGCATTTCCGTTGAAATAGACAATTGTCTGTCCCTCTCGCAGACAATCGAGCAGGCGCAGTGGAAAATGGATGCCAACAATTTCTTCGGTGCCATCATTGCGTTCCACCTCCAATGGGCTGACATCATAAAGACCAATCTCCATCCCGGAGTCCGGCGGCACCCACAAATAGCCCCAGCCATAATCCCCCGACCATAACTCTGTGCCATACACCTCAATCCGCAGATTTGGACCGAGCCGCTGATCACACGCTTCACCAGGCTGAAACTCAGTTCGCCAGTTCTCCGGGATCGTAACGTTAAGGGGCCGAGCGCCAAACGGCGCGCGATCATGGATCGGTGGTTCGCCATCAAACTGACGTCCGCCGAGATATTTATACATGCCCGCGACCCTGACTTCCGAGATCACAGGTTTCAGGCGGTGCATGCGAATATCGCCGCGACGCGGACTATCTCCGCGATAGTCGGCATCAATTTCCCACTCTCCAGCAAAGGTGTCGAAATTCTCGCCTGGGCTCAAAGTCACTTTGAATCCGGCAGGCAGAATGCGCTGAGCATAGGCGTGATTGAACGTTATTGTTCCGTCCTCAGCCACGCGCAGCCGTCCATTGTGGCCGTCTTCCGAAATTGTTTCAAAGATGCCGTTGGTAAGGCCTTTTTCGCCGGGATATATGGCTCGGGTCTGGAGTTCCCAGATGGCGTCAGGGTTGCGAACGAAACCGTCCATGGCTTCCAGAGAATTGGTGTATTCTCCACCTTTGGTGATCCGCAAATACATAGCCGAGACGTTCGGCATGTCGTCCACTTCGACATAATAGACACCCTCAACGCCAATCGCAGGGTGGATCGACGTGTCGAGAAAGTTCGGGGCTCCGTCGGGCCATATGTCCTTCGATGTGGAGGCAGGCGAAAGCCCCTCGCGCGACTGAGCCAGACTTGTCGGCGCGACTGAAAGGAAGGCGAGCAAAACGAGCAGTCGCAGAACGCTATTTAATCGACTGCGGAGCGAGTGACGTTTCGCGGGATGAGCCATCTTATCCCCCAATCATCAAACACAACCTCAATTATCTATAGGAATCAAGCAAAAGCAGCTTTTAGGCGATTTCGGGTGCTGTCAGTCTAATGCGAACCCGTCTCCAGCAGCGTGCGGAGCAGGGGCTCTTATCCAGCCAGAAGTTGGCGCCATTCGGAGAGGGCGGCGTTTCTCATCGATTTGAAGGTAGAGCGGTGGTTGATGTGGCGGTCTAGATTGAAGTGATTGTGGAACGAGGCATGGGTCGCAGCGAATTTCTGCAGGTTCGACATTCGCCTGAAACGTGACATTGCCCGTTCTCGTCTTCGGAAGGGCAGGTGACTGTTTTCGGCGCGGTTGTTGAGATGGCGACCGACCTCCTGGCGGTCGCTGTTTCCGATCTCTTTCATGGCGGCGCCATATGATCGAAGTTGATCTGTGATGACGATCTTCGGGGCCCGTATCGCTTCATGGCTTTCTTCAGAAACATAAGCGCCGCCTGCTTATCCCGCGACTTTGTGACGTAACTCTCGAGCACTTCGCCCTCGTGATCGACGGCGCGCCAGAGGTAGTGCTGAACGCCATTGATCTTCACGAAGACCTCATCGAGATGCCACTGCCACTGGGTATGCTGACGCATGAAGCTCGCTCGCTTCGTTCTGATCTTGCCTGCAAAAATCGGCCCAAATCGATCGACCCAGGTTCTCACGCTTTCATGGCAGATATCGACTCCACGCTCATGGAGCAGGTCTTCGACATTGCGCAGTGAGAGCGGGAATCGTACGTACATCATCACCGCGAGTTGGATGATCTCAGGCGAGGTTTTGAAATAGCGAAATGGGTTCTTGGTCATAGGTCGAGCCTAGAGCAGGGCGGTTAAAACCTACTTTCCGCTGACAATTCCGTTTTAACATCTAAGCGCTCAAATCTCCCGGCCACATGATCAGCATCGTGCCCGCAATCCCGATACTCATAAAAAGCGTCAGACTTACAAGGACAACGAACGCAGCCGATCTGTAGGAATTGGAAGTGCTTTTCCGTGCGGAATAATAAAGCTCCAGCCCGAGGAGCGGGATCAAGTAGCTGCCAATCGAAAGGGCGATGTCTGCCGGGCCACTCAGCGTGTTGTTCATCCATCTCGGTGATTGATTAACGAGGAGCCAGCCCATAATGCCAACTCTGAAAAACCAGACGCCATTGGCGACCATGAAGGTTCGCATCGCCCAGCGTTGATGGTCTGCAATTTTGCGTCGCATCGCCAGCATAAGCGTTGGCACCGCAAATGTGAGAATGAGAATCGAATTGAACGATACGGCAAGGCCGGATTCAAGTGACAGACGCGTTCCGCGGACCCATCCCAACCACAAGCCACCCAGCGCCAGGAAGCAGGCGAGACCCAGAAAAACCCGCCCGTTCCAGCGATGCAAAGCCCGAAATCTGTTTCGGATGCCGGGGACCAATTGGATTAACCCACCGAAAGTCATAATCGCAGCCAACAAGACGTGGGTGATGAACATGAAATTGCCGAGGTCATCGCCGGGCTTGTGCCCATCGATTAAGGCCTTGTCGTTCAAGGCTTCAAAGTTTCCAGATGCCGTCCGCGGACCGTAATAACTCAAGATGAAAACGATGAATCCGATTTGGCCGATAGCTGCCAGTGCGAACCAAGTAATTCCGAAGCGTCGAAAAAGAGTTTTCCATCGATCCGACGGCATTATGGGGGAAGAATTGGACATATCAGCATCCTTTGATTTGCAGATTGAAAGTTCCGTGTAGGGAATCAGCTGCTGATCGGTTTTCGTCTCGCCGATTTAGAAATCGGCGAGGATCGTAGTGCATAATTGTCAGTGCCTGATCTCAGCGTTAGACAAAAATTGGCTTACCCACTGGAAAGGATGTAACGGACATGACCAGCTTAGCGACGCGGATGCCTTTCAGCGGCAACAGACGCCAGTCTATGACCCCGCAATCGAGGCTGCAGATCGTATGGCTGTTGCTCGCAACGTCGCTATCGTCTTTCATATTGGCATTCATCTTGGATGGTCGTTCGCCGGCCATGGGTTATCTTTTGAACACCATGAGTTGTGTCAGTTGCGGCTTATCGTGGCTGTTCTCGAGAGAGTTATTTGCGAACAAAGATAAACAAGCCATGTGGCCATACGGCTTGGTGTCGGCTCTGTTTTTGGCGGCGGTTACCCTGTCAGTTTCCAGTAATCTCGGACTCGAGCGCGACGGTTTTTTGGGCGTGCTGAACGAGATCACCAAACTGATCAGCTCGACCGTTCTCTTATTACCTTTTTTCGAAGCCATTGACGGGTATGGGCGACAAAAAAAGACCGAGCGACAGTTTCGTCGGTGGTTCTTGATCGGTTATGCTGGTATTCTTGGGACCGCCACTGTTCTCGCGATCCCCACGTTTTCAGCGATTGAGTATTCGGGGCAAGTCTTGTGTTGCATCGTCGCTCTGACCGCTTCCCGATTGGCTCTGCTCCATCGCAATCGACTAACCGCAGAGTCAGCCAACGCCAAAAGTTCAGACAGAGAGTCAGTACAACTATCAGCTTCGATCACGACTTTGCTGGTGGAAGACCAGGTCTTCCTAGATCCTGAGATTAAGGTCAGCGATCTTGCGCGCCGTTTGCGGCAGCCAGATTATAAGGTGACGCGCTGCATCACACAGCAGCTCGGATTTCGAAATTTCAATCAAATGATCAATGGCTACAGGATTGAGGAAGCCAAGCGCATGCTTTCAGACTCGAAATATGATGACCAATCTATTCTCACGATTGCAATGGAGAGTGGATTTGGCTCAATCGGCCCGTTCAATCGTTCCTTCAAGCAATGCACGGGGCTGACGCCGATCGCTTATCGGCGGATGCACTCCCGGGCCGTATCTCGAAACGCGAAGGTCTGAATTGCGAGCATAAGCAGACATAAGCTTCTATGCGGCCGTTCGTTTAAGCGCATTCCATATCTCGGCGGTCACGCGTCCCATTGCTATATCTCGTCGCCGGATCGCATATATCTCCGTGTGCCGAGCTGGAATTCCTTCCACATTCAGCCCCACAAGCTCGCCGCTGGCTAACTCCGGTTGGATCAAGTGTTCCGGCATGCCGCCCCAGCCGAGGCCCGCCTTGATGACTGACTTCTTAGTGTTGAAGTCGGAAACGTTCCATTTCTGTCCACCGGACAACAGGTCGCGACTCTGCTCGAAGTCGCCGCCGCCAGTTCCAGACACGACAACTTGGACATAACCTTGCATCTGCTGACGCGATAGAATTCCGGTGGCGCCCGCTGGCGGGAAGCTGTGATGGGCAACCGGTCGGATCGTGATTTGGCCAACTGGCAGAGTCTCGACCTGGTCGATAGGCACCTCGTGGAGGCCCGCGAAGATCAAATCGGCGTCACCGCTCATCAAGCGTGCCAGCGGACCGCCCATCATTTCCGCATGCACGCGAATATGAGTACTCGGATACCTGGACCCCACATCGCCCAGCACCTTCAAAATAGGGTCAAACGCCATAGTAGCTGTCATCGAGATGCGGACAATCGGTTCCTGCTCGCTCCTGAGGCCAGTCGCGGTCGATTCCAGGGTTCGGACCGCCTCAAGCACGCGGGCGGTTTCGCGAAAGAAGACCATCCCTTGCGGGGTAAGGGTGGGACGATAAGTGTCACGCGAGAACAACTGAAGCTGAATTTCGTCTTCCAACTTGCGAACTTGATGGCTCACCGCCGACTGTGCCTTATGAAGTTTTTCGGCAGCGCCGCGAAATGTGCCGGTCGAGACGATTGCATCGAAGGCCAGGAGTTGATCGAGCGTCATAGTGACTCCAACATGATCAAATTATGCGATCATTATCCTGAAAAATTGATATTATCAATTTATCGTGTCGGCACCTAGTTGGGGGTCATCCACTGTAAGGAAAGGACCCTCGAAATGAAACTCTACTATCTTCAAGGCGCTTGCTCATTGGCGAGCCATATCATGCTTGAGGAGGTTGGCGTCGAATTCGACATCGAATTGGTCGACCCGGCCGCTGGCCGCACCGCCTCCGGCCAAAACTATCGCGACATCAATCCGAACGGGTACGTTCCCGCGCTGGATGTTGGCAACAATATCGTTCTGAGTGAGGGCGTCGCTGTCCTGCAGTACATCGCAGACTCAAATCCGGACAAAGCTTTCTCCCCGGCGCTGGGGAGCGTTGCTCGCGCACGCCTGCAACAATTCCTGAACTTCGGCGCTGCTGAACTGCACAAATCTTGGAGCCCACTTTTCTCCGAGACTTCGACCGATGCAGAGAAAACCGGCGCCGCGAAAAAAGTGGCGAGCAAATTCGACTATCTTGAATCTGAATTGTCAGACGGTCGTAATTTCCTCGTCGGGAACCAGTTCTCAGTCGCGGACGCCTACATATTCGTGCTGAGCAATTGGGCAAACTTCCAAGGGATTGATCTCAAGACCTGGCCGAACCTGGCGAAATATGTCGATCGCATCATGGCCCGTCCTGCCACGCAGGCGGCGATGCAAGCGGAAGGTCTGATCTAATGGACCAGTCTGATCGAATAGAAATCAATGCGCTCATGTCGCGATATTTTGACGGGCTGTACCACTCGGACAGCGACGTGCTCCGAACCGTTTTCCACCCAGAGCTTGCTTATGTAAACGCAACAATCGGCAATCACGAATTCATGGGCCTGGACGCCTATATGAAACGGATCGATGCGCGAACACCGCCCGCGTCTCGCGGTGACGCCCGCGAAGAGGTGATCGAAGAAGTGACGCTCAAGGGCGGAGAGATCGGCGTCGTCGAAGCCCGAATGACGATGCTGGGTCGCAACTATTCTGACCTTTTGACGATCATTCGATCGCAGGATGGTTGGCGTGTTCTGACCAAGGTCTTCACCCATGTAGAGCGGGAGGATTGATCCATGCCTTACGTCAATATCAAAGTCACGCGCGAGGGCGGCCCTGATGGAACCGGCCCTTCACTGGAAGAAAAGTCTCGCTTGATATCCGGTGTGACTGAGCTGCTGCAAGAAGTGCTGAACAAATCTTCGGCTTCGACCTTCGTGATCATCGACGAAGTGGCCCTGGATGATTGGGGCATTGCGGGACGAACGGTCCGCGAAATCCGCGCTCAGTCCCGTTAGCAGACAACATCCGAAACCTTCAAACCGCTTTCCTCCCGGTGCGACCTTGCATCGGGAGAGAGCCCCAACATCCCGAGGGAGGAAATCCAATGGCTCATGCTCACGCACGCCGCAACGAGGCACCGACAGTTCAGGGGAGCTGCCTTTGCGGTCAGATCTCTTTTGCTGTCACCGGGCCCCTGAATGATCCGCTCAACTGTCACTGTCGCATGTGCCGAAAAGCGCACGGGGCTGCGTTTCGCACCCGCGCTTCGATCCGGACGGCTGACTTCGCCTAGCTCGAAGGTCAAGCGCTGGTGAAACTCTATCAATCCTCCCCCGGGGAGTATCGAACGTTTTGTTCCAATTGCGGATCAAATCTGATCACCGAATTTGAGCAGAATCCAGATGTCCTTGGGCTGCCTTTAGGCGTCCTGGACGACGATCCTGGCATTCGACCTGAGCGCCATGTCTTTGTCGGCGCCTAGGCGCCCTGGTTCGAAATCACCGACACGCTCCCTCAATCACAGTCTTGGCCAGACTGAGCCAAGCCTCAAACACAAGAGACCAGAAAATGTCTGATCAAACTCAACCAGCAAGACCCAAGCTTTTCATCGAGCTCATTCACGATGTCATATGCTCGTGGTGCCCGATCGGGCTTCAGAATATTCGCGCCGCGATGACCGCACTCGATGGTTATATCGACTTCGAGCTAAAATTCTTACCCTATGAACTCAATCCGGAGATGCCGCCGGAAGGTGAGCCGATTGAGCATTACCTCATCCGCCGAAATGGCTGGACCCGCGAGCAGTTTGCCGACTATACCACCATGGTCGTGGAGAAAGCAGAGGCCGTTGGTCTCACCTATGATTATTCGAAGCGGACACATTATTATAACACCGCCAAAGCGCATCGATTGATCGATTTTGCCGAGCAAATCGGGCAGCATGTTGAGATCGTAGACGCTCTCACCAACGCTTACTTTCGAGACGGCATCGATGTCTCGAAGACAGAGAATCTGATCAATTTGGCCAACGAGACTGGTCTCGACACAGTCTCGGCAACTGAGGCGCTTGAGACGCATTCCATCCCAGATAGCTTGCGGTTGAAGTATCAACGCGTTCGATCGCTTTCAGTGAGAAGTACGCCGTCTTTGCTGATCAATCAGCAGGTGTTTGTTCAGGGGTCGAGCTCCGCTGAATATTTCGAGGCAGTCTTTACCGATATCGCGCAAAACAAAGCTGAAGGCGCCTTGCGCGCAATGGTGTGATCTCATGCCTTCCGAACAATCCGCTTTGTACCTCCTAATGCTCAGCGCAGGAATTGGTATTCCCGTGATGGCCGCTGCAAATGCCAATCTGGGACGTAGCCTGGGAAGCACGTTCTTAGCGGTCGCGATTCTCTGCGTCGTAGCGTCACTAATCGCATTCGGCCTGCTATTGATTAACGCACCGGGCGAAGCGGAGCGAATATGGCCGACCAACATCGCGTACTACACGGCCGGTATACTCTTCGTCATCTATATCGGGTCGATCACATACGCGTCTCCGCGTATTGGTTTGGGTAACGCGATCTTTCTGGTGCTCGTTGGACAGTTGATCAGCGCTGCGATTATCGATCACTTTGGTTGGTTCGGCAGCCCGCAATCGCCGATCACAGAACGCCGGTTCATTGGCCTTTCGATCATGGCGGTTGGAATTTACTTTGCCCGGAACGATGCGCTCGTCTGAGTCGCGAGCAAAACCAGACATTAGCTCAGAGGCTTAAAACGCCCTAAAACGGACGCTCATGTTCTGTGCTCTGGATCAGGAGCAAACATTTAACCGGTGTCTTGCTGGAGGCGAGTTTCGAATGCTGGGGTCTCGTTAAGCTCGTCGGCTGGGTCACTTCGCCGCCGGTCTCAACTTTTCCTTCCAACGGCATGTGTCACGGTCAGTCCGATTTCGCGCCTCACCATTGAATATACCCCAGTAGGGTATTATATGATCCTCCCTATCGCGGCTTTCCCGTGACAATCGAGGGTTCGAAATGTCTCATCACGAACATCACCATCACCAAGGCGACCACTGCCATTCGGCGACTGCTGAACCTGGTAAGGACTATGACCATATTCCGGAGGGATACAGCGGCACCATTTGGACCTGCCCGATGCATCGGGAGGTTCGGGAGACCTCGAACACGGGCTGCCCGATCTGCGGCATGGCGCTTGAGCCGGAAACTGTAACCGCCGAAGAAGACACATCAGAACTCGACGATATGACGCGCCGGTTCTGGATCGGTCTGGTGCTTTCTGTGCCGCTGGTGGCCATTGCCATGGGTGAAATGATCCCAGGCAATCCGCTCGCGCATCTTATAAGTCCGAGCGTCGGAATCTGGCTGCAGGTCCTGCTCGCCACGCCGGTAGTCTTGTGGGCGGGCTGGCCGTTCTTTGTTCGCGGGTGGCAATCTATCAAGCGCCGCAGCCTGAACATGTTCACGCTCATCGCGATGGGCACGGGCGTCGCTTATGTCTATTCTCTGGTTGCCGCATTTGCGCCTGGCCTGTTCCCAGACTCGTTTCGCGGGCATGGCGGCATGGTCGCGGTCTATTTTGAAGCCGCCGCAGTCATCATCACACTGGTCCTGTTGGGACAGGTGCTCGAATTGCGGGCCAGAAGTGCGACGTCCGGTGCGATCCGCGCCTTGCTTGAACTTGCGCCGCCAACAGCACACAAGATTTCCGAAGATGGATCAGAACAGGAAATTGATCTTGGCCACGTTGTCGCGGGCGACCGATTAAGGGTGCGACCTGGCGAGAAAGTGCCGGTAGACGGGCGCGTCCTCGAAGGTCGCTCCTCTGTAGATGAGTCCATGGTCACGGGAGAGCCGGTCCCGGTGGAAAAATTCGAAGGAAAGCGCGTCACGGGCGGAACGGTCAACGGCACCGGCTCGCTCGTCATGGAAGCGACACATGTCGGCGAAGACACGCTGCTCTCACAAATCGTGCAGATGGTCGCCGCCGCGCAACGATCACGCGCGCCGATCCAGCGCGTCGTCGATACAGTTGCCAGCTGGTTTGTCCCTGCGGTCATCGCCATTGCTGTTCTAACTTTTATTGTCTGGTCTGTATTCGGCCCCGATCCGGCAATGACCTTCGCGCTTGTCAACGCGGTCGCCGTTCTGATCATTGCGTGTCCCTGTGCCCTCGGGCTCGCCACGCCGATGTCGATTATGGTCGGTACGGGCAAAGGCGCGTCCAATGGTATCCTGATCAAGAACGCCGAAGCCTTGGAGACCTTTGAAAAGGTCGACACGGTCGTCGTCGACAAGACCGGCACTCTGACGCTCGGTCGCCCGGAACTGGTTACGGTGCAACCTGAAGAGGCCTTTGACGAAAAGACTTTGCTCAGTCTCGTCGCGGCTGTCGAACGCGCCAGTGAGCATCCCCTGGCCGAAGCGATCGTGCGCGGCGCTGAGGAGCGTGATGCGCCAAACCGTGAGGCCACCGACTTTGAATCTATAACGGGCGAAGGCGCACAAGCTGTTGTGGATGGCCGGAACGTCGCGATTGGCAACTCGAAAATGATGAAACGTGTCGGCGCATGGTCCGACCGGTCAGGCGAGGGGGCAGATCAGTTCCGCGCCGACGGACAGACCGTCATGTTGGTCGCTGTGGATGGAGGTTTTGCTGGCCTGATCGGTGTGACAGACCCGATCAAGGACTCCACGCCTGAAGCCATTCACCGCCTGCACGCACAAGGCTTGAAAGTCGTCATGCTCACCGGCGACAATGAGACCACGGCGCGAGCCGTCGCGACAAAGGTCGGGATTGATGAGGTCCATGCCGACGTCTCGCCGGAAGATAAACACCGGATCGTCTCAGCGCTTCAGGCGAAAGGTGCCCGCGTGGCCATGGCGGGAGACGGCATCAATGATGCACCCGCCCTGGCGCAGGCAGATGTCGGAATCGCCATGGGGACCGGTACCGACGTCGCGATGGAAAGCGCAGGCGTAACGCTGGTCAAGGGCGATTTGCTCGGCGTCGCAAAAGCGCGTGAGCTTAGCCGCGCCACTATGCGCAACATTCGAGAAAACCTGTTCTTCGCCTTTGTCTATAATTCACTCGGCGTGCCGGTCGCGGCGGGCATTCTATATCCTTTCTTAGGCCTCCTCCTCAGTCCGATGATCGCGGCAGCTGCGATGAGCTTGTCGTCGGTTTCGGTGATCGGGAACGCGTTGCGCCTGCGGGCATTGAAGCTTTGAGCCCGGGCGAGATCACAGAGAATTGAGCTTGACGAAAATTGATACCAACACATAAACCTGATACCCTAAGGGAGTATTTTATATGAACCAGGAAGCACGAGTTTCTGCCCGGAACCGACTGTCTCGAATCGAAGGACAGGTGCGTGGGGTCTCCAAGATGATTGAAGAGGACCGGTACTGTATTGACGTGGTTCGCCAGGTGCAGGCGATCAAGGCCGCCCTGACCGGTTTGGAGAAGCTCCTCTTGGACCAGCATATCGACACTTGCGTCGAAACCGCACTGAAGAGCGATGACGTTTCAGAGCGCCGAACGAAGGTAGAAGAGCTCGTAGCCGTATTGGGCGGGCGCAAGAAATGAAACACGGCTTGATCATCAGTTCAGCCCTGACGGTTCTCTTGGCTAGTTGTGCCACGGTGCCCGGCAATAACGGGTTCGACGCCGTGTCCGAGCGCGTCACTCAATCTGGCTTGAAGACGCCGGTCTGGCCGGGCGTCACGTTGGACGAAGTCGAGGCCGACGCGCGGATTCAGGCTTTGCAAAGTGCACCCCTCACCGAGGAGACGGCGATAGAACTTGCCCTGCTGAACAATCGGGGCCTGCGCGCGGACTATTTGGAACTGAAGGCTGCTGCCGGGACGTATCGCGATGAGGCGTCTCTGCCCAATCCCTTCGTGTCTGCTTTGATATTGGAACCTGAAGACGAGCCTGTCACTAACCTGTCCTTCGGGCTTGGGATCGAATTGTTGGACGTCCTGTTTCTGCCGCGCCGGATGAGGGCCGCAGGTGAGATGTTTGAGGCCGAGCAGGCGATGACAACCTCATCGGTCATCGATTTTATCGCCGATGTCCGCATCGCTTATTATGATAGCGTTGCGGCGCAACAGACGGCCGATCTGATGAAACAGGCACAGGAAGCCAGCGACGCTTCACTGGCGGTTGCACAAGCACTTTTTGATGCAGGCAATATCCCGCAAGTTGAGCTTGATCGGGAAAAACTTCTGGCCGCTGAAATTTCCTTGGAGATGATGAAGGCAAGTGCCGCCTACGCAGCATCGAGAGAAAGTCTAAACGCCATCCTCGGTCTGGATGGCGAGGCGGCTGAGGCCTGGACCATTGACGGGCGACTGCGCAATCCACCACGCGAAGAGACGCTGCCGCCACCAGACCTCGAAAACAATCTTCAGCTCCTTGCGAGCGACGCACGTATCGATGCCACTGCGGCTCGGCTTGGACTGGACTCGGTGTCGTCTGTGATCGGGGACCTCGAACTCGAATTTGAGCGCGAACGCGATGACGGCGAATGGGAGAATGGCGTCGGAGTGGCGTTCGACCTTCCTGTTTTCAATTGGGGTAGCGGCGCACGACAGGCCGCTGGCGCGCGTCTGGAAGCGATGATGGAGCAGCGCCTCGCCGATGGTATCCAGCTCCGCGCGGAGGCCCGTCGATTAAGCAGCAACCTTAACGCCGCCCGAGATGCAGCGCAGTTTCAGCGCTCAGAACTGCTACCACTTGCAGGGCGGGTCCTGCAGGGCGCGCAGCTTGACTATAATGCTATGCAGATTGGCGTGTTCGCCCTGCTGGATGCCAAACGCGATCAATTGACGGCAGGGCGAAATTACGTCGCCGCCCTGCGCGACTATTGGGCGCTGAAAGCGCGTTATGACCAAGTCGTCGCCGGTGGCTCCATTGGAGAGGCCGGGATGAGCGGCGCCGCCGAATCGACCGCATCAAGCCAACGAGGAGATCACTAATGACGTCACGTAGAGACGCTCTGAAACTTGCAGGCTTGAGCGCAGGTGCTTTGGCGCTCGGGAGCGGCACGGCGGCAGCCTCAACCAATGCCGCATATGCTTATTCAACGTCGGTCCAGCACACATCCGGGCGCACATACTCCCCGGGCCAGCCGGGCCGCGACTATCGCCCTGTCGAAACGCCCAATGGCTCAACGCTGCCCTATACCGTAAAGGACGGCGTGAAAGTCTTTCACCTGGTGGCAGAAGAGGTTGAGCATGAATTCGCGCCCGGTCTGAGCGGGCGATGCTGGGGCTATAATGGCCAGGTGCATGGCCCGACGATCGAGGCGGTCGAAGGAGATCGCGTGCGTATCTATGTCACCAACAAACTGATCGCGCCGACCACCGTGCACTGGCATGGGGTAATCCTGAACTCAGGCATGGACGGCGTCGGCGGGCTCAATCAGCGTTCTATCCATCCTGGCGAGACCTTTGTCTACGAATGGACATTCACCCAATACGGCACTTTCATGTATCACTCGCATCATGACGAGATGACACAAATCGCGATGGGCCTGATGGGCATGATCGTCGTGCATCCCCGCCGTCCGTCTGAACCCCTGCCGGACCGTGATTTCGCTTTGATGCTATCGACCTGGATGATGCGCCCGGGCGTGCGTCGGCCAGATCCGAACGAAATGGCCGATTTCAATGTCCTGACCATCAATGGCAAAGCCTATCCCGGAACTGCGCCTCTGGTCGCCCGCACCGGCCAGCGAGTCCGGTTCCGGATCGGCAATTTATCAGCGATGCATCATCACCCGATTCATTTGCACGGCTATGCATTCGAGGAAATTATGACTGATGGCGGTGTTGTGCCAAAATCAGCGCGACGCCCGGAGACCACTTCACTGGTTCCCGTCGGTGCAACCCGCACAGTCGAATTGATCGCTGACAATCCCGGCGACTGGGCGATGCATTGTCATATGACGCATCATGTCATGAACCAGATGGGGCACGATATTCCGAACATGGTTGGCATCGATCCGTCATCGTTTGACGCGCGCGTCGCATCGGTTCTGCCTGCCTATATGACAATGGGCCAGGACGGCATGGGCGAGATGGGTGTACATATCGAAAGCGGCCACATGCGCGCGCCTGATAACTCCATACCAATGGTCGGGGCGCAGGGTCCGCATGATTACATCACGATGGGCGGCATGTTCACGATTTTCAAAGTCCGTAACGGCATCACCAGCTATGCTGATCCGGGCTGGTATGATGACCCGCTTGGCATGGCCCGCCCGGCCACTGCCGATGAATTACGCCGAGATGGCATTGATGCACAGGTCGGTGCGCCGATGACCGGACACGGCATGACAAAAATGGGCGAAGATCACTGATAAAGACACGAGGAACGATCATGAAACACACAATTATTGCTGCATCCCTGTCCCTCTTACTTGCCGGACCTGCTCTGGCTGATCACGGCCATAAGCCGGACGCCAAGGATGATACCCATCAGGAACATGGCATGGACCATGATGAGATGGGCGACATGCATGGCGAGCACGGCATGGATCACGGCGCGATGGAAGCCGGCATGACCATGCCTTCCGATGGCGCGGTTCTGACAGAAGCCCCAGATCACCTGATGGTTCACTTTGGCCACGCTATGAACGTTCAAAGCGTCACGCTGACCACTCTGACCGGCGAGACCATCGATCTGGATGTCTCCAACGCCGGAAAGACAAATCACCTGATGGTGGACCTGCCAGAGCTTCAAGCCGACGATTACACCGTGGACTGGCGCGCGACTGGCGATGACGGACACGTCATGAGCGGGTCCTTCGCTTTCACCGTGGAATAATCTGCGCCATGAAGCTTCAGCGCTGGAGTGTGCGCATCCATAAATGGATCGCCCTGGTGGTCGGCATTCAGATCATGCTCTGGATCGCAGGCGGTCTGGTCATGAGCGCCATCCCGATTGAGCAGGTTCGCGGCGAACACAAGGTCGCCGAATGGACAGCACAGCCATTCGACCCGGCGCGCCTCATTTCGCTCGAAGCGGCTACAGAGGCAGCTTCAATGGAGCGCGTCCAGTCGGGGTCACTCGGCCATGTGCTGGGCAAGCCCGTCTGGCGTCTCGTTAGTGAAGGTCGCCCGTTGGTCACCATCGATGCGCGCTCGGGCGAGGTTCTGTCACCGATTGGAGAGGCGATGGCGCGGCAAATCGCCGACGCCGACTATACCCTGCAGGCCGAGATAGACCGCATCGAATGGGTCACCGAGCCGCCGGCCGAGTACGGACGCCCCGGACCCGTCTGGCAAGTCCGCTTCTCGGATCGCGACGAGACCACACTCTACATCGATCCTGACCGCGCAGAGGTGCTCGCCCGCCGCTCCTCGACCTGGCGGTTCTACGATTTTTTCTGGAAACTCCACATCATGGACTATGATGATGGCGCAGATTTCAACCACCCGCTGCTGATCACGGCGTCAGGAGCGGCGGTCTTTGTCGCACTTTCCGGATTGATTCTGCTCATAATTAAAGTGAGGCGAACATGGCTCGTCTGGCGCAGACGGCGACACGTTTGAAACCATCGACCGAGCGAAGTCCATTGAACTGGAATAAACATAGCCAGCGTCTGTTTCCGGGCGGTTTAACGCAATCAACCAATGCCCGCTTTGACGCCGAAGGCAAACATTATGTGAGCGTCCTAAACTCGCCCCAACTAAGACGCTGGCCCGTCTGTTGGGCGAGCAATAGGAGACATAACAATTCGCGCCCGGCTTAAGTCATGGAACCCCAGTTTGCCTTGTCGATCTCCAGACAGCCTCCTATCACTTGCGGAAGACAATACGCCGGAGGCGATACCATGCTTTCTAACTACTTTGAATATATCCGCCTCGAGGGTGACGGTGCGACAGCACAAGCCGTTTTCAAGAACAATTGGGGTATCGGTATTATCAAGCCATTCTCCCAGGAGATTCGCCACAATCGGGCCGAGTGTGAATCCATGCTGGAAACGCTCCGAACAATTTCCGGCACGGATGCGTATCGGACGCGACAAGCATTCACCATCGCAACACAACGCCTGCGGGATGCTGGGGCATAAGCCAGCTGCGCAATCGTGTTTCTTGGGACAGAACGAAAGCACTCATTGCTTTTATCTTCTCGTTGCCGAAGGGCGTTGCAATTCAGAGATTTATATAATCAATTCAAAGTACAGTTACGAAACAGGAAAGCGCTCATGGGACTCCGGATCGAATTGATTGTCGTTTTCACGGTTTGCCTCGCAATGTGGTTTCCGCTGAGCACAGCCAACGCGCAATCGAGATTCATCCTCCATAACGCGGGAGAACTGATTCACACAGGCTCGAATTTCACAGTGCATTTGCTAGATCGGGGGGCTTATGATGACGATGAGCACTGTGGTCGATCTCAAACACTTTCACTTTCTGTCGTATTTGATGTGGCCAACGACACCCAGCTGACAGAGCAATACCTTGGAGCAGCTCTACCAGAACCACTCTTGAAGCGCTTGGCAGCTCAGTACTGCCCAGATGCAGTTTCGGTTGGTGCGGCGATCTATTTCAAAGACCGGGTAATCATGAGAGATGGCTCAATTGGTGAAGCCGCAGAGGTGCGTGCCAATAGCGGAGAACGTGCGTTCTCGAGCTTCCATCATATGTTCGGATCGCCTTACTCGCCCACCGTCAGTCAAACGCGAATGTTTGAAGGGGCCGCCTGGAACAATGTGCTGGCATTCAACAATCGCGGAATGAAAACCCAGGCTGAGATCAGCATCGCTGAACAAAAAGCCGCGGAGCGTCGTCAGTTCCTCGCAGCAGCGGAAGCCCGAAAGTCGGAGAGAAATGCCTGGTTTCAGTCCAACAAAGCGCTCTACAACTGGCCATCGGGAGATGGATGGGCGTTTGATGTTTACATGGCGAGTGAGCCAACGAAGCCAGCACCGTCGCCTCGGCCTCTCGAGGAGGGGCAGAAATTTCCTTATCGTTCGTCGGTACTGCTCGCCTATGTTGAACGCGCACACACCAAATGCGGTTCCAGATCCCCTAATGGGACCGAGAATGTCAGCATCACGCTGACAAATCGTCAGACAGGAGGAGTTGAAGGTCGCGAGACGATCGCTGTCGACCGCGCACTTGTAGATCTCTATTCTGGCGCCAAGAATTCAGAGGGGGCTTACGATGTATACAGCCTGAGCACGATCAGGCGCCTGCAATCAGACCTCGATCCGCTATTTGCTCAGTGGTCATGCGAGGGGCCTGAGTTTTCACGTTTCATTCGCGGATTATCCAATTATCGCCGTGACTAAGGCGCTGCAAACACGCCGTCGTGGATTAGGACTTTCTGATCAGATTGCAGGTCGAATACAGTTATCCTTACTGACTCGCCGCTTGTAATCGCCGCATCCACCGCATCCATCACGCTTTGGCGGTCGCGATAATTTTGGATGGCTGACTGGAACGACAACTCTCCGCCATGATAGTAGGCATTGAGCTGATGACTTTGGCCTTGGAACGCAACTTCCGCTCGAATGGCTGGAACGGTTCGTGTCATCCCTCCGCGCTGCTCTTGCATCTGAAATGCGAAAGGTAAGCCTGCGAGCAATTCTGACGAGACATAGATACGACCGGCCTTCACGTTGTCATCGCGATATTCGACTCCATCGACGAGGGCGGCGCTGTCGACAGGCGTGTACGTTACGAAACGATCTACTGATCGCCGCTGTGCTTCGGACGTGGTGGACATCAGCAAGGCACATGCGGCCGCAAACAAAATAATTCTCATGAACATCCCCTTATTCCAATCATTCGAATAAGGGCTGAGATCAATATTCAGTCAAGACTCAGTTCCACACCGCCATATTTCTTATCATCTTAGTCTCTCTCGGTTTCAGCAAAGACGACAAGAGCGGACGTCTGATTTGGGTTTGCAGCGGAGATTCGCCGAGAATTCTTACGGTGCCAGTTCCCAGATTGCGAACCCGCTGGAGCTGAAACGACAGTGAGCGCTCCGGTCATATTGATCTTTCAATTCCTAGCAAAACATACGTTCCTGATCCGTATTTTTCGCCAGCTCGCAAGCCTTCGCCTCTGCTGCTGCGGCTTTGCTTTGATCCTTTGGTACGCCATCACCTTTTCGATGCACTGCCGACGCTGCGAGGCACCCGTTTATGTCACCAAGATCGCACGACTTATGATAGAGGCTTACGCCTCGTTGGGCGTCACGCTGAACCTGCTTTCCCGAGATGAGATAGTATCCGGCTGTTCTACATGCGAGTGCATGGTCGCGTTCACAAGCTTGTAAGTAGTTGTCTAGGTCATCTTGATCCACGCCGTTGAGGCTTCGACCTAGTTCGGCCAACTCGAAGTAAATCTCAGCTAAGCGGTTATCCGCAGCGTCCGACTGCGCAGAAGCGACCAAAATCGAGCTGAACACCATCGCTAACACTGAGATGATTGACATACTGCTTTTGAATTTGCTCATTCCGATACCGCCTCGTATCGTCGCTTTTGCCTGAACGAGTTGATACCCGTGAACGCGAAAGTATTCAAATCTTCGGCTGCTTGTCGAAAACTCGTCTAAACATCCCATACTTCAGCAGGCTCGCGGAACAAACGATTTGAATCGGGCTTTCTCGGATGGCCGCCTTTTCATTGGCGGGTTTCTACGAGATGTCATTTAACCCGGCGCCGCACGGATATCCGATACGGGTCACGAGCGGACACCTGCAACAATACGACGCGAAATCAGTCAGAAACCCTTGAACGGCATCCCCCAACTCTATGATCTGGATGCATTGATTTCGATTGACATCGGCGGTTGACGGGAATCCACTTCAACGCAATCGTGCATCAGCGTTTCGTTAGTAATGGAGCGACGGACATGAGATCATTTCTTTTAGGCTTTCTTGCAGCAGGTCTTTTGACGATGCCCGCGACTGCCGAAGTATTGATGATGAAATGCAACGGCTATGAAGATGACCGAGAGATGCTGGAGTCACCAAGTGTTTCTGATCTGATGAGACAGAAACGGGTCGAAAACATAAAGACAACGCTCGATGTGTCGGAAGGGAGCAGCATCGAAGTAGCTGGCCACCCTCAGTTTGAAGGTACGTACGATTATCTTCGCCAATTCGAGCGTTTTGGCGTTTACACGTACGCATATGTGCATCGTGATACAGGGCGCCTTTTAAAACTTGAGGCAGGTGGTGACATCAAAACACATGGTATGAGCATAGAAATGATCGATTGCGGTAAATCGGGCGCCGAGTGTCAGTATAATTTACATATGAAGGGCAGCTGCAAATCCGTTAATTGAGTCAGCCGCGCTGCATAAAAATGGCCTCTTCAGCTGCCGCATGTTGAATGAACCGGGTTGTCCGTCGAATAGAGAACTGCGGTCCGCTTTGAGTCAAATGCGGAATTTACGCGAGTGTCCGACTTGGGGCGATTTTAAGACGCTGAGCTGATGTCTGCTCTCGGTTTCAAAGCAAACTTTGGCCGGTGACGCTTAACGCGGACCAATTGAGTCAGTAGTCGCTACGCCGAAATCTAATAGACCGGCCAAACCTGGCATTCGGTCCGCTAACGCCAAGTAGCAGAGAATCTTGACAATTTTTCGCTGGCAAGCGCTTTTCCTTTCCTATTAGTTCGTCTGATAGCCATGTAGATTCGTGAGGGGAGCGAGAATGAGCACGTTTCAGAAGATCAGTGGGATTATTGGTTTAATTGCCGGCGTGATTGCAATTTATGTTTTTGCAAATGACGAACTTAGAGCCCGCTTTTTCCCAGAGCTTACCCCGGCAACTCGCGCCGACGTTGAGGAGCAAATGCGCCTTAGCGAAGAGCGTATCATATCTGTGGTCCAGACCTCCCTGGATACTGTCGTTGCAAGTGCCGAAGCGCGCGGTGCAGAGATTAGTGTAGACAAACGCACCAACTACGAAGCCGCACTCACGTCACTTCTAGCATCCGAAGATCGCAACCTGAATGACGCGAAATTCCTTGCGCTGACAGGACAGGCAGGTGCGGCGGCAGATAATCTGGTGGCGATTGCAGAGAATACAGAGATGCAGGCCGATCCAATTCCGGACAAGTCGCGCGCTGAATTGCTCCGAAACGCAGGCGACATCCTTGTTCCCTCAGAACCAGAAAAGGCACTGGCTGCCTATCGAAAGGCTCAGCAGCTGGATCCGGAAAACCAGATCCTGGAGACGCGCATCCAGCAGATAACCACCGCAACTGCACAGCAAATTACCGTTGTTGAAATTCCGAACGCGACGTTCGAATTTGACGGTGTCGTCTTCGAGTTTGTGGGATGCGAAACGGATGACGCATTGCTTTGTGTTTTCTCGGTGACCAATACAACGCCGGATACAAAAAAGGTCTTCCTGAGAAGTTTCTGGGCGATTGACGAATCCAGTCGCTGGATGGAAGCGCAAAAGAAAACAGTCCGCGAGAACGATTATTACGTTTGGGATGCGCCTTCGCTCGGAACTTCGCAGATTGACTTTGGTTTCTCGCGACCAGCGAACATTCTCCAATACATCTCCATGGACGTCCACGTTGATGGAGCATCCTATATCAAAAAGTTCAGAGACATTGCCGTGCGCGGCGGTCGGGACGTCGATGCCCGGCAAATGCGATCTATCGATCCAGCTTTTCCTGAGCGGGCCTTCACGATTTCGGACGTGAAGTTCCATTTCCTAGGCTGTTCGAACCCCGACGCTCCGATCTGTCGGGTAGACTTGATCAATGAGGGCCGGGACACGGTTCGTGTTTCGACCGATACAGGTTTGGCCTTTGACAATGAGAGCCGGTACCAGGAATCTGTCCGTCCCGACTTGGATATAGAACGGAGAAATGCGTCCAATATCCCACCTGGGATCGTGACGGGCTGGACGATCAATTTCCGTCGCCCAGCGGACTATCTTCAAGTTTTCGAACTCCGGTTCGAAATTGACGGTCGGTGGACCTCTCGGCGCTTTAGCAACTTGCAGCTTGCGGATGGGTCACGGCCGGAGATCAAGACATTCAACCCTGACAGCCCCCTCGCAGAGGATGGGTTCAGGGAGACGGATGGTGTTCGTATGGCCTTCAAGGGATGTACCGGCCAGGACGCGCCAAAATGCATTGTCGACGTCGAAAATACAACTGATGAATATGTCCGCGTTCGCGTGAACGGAGCAACCGGATTGAACGATGGTGAACAGACTCAGGCATCTGCCAACGAGGTGGAAATGACAGGGCGCCTCGAGTCCAATATTCCGCCAGGCCTGACGACCAGTCTGGTTTATGAGTTTTCCAACCCAGCGCAGAGTTTTGCTTCACTGGACCTATTTTACATCATCGAGGGCAATCGGAACTCCTGGTCGCTGGTAGACGTTTCTGTGCAGTGAATGCGTTTCTGCCTTGAAGCACGGTATCGTGCGCGACGTGTTCCGGCACCTCGCCGATTTGATGCCCACGTAAGGTAGTTATGCGGGATTTAGCTGTCGTCTGCCCACCGACCTAATACACGCTTGTGATCCCTCCATCTCTGCCTTTGACCAATGCAGACATGATGAACGGCGGTTTTAGGGCGACTTAAGCCCCTGAGCTAATGTCTGGTTTTGCTCGCGCAGCCGACCTGCCGAGTGTCTTAGTTGGGGCGAGCTTAGGGCGCTGTAGAAAAACGGCAGCCGGTCAAGCATGGTCTCAATCAGAGTTCGCAGGTTTGAAAGTGAACGTTCGTTTTTTCGAGATCGTCACCAAGATACCCCAAGGTCACTTACAGCTGGAATTTGAACGTAACACCAGCCCAAAATTATACTCGATTTCGACATTCACCTGAGAGGACTTTCGGGTGTTGTCAAAGGAACGAGAGTAGCATGCCATTTCTCTATGTCGCTTCAGCGATTTTGATACGACGGGACTGATGCACCTATAGCGCCGGAGAAATCTGCCACCTAAACAACCACCATCGTGGTCTTAGGATTCGGGCAATCTGTCCAAATGTGACTTTCCTCTGACAAAACCTCACCGAGAGTTTGAAGATCTTCGCAGACGTCATAAACTGGCGAAAAGGGTATGGGTTCATTCAGCTCGATTGGTTCGGTTCAAACCGGCCGGGGCGGGATGTTTGTGGAGAGCATTTCGCTGGGTGACATTTTTGCAACGATTGAAACAATTCGAAACATTTTTTCTCCCCAGGGTTTTAAAACACAAAAAAACTCCGTGAATGACTGCCATGAGGGCAACATGCACTCATACTGATTTGTCAGTTATTGGAGGACATTTTGAAATTACGGACAATTCGAAATATTGCGCTGGCCACGACGGTTATGACCGCCTTCGCCAGCGCGCCGGCCCTCGCTCAGGATGAGGATGACGTAGAAACCGTATCTGTCGATACTGATGACGACGTCGCCGTCCAAGAGCGCGTTGTTGTGACCGGTTCGCGACTTCGGCGCGATGAGTTTTCATCGATTTCACCGCTTCAAGTCGTTGACGCCGCAGAAGGTCGCGCGATTGGTATCCTGGACGTTGGTGACCTGGTCGCACAATCTCCGACGATCACCGGCACTCAGTTTGACGCATCAACGAATGCCGGTTCGCCGACCGCTGCAGTCGAAGGGGTCTCTGAAGGTGGTGTTGGGTCGAACAATATTGCGCTTCGCGGACTCGGGGCCTCATCCACACTGGTCCTGATGAACGGTCGCCGTCTCGGACGTGCTGGTGTTCGTGGGGCTCCCGTTGCACCCGATATCAATCTTATTCCCAGCGCTCTGGTCGAACGAGTCGATATCCTGACTGACGGGGCGTCTTCGATTTATGGATCGGACGCTGTAGCCGGTGTGGTCAACGTTATCCTTCGTGATGATTTTGAAGGATTCGAAATAGCTGCCAGCGGCACGCAACCGTTTGAGGACGGCGGCGATGAACTCCAAGTGAGCTTCATTGCAGGCGGGTCTTTTGACAAAGGCCATGTCACGGTTGGTGGTGAGTTCTACAACCGGACCGCTGTACTCGCAGGCGACCGTTCCAACTTCAATGACTGCCTTCGTGACATCGAGGTTGGCGATGATGGAGGCATTCGCTCTGTCTGTATCGACAACCGTCCCGACAATGCGGTGTTCCTGTCCGGCACTGGGTTTGTGTTCAACACGCCCGGAGCCACTGATATTGGAGTTCCAGGATTCTCGACTGGTGCCGGTACGACAGCGTTTCTGGGACAGGATTTCGCACTGAATGACCTATACAATCTGCAAGACGAAGAACGGGCCACCCAGCTGCTCGAAGGCGTCGAGCGCTACAGCTTGTACGCGACAGGTCAATATGATGTGAACTTCTTCGATCGTGACACCATCTATTTTGAAGGGTCCTATTCGAATCGTAGCGGTATCAGTAGACTGACGAACGAGCAGATTTTCCCGGGTGTCCCAGCGTTCATTCCACAGGAAGACGCCAACGGTAACATCATTGTCGATGGCACCGGCGCCCCGATTCTTGTCGATAACCCACTCAACCCGTTCGCTGCAGATGCGCTGCCAGTCGTTTCAACACTGGGTCTATCTCAGCGTCGGTCTACGGACGTATCCAACTTCCGATTCGTCGCAGGGATCGAAGGTGATCTGCCAATTCCAGGTCTGAAGGAAAATAACTGGGTGTATGATTTCTACGCCAGTTATGAGCGCAGCTATGGTGTTGCTTCTCAGCCTATCTTGAACGAGTTCGCGGCTCGAGAAGCGCTCGATACGCTTCGTATTGACGCAAACGGAAACCTGGTTTGCGGTCTTGACCGTACCGCGACCTCTTTCGGGTTCCTGACGCCAGCTGACTGTGTTGTCGTCGATTTCTTCTCGCCAACACTGTTCACCACCCAAGGCGGCAACAAGCGCTTCGCGACACAAGCAGAGGAAGACTTCCTGTTTGGGTCGTCCATCAACACCACCGAGATCGAGACCGGTATCGTGTCGGGTGTTGTCACAGGCGACGTCTTTGAAATGCCAGCCGGCACAGTCGGCCTGGTGTTGGGTGCTGAATTCCGCGAAGAGCGGATCAACACCGTCAACGACGTGGCTCGTGTAAACGGTCTCGGGGCATCGGAAGTTCCGGACATTGAAGGCAACACGATTGGACGAACCAGCATTTATGAAGTGTTCGCCGAAACCGAATTGCCGCTTCATGACCAGTTCAATCTGAACCTGGCCGCGCGTCACTCAGAGACCGAGCTCTCTGGTGGTCAAACCACTTACTCTGTACGTGGTGACTTCGAGGCGACGGACTATCTGCGGTTCCGTGGTACTTTCGGTACAACCTTCCGCGCACCTGACCTCCGGGCCTTGTTCCTCGCGGGCACTGTCGGCACCATTGGTGGGGGCAATGACCCATGTCGGGTTCCAACCGTCGCGAACAATGGCGGCGTCTATGACCCAACGCAGGACAACCGTCCACAAGTCGTTCTCGACAATTGTGTGGCCGATGGCGTTGATCCGACAGCTCTGGGTCTGTTGGCGACGACCGGTATCCCGACCAATTCTGGCGGTAATCCGAACCTCGCACCAGAGACATCCGAATCCTACACGGCCGGCTTCGTCTTCCGTCAGCCTTGGACCGATGAGTTCGATTTCGATTTCTCTGTGACCTACTTCAACATTGATGTTGAAGATCGGATCCTGCCAACCAGCGCAACGGACGTCCTGACCCGCTGCTACAATGACGAACCGAACCTGGCCAGCCCGTTCTGTGACTTTATCGTCCGGAATACTGGCAACCCGGCGCAAGCGACGATCAATCGCGTCGACGTTCCGTTCATCAATGTTGGTCAGGTGACGTCTGAGGGCCTCGACTTCAATGCCCGCTTCGGCATGGACATTGATCAGCTCCTCGATGGCGGCCGGTTCAGCTACAACCTGTCTGCGACTACCTATCTCGAGCAGGCTGAAGTCATCGATCCGGCTGCGCCGGGCGACGACAATGTCGGTGAGATCGGTAACCCAGAGTGGCAAGCCGTGGGTACTGCTTTGATCGAGTGGGGCAACTGGAACGCGCGTCTGCGCAGCCGCTTCATCGGTGAGGGACAGCAGGATGACAGCGACCCATTCACCGCGCCAGCAGATCAGAGCACAACCCGCTCTGCCTGTGGCATCCTTGGTGCAGGCGTTGCGTGTCGTGACGTCGACTTCACTGACAGCTACTGGACTCATGATTTGTCCTTCGGCTACGCGGCCGATGATTGGTCGTTCACGATTGGTGTCCGCAACATTCTCGACGAGGATGTGCCACTGATCGACCAGGGTGAAGGCCCAGCCCGCCTGAACATCGTAACCCAGTCTGGTTACGACCTGATCGGGCGTCGTGCATTCATCAACGTCGCGAAACGCTTCTAGGCTCAGTTCGCGCAATCACAAAATGAAAGCGGCTCCATTCGGAGCCGCTTTTTTGTCTCGCCAATCGCTTGTTGTTACTTCAAACGTTCAACTCGAATGGTTCGCCGCAGCTCTGTCAGGCGCAACTTGTATCCACTGACGGGTGCGCGCCAAATCTCGACAGTAAGGTTTTCACGGTGTTTTCTCGGGATGCGAATTTTTTGATTGTCACCTTTGATCTGGCGCCAGACCTGACCGTTCACGAGTGATAGTTCCAGTTTTTCATACGGCACGGTTCTTGTCGAAGCGACAGCAAATTGCTGCCTTTCCGGTTCGGGACTCGAAGTCTCCCTCGGTGTCGGCGTTCGCGCTGCAACTTGCTCGGCGCCAAGCTCAGGCAGTGTTGCTACTTCTTTCACAGAGGGGCTGTTTTCGGGCAACGCCGCAGAATCCGTATTCGGCTGTTCGTTCGTGTCGGCTTTTGTTGCCGAACCAGCAGCCCGTTCGACGTCGGTCGGCCGTGTTTCACGTTGAAGAGCGGCTTCCAAACAAGCAATTCGCTCGCCTGTGTCTTGTTCAGCCGCACAACGCGTAATGATCTCGGCTGCGTTATCCGCAGTTTGAGCGATTGCAAACGAATTGCCCAAAGAGAATACGATGAGCGAAGATGAGATCAGCGATTTGCGTATCATGAATAGTCTCCTGCCTTGAATTCTCAAGCTACTTGATCGTCAAGAATGCGAACAGGGCAGAACCGCATAATAGTACAATAAAATTGGGGTCCTGACAGGAAGTTTTCAGGACCCCAGACGGCGGAGGCCTCCGTCTCATTATTGCAAATCTTGACATTTATCACTCGAACTAGCGAAGGTACAGCGCGAGACCATAAGTTGGGCGCGAACCAGTATCTAGCAACTTTCGCAGGCGGAGCCGGCGATGGCAGCTTTCAAACGCGTGATCGGTTTCCCATATTTACAGCCTATCGAATGATCAGATGCATCTGGAGATGCTGTCTCCAAAGTCACACTTTTCATAAGCCGAAACTACCAACGTCGCCTAGACCGTTCATTGTCCGTTTTGGCGCCGATGGCGGACTTTTACTATAAGCATTCAAGTCCCAGGCTGGCGTAACCCCCAAGCTTCGTAAAATGATCTTAGTTCCGTCAGATTGCGGCACTCAATCTTTGGAACCGAGACGCGCTCGATCATTCTTGCATACTTCACGGCATTGCCCGGGGTTTTGAACAGTATCCAATCAATCATTTCCCACTTCACATATTCCGGTCCCCCTTCGAGTGATCCGGCTCGTTCGGAGGGCTTACGCAAACTCCGTTTGATGTAACGCGCCAGGCGCAGCCATCGATTTGAGGTAAGCAGGATAATGCCTGTCGCACGCTCTAAACGCTGCGGCATAAGGCGTGAATAGTTGCCATCAATTACCCATCGGTCAGTCATTATCTCTTTGTCGTGAAGCGCTTTGAACTCGGCCTCTGGTCGAGTTTGCCAGTCGGTGTTCGGCAGATGTTGCAATTGGTCGAGGTGCACGATCGGTAGATTCATCCGTTCGGCAAGCGCGATGGCCAATGTCGACTTTCCTGCATTGGACGGACCAAGCACCATGATTCGATTACCAAGTTTGGGAAGTGACAACATGGCCGCGGGTCTTCGTTTCGATGCTGATTGGCGTTCCTATTTCCCCATAGTCGGCGCGTCAAACTTAAGCCCTGTGTTCCAGGAAACTCTCCGCGAAAGCAACGTCCGCTTTGACGCCGAAAGCCGACTTCGTTGGTTCGCCCATCCTGCGACGTCAAATCGATTGAGATCGGAAGGTCAGGCGTGTCGGCCGCGCGGGAAGGCTATTCTCAGGCTTCCCCTGACTGAGCTGCGTGGGCTCTCGCCCCGTTCGGTCAAAAAGAACAAGCTGCACCCGCGATCCTGATGGGGCGGATGCAGCTTGCTGCGGGAGGAAATTTAGAAATCGTAAGACAGGGACAGGCCATATGTCCGCGGACGACCCGCGAACCGCAGGATGACATTGGCGTTGGAGGTGATCTGTTGCCAGTAATACTCGTCCGTCAGGTTCTGTCCCCACAAGGAGAGTTCCCAGCCGTTGTCGATCGAGTAGACGCCGACACTGCCGTTCAGGACACCGTAGGAATCAATGTCATACAGCGGATTGTCCGGATCGCCTGCGGTGGAGTCGCTTTGCCAGCGGCCGCTGAGCGCGGCCCGCACGCCGAGGGTTGGCGAAATGTCATTGTCATAGATCAGGGTCAGGCTGCCCGATGTTTCGGGACTGTACAGGAACGGATCGCCCTGATTGTTAATCGGGCGTCCGGCAAAGTCGAACGTGTCAAAGCTGCCAAACTCCGTATTCAGCAAGGTCAGTGCTCCGATCGCCGTCAGGTTTTCGGTCAGCAACCAGGTGACGTCCGCTTCCAGACCATACGCCTCACCTTCAGGTGCATTTTGCAGCTGTGCGAGCGCGGTATAGATCGGATCCGGGAAGAAGGCCGATACTTGCTTGTCGGTATAGTCATAGAAGAAAACGGAGGCATTGGCTTGCATGCGACCATTCAGGAGTCCGGCCTTCATGCCGAGCTCATAGGCCAGCAAGCTTTCTTGTGTCGCCGGGAAGTTCTGCTCTGCTTTGGAGGCCGCATTGACCGGCGTCGCGGCCGATTTGTAACCTTTCGAGATCGATCCAAACAATAACAGATCATCGAAGTTGTCCGGCGTATAGTTGGCCACGACCCGCCAGGATACATTGTCTTCTTTCACCTCGGACTCGACAAAGCCGAACGCGTTGTTGACTTCGCTATAAGTCACGCACTGGTTTTCCAGCAATGGCGCCGCGGGCGCTGCCTGACCGTAGAAGCCGAGGAAGAAGAAGCGGTTGAAGACATTCACATTGGGCTGCATGGAGCCGTCAATGTCCTGCGAACATCCGATATAGTCCTGCTTGTCTTCGGTATAGCGGATCCCCGTGGTCACAGACAATTCCGGTGACAATTCCCAATCCACATTCGCGAATATGCTCGTGCTCGTTGACTCGAAATCTCCGATATCGCGATATTTCTGGAACGAGCCAAGAATTTCACCCGGTGAGTAGGGCAGGCCCGTCTCGGGATCCACATTCAGGAAATTGTCGATCAGGAATTGGGTTTGCGCAATCTCGGTTGGCGTAATCGCCGGGTTCAAGAGTGGCAACGTGTTTGCCGCGTCATAGGCAAGACCTGTGGCAATGGCGCTGACGAAATTGCTGTTTGCATTGTCGCGCAGGAAGGTCTGATTGGAATCGATGATTTCATCCTTGCTGTAATAGGCGCCAACCATCCATTGTGCGATGCCGTTTTCGCCCTCGAGACGAAGTTCCTGGCTGAACGAGTCAATGTCGGCGTCAATATCCTGCAGTAGGACCGCATAGGGTGCGCCAGACCAGTCGAGCAGAGCTTTACGCTCCAGTTGATTGAGCCCGGTCAGGGAGACCAGGCGCATGTCATTGTCGAACGTATAGTTGATCCCAACTTTGAAAGCGTCGAAACTGGAATCCTCTTCAAGTGGTCCCTGCGCGCCTGAGATACCGAATTCATCCGCAGACCGGGCATTGGACTCCGCCCAGTCAGCCTGCGACGCCTCTGTGGGTTGATTGTTCAGGATGAAATTGACCAGACCCGGCTGGTTGAACAAAGCGCCCGACCCAGCCAGCGGACTGAACGGATCTGTGGCCGGTGTGAGCGCGAAGCCTTGTCCACCAACTGTGTCGGATTTGTTGATCCAGCCATTGTAAGACAGGTCAATGTCGAGCTTTTCGGTGGGCTGAAAGGCCAGCGCCGCCCTGAAGCCCAGTTTCTCGATTGTGCCGCGATCCTCACCGCGTGTGATTGACCGCTGCCAGCCCTCATCACTGTTCTCGCTTCGAATGGTGGGCTGCTTCTGCGGGACTTTCAGCCCTTCACGTCGCCAGATGCGATAGACACGGCCCGTGCTAACAGACCAGCCTGCTTCTCGAAGCAAGGCTGTGATCCGGCGATAGCCATATCGGCCAAACCG